>NZ_NSDX01000012.1:0-478221 GCF_002300195.1 Rhodococcus sp. ACPA1 | reverse complement strand
GATCCGAGACCGGCTTCACCCATCCACTCCGAGGCACACCTCATCGTAACGCAACCCGCACTAACTGAACGGTATTGCGGTTTGGGGTATGAGCATTGCCTTTATTCAGTGCGGATCCGGTCAGGGTGACCGGATCCCAGCGCCGCGAGCTGAATCGTTTGCTTCGAGCCGGGCGCACCGAACAGCGTCTTGTGCTGCGCGCCACCATCGTTTTGTGGGCTGCGGATCAGTGCCCGAGTGCCGCGATCGCCCGGGCGTTACGCGTGAGTGTGGAGACCGTCCGCAAGTGGCGGGGCCGTTGGAACGCCGCGCCGGGCGTGGCGTCGTTGGGAGACGCGAAACGGTCGGGTCGGCCACCGAAGTTCACCCCGGTGCAGGTCACGCGGGTCAAGGCGATGGCCTGCACACCCCCGAAGGAGTGTGGGGTGCCGTTGGCGCGGTGGTCGTGTCCGGAACTGGCCCGCCACGCCGTCACCGACGGGATCTGTGCGTCGATCTCGCAGGCCACGATTCGCAGGTGGCTCTCCCAAGACGCCCTCAAGCCCTGGCAGCATCAATCGTGGATATTCATCTCCGATCCGAACTTCGCCGCTAATGCTAGTCGTGTGCTCGACCTGTATGCCCGGGTGTGGGATGGGGAACCGTTGGGCGAGCACGACTATGTGATCTCCTCTGACGAGAAGACGTCCATTCAGGCCCGCTGCCGCTGTCACCCCACACTTCCACCCGGCCGCTCCCGGACGATGCGGGTCAACCACACCTACAAGCGGCGCGGCGCCCTCGCCTACCTCGCTGCTTACGATGTACACCGCGCGAATGTTTTCGGTCGCTGCGAGGACACCACCGGCATCGTTCCGTTCGCCCGTCTCGTCGAGCAGGTCATGACCCAAGCGCCGTATGCGTCGGCGGAGCGAGTGTTCTGGATTGTGGACAACGGGTCGTCACACCGGGGGCAAGCGGCGATCGACCGGCTTGCCGAACAGTTTCCCAACGCGATCATGGTCCATACACCGGTGCACGCATCGTGGTTGAACCAAGTCGAGATCTTCTTCTCCATAGTTCAACGAAAGATTGTCTCACCCAACGACTTTACTGATACCGACGAAGTCGCCGCACGACTGGCGGCCTTCGAGACCCACTACAACCGGGCAGCCCAACCGTTCAAATGGAAGTTCACCACCGCCGACCTCGCCGATCTGCTCGCCAGGCTCGACCGCCACGAACGCGACCATGATCAGCCCGACAAAACAACCGCTCAAGCCCGTGCCGCATGACCCCCAACGAACTTATGGGCGGAACCACTAAGGCTCACGCCGTCGGTGACGGACTTCTCGTCGCCGATGTCGATCGCGGCGACGCTGAGGCGTCCCGCGGTGCCTGCCGCGTCGGCCAGTTCCGCTGTCCGCGCGAGGCCGTCCTCGGAGACGTCGGCTGCCACGACGGTGCCGCCTTCCTCCAGCAGTCGGAGGGCGGTGGCCTGTCCGATCCCCGACGCGGCTCCGGTCACCAGGATCCGCCGGTTGTCGAATCGATTCATCGTGTGTGCTCCTCGTGTGTTTCCGAATGCGATCTCATTGGCCCATGACGTACTTGACGGTCGGTCCGGCGGTCCATCCGCCGTCGACGGCCAGTTCCGCTCCGGTGACGTACGTGGACGCATCCGACAGCAGGAACCCGACGGCACCGGCGATCTCCTCGGGCACGCCGACCCGGGCCATGGGAGTGTTCGGGTAGTTGCCCTCGCCCTGCTGGATTCCGAGGCCCGCAGTCATCGGGGTGTACGTCATTCCGGGGTGGACGGAATTGACGCGGATCCGGTCGGTGCCCAGTTCCACGGCGGCGATCTTCGTGAGCCCGCGCACGCCCCACTTGGACGCGCCGTAACCGGCGGTCAGCGCGAGTCCCATCAGGCCGGCGGCCGACGAGATGTTGACGATCGATCCGCCGCCGGCGGCCCGCATCGGGGCGATCACGGCCTGCAGGCCGTTGAACACACCGGTCAAGTTGATATCGAGGACCGTCCGGAAGTGTTCGAGCGGTTCGTGCTCGATGTATTGGCCGGTGGAGATGCCGGCGTTGTTGACGAGGCCGTCGACGCGTCCGAATTCGCTCGTCGCCACGTCGACCGCGGCCTGCCACTGCTGCGGGTCCGTGACGTCGAGGTGGCTGTACCGCGCCCGGTCGCCCAGTCGGTCGACGGTCGCGCGGCCGTCGTCGTCGAGAACGTCGCCGACCAGGACGCTGCCGCCCTCGTCGACGATGCGCTGGGCGAATGCCGCGCCGAGCCCCCGCGCCGCCCCGGTCACGATCACAACCTTCCCCGCCAGTTGCTGTGCGGTCTCGGTCATCTCAGCTCACATCCTCGTCGTCAAAGAATCACGTTCGTCGGGGCACGTCGGCTGCCGACGGCCCGAGTCTGCTGTGGGCGCCGCCGGTGGGAAACGGGTTCTCCCGGTGATCGGAACAACTCGTAGCCACGGGAAACGTCCGACCACTGTGATGTGGGTTACCCGCTGACACTCCGGACATGCCGGACGAGCGGATCTCCCCGACAGCCCATCGAAAGGCTTCCCCTATGTCTCGACGCGTCACCTCCACCGCCGCGGTGCTGATCACCGGCAGCGTCCTGTTCGCGGGTTTCGGCACGCCTGCGCTCGCATCGGCGGACCCACTGTCGCTGCCCGGAATCAGTCTCCCGGGGTTCGGCTCGTCCGACTTCGGGAGCGCGGGCCCGGTCGTCGAGACACCGCGACTGGCGTCGGTCGACAACTTCCGCGACGTCGGGGGATCGGGTAGGGGGTACGCCACCACCCGCGGAGGGCACGTCACGAGGGGGCTGTTCTACCGTTCGAACGCTCTGGTTCCGAACGATCAGGATCTCGCCGTCCTCGCCGGGCTCGGACTGACGGCGGTGTACGACGTGCGGACCGTCGAAGAGGTGGCGGCGAAACCCGACCGGCTCCCGGGCGGGCCGCGCTACCTCGGCATCCCCATCCTGTCGGGAGACCTGGGTGCCGCAGTCGCGCAATTGAAGTCGCCCGCCGACGCCGTCGCGTTCATGCAGCAGATGAACCGCAGCTTCGTCGACGACGCGGCGACCCGGGCCGGGTTCGCGCAACTCCTGACGGCATTGGCCGACACCGAGGGGCCGCAGATCTTCCACTGCACGGCGGGCAAGGACCGCACCGGCTGGGCGTCCGCGCTGCTGCTCTCCATCGCGGGCGTCCCGCAGGACACCATCTTCGACGACTACCTGCTCACCAACGAGTACACCGCCGCGTCGATGAAGGTCACGTACGACCAGATCGCCGCCAGCCGCGGCGAGGCGGTGGCGCAGATCTACCAGCCGCTGCTGGGCGTCGACCGGAGCTACCTCGAGGCCGGACTCGGCCGGCTCACCGAGCAGTACGGCACGGTCGACCGCTATCTCACCGAAGGGCTCGGTCTGAGCGCGGCGACCGTCGACCGGCTCCGGGGCAAGCTGCTGAGCTGAGGTCAGGCGCCGATCGCGTCCGAGAGAGTCGTGAGCCGGCTGATCTCGGATGCGGTCAGGGTCACGGTCGGGGCGTCGAGCAGAGCGGGAAGTTGTTCGAGGCGGCTCGCGCTCGCGATCGGCGCGGTGATGCCGGGCCGGGTGAGGAGCCACGCGAGCGCGATGGTGGAAATCTCCGCCGAGTGCGTGTCGGCGATCTCGGCCAGGGCGTCGACGACGGCGAGGCCGGACTCGGAGAAGTAGCGGGTCGCCATCCGCTGGCGCGGCTGACCGTCCAGGTCGGCCTGGGTGCGGTACTTGCCCGCGAGGAAGCCCGCGGCGAGTGAATAGTACGGGAAGACGCCCAGGCCGTTCTCGGTGGCGATCGCGGCCACCTCGGGCTCGTAGTCGTGGCGGTGCACCAGGTTGTAGTGCGGCTGCAGCGCGATCGGGGCCGCGAAACCGTTCTCGGCCGTCAAGGACAGCCACTCGCGGATGCGCTCGGGCGAGTAGTTGGAGATGGCGACGTGGCGGACGAGTCCGTCGCGGACCAATTCGTCGAAGGCGCCGAGCGTGTCGACGAGGGGAGTCTCGGCGTCGTCGAAGTGGGCGTAGTACACGTCGATGTGGTCGGTCTGCAGCCGCTTCAGGGATGCCTCCGCCGCCGCGCGGACGTTGGCGGGGGCCAGGCCCTTGAACTCCGGGTGCTGGCTGACCTTGGTGGCGATCACCACGTGGTCGCGGTTGCCGCGGGACGCCATCCAGTTGCCGAGGACGGTCTCGGACTCGCCGCCGGAGTTGCCCTCGGCGAACGCGGAGTACGAGTCCGCCGTGTCGACGAAGTTGCCGCCGCCTGCGGCGAAGGCGTCGAGGATCTCGAACGACGTCGGTTCGTCACTGGTCCAGCCGAAGGTGTTACCACCGAGGGCCAGGGGAAAGATGTCCAGATCCGAGTTGCCGATCGCGACCACGGGTGCTCCGTTTCTAGGTGTGTCCTGTCCGGGAATGTGCGAAGAGTTCGCCTGACGACGCTATCGCAGCCGCTAGGCGCACGTGCGTCCGGCTACCGGACACAGTCTTCTCGGACACGGATACCGTCGCGAATCGGACATGTGTGCGCGATCCCCGCCCACCGCGACTCCGACGGCATACCGTAAAGGGGGTGCGTTCGTTCCGGCGAGACACGGAGTTGAGTGATGCAGGACCAGTCGATCGATGACCTCTTGAACACGGGCCTGTTCGTCGACGGGCAATGGATCCGCTCCAGCTCCGGTGAGACCCGGGACTGCATCAATCCGGCCGACGGATCGGTGGTCGCCACCGTCGACGAGGCCTCCCCGGAGGACGCAACTCGCGCAGTCGCCGCGGCCCGCGCGGCGTTCGACGAGGGAACCTGGCCCCGCACACCCGTCGCCGAGCGCACGGCGTTGGTCGCGAGGATCGCCGATCTCCTCGAGCGAGACAAGGAGACCCTGGCGCGCATCGAGACGCTCGACACCGGAAAAACTCTGGAGGAGAGCAGGATCGACATCGACGACGTGGTGTCGGTATTCCGGTACTACGCGCAACTCGCCGCGGTCGAAGCCGACAATCTGGTCGATGTCGGGCGCCCCGAGGTGATCAGCCGGGTGGTGCGTGAGCCGATCGGTGTGTGCGTGCTCATCGCACCGTGGAACTACCCGCTGCTGCAGATCTCGTGGAAGGTGGCGCCCGCGCTGGCCGCCGGATGCACCATGGTCCTCAAACCGAGCGAGGTGACCCCGCTCAGCACCATCGCGTTCACCGCGCTGATCGCCGAAGCAGGTGTCCCCGCCGGGGTGGTGAACCTCGTGCAGGGCAGCGGCGCCGTCCTGGGCGCCGCACTCACGGGCACCCCCGACGTCGACTTCATTTCCTTCACCGGCGGGCTGGCCACCGGACGCGTCATCCTCGAGACCGCGGCGAAGAACGTCACCAAGGTGGCGGTGGAACTCGGTGGCAAGAATCCGCACATCGTCTTCGCCGACGCGGACGGAGACGACTCGGTGGACCAGGTGCTCACCGGGGTGTTCCTGCATTCCGGGCAGGTGTGCTCGGCGGGAACCCGCCTGATCATCGAGGAGTCCATCGCCGACCGGTTCGTCGCCGCGCTCGCCGCACGGGCGGAGAAGATCCGGATGGGCAACGGTCTCGATCCCGCGAGCCGAACCGGCCCGCTGGTATCCGAGGCCCACCGGGAGAAGGTCGAACGGTACGTGGCGCTCGGCCTCTCCGAGGGCGCCCGGTTGGTGACCGGGGGAGCCCGGCCCTCCGATCCCGCGTTGGCGGACGGGAGCTACTACCTGCCCACCATCTTCGACCACTGCGACCGCACCATGCGCCTCGTGCAGGAGGAGACGTTCGGACCGATCCTCACCGTCGAGCGCTTCACTACGGAGGAGGAGGCGCTGCGACTGGGCAACGACACCGAGTACGGTCTCGCCGCGGGCGTCCGGACCGCCGACAGTGCGCGGGGCGAGCGGATGGTGCGGGGTCTGCGCCACGGCACGGTGTGGCTCAACGACTTCGGCTACTACACTGCCGCCGCCGAGTGGGGCGGCTTCAAGATGTCGGGTAACGGGCGCGAACTCGGCCCCACCGGTCTGGCGGAATACCAGGAGACCAAACATATCTGGCACAACACCTCGCCCACGGCGGCGGGGTGGTTCGACAACGGCTAGGTCGGCGCACGGAGAGGCGAGAGAACCATGGCTACTCGGCACGGAGCAGTGGGTGACGGAGGTGCGCCGGGAGACAGTGGACTCGGCGAACTGGGGTACAAACAGGAATTGGACCGCAGCCTCGGCAAATTCGCCAGTTTCGCGGCGGGAGTCAGCTACATCTCGATTCTCACCGGCACGTTCCAGTTGTTCTACTTCGGGTTCGGCACCGCCGGACCGGCATATCTGTGGTCCTGGCCGATGGTGTTCGTCGGGCAGATGGCGGTCGCCCTGTGCTTCATGGAGCTCGCGGCCAAGTACCCCGTGGCCGGCTCGGTCTACAACTGGGCCAAGCTGCTCGGCAGCAGGATCGTGGGATGGTCGTCGGGCTGGCTGATGCTCACCGCGTCGATCGTGACCCTCTCCGCGGTCGTGCTCGCGCTGCAACTCAACCTGCCGAGGTTGTGGAGCGGGTTCCAGATCATCGGTGACGGCAGCGGTGAATACGACTTCGCCACCAACGCCGTCATTCTCGGCACCATCATGATCGCGTTCACCACGGCCGTCAACGCGTTCGGCGTCAAGCTGATGGCCCTCATCAACAGTTCGGGTGTGTTCGTCGAACTGATCGCGGCCGTCCTCATCGCGATCATCCTCGCCGCCAACATCACTCGCGGTCCGGACGTGTTCTTCTCCACCCACGGTTACGGCGCCGGGGAGAGCGGCGGATATCTGACCGTCTTCCTCGTGGCGTCACTCGCGTCGGGCTACGTGATGTACGGATTCGACACCGCGAGTTCGCTCGGCGAGGAGACGGTCGACCCGAGGCGGACGGCGCCCAAGGCGATCCTGCGGGCGATCCTCGCGTCGTTCGTGATCGGCGGGGCGATCCTGGTGTTCGCCGTGATGGCGGCCCCCGACCTCGAGGATCCACTGATCGGCAGCAGTGAGGGCGGCCTGCAGTACATCGTCGAGCAGGTGATGTGGGGACCGCTCGGCAAGATCTTCCTGGTCTGCATCGTCGTCGCGGTCACGGTGTGTTCGCTCGCGGTGCACGCCGCGGCCATCCGGCTCACGTTCGCGATGGCCCGCGACAACGCGCTGCCGTTCGGGGAGCGGCTGGCCCACGTCAACCCGAAGCACCAGACGCCCGTGGTCCCCGCCATCGTGATCGGTGTGCTCGCCGCGTTCATCCTCGTCATCAACATCGGTCAGCCGCAGATCTTCACGGTGTTGACGTCGATCGCGATCATCATGATCTACCTGGCGTATCTCATGGTCACCGGTCCGCTGCTGAAGAAACGTCTGCAGGGGCAGTGGCCGCCGAAGGAACTCGCGGAGAGCGGCTACTTCACGATGGGCCGGTGGGGGCTTCCGGTGAACATCTTCGCCGTGCTGTGGGGAGTGGGGATGGCGCTCAATCTGGCGTGGCCGCGCCCCGAGGTGTACGGCACTCCCTGGTACAACACGTGGGGTGCGTTCGTCTACATCGGCATCATTCTCGGGCTGGGCCTCCTCTGGTATGCGGTGAAGGGCCGCAACCACATCGGCTGCCTCGCTTCGCACGCGGCGACGTCGAAGGACGAGGCGGAGAGTGAACTGCCATGACGGACACGGTGTTCGACTACGTGATCGCCGGCGGCGGAACGGCCGGATGTGTGCTCGCCGCGCGACTCAGCGAGGACCCCTCGGTGACCGTCTGCCTCGTGGAGGCCGGGCCGTCCGACGTCGGTGACCGCAACGTCCTCGAGCTGTCGCAGTGGATGCATCTGCTGGACTCCGGCTACGACTGGGACTATCCGGTGGAGCCGCAGGAGAAGGGCAACAGCTTCATGCGGCACGCCCGCGCCAAGGTGCTCGGCGGATGCTCCTCCCACAATTCGTGCATCGCGTTCTGGCCGCCCGCCGAGACACTCGACGACTGGGCGGCGGCGGGCGCCACCGGCTGGGGCGCGAAGGACGTGCTGCCGCTCGTGGCGCGGGTGGAGAACAACGACGCCCCCGGCGAGCAGCACGGCCGCAGCGGTCCGGTGCGGTTGCGCGACGTCCCCCCGAACGACCCGTGCGGCGTGGCCCTGCTCGAGGCAGCGGCGAAGGTCGGGTTGCCCACCGTGCAGTTCAACCGGGGCTCGACGGTGCTCGACGGGGCGGGGTGGTTCCAGATCAACGCGTCCGAGGACGGCACGCGCATGTCGACGTCGCACGCCTACCTGCATCCGATTCTCGGGTCCCGCCCCAACCTCGACGTGCGCACCGACTGCTGGATCAGCGAGATCGTCATCGACGATGCGATGGCGGCGACCGGCGTGCGGTACCAGCGTCCCGATCTCACCGGATACGACACGGTCTCGGCGCGCCGCGAGGTGGTCGTCACCGCCGGGGCCATCGACACACCGAAACTGTTGATGCTCTCGGGTATCGGGCCGACGGTGCACCTGCGCGAGATGGGTGTGCAGGTTCGGGTCGATGCCCCCGGGGTCGGGCAGAACCTCGACGACCACGTCGAGGGGCTGGTGTTCTGGGATGCGTCCCGGCCGATGGTCGAGACGTCCACGCAATGGTGGGAGATCGGTCTGTTCGCCACCACCGAGGAGGGGTTGAACCATCCGGACCTGATGATGCACTACGGCAGCGTGCCATTCGACATGAACACGCTCCGGTGGGGATACCCCACCACGGACAACGGCTTCTGTCTCACCCCGAACGTCACGCAGGGACTCTCCCGCGGAACGGTGCGGCTCCGGTCCCGCGACTTCCGGGATCGTCCGCGAGTGGATCCCCGGTATTTCACCGACCCCGACGGCCACGACGAGGCGGTGATGCTCGCCGGGATCCGGCTGGCGCGTCGCATCGCCGAGCAGGAACCTCTCCGCGGCTGGATCACGAGGGAACTGGCTCCCGGGCCGGAGGCGGTCACCGACGACGAACTGATCGACTACGCGCACCGGACGCACAACACGGTGTACCACCCCGCCGGGACCGCCCGGATGGGTGCGGCCACCGACCCGATGGCCGTCCTCGATCCGGATTTGCGGGTGAAGGGTGTCCGCGATCTGCGGGTGGTGGACGCGTCCGCGATGCCGAAACTGCCCTACGTCAATCCCAACATCACGGTCATGACGATGGCCGAGAAGTGCGCCGATCTGATCCGCGGAACCTGACCCGACGATGTGCCGGAGGCCCCTGCGTGAACCGCTGGGTACTTTGAAGTCCTACTATCTCTCCATACTGGTAGAGAGACGGAAGGGCACGTCATGAATTCTCCTGAACCGATCGTGGTAGTCGACGGCGCGAGGACCCCGATCGGCAGCTTCGGTGGCGCGTTCAAGGACGTGCCCGCCCACGAACTGGGTGCCACCGCCGCGAAGGCCGCGCTGGGGCGTGCCGGGGTGCCGGGTGAGGACATCGACGAGGTGGTGATGGGCTGCATCGGTCAGGTCGGACCGGATGCCTACAACGCCCGCCGCGTCGCCCTCGCCGCCGGACTTCCCGAGAAGACCCCCGCGTACACCGTCAACCGGCTGTGCGGGTCCGGTCTGCAGGCCGTGTGGTCGGCGGCGCAGCAGATGCGCTGGGGTGGGGTGGACTTCGCCCTCGCCGGCGGCGACGAGAGCATGTCGCGGATGCCGTTCTACGACTTCTCCGCCCGCTCCGGCTACAAACTCGGCGACCGCACGCTCGTCGACGGCACGGTCGCGATTCTGACCGACCCGTTCGGTGGCGTGCACATGGGCCGCACCGCCGAGGCCGTCGCCCGCAAGTACGATGTCAGCCGGCAGCAGCAGGACGAGTTCGCCGTCGAATCCCAGCGCCGTGCCGCCTCCGAGGCCGCCAAGGCCGCGTTCGCCGAGGAGATCACCCCCGTCGAGATCGGGGGCCGCCGCCCGAAGACGATCGACGTCGACGAGCACCCCAAGCCCGACACCACCCTCGAGACCCTGGCGAAGCTGCGGCCGGCGTTCGAGGAGGGCGGCTCGGTGACCGCGGGCAACGCGTCCGGTATCAACGACGGCGCCGCGGCCCTGGTGCTGGCGACGCAGTCCGCCGCGCAGGAGAAGGGCTTGACCGGGCTGGTCACACTCGAGGCCGTCGCGACCGCGGCGATGGACCCGGCTCTGATGGGGTACGCCCCCGTGCTGGCGTTGCAGAACCTGTTCGAGCAGACCGGCACCACCCCCGGCGACATCGACGTGATCGAGCTGAACGAGGCGTTCGCGTCGCAGGCGGTCGCGGTGATCCGGGACGCGAAGCTGAATCCGGAGAAGACCAACCCGTACGGCGGGGCGATCGCGCTGGGTCACCCGGTCGGGGCGACCGGCGCGATCCTGAGCCTGCGCCTGGCGAAGGACCTCGTGCGCCGCGACCTCGAACTCGGCATCGTCACCATGTGCATCGGCGGCGGCCAGGCCCTCGCCGCACTCTTCCGGCGCATCTAGAAACAGGGCAGACGATGAAGAAGCACATCCCGTCCTGGCACGACGACGAGGTCAAGGCCCTGTCCGAGCTCGCGGTCGGGTTCTTCGAACGCGAGGTGGTAGCGCACAACGAGAAGTGGGACGCCCAGCACCGCATCGACCGTGCGGTGTGGCTCGCGGCCGGCAAGCTGGGGTTGCTGTGCTGCTCGATCCCGGAGGAGTACGGCGGCGGTGGCGGCACGTTCGCGCACGACCTCGCCGTGTTCGAGGCCCAGGGCTATGCCGGCGACCTCGCGCTCGGCATCTCGGTGCATTCGGGGATCGTGGCGCACTACCTCCTCGAGTACGGCACCGAGGAACAGAAGAAGACCTGGCTGCCGGCGATGGCGACCGGGGAGATCCTCGGCGCCATCGGCATGACCGAGCCCGGCGCCGGATCGGACCTCAAGGCGATCAAGACCACCGCGATCCGGGACGGTGACGAGTACGTCGTCAACGGGTCGAAGACGTTCATCACCAACGGCGCGTCGGCCGACATGATCGTGCTGGCGGTCAAGACCGATCCGAAGGCCGGCGCCAAGGGGGTGGCGCTGCTGATCGTCGATTTGCGGGACTGCCCGGGGTTCGCTGTCGGGCGGGTGTTGGACAAGGTCGGTCAGCACGGCGCCGACACGTCGGAGTTGTCGTTCACCGATGTGCGGGTGCCGGTGTCGAACCTGCTCGGTGAGGAGGGGCAGGGTTTCGGGCAGCTGATGGCGCAGCTGGTGCAGGAACGGTTGATCATCGGCGCGCAGGCATCCGGTGCGATGACTCGTGCGGTGGAGGACACCGTTGCGTACACGAAGTCGCGGCAGGCGTTCGGGCACAGTCTGTTCGAGTTCCAGAACACGGCGTTCGAGCTGGCCGAGTGCCAGACCATCGCCCGCACGTGTGCGGTGTTCCTGGACCATTGCATCGAGGCGCACCTGCGTGGGGAACTGGACCCGTCCGAGGCGGCGATGGTCAAGTACTGGCTCACCGAGCAGCAGTGCGCGGTGATCGACCGGTGCGTGCAGTTGCACGGTGGTTACGGGTACATGCGCGAGTACCTGATCGCCCGGATGTACGAGGACGCCCGCGTCCAGAAGATCTACGCGGGCGCCAACGAGGTGATGAAGGGGATCATCGCGAAGTCGCTGTAGCCGACGCCGGCTCACGCGACACGTCGTACGCCGCCTCGTCGAACCGGCCGAGTCGCTGCCGCATGCGGTCGGTCGACCACGGCCAGTTGAAGCTGTTGCGGCCGTTGACGTCGAGGAAGTAGCTCTGGCAGCCACCGGCGTTGTAGACGGTGGTGGCCAGGGCTTCCTGGACCTGGGCGTTGAACGCGTCCTGCACTTCCCGGCGCGGTTCCATCCTGGTCCACCCGTTGCTCCGGGCACTGGTGACGGCCTGGATCAGGTATTCGAGTTGCGCCTCGAGAATCATGAACGCCGACGTGTGGCCGGTGCCCAGCGCGGGGCCGAGGAGGACGAAGGCGTTGGGGAAGCCCGCGACGGTGGTGCCGAGGTAGGCCTGCGGGCTGCCCTTCCAGTGATCGTCGAGGCTGCGGCCGTCCCCGTCGAACACTGTGGAACCGATCGGCATGTCGAGGATGTGGAAGCCGGTGCCGAAGATGATGGCGTCCACTTCCCGTTCGGCGCCGTCGCGGCCGACGACGACGTTTCCGCGCACCGACTCCACGGCGTCGGCGTGGACCTCGACGTTCGGGCGGGTGAGTGCGGGGTAGTAGGTGTTGGACAGCAGCAGTCGCTTGCAGCCGAGCGTGTAGTCGGGGGTCAATGCCGTGCGCAGCTTCGGATCCCGCACCTGCGCGCGGAGTTGTGCCTTGCCGATCTGCTGGATCACCCGCAGGATCCACGGGTGCCGGAAACCGAGTCCGAGCGATTCCATGATCGTGTACTCGACGCGTCGCAGCGCGCGGATCGCACCCGGTACGCGGCGCAGGATCGCCCGCTCGACGCCGGGCAGGGTGTGATCCGGTTTCGGTAGCACCCACTGCGCGGTGCGCTGGTAGAGATGCAGCGTTTCGACCTGCGGCTGGATCGCCGGGACGAATTGCACCGCGGATGCACCGGTTCCGACGACGGCCACGCGTTTGCCGGTGAGGTCGTAGGTGTGATTCCAGCGAGAGGAATGGAACACCTCGCCGGTGAAGGTGTCGAGGCCGGGGATGGTGGGAACGAGCGGTTCGTTCCACGGTCCGGCGGCGGCGATGACGGCGTTCGCGGTGAACGTGCCTGCGGACGTGTCGACCGTCCACCGCCTGCTCTGTTCGCTCCACTGGGCACGCTGCATCTCGGTGCCGAACTTCACGTGTGCGGGCACCCCGTGTTCGGTGGCGGTGCGCTCGATGTACCGGCGGATCTCCTCCTGTCCGGCGAACAACCGCGACCACTCCCGGTTGGGTGCGAACGAGTAGGAGTACAGCGCTGAGGGGACGTCGCACGCGCAGCCCGGGTAGGTGTTGTCGCGCCAGGTCCCGCCAAGCGCGTCCCCCTTCTCGAGGATGGCGAAGTTGTCGATTCCGCTCTGCTTCAGACGAATCGCGGCTCCGATGCCGGAGATCCCGGCACCGACGATCAGAATGTCGTAATGCTTCATGCGCGTACTCCGTTCGCGAGCTGAGCGCGGGTGGTGACGAGGGAATGTTCGAGGGTGGCGAGCCGGCGCCGGCCGTCCATGAAGTTCGGACCCATGACGGCGAGGTCCTCGGCGGTCGCGTCGAGCCGGATCACCTGGGTGCCTGCCGCCTCCAGCTTCGCGATCTCGGCGTCCAGCCCGGAACTCATCCAGTTCCGCAGCATCAGGCGTTCGATCCGGGCCGCCCCACGGCCGGCGATGCGGCCCGTCGACGCCATCGGTGCCAGCACGATCACCTCGTCGAGTTCGAGGGGCAGCACCAGGTCGGCGGATGCGGTGGACGCCGCGCCGCCGTCGACGAACCGGCGGCCGCCGATGGGGACCGGCGGATACCAGCCGGGAATCGCCCACGACGCCCGCAGCGCCTCGGACAGGGTGGCGGTCGGTGCACCGGGTGAGCCGAACGCGATGCGCTCTCCCGTGTCGTAGTCCATGCTCACCAGCCACGTCGCGGGGTGACTCACCCAGCCGGAGTTGCAGGTGAACCGCTGTGCGAGCCGGTCGAGCCAGGCGGCGTCGCCGCGGCCGTGGGGGAGGAGGCCGCTCGCGGCGGTCACGGGTGGGAGCCCGCGGCGCAACAAGCCGGGCGAGCCGAGGCCCGGTCCGGGGAGCGGCGGGAACCGTCCCGGTGCGGCGGCGAGGTGTCCGTCGAGCGCCGGATGGGTGGGCCCACCGAGCTGCATCGCGAGCAGTTCGTCGACGCCCGCCCCGCCACCCAGCATGGTGACGAGTTCGGCGCCCGCGGACGTGCCCACGAGTACGTCGGCGTCGCGCGGGTCCCAGCCCAGCGCGTCGCTCACGGCGACCAGGGCCGCCACGGTCCAGGCCGCGCCGAGCGTGCCGCCGCAACCGATCACCAGTCCGCGGCTGAGTTGTATGTCACTCGAAGTCATATCCAGAAGCTATCAGAAACCAGATACCGGCGGTATATGAAAATTGGAATATTCTCGCAGGGGCTTCGAGGAAAGGGTGAGCATGGCGCGATTGACCAGGTCGGAGAGTCAGGCGCGCACGCGGGCGCATCTCGTCGCGACTGCGCGCGACCTCTTCCTGGCCGACGGGTACGCGGCCACGTCGCTCGAGAAGGTGGCCGACGAGGCCGGCTATTCCAAGGGGGCGGTGTACTCCAACTTCAAGAACAAGAAGGAACTGTGCCTCGAGGTGCTCGGGCTCATCCACGCCACCAAGGGGCAGGAGATCGCGGAGGCGCTCGGCGGCGGCGACACGATGGAGGAGCGACTCGAGGCGTTCCAGGCCTGGGCGGAGAAGACGCTCGGCGACGTCGGATGGACCATGCTCGAGTTCGAGCTGATCGTGTTGTCCCGCCACGATCCCGAACTCCGCGACGCACTCACCGCCACCCTCGGGGTCGCGCGGGAGATCACGGTGACACTGCTGAAGTCGTTCACCGACTCACTCGGGGTCGTCCTGCCGGTGCCCGCGGAGGATGCGGCCGGCAGCATCCTCAGTCTCGGTGTCGGACTGGGTATTCAGCGCGCCATCGATCCGACCATTTCCGCTCGGGTGGTCACCGACAACTTGCGGGTGCTGCTTTCGGTGTCGCAGGAGGCTCCGACTCCGGGGTCCGTGCCGGGGTGAAATTGGCGCGAGGAGCCGATCCGAGTGGCGCCGCGCGCGTACGGTGAATTCATGAAGCGGTGGAACGCCCTGGCAATTCCCGCTGCCGCCGCGGCTGCGATCGCGTCGTACGACCTAGTTCAGCGACGCCACGCGCTGCTCCGGAATTTTCCCGTGGTCGGGCACGGACGCTATCTGCTCGAGTCGCTCGGCCCGGAACTCCGGCAGTACATTACGACCGGCAACGACGAGGAACGTCCCTTCACCCGGGACCAGCGTCGCTGGGTGTACGCGTCGTCGAAGCGGGTGACCGACACGTTCGGGTTCGGTACGGACAACGACATCGAGTTCACCGACGGCTACACCATCATCAAGCACCGGACGTTCTCGGAGATTCCTCCCTCGGCGATGCCGCATGCCGACGAACATCTCGCGATTCCGTCGGCGAAGATGCTCGGTGCCGCCCGCGGACGGGCGCATGCCTTCCGCCCGCGCTCCATCGTCAACATCTCGGGGATGAGTTTCGGGGCGCTGTCGTCGGCGGCCGTGGTCGCTCTCAACCGCGGTGCCGCTGCCACCGATTGCCTGCACAACACCGGCGAGGGAGGAATCTCCCGATACCACCGGAACGGCGCAGACCTGATCTTCCAGATCGGGACCGCGTATTTCGGCTGCCGCGACGAGGACGGCCGTTTCGACCTGGCGCGGCTTCGGGCGCTGGTCGAGTCGGCGCCGGTGCGGGCCATCGAGATCAAACTCAGCCAGGGCGCGAAACCGGGCCTCGGAGGTCTCCTGCCGGCGGCGAAGGTGACACCGGAGATCGCCGAGATCAGAGGCGTACCGGAGGGCCGTGACTGCATCAGCCCGTCCCGGCACACGGCCTTCCGTGACGTCGACAGCATGCTCGACTGGGTGGAGCTCCTCGCCGCCGAGACGGGGCTGCCGGTCGGGATCAAGTCCGCGGTCGGCGACCCGACGTTCTGGGACCTGCTGGTCGACGCGATGAGCAACTCCGGGCGGGGTGTCGACTTCGTGACCATCGACGGGGGTGAGGGCGGTACCGGCGCTGCACCGCTGGTGTTCACCGACGCGGTCTCGTTGCCGTTCCGCAGCGGCTTCGCGCGCGTGTACGCCAAGTTCGCGGAAGCCGGTCTGACCGACGGCATCACGTTCATAGGCTCGGGCAAGCTGGGCCTGCCCGACAATGCCGTGGCGGCGATGTCGCTCGGATGTGACCTGATCAATGTGGCGCGTGAGCCGATGCTCGCGGTCGGGTGCATCCAGGCGCAGAAGTGCCACACCGATCGGTGCCCGACGGGTGTTGCGACGCAAAACCCCTGGCTCGCACACGGACTCGACGCCGGCATCAAATCGGTCCGGGCCGCGAACTACCTGCGGGCGTTGCGCCGGGACGTATTCAAGGTGGCCGAGGCGTGTGGTGTCGCGCACCCCGGCCTGATCACCGCGTCGGACGTCGAGGTCGCGGACGGCAACCGGCATTCGATCACGCTCGCCGACCTCTACGGTTACCGGACCGGCTGGGGGCTGCCCGGTGACCCCGACCGTGCCGAGATCACCCGCCTGATGAGCGAGGCCGCCGCTGTTCCCGCGGGCGAGACCGGGTCACCAGGAGCGAAGACGGCGCCCTGAGGGCGTGTTACAGCCAGTCGCGTCGGCGGAACAGGATGTAGAGCAGACTGGCCGACGTCACGATCACGATGGTGCTGACGATCATTCCCGACAGCTGCCCGACTCCGGGAAACAAGACGTTCTGACCGAACCACCCGGTCACCGCGGTGGGAACCGCGATGATGGCCGCCCAACCGGTGAGCTTCTTCATGACGGTGTTGAGCCGGGCATCCTGGAGCGACAGATTCGTCTCGAAGACGGTCACCACCATGTCGCGCAACGACTCCGTCCACTCCGCGGCGCGCGTCACGTGGTCGTAGAGATCGGTGTACAAGCTGTCGAGAACCGGCGACTTGTCGCGGTGGGATTCGGCCCGCCCGCGCATGACTGCGCCCACCACCTCCCGCATCGGAAGCACGACGCGACGCAGTTGCACCAGTTCCTTCCGCAGCCGGTACGTACGCTGCTGAATCTCCCGGGTCCGCGCGGACTCGTCGAACAAGCCCTCCTCGAGCGCTTCGATCGCGTCGTCGATCGTCTCGATCGTCTCGAACTGCCCGTCCACGATGGCGTCGAGCAGTCCGTGCAGGAGCGCGAGTGCACCGGAACCCGGGGTGAGCAGTGCGGGGTCCTCCTCCCAGCGCTCCACCACCTGCGACATGTCGAATCGATCGTCCCGCCGCACCGTGATGATCCCGTTCGACACCACGAACGCGGAGACGCGGCTGAGCCGAAGCCGGGAATCGAGAACGCCGAGAGTGCTGACGTCGTCGGTCTCGAACCAGGTGGCGTACGCGGTCACGAACGCATGGCCCGCATAGCGCGTCGCCTTCGGCCGCTCACCGCGGGCGACGGCATCCTCGATGGCGTTCGGATCGAGCGACCACTCGGCCGCCAGCTCGGTCAGGCACTCGTGGTCGGGGTCGCACAGGTCGACCCACACGAGCGCGTTCTCGTCCTTCACTTGTTCGGACACGTCGGCAAGCGGAAAATCCTTGCCCACGCACTCGCCATCGCGCCACACACGGGTCTGCACCAAGTTGAGGGTCACACTCCCAGTCTGCCGAACCATGCCGGCAGGGAAGCGGTTATGACGCGCGATCGGACGAATACCCCCACAGCCAGTCGGTGTACTTGTAGCTCGACGTGTCGCGGGTGCGGAACAGTTCGTTGCGTGCGATGCGGGCGGTGCCGTCGAGGTGCCACAGCTCGCCCCACATGCGTCCGGTGGTGAGGATGCGGTTGCAGCGCGGTGCGCGTTCGGTGTTGACCTCCTTCAAGATCTGCGGCCACGCGGCGTTTCCGCCCGCGGAGAAGTCTTCGGCGGCATAGTCGGCGAGGCACTTCGCGTCCTCGATCGCCATCACGGCTCCCGAGGCCAGGTACTGCAGTGGCGGGTGCGCTGCGTCGCCGAGCAGGATCATCCGTCCGTCCACCCAGTTCTCGATCGGTTCGCGGTCGTACATCGGCCACCACCGGTCCTTCCACAGGTAGTCGATCCCGCGGCGGACGTTCTCGTGGCAGTGCGCGTAGGCCTGTTCGAGCTCCTCGGGGCCACCCCAGTTCTCGATTCCATTCTTGAAACCGGGCGATTCGAACACCGCGACCTGGTTGAGCATTTCGCCGCCGCGCAGCGGGTACTGGATGAAGTGGCACTGCGGTCCGATGTAGCCGACCACGTCCTCGATGTCCTCGTCGAGTTCGACGTCCTGGTACGGGGTGGTGCCCCGGTAGGCGGCGTAGCCCGACGACACGGGTTCGTCGTCCGAGATCTTCCCCCGCAGCCGGGATTTGAGGCCGTCCATGCCGAGCGCGATGTCCGCTTCGTGGGTGCGGCCGTCGTCGGTGCTGACGGTCACCTTGTCACCGTCGGTGATCACGTCGGTGACGGTGACGCCCGTGTGCAGTTCGGCGCCCGCAGCCCGCGCGGCGTCGACGAGGGTCGCGTGCAGGTCGCTGCGATGGGTCACGAAGTACGGTCCGCCGTAGCGGGCGCGGAACTCGGCGCCGAGGTCGATCTTGGTGAGCACCTCCGCGGTGACGGCGTCGCGGAACACGATGTTCTTCGGCAGGAAGGCCCGGGAGAGAACGTCGTCGAGCACGCCCCAGGAGTCGAGGATGCGGGCGCCGTGCGGTCCGACCTGCAGTCCGGCACCGACTTCACCGAACTCGGAGGCACGTTCGAACAACGTGACGTTCGCGCCCCTCCGGGCGAGGGCGAGGGCGTTGGCCGCGCCACCGATCCCGCCCCCGGCGATGATGATGTGTGCGTCCTGCAGGTTCGACATGACAGTTCCTTAGTTTCGAGCGTTCGGGGCAGGTGAGTGGCAATGCGTGGCGGGGCACGCGGCGGCACTCACGTGGGGGAGGGGAAGCGGCGCCAGATCACGGTGAGCAGCAGTGCGGCGACGAGGGCGCTGACGCCGAAGAGGATGAAATTGGAATCGGCGCCCAGCCCGGCGGCCAGGAGCCAGCCACCGATCTGCGGTGCGGCGACGGCACCGATACGGCCGACACCCAGCGCCCAGCCGAGGGCCGTGCCCCGGAGGTAATCGGGGTAGTAGGACGCGACCGCCGCGATGATGAGGCACTGGGTTCCGTGTGTCCCGACGCCGGCGAGCACGAAGATGACGTAGACCAGCGCCACCGGTGGGCCGGTGAGCAACGTCAGCAACGCGAGACCCGCGAGGAGTGCGGCGACGATGCTCGTGGGGATCGTGCCGAACCGGACGCCGCCCCACGCGGTGACGAACGAGCCCGCCACGGCGCCGAGGTTGAGTGCGAGGGCGAACGTGAGCGCGCTGCCGAGATCGGTGCCCTCGCCCTGCATGAGTTTGGGCAGCCACGTGCCGAGGCCGTACCAGGCGAGCAGGGTTACCACGGTGGCGAGCGCGAACATGATGCTGACGGACCGGAACCGGGTACCGAGCAGTGCGCTGAAGCCGGTTGCCGGCCGCACCTCCGTCGACGTCACCGCGGCGGTGTGGTCGGGCAGCGTCTTCCACGCGATCGGCACCAGTAGGATAAGCGGGACGAGCGCGAAGGCGAACATCGGCTGCCAACCCCAGTTCGGGATGACGGGGATGCCGATCAGTGCCGCGATCGAACCGCCGATGGGAACACCGGACATCATCATCGTGGCCACCGCGGCGCGCCACTTCGCGGGGATCAGCTCTGCGGCAAGTGCGTTGGAGGTGGGAACGAGGCCGCCCAGGCCGAGTCCGGCGATCAGACGCAATGCGCCGAACATGACAGGTCCGGTCGCCAGCGCACACAGTGCGGTGAACACCGACAGGATGATCGCGCATCCGATCACCGCACGTTTGCGTCCCACCACGTCGGAGAGGCGTCCCGCGAGCACCGCGCCGATCATCATCCCGAGGAATGCGAGGCTGCCGAGCGTGCCCGCGGTCGCGGCGCTGATGCCCCACTCCTTCTGCAGGCTCGGGATGACGTTGCCGTAGACGATGAGGTCGTAGCCGTCGAAGACCACGAAGAGCCAGCAGACGACGACGGCGATCGTGGCGTTGCGGTCCAGTCCGACGCGGTTCACCGGTGGCGCCGCAGTGGTGGCAGTGAGGGGCATGAATCGAGGGTGATGCGGCGCACAGCCCGCGTGCAATAAAGTTCTGCTGTGCAGAAGAAGCGAACGATCGAAAAGCCGACGTACATGTTGGAGTCCGTCGACAACGCGTTGCGCCTGCTGCAGATGCTGCGCGACGTCGGCGGGCTGCGGCTCAAGGACGCTGCGGAGGAACTCGGCATCGCGCCATCCACCGCGCACCGGCTGCTGGCGATGCTGGTGTACCGGGGGTTCGCCGTTCAGGACGAGAAACGCATGTACCACCCCGGGTCGGCGATGGGCGCCGGCCCGGCCCAGCGCGGGTGGACGCGCGAGTTCAACGACCCGTGCCGGCCCCACATGGAAGCCCTCGCGATCCTGTGCGGCGAGACCGTCAACCTCGTGATCCGCGTCGGCACCCAGGCGCGCTTCCTGTCGTCCGCCGAGTCGACCGGGATGTTGCGCGTCGGCGACCGTCAGGGTCAGGTCCTCGACGCGGAATTGACTGCGGGGGGACGCATTCTGCTGGCAGAACTGCCGCGAGCGACCCTCGAACAGCTGTACCTGCGGCCCGCGGATCTGCCCGACGACGACCGCGAGTGGGGTGACCGCCGCCTGTCGCCCGACGACTTCGAGCGGTTCCGGCGAGAACTGTCCGCCGCCCGCGCCGTCGGATTCGCCGTCAACGTGCAGCAGACCGAGGAGGGTGTCGCGGCGTTCGGCGTCGCGATCCGGAACCGGGCTCGCACGGCGGTCGGGGCGCTGACGGTGGCCGTGCCGATCACCCGTTTCCGACAGCACTCGCAGGGGCCGCTGGTGTCGCAGATCAAGAACGCGATCCGCGAGCTCGAGGTGGACATCGCCGACCTCGAACCCTGACCGAGTTTCTGCACAGAAGAATTCTCTATCGGCCGGGACTCCGACCCTCCTAGCGTCGATGCCATGACCGCTACCGAACCGCACGTCGACGACGCTCCGGAGTTGAAACAGCTCTACCACGATTTCGAGGCCGAGCACCTGAATCCGTTGTGGACGCAGCTCGGTGATCTGATGCCGATGACGCCGACGTCGCGGGCGGTGCCGTTCGTGTGGAAGTGGTCGACGCTGTATCCGCTGGCGCAGCGGGCCGGGGACCTCGTTCCGGTCGGCCGCGGCGGGGAACGGCGGGCGATCGCCCTGGCGAACCCGGGATTGGGTGGGGTGCCGTATGTGACGCCGACGTTGTGGGCGGCCATCCAGTATCTGGGCCCGAAGGAGGTGGCCCCCGAGCACCGGCACGCGCAGAACGCCTTCCGGTTCGTCGTGGAGGGTGAGGGGGTGTGGACGGTCGTCAACGGGGATCCGGTGGCGATGCGGCGCGGCGATTTCCTGCTGACCCCGGGCTGGCATTTCCACGGCCACCACAACGAAACCGATCAGCCGATGGCCTGGATCGACGGCCTGGACATCCCGTTCGTGCACTACACCGACACCGGGTTCTTCGAATTCGGATCCGAGAACGTCACCGACGATTCCACCCCGGAGGTGTCCCGGTCGGAACGGTTGTGGGCGCATCCGGGGCTGCGACCGCTGGTCGGGTTGGACGCGAAGACGTCCTCACCGATCGCGGCGTACCGGTGGGAGCACACCGACGCCGCGCTGCGCGAACAACTGGCATTGGAGGACGAGGGGTATGCGGCGACCACCGAACCCGGTCATGCCGCGGTCCGCTACACCAACCCGACCACCGGCGGCGACGTGATGCCCACGATCCGCGCCGAGTTCCACCGCCTGCGCGCCGGCGCGCACACCCGGCCCCGCCGCGACGTCGGGTCCACCGTCTACCAGGTGTTCGACGGTTCCGGCCGGTTCGTCCTCGACGGCCAGACCCGTGAGGTCGGCACGGGGGACATGATCGTCGTCCCGTCCTGGACGGAGTGGTCGATCGAGGCCGAAACCGAGTTCGACCTGTTCGCGTTCTCCGACGCCCCGATCGTCGAGCGCCTGCACTTTGATCGCACGTACATCTCCGAAGGAGCCTGACAATCCCATGAAGCTTGCCACCCTGCGCCGCAACGGTGCCACCGTCGCCGTCCGCGTCGATTCCGACACCGCCGCCACGATCATCGACGCGTACCCGGACCTGTCCGCGCTGCTGGCCGACCCGGACTGGGAAACGGTCGCGCAGAGCGCGTCCGGTGACGTCGTCGACCTCGCGGGGGCGGATTACGCCCCGGTGGTCCCGCACCCGGGGAAGATCATCTGCGTCGGCTTGAACTACGCCAACCACATCCAGGAGATGGGCCGGGACCTGCCCGAGTACCCGACCCTGTTCGCGAAGTTCAAGGAGGCGCTGACCGGTCCGTACGACGACGTGATCGTCCCGTCGTATGCCGCCGCCCAGTTGGATTGGGAGGGGGAGTTGGCGTTCGTCGTCGGCAGGCAGGCGTACCAGGTGCCGGAGGCCGACGCGGAGTCCTATATCGCCGGGTATTCGGTGATGAACGATTACACGATGCGCGACTACCAGTACCGGACGCTGCAGTGGGATCAGGGCAAGACGTTCGAGAAGACCAGCGGTTTCGGGCCGTTCCTGACGACCACCGACTCGTACACGTTCGGTGGGACCCTGGTCACCACCCTGGAGGGGCAGGTGGTGCAGTCCACCACCACCGACGATCTGGTGTTCACCCCGGCCAAGTTGGTGGAGTACATCTCGCACATCGTGACGTTGCAGCCCGGTGACGTGGTGATCACCGGCACCCCGGGCGGGGTCGGGCACGCCCGTAAGCCCGGGCTCTACATTCAGGACGGGCAGACCGTCGAGGTCACCATCGAGGGCCTGGGCACCGTCCGCAACACGACGATCGTCAAGTAGGGGTGCACCCGGTGGGTTTCCACGATCTCGACTTGTCCGAGCGGCTGCTGATCGCGCGCCGCGGCACCGCGTACTTCGCGCAACGCCTCGCCGAACTGTCCGACGAGCAGTTGTCCGAGCCGACCGGGTTGGCGGGGTGGTCGCGGCGACATCTGCTCGCGCACGTCGGCTACAACGCCGCCGCATTGTGCCGGCTGCTGGACTGGGCCGCCACCGGGGTGCAGACCCCGATGTATGCGTCGCCGGAGCAGCGGGGCCGGGAGATCGCCGAGGGCGCCACCCTGTCGGCGGCGGCGTTGCGGAACCTGTTCGACCACACCGTCGCCCGGCTCGACGAGAAGTGGCGCAACCTGCCCGCCTCGGCGTGGGATGCGCAGGTCCGCACCGCGCAGGGCCGTCTGGTGCCGGTGTCGGAGACGGCGTGGATGCGCACCCGGGAGGTGTGGATCCACGCGGTGGACCTCGGCAACGGCGGCCGGTTCGGCAACTTCCCCGACGTCGTCCTCGAGTCGCTGCTCACCGACATCGTCGGGATGTGGCGGCGCAAGGACCTCGGCGCCGGCCTGATACTCGCGGTCGACGGAGGTGAACCGGTTGCCGTGCAGCAGGATTCACCGCCTGCCGACAAGGTGTCCGGGCCCCTCGCCGCAGTCGTGCGGTGGGCCGCCGGACGCGGCGCCGTCGGACTCGGCTCAGGCGGAGAGATCCCGGAGCCCCCGCACTGGCTGTGAGCGAGTGTCCCGCTAGTACGACGCCCTGCCACCGCTGGCGTCGTAGACGGCCCCGGTCGAGAAGCTGAGCGCCTCCGAGCACAGCCATGCGACGAGTTCGGCGATCTCCTCGGGCCGTCCCATCCGGGCCATCGGGGTCAGGCTCTGCGACCGCGCGAGGATCGCCGGGTCGGTGCCGGCATTCATCGGGCTCTCCACTGCGGCGGGTGCCACCACGTTGGCCAGGACACCGGTTTGCGCGACCTCCTTGCCGAGCGATTTCGTCAGCGCGATCACGGCCGCCTTCGACGCCGAGTAGGCGCTCTGGTTGGGATTTCCGTCCTTCGCGGCGATGCTCGCCAGATTCACGACCCTTCCCCAGCCCGCGTCGGTCATGGCCGGCACGAACGCGCGGCAGAGGAGGAACGTCCCGTCGACGTTGATCCGGAACGTGCGGCGCCAGTCCTCGAGGTCGACGTCCACCAGGGGAGTGGACGGTCCCACGACACCGGCGCTGTTGACGAGGATGTCGACGCGGCCGAGCCGGGCGGCGAGCTTCTGGACGGCGTCGGCGTCGGTGACGTCGAGGTGCTCGTCGGACCCCGTGGCGACGTCGGCGGTGACGACGCGGACCCCGGCGCCGGCGAGGCGTTTCGCGCACGCCGCACCGATTCCGCTCGCGCCGCCGGTGACGAGCGCGGTCGCGCCCTCGGGATACGTGGCCATGGTGGTTTCTCCTCGCGACTGTGTGCGCATTAGTCTTGTTCTATGTGCGAAATCAGAATGATCGGTTTCGCACTGTGTACGAATTGGAATATATGGGCTGAGCCACACTCGTCAAACTCGCCGAAGGGAATCCGATGGAGATTCGCTGGCTGCAAGCGTTCGTCGCCGTCGCCGAAGAACTGCATTTCGGCAGGGCCGCCGCGCGGCTCCAGATGGCCCAGTCGCCGCTGAGTCAAACGGTGCGCAAACTCGAGAAAGACATCGGCGTGCCGTTGTTCGAGCGGAGCACCCGCAGCGTCGCCCTGACATCTGCCGGCCACACCTTCCTGCCGCACGCCTACCGCATTCTCGAGAGTGTCGACATCGCGCGGCAGGCCACCCGCGCGTCCGCCGGAGGCGTGTACGGCCGCATCAAGATCGGCTTCACCGGCGTGCTCAATCATCTGTCCCTGCCCCCGCTCACCCGCGCACTCCGGCAGCGCTATCCCGACATCGAACTCACCCTCGTCGGCCGCATCATGACCCGTGACGCCATCACTCAACTCGACAGTGGCGCACTCGATCTCGCGTTCGTCGGACTTCCCGTCGAGACGGCCTCGGTGTCCACCCGGTTGATCCGCCGCGAGCCGTTCGGAGCGGTGCTCCCGGCGGACCACCCGCTCGCGTCGGAGCCGGAGATCGACCTGCGCGACCTCGCCGAAGACGGGTTCGTCACGACACCGCTGTCGGCCGGCTCGGCATTGCAGGAGGTCGCGATGCGGGCATGCGTCGATGCGGGATTCCGTCCCCGCGTGGTGCAGGAGATCACCGACCCGTACATGATCCTGATGCTGGTGGCGACGGGTGTCGGCGTGGCGCTCATGACGTCGGGCATTGCCGCGCTCACGCCCCCGGGCACGGTGTTCGTGCCGCTCACCGGCGAGCCGATCTACATGAACCACGGACTCGCCTGGTCACCGCGTCGGGTCTCCGACGCGCTCCGGGTGGCCCTCGCGGTATCGGAGGACATTCTCCCGACTCCCGATTAGGATGTTTTCGGTCTATATCTAAGACTTTTTTTGCGCTGGACTGCGCATAGTCCGCCATGACACGCTCGTCACGGTCCGGAACTTCGTGTGAGGTGGATCACCTCCGAAGAAGCCTCGCGGCGCACCGGATCCCTGGGACGAAAGGAACACCATGGCAAGCACGTCTACTCGCGACACCGGGGGACAACCGAACGAGAACGCCCGCCGGGCCGCCGTCTCGGGATTCCTCGGCAGCACGCTCGAGTACTACGACTTCTTCATCTACGGGTCCGCGGCAGCACTGGTCTTCCCGCGGATCTTCTTCCCGGGCGGAGGAGCCACGGCGACCCTGCTGTCGATCGGCACGCTCGGTGTGGCGTACATCGCGCGTCCACTCGGCGCAGTGCTGTGGGGACATCTCGGGGATCGATACGGGCGCAAGAATTCGCTGCTGGCGTGCCTCCTGCTCATGGGTATCGCGACCGTGGTCGTCGGCTGCCTGCCCACGTACCACCAGATCGGTATCGCCGCGCCCATCATCCTGGTGCTCCTGCGATTGCTGCAGGGCCTGTCCGCCGGCGGCGAATCGCCAGGATCGTCCGCGCTGACGCTCGAACACGCACCGGACAACCGTCGCTCGTTCTACACCTCGTTCACCATGAGCGGCATCATGTTCGGCATCGTCATCTCGAGCCTGGTGTTCATTCCCGTGGCCGCGCTGCCGGACGACGCGCTCTACTCGTGGGGCTGGCGTGTGCCCTTCCTGCTCAGCATCTTCGTGACGGGTGTTGCGGTCTGGCTGCGTCGCAAGCTCGACGAGCCGGAGGTCTTCGAAGAGCTGAAGGAACACGACGACACGGCCGGCATCCCCGTCGTCGAGATGTTCCGCTCGCACTGGCGCACCGTGATCCGCATCAGCCTCAGCGCGACATTCGCGATGATCAACACCATCGTCAACGTCTTCGCGCTGGCGTACGCCGTGCAGGTCGCCGGGCTCGAACGCTCCACGATGCTGTGGGCCATCGCCGTCGCCAACTTCGTCGCGGTCCTCACCCAGCCGCTGTTCGGAATGCTCGCCGACCAGATCGGCCGCAAACCGGTGTTCGTGACGGGCGCCGTCGGTGCCGCCGGCATGGTGTTCGTGTTCTTCCACGCGATCGGAACGGGTAGCGCGCCGATGGTGTTCGCGGCCGGCATCGTCCTGATCGGCCTGTTCTACGCGATGCCCAACGGCGTGTACCCGGCGTACTTCCCCGAGCAGTTCCCCGCCAAGGTCCGGTACACCGGAATGGCCGTGAGCCTCATGCTGGGACTGCTGGTCGCCGGCTTCACCCCGGCCATCGCGCAGTGGCTGTCGGCGGGCGACACCGCGAACTGGACCCCGGTCGCCTGGATGTGCCTGGGCTTCGCGCTGCTGTCGTCGGTCGCCGCGCTCACCGGTCCCGAGACGTACCGCACCCCCACCGATCAGCTCGGCGAACCCGGCACGACGACGGTCGGCACCCGGCACCAGGCGCTCGTCCGCAACGACGCCTGACCTGCCCGGACCTTCACCATTGCAGGAGATTTTCATGCACCCCGTATCCACCCGGCACCGGATCCGCCTCGCCGGGGCAGGGATCGCCACGTCCCTGTCGCCGGCGCTGCACGAACACGAGGCCGTCGCCCTCGGCCTGACCGACTACCGCTACGACCTGATCGATGTCGCGGCGGAGGGCATCCCCGTCGACAGTTCCGGCGACACGCTGCGGCAGGCCGTCGCAGCGGGTTGCACCGGACTCAACGTCACCCACCCGTGCAAGCAGGTGGTCGTCGACTCCCTCGACGAATTGTCCGACAACGCAAGACTTCTCGGCGCCGTCAACACCGTCGTCGTCCGTGACGGGCGGCTGATCGGTCACAACACCGATCACAGCGGATTCCTCGCGGCGCTGCGCCGGGGACTGCCCGACGCTGCGCTCGGCCGCGTCGTCCTCGCCGGTGCGGGCGGTGCCGGTTCGGCCGTCGCCTACGCGCTCGCCGCCGCCGGAGTGGCGGACCTGCGGGTCGCCGACCTCGACCCGGCCCGTGCGGCGGACGTCTGCGCGCGCCTCGCGGCGGCCTTCCCGCAGACGCGGGTCACGGCCATCCCCCTCGACGCGATCGAAGCGAACCTGGAGCACTGCGACGGCGTCGTCAACGCCTCACCGATCGGCATGGTCGGGCATCCTGGAACGCCGTTCGACACCGACGCGCTCCATCCCGGACTGTGGGTCGCCGACATCGTCTACCGCCCCCTGCGGACCGAACTCGTCGCGGCAGCAACCGCTCTCGGCTGCGACGTGCTCGACGGCGGTCAGATGCTCGTCGCTCAGGCGGCCGACACGTTCGCCCTCCTCACCGGGGTCACGCCCGACCCCGACCGCATGCGACGTCACCTCGGCGAACTGCTCGCCGATCAGTGCGCCCCGACCGTACTCGAGGAGTCCCGATGACCGCGCGTCCGTTCGCCGCACCACTCGACCTGGGTAACGTACGACTGCGCAACCGCTTCGTGTCGGCGCCGATGGAGCGCAACTACTGCGAGGTCGACGGCACGATGACCGACGAGTACATCGCGTACCTCGAGCGCCGTGCGGCGGGCGGCGCAGCACTCGTCTTCACCGAGGCCAGCTACGTGCGGGCCGACGGCAAGGGCCGTGTCCGGCAGATGGGCGTGGACGTCGACGAACGCATCCCGGGCATCGCGAAGATGGCCGAGGCGATCCACGCGCACGGCGCGCTCGTCGGCGTCGAACTCAATCACGGCGGCCGCACCGCGCAGGGTTCCGTCAGCGGATTCGTCCCCGTCGCACCGTCACCGATCCCGTGCGCGGTGGTCGGCGGCGAAATGCCCGAGCAACTCGACGGCGACGACATCGAGCACATCATCGAATGCTTCGGCGAGGCCGCCGCGCGCTGTCAGCAGGCCGGGGTCGACGTGATCTCGCTGCACGGCGGTCACGGCTATCTCATCCACCAGTTCCTCTCGCCGGCGTACAACCACCGCGACGACGAGTGGGCCGATCCGGCGCTGTTCGTCAACAGGGTGATCGAAAGGGTTCGCACAATGGCACCGGGTATCGCGCTCGGACTGCGATTCTCGGCGTTCGAGGCCGTCGACGGCGGTCTCGACGCCGAGACGACCCGCGCCCGCATCGACGCGATAGACACCGACCGGCTCGACTTCCTCGACGTCTCCGCCGGCAACTACGAATCCGGGCAGTGGATCATCCAACCCGGCGAGTGGCCGCGCGGACTCCTCGCCCCGTTCTCCGAGCAGTACACGCGGGACTTCGACCTCCCCGTCGGAGTCGCAGGCCGGATCAGCTCACCCGAGGTCGCAGCGCAGATCATCGCATCCGGGCAGGCCGACTTCGTCAGCATGGCCCGCACCCTGCACGCGGACCCGGACTTCCCGAACCGCGCGCTGGACGGCGGCCGGTACCGGCCCTGCATCGCCTGCAACTACTGCATCGACAGCCTCGCCGCCGGACCCGTTCCGTGCTCGGTCAATCCGTGGGTGGGCCGCGAACTCGAGCAGCCGTCGAAGCCGGCGGACGTGGCGGTGCGTGTCGCCGTCGTCGGCGGCGGGCCGTCGGGGATGGCTGCCGCCCGCGACCTCGCGCTCGCCGGGCACCGCGTCGACCTGTACGACGAACGCGGCAGTTTCGGTGGCGATTTTGCGCTGGCCTCGCGACTGCACGAGTACCCCGAGTACTCACGGATCGTCGACTGGTACCTCGCCGAGATCGCCGACCTCGACATCACCTGCCACACCGGCGCGCGGGTCGACGCCGCCGCACTGGCGGAACTCGACTTCGACGCCGTCGTGCTCGCAACGGGCGGCCGCGGACCCGAGGTCGACCTCCCCGGGGCCGACACCCGGAGGGTCCGCGACGTTCGCGAGTTCCTGGAAGCCGGAGACCCTGCACCCGAGGCGGTCACGATCTTCGGCGCCGACCGGGAAGCGGCCGCGGTCGCCGACGACCTGCTCCAGCACGGCACGGAGGTGGTCATGATCGGCCCGCAGGAGACGATCGCCCACGACGTCGGCCGACGCGGCAAGATCGTGCTGCTGCCGCGGCTCGCGGCGAGTGCGAACCTCACCACCCACCTGTCGTCGATCGTGACGCGGATCGAGGAAGACCGGGTGGTGATCTCGACCGCCGGGGACGAGCGGGTGGTGGACGCTCCCGGCGAACTGCTGATGTCGCACGGCGTCGAGCCGCGCACCGACCTGCTCGCCGCAGTGCGGGCGCTGGCACCGCGACTCGGCGTCCACACGGTCGGTGACGCGAGTGGCGACGGCGGCTCCATCCACGCCGCTCTCGTCACCGCAGCCGACGTCGCCGCGAAGATCACCGCGGCCGCCGAAGCCCGCGAGGAGGTCAGCGCGTGATGGACATCCCGCCCCTCGGTCTCGGGACCTGGCCACTGACCGGCCCGGACGCCACCCGGGCCGTGCTGTCCGGCATCGAAGCCGGCTACCGGCTCGTCGACACCGCCACGATCTACGACAACGAGGACGCCGTGGGTGTGGCGCTCGCGGAGTGTGGATTGCCCCGCGAGGAGCTGTTCGTCACCACGAAACTGCGTGGGAGCGATCACGTGTCGGGTGACATCCGCGGCGCGGTCGAGCGGAGCCTGAAGAATCTGGGACTCGATCGGCTCGACCTGTTCCTCATCCACTGGCCGCTGCCCCGCCACGACAGGTACGTGGCGGCGTTCGAGGCGATGCTCGCGTGCCGCGACGCCGGCCTCGTCCGCTACGTCGGCGTCTCCAATTTCCTGGAGACGCACCTGCGTCGCGTCGTCACCGAAACCGGAGAAGCGCCCGCGGTCAACCAGATCCAGATGGACCCGTCGCTCGCCCGGCTGCCCGTCCGGCGCGCGAACGACGAACTCGGCGTGTTCACGCAGTCGTGGAGCCCGCTGGGCCGCGGCGAGGTGCTCGACTCGCCTGTGGTCACCGACATCGCCCGGCGCCTCGACCGCACCCCCGCACAGGTGGTCCTGGCCTGGCACTTCGCGCAGGGTGTCGTGCCGGTCGCGAGATCCGCGAATCCCGCCCGCCAGGCCGAGAACCTGGCCGCCCTCGACGTGCGGCTCACCGCCGCGGACGTCGACGCCCTGAACCGTCTCGACCGCGGCGAGTCCGCGGCCCGGGACGTCGAAACCGAGGAGCACTACTGATGGCACTACGAATCGGCATCGTCGGCTGCGGAAAGATCGCCGGCAACCACGCCCGGGCCCTGCAGCAGGTGCCCGGCGTCGAGCTGGTCGGCTGCTGCGACCCTGACGTCGACCGCGCCCGCGAGTTCGCATCCGCGCATGACATCGCGCGGGCCGTCGGTTCGGTGGAGGAGTTGATCGCCCTCGGCCTCGATGCGTGCACCGTCTGCACCCCGCATCCGGTGCACGAGCAAGTGGTCGTCGCTGCGGCGGAGGCCGGGATCCACGTGCTGTGCGAGAAGCCGATCGCGGTCGACGTCGCCGCGGCCGACCGGATGATCGCGGCCGCCGACCGCGCGGGCATCACGTTCGGTGTGCTGTTCCAGCGCCGGTTCTGGCCGGCCGCACGGCGGATCAGGACGGCCATCGACGACGGCCGGATCGGCATTCCGATGCTCGGTGAGGCGTCGGTGCTTCTCCACCGCCCGTCGTCCTACTACTCCGCCGACGAGTGGCGCGGACGGTGGGACACCGACGGCGGCGGTGTCCTGATGACCCAGGCCGTCCACCAGATCGACATGCTCCAGTGGTTCATGGGTGAGGCCGTGTCGGTGAGCGGCTTCATCCGCACCCACACACACGGCGACCACATCGAGACCGAGGACAGCGCGTCCGCCGTCGTCTCGTTCGCGTCGGGCGGCACGGCTACCGTCACCGCGACCACCGGCGCCAACCACAACCTCGGCAACCGGGTCACCGTGATGGGGCAGACCGGTGCGATTGCGAGCGTCCTGGAGTTCCCGGAGGGCCGGGAGGGCGTCAACGAGATCTGGACGGTCCCCGGCGAAGTGGAGTTCCGTGCCCCGTTCACACCCGACATCCGTGCCAATCTCGACGTCACGGAAGTCAATGCCGGACTCGCCGACTTCCACACACTCCAGGTGCAGGATTTCGCGGACGCCGTCCTGGCCGGTCGCGACCCTGCCGTCACCGGACGTGACGCGCGCGCCTCGCTGGCGATCATCGCGGCGATCTACGAGTCTTCGCGCACCGGCCGGGTCGTCGACCTCACGCCCGCACCGACTTTCGCAACGACATCCGCTCAGGAGACGCTATGACCCCCGAACACACCATCGCCACCTATGACGTCGTCGTCATCGGGTCCGGAGCGGGCGGTCTGTCCGCCGCCGTCGCCGCAGCCGACGGGGGAGCCTCCGTCCTCGTCGTCGAGAAGGCGGACACGTGCGGCGGCGCGACAGCGTGGTCCGGCGGCTGGATGTGGACGCCGCGGAACCTGTTCGCGCAGGCCGACGGCGTGAACGAGGACCGCTCGCTGCCGCGCACCTATCTCGAGCACCGACTCGGCGAGAACTTCGACGCCGCCAAGGTCGACGCCCTGCTCGACGGCGCACCCGAGATGGTCGAGTTCTTCGAGAAGAAGACGGCGCTGCAGTTCGTTCCGGGCGCGAAGATCGCCGACATCCACGGCGACACACCGGGTGCGGGCACGGGCCACCGCTCCGTCGGGCCGAAACCGGTGAGCCTCCGGAAGCTCGGCCCCGACGTCGCGGCGCTGCTCCGGCGGCAGCTCTACGAGACGTCGTTCCTCGGTATGGGCATCATGGCCGGCCCGGACCTGCAGGCCTTCCTGCACTCGACGCGTTCGGCGAAGGCGTTCGTGCACTGCGCCCGCAGGGTGTCCACGCACCTGCTCGACCTCGCCATCACACGCCGCGGCCAGCAACTCGTCAACGGCACCGCGCTCGTCGGCCGGCTGCTGCGGTCGGCGCTCGACGCCGGCGTCGAGATCCGCGTGAACACGGCGGCCACCGCGCTGACCACCGACTCCGCGGGCACCGTCACCGGTGTCCGGCTGGAGGGCCCGGACGGGGCCTACTCCGTGTCCGCCCGCCGCGGAGTCGTCCTCGCGACGGGCGGCTTCAGTCGCGACGTCGACCGGCGCCGCGAACTCTTTCCCCGCACACCCACGGGCCGCGAACACTGGACCCTCACCCCGTCCACGACCACCGGCGACGGCATCACCCTCGGCGAGTCGGTCGGCGGGCGACTCGACCGCTCGGTCGCGTCGCCGGTGGCGTACTGCCCGGTGTCGATCATCCGGTACCGCAACGGCAAGGAGGGCGTGTTCCCGCACATCCTCGACCGCGGAAAGCCCGGCGCCATCGGCGTTCTCGCCGACGGCCGCCGCTTCGTCAACGAGGCCCTCGGCTACCACGACTACACCCTTGCGATGGTCGAACAGGTCCCCGACGGCGAAGAGGTCTGCTCCTGGTTGATCGCCGACCAGCGGTACCTGCGGTACTTCCCGCTCGGCATGGCCAAGCCGCTGCCGATCCCCACGTGGCCGTACCTGAAGTCCGGCTACCTCACCCGCGGCCGCACGGTGCGCGAGCTGGCCGAGAAGATCGGCGTCGACCCCGACGGCCTGGAGAAGACGGTCGCAGCGTTCAACGAGGGCGCCCGCGACGGTGTCGACCCCGAGTTCGGTCGTGGCACCACCCCGTTCACCGTCGGCTCCGGGGACGCCGACAATCCGTGGCCCAACGCCTCCCTCGCACCGCTCGAGGAAGGCCCGTTCTACGCGGTCAAGGTAGTCCCCGGCAGCTTCGGCACGTTCGCCGGTCTGGTCACCGACAGGGCGTCCCGGGTGCTGAACGACGACGACCAGCCGATCGACGGGCTGTTCGCCGTCGGGGTCGACCAGTCCAGCGTCATGGGCGGCCACTACCCGTCCGGCGGCATCAACCTCGGCCCGGCCATGACCTTCGGCTACCTCACCGGTCGCCGCCTCGCCTCGACGACAGGAGATCTGCGATGACCGCCCCACTCGGCCTTGCCGCACTCACCGTGCTCGACACCGCGCCGCTGCGGCAGGTGGACCTCGCCGAGAAGCACGGCTTCGACACCATCGGCATCCGGCTGCTGCCCGCCGCGCCCGGCACCACCGCCTACCCGCTGCACGAGGACGACGCCGCCCTCGACGCGCTGATCCGTCGTCTCGACGATTCGCCGATCGAGGTGTTCGACCTCGAAATCATCCGGCTGGGAGCCGATTTCGACCCGAAGTCGTACGTTCCGCTACTCGAGGCGGGCGCACGCCTCGGCGCGAAGGCGGTGCTCGTCGGCGGCGACGACCGCGACCGCGCCCGGCTCACCGACTCCTACACCCGGCTCGCGGAACTGTGCGCGCAGTACGGCATCGTCGCGAGCCTCGAGTTCATGCCGTGGACGGCCGTGCCCGACGCGGCCACCGCGGTCGAGATCGTGTCGCAGGCCGACGGGCCGGCGCGCAGCGTGCTGGTGGACGGGCTGCACGTCGGACGGTCGAGCACCACGCTCGACGACCTGGCGGCGATCCCCCGGGAGTGGCTGCACTACGCCCAGATGTGCGACGGCTCGGTGCCTGCGCCCACGGACGACGCCGAACTGATCCGTCAGGCCCGCGAAGAGCGGCTGGTTCCGGGGTCGGGTGGCATCCCGCTCGCCGACATCTGGTCGACGTTGCCGGCGGGCCTGCCGGTGAGCATCGAACTCCCCAACGAGCCGCTCCGGCGGGCCGTCGGCACGGACGCGTGGCTCGCGCGGCTGGTCGCCGCCACCCGGGAGGTGCTCGCGCAGGTCCCGGCGGCCACCGGACACTGAATTGTCCGCGCTACCGTTCTTGCATGCCCCGCCCCGACAACGTCCCCGTGTACACGATGCGCCAGCTGGCGGCGTTCGTGGCGGTGGCGGAGACCGGGACGATCAGTGGTGCGGCCGAGCGGATGCACCTGTCGCAGTCGGCGTTGTCCGCGGCGGTGACGGATCTGGAGAAGGCCCTGAAGGCGCAGTTGTGTGTGCGCCGGCGCGCCCGCGGTGTGCAGCTGACCCCGACGGGGGAGGCGGTGCTGTCGCGGGCGCGTGCCCTGTTGCAGCAGGCGGGGGAGTTGCAGGCCGACGCATCCGGGGAGGGCGGTGTCGTCGCGGGGCCGATCGCCGTCGGCTGCTACCCGGCGCTCGGCCCGACGATCCTGCCGTCGATGTTGTACGCGTTCACCGCGGAGTACCCGCGGGCGTCCGTGGAGTTCCGGGAAGACACGCAGAACCGGTTGCGGACGCAGCTCGAGGGCGGCGAACTGGACGTCGCCATCGTCTACGACCTCGACCTGTCCCCGGAGTGGCAGACGGTGCCGCTCATGACCCGCGAGCCGATGGTGGTGCTCGGCGCGGAGCATCCGCTGGCGGGAGTCGACGGGCCGGTGCGCCTCGCGGATCTGGCCGAGCACCCGATGGTGCTGCTGGACGCGCCACCGAGCACCAACCATGCGATGGACGTCTGCCGGGAGGCCGGATTCGCGCCCCGGGTGGCGTATCGGACCGCGAACTTCGAGACGGCGCGGGCCTTCGTCGGACGCGGTCTGGGGTGGACGCTGCTGCTGCAGCGACCCCGGGTGGACGTCACGTACGAGGGTCTGCCCGTCGTCGTGAAACCGATCGCCGACCCGAAACCGGCGTCGGTGGCCGTGGTGGTGGCGTGGCATCAGGAGGCGACGCTGAGCCGGGTCGCGCGAGCATTCATCCGGTTCGTCACTGCCTGAGCTGCGCATTCACGCCTTCCACGGTTTTTCTGCAATTCATGTGGGGATAGTCCCGCTTTTCAGATGTATGTGAGTCGGGTCATTGTTTTCCGGTAGCGCGATGAGTGTGCGCGCAGCAGAACCCGGGAAGGCAGACGATGACGGCAATCACCGAGGCGACACCGCCGGTGTCCCACAAGGAAGCGCGCAGGGCAGTCCTGTCGAGCTTCGTCGGTACCGCGATCGAGTGGTACGACTTCTTCATCTACGGCACCGCCGCAGCCCTGGTGATCGGACCGCAGTTCTTCCCCGGCGCGTCGACGTTCGCCGGAACGCTCGCCGCATTCGCCACGTTCGCGGTCGGCTTCATCGCCCGCCCGATCGGCGGCGTCGTCATGGGGCACTTCGGCGACCGCATCGGACGCAAGTCGATGCTGGTGCTGTCGCTGACCATGATGGGCGCCGCGACCGTCGGCATCGGCCTGCTCCCGAACTTCGAGGCCATCGGCGTGGCCGCACCCATCCTGCTGGTGGCGTTGCGGTTCGTTCAGGGCATCGGCGTCGGCGGCGAATGGGGCGGCGCGGTGCTCATGGCCACCGAACACGCCCCGGAAGGCAAGCGCGGCCTGTACGGCGCGGCACCGCAGATGGGCGTTCCGGCCGGAGTGATCATGGCGAACGTCGTGTTCCTCGCCGTCACCCAGTTGCTGTCCGACGACGCGTTCCAGACGTGGGGCTGGCGGGTGCCGTTCCTGATGAGCGCCGTGCTCGTCGGCGTCGCGATGTGGATTCGCCTCGGCGTCTTCGAGTCCCCGGCGTTCGCGGAGGCCAAGGAGAGCGACACGATCGTGAAGATGCCGATCGTCGAGGTGCTGACCCGCAACTGGCGGACGGTGCTGCTCGCGGCCGGCACATTCATCGCGACCAACGGCATCGCCTACGTGTTCATGGTGTACGTCCTGACGTACGGCACCAAGGAACTCGGATACAGCCGCGCCACCATGCTCACACTGCTGATCGTCGCGTGCCCGGTCTGGATGGCGGGCATGGCCGTGTCGGCCTGGAAGTCGGACGTGCTCGGCCGGCGCCGCGTGTACACGTGGAGTTCGATCGCGCTCGTGATCGTGGCCGCGGTGTTCTTCCCACTCATCGACACGGCGTCGATCCCCGTCATGCTGATCGCGATGATCGTGATGGCGGCGGTGCTCGGCACCACCGCGGGGCCGCAGTCGGCACTGTTCGCGGAACTCTTCCCCGCCCACATCCGCTACAGCGGTGCGTCTCTCGGCTACCAGATCGGCGCCATCCTCGGCGGTGGACTCGCACCGTTCATGGCGACGTGGCTGTTCGAAGCGTTCGGCACCTCGGCGGCCGTCACCGCCTACTTCGTGGTGATCGCCGTGGTCAGTCTCGTCTCGATCCTGCTGTTGCCGGAAACCAACACCAAGCGCCGGGAAGCGGAGGCCGCCTGACATGTCCACCTACTTTCAGCCACAGAAGTACCCGGCGACGGAGTTCGCGTCGACCGGTGCAACCGACGAGGCCCTGCCCGTCGTCGTCGTGGGCGCGGGACCGGTCGGCATGGGCGTGGCGCTCGGCCTCGCGCAGCGCGGCATCCCCGTCACCGTGCTCGAGGCCGCCGACCAGGTGTCGTTCGGCAGCCGCGCCATTTGTATCTCGCGGCACAGCCTCGAGGTGGCCGCCCGGCTCGGCTTCGGGCCGGAACTCGAGAAGATCGTGCTCCCCTGGGTGGGTGGGCGCAGCTTCTACCGCGACGAGCAGGTGCTGCACTTCGAGATGGCGCACGGCGACCACGACGTCCGCGGGCCCATGGTCAACGTGTCGCAGTCCGAGATCGAGCAGATCATGACGGACACGCTGCTCGCGCACCCGCTGATCACGTTCCACTGGTCGTCGAGCGTCGCCGGGGTGCTGCGGTCGGACGAGGACGTGACGCTCGACGTCGACACCGCATTCGGTGCGCGCCGCCTGCGCGCGCGCTGGGTGGTGGCCGCCGACGGCGGTCGCAGCCGGATGCGTGAACTGGCCGGAATCCGGTTGCAGGGAAACAGCTATCAGGGCAATTACGTCATCGCCGACATCCACTGGGAATCGACGCTGCCCGCCGAGCGGATGGTGTGGTTCGACCCGCCGAGCAACCCCGGCTCGACGATCATCATGCATCAGCAGCCCCGCGACATCTGGCGCATCGACTACCAGCTCGACAGCTCCGACGACGCCGAACTCGAGACGCAGGAAGACCGCATCCGCGACCGGATCACCCGGCACCTCGACTGGCTCGAGAACGACGTGCCGTGGACCCTCGAGTGGCACGGCTTCTACCGAGCGCACGCGCTCGCGCTGGACGATTTCGCGCACGGTCGCATCCTGTTCGCCGGCGACGCAGCCCACCTGGTGCCGATCTTCGGTGTCCGCGGGCTGAACTCCGGAATGGAGGACGCCGAGACCCTGGCCTGGACCCTGGCCGCCGTCGTCCACGGCACCGCGGACGAGGCCCTGCTGCAGGCGTATTCGGCGGAGCGTCGCGGCGCCTGGCAGCAGAACGTCGACAACGCGGGCAAGTCGACGCTCATCATGTCGCCCGGCAGCCACGGCTACCGCACCACTCGTGACGCCGTGCTGGCGCTGGCCACGACCCGTCCGGAGTTCGGTCACCTCGTCAATCCGCGGCAGTCGAGTGCGACGCACGCGCATCTGTCCCCGCTGACGTGGCCGGTGGCCGAGGGGACGACCGGGGTGCTGCCCGGGGATCCGATGGAGGATCGGCGCGTGCGCGTCGTCACCGCCGAGGGGTCGGTGGAGTCTTCGCTGAACCGTGTCCGGGGAACGGGTTTCGCGGTGCTGGGTGTCGGAGTCGACCCGGCCGGTGCTCGGATGCTTGCCGCGCACGCGTCTGCGCTCGCGATGGCGCTGTCGCCCGAGTCGGTGCGGGCGGTTGTCGTCCCGGCACCGGGGGCGGCGGTGGACGGGGCGGCCGACCTGACGGTCCTCGACGACCCCGACGGCGCGTTGGCGCAGGCCCTCGGCGCGTCCGCGGGTGAGTGCTTCGTGATCCGCCCGGACGGGCTCGTCCTGTGCCGGGTCCGCGACCTGTCGCTGCTCGGCGACGTGCACGCGCACCTGAAGTCGGCGACCGCCCCCACGCTGGGCGTCGTCCCCGCGCACACGGAGACGACGGCGAACCCGGAGGAGTTGCTGCGCGAGAACGTGTGGATGGGACTGTCGGAGGCGCTCGACCAGGCGGAGGAGTCGGACCGCGAGGGATTCCTGACCCGGCTCGCGCTCCTACTCGGATCGCAGTCGGGCCGGCGGGAGTTCGAGGAAGCACTGGCCGCCGCCTCCCACGTGAGTGGCACAGTGTCCTCCGGCACGCCGCGGCACTCACATGCGGACGCTTAGCCTGGGAGCATGGCGCACCCACAGTTCCTGAACTCGCCCAAGTCCTTCGTCGTCGACGCGCTCCGCGGGGCCGTCGCCACCACCGACGACCTCGAATGGCATCCGGAACCGGGATATCTCACCCGGCGGGAACCGTTGCCGTCCGGGCAGGTCGCGTTGCTGTCGGGCGGCGGGTCCGGGCACGAACCGCTGCACGCCGGGTTCGTCGGCCGGGGCATGCTCACCGGAGCCTGCCCCGGCCTCATCTTCAGTTCGCCCAACGCGCTGCAGGTGCGGGCCGCCACCCGGGCCGTGGACGCGGGCGGCGGCGTCGTGCACATCGTGAAGAACTACACCGGCGACGTCCTCAACTTCCGCATCGCCGGCGAACTGGCGGCGGAGGACGGCATCACGGTCGAGCACGTGCTCGTCGACGACGACGTCGCCTCCGAACGGGAGGACGGGCCCGGACGTCGCGGCACCGCGGCCACGATCGCGGTCGAGAAGATCTGCGGCGCTTCGGCCGAACGCGGAGACGACCTCGCCACCGTCGCGGAGTTCGGGCGACGCACCGCCCGGAATTCCCGCAGCATGGCGGTCGCGCTGAGAGCGTGCACGGTCCCGGGGGCGGACGCGCCGTCGTTCGACCTCCCCGACGGGCAGATCGAACTCGGGATAGGCATCCACGGCGAACGCGGAACCGAACGGGTCGACGCGATGGGGGCGGCCGAACTGGTCCGCCGGCTCACCGACCCCGTGCTCGCCTCGCTCGGCGTGGAGCGGGGCGAGCCGGTGATCGCGATCGTCAACGGGCTCGGCGCGGCCCATCCGCTGGAGCTGCAACTGTTGTTCGGTGAGCTCGCCGACCACCTCGCGGAGCGGGGTGTGGTGATCCGGCGCTCGCTGGTCGGCAGCTTCGTCACCGCCCTCGACATGGACGGCGCATCCATCACACTGGTGCGCTGCGACGACCAGCTCCTCGACCTGTGGGACGCACCGACCGCCGCACCGGGATGGCCCAACGCCCCGGCCGGTGAATTCCGCGGCATCGCAGACGAATCCGAGGTGCGGTTCCGGTCGAACGTCGCCTCCCGTGAGGACGAGCCGGAGGTGTCCGGCACCGCCGACACGCTGGGCCGTGCGGCGGTGGGCGCGTGGATCGGCGCGTTCGTGGAGAAGGTGCTCGCCGAGGAGGCGAACCTCACCGACCTCGACCGCCGCGCAGGCGACGGGGACTTCGGCACCAACATGGCGGCCGCACTCGACCACGTCGACGTTCCCAGGATCCGCGACAGCTACTCCCCGCCGACGGTGTTCGAGTCACTGTCCGACGCTTATCTCGGTCATGCGGGTGGCTCGTCGGGCGCGCTGTTCGGTGTCTGGTTCCGGCAGTTCTACCGGGTGGCCGCCGACGCACCGCACGGTCTGGACCTGAAGGCGATCGCCGCCGCGGCACGGGCGGGCCTCGACACGATCCAGGAACTCGGCGGGGCGCAACCCGGAGACAAGACGATGATCGACGCCATCGCCCCGGCCGTCGCCGCCCTCGAATCGGCCGCCCCGGCCGGGAAGAGTCCGGCCGACGGTCTGGCCGAGGCCGCGGACGCCGCCGCACGTGGCGCCGAGGCGACCGCGGACATCACCGCGCGGCGCGGCCGGGCCAGCTACATCGGTGAGGCGGCGCGCGGCGTCGTGGACCCCGGTGCCCTGGTGTTGTCGTGGTTCTTCGCCGAGGCGGCGGGAGCGGCCCGCGCGGTCGGGTAGTCACCGTGCGCCGGGCTCGGCACGTAAGGTGAGGAGAAGAACGCCGAGTCGTGCTGCGCAAACCCGTCGCCACACCTCTCTCCACCTGCGTACGGGACGCAGAATCAGGGACGGACACGTAGACAGTGGAAGACACCGCCAGCCGGGGAATCCAGGCTTTCATCGCCGATGTCGTGGAACGGGGTGGCAAGGCAGTCCGGCTCACCCACTCGCGACGCAACCCCGTCCAGGTCTGGGGCGACGACGGCACGAGCTGCATCGTGCGGGTGCGCTCCAAGCTCAGCGGTGACTGGCAGGCCCGCAAACAGGACGAATCGCTCGACGACGACGACACCGGCTCGCAGTTCTGGGTGTTCGTGGATCTCGCGAGTTCGCCGGAGGAGTTCTTCGTCGTGCCCTCGTCCGAGGTCGCCGACGACATCCGCGCCGAGGTGGATCTGTGGATGATGGACACCCCCGGCCGCACGCGGACCGGACACCACGCGATCCCGCTGAGCCGGGTCGCGCACGGTCGCGGGCGCTGGGATCTTCTCGGGCTGGCGGGGGAGAAGGACCCCAGCCGCTACAGCGACGCGCAACGCGCCACGACGGCGGCTACGTTGCGCGCCGACGCCGCCGCCCGCGCATCCGCCCGGAAGAAGCCGGCCAAAGCGACCGCGGCGTTGGAGGAACTGATCGACAACCGCCTCGAGGTCGTGGCTGACTTCGAGGGTTATCGGCTGGTCGGACGGTTCGACCCCGACACGCAGACTCTGGAGATCATGCGCGGTCCGATGCAGGGCCGCCGGTTTCCCGACCCCACGACGGCGGCGACCGCCGTTGCCAGTCACATCAGCGGAGACATCGAAACCCACGACGGCTGGGAATTCTGGCGAACCGAACAAGGCGAGCGAATTCCTATGGGGCAGAACAGTATCCGATAATCGCTGAGAGTTCCCTGAAACTGTTCCCGGCGCGCGACGGTTGAGAATACCCTGAGGTGGGTACCGCAGACATGATCCGCCGTGCATCGGCGGTAGTGGCCACGGCCGATGGGAGCTCGTCATGCGAATCGTCGACGGCACAGTGCACGCCGTGTCAGGTGCTGCGAACGCGACGACCAGTGCGGTCGGTGCGGTCGGAGGCGCCGCGATCGGCGGTGTGGTCGGCGGAGTCCGAGGGGCGGCGAGCGGAGTCCGGTCCGGCATGGAGAGCGGCAGTCATTCGACCCCCGCCGCCGCGCTCACCTTGGCCGCCGTCGGTGCGGCGGGACTGGTCGAGTGGCCGGTGCTGGTCACCGTGGGCGGGGCGGCGCTCGTGCTGCGACAGTTCGGCGCAGGTTCCAGGCAGTAGCTGCCGTGGGACTCGGTCGATACCTCGTTGCCGTCGCATCCCTGCCGGTGCGCGGCGCCGGTGTCGGACTCGGGGTGGCGTCCTACGGGGGCACGGTCGCTGCCGATCTGATGGCGACCACCGCACGGACCGCGTCGCAGATCGCCACCGAGGTGCTCGGGGGAACCCCCGCCCGCCGCACGAGTTCCGGACACGGCCGTGCCTGGATCGAGGTCCGCGGACTCGACGGACCTCGCGGGGACGACGTGGCCGCGACCGTTCTCGGCGCCGTCCGGGAGACCGCCGGTGTGGTGGGAGCGGAACTCAACCGCGCGCTGTCTCGGCTGGTGGTGACGGTCGACGAGCGCGGACCGTCGGTGGCCGCGCTGTGTGCCGTGGTCGCGGGCGCGGAGGATGGCGCGCGACCGATCGCTCGCGGTGCCGTCCGTGACCGGCCCGGAGAACTTCCCGGCGACGACGTCGCACTCGCCGAACGCGCGCTCGCACTGGCCGCCGTCACGACCGGACTGGTCGCGGCCGCCGGCCTTCGCCTGCTTCCGATGCCCGCACTGCCTGCGGCGGTGCCTGCCGCCGCCGTCACGTTCGTCAACTATCAGCCCCGATTGCGCAGCATGGTCGAGAACCGGCTCGGGCCGGACGCCGCCGAACTGCTGCTCGCTACCGCTCAGGCCGTCGGCGACGTGCTGCGGCGGGCGCCTGCGTCACTCGCCGTGGACGTGGCACTGCGGTCGGCGATCACGGCGGAGGCGTGGTCGGGCCGGCGGGTGTGGCACCGCCGCGAACCCGAACTGGCCCGGCACCCCGCGGACGACACGGGTCGTTCCGCCCGCGCGCGCGGAACATCGGGACCGGTGGAGCGGGATGTCGACCGGGCGGCGATCGCGCAGTGGGTGGGCGCGACCGCGGTGGGGGCAGCGACCCGAAGTGTCGCAGGCGCCGCGGACGCGGCCCTGGTCGCCGCGCCGAAGGCGGCGCGCACCGCACGCGAGGCCTTCGCCGCGACGCTCGGCCGTGGACTGGCCGATCGCCACACCGTGCTGGCTCTGCGTCCCGGCGCGCTGCGCTGCCTGGACCGGGTCGACGCGGTGGTCGTGGACCCGTCGGTGCTGCACACGGCCGAGCTCCGGGTGAGCGGTATCCGTGCGGTTCGGGACGCCGACCGGACGAGAGTGTGGGAGGCCGCGCGTTCTGCCGTGGGGGCCGGCGCTCTCGGGGTGGGCTGGCACCCGTTGACCGACCTTCCGGACGATATCGCCGCACTCGCCGTGGACGAAGATTCCGCTGTCCTGGTGACCCCTGCCCACCACCCGAGCGCGGCGGCCGTGCTCGCGCAGGCTCGCACGTCGGGCGCCCAGGTGGTGTCGGTGAACGTGGACACGCTCGGCGGACTCCGCTCGGCGTTCGACGATCTGCTGCCCTCGAGCGGGTCACTGGACGCGGACCTTCGCGACGCCGTCGCGCAGTTGCAGGCGAACGGCGCGACGGTCGCGGTGGTCGCCGGCCGGGCGCCGCACGCACTGTCGTCCGCCGACGTCGGGATCGGTGTCCTCGTCGACGACGCCCCGCCGCCGTGGTGTGCGGACCTGCTGGTCGACGATCTCGTCGGAGTCTGGCGGGTGCTGCGGGCCCTGTCGGACGCGCGGACGGCGAGCAGGCGCGGCGTCGAGATCGCAACGGCGGCGTCGATGCTCGGTGCGCTCGTCATGCTGCCCGGAGTGCGTGGCCGCGGACCCGGACCCGTCACGGTCGGCGCGGCGGCAGGATTGTGGACGGGGCATTCCCTCGCGCGCAGTGTGCTGCGGGCCGAGGTTCCACCCGCCACCCCGATGCAGGCCTGGCACGAGATGCCGGTGCCGGACGTGCGCCGCCTGCTGCCCCCGCGCGACGACGAGAATGCCGCGGCGTCCCGGCGTCGCTCGGCGAATCTGGTGCTGACCCCGGTCGAGGCGATCGGGCGGCTCACGGCATGGCCGGTCGGTCTCGCCTGGGATTTCGGCCGGGCGATGCGCACGGAACTGTCGGATCCGCTGACCCCCGTCCTCGCCACCGGATCGGCGGCGAGCGCCCTGCTGGGGTCGCCGATCGACGCGGTGCTCGTGGGGTCCGTGCTGGCGGGCAACGCCGCGCTGTCGGCCGTGCAACGCCTGCACGCGGAACGTCTGCTGAACCGGTTGCTGGCGGCGGGCGATCCGCCCGCACACCGCGTCGCCGGGTCCCCGGAGAACCGGGCGATCGAGCGGGTGGAGGCCTCGCGGTTGCGGCCGGGCGACGTGATCGAGATCGGTCCCGGTGAGGTGGTTCCCGCCGACGGCAGGCTGGTCGAGGCGTCGGGCGTCGAGGTCGACGAGTCCTCGCTCACCGGCGAATCGCTGCCGGTGAGCAAGCAGACGTCGCCGACTCCGGGCGCACCGCTCAGCGAACGTGCCTGCATGGTGTTCGCGGGGACCACGATCCTCACCGGCACGGCGGCGGCGATCGTCACCGCGGTGGGCGACGCAACCGAAGCGGGACGCGCGGGCGCGCTCACCCCGGCGAGTGCATCGCACGTCGGTCTGCAGGCGCAGCTCAGAAGCCTCACCGACCGGGTGCTGCCCGTCAGCGTGGGCGGTGGCGCTTTGGTCACCGCCGTCGGGTTCCTGCGCGGCACCGGACTGCGGCAGGCGGTCACGAGTGGTGTCGCGGTCGCGGTGGCGGCGGTTCCCGAGGGTCTGCCGCTCGTCGCGACCCTGGCGCAGCAGGCCGCCGCACGCCGACTGACGAGGTCGGGCGCGCTGGTGCGGGCGCCGCGTTCCGTCGAGGCGCTCGGCCGCGTCGACGTGGTGTGCTTCGACAAGACGGGCACCCTGAGCGAGAACCGCCTGCGGGTCGTCACCGCCGTCCCGGAGCCGGGGTTCGATCGCGAGGACGTGCTCGTGTGCGCCGGCCGGAGCGCCGTGACCCCCGACGGCAGTCCGGCCGCACACGCCACCGACGTCGCGATCGCCGACGCGGCAGTGGACCTGCTACCGCAGGAGGACGACCCGAGCAGCTATCTTCCGTTCCGCTCCGGACGGTCCTACTCCGCCTCGCTGTCGGGGACACACGTGTCGTTGAAGGGTGCACCGGAGGTCGTGGTCGCGGCGTGCACCGGCATCGACGCGAACGAGGTCCACGACACCGTTCTCGGGATGGCTGCCGACGGGTTACGCGTCATCGCCGTCGCCCGCCGGACCGTCACGCCCTTCCAGGCGCGTCGCGCGGCCGACGACACCGCGGTGCTCGACGACCTGTGCGGCAGTGGGCTGCAACTCGTCGGACTGCTCGGGCTGGCGGACACCCCGCGCCCCGAAGCGGCCGGACTGCTCCCGGAACTGGAAGCGCTACAGGTCGGGGTCCGGCTGATCACCGGCGACCATCCCGTCACGGCCACCGCCATCACGAACGAGCTGGGACTGGCGGTGTCGTCCGAGCAGGTGATCAGCGGGTGCGACTGGGACACCCTGTCGCACCGGGGGCAGGAGAATGCCGTCGAGAAGTGCGTCGTCTTCGCCCGGATGTCGCCGGAGAACAAGGTGCAGATCGTGCAGACCCTCGAACGCGTCGGTCACGTCTGCGCGATGGTCGGCGACGGCGCCAACGACGCGGCCGCGATCCGGGCGGCCAGCGTGGGGATCGGTGTCAGCTCGCGCGGCAGCGACCCGGCTCGCAGCGCCGCGGACGTGGTGCTCCTCGACGGCCGTGTCGACGCGTTGCTCGACGCCCTCGACGAGGGCCGTCAGCTGTGGCGGCGAGTGCAGGCGGGAGTGTCGGTGCTGCTCGGTGGGAACGCAGGGGAGGTGGCGTTCGCCCTGATCGGCAGCGCGATCGCCGGACGGTCGCCGCTGACGGCGCGTCAGCTCCTGCTGGTGAACGTGCTCACGGACGCCCTGCCCGCGGCCGCGCTCGCGGTCAGTCCGCCCAATGAACAGGCCCGGGGAGAGGGTCGCGGCCCGGACAGTGCGGCACTGTGGCGGACCGTCGCGATCCGCGGCGCCGCCACCGCGGCGGGCGCGACGACGGCGTGGGCGCTGGCCAGCGTGACGGGCCGGCAACGCCGGGCGGCGACGGTCGGGTTGGTGGCGCTGGTCGGCACGCAGCTGGGTCAGACACTCATCGATTCGCGGAGTCCGCTCGTGGTGCTCACCGCGGGCGGTTCACTCGCCGCACTCACCGTGATGGTCAGTACTCCCGGTGTCAGTCAGCTCCTCGGTTGCACCCCGCTCGGACCGGTCGGCTGGGCCCAGGCGCTGGGCTGCGCGGGTGCGGCGACCGCGGCGGCCGCGTTCGCACCGGGGCTGCTCGAAAAGTTTGTGGGCGATCAGTCGACGATCTCGATCACGCCCGCCCGCAACAGCACGGCGTACACCTCCCGCAGCGGTGGGGTGAGGACGCGGGTGACCACCCCGGTCACCGGGTCCCCGGCGGCGGAGAAGACACCGGCAGCGGTCTGGGCGACGGAACTCAGCACAGCTGACACGGTCCGCGATCAAGGTGGCTGACCGGGAAACGGCACGGACAAGGGAGACGAACTATGGCCCAACGAACGTCGGAGGCGGACTCGCAGAGCGACGCCGTCCAGCGGGTGCGGGAGGCCCACAGCTTCGCGGTGCAGCTACCGATCCTCGGCAGGGTGCCGCTCCCGCGACCCGAGCAACTGGCATTCTTCGCGGCGATCGGCTTGCTCGCCGCAGTCGAGATCATCGAATGGCCCGTTGCCCTGACCATCGCGGCAGGACACATCCTGATCACCGATCAGCGCAACCGCGCCGTCCAGGAGATCGGGGAGGCCCTGGAAGGCGCGTGACGCGGAAGTCCGGATCAGGCGGGCGGACAGGCCGGTGACGTCAGCTGCGCGATCGCCACGATGGAACATGCCGTCGCCTTCGACAATTTCCACGTCCCGTTCTCGCCGGGCACGAAGATGGCGGGCAGGGTGTTCTGCTGCACCTGGCCGTTGATCGTCAACTGCAGCTGCGCGCTGGCGCTGCCGTCACCGTTGTCGATCACCGGGTCCAAGACCGTGACCTGCGCACCCGCCTGCTGGGCGGCGGCCGCGACCTGATTGAACAGGTTCGGGTCCTGCTCCGAACCCTCCACCATGGCGATTTTCTCCTCGAGGGGAGTGGCCGGGTCGAGGCCCTTCGCCAGCAGGGCGTTGAGTTCGGCCGCGGTCGGCAGAACGAGGTCGTCGGTGGTCTCGGCCGCTGCGGTGGTCGTGGACGTGGTGGTCGCGCTCGGCCCGGACGGCTCGTCGGAACCACAGGCGGACATCGTGAGGGCTGCGGCGATCGCTACCGCGGCTACCGTGATTTTGCGGATCGTCAACTCAGTTACCTCTTCGTATCTCGGTGCGCTGGTCGTTCGGTCTCACATCGAGTCTGAAGGTTTGGGCAGCGTCGCGCCGTCGAAGCCAGAGAATTCTCAGACTTCGACCGAATTCAGGCCGCCGTGCCGAACGCGCCACGGTACGGAGTGGCGTGGCTCCACTGCAGAGCGGCAGCGGTGACGTCGGACGCGGGAAGGTCGTGGTGATGGGTCTGGATGAACGCGATCAGTGCGCGGGCGGTGCGGGCGAGGGCGACCTTGTGCCGGCGGGACGTCTCCGCGAGTTCGGTGAACGCGTCGTTCTCAGAGCATCCGCGGAAAGCGATGAGGATGCCGACCGCGATGTCGACGGCCGTGCGGGTGGAGTAGCTGGGCGCTGTCATGAATGTTCTCCCAACCTGCGTCGGAATGGGTACTACTCCATCCTCCCGCACTCGGTAGGACGTCGAAAGGGTTCGAATCTCCTCGAGCCTTCCTCGTGCGAGTTCTTCACCCAGGTTTTCCCTTACGGTAGGGGCATGGCTACCGTCTGGACGATCCCGATCGACATCACTTCTCGCTGGCTCGACAATTCCGAGGTCCAGACTTTCCTCGCGTCCAACGACCTGGACAACGCGGCACCCGACCCCCGGGTGCGGTTCGCACAGTTCGCGGACGTCACGAAGTCGCTGGAACGGCACATCGGACACACCTTCTCCTCGGTGCAGGGCGCGGCCACCGCACTCTTCGACGGCATCGACGGCGGTGTCCCCGTCGCGTTGAAACTGGCGGCGCTGCGCCTGATCCTGAAAGAGGTGTATCAGACCCGTCACGCGCCGCAGCCGTTCCCGAAGCGGGTGGGCGAGGAACTCGGCACCTACGTCTACGCGCTCCTCGATCCCCGCAACAGGTCGGTGTTCTACGTCGGCGCCGGGCGGGGCCCCCGGGTGTACGGCTACGTGTGGGAGGCGTTGGCCGAGAACGAGCACCGGCAGACGCTCGAGGATCCGGAGACCGACAGCGCCGACGTGAAGGCCGCGACCATCGCCCGCATCCGCGAGATCTACGACTCCGGCCACGAGGTCGAGCACTACATCGTGGCGCATCGGATCGCCGACACCGGTGACGTCGCCGGCGCGGTGCGGCGCGGAGTCGTGGGCGCGTTGGGGCTGAACGAGGGTGCGCTGCTCAGCAATCTCGCCGGTGGCACGGGCGAGCATCGTGCGGTACCCGTCGACGACCTCGTGTTGCAGTACGCAGCAGAACCAGTGCCGAACCTGCCGACCCCCTGCGTCGTCCTCGAGGTGCCCGCCGCGTCCCGGCGCGGCGTGACGCCGGAAGAGGTGTACGAATTGTCCCGCGGCGCGTGGGCGGCAGGCGCTGCCGTCCGCAACACCGACGACATCCCGGTGATCGTGTTCGCGGACAACATCGTTCGCGCCGCATACCGTGCCAAGTCCTGGTCGTCGGTCGCACGACCCGGCGACGCGGCCCTGTGGCGGTTCGCGGGCGAGCCCGACACCGAACTCGAGAGCCAATTCGTCAACAAGCGCATCGTCCCCGCCAAGGTCGGTCTGAAGAAGTGGCCCAACCACGGCTGGGTCCCGCATCTCACCCAGGCGCGCCCCGGCCGCTGACGTGAGTGGCGAAGCGTGCCCCGGCACACTTTGCCACTCACCTGCGGAGTGGGCCTCCCGAGTCGGTGGGTTGTGGTAAGTCTGAGCCGACCGGAGTTGGGGAGCGAAGGGAAGCCACGTGCTCGTACTGCATCGCGCCGAGCGTTCCACCACTCTCGCGTCGGCTCTCGGCGACGTGCTCGCGACCCCGCTGCCCGATCCGTTCGCCCGGGAGGTCGTCGCGGTCCCGGCGAAGGGGGTGGAGCGCTGGCTCACGCAGCGACTCTCGACCGCGCTCGGTGCCCGACCCGATGTCGGGGACGGGGTGGCCGCGAACATCGACTTCCCGTCCCCGACCCGGCTCGTCGACGAATGCCTCGCCGCCGCCACGGGGGTAACCGCCGCCGACGACCCGTGGAATCAGTCCCGCGTGCTGTGGGCGTTGCTCGGCGTCGTCGACGACTGTCTCGGTGAGCCCTGGTGTGCCGTCCTCGCGAAACACCTCGGGCACGGCCTCCCGGACCGCGACCCGGACGATCATCGGCCGGGCCGGCGCTACGCCACCGCCTCACACCTGACCGATCTGTTCCGCAGTTACGCCGCACAGCGGCCGGCGATGCTGGTCGACTGGGCCGGAGGCCACGACACCGACGGCGCGGGTGGTCCACTCGACGACGACCTTCTCTGGCAGGCCGAACTGTGGCGGCGGCTGCGTGAGCGGATCGGCAGCCCCGCTCCCGCCGAGCGGCTCGACTCCGCCTGCGCCCGGCTGCGCGAGGAACCGGACCTCGTCGAACTCCCCGTCCGACTGTCGCTGTTCGGCCCGACGCGCCTCGCGACCGATCAGATCGCCGTCCTCGCCGCCCTCGCCGTCAATCGTGATGTGCACCTATGGCTTCCGCATCCGAGCCCCGCGATGTGGTCGTCGCTGTCCACGGCAGGCAGCGTTCTCGCACGCGCCGACGACGACGCCGCGCTGTCCGTCGCCCATCCGCTGCTGTCGAGCCTGGCGCGGGACGTCCGCGAACTCGAGTCGAGGCTGACCCGCCTCGACGTCGACGACCTCCACCACGAGGGGCCTCCGCCGCGCGACTCCCTGCTGGGGTGCCTGCAGGCGGACGTCCGGGACGACCGGGCGCCCGCGCTCGCCGAGTGCACGGCCGACGCGTCCGTCCAGGTCCACGCGTGCCACGGACCGGCCCGCCAGGTGGAGGTCCTGCGTGAATGCCTCCTGCATCTCTTCGAGGACGATCCGACTCTCGAACCGCGCGACGTGCTCGTCATGTGCCCCGACGTCGAGTCGTACGCCCCGCTGATCCGGGCCGCGTTCGGGCAGGACGTGCTCGGGCATCCCGGCCATCGACTTCGGGTCCGGCTCGCGGATCGTGCCCTGCACCAGACCAATCCGGTTCTCGCCGTGGTGTCGGCTCTCCTCGCACTCGCCGACGCGAGGGTGACGGCGAGCCAGGTCCTGGACCTGTCGGCGGCCGCGCCGGTGCGCAGGCGGTTCCGGTTCGGCGACGACGACCTCGAACGGATCCGGGAGTGGGCGACCGCGACGGGCGCCCGCTGGGGAATCGGGCCGCGGCAGCGCGCCGCATTCGGTCTCGGCGAATTCCCCCAGAACACGTTCACCACCGCGCTCGACCGCATCCTGCTCGGCGCCGCGGCCGACGAGTCCGAAGGCGAATGGCTCGCCCTGGCGCTGCCGCTCGACGACGTCGACAGCAACGACATCGACCTCACCGGGCGGCTGGCCGAATTCGTCGACCGGCTCGACGTCGCGCTGCGCGGGCTCGGCGGGCCGCAATCGGTCGCCGACTGGTCGAGCGCGCTCACCCGGGCGCTCGACCTCCTCGTCGACGTCAGCGCCGCCGACACGTGGCAACTCGCGCAGGCGCGACGAGAACTCGGGGCGGCGATGGAACACGGCGGCGACACGGTCCTGCGACTGTCGGACGTGCGCGCCATGCTGGCCACCCGGCTCGCGGGCCGTCCCACCCGCGCGAACTTCCGCACGGGCGAGCTGACGGTGTGCACGATGGTGCCGATGCGGTCGGTGCCGCACCGTGTGGTCGTTCTCCTCGGCCTCGACGACGAGGTCTTCCCGCGGGGCGTGAGCGTGGACGGCGACGACGTGCTGGCCCGTAATCCCCTTCTCGGTGAACGTGACCCGCGCAGCGAGGACCGGCAGTTGCTGCTCGATGCCGTGATGTCGGCGAGTGAGAAACTCCTGCTGTTCTACACGGGCGCCGACCCCGTCACCGGCATGTCCCGGCCGCCGGCGATCCCGCTGTCCGAGCTGCTCGACGCGGTGGCGGCCACCGTCGGGAGCGATGCCCTGCCCCGAATCGTGACCCGGCATCCGTTGCAGCCGTTCGATGCACGCAACTTCCGGCCCGGCCGCCCGTTCAGTTTCGACCGGGCGGCGCTGGCCGGTGCCCGCGCCGCGCAGCACCCGCCCGAACCGGAGCCCGCGTTCCTGCCAGCGCCATTGGTGCCGCCGCCGCTGGGAGACGTCGATCTCGCCGACCTCATCGCGTTCCTGGTGCACCCGACGCAGGCGTTTCTGCGGCAACGGCTCGGGTTACGGGTCCCCGACGTGGACGAGGACCTCGCCGACGCATTGGACGTGGCGCCCGATCCGCTGGCCCGGTGGGATCTCGGCCAGAGGATGCTCGTCGCGAGGCTGGCGGGAGTCGAACTGGCCGACTTCCGCGCCGCGGAGTGGCGCCGAGGGACGTTGCCACCGTTCAAGTTGGGGGAGGCGGTGCTGGGGGGTATCGAGCACGCGGTCGAGTCGCTCGTCGCCGTCAGCGGGTCCGTGCACGTCGGGCGCGCGGAGACCGTGGACGTCGATGTCGATCTCGGCTCCGGACGGCGCCTCACCGGCACCGTCGGCGGTGTGCACGGGTCGGTGATCGCGAGCACCACGTACTCGAAGTTGGGGCCGAAACACCGTCTCGCCGCCTGGGCGCAGTTGCTGGCGGTCGCGGCGTCCGACAACGAGACCGAGTGGACTGCCGTCACGACCGGCCGCGGCGCGTACAGCCGTCCGGCGTGGCGGTCGACCCTCACCGCACCCGAGAACGCAGCGGAGGAGTTGGTGCGACTCGTCGAACTGCGCGATCTGGGGCTGCACGCGCCGTTGCCGATCGCCACGGGCGCGTCGGCGGCCTATGCCGAACGACGCCACGGCGGCAGCAGCATGGAGGACGCGATCGAGGCGGCCCGGAAGGAATGGAGCAGTGACTTCGGTGACTCACGCGACCGGCACATCACGTACGTGTACGGGTCCTCACCAGGAATCGACGTCCTCGGCGACACGGTGACCATCGAGAACTACGCCCGGCAACTGTGGGCGCCGCTGCTCGCCGCCGAGACGTTGGCGCAGCCGTGACCGGCGCGCGAGGCTTCGACCTCCTCGGTCCGCTGCCGGAGGGGACGACGGTGCTCGAGGCGAGCGCCGGTACCGGCAAGACGTACGCGATCGTCGGTCTGGCCGCCCGCTTCGTCGCCGAGGGGGGCGTGGACCTGTCGCAGCTGTTGCTGGTGACGTTCAGCCGGGCGGCCACGCAGGAGCTGCGGGAACGCACCCGTGAACGATTCGGGTCCGCCGCAGCCGCATTGGCCGATCCCGCAGCGGCGCGGCTGAGCGCGGATCAACTGATCCGGCATCTCGCCGAAGCCGACACCGACGAGGTGACGCTGCGTCGCCGGCGCCTGCTGCAGGCGCTGTCCGACTTCGACGCCGCCACCATCGTCACCACCCACAGCTTCTGTCAGCGCATGCTCGACGGGCTCGGCATCGCGGGCGAACGCGACCCCGACACGGTGCTGGTCGAGGCCGCCGACGACCTCACGACGGAGGTGATCGCCGACCTGTACCTGCGGGCCTACAGTCGGGTCGAGGCCGCGCCGTTCACTCCGGCGGAGGCCACCGCGGCCGCCCGGGCCGCCATCTTCGACCCGCAGGCGGTGCTCGCACCGGAAGATGCGCGGGGCACCCCGGCCGGGGATCGGGTGGCGTTCGCCGAGGCGGTGCGCGCCGAAGTCGAGCGGCGCAAACGTGCGGTGGGTCTGCGTGACTTCGACGATCTCCCGATGCTGCTCCATCGCGTCCTCAGCGATCCCGAGCACGGTGCGGCGGCCTGCCGGCGGGTCCGCGAACGCTACGGCGTCGTGCTCGTCGACGAGTTCCAGGACACCGACCCGCTGCAGTGGGACATTCTGCGCCGAACGTTCCACGGCAGCGGAACGCTGGTGCTCGTCGGCGACCCGAAGCAGGCCATCTACGCATTCCGTGGGGCGGAGGTGCTCAGCTACCTGGACGCGGTGCGGTCGGCGGACCGTCACCAGGAGTTGACCACCAACTGGCGCAGCGATCAGGAACTCCTCGACGGGCTCGAATATCTGCACGGCGGCGCCGCGCTCGGGCATACCGACATCGTGGTGCACCGCGTCGACGGTGCGAGACCGAAGTCGCGTCTGACGGGTACCGTGCCGCTGCGGCTGCGGTATCTGCCGAGGACCGGCGCCGGGCCGATCAACAAGTCGGGATACCCCGCGGTGGTACCGCTCCGGAAGCGGATCGCGGCAGACCTCGCGGCCGACATCGTCGCCCTCCTCGACGGTGGCGCGACACTCGACGTCGGGGGGAGCATCCGACTCGTCGAACCCGGCGACATCGCCGTCCTGGTCCGCACCAACGCGCAGATCACGCTGGTCCACGACGCCCTCGACCGGGCGGGTGTGCCGTCCGTGCTCGCCGGCGGGGCCAGCGTCTTCACGACTCCGGCTGCGCAGCACTGGCTCTGGATTCTGCAGGCCATCGAGCAACCGCACCGTTCCGACCGGGTGCGGCTGGCCGCGCTCACCCCGCTGCTCGGACACACCGCCGAGGAACTCGACGCTCGCGGCGACGACATCGTCGCCGAGGTCGGCGGGCAGCTCCGCGAGCTCGGCGACGTGTTCGCGCAGTCCGGTTTCGCGGCCCTGTTCGAACGACTGTCCGCGGTCGGCGCGCTCGAGGCGAGACTGCTTCGGGTGGCGGCGGGCGAGCGGGCACTGACCGATCTCCGGCACGTCGCGCAGTTGCTCAACGGTGCCGCCGTCGAGCAGTCGCTCGGTCTGACGGCCGTCACCCGCTGGCTCACCGAACGGATGAAGGATCCGTCCTCGGGTGGGGTGGACCGCAGCCGACGGCTCGACAGTGACGCCGCAGCGGTGCAGATCGCGACCGTCCACGCCAGCAAGGGCCTCGAATTCCCGCTCGTCTATCTGCCGTACGCCTGGGACGCCGCGAAGATCTCGAAACCGAGCAAACTGCTGCTGCACGACGACGACGGGCGACGCATCCTCGATGTCGGCGGTCCGGGCAGCCCCGGTTACGCGGACCGCAGGAACCGGCACGACGCCGAAGAGGCGGGGGAGGAGTTGCGGCTGCTGTACGTCGCAGTGACCCGGGCGATGTGCGGGCTCGTGGTGTGGTGGGCACCGGCGTTCACGACAGCGGGCGCACCGCTGCACCGGATGATCCTGGGGCGGCAGCCCGGGCAGCGGGAGGTCCCGCCGAAGGTCACCGTCCCCGAGGATCCGGTTGTCGCGGAACGGCTGTCCGCGTGGGGTGCGGAAGCTCCGGAGACGGTGACCGTCGAGGCGGTGGGGTCCGACCCGATCGCGCGGGTCGGGTGGACACCACAACGTGAGCCCCACGGAGACCTGGAAGCCGCGCGTTTCCGGCGGCTGCTCGACACGCGCTGGCGTCGCACGTCGTATTCGGCGTTGACCGCGTCCGCGCACGACGCGCCCGCGGTGGGCAGTGAGGCCGAGGTCGAGGAGAAGACGGACGAACCGGCCGAGCCTCCGTTGCAGGCGCCGGCCGACGTCACTTCGGGGGTGCCGTCGACGATGAACGAACTGCCCGGCGGCGCGACGTTCGGCACGCTCGTGCACGCCGTCTTCGAGATCGTCGACACCGCGGCACCCGATCTGGAGGAAGAAGTCCTGCGGTGCTGCCGCGACGTGATCGCGTCGACCCTGTCGGACATCGACCCCGCCCAGCTGGCGACGGCGCTGCTGCCCGTGCTGCGGACTCCCCTCGGCGCGGGGGGCGAGCCGACACTCGCCGACATCGCACCCGCAGACCTGCTGGCGGAGCTCGACTTCGAACTGCCGCTCGCCGGTGGCGACACACCCTCGCTCACCGTGATGCTCGACGGCGTCGGCAGGCTGCTGCACACCCACCTTCCCGTCGACGATCCGCTGCGGTCGTACGCCGATGCCGTGCAGACACTCGAACCGACCCCGCTGCGCGGATACCTCACCGGCAGCATCGACGTCGTGCTGCGATTGCCCGGACCGCGGTACGTCGTGGTCGACTACAAGACCAATCGCCTCGCGCAGGGCGACCTGACCACCGCGCACTACACCCGCGAGAGGATGGCCGCCGAAATGTTGCGGGCACACTACCCGCTGCAAGCGTTGCTGTATTCCGTTGCGTTGCATCGCTACCTGCGCTGGCGGCAACCCGACTACGATCCGGCGGTGCACCTCGGTGGCGTCCGGTATCTGTTCGTTCGCGGAATGGTCGGCCCCGGCACCCCACCCGGCCGCGGAGTCTTCGACTGGGCGCCACCCGCCGCGCTGATCACCGAGCTGTCCGATCTGCTGTCCGGGTCGGCCTCCGAGCGCGAGGGGACGCGATGACCGAGGTGCAGGTGGCGCAGCGCGGCAAGGGGATGCTGCGGGTCTTCAACGAGGCCGGTGTGCTGGCCGCCGCGGACGTGCACGTCGCACTGCGGTTGTCGGCGCTCGGAGGCGAATCGTCGGAAGACGTCGTACTGGCGACGGCGCTGGCGGTGCGGGCGGTGCGGTCCGGCTCGGTGTGCCTGGACCTGACACGGATTCGTGAGGTGACCGTCGACGAGGAGTCCGAAGTCGATCTCGACGCACTGCCGTGGCCGGACGACGGCACCGTCGTCGAGGCACTGCGGCGGAGCCCGCTGGTCACGGGTGGTTCGGCGGGTCCGCTGCGACCGCTGCGGCTCGTCGACACGGCCGAGGGCGGGCTGCTCTACCTCGACCGGTACTTCCGGCAGGAAGCGACCATCCGGCGGGTACTCGACCAGCGCGCCGTCGGGCATCCCCTCGTCGACGAGCAGTCGCTGCAGGACGGGCTGGACGCGTTGTTCCGCGACCAGCACGACCACGGGGCGCCGGCCCCGGCTCCGGATCGGCAGCGGATCGCCGCCGCGGTCGCCGCCACACAGTGGACGTCGGTGGTGGTCGGCGGACCCGGAACAGGCAAGACGCACACCGTCGCCCGGGTGCTGGCGCTGCTGACCAGGCAGCCCGGCCCGGGCCTCCGGATCGCGCTCGCCGCACCCACCGGGAAGGCCGCGGCGCGGTTGCAGGAATCGGTGCGCGAGCAGTCCGACGCACTCGGGTTGCCGCCCGACCTGACCGCGATGACGCTGCATCGGCTGCTGGGCTGGCAGCGCGGACGTGGTAGCCGGTTCCGCTACAACGCGAACAATCACCTGCCCTACGACGCGATCGTGGTCGACGAGACGTCGATGGTGTCGCTGACGATGATGTGCCGGCTCCTCGAGGCGGTCCGCCCGGACACCCGGCTGGTGCTCGTCGGCGACCCCGATCAGCTGACGTCCGTCGACGCGGGCGCGGTCCTGGCCGATCTCGTGGCCCGGCCGGTGACGGGAACCGAGAATCCGGTGCTCGCCAGGATCGTCGGCGCCGACCTGGAGGCAGCCGACGACCCGCTCGAAGCCGCCTTGAGTGCGGGAGAACGGGACAGATTGCGGGGCGGAGTGGTGCGGCTCAGCCGCGGGCGGCGGTTCGGCGGCGGCATCGCGCAGCTGGCCGTCGCGGTACGGAAGGGCGAACCGGACGAGGTCATGGAGATCCTGTCGAGCGGTTTCCCCGAGGTGTCGTTCCACGGTCCCGAAGACCTGGACGCACTGCGGACGGACGTGGTGGGGACGGCCGCCGCGGTCACCGCAGCCGCGGAATCCGGTGATGCCCTTGCTGCACTGCGGCATTCGGAGGAGCATCGCCTGTTGTGCGCGCACCGGGAAGGTCCGTACGGCGTGCAGCGGTGGGCGCGGCAGGCGATGGAGTGGATGGGGGAGGCGACGGGGCAGCGGCTGAACCCGGATCGCTGGTATCCGGGCCAGCCGCTGATGGTGACTGCCAATGATCACGAAACGAAGATCTACAACGGCGACACCGGGGTGATCGTGCGCCGCGACGACGACGAACTCGTCGCCGCATTCGTGCGGGGCCACGAACCGTTCCTGTTGCATCCGACGCATCTGTCCGCGGTGCAGACGGTGTACGCGATGACGATTCACCGCAGTCAGGGCAGTCAGTACGACACGGTGTCCGTGGTTCTTCCCGGCGAGGCGTCGTCGCTACTGACTCGCGAATTGCTGTACACCGCCATCACCCGTGCACGAAAGCACGTGCGGATCATCGGGTCCGAGGATGCAGTGCGGGCGGGAGTGCAACGCCGGGTGCTGAGGGCGAGTGGGCTTCGGAGGGCGATTCCGTAGCACGGCTCCGCAGGGAGGAGATCACGACGGCGAGAGTCGCCGACACGAAGACGACCTGCAGGAGGGTGCGGGGAATCAGCGCTTCGAACGGTCCCGTCGAGAGTCCCTCCACGGCGGCGTACACGTTCGCCGGGAACATCACGATCAGCAGGGCGGTGAGGCAGCCCGCCGCCCACGGCGCGGTGCGTCGTATCAGCAGTCCCGCGGCGCCGGCCAGTTCGAGCAGACCGGTCACGGTCACCAGCAGCTCGGGGTTCGGCAGAGACGGCGGGACCATGTCGACGAGTTCCGCACGCATCCCGACGAAGTGGGCCATGCCGGTCAGTGTGAACATGGCCGCGAGTCCGCCCCGCAGGGCAACGGGCCACGGCCGGAACCGGCGCACACCCGCCGCGCCTGCGACGAGGAGTGCCAGAGTGACGGCAACGAGGGCGATCAAGGGTTCCATGGTCCTTCTCCTGAATCGATCACTGTTCGCGGGTGTTGTTACTGCGGGACAGCCGGTCTCGGGCGCGGCTGAACTTCTGTGCGACGGGCACACGTGCGGTGGCGCGGGCCAGACCCATCGCCGGCGTGCCGACGTAGATCGACTCGGCGCGGTCCACCGGATAGGTCTCGTGCCAGACGCCGACCGCACCGGGTGCCTTGCGGGCCCGCCGGTTGAATGCGGCCCAGGCCGGACGATGCTTCGCTTGGCTGTCACTGGCGTAGGCGTACAGCTTGTCGACGGAGTTCCAGTACTGGATCACTGTCGGGCCGCGGCCCTCGAACGTCAGGCGGTAGCCCATCAGACCCGAATCCGGGTCTTCGGACAGCTCGCGCAGCATCCTCGGCATCGCGAGGAACGTGGGCAGCCACAGGTCCGGTCGCCAGGGTCGGTTGATGGTCATCCCGATCAGGAAGACCACCAGTTCGCCGTCGTAATGGTGCGTCGAACGGGTGGGGTCGATCGTCGTCATCGGATGCCTCCAAGGTTGGATACCGCTACTATCTAATAATGGATAGTGAGGGTATCCAATGTCAAGGGGTGTGGGCATGCAAAAACCCGGACCGCGCAGTGCGCGGCCCGGGTGACTGGGTCAGTAGTGAATTACGGCGACGACGGTGTCGGTGTCGGGGCCACCGGGACAACCGAGGCGAGTGCCCGCTCGTGGGCGTCGGTGGACCATTCGGGTTCGGTCGTGATGTTCATGTCTCCGACGATCGTGCCGAGGATGTCGATGTCCGTGCTGTACAGGATCACCGCATTGCGCTGCGAATCCGTGAAGTTCGTTCCGGTGATGTTCGCGTCGCTCAGGTCGGCGTACGACAGATTCGCGGCGGCGAAGTTGGTGCCGGTGAGGTTCGCCCGTTTCATGTTCGCGCCCGACAGGTCGGCGAAGCTCAGGTTCAGGCCCGCGAGATTCGCGGAACTCAGATCCGCGCCGGGGCAGGTCGTGCGATCGTCGGGATCGGGATTCGCCACAATCCTGCAGCCGTTGATCTCGGTCAGAACATCCGCCGCGGCCGTTCCGGCGCCCGCAGTGAGTGTGGCACCCCCGGCCAGCGCGACCGCGCCCAGTGCCAGAGCCCTGAAATGTGTCCTGCTCATGCCGGACCGCCCCCTCGCGTAGAACCTCAACCGTCATCGCCGAACTTAGTGCCGAGCGCACTGCGCCGCACGGGGAATCGCGACACCGGCACGTCGGGTGAGGCATTGCGAGACACCGACACGCCCCTTCCCGGTAGACGCACCCGTTCCCGGGCTCGAAAAGAGGTGCGTGGGCACAGGAGGGGTGCGTCTGTCGGATGGCGCGCCGGGGATGGGCTACTCGCAGGCGATGCCGTCGTTGTCGCGGTCGAGGTGCGACGCGTAACCGTCCTGGCCGCGGTAGATCGGCGTCACACCCGCATTGCGGGCCTCGGTGCAGTTCTTGTACCCCGCCCGCGGCGCGGGTGCAGGCGGTGCCGGAGCCACCTGCGGTGCGGGGGCTGCCTGCGGGGCCGGCGCGACCTGCGGCGCGGGTGCCGGTGCTGCCGGCGCGGCGGGCGCGGGCGGCAGGAGGGGGTTCACGGCGTCGGCCGAACCGCTCGGAATCAGCGACGCAATCTCCGGGGGGAGGAAGTCGAAGATCGTTGCCGCCTGTGCGGAGGGCGCGGCCGCCATCGAAATGGCGGCGCAACCGAGGACGCTGAGAACTAACCGTCGAGCCTTCATGTTTACCTCGTTCAGGGGTGGGGTGGGGCTTCCACGGAATGGTCGAGAAAAGCCACGACGGCCAATCCATTCGGTGTGACGAGGATAGTAGCCAATTGGTAACGGACTTCGAAAGCTGTTGAGGCGCAATGGCCCTCTGTGTCATTCACTCGAATGACACAACCCTCGACCTGTACTTGAACAGAAAACTACCGAGAAATTCAGAATGAGCACGATATGTGCCGGAGATTTCCGTGTCGTCGATCAGAACGGCGAGAATCGGGCTCTATAGTCGCTCTGTGCTGTCATCTGCCTCCTCGACCATGACCCGGCCGGCGCGATTGCCGACGGGGCACCGCTGGGTCGTCGTGGACGTCGAGACCTCCGGTCTTCGTTCGTCCACGCACAGAGTGCTCAGCGTCGCGGCGTTGGCGTTGCGTGAAGACGGTTCGGTGGAGCGTGAATTGGTGACTCTGCTCAACCCGGGCTGCGACCCGGGGCCGGTCCATATCCACAATCTCACGCCACAGCGTCTGGCGGGGGCGCCCCGTTTCGAAGAGGTCGCGAAAGATCTGCTCGAGCTTCTCGACGGTCGGACGCTGGTCGCGCACAACGCGTCATTCGATTACGGCTTCCTCGACGCCGAGGCACGGCGGGCGGGGATGACGATGCCGACACGGCAGAGGCTCTGCACCCTCGCCCTGTCGCGCCGCCTCGAGATCGACGTCCCCAATCACAAGTTGTCCACTCTGGCCGCGCACTGGAAGGTTCGTCAGCACCGGGCTCACGACGCTTACGACGACGCCCTCGTGCTGACGGAGGTCTTCGCGCACAGCGCCTCGCTGGCCGAGTCTCTCAGACTTCCTCTGCCGGTCGTCGGTTGCGCCGATCGGCGGGCGGTGTACCCCGATCGGGTTCCGCGCGTGGAGTCTCCGTGGCGGAATCCGGGTCGGCTGGATCCGGGGGCGGGACTGGTCCAGGGCATGAAACTGGTCGTCAGCGGCAGTACGGATGTTCCCCGTCTTGCGCTCGCCGCACGGTTGACCGCCGCCGGCCTGGACGTCATGAATTCGGTCAGCCGTCAGACGAGTGTCGTCGTCTGCAACGACCCGCACTCGTCGAGTGCAAAGGTGCGCCGCGCGGTGGCCGACGGGATTCCTGTCCTGACCGAGCGGCAGCTCGGCGAGATGTTGCTGCACGTGACACCGGGTGAGCCGAAGGGGGCCGCGGCACCGTCCGAAGTTCAGCGGCCTCGACCTGCGACAACTGTTCCCTCCACGAAGCCTTGGCACGGAAGAAGGGTGCTCATCGTCGGTGGCTCGCATGCGGACTCCGTTCTGATGCGCTCCCGCATCGTGCAGCTGGGTGCCAAGCCGTCGGTCAATCTCTCCGCAGGAGTCACCGATGTCCTCGTTCTCGACGGTGGTGAACTCGATCCCCGCATGGACCGAGTGTCGGCCCGTCAGTTGCCTCTGCTCACCGCCCCCGATGTGAACTCCGCACTCGAACCGGCGGCACCACCCGAGCGGGGGGCGCTCCGCGAGCCGATCCGACCGCCTTCTCAGTGGGTTGCGCCGTTGCTCGCTCGCGGTGAGGTGATCGACCTGCCACCACAGACGACATCGCTGACGGTCAACGCGTCTTGGCGCGCCCACACCGAGGACGATGCGTTCGACGTGGATGTGGTTGCGCTTCTTCTCGGCGAAGACGGCCGGGTCGGTTGCGACGAGGACTTCCTCTTCTACAACTCGCCGACGAGTTCGGACGGCACCGTGGAATTGTCCTGCGACGGCAGCAGCGAGCAAGGAGTGCGGATCGAACTGGCTGCCCTGCACTCCGACTACCAGTGCGTGTCCGTATCGGCGGCGATCGGCGGAGATCGCGCCTTCGGTGAACTCGGTCCGATCTCGGTGACCGTCGACGCTCCGGACCGCACGATCGCATCGTTCGTTCTGGACGCCGGCACGACCGAACGGACGATGCATTTCGCCGAGATCTACCGACGCGCCGGGCAGTGGCGTCTCCGCGCGGTGGGGCAGGGGTACGAATACGATCTCGCCACGCTCGCCACCGAGTACGGGGTGACGGTCGACGATTGAGGATCCCTCACCGTTCGGAACGAACAGTTTCGGGGGCCGGGGAAGTCCGCCGGAGCTGGACGTCGGGGAAGGTGGGGATTTCGAATCGGGTGTGTACGAAGGGTTCGGTGCAGACACGCTGGGCGTGTGCCGCGATGTCCCCGAGGGTGGTCACCCACATCCCGTCCATTGCCTTGACGTTCTCGATGAGTCGTTCCAATGCGGCTGCCTTGGAGGGTCTTCCGGAGATGAATGGGTGGTTCGTGAGGACGAAGCACCCGCCTTCGGCATGGTGGGCCTCCGCTTCGAGGGTCCACATCTCCAGGACCTTGGCGGGGCTTTCGATGACGCCGCTGCCGGTGACACCGGGGTAGAACGCATACTGTTCCCAGTCGTCGAGTGCCCAGTCGACGGGGATCTCGATCAGTGTTCGTTCCGACGCCGGGCTCGTCGCCATCAGGTAGGGCTTGTCGCCGTCGAGCAGGCTCGAGTCGTACAGAAACCCGCGATCGGCGAGCAACTCGGGTGTGTGCCAGTTCATTTCCCACCAGGGTGCGCGATATCCGACGGGGCGGATGCCCGCGACCTCCTCGAGCGCGTCGAGCCCCCGGTCGAGGTAGCGTGCCTCGGTCGCAGGGTCGAGGCCCTTCATCGGTTCGTGTAAATACCCGTGGTGCCCCACCTCGTGACCGCCGTCGATGATGGCGCGGACCGTGTCGGGATAGCACTCGGCGGTGAATCCCGGCACGAAGAACGTTGCGCGAACGTCCTGACGTTCGAGTATTCGCAGAATGCGGGGGACACCGACGCGGGGCCCGTACGACTGGTGGCTCATCAGCGACATACGGTTCGCCGAAGTGGGATCGTGGGCGAGGACGCAGGATTCGGCGTCGACGTCGAAAGTGAAGGCGGCGGCTGCGGTGTGGCCCTGCGGCCAGGTGAAGTCGTTGTTCACGGTGTGCTCCTGGGTGTCGGGAGGGTTCAGTTGCCGGCGAGGACGTCGGGGGAGTCGGTGGTCGCGGACGATCGTGTCGGGGGTTGGCCGGTGATGCGGTAGGGGCGGTGTGCTCGGGGGCCGAGGACTGAATAGAGGGCGGCGGCAACTCCGCCACCGGCCAGCCAGGACAGGTCGAGCCCGCCGAGTGCTCGAGCCGCGAAGCCCTGGGTGAGGCTCGTGGCGCCGTACATGAACAGCCACGTTGCGGCGATTCCGGCGACGAAGCATCCCATCGTGGTCCAGTTGACGTCGGGGAGCCTGCGAGATCCGATCGGCTCGAACAGTCGTCGAGCGTCGATCTGTCGTTTCTCGACGCGGAAGTAGTGGACGAGCATGATGCCTGCCCAGCTCGCGATCCAGGCCACGATTGCCGCCAGCCAGGTCTCGAGCACGGTGGCAAGGCTCGATTGGAAGATGAAGACGATGACCACGACCAGGGCGAACGTGCCGACCAGCAGGTTCAGCTTCCGGCGGTGCACCTTGATGTCGAGGGCCTGTGCGGCGACCGAGAACGTATAGATGTTGAGGATGTTGGTGGCGATCGGCCCGTGAATCACGAGGAACAGCACCGGCAGCGCCAGCGCGCCGAAGTTCGACACGATCAGCTCACCCGGGTCGATGGAACCGTTGGTCGTGGCGAGACTGGCGCCGAGCACTCCGAGCCACACCACCGGGACGAACTGACCGAGGGTGCTCGCGAGGTACAGCTTGCGACGGGACACCGTCCGGCTCACGAACCGCGAGTAGTCGCAGGCGTAGGTGAACCATGTGATTCCCCAGCCGATTCCGATCACGGTCATCACCGTGGACATCGCCGCGATCCGGGCGCCGCCGTGCAGGACTTCGCCGGTGGGCCCGGCGTAGGACCAGTCGATGTCGAGGTGGAACCAGGCGACGACGGACATCAGAACGAGTACCGCCAGCGTCGGCGGAACCGTCCAGCGCTCGAACGCGGCGATGACCCGGTAGCCGAACCATGCGATGGTCACCTGGATCGTCATGATGACGGCGCCGACGAGAATCTTCGCTGCCAGGTTCCGCTCGTGCGGGTCGACGAGGTCCAGTTTGCCGAGCAGTGCCATGACCAGGTCCAGGACGATCCAGGTGTTCACCGCGCACCACCCGACCGCCAGGCAGGCCTGGATCGCGGCCGGCAGGTATGCGCCGCGCCGACCGAACGCGGCCCGCGACAAGACCATACCGGTGACACCCGTACGCTGGCCGATGAGAACGAAGACGCCGAAAAGTGCCATGCCGATGACGTTTCCGGCGACCAGAACGATGAGGGTGTCGCGCAGCCCGAGCCCGAGTCCGATGCCGAGGGCACCGAGAACCCAGTTGATGGGCGCAATATTGGCCCCCGCCCAGATCCAGAACTGGCCGGACACGCGCGTCGTGCGTGCTTCGTCGGGGATGGGTTGCAGTACTTCTTCGAAGTCGTGGAGGTGGGGACTGTCTGCGGGAGTGTCGGTGACCATCGGACTCCTTTGTGAGGCCATGTGGTGTGTGAGGCCATGTGGGGCTTCCCATCATGCGGTGCGTGACCCACATCACACCATTTACACTTTGTCAATAAATTCGGGCCGTCAACGAACGGAATGTCATGTCGCTGTCGTTAGCCGATGTCCTCGCACACCCGAGCCTCGCTGCCGGACGCCCGGTCGTTCGGGCCGGAGCCGACCTGCTGGCCCAGCCCGTGCGCTGGGTGCATTCGAGTGAAGTCATCGACATCGCGCACCTCCTTCGCGGCGGCGAGTTGCTGCTGACCGGCGGGTTCGCACTCGCGTCTGCCGACCCGGCCGGACTGCGGCGGTACGTGCGTGAACTGTCGGCCCGCCGTGTCGCCGGAGTGGCCATCGAGACCGGGCCGCAACTGCCGCAGATCCCGCCTGCGCTGGTCGAGGAGGCGTCGGAGGCGGGTTTGCCGGTCGTCGAACTGCGTGGTGTCGTTCCGTTCGTCGAGGTAGCCGAGGCGATCAACGGCCTGCTGGTCAACGAATCGGTGCAGCGACTGCGTCGTGGTGACGCGGTCGCGCACGCGTTGTCCGAGGAGTTGGCCCGCGGTGGCGGACCCGACGAGTTGCTCGAGGTGCTCGCGCGACTCTTGCCCGGTGACGTGACCCTGCTCGACGCGACCGGCGACGTGATCGCGGCCCTCGGGAACGAGATCGCCGCCCCTGCCACCGGTTCGGGCGTGCTCGCCGTGCCGGTGTCCGTCCAGGGTGTCGGTGTGGCGACGCTCATGGTCTCTCCGGCTCACCCGGCCGATCGCGTCACCGCAGAGGCGATCGTCGAGCGAGCACCGGCAGCGCTGGCGATCTCCCTCCTGCGATCGTTTCCTCCTTCGGCCGCGGTCCGCGCCTCGCAGGCCTTGCTGCGGATCGCCTGCCAGCCGAATCCTGCCCCGGAGCGTCTCGTTGCGGCGGCGCGCGCGGCCGGGATGGCCGACGGAGTGTCGTACGTCGGGGTTGTCGGACGTTCGGTCGACGGTCCGGTATCGCTCGGCGCTGTCGATGCGGCACTGCACCGGTACGCGGCCGGAACGGTGTCGTCCATCGCCGGCGACGAGTTGCACGCGATCGTCGTGCTCCGGGCCGACGACCGAGTCGGTTCCTGCGCGTCGCTGGTCGAATCGCTGCGCGCGACACCGCAGGCGGAGTTGGCGCGGGTTGCGGTGGGTCCGGTGGTCACCGGTCTGATCGGGCTCCCCGAGACGCTGGCGGAGGCGCGGTTCGCGCTCGACCTCGCGGCCGATCTGGGTATCGCCGACACCGTCGTGGACGCCGCGGAACTCGCTCTCGAACGCCTCGGCCGGCGAATCGGCGATCCGGCCCTGCTGACGTCGTTCGTCAGGGAATTGCTCGGGCCGCTTCTCGCGGTCGGTCCCGAACGTGCTCGCCGTCTGATCGACACGCTGGACGTCTACCTCCAGTGCGGGTGCAACAAGACCGAGGCGGCGGCCCGGCTGCACGTGCAGCGTCAGACGCTGTATCAGCGGCTCGATCAGATCTTCGCGCTACTCGGCGAGGATCCGACGGGTTCGCCACGTCTCGCTGCCGTGCACCTCGCGACCCGCCTCTATCTCGGCGGTGCGGTCGACGCGAGCGCGCTCTGACTTTCACGGGTGACCGGGAAAGCCACCTCCGGACTCAGCTGTTGCAACGGTGTTGCATTCCCGTGAACATCGCCGGGAATCGCGGATCGGGGTAGCGCAACCGCTCCCGTCCGTGTTTGCTGCGGTTTCGGCTTGGTTCATCCATTGCAACCACCGTCCGGTCATGAGAAGCAAAACACCGTTGACATGTGACGCTAGGCACAATATGGTCGGTGAACGAATTGCCGTTGCAATGAAAGCAACAAATGCCATTCGTCGCAGTCGGCAAGCGCCGACGCCCCGAGAAGGAGTGGGCATGGCCCAAAACCTCAATTCCCCCTCAGCCCCGTCGCAATCGGACGAGGACGGCGCGGTGAACCCCTCGCCTCGTGTTCTCCGGCGGGTCATCACGGCGAGCTTCATCGGCAACTTCGTCGAATGGTTCGACTACGCCGTATACGGCTATCTCGCAACGGTTATCGCGGTGGTCTTCTTCCCCGAGGCCGAGCCCACGACGGGTCTGCTGGCCACGTTCGCCGTGTTCGCCATCTCGTTCGTCATCCGCCCGATCGGCGGACTCGTCTGGGGGCACTTCGGCGACAAGATCGGACGACGCACGGCGTTGTCACTGTCGATCCTCATCATGTCGGCGTCGACGTTCTGCATCGGCCTGATCCCCGGCTTCGATCAGATCGGCTACCTCGCACCGGTCCTGCTGCTGCTCGTCCGCATGGTGCAGGGATTCTCCGCCGCCGGCGAGTACGCGGGCGCCTCGGCGTTCCTCGCCGAGTACGCCCCGGACCGCAAGCGCGGGCTGTTCACGAGCGTCGTGCCCGCGTCCACGGCCGCCGGGCTTCTGTTCGGATCGTTGATCGCGGCACTGCTGACCGCGGTGCTGTCGACGGAACAGCTCGAGGGCTGGGGCTGGCGGCTGCCGTTCCTGCTCGCGGCGCCGATGGGCCTGATCGGCCGCTACATTCGGTTGAAGCTCGAGGACACCCCGAAGTTCCAGGAAATGGAACAGAAGGTGGAGTCCAACGCGCCGTTGTCGATCCTGTTCACCCACCATCGGCGCGCGATCGCCATCGCGTTCGGTGTCACCTGCCTCAATGCGGTCGGCTTCTACCTGATCCTCAGCTACATGCCGACGTATCTGTCGGAGGTCTTGAACGTCGGCCACACGGCCTCGTTCGTCGCCGCGTCGATCGCTCTCGCCTGCTACATCGTCTTCATCTTCGGGATGGGTGCGCTCTCGGACCGCTTCGGCCGCAAGCGAGTTCTCATTGCCGCGTCGGTCTGCTTCGCGGTGTTCACCGTCCCGCTGTTCAGTGCGCTCGGCGCCGTCGGAATCGTCGGAATCGTCCTCATCCAGATCGTGCTGTGCGCGTTCCTCACCATGAACGACGGCACGCTTCCCACCTTCCTGGCCGAGATCTTCCCGACCCAGGTCCGCTACAGCGGTTTCGCGTTCAGCTTCAACACCGCGAATGCACTGTTCGGCGGCACCGCGCCGTTCGTCGCCACGTTGTTGATCGAACTCACCGGCAGCACACTCGCGCCCGCCTGGTATCTCGTCGCCGCGGCCCTCGTCGCGATGGTGGCGATGCTCATGGCCCGCGAAACCTCCCGGCGCCCCCTGGCCGACACCTGACCACCCGTACATCCCACAGAAGTGCGGCATCACGCGATGCCGCCGGCAACTCGAAAGGAACATCATGAACTTGGAGCGCATCAAGAGCATCCCCAACGGCGAGAAGGTCGTTCCCACGTTCTCCCCGGTGGAAATGGACCGCAGGCTGGTCGCCCTGCGTAAGCACATGGCGGACAACGGGTTCGATGCCATGCTCTTCACCAGCTACCACAACATCAACTACTACTCCGACTTCCTCTACACGGCGTTCGGGCGTCCGTACGCCCTGGTCGTCACCCAGGGCGGCTCGACCACCGTGTCCGCCAACATCGATGCTGGGATGCCGTGGCGGCGGTCGTTCGGCGAGAACGTCGTCTACACGGACTGGCGCCGCGACAACTTCGAGTACGCCGTGCAGCAGGTCTTGGCGAAGCAGGGCATCTCGCGCGGCGCACTCGGTGTCGAGGACGACCACCTGACCCCCGACGTGCGGACCCGGATCGCGGCGGTTCTGCCCGGGATGACGTTCACCGACGTCGCGAAGGCCACGATGCGCCAGCGCATGATCAAGTCGCCCGAGGAGATCGAACTGATCAAGCACGGGGCGCGGATCGGTGACCTCGGCGGCGACGCGATCCGTGCGGCGATCACCGAGGGTGTCCCCGAATTCGAGGTGGCGATCGCCGGCTCGAACGCGATGATCCGGGAGATCGCGGCCACCTTCCCGCACGCCGAACTGCGCGACACGTGGGTCTGGTTCCAATCGGGCGTCAACACCGACGGCGCCCACAACTGGGCCACCAGCCGCCGCGTGGAACGCGGAGACATTCTGTCGCTGAACTGTTTCCCGATGATCGCCGGCTACTACACGGCGCTCGAGCGCACCCTGTTCTACGGGGAGCCGTCGGCGGAGCACCTGCGGCTGTGGGAGATCAACGTCAAGGTGCATCGCCGCGGGCTCGACCTGATCAAGCCGGGCGCCGTCTGCAAGGACATCGCGGCCGAGCTGAACGAGATCTACGAGGCCGAGGGTCTGCTGCCGAACCGCACGTTCGGGTACGGGCATTCCTTCGGGGTGCTCTCGCACTACTACGGACGCGAGGCGGGCCTCGAACTGCGCGAAGACATCGACACGGTCCTCGAACCCGGGATGGTGGTGTCGATGGAGCCGATGATCATGGTTCCCGAGGGGATGCCGGGCGCCGGGGGCTACCGCGAACACGACATCCTGGTCGTCGGCGAGGACAATGCGGAGAACATCACCCGGTTCCCGTTCGGACCCGAGCACAACATCCTCGGCGTCTGACCGGTACACCGACCCTGCCACGGGTGTGGCAGGGTCGGCGGTGGCGTATGCACAACTGAAGGAGCGCAACGATCATGAGTGTGGACGACGTCGATCGACTCGAAGGCCAGGACGCCGACGCGAAGCCGTCCCCGTCCGTCCTGCTCAACGGTCTCCGGGTGCTCGAATCCTTCTCGATCGCCGAACCGGTGCTCGGTGTCACCGAGATCGCGCGCAAGGTCGACCTGCACAAGAGCAGCGTCTCCCGCATGCTCGCCACCCTCGAGAAAGCCGGCTACGTCGAGCGTGACGAGGGCACCGGACGCTACCGGCTCGGCCTCGGTCTCATCGCCCTCGCGGGGCCACTGCTGGCCAACCTCGACGTCCGCCGCGTGGCGCAGCCGGAACTGGAGGAACTCACCCGCCGCACCGGCGAGACCAGCGCGCTCATGGTGTGGAACGGGCACGAATCCGTCGTCGTCGAACAGATTCCCAGTCCCAAACAGGTCAAGCACACCGCCGCGGTGGGCACCCGCTACGACACCTATGCGAGTTCGTCCGTCCAGGTGTTCCTCTCCGAGATGCCGCGGGCGGAGACCGAGCGGCTCTTCGACCGGCGTCTGCTCGTCGGACCCGACGAGCAGGAGTCACGCGGCGAGTACTTCGACGAGCTGAGTGACACCCGCGACCGCGGATACGCCGTCAACGACGGCCGCACGTCGATCGAGGAGGTCGGCATCTCGGCGCCGGTCCGCGATCATCGCGGCGTACTGGTCGCGGCAGTCATGTTGTCCGCCCCACGGTTCCGGGTCCCCGAGTCCATGCTCGAGTCGCTCGGGCGGGCGGTCGCGGAATCCGGCAGGCGGGTGTCGGCCCGACTCGGGGCACCCGTCGCGACCCGCGACTGACCGCATCGCCTCCGCTCGTCGGATGGACTCCGCGGACTATTCTGGGTGGAGCGTGTCAGAGGTGGTGCAGGGCCGATGACGAACGACGATCCGTGGGCAACCCAGCGCCAGCCGGAGATCACGACCGAGCTGGCCGCGGCAGGGTTCGACGATGCCGTGGAGATCGGCCGCGGCGGGTTCGGGGTCGTCTACCGCTGCCTGCAGGAGGACCTCGACCGCACGGTGGCCGTCAAAGTCCTGACGTCGAACCTCGACCCCGACAACGTGACGAGGTTCGTCCGCGAGCAACGGGCGATGGGCCGCACGTCCGGGCACCCGAACATCGTTGCCGTCTACCAGGTCGGTGTGACCCGGAGCAGGCGGCCGTTCCTCGTCATGCCGTACCACTCGTTCGGTTCCCTCGAGGCGCAGATCCGTCGGTCGGGTCCCCTCGGGTGGCAGGAGGTGCTGCGGCTCGGGATCAAGATGTCCGGCGCCCTCGAGACCGCGCATCGCGGTGGGATGCTCCACCGCGACGTCAAACCCGCGAACATCCTGCTCACCGAATACGACGAACCGCAATTGACCGACTTCGGCATCGCCCGCGTCTCCGGCGGATTCGAGACGACGGCAGGCTCGATCACCGGGTCCCCGGCGTTCACGGCGCCGGAGGTGCTCGAAGGACGGCCACCGACGGTGGAGTCGGACGTCTACAGTCTCGGGTCCACCCTGTTCTGCGCGTTGACCGGGCATGCGGCGTACGAGCGCCGGAGCGGTGAGCAGGTCGTCGGGCAGTTCCTGCGGATCTCCACGCAGGCGGTCCCCGACCTGCGGGATGCCGGAATCCCCGACGACGTGTGCAGCGCAGTCGAACATGCCATGGCCCGCGCGGTCGAGGACAGGCCGGGCGGCGCCGCCGACTTCGGCAACGAGCTCCGGGCGGTCGAGCGACGCAACGGTGTCGTCGTCGACGACATGTACATCCCGGTTCGGCGGGCACCCGAGCAGCTGCACGATCATGCCGCCGAATCCACCCGGTCCCGGGGCCCCGGGCTCCCGTACAACGTGCGGACGCCGCCGACCCCGCCCGCGCCGGTGACGAAGTTCCGCCCACCCACCACCACCCGGCAGCTCGTGCCGCGCCGGCGGCTCCTCGCCGTCCTCCGCGCAGGCCGGGACCGCAGGCTGACGCTCGTCCACGCGCCGGCCGGGTTCGGCAAGAGCAGTCTGGTCGCCCAGTGGCGCGACGACCTGGTCGACGCCGGGACGGCGGTCGCGTGGCTGACCGTGGACCGGGACGACAACAACGTGGTGTGGTTTCTCACCCACCTCGTCGAGGCGATCAGGCGGGTACGCCCGGAGGTCGTCACCGATCTGGGCCAGTCGCTGGAGGAGCACGGGGACGCGGTCGAACGGTTCGTCCTCACGTCCCTGATCAACCGGCTTCACGACAGTGGGGAGGCCCTCGTCGTCGTGATCGACGACTGGCACCGCATCACTGACTCCGGGCCGATCGACTCGATGAAGTTCCTGCTCGACAACGGCTGCCACCACTTGAAGATCGTCGTGGCGAGCCGGAGCCGGTCGGGGCTGCCGCTGAGCCGGATGCGGGTGCTCGACGAACTCAACGAAATAGCGTCCGACGACCTGTGTTTCGATTTCGGCGAATCGCAGAACTTCCTGTCGGACCGGGTGCAGGTTCCCCTGAAGGACACCGAGATCGAACAACTCCGGGAATCGACCGACGGCTGGATCGCGGCACTGCAGTTGGCCTCGTTGTCGTTGCGCGAAGCCGGAACTCCGGAGAACCTGATCGAACAGCTCCGGACGGGGACCGACGCGATCGGTGAGTATCTCGCCGAGAACGTGCTCGACGCCCTCGAACCCGACATGCTCGACTTCATGCTCGCCACGTCCGTCCCCGACAAGGTGTGCGGCGACCTGGCGTCGGCGCTGGGCGGCGTGCAGGACGGGCAAGCGAGACTCGAGCAGGTCGCCGCCCGTGACCTGTTCCTCGGGAGGACGGGCGACGACCGCCAGTGGTATCGCTATCACCACCTGTTTGCCCAGATCCTCCATCAGCGCCTCGAACGGGACCACCCCGGGCGCATCACCGACCTGCACCGCCGGGCATACGACTGGTTCCGGGAGCGGCACCTGCTGGGCGAGGCCGTCGACCACATCCTCGCGGCCGGGGAACCGCAGCGAGCGGTGGAACTGCTCGAGGAAGACGACCTGTACCTCCTCGATCGGTCACAGATGTCGACGCTGCTCTGCCTGATCGGGAAACTGCCCGCCGACCTGGTGGCCGCCAGCCCGCGGCTGCAGCTCACCATCGGATGGGCGAACTGCGAACTCCAGCGACTCGGACTCGCGCAAGCCGCCCGAACCCGCGCGCTAGAGCAGATCGACGGCGGCGAGATGCCCGAGCGTCGCGCCGCCCAGCTCCGGGTGGAAGCGGATGTCCTGCAGGGCGACATCGAGGCGACCGCGGACCGCATCGAGGGGGTGCGGGAGCTCGTCACCGAATGCCTCGCCCATCCCACGGAGTACCACCCCTTCGTGGTGTCGATGGCCGCTCTCATCGAGACGTTCGTGGACACGTGTGAATTCCGGTTCGAGGACGCCTACCGCAGGCAGAGCTGGGCGGCCCCGTACCACCGGCAGAACACGGGACCGTACTCCGTTGCGTACGGGTACTGTTTCGCCGGACTCGCGAAGTTCGAGCAGCTCGATGTCGGCGGTGCGATGGAGCTGTACCGCAAGGCGTTCCAGCTGGTCCGGGAGGCGGAGAACACGCAGTCGCAGCATGCGCGGCTCACCCGCACGCTTCTCGCCGAAGTCCACTACGAGCAGGGCCGGATCGACGAAGCGGACGAGCTGCTCAACGAGACGTTCGACGCCGCCGCGCTCGGTGGCGCACCGGATTTCATGATCCGCCACTACTGCCTCAGGGCGCGGATCATGGCGGTGCGCGGCGATCGCGACGCCGCGGCACGACAACTCGACGAGGGGGTGCGGACGGCCGAGACGTTCTCCCTGCCCCGGCTGCGGGCCGCCGTCGACAACGAGCGGGTGCGGATCGGGCTGCCCCCGGCACCCGGGTTCGTGCCCGTCACACGCGAGACCCGGCGCACCCCGGCGAACGGGCTCGACCTGGCGACGGCGCAACTCGAGGAAGAGGCGGCCATCACGTTGCTCGCGGCGCAGGGCGATCCGGCGGACGCGGATCTCGCGTGCGAATGGGCGAACGACTGGGTTCGGCAACTCGACGGGACCGGGCGGCACCGGGCCCGGCTGCAGGCGGTCCGGTTGCTCGTGTCGTGCCTGTGGGCGGCCGGACGTCGCGACGAGGCGCAGGCGATGCTGCTGCCGGCGGCGGCGGAGTGCGCCCGGCACGGGCTTACCCGGTTCCTACCCGACGGCGGCCCGAACGTCCTCGCGGCGCTGGCGGCGCTGCGGGAGAACGGTCATCCCGACCTGCCGCGGACGTTCGTCGACACCGTGCTCGCGGCCGCGCAGTAATCGCCTCGCGGCAGCAGGTGCGCGGCGGCCGTCCGCCACGGGGCGAGCAGGGTGTCGAAGTGCGCGCTGGTGAAATCGTGCCGCCCGACGAGATCCGACACGGCGTGCGCTGCTGCCGCGTCGCGCACCGCGGTCGCGATGTCCGCGCACAGTTGCTCGTCCTCGCGCACTGTCGCCTCGTCCATGAAGTGCCGTTCCCACGCGGCGTCCTGGGCGCGGTACCAGGATTTGATCCGGCCCGCTTCCCAGGCCGCATCACGTGCGCAGGCCCACGCGCCGAGCCGCCTGCGGCTGTCGACGACGCTTGTCGTCCGCGTCAGTGCTCCGAAGTCCCCGTGCAAAAGGGCTGCCGCTTCCACGGCGTGTCGCACGACGTCCTGCCAGTTCGGGCCGAAACTCTGCTCGCATTCGTTCTCGGTGACGGCGAACGTGTCGAGGGCGGACAGCGCGTCGTCCACGACGTCGACGTGGAGAAGGTACGAGCCGGGCAGCTCGCGCCGGCTCAGTAGCTGGAAGGCCACGAACGCGTCGCCGCGGACCGGTGCACAGTGCACGAGGACGTCGAGCACCGACAGCCGGGTCTCGGGCGTGTAGTCGCCGCGCTTCGGAACCGGGTGCCGCCGGATGAACTGCGCGGCGCGGGCGGGGAGAAGGCGAAGTTCGTCGGTGATCACGTCAGCACTCGACATAGTTGACCGGGACGTTGACGGCCAGACCGCCGGTCGACGTTTCCTTGTACTTCGACAGCATGTCTGCGCCGGTCGAGCGCATCGTCTCGATCACCTGGTCGAGGCTGACCCGGTGGGTGCCGTCGCCGCGCAGGGCCATGCGAGCGGCGTTGATGGCCTTGCCCGCCGAGATCGCGTTGCGTTCGATGCACGGAATCTGCACCAGCCCTTCGATGGGATCGCAGGTGAGTCCGAGGCTGTGCTCCATCGCGATCTCCGCGGCATTCTCCACCTGTTCCGTTGTGCCGCCGAGGATCTCCGCAAGCCCGGCAGCGGCCATGGACGCCGCGGAACCCACCTCGCCCTGGCAGCCGACCTCGGCTCCGGAGATCGACGCGCGTTCCTTGTACAGCGATCCGACGGCGCCGGCGGCGAGGAGGAAGCGGATCGCGGTGTCGTCGGGATCCGACTTCCCGGCCGGGGTGTAGTGAACCGCGTAGTGCAGCACCGCGGGGATGATGCCCGCGGCCCCGTTGGTCGGCGCGGTGACGATCCGGCCGCCGGATGCGTTCTCCTCGTTGACGGCCAGTGCGACGAGGTTGACCCAGTCCTCGGCGAAGGCGGGATCACGGTGCGGATCTTCCTGATTCAGGCGGAGGTACCAGTCCCGTGCACGCCGGCGCACGCGCAGAGCGCCGGGAAGGATCCCGTCGCGCGCGATCCCGCGCTTCTCGCATTCCACCATGACGTCGCGGATATGGAGGAGCCGTTCGTAGATCTCCACGGTCGACCGCGTTTCGCGTTCGAACTGGAGCATCACGTCACTGATGGCGTAGCCGTGGCGGGCCGCGACGTCGAGGAGTTCCTTGGCGGACCCGAACGACAGTCCGCCGGTGGCGGTGGCCGGTGGCTCCGCGCTCTCCGCTTCGGTCACGACGAAGCCGCCGCCGATGGAGAAATAGGTTTCGCTGTGGATCTCGACGCCGGTGGCGGTGGACGCGGTGATTCTCATCCCGTTCGGGTGCAGCGGCAGGATGGTCAGCGGATGGAGAACGATCTCGTCCTCGGCGAGCGCGACCTCGTGGGATCCGCCGACCCTGATGTGCCGGGTGCTGCGCATCTCCTCGAGACGTCGTTCCATCTCCTCGGTCTCGATCTTCTCGGGAAAGTACCCCTCGAGTCCGAGCAGCACCGCGGACATCGTTCCGTGGCCCGCTCCCGTGGCTGCGAGCGACCCGTACAGGTCGACGCGGATGTCCGCGACTGCGGGCAGAGCGTCGAGGGCGCGGACGTCGGAGACGAACCGTGCGGCGGCCCGCATCGGTCCGACGGTGTGCGAACTCGAGGGGCCGATGCCGACGGAGAACAGGTCGAACACGCTGATAGTCATGGGATTACACCGCCTCACTGAGTTCGTTCGCGTATTGCGCTGGGGTGAGAAGTCCGTAGGCGGACGACGTCGGCGAGGGGAGGACGGCGAACAGCCAGCCGCGGTGGAACGGATCGTCGGCGACGAGTTGCGGGTTTGCGAGGGCGTCGGTGTTCGTCATCGTGACGAGTCCGCTGATCGGCGCAAACACCGTGACGACGGTCCGCGCGGACGTCCAGACGAGCGCGCAGGGTGCGCCCGCCTCGATCGTGCTGCGCACTGCCGGAAGTTCAAGCCCGACCACCTCGATCTCGTCGAGTGCCGTGTCCGTGACCCCGGCCCGGAGCGGGTAGTCGGAGAAGCTCTGTCCCGGTGCGAGGGCCAACCAGCTGTGCGTTGCCGTGAACCGTCGATCCGAGGGAATCTTTCCAGCTCTCATGCCTTTTCCTTTGACAGTCGGGCGTTGTGGTCGCGGAGTCGCGCGTGTGATCCAATAGGTCTGATATTGATATATCAGTGTGTGCGATAACAGTAGGTCAGCCGCGGAGGCGGGTCAAGAGGTGGTCTGGAAAACGTCCGGAAACGAAGCGGCTACGGCTGCAGGGTCGCGGGCAGCATGCCTTTGAGTGAGCTCGTCACGGCCAGCGCCTCGGCGGTCAGGAGATCGCCCGGCGTGAGAACGCGTTCGCGCATCAGCCCGCGGTCGAGCTGCCAGGACCGCTCGACACCCGGCAGGCACCCCGACGCCAATGGTGGTGTCCACCAGACGCCGTCGATGCGGGCGGCGAGATTGGCGATCGTGGTCTCGGTGACATGTCCGAGTTCGTTGACCAGCACGACGTCGCCGGCCCCGGGATGGCGGTGCCGTCTGCGGTCGTATCGCTCGCGCAACGTCGTCTTGTGTCCGAGGAGGACGTCCCGGGAGTCGACGGGCTCGTCGTCGAGCACGAGAGACACCGACGCGGGTGCGACCGGCGGCCCGAAGACGTCGACGTCCACACCGCCGTCGCGGTGCAGGCGCACGCGGACCCGAGCCGCGCCGAGGCCGGACAGCCGCTGGGTGAGCCGGCGCCGGACGTCTCGTTCCCGGAACTCGTACCCGAGCACGGCCGCGGAACGGGCCAGACGCCGCAGGTGACGCTCCGCGTGCCGCAGGCCGGTCCGCGGATCGTGATACATCGTCTCCATCAGCTGTGCACCGGCACCGATCAGCTGTGCCTCGGCAATTCCGATGGTCGCGAGACCGGCGGCGGACACGGAGGTGTTCACAGTGCGGAGGCTCGATTCGACGCGTGACTGGAGTTGGCGCGACCAGGATATACGAGCGCGCGGAGCACGGACACCGCGTCCACGGTGGCGGCCACGTCGTGCACCCGGAGTACAGCTGCCCCGTTCTGTGCGGCGATCAGCGCAGCGGCCACCGAGGCGGCCTGACGGTGGTCGACGCTGCGACCGGTGATCGTGCCCAGCATGCCCTTCCGGGACAGTCCGGCCATCACGGGAACACCGAGATCCGTGATCTGCCCAAGCTCGGACAACAGTGCAAGGTTGTGGGCGAGGGTCTTGCCGAAGCCGAAACCCGGGTCGACAATGAGGTGCTCGAGGGGGATTCCCGCGCCCCGGCAGGCGCCGACACGGTCGACGAGGAACCGGCGCACCTCGGACACGACGTCGCCGTACTCCGGCGACGTCTGCATCGTTTCGGGCTCGCCGCGCATGTGCATCAGGCACACGGGCACGTCCAGATCGGCGGCAGCGCGCAGCGCACCGGGAAGTCGCAGGGCACGAACGTCGTTGATCATCGACGCGCCTGCCGCAACCGCCTCCCGCATCACGTCCGGTCTCGAGGTGTCGACCGAGATCGGGACCGACGTCGACATCGCGAGGGCCGCGACTACCGGCACCACGCGCGCGATCTCCTCCGCGACGGACGGCGGGCGGGACCCGGGGCGGGTCGACTCGCCCCCGACGTCGAGGAGGTCGGCGCCTTCCGCGACCTGAGACAGGGCGTGCTCGACCGCCGCAGTGGTGTCGAGGTACCGGCCACCGTCGGAGAACGAATCCGGGGTCACGTTGACGATCCCGCAGACCAGGGGAACATCGCGTGCGAGAGCCTCGAGCAGTCGGCCGGGGCCGGTGGCGGTGAGCGTCGGCAACGGAACCATTCGGGCGCACCTCCTTCCAGAATGGGGAATCGGTCCGGTGGACGACGCCGCGCCGTCCACCGAACCGACGCTGTCGCTTACACGGGGTCGACGCCGAACTCCTCGGCGGCGTCGATCAGCCACTCCGCGAGATACCGGGCGAACGACGACCGCACGAGGATCCGGTAGTCGGTTCCCCGGTCGTCGAGCGCGATCAGGATCACGCCCGCCAGGCCGAGCATGGTCTGCGCCGCGGTGCCGCGGACGAACACCGTGGGATGCAGATCCAGTGAGCACCCCTTCTCGAGGACGTCGCGGGCGTGAGCGCCGCGCAGCCGCAGGGTGGTTCGCTGTCCGGAGACGTCGATCGCGGCACCGCCGTGGGGTGTCACCGCCGCCCGCAGGTCCGACTCGAGCGCGGGCGCCGGCTGTGACCGCGTGGTGATCAGCCACTCCTCGGGACCGAGCCAGACCGCGGTCGTCGCGTCGGTGCCGGCGGATGTCGACGCCGCGGTGGGGAGGTCGAACCCGAGGACCGCCGCGGCGGCCGCGGCTCCCGGTCCCGCCGGGTCGACCCACAGGTCGACCATCGCGACGAACGGCTCCTCGGTGATGGTCACCGACTCGGGGAGTTCGGAGAATTTCTGGTCCCAGCCGTGCAGGGGGCTGAGGGGGACGAGGGTGTCAGCCATCGCGACGTGCTCCTTCGGGATCGACGAGGACGGAACTGGTGACCTCGACGGCGACCAGGTTTCCGTCCACCGGGACGTGCAGGGTGTCGCCGAGCCGGGCCCGGCCGGCCTTGACGAGGGCGAGCCCGAACGGGCGGCCGAGTTCGGCGCTGAGGTAGCTCGACGTGACGTGCCCGAGCATCGGCACCGGTGCGGGGGGCAGGATGCCGTCCAACGCCTCTTCGATGATCTGTGCGCCCTCGGGCAGCACGGTCTGCTTGTCGAGGGGCAGCAGTCCGACGAACTGCTTGCGCAGCGGGTTCTGGTTCTCCGCTCGGGTGAAGGAGCGCTTTCCGATGAAGTCGCGCTTCTTCTTCGACACGGCCCAGCTCATCCCGAGGTCCTGCGGGGTGACCGTGCCGTCGGTGTCCTGACCGATGATCGGGTAACCCTTTTCGGCGCGGAGGACGTGCATGGTCTCGGTGCCGTACGGGGTGATGTCGAACTTCTCACCCGCGGCGATCAGGCGCGCCCACACCGCGGGTGCGTGCCAGCCGTCGACGTTGACCTCGAACGCGAGTTCGCCGGAGAAGCTGATCCGCGCGACCCGTACGTGGACGCCGCCGAGGGAGGTGTCGCGCCACGCCATGAACGGGAACGCGTCGTTGGTGACGTCGAGGTCGGGGAAGACCTCACCGATCACGTCGCGCGAGCGCGGCCCCACGACGGGGAACGTGGCCCACTGTTCGGTGACCGAGGTGAGCCGCACCAACAGGTGCGGCCACTCCGTCTGCAGCCATTCCTCCATCCAGTCGAGGATCTTCGCGGCGCCGCCGGTGGTCGTGAAGACCTGGAACCGGTCGTCGGCCAGGCGCATCACGGTGCCGTCGTCGATGACCATGCCGTCGACGCCGCACATGACGCCGTAGCGGACCATGCCGACCTTCAGGGTGCTCATCATGTTCGTGTAGACCATGTCGAGCAGCACCCCGGCGTCCGGACCCTGGACGTCGATCTTGCCGAGGGTGGAGCCGTCGAGGATGCCGATGCTGCGGCGCACGGCGGCGCATTCGCGCAGCACGGCGGCGTCCATGTCCTCCCCGGGGAGGGGGTAGAAGCGGGGACGCTTCCACTGCCCGACGTCCTCGAACACCGCGCCGCGGCCGACGTGCCAATCGTGCAGCGCCGTCACCCGTTCGGGGTCGAAGAGGGCGCCGCGGCTGCGGCCGGCGAGGGCGGCGAACGCGACCGGGGTGTAGGGCGGCCGGAACGTGGTGGTGCCCAGTGTCTCGATCGGCCTGCCCAGCAGTTCGGCCGTGATGCCGGAGGAGATCACACCGGACGTCTTGCCCTGATCGTGCGCGGTGCCGATGGTCGTGTAGCGCTTGATGTGCTCCATCGACGTCATCCCCGCACCGACCGCGCGGGCGAGGTCGGCGACCGTCGCGTCGCGCTGCACGTCGACGAACTGGGTGTCCTCACCGGCGACGTCCCGCACCCGCCAGAGAACCAGCGGAGTGGATTGTTCGATCGTGGGTGCAGGTTCCGGGTCGATCGTGCGATCGGGAACGGTGTACCCGAGGTCGCGCATGATCGACTGGCCGGCGGTCTGCCCGTCGCGCAGGCACCCGTCCAGGTCGAACACACCGTTCGCGGACCCGGCGACGGAGATTCCATCGAGGTCCTCGCCGGGCACGAAGGCACCGAGGTTCTCGTCGTAGCGGAGCTTGCCGCGGGCCTGGGAGAACAGGTGCACGGCCGGGTTCCAGCCGCCGCTGACCAGCAGGACGTCGCAGGCGAGGGGGACGCGGAACCGGTGATCGGTGTCCGTGCGGTGCGACACGACGGCGTGGCTGATCCGGCCGTTGCCGCGGGTGCCGGACACCACCGACGCCGTACGGATGGTGATGCCGCGCGCGTCGCACTCACGCTGCCAGCGGGCGGGTGCCTCGTCGCGGGCCTCGACGATCGAGTTGATGCGGACACCCGCATCGTGCAGGTCGATCGCGGCTTCGTACGCGCTGTCGTTGGTGGTGAACACGACGGCCTGCTCGCCCACCTTGACACCGTAGCGGTGCAGGAACGTGCGGGCGCCGTGCGCGAGCATGATGCCCGGGCGGTCGTTGTCGGTGAAGACGACGGGACGCTCGTGCGCTCCGGCGGCGACGAGGATGTGCCGGGCGCGGATACGCCAGACCCGTTGGCGGCTCAGCGCGGCGGGGGCCTCGACACCGAGGTGATCGGTGCGACGCTGCAGCGCGAGGACGAAGCCGTCGTCGTAGTTGCCGAACGCGGTGGTGCGCTGCAGGTGCAGCACATCCGGGTAGGTCGCGAGTTCGGCGACCGCGGCCGCGACCCAGTCGAGGGCAGGTGCGCCGTCGATGAGGTCCGTGCTGCCGAGGAGGTCTCCGCCGGCTTCGCTCTGCTCGTCGACGAGCACCACCCGCGCACCGGCCCGGGCCGCGGTGAGCGCGGCGGCGAGACCGGCCGGTCCGGCGCCGGCGACGAGGAGGTCGGTGTGGACGTGCTTGGCGTCGTACTTCGCCGAATCGGGGATCTCCGCGAGCCGTCCCTGACCGGGGATGCCGCGGGCGACGAGTCCGTCGAACAACTCGACGGTGGTGGCGAGCAGCATCGGCTCGGGGAACGGCTCCTCGATCTGCACGAGGCCGCCGGTGTCCTCCGCCCACGCCGCGGTGATGCCGCGGGCCCGGCCGAGCTTGATACTGGTGGTGATCTGGTGGACGCCGTTCGCGAGCAGGGCCGAACCGAGCGTGTCACCGGGGTGACCGGTCAGTTCCCGGCCGTCGAACGTGAAGGTGTAGGAGGTGTCGCGGTCGAGGCGACCGCCCTGGCGGGTGCGGAAGGGTGCGTTCACGATATCGTCGGCTTCTGCTCGTCCAAGCGGTAGACGCTGTGGAATCGGTAGGTGGCGGTGTCGCGTACGGCGTTGAACCAGCGCCGGCAGCCGGCGCTGTGGTTCCACCGTTCCGCGAAAAGACCTTTCGGGTTCGCGCGGAAGAACACGAAGTGTGCCCATTGTTCGTCGGTCAGCGATTCGGGGTCTTCCGGATAGACGACGTGGGCTTCGCCGCCGTAGTGGAACTCGGTTTCCTCACGGGACCCGCACCACGGGCATTCGATGAGTTGCATTGTGGCTCCTGAATTTCAGTACGCGACGGGGGATCAGTGCGCGACGGCCGCGGCGCCGTGCTCGTCGACGAGGGCGCCGGTGACGAACCGGTCGAGGCTGAACGGCGCGATGAACTCGTGCGGTTCGTCGTTCGCGATGGTGTCCGCCAGACACCAGCCCAACCCCGGGGTGGCCTTGAATCCGCCGGTGCCCCAACCGCAGTTGAGATACACGTTGTCGTACGGGGTGCGTCCGACGATCGGGGAGGCGTCGGGGCACACGTCGACGATGCCGCCCCAGGTGCGCAGCAGATGCGCGCGGGCGAACACCGGGAACAACTCCACCGCGGCCGCCATCTGACGCTCGATGATGTGGAACGCGCCGCGCTGGCCGTACCCGTTGTAGGAGTCGACACCGGCGCCCATCACCAATTCACCCTTGTGCGCCTGCGAGACGTACACGTGGATGGCGTTGGACATCACGATGGTCGGGTGCACCGGCTCGAGCAGTTCGGAGACCAGCGCCTGCAGCGGGTGGGACTGCACGGGGGTGCGGATGCCGAGCATGTCGGTGAGCGTCGAGGTGTGCCCGGCAGCGCACAGCGCGACCTGACCGGTCGCGATGTCACCGCGGGTGGTGCGCACCCCGGTCACCTTGTTGCCGTCCGTGACGAAACCGGTGACCTCACAGTTCTGGATGATGTCGATGCCCGCCTCGTCGGCGCGGCGCGCGAATCCCCACGCCACGTAGTCGTGCTTGGCGATGCCGGCGCGCGGCTGATAGGTCGCGCCGAGGACGGGGTAGCGGATGTCGCTCGAGATGTTCACCAGCGGGCACAGCTTCTTGACCTCGTCGGGTCCGACCCACTCGGCGTCGATTCCGTTGAGCTTGTTCGCCTCCACCCGGCGGACGCTGTCGCGGACGTCCTGCAGGCTGTGCGCGAGATTGAGGACGCCGCGCTGGCTGAACAGGATCGGGTAGTCGAGGTCGTCCTCGAGGCCCTCCCACAGCTCGAGGGCGTGCTCGTAGATCTTGGCGCTCTCGTCCCACAGGTAGTTCGACCGGATCAGCGTGGTGTTGCGGGCCATGTTGCCGCCCGCGAGCCAGCCCTTCTCCAGGACCGCGACGTTGGTGATGCCGTGATTCTTGGCGAGGTAGTGCGCGGTGGCGAGGCCGTGTCCGCCGCCGCCGACGATGACGACGTCGTACGACTTCTTCGGTTCCGGGTTACGCCACAGGAAGTCGGGGTGGTCGGGCAGGTGGGCGCCGGGCGGCTGGGTGGCACTCATCAGTTCGCCTCCGTGAGGTCGGGGTAGAGCGGGAAGCGCAGCGCGAGGGCATCGACGCGGGCGCGGAGTTCGTCGAGTCCGGCCTCGTCGGTGGCCGGTCGCAGCGCGTAGCTGATGATGTCGGCGACCTCGGTGAACGCGTCCAGGTCGAAACCGCGGGTGGCGAGCGCGGGGGTGCCGATCCGCACCCCGGAGCTGACCATCGGCGGACGTGGGTCGAACGGGACCGCGTTGCGGTTCACCGTGATTCCCACCCGGTGCAACCGGTCCTCGGCCTGCTTGCCGTCGAGTTCGGACTCGCGCAGATCCACCAGCACCAGATGCACGTCGGTGCCGCCGCTGACGACGTTGATGCCGGCTTGCCGGGAGTCGTCCTCGAGGAGGCGGTCGGCGAGGATCTTCGCGCCGGCGAGCGTGCGTTCCTGGCGCTCCCGGAATTCGGGCTCGGCGGCGAGCTTGAACGAGACGGCCTTGCCGGCGATCACGTGCTCGAGCGGGCCGCCCTGTTGTCCGGGGAACACCGAGGAGTTGAACTTCTTCGCCAGTGCCTCGTCGTTGGTGAGGATGACGCCGCCGCGGGGACCGCCGAGGGTCTTGTGCGTCGTCGACGTGACCACGTGGGCGTGCGGGACGGGGGAGGGATGCAGTCCGGCGGCGACGAGTCCGGCGAAGTGCGCCATGTCGACCATGAGGTACGCGCCGACCTCGTCGGCGATGCGACGGAACGCGGCGAAGTCGAGCTGGCGTGTGTAGGCGGACCAGCCGGCGAGGATCAGCTTCGGGCGGTGCTCACGGGCCAGACGCTCCACCTCGTCCATGTCGACGAGATGATCGTCCTCGCGGACGTGGTACGCGGCGACGTCGTAGAGCTTGCCGGAGAAGTTCAGCTTCATCCCGTGCGTGAGGTGACCGCCGTGCGCGAGGTCCAGACCGAGGATGCCGTCGCCGGGCTTCAGCAGTGCCGACATCGCGGCGGCGTTGGCCTGCGCTCCGGAGTGCGGTTGCACGTTGGCGAATGTCGCACCGAAGAGCGCGGTGAGGCGGTCGATAGCGAGCTGCTCGATGACGTCGACGTGCTCGCAACCGCCGTAGTAGCGGCGTCCGGGGTAGCCCTCGGCGTACTTGTTCGTCAGCACCGACCCCTGCGCCTGCATCACCGCGAGCGGGGCGAAGTTCTCGCTGGCAATCATTTCCAGGGTGCCCTGCTGTCGCTCGAGCTCGGCCGCGATCGCCTGGTGCACGGCGGGGTCGAGATCGGCGAGCGAATGAGTCAGCGTCGGGTTCGCTGCTGCCACCTCGGTGAGGTGTGCGGTGTCCACGGTCATGGTTCGCCTTTCTGGAAGGTCAGTTGACTTCGAACTGATATATCAACTGGAAAGTAGAGTAAGGTCAGCACCGGACAAAGGTCAATAGCTCCGGAAAATCAGGGAGACGGAACATGAGCCTGGCGCATTCATCGGTCGCGGACACGGCATCGAACGGCGGCACCAACGCCGACCGCGCGTACGAGATCGTGCGCGAACGCCTGGTCATGCTGGACATCCGGCCCGGTGAACCGATCAACGACGACCGTCTCGCCGAGGAACTCGGATTCGGCCGGACACCGGTGCGGGAAGCGCTCAAGCGCCTCGAGCGGGAACGTCTCGTCGTCGCTTACCCGCGTCGCGGCACGTTTGCCACCGCCGTCGACATGACCGACCTTGCCGATATCTCCGAGATCCGCAAGCAACTCGAACCGACCGCGGCGGCCCGGGCGGCCCGGACGGCGTCCCCGGACGCCCGAGCCCGGCTGACCGCGCTCGCCGACGAGATCGCGGAGATAGACGACAGCGAAGACCCACGCGAAGTCCTGCGCAAGGACGTGCGTGTGCACCGCGAGATCTACCGGGCGTCCGGGAACCCTCACCTCGAGGACATCCTCGTCAGCTTGGACGCGCATGCCACCCGCATCTGGTGCCTCTTCCTCGACCGGCTGCCCGACGTCGCGAGCCACGTCCGCGAGCACGTGTCCCTGCTCCGGGCCATCGTCGACGGCGACGAGAGCACCGCCTCGTCCCTCACCCTCGCCCACGTCGCCGGTTTCGAGAAGGCCATCCGCGACCTGCTGTAGGCCTCCGGCCCGTGAGTGGTTAACGAGTCCCTGGACTCGTTAACCACTCACGGGCGGCGGAGCCGCCTCAGCTGAAGACAACCGTCCGATGACCGTGCAGCAGGACGCGGTTCTCGCAGTGCCAGCGCACGGCCCGCGACAGCGCGAGGGCCTCGGCGTCCTGCCCGACCGTGGCGAGTCGCGCAGGGTCGAAGGAGTGGTCGATGCGAATGACCTCTTGCTCGATGATGGGACCCTCGTCCAGATCGGGTGTCACGTAGTGGGCGGTGGCCCCGACCTGCTTGACGCCGCGATCGAACGCCTGGTGGTAGGGCTTGGCGCCCTTGAAACCGGGCAGGAACGAGTGGTGGATGTTGATGGCCCGTCCGCGTAGCGCGCGGCACGCGTCGTCCGACAGCACCTGCATGTACCGGGCGAGGACCACGAGATCCGCGTCGAACTCCTCGACGAGTTCGAGTAGCCGGGCCTCGGCCTCCGGCTTGGTGGCCGGTGTGACCGGGACGTGGACGAACGGCAGCCCGGCGGCCTCGGCCATCGGGCGCAGCACCTCGTGATTGGAGACGACGGCGACGAGTTCGGCGCCGAGGTTGCCTGCTCGCCAGCGGAAGATGAGGTCGTTGAGGCAGTGACCCATCTTGGAGACCATCACGATCACGCGGGGCAGGTCGCTGCCGTTGAAGTTGAAGGTCATGCCGAATTTCGCGGCGACGCTCCCGAATTCCGCCGTGAGGCGTTCGATGTCGACATCTTCTGCCGACACGAACGACGTGCGGAGGAAGAACGCGTCGCTCCGGGTGTCGTCGAACTGCTGATGCTCGGCGATATCGCAGTTCTGCTCGAAGAGAAAGGAGCTGACTGCGTGAACGATCCCGGGACGCTGAGCGCAGCTGAGCGTCAGGGTGAAGGTCTGGGTCATGTGGGTCTCCTCGATGCCGGACCAATTGAGGTGTCAGTCCGAGCGAACTGATATATCAGAATGGGCCCATGCTATTTCAGGCTGGACGAGCGGGTCAAGGGGTGGAGACGAAGTCAGACGCTGCTACGGAACCCGGCGAGCAGGGAGTCCGATCGAGTCTGGGCGTACTGGGTCGCGGCGGCGTCGACCGTGTGATTGAGCAGCAACGCCGTGGTCACCGGTCCCACCCCGCCGGGGACCGGGGTCAGCGCGCCCGCCCGGCCGTCGACGGCCGCGGCGTCGACGTCACCGAGCAGTTGGCCGTCCGCGGTCGCCGTCGTCCCGACATCGATGACGACGGCGCCGTCGGCGACGTGGTCGGCCGTGATCAGTCCGGGAATGCCGACCGCGACGACGAGGATGTCCGCGTCACGCGTGCCGGCGGCCAGGTCGGTGGTGTGCCGGTGGCAGACGGTCACCGTCGCGTTGCGCTGCACGAGCAGATGCGCGACGGGACTTCCGACCACCGTCGATCTGCCGACCACCGCGGCCGTCCTCCCGTGCGGGGAGATTCCGTGGTGATCGAGGAGAGCGATCACGGCCTGTGCGGTGGCGGGCGCGAACGCGGGCAGACGCGCGACGAGGCGGCCGAGGCTGACCGGGTTCGCGCCGTCGACGTCCTTGGCGGGGTTGATCGCTTCCCGGAGGGCGTCGAGGTCGGTTCCGTCCGGCAGGGGTGTCTGCAGGATGATTCCGTGGACATCCGGGTCGTGGCCGAGTTCGACGAGCGTGCTGCGGATCTGCTCGGTCGACGCCGCGGCGCCGAGATCGACGATGTCGCACAGGATTCCGGTGCGTTTCGCGGCCGACGCGATGGAACGCACGTACCAGGCAGTCGATTCGTCGTCGGTGGCCTGCACGACCGCCAGCTTGGGCAAGACCCCGATTTCGGCGAGGGCTGCGGCGGCGACGGACGCGTCGTTGCGGATGGAGGTGGCGAGTTCGGCGCCACCGAGGCTTCTGGTCATGAACTCAGCTGCTTTCGTACTCGTGTCGTGACTGCGTCGGCACGCTCGACGATCGCGTCGACGCCGGACAGGCACTCGGTGAGGGCCCGCCGGGTATCCGGATCGGTGATACCCGGCAGGTTCACCTCGATGTTCACCCGGGCGGTGGTGGCGGCTGCGCGGGCAGCCTCGGCGGCGGCCGCGACGTCGCTGACGACGGTGCGGTTCGCCACCGGCAGCAGGACGTCGGCGAGTGCGACGACGTCGCCTGCCGCGACCACCACCTCGGCGGGGACCGCGGCGGCGCCGGCGAGGGCGGTCGCGATCGCCGACCTGCGGGCGGCCGTTTCGTCGTCCGTGTCCTGGGGGAGCCGGTAGGCGTCGATGACGGCCGTGAATGCCGCCATGTCGTCCTCGGCGAACTGCAGGGCCTTCTCGCGAAACGCATCTGCTGAGGCGCAGATGCGTTCGACGAGCATCCCGTGGTCGGCGTACCTCTTGCCGGTGGTGTAGCGGGCGACCATCGAGACCAGCGCGGCTGCCTGGCCGAGGTGGAGAGCGCCGGTCGCGCCGCCGCCGGGCGCGGGGGTCCGAGCGGCGAGCGAATCCAGGAATCCGGCGATCGTGTCGTCTCGGAGGGTCATGACCGGATCTTCTTCATCTCGGGGTCGACGAGCGGCTCGGCCACGACCGTTGCGGGGATGCGGCGTCCGAAGTACTCGATCTCCACAGCGGTGTCGACGGTCGCGTTCGCGGGAAGCCAGGCGTAGGCGATCGGCGCCCCCACCGTGTGACCGAACGCGGCGCTCGTGACGTACCCGGCGGGCTGTCCGTCGACGAACACCGGCTCGTGGCCGAGGACCACCGACGTGCGGTCGTCGATCATGAGGCACGCCAGGCGCCGCTCCACCGTCTCGTCGGAAACGCCGTCGAGCGCGTCACGCCCACGGAAGTCGCCCTTCTGCAGCCGGACCGCGAAACCGAGACCGGCTTCGTAGGGGTTGTGCTCGGTGGTCATGTCGCTGCCCCACGAGCGGTAGCCCTTCTCCATCCGCAGGCTGTTGAACGCGGCGCGGCCGGCGGCGATGACGTCGTACTTCTGCCCCTCCGCCCACAGCAGATCCCACAGTCGCAGACCGTTGTCGGCGGACGTGTACAGCTCCCAGCCGAGTTCGCCGACGTACGACAGACGCATCGCCGTGACGGGAACACCGCCGATGCGGACCTGCTTCGCGCGGAAGTACTTGAAGTTCTCGTTCGTGAAGTCGTCGGAGCTCAGCGCCTGCACCAGGTCCCGGGCTCGCGGACCCCACAACCCGATCCCGCACGTGCCGCCGGTGATGTCCCGGATCTGCACACTGCCGTCGTCGGGGGACTGGCGGCGGAAGTAGTCGAGGTCGAGGTTGCCGTTGGCGCCGACCTGGAAGACGGTGTCGGACAGTCGCGTGACGGTGAGGTCGCTGCGGACGCCACCGGTCTCGTCGAGCGCGAGCGTGTAGGTGACGGACCCGACGGACTTGTCCATCTTGCCGGTCGTCAGCCGGTCGAGCAGGGCCAGCGCGCCGGGGCCGCTGATCTCGAGCCGCTTCAGCGGTGTCATGTCGTACATCGCCACCGACGTGCGGGTACGCCAGGCCTCGGCCGCGGCGATGGGGGAGTGGAACATCGCCGCCCACGGTTCACGGGCCGGCGGCTGCCATTCGGCCGGAAGGTCCTGCACCAGACGGGCGTTGGATTCGAACCAGTGCGGGCGCTCCCAGCCGGAGCTCTCCAGGAACACGGCGCCGAGTTCCTTCTGGCGAGCGTGGAAGGGGCTGACCCGCAGGTCGCGGGGAGACTCCTTGGGTTGCAGCGGGTGCAGCACGTCGTAGATCTCGACGAAGTTCTGCTGCGACGTCTCGCTGACGTAGTCGGGTGCGAGCTGGATCTCCTCGAAGCGGTGCACGTCGCAGCCGTGCAGTTCGACCTCGGAGCGGCCGTCGACGAGCAGTTGCGCGACCGCCCGGCCGACACCGGCGGAGTGCGTCACCCACACTGCCTCGGCGATCCAGAACCCGGCGACGTCCGGGGACTCGCCGATGAGCGGTCCGCCGTCCGGGGTGAACGAGAAGACCCCGTTGAAGCCGGCCTCCAGTTTCGCGGATTCGAGGCACGGCAGCAGCAACTTGCTCTGCTCCCACGACGGCGCGAAGTCTTCCTCCGTGAACGGCAGCATCGACGGCATGTCGGACGCGGACACGTCGTCGCTCTCGTCCAGGTCGCGCAGGTTCACCGGCATCGGGCGGTGAGCGTACGTGCCGATGCCGAGGCGGTCGACGTGCTCACGGAAGTACAGATCCTGGTCCTGGTGGCGCAGGATCGGGAAGCCCGCCTCGGCGAGTTCGGTGTTCCGTCCGACGAGTTCGGGAATCTGCTCGGTCTTCGCGTACTGGTGCGCCAGAGGGAGCAGCGGGACGTCCATGCCCACCATCGCGCCGATGTCGGGACCCCAGAAGCCCGCGCAGGACACCACGATGTCGGCGGGGATCACCCCGTCGGCGGTGGCGACGCCGGTCACCCTGCCGCCGCTCTGTTCGATGCCGATCACCTTCGTCGAACCCTGGAACACGGCACCGCGGGCCTCGGCGCGCCGGGCCAGCGCGACGACGACACGGGACGCCTTCGCCAGGCCGTCCGTCTCCACGTACAGCCCGCCGAGAACCCGCTTCTCGTCGAGCAGCGGGTGCAGCTTCGCGCACTCGGCCGGGTCGAGGACGGCGCCCTCGATGCCCCAGGACGTGGCCCAGCCCTGCTTGCGGTGCAGATCGGCGAGACGCTCGGGGGTGGTGGCCACCTCGAGTCCGCCGAGCTGGTTGAAGCACCATTCGCCGTCCACGTCGAGTCCGACGAACTTCTCGACCGTGTACCGGGCGAACTCGGTCATCGTCTTGGACGCGTTCGTCTGGAACACCAGGCCCGGTGCGTGCGACGTGGAGCCTCCGGTGAGCGGCAACGGTCCCTGGTCGAGAACCGTGATCCGATCCCAGCCGCGAGCGGTGAGCTCGTCGGCCAGATTCGCGCCGACGATGCCGGCTCCGATGATCACTACGCGCGGTGACCCCATGATGGTCCTCCTGGTTGGGTGGGTGCCTGTGTGTGGCGAAGTTGCGGGAGATTCGGTGTTCGGTGTGGGCTCGAACGGCGCCGGAAAGAACTGTGAATTGCGAAACGGATCGGACTGATGTGAACCCATTACGACAACTGATATATCAACACATTAGGTTCGGAAGAGTAAGGGGGTCAACCCCGAATTGCGGTTAATTCCACGATGATTGGTTTGGGAAATAACAGCGATTCCGCGAGCGACCGTGGAAATGTGCACCGTGCGCGACGGTGATGACGCGGAACCGGGTGTGGATGGAGGTAACCGTCGCACGGTGATGTCGCCTATCCTGAAGTCGCGATGACTGAATTGGACGATAACTCGAATGGAGATCGGAGCCGGCCGTCCGGCGCTGTGCAGTCAGTGGACCGCGCTCTGGCGGTACTCGAAATCCTGGCGAGGCTCGGTACCGCCGGCGTCACGGAAATCGCCGACGAGTTGGGTGTCCACAAGTCGACCGCGTCGCGCCTCGTTGCCGTTCTGGATTCGCGAGGCTACGTCGCCCAATTGAAGAACCGGGGAAAGTTCCAGCTCGGCAATTCCATCGTCCGTCTGGCCCGCACCGCGTCGCCGGACGGCGATCTGGTGCGGCAGAGTCAGGAATTGTGCGCCGAACTGGCGGAAACTGTCGGCGAGAGCGTCAATGTGTCGATACTCGACGGCAATCGCTCGGTGAGCATCGTCAAAGCGGACGGTCCGTCCGGTGTCGGTACCAATACCTGGGTGGGTCAGAGCAGCCCGGCACATGCGACGGCGAGTGGAAAATTGTTGCTGACGGAATTGTCCGACAGCGAACTCGCGGAGCGCGTGGGAGAAACTCCGATTGCTCTCACGGAGAAAACTCTCACCGATGTGCCTGCGCTCGTGGAATCGCTGAAAACCATTCGCGAGCGGGGCTGGGCGGAGTCCGAGGAGGAACTCGAACTCGGGCTGAACGCGGTGTCCGTCCCGATCCGCGACTACACGTCGAAAATGATTGCTGCTCTGAGTGTGTCCGGCCCCGCCTACCGACTGCTGCCGGAACGGTTCGAGGACGTCGCCCGCGCCGCACTCGACACGTCCCAGCAGATCAGCAGCCGATTGGGCTATGCCGTCACGTAGTGTCGGCATCAGGCCCGCGACCTGGCGAGTTGCTTCTTGTACCGGGTGAACAGCCGGGGACTGTTCATCGCGAAGACGCCCACGGTGTCGCCGTCCCGGTCGTAGGTGGCCACGAACGTGCCGGTTCCGGGATCGCCGTCGACGAACCGGACCTCGTCGGTGCTGTGTCTCGTCCCGGCGAACTGCAGCATCTTGCCGTACTGGTGGGACCAGAAGTACGGGATCGCGGCGGGTCCGGACGGTGTGGCCATGATCGTGTCGGCGACGGTGGCGGCCTGTGCGACGGCGTTGCTCCAGTGTTCGCTTCTGTGGTGCACCTGGTGGGCGTCGTCGAACGTCCGTGCGCAGTCGCCGATCGCGTACACGCCGGGGACGTTCGTGCGGCACGACGAGTCGGTGAGGAAACCGTCTTCGATCATCAGTTCCGAGTCGCTTGCCCATTCGACATTGGGGACGGCCCCGATTCCGACCACCACGGCGTCCGCGGGGAGGGTCGTTCCGTCACTCAGCTGGACGGCTTCGACCGCGTCGTCACCGAGCAGTGCGGCGACGACTGCCCCGGTGAGGAGCCGGACGCCGTGTGCGGCATGCTGTCCTGCGCAGATCGCCCCGAGTTCGATGCCGAGCGGGCCGGCGAGGGGCGTGGGCGAGGCCTCGACGACGGTGACGTTCAGGCTCATGCGGGCCGCGGTGGAGGCCACCTCGGCGCCGATGAACCCTGCTCCCACGATCACGAGGTTCTGTGCACGTGACAGCGAATCCCGCAGTGCGCGTGCGTCGTCGACCGACCTGAGGGTGTGCACGCCGGCGAGGCCGGAGTGTCCGGGCAGGGTCCGGGCGCGCGCGCCCGTCGCGACGACGACGGCATCGGCGTCGAAGTGGGATCCGTCGTCGAACGTGACCCGGTGGCTCCCGTCGGGGGAGCGGACCAGACCGGTGGCCGTTCGGTTCATGCGCCATTCGACGTCGAGTGTGTCGTCGTCGCTGTTCATCAACAGGAGGTCCTCGTCGGTCAGGTCGCCGGTGAGGAATTCCTTGGACAGGGGCGGCCGGTCGTAGGGCAGGGACTGCTCGCTCCCGGCCACGACGAGGCGGCCTGCGTATCCCTTCTCGCGCAGTGCGCGGACCGCCGACAGTCCGGCGAGTGAAGCACCGAGTACCACAATGGAATTCGGGACAGTGTTCATCGGGCGTCGCCCTTCTCTTCGAGATGAAGCAGCACGGTGCCGTCGACGATCGACACATCGTGTGTGCGGACTGCGATCTTGGCCGGTGGGCCCGAGGGCACTCCGGTGCGCAGGTCGAAGCACGCTTCGTGGAGCGGGCACTCGACGGTGCAGCCTTCGACCCAGCCGTCGGCGAGGGAGGCGTCCTGATGGGTGCAGGTGTCGTCGATGGCATACAGACCGTCGGAGGTGTGGAAGACGGAGATGGCAGCCATGCCCGGCGGGGTCACCGTGACGACTTCGCCCACGGGCAGTGTCACGAGTTCGCACACGGGGAAGGCCGTGGCGCCGGGGTGGGTCACAACTGGGGAATCGTTATCGAGAATCACTCGATACCTCCGAAAGCGTCGGGGAGGAAGGACAAGTTGTGGAGCGTTTGTTGCGCTATGCGCGACGACTTGCAAGGTGTGCAACACAATGCTCTCCGGTGCTGCCCCACGGTGTCAAGCATTCGCGTGTAAAAACTGCGTTCCCGAAGTGTGTGGGCATAACCTCGGGGCATGAGTGAATCCGAGGCAACGGCGCCCGCGGCCCAGGGAACGGAAGGAAAGGCGAAGACCGTGCACGCGGTGGAACGTGCCATCGACGTGCTCGAGATAGTCGCGGCAGAAGGCCGTGTCGGCGCCTCGGAGATCGCCGTGCGTCTCGGCGTGCACAAATCGACCGTGTCACGCCTGATCGCATCGCTGCAGCAACGCGGATTCGTGGAGGAAGCGGGTGTTCGCGGCAAGTATCAGCTCGGATTCGCGGTAGTGCGATTGGCCGAGGCCACGGTCGCGCAGAGCGGGCTCGTCGAGGTTGCGCAGCCGGAGTGCGACCGCCTGGCCGATGCCTTCGGGGAGACGGTCAACCTCGCGGTACTGGACGGTGCGGCGACCCTCAACGTGCTCGAGGCCCGCAGTGATCGCCACGTCGCGCTGCGTACGTGGGTGGGTCAGGTGACCCCGGCGCACGCGACCGCGACCGGCAAGGTCCTGGTCTCGGAATTGACGTCCGGCCAGCTCCGGAGCCGGTTGGGGCCGCAGTTGAGCCCGCTCACTCCCAATACGATCACCGACTTCCGGGCGCTCGACGTCGAACTCGAGCACGTGCGGTCGCGCGGGTGGGCGTCCACGGCCGAGGAACTCGAAGCGGGGCTCAATTCCATCGCCGTGCCGGTGCGGAGCAAGGTCACCAACCGGATCGTCGCGTCGATCTGTGTGTCCGGTCCGGAGTACCGGCTGGCGCCCGAACGGTTCGAGGCCGTGGCGCTCGAACTCGCCGACGCGGTCGCGCGGATCGAAGCGCAGCAATCCGTCGGCGCGGGTGACTGAACGCCCGGAAGTGCCTCTCCCTCAAGGCGGGACGAACGGATAGTCCCGTTTGCCCGGGTTTCGGCCGTCCGCGGTTAACGCGGTGTTTCGGTCGTGTCGCGTCTGCGAAAGAAGTGTCGAATGTGATGTTTGACACGTCCGCGGGCCACAGTCTAAGTTGTGTAAATCGCATAGCGTTGCTGATGACGCAACAATGCTGACGCCGCGATGACTCGGCGGGAACAGCTGCCCGCTGTTCGAACGGTCGCCGCGGATCGGGCACGCATGTCGTCACACTCGGCAACGACGCCCCCTGCGATCTGCGCCCCCTACGCACACAGACATCAGGTCACAGCCCGACCGAAACGCATCTTTCCCGGCAACGAAAGAAACGGTGACATCTATGTCCGCTCCGGACGTCCAAGCCCCCGCTCCCGCCTCCGCGCCCGCACCGGCACTGATCCCCACCCTCGGTGGCCGCTATTACACCGACGCCGACATCTTCACGGACGAACAGGAGAACCTGTTCGAGGCGATGTGGTTCTGCGCCGTCCGCGCCGCCGATCTCGCCGACCCCGGAGCCTTCCGGAAGGTCACGGTGGGCCGGGAGAGCGTGCTCCTCGTCCGCGGCCGCGACGGGGAACTGCGCGCCTTCCTCAACATCTGCCGGCACCGCGGCGCCATGCTGTGTACCGAGGACGAAGGGCAGATCCGCAGAAACCTTCAGTGCCCCTACCACGCGTGGACGTACGGACTCGACGGCAAACTGGTGGCCGCCCCCAACATGGCCGCGCTGCGGGACGAGACCGGAGCCGACATCGACCGGGTGCGGTACGGACTGGTGCCGGTCGCGCTTCGCGAATGGCTCGGCTACGCATGGGTGTGCCTGGCCGACGAACCGCCGTCGTTCGAGGACGAGGTCGTCGGCGCCGTCACCGAACGACTCGGTGATCCGGCCGCCATCGACCGGTACCAGATCGGAACCCTGGAACTCGGCCGCCGGATCGTCTACGACGTCGCGGCCAACTGGAAGCTGATCATCGAGAACTTCATGGAGTGCTACCACTGCGCGACCATCCACCCCGAGCTCACCGAGGTACTTCCCGAGTTCGCGGACGGCCTTGCCGCACAGTACTTCGTGGGGCACGGTGCCGCCTTCGGTGACGACGTCGAGGGGTTCACCATCGACGGAACCGGCGGATTCGAGTCGTTGTCCGGCATCAGACCCGACCAGGACCGCAAGTACTACGCCATCACGATCCGGCCGCAGGTCTTCGTCAACCTCGTGCCCGACCACGTCATCTTCCACCGCATGTACCCCGTGTCCGCGGATCGCACCATCGTCGAATGCGACTGGCTGTACTCCCCGGAGGTCACCGCATCGGGTCGCGACGTCTCCCGTTCGGTGGAGCTGTTCCACCGGGTCAACCAGCAGGACTTCGACGCCTGTGAGCGGACCCAGCCCACGATGGCGTCGAAGGCGTACCGGAACGGGGGTGTGCTGGTGCCCGCGGAACACCACATCGGCGAATTCCACGACTGGCTACTCGAAAGGCTGAGCGGGGATCCCCGATGACCTACGCCGGCGAGCAACCGAGGGTGACCGACCCTCCCAGGGTGAACGATGTCGATCCGCAACCTCGACACCAGGAGCAGGAGCCGGCGGTGCCGTCCGGCGGCGAGGGGCGGCGGAGCGTCGACAAGGTGGTGTTCGGCACGGCCGCGGCGCTCGGTGTCGGACTCATCCTGTGGGGACTGCTGGCGCCGGAGAACCTCTCGGTCGTGTCGACCGCGGCGCTGGACTGGCTGGTGGCCGACCTCGGTTGGCTGTTCATCGCCGCGTCGTCGGCGTTCGTCGTCTTCTCGCTGTTCCTCGCGTTCTCCCGGTACGGCCGGATTCCGCTCGGCCGCGACGGCGAGAAACCGGAGTTCCGAACGGTGAGCTGGATCGCGATGATGTTCAGCGCCGGCATGGGAATCGGATTGATGTTCTACGGCGTCGCCGAACCCCTCGCCCACATGGTGAGCCCGGCGCCGGGAACAGACGGTTCCGTCGGTTCGGCGATGGCCACGACGATGTTCCACTGGGGACTGCACCCGTGGGCGATCTACGCGGTCGTCGGATTGTCCATCGCCTACGGCTCCTACCGGCGCGGACGCAAACAACTCATCAGCGCCGCGTTCTTCCCTCTCCTCGGCCGCCGCTCGGAAGGCGCCGTGGGGAAGGTCATCGACATCCTCGCGATCATCGCGACGATGTTCGGCACCGCCGCGTCGCTCGGGCTCGGCGCACTGCAGATCGGTTCCGGCCTCGAGATCATCGGCTGGATGGACAACGTCGGCACGTTCGCGCTCGTTGCCCTCGTCGGGCTGCTGACATTCGCGTTCGTCGGTTCGGCGGTGTCGGGAGTCGCGCGGGGCATCCACTGGCTGTCCAACATCAACATGGTGCTGGCGGTGATTCTCGCGCTGTTCGTGTTCGTGCTCGGTCCGACCGTCCTCATCCTCAATCTGCTCCCCACCGCGATCGCGGACTATGCGGCGCAACTCGCCACCATGTCGGGACGGACGGCCGCGAGTTCCGGCGACGACACGGCGTCCTGGCTGTCGTCGTGGACGATCTTCTACTGGGCGTGGTGGGTGTCGTGGACTCCGTTCGTCGGAATGTTCCTCGCCCGGATCAGCCGCGGCCGCACGATCCGGCAGTTCGTGATCGGCGTGATCGTCATTCCCACCTCGGTCAGCCTCGTGTGGTTCGCGGTGTTCGGCGGTGCCGGCATCGGACAGCAGCAGGACGGAGTCGACCTGGCGGCCCGCTCGTCGACCGAAGGCCAGTTGTTCGGGATGCTCGACCATCTGCCGTTGACCGGATTCGCCACCGTGCTGGTCATGGTGCTGGTTGCGATCTTCTTCGTGTCCGGCGCGGACGCCGCGTCGCTGGTGATGGGCACGCTGTCGCAGCGTGGTGCACGAGAACCGAGCACGTGGGTCGTCATCTTCTGGGGAACCCTCACCGGGGGCACCGCGGCACTCATCCTCTGGACCGGCGGCTCGGACGCCCTTCAGGGGCTGCAGACGATGACGATCATCGCGGCCGCGCCGTTCCTTCTGGTGATGATCGGACTGTGCTTCTCGCTGTATCGGGACGTCTCCCGTGATCCGCTCATCGTCGGTTCATCGAAAAAGTCTGCACACGAGAGGGTTTCGGACACAGTATGAAGATGTCGGCACTATCCGCGGATCTCGACGTCCCGAGGTTGTTCGGGAAGGTGAATTTCATCGCGGGGGAGTGGGTCGCGGCGACGTCGGGGCGCACCCGCGACTGCATCGACCCGGCAACCGGGAACGTGATCGCCACGGTCGACGAGGCGTCGCCCGAAGACGCCGGGCGAGCCGTGCTGGCGGCCCGGGCGGCCTTCGATGCCGGGGACTGGCCGGAGACGGCGGTTGCCGTGCGATCGTCGCTCCTGTCGCGCATCGCGGATCTCCTCGAGCGCGACAAGGAGGAATTGGCGCGTATCGAGACGTTGGACACCGGTAAGACGTTGGTGGAGAGCCGAATCGACATCGACGACGTCGTCTCGGTATTCCGGTACTACGCCCGGCTGGCCCTCGTCTCCAGCGACCGAGTGGTCGACGTGGGTGACCCCGCGGTCGTCTCCCGGGTCGTTCGCGAACCGATCGGGGTGTGCGTCCTCATCGCTCCGTGGAACTACCCGCTGCTCCAGATCTCCTGGAAGGTGGCACCCGCGCTGGCCGCCGGGTGCACGATGGTGCTCAAGCCCAGTGAGGTCACGCCGCTGAGCACGATCGCGTTCGCCCGGCTGATCGAGGAGGCGGGTGTGCCCGCCGGGGTCGTCAACCTCGTGCAGGGCAGCGGCGCCGACCTCGGCCCCGCGCTGACCGACACCGGTGACGTCGACTTCATCTCGTTCACCGGTGGACTCGCGACCGGCACCACCATCCTGCAGACGGCCGCGAAGCACGTCACGAAGGTCGCTGTGGAACTGGGCGGGAAGAACCCGCACATCGTCTTCGCGGACGCCGAATGGGAGTCCTCGGTCGACCAGGTGCTCACCGGCGTCTTCCTGCATTCGGGGCAGGTGTGCTCGGCAGGGACGCGGCTGATCGTGGAGGAGTCGATCGCCGACGACTTCGTCGCCGCCCTCGTCTCGCGCGCCGAGGCCATCCGCGTCGGACCGGGTCTCGATCCCGGCAGCGAGACCGGACCTCTCGTGTCGGCGGCGCAGCGCGACAAGATCGAATCCTATGTGGCACTGGGTATCTCCGAAGGGGCGACGCTCCGTACGGGTGGCTCCCGGCCCGCCGATCCCGCGCTCGACGGCGGCAGCTACTACCTGCCCACCATCTTCGACCACTGCGACCGCTCCATGCGCATCGTGCAGGAGGAGACGTTCGGGCCCATTCTCACGGTCGAGAGATTCACCACCGAGGAGGACGCGGTCCGGCTCGGCAACGACACCGAGTACGGCCTCGCCGCCGGAGTCCGGACGTCGGACGCCGCCCGGGGCGAACGGGTGGTGCGCCGCCTGCGCCACGGGACCGTGTGGCTCAACGACTTCGGCTACTACACCGCGGCGGCGGAATGGGGCGGATTCAAGAAGTCCGGCAACGGACGCGAACTCGGACCCGCCGGGCTCTCCGAATACCAGGAAGTCAAACACATCTGGAACAACACGACCTCGCCTCTCGCGGGTTGGTTCACCGCGCCCTGACATTCTCCCGGCAGGGCGCGCGAGCAGGCACACTCAACTTCTCAGGAAGTGATCGAATGACCAGTACCGACAACACAACCGGCGATCACGACAGTGGACTCGAGGATTTCGGCTACAAGGAGTCCCTCGATCGCAGTATCGGCAAGTTCGCGAGCTTCGCCGCGGGCGTCAGCTACATTTCCATTCTGACCGGCACTTTCCAGTTGTTCTACTTCGGATTCGGCACCGCCGGCCCCGCCTACCTGTGGTCGTGGCCGCTGGTGTTCGTCGGCCAGCTCGCCGTGGCACTGTGCTTCATGGAGCTGGCCGCCAAGTATCCGATCGCAGGCTCCGTGTACAACTGGGCGAAGACGCTCGGCAGCAGAATAGTGGGGTGGTCCGCGGGCTGGCTGATGCTCACCGCGTCGATCGTCACCCTGTCGGCCGTTGTGCTGGCACTGCAGCTCAACCTGCCGCGGCTGTGGAGCGGCTTCCAGATCGTCGGTGACGGCACCGGAGAACACGACTTCGCCACCAACGCCGTCATTCTCGGGACGGTGATGATCGGCTTCACCACCGTCGTCAACGCGCTCGGTGTCCGTCTCATGGCGATGATCAACAGCGCCGGTGTGTTCATCGAGATCATCGCGGCGGTGCTGATCGCGATCATCCTCGCCGCCAACATGACCCGCGGCCCGCAGGTATTCTTCTCCACCCACGGGTACGGCGCAGGCGAAAGCGGTGGATACCTCGGTGCGTTCCTGGTGGCGACGCTCGCGTCGGGCTACGTGATGTACGGCTTCGACACCGCGAGTTCGCTGGGCGAGGAGACGGTCGAACCTCGCCGCACCGCCCCCAAAGCGATCTTCCGTGCGATCCTCGCGTCGTTCGTGATCGGCGGCGCGATCCTCGTGTTCGCCGTGATGGCGGCACCCGACCTCGACGATCCGAAGATCGGCGCGTCGGACGGCAGCCTGCAGTACATCGTGGAGCAGGTGATGTGGGGGCCGCTGGGCACGATCTTCCTGGTATGCATCGTGATCGCGGTGACCGTCTGCTCGCTGGCGGTGCATACCGCCGCCATCCGGCTGACCTTCGCGATGGCTCGCGACAACGCACTCCCGTTCGGTGAGCGGCTCGCCCGCGTCCACCCGAGAACGCGGACACCCGTCGTGCCTGCCGTGACGATCGGGGTGGTGGCCGCGCTGATCCTGGTGGTCAACATCGGCCAGCCCCACATCTTCACCGTGCTGACCTCGATCGCGATCATCATGATCTACCTGGCCTACCTGATGGTCACCGGACCGATGCTGAAGAAGAGGCTGCGGGGTGAGTGGCCGCCGCGGGACCTGAAGGAGGGTGGCTACTTCACGATGGGCAAATGGGGACTACCCGTCAACATCGTCGCGCTCGTGTGGGGAATCGGGATGGCCCTCAACCTTGCCTGGCCGCGCGAGGCCGTGTACGGCGAACCCTGGTACAACACCTGGGGCGCCTTCGTCTACATCGGCGTCATCCTCGGGTTCGGCCTGCTGTGGTACCTCACCACCGGCAGGCACCACATCGGAACGTTGACGTCACACTGCGCGGCGGTGGTAACGCCCGCGCCGGAATCCGAACCGAACGACAAGGAGCTCGCCCGATGACCGACGGCGAATCGAAGAGCACTGCAGGGGAATTCGACTACGTGATCGCGGGCGGCGGCAGCGCGGGATGCGCTCTCGCGGCTCGTCTCAGCGAAGACCCGGCGGTGACGGTGTGCCTGCTCGAGGCGGGCCCGTCCGACGTGGGGGACCGGGCGATCCTCGAGCTGTCCCAGTGGATGCATCTGCTCGACTCCGGGTACGACTGGGACTACCCCGTCGAGCCGCAGGAGAAGGGCAACAGCTTCATGCGGCACGCCCGGGCCAAGGTTCTCGGTGGCTGCTCGTCCCACAACTCGTGTATCGCATTCTGGCCGCCCGCCGAGGCACTGGACGACTGGGAGGCGATGGGGGCGTCGGGATGGGGTGCGCGTGACATCCTCCCGTACGTCAGTCGGCTGGAGAGCAACGACGCCCCCGGTGAGGGGCACGGCCGCGGCGGGCCGGTGCGGTTGCGCGACGTCCCGCCGAACGACCCGTGCGGCCGAGCGGTTCTCGACGCCGCCGCCGCGGTCGGTCTGCCGACCGTTGCATTCAACCGCGGTGGAACGGTGCTCAACGGTGCCGGGTGGTTCCAGATCAACGCGTCCGAGGACGGTACCCGGATGTCGTCGTCGCACGCCTACCTGCACCCGATCCTCGGGACCCGGCCCAATCTGGAGGTTCGGACCGGCTGCTGGGTGAGCGAGATCCTGTTCGACGAACAGCAGACGGCGACGGGCGTCCGGTACCAGCGTCCCGACCTCACCGGCTACGACACGGTGTCGGCGCGACGGGAGGTGGTGGTGACGGCCGGGGCCATCGACACCCCGAAGTTGCTGATGCTGTCGGGTATCGGTCCGGCGGAGCATCTCGCGGAGTTCGGGATTCCCGTGCGCGTCGACTCGCCCGGTGTCGGATCGAACCTCGACGATCACGTCGAGGGGCTCGTGTTCTGGGAGGCGTCCCAGCCGATGGTCACCGAATCGACGCAGTGGTGGGAGATCGGCCTGTTCGCGACCACCCGGGAGGGCCTGAACCATCCCGACCTGATGATGCACTACGGCAGCGTCCCGTTCGACATGAACACCCTGCGGTGGGGTTACCCGACCACCGACAACGGATTCTGCTTGACACCCAACGTCACTCAGGGACGCTCCCGCGGAACGGTCCGGCTGCGGTCGCGGGACTTCCGCGACCGCGCGAAGGTCGATCCACGGTACTTCACCGACAGCGAGGGTCACGACGACCGGGTGATGCTGTCCGGGGTGAAGCTGGCCCGCACGATCGCCGAGCAGAAGGCGCTACGCGGGTGGATCGCCCGCGAACTGGCGCCGGGACCCGACGCGGTGACGGACGACGAGATCCTCGACTACATCCACAAGACCCACAACACGGTGTATCACCCCGCGGGCACGGCCCGAATGGGCAGTGTCGACGATCCGATGGCGGTGCTCGACCCGGAACTGCGGGTCAAGGGGGTTCGAGGACTGCGGGTGGTCGACGCGTCGGCGATGCCGAAACTGCCGCACGTCAATCCGAACGTCACGGTCATGACGATGGCCGAGAGGTGCGCGGATCTGCTCCGTGGCCGGTCCGCGGCCGGGCTGCGGGCGGCGGAGTCGACGTTGTCCGAGGTCTGATCCGGGCGTCTATCGCCTCGGCGGTCCTTCGCCAGATCTCGCTCTCCGGATCGATGACGGTGAAGTGATCGCCGGGCCCCTCGATCCGGACGACGTCGTCGGGGGTCGCCGCGGCGGCTTCGTGGTACTCCCTGCTCATCTCCAGCATGTCCGGCTCGTCCCCGACGGCGCACACCACCAGCTGAGGGATGCCCAGCGGCAGTCGCTCGATCGGCGACGACCGTTCGTACGTCGCACGGTCGCCGGCCCAGTGGCTGCCGACGGCGTCTGCCACCGCGCCCTCGCCGAGGTGGCGTTCGCCGGCGAGTCGCAGATTCAGCACCCCGGCGAGGCTGACCGCCAGGGCCGGACGAACCGCCGCCTGCTCGGCAGCGGCGTCGGCGGCGGCGCGGAGCGCGAGCTGAGCACCGGCCGAGTGGCCGAGGATCACGACCCGCTCCGGGTCCGCCTCCGGGACGGTCGCGACGGCCCGCACGGCGTCGGCAACATCAGATGTCATTGCGGCCCAACGGTGCTCCGCGCCCCGCCGGTACTCGGCATTCCAGGTGACGTACCCGAGGGCCGTCAGGTCGACCGCCAGCGCGTCCATCAGGTCGGACTCCCAACGAGGACGCCAGAATCCGCCGTGGACCAACACGGCGACGGGGAAGGGGCCGTCGCCGCCCGGGATCCGTAGTTCCACTCGCTGATCGGGGTGGTCGCCGTAGCGGACGATCCGCCCGGGGTGGAAGCGGTGGTGGTACCAGCTGTCGACGGCGTAGCGGAGTCCGTCGAGTCCCCGCCCCCGGATGTGGACCCGGGTGCCCGCCGAGCGGTCGGCCTCGCCCTCCCCGAAATCGACGCGGATCGCCCCGCCGGCCGGGGCGGTGAAGGAGGCCCCGGCACCGGGCACGGCGATGAATTCGCCTCGCCCCGCCGCCGACCGCACGGCCCGCTCCAGCCCGGCGGTGTCCGCGGCGAACGACAACTCGCCGGTCAGGCCGCGTGCATCCAGCGCCCGGCCCACGAGTTCCTCCGCGGTTCCGCGGTGTGCCACCACGCCGGGGGCGAAGACGATGTCGACTCTGCGCGCTGGTTCGGTCACCGAGTCACCGTACGTACCCGTGATGGCATCTGGCCAGGACACGCGTGATCCGTGCGAGGACGGCCGATTGGCAGTGGTGGTGCTGCTTCGGTGCAATCGATCGATGGATTTGCGAGCCGAACGGGGGTCCCGGGGTGATTGCGGGGGCTCGCGCCGGAGCAATGATCGGGGATCAGCGTCTGAATGGCGCCGAGGTAATGGAGTATGAAATATACTGTTGTGCAGTGTAATTCGCTCATTTTTGCGGCGGTACCGCTTGTGCTGCCCTGGCGGTGGACGAGCTAGGAGCCGCCGTGACGATATTTTGAGTGCGCCCGTCGGTGGTGCTGAGTCGGTGCGCACGGGCGGCGAAGCCGCATAATTGAGGTGCGAGGTGAGGTCGGTGCGGCAGACGCCCTGGTTGGCGACGACGGTATTCGTCGGGTCGGTTGCTGTCCTGCTCGCAGTCCACGCCGGCGGCGGTGCGTCGAGCGAACCCGACAGGGAAGCGACGCGCATGCTCGATCCCGCCGGGCCGGTCCTCGTCGTCACTCCGCCGCGCGGGCAGCCGGGCGACCGCATCCAGTATCACGCGACGAGTCTTCCGACCTGCGGCGGGCCGTGGACGGTGGAGTTCGGCGATCGTGTCCTGGGCGAGACCCGTCAGGTCGGCAGCGTCGCCGACTTCCGCGCGGCGGTGCCGAACCGCGGCAGTCGCGGTTTCCAGGTGGCCGGCCTGCGGTGCGTGCCGACCCCGTCCATGGTGGTGCAGACGACTTTCGAGGTGCTTCCGGTGACACGCTCGTCGGAGCCGACGACTACCTGGATCCTGCCGCCACCACCAGAGCTACCGACGCGGACGAAGAGACCCACACCGACGACCCCCACCACCACGGTCACAGCTCCTGCTGACGCGGAGCGGTAGCGGCGGCATCCGGAGCCGGAACGGTCCCGGCGGGGCCGCCTGCTGGGAAATCGTCGTCCACCGAGGGCCCCTGGGGTGGTGTCCTCGGACGGTGTAGTGCAGCAGAGAGACGCCGTTCCGGAAGCCGCGGGCCTCCACCAGTTGCAGTCTCGGCATCTCGTACCCGTCGGGGAACAGTCGTCGTCCCCGACCCTGGACGGCGGGGTACACGAACAGCCGGTACTCGTCGACCAGGCCGGATTCGATCAGGGTGTGGGTCGGAGTGATGCTGCCCGTGACCACGATGTCGCGGCCCTCCTGCCCCTTCGACGCGCGTACCTGGGCGATCCAGTCGTCCGTGAGCACGGTCGAGTTCCGCCACTGGGGGTCGGCCATGGTCGACGAGACGACGTACTTCTGAATCTGGTTCAGCTCGTCGGTGATCCCAGTCTGGTCGTCGGTCTGTCGGGGCCAATAGCCGCGGAAGTCCTCGAACGTCTGCCTGCCCAGCAACATCGCGTCCGCACGCTCGGACTGCCGGCGGGTCGCCTCGAGCAGCTGCGGATCCTGGTCCGCCGGGTCGAACCAGTCGCCGAGCATCTCGATGGAGCCGTCGAGGGTGATGTTCTGGGTGATCGCGAGTGTTCTCATATCGAATACTGACACCGCCACGGTCGCAAAGCCATCGCCGCACGACCGACCGGGCCTGGTCGGATCTACCGGTGTGCGACGCCCATGAGGGCGCTGAACTCGCGTTGCAGAGTGGCACCCGGGGTGGCGCGTGCTCGGCTGTCGGTCGACGTGCCGGACGTCGTCGGGCAGGGGCCGGTGTGTGGTGTGAGTCCAGGCTGCGGGGCGCGTATTCGACAACCGTAGCGGTCGCCACGATTATGTAATATGAAGGTCGGGAGCCCGGTACTCGAACACCAGCAGTGAGGACGGTCATGGGCGTGCAGGCCAACACCAGAGCCATCGAGAAAGACATCGTCACCGACTTCAGCGAGCGGATGAGCTACGGGTCGTACCTCGACCTCGACACCCTGCTGAGCGCACAGAAACCGGTGAGCCGCCCGGAACATCACGACGAACTGCTGTTCATCATCCAGCACCAGACCACCGAACTCTGGCTGAAGCTCGTCCTGCACGAAACACTTGCGGCCCGAGCCGCTTTCGACGAGGACGAGATCGGCCGGGCGCTCAAGTGCGTGGCCCGCGTCAAGCACATCCAGAAGACGCTGACCGAACAGTGGTCGGTGCTGGCCACCCTGACCCCCACCGAGTACTCGGAGTTCCGCCAGTTCCTCGGCAATTCGTCCGGGTTCCAGTCCTACCAGTACCGCGCCGTCGAGTTCGTGCTCGGCAACAAGAACGCCGGAATGCTGACGGTGTTCGACGCCGATCCCGCCGCCCACGATCTGCTCGAACGGCTCCTCACCGAGCCGAGCCTGTACGACGCGTTCTGGCAGTGCCTGTCGCGGCTCGGGTACGACGTGCCGGCCTCTGCACTGGACCGCGACGTGACCACCGCCTACACGCTGAACGAGGACCTGCTGCCCCTGATCAAGTTCGTCTACGAGAACCACGACGAACACTGGGCCGTCTACGAGGCCTTCGAGGAGTTCGTCGACCTCGAGGAGAACTTTCAGCTGTGGCGCTTCCGTCACATGCGCACGGTGCTGCGGACCATCGGGATGAAATCCGGAACGGGAGGATCCAGTGGAGTGGGTTTCCTGCAGAAGGCACTGGACCTGACGTTCTTCCCGGAACTGCTGGCCGTGCGCACCGAGATCGGACGATGATGACCACCTCGACCGATGCGCCGGCCGCCCGCGCCGCCGAACTCGACGCCGCGGACCCGTTGCGCCCGTATCGCGACCTGTTCATCGGCGCCGACGACCCCTCGGTGCCCGCCTACCTCGACGGAAACTCGCTCGGACGGCCCACCAAGGCGAGCGCCGAGCGGATCACCGCCTTCGTCACCCAGTCGTGGGGCGGCCGGCTCATCCGCGGGTGGGACGAGGAGTGGTACGACCTGCCGATCACGATCGGTGACACCCTCGCGAGGGTGACGCTCGGCGCGGCCGCCGGACAGACCACCATCGGCGACTCGACGACGGTCCTGCTGTACAAGCTGGCACGCGGTGCGCTCGCGTTGCGCCCGGACCGCACCGAGATCGTCGTGGACCGCGACAACTTTCCGACGGACCGCTACGTGCTCGAGGCCGTCGCCGGAGAACTCGGGCTCACGCTCCGGTGGATCGAGTCCGATACCCGGGGCGGCGTCACCGTCGACGACCTGAAGTCCGTGGTCTCCGAACACACCGCGCTCGTCGTGCTCAGCCACGTCGCCTACCGCTCGGGTTACCTGGTCGACGCCGCCGGCGCCGCTCGCGTGACACACGACGCCGGTGCGCTGCTGCTGCTCGACCTGTGCCACTCCGTCGGCTCGGTTCCCCTCGAACTCGACACGTGGGGTGTCGATCTGGCGGTCGGGTGCACGTACAAGTATCTGAACGGCGGGCCGGGCTCACCGGCGTTCGCCTACGTTCGTGCAGACCATCAGCAGGACTTCGTGCAGCCGATCTGGGGCTGGATGGGCCGCGACAACCCGTTCGCGATGGAGCAGGGCTACCGGCCGGCGCCCGGCATCCGGCGCGTGATCAGCGGAACGCCGTCGGTCCTCGGCATGATCGCGCTGCAGGACACCCTCGCACTCCTCGACGACGTCGGCATGGACGCCGTGCGCGCCAAGTCGATCGCGCTCACCGAGTACGCGCTCGACCTCGTGCGCGAGTTACTGGTTCCGCTGGGCGTGGAGATCGGATCGCCGGAGGATTCCGCCGAGCGGGGTGGTCACGTCATCATCGACCACCCGCGGTTCGAGACCGTCGTCGAGCGACTGTGGACGAAGGGCGTCATCCCCGACTTCCGGGCCCCGCAGGGCCTGCGGCTCGGCCTGAGCCCGCTGAGCACGAGCTTCGGTGAGGTGTGCGCCGGGATACTCGCGATCCGTGATGAACTCACCGACTGAACCCGCGAGCGCGATCCTCGACGACTTCGATTCGCGGCCCGGCAGCGCGACGTCGCTGATCCGCACCGTCCTCGGTGCGTACGTGCGCGACCTCGGCGGGTGGGTGGCGATCGCCGACTTCGTGGAACTGATGCACGCCGTCGGTATCCCGTCCGAATCGACGCGCATTGCGGTGGCCCGCCTCAAGAAGAAGGGGGTGCTGCGGCCGCTGACCCGCGACGGGCGGAGCGGATACGAGGTGACCGAGCAGGCCGAGGCGATGTTCGGACGCGGCGATCCGCGGATCTTCGGCTTCCGTCAGATGGCGGACACCGATCCCTGGCGGCTGATCTCGTTCACCATCCCCGAATCTCAACGGGCGGTGCGGCACCAGTTGCGCAGACGGCTCGGCTGGATCGGTTGCGGAACCGTGTCGCCCGGCTTGTGGATCGCCCCCGAGTACCTCGCCCGCGAGGTGGGAGACATCGTCGACGCGCTGGGCCTGTCCGAGTACGTGACCACGTTCGTGTCGACGGCGGTGTGCGTCCCCGATTCGATGGGGGACGCGGCGACGCGGTGGTGGGACCTGGACGGCATCGCCGCGCGGCACCGCGACTTCCTGGACCGCCACCGGGTCGCTCTGGCTGCCGCAGAGGAGGTGTCGCCGCGCGAAGCGTTCGTCCGCTTCGTCCCGCTGCTCGACGAATGGCGCATCATCCCGTACATCGACCCGGGCCTGCCTGCCGGCATGCTGCCCGAGGACTGGCCCGGCGCCGACAGCGTCCGCCTGTTCGCGTCGGCGCGGGACCGCTACCTCGACGGGAGCCGCGACTGGGTGCGGAGCGTGCAGTCGCGGCTCCCCGTGTGAGGTGCTATCCGAGGAATTCCTCGCCGATGTTCTTGGCCCACTCCTCGGCCTGATCCTTCGGGCGGATCGAGCTGGACCCGTCGTGCCTGCCGTGTTCGCCGACCTGGACCGCGCCGAGGGAGACGAGCTTCTCCGCGATGATCTCGCCGCCGCGGTTGTAGGTCTCCTCGTACACCTTGTCGCCGAGGCCGAACAACGCGAACTGCACACCGGTGAGGTCGGGTTCGTCCTCCTCGAGGCCCTCGAAGAAGGGTTCCGCGCCGGTGGGCAGCTCGCCCTCACCGTAGGTGGAGCACACGATGACGTGGAAGTTCTCGGGGTCGAGATCGCCCGCGTCGAATTCCATCATGTCGTACAGGGACGTGTCGCCGTAGTCGCCGAGCACGTCGGCGATGTTGTCGGCCACCAGTTCGGAGGTTCCGCCCTCGCTGCCGTACAGAATCACCACTGCCATTGTTCTTGCTCCTCGTGAGTTGCTGCCGACGTGGTCAGTACACGTCGCGCAGGTAACGCTTTTCCTTCTTGAGCTTGGTCACGTACTCGGCGGCCTGCTCGGTGGAAAGGGTGCCATGGGTGGCGATGACGTCGTGCAGGGCCCGGTCGACATCCTTCGCCATCCGGGTGGCGTCGCCGCAGACGTAGAAGTGGCCGCCGTCCTCGAGCCAGGCGAACAACTCCGCGCCGTTCTCGAGCATCCGGTTCTGCACGTAGATCTTCTCCGCCTGGTCGCGGGAGAACGCGAGGTCGAGGCGGGTGAGGAGACCGCTGTCGCTCATCGCGCCGATCTCCTCCTCGTAGATGTAGTCCGACGCGCGGTGCTGGTCGCCGAAGAACAGCCAGTTGCGTCCCGACGCGCCCCGCGCCTGCCGCTCCTGCAGGAACGCGCGGAACGGCGCGATGCCGGTGCCGGGTCCGACCATGATCATCGGTGCGTCGTCGTTCGCGGGGACGCGGAACGACTTGTTCTTCGACACGAAGATCCCGCCGTTGCCGCCCTCGGCGATCCGGTCGGCGAGGAACGTGGAGCACACGCCACCGCGGTCGCGCCCGGCCGAGCTGTGGCGGACGCTGGCGACGGTCAGGTGCACGCTGCCGGGGTTGGCGAGCGGGCTGGACGAGATGGAATACGCCCTGTGCTGCAACGGCTTCAGCAGCCCGACGAACTCGTCCGCGGTCAGGGTCACCGACGGTTCGAGGAGCAGCAGGTCGAGCACGTCCTTGCCCCACAACCAGGCGTCGAGTGCTTCCTTGTCGCCGTGCCGCAGCACATGGCTCAGTTCTTCGTCGCCCGCTCGCTTCTCGATCTCGTCGATGAATTCGTGGCTCGGCGTGGAGATCTCGTAACCGTGCAGCAGGAGATCGCTGAACGGCCGCTCCTTGCCGGTGACGGCGGCATCCGCCGGGGTGCCCAGCCGGGACACCAGGGCGTCGACGAGCGCGGGATCGTTGATCGGCATCACACCGAGCGCGTCACCGGCCTCGTACTCGAGACCGCTGTCGGCGAGCGCGAACTCGTAGTGCCGGATCTCCTTCGCGGACGTGTCGCTCGACAGCCGACGGTTCACGGAGAGCGTGGACGCGTAGGGGTTCTTGCGGTTCCACTGCGACCGCTTCCGGGCCGGCTTCGTCTCGGGCTCGGCGACATCGGCGACGGGGGACTCGCCGCGAATGCCCTCGACGGCTGCGAACAGGGGGAGAGTGTCGGCGACCCACGCGGCGGCCGTGTCCTCGTAGTCGACGTCGCAGTCGACGCGCGGAGTGACGCGGCGGGCACCGAGCTGCTCGAGCCGGGTGTCGATCATCTTGCCGGCCTGGCAGTACCCGTCGTACCCGGTGTCGCCGAGCGCGAGCACCGCGAAGTCGGTGTTCTCCAGTCGTGGCGCGGTCTCCGCGGACAGTGCCTGCCAGAACAGCTCGGCGTTGTCCGGCATCTCACCCTCACCGTAGGTGGAGGTGACGACGAGGACGCGGTGCATGGCGGCGAGGGCGTCCGTGTCGACGTCGTCGAGGGCGCTCACGACCGGCGCGAAACCCTGCGAACGTGCCGCGGCCGCAGCGTCCTCCGCCACACCCTCGGCGTTCCCGGTCTGGCTGCCGTACAGCACGTGCATGGCGGGCAACTGCCCACCGCCCGCCGCGGCGGGCGCATTGGAGCCGCCGACGACGAGGCGCGAGCTCATGCCGGCGAGGAAGCCGGTGAGCCAGACGCGCTGGTCCTCGCTGAACGGGGCGTCCTGGGGGATGTAGGGCATCTTCATGAGGGGACCACGTCTCTCGTGGGGATCAGATCGGGGAGAGCGTGCTGCGCGAACAGCTCCTCGAAACCGGGCAGCCGGCCGATCTTGTCGACGTTCTTGGCGTCCTGGTGCAGGATCCAGCCGTACGTGCCGGGGGCGTCGATGGACCGCACGTTGCGGCGGCGCAGCGCATCCTTGTAGTCGGCGAGACGCTTGGCCGCCACCATCACGGCCAGGTCCTCGTCGCTGTAGTCCTTCAACGCTTCCCGCGCGTACCGCTGCAACCGCTGCATGAGGAAGAAGTCCTCGGTGAGCAGCAGGTTGCGGACGGCCTTGTCGACCGCCGGATCGGACGGATCCGCGGCACCCGGCAGCTTGGACAGCGCCATCTCCTGCGCCGCGTTCAGCACGGTGTAGTTGTTCAGTAGCGCGAACATGGCCTCGGTGTCGGCCTCGCCGTAGCCGGGCACGGCGCCGTCCAGCACCGCGTGACCGTCCCGGTAGTCCAGCTTGAACTTGCGCACCTGGTGCGCGACCAGTGCGGCGGCGAGTTCGTCGGCCAGGTCCTTGCGGGGCTTGGCCTTCAGGATCTCGTCGCTGTCCTGGTACTGCAGCAGCGCGCGCGGCATGCCGTACACGAAGTGGTGCTGTTCGGTCTCCCAGTTCTCGAGCAACCAGGCCGCCTTGGCGGAGCCGGTGGCCTCGAGGTGCCACCCGAGCAGCACGTGCACGGCCTGACGGTGCAGCGCTGCGTGCTCGCCGTCGCCGGTGACGGAGCCGAGCAGGATCGAGTCCGCGCTGGCCTTGCCGGGCAGCTTGCCCTCGGGGTCGTACTGGTAGACGAAGCCACCGCTCATGCCGTTGCCGACGCCCTTGCCGAAGCCGCCGAGGTTGAGGACGGCGCCGTTGGTCATGTACTCGCACGCGAAGTCGCCGACGCCCTCGACCACCGCGGTGGCACCCGAATTGCGCACCGCGAAACGGTCACCCGCCTGGCCCTCGACGAACGTGCGCCCACCGGTGGCGCCGAACAGTGCGAAGTTGCCGATCAGCACGTTGCCGCCGTGCAGGTCGGAGCCGCCACCGGGCGAGCGCACGACGATGCTGCCGCCGTTGGCGCCCTTGGCGACGCCGTCGTTGGCGGTGCCGGTGTGGACGAGGGTCATGCCGTCGTTGCAGAACGCACCGTACGACAGGCCCGCGGACCCGGACGTGGCGATCCGGACGCTGCCTTCGCGCAGGTAGCCGCGGCCGCGCTCGTCGCGGAGCACGGCGGGCAGCTCGACATCGGTGAGCTCGTGGTTCAGCATCCGCTCGATGTCGACCGCCAGCTGGGCGCCGACGCTCTTGTTGCGGTTGCTCAGATGCACCCCGTCGCCGAGCTCGATCGTGGCCTCGCCCTGCTCGATCAGCGCGGCGCGTAGCTGCACGAGCCAGCCGTCGTCGAGGGTGTAGTCCTTCTCCAGGTACACCGGATCGCCGATGGTCACTTCCTCGACCACGGCGAGCATCGCGCGCAGGTCGAGCTGGCCGACGCTCGACGGGTGGTCGAGGAGCTGCAGCAGATCCGATCGGCCCCGGGCCTCGCGCAGCGAGGACATTCCCAGCTCGGCCAGCACCTCGCGGGTCTCGTGCGCGATGTTCAGCAGGTACTGCGCCATCGCCCGCGGATCACCGTCGAACAGCTCGGGATTGGTGGTCAGACCGGCCGGGCACTTGACGTTGCAGTTCTTGGCCATGACGCACTTGAGCATCATCAGCGCGGTGGTGCCGAACTCGAAGCTGTCGGCGCCGAGCAGCGCCGACTTCACCACGTCGCTCGCCGTCTGGTGCGCGCCGGAGCACCGGAGCAGCACCTTCTGCCGCAACCCGTTGGCGCACAACGCCTGATGGACCTCGGCGACGCCGATCTCCGCCGAACGTCCGGCGTACTTGAGGCTGGTCACCGCGGCGGCACCGGTGCCGCCGGTGTTGCCCGCCACGTTGATGACGTCGGCGCCGGCCTTCGCGACACCCACCGCGATGGTGCCGATGCCCTCCGAGGACACGAGCTTGACGATGACCCGGACCCGCGCCGCCTTGCAGTCGTGGATCAGCTGCGCGAGGTCCTCGATGGAGTACGTGTCGTGATGCGGTGGGGGAGAAACGAGTTCGACGCCGGGTGTGCCGCCGCGAGCGGCCGCGATCTCGACGGTCACCTTGGGTGCGGGCAGCTGCCCGCCTTCGCCGGGCTTGGCGCCCTGCGCGATCTTGATCTCGAGTTCCTCGAGCATCGGGTCGGCCAGGTACCCGGCCCACACACCGAAGCGGCCGGACGCGAACTGCTTGATCTTGGAACCGCGGATGGTGCCGTAGCGGGAGATGTGCTCGCCGCCCTCACCGCTGTTCGACATGCCGCCGGCCATGTTGGTGCCGTGCGCGACGGCCTCGTGCGCGTTGGAGTTCAACGCGCCGTGGCTCATGGCGCCGGACGTGAGGAACGGGGTGATGTCGCTGGCCTTCTGCACCTTCTCGATCGGCAGGCTCGCCGGAGCGGTGCGCAGCAGCGACAGACATCGCAGCGCCTCACCGGACGTGCGCACGAGAAGAGCGTCGCCGTCCACGCTGTGCTCGCGGAGATCGTCGCCGAACCGCATCGCCAGCGATTCGCCGAGCGCCGCCAGCACGCGGGCCTCGCCCGCGTGGGGGCCGGTGAGCCGGAGCCGGAACCGGTCCTGGCCGACGGCCTCGGATTCGAGTCCGCGCACCGCGAAGCTGTTGTTGCCCTTGCGGGAGAAGCGGCCCATCTGCTTGCGGAACTCGGCTGCCGTGGTGAGGAACGTGACGTCGGCAGGCAGATCCAGCACATCCCGCAACGCTGCGGGACGACGGGTGCGCTCCTCGGCCATGGTCCGCGCGAAGGCGCGGTAGCCGGGGGTGATCTCGAAGCGGTCGATCGCCTCGGGTGTCAGCTTCTGGAAGCCGGCGTTGCGGTAGGCGTCGTCGTCGAGACCGAACGCGTCCTCGAGCCGGTTCAGCGGCAGCAGTCGCAGCGATTCCGTGTGGTCCTGCGTGCCCGCCGTGTCGAAGGAGATGGGCTCCTCGGTGAGGTCGACGAAGCCACGCACGGCTGCCGTGCCGTACGAGTGACCCGCGCCCTCCGCGCGCTCCTTGAACAGGCCGAGCAGCGGGACGTCCTTCTCCCCGGTGACCGTCAGGGCGCGCTGGTGCCAGTCGGCGACGGCCTGCGCGATGACGGTGAACCCGACGCCACCGACCGGCGTCTTCACGTTCGCGAAGTAGCGGCGCAACACCCGGTCGTCGGTGTCGAGGTAGTTGGGTTCGAAGAACTCGCCGCCGATGTAGCTTTCGGCGGTGCACAGACCGACCCGGCCCATCGTCTTCATCAGCGACTTCTCGGCGGCCTTCGCGAACCGCTTGAACGCCACATCCGCCTCGTCGGCGAACTTCTCCTCGGCGCGCAGACGAACGGCGAGCGGGTAGATCGCGGCGGCGCCGAAACCGAGGGCGGCGGCCACGTGGTGCGACGACGAGATCTGACCGCTCTCGGCGACGACGGACACCCGCAGGCGCAGGCCCTCCTCGATCAGCCGCTGGTTGACAGCGGAGATCGCCACGATCATCGGCAGCGCCGCACTGTCGGTGGCCACGTGACGGTCGGTGACGATCGCGATGCCGCCCTGCTCGCGGGCGAACGCCTCCACCTCGTCGCAGAGCCCGTCGACGGCGGCCTCGAGGGTGGCCGCGTTGGCGGCGGAGTCACCGTGGACGGGGGTGTACAGCATCGGGAATCGCTGCACCGGCGTCTCGGACTGCTTGCGGATCCGGAGCATGTCCATGTGGGTGAGGATCGGCGACGGCACCACGATCTGCGGCGCCGACTGCGCCCCGCTGTTCGGCTTGGCGCCCAGCGCGACGCGCAGCGTCATGCCGTCGGCCTCACGGATGCTGTCGAGCGAAGGGTTCGTGACCTGAGCGAAACGCTGCGAGAAGTACTTCGCCACCCCGCCTTCCTGATCGGAGAGCGCGTTGATGGCGTTGCCGTAGCCCATCGCGGAGATCTTCTCCTGACCCGACGCGAGCATCGGGTCCATCATGAACTTGAAGCTTTCCTGGTTGTGCGAGTACGCGACGTAGCGCTGGGTGCGCTCGAGGTCGCCGTTGTAGCGCAACGGTCCCGGCTCGGCCTCGACCTCGGGCAGCGCCTCGATGGTCCGGCGGGCCTCGGCGACGAGCGCCGGGTAGTCGTTCCGGGAGGCGAGCAGCTCGAGTGCCTCGTCGGTGGAGTACGAGCGGCCCTCGCGGTGGTCGAAGTACAGCATGCCGCCGGCCTCGATGCGTCCGCGGTGCAGGACCGTCTCGGGGTCGAAGTCGATCTGCCCGGCCTCGGACGTGACGCACAGGTACTCGTCCGTCTCCACCGAGCGCAGCGGACGCAGTCCGAGCCGGTCGAGCCGGGCGCCGACGACGGTGCCGTCACCGAAGATCAGCGCCGCCGGGCCGTCGTTCTTCTCCTCGTACAGCGAGAAGTACTCGAGCATCGCCCGGACCTCGGACGACAGGGTGGAGTCGTTCTCCCACGCCGGCGGCATCATCGACACCACCGCGGTCACCAGGTCGAGACCGTCCTCCACGACCCGGCTCTGCAGCGTCTGGTCGAGGCGGCAACTGTCCGACTGGCCGTGCGGGCGGACGATCTCCCGGTTACGGGCACGAGCGAGCGCCGTCTCGGACAGGCGGTTCTTCTTGTCCGTGTTGAGCTCGCCGTTGTGCGCCATCAGACGGAACGGCTGCGCCATCGTCGGGTGCGGGTCGGTGTTCGTCGAGAACCGGGTGTGGAAGTACAGGGTGTGGATGGCGTGCGCCGGGTCGACGAGGTCCTGGAAGTAGGGCATCACCTCGTTCGAGTTGAGGCGGCCCTTGAGCACCTGGGTGCGGGCGCTCAGCGACAGCGGGTACAGCCCGGCGAGATCCGGCTGGGTGTACGCGACGGCCTCGATCGCGAGCAGGGCGTCGTGGATGCGACGGTCGAACTCGGTCTCGTCGGCGCACGCCTCGGGCACGGTGAACACCCACTGCCGGATCGGCAGCTGATGCCGGATGGCGGCGGGCCGGAGCACGGTCGCGTCGACGGGCACGTCGCGCTCGAGCAGCACCCGGAAGCCCTGATCGGCGAGAGCCCGCTCGATGACGGCCTCCGCGTCGCCGTGGAACGCCACATCGGTGGGGAGGAAGAAGTTGCCGACACCGAACCGGCCGGCCTCGAGATCGTCCTGACCGGTCAGCGTGCGGAAGAACGGCACCGACAGGTCGACGCAGACACCGGCGCCGTCGCCGACACCCTCGGCCGACATGCCACCACGGTGAGGAACAGCACACAGGGCCTCATGGCCCCGGGTGAGGACGTCATGGGTCTGAATGCCGTCCTTGCGGGTGATGAAGCCCACGCCGCAGCTGCTCTTGTCGAGCGTCCTGTCGTACAGGCCGGACTCGGTGGCACTCGTGTTCAACCGACTGTCTCCTCGCGATACTCGCCGAATATGGGGCCGTGCTGGGCGCACGGGTGGCGTCGGCGAGAGGATCACGGCAGAGAACCGGCCCCGAACCGATACGCCGGTGAGGCAGACGTCGTTGTCTGAGGTGCGGAGCTTTCGCAGGTCCGCGCGAAATCGCAGATTAGCCGAGGCTAAGTCCCTACTGCAAGCTGCTCGATCCGCAGCCGCCGAGCCCTAGCAAATCCGCGCCGGGCATGCAGCCGAACGCCGAGTTGCGAACATCACACCTGGCCAGGACGCTGGGCCCCGCTCGGAGATGCCCGGACATTGGTCAGATGCGGACGCTTTTGCGGGTGCGGGTGACTATTCGGTCGGCGTGTGCGGGACTGATCTCAGTCGGTGAGATCGATGCGGACGGTCAGGAGGTCGGTGCCGACAGCCCGGACGGCGACGCTGTTCATCCGGGGAAGCTGCGCCAGCCGGGCGCGGGCGTCGTCGTCGGGGAGCAGCGTCGCGGTGCCCGTGTGCCACCTGCCGTGGATCCGCAGACGAACGGCATTGTTCGCGCGGATGTTGCGGATGTAGTTCGACCGCTCACCGAACTCGGACACCAGCCAGAATTCGGTGCCCTGTCGCCGGCCACCGATGGGCGTGACGCGGGGCTGCCCGCTGACGCGGCCGGTGGTCTCGAGGAGCGTCTGGCTCGACAGTCGTGTGGAGAGCGGGTTGGCGACGTGCCGCTGGAATTGCATGACGATCCGTCGTTTGATCGCGTCGAGGTCGGCCATGACGAGAGCCTTCCACGTGGGAAGGCTCTCGTCGAGCGTTTCGCTACTTCGCTGCGACCGCGTCGTCGTCCTCGAAGGGGTCGCCGGTTCGTTCGGCGTTGTAGCGGGATTCGTCGAGGATGCCTTCCCGCTTCGCGACGATCGTCGGGACGAGAGCCTGGCCGGTGACGTTGACCGCGGTGCGGCCCATGTCGACGATCGGTTCGACCGCGAGCAGCAGGCCGACGCCGGCGAGGGGCAGTCCCAGCGTCGACAACGTGAGCGTCAGCATGACCGTCGCACCGGTGGTGCCCGCGGTGGCCGCGGATCCGATCACGGAGACGACGATGATCAGCAGATAGTCGGTGAACGACAAAGGCACACCGTAGAACTCGGCGACGAAGATCGCGGCGATCGCGGGATAGATGGCAGCGCAGCCGTCCATCTTGGTGGTCGACCCGAGCGGCACCGCGAACGACGCGTACTCACGGGGGACACCGAGATTGCGTTCGGTGACCCGCTCGGTGAGGGGAAGGGTGCCGATCGACGAACGGGACACGAAGCCGAGCTGTGTCGCGGGCCAGACGCCGGAGTAGAAGGCACGCACGGACAGTCCGTGCGCGCGGATCAGGACGGGATAGACGACGAGGAACACCACGGCCAGGCCGATGTAGACGGCGGCGGTGAACCAGCCGAGCGAGCCGATGGCGTCCCAGCCGTAGGTGGCGACGGCGTTCGCGATCAGCGCGGCGGTCCCGATCGGTGCGAGGCGGATGATCCACCACAGCACCTTCTGCACGATCGCGAGCAGCGACGCGTTGAACTGCAGGAACGGTTCGGCCTTGGCCCCGACCTTCAGTGCGGCGATGCCGATCGCGGCCGCGACGACGAGCAGCTGCAGCACGTTGAAACTCAGCGACGTACTGGCGGCGCCCTCGGTGAGGGTGGTCTTCGCGTTCAGGCCGAGGAAGTTGCTGGGCACGAGGCCGGTGACGAACGCCCACCACGACCCGGTGGTGGCCGGTTCCTTGCCGGCGCCTGTGACGGTCGTGTGCGATCCGGGCTGCGTGACGAGCCCGATGACGATCCCGATGACGACCGCGATGAACGCGGTGATCGCGAACCACAGCAGCGTCTGCACGGCGAGGCGCGCGGCGTTGGCCACCTCACGCAGGTTGGCGATCGAACTGACGATGGCCGTGAACACCAACGGGATCACCGCAACGGTAAGCAGTTTCACGTAACTGGAACCGATGGTGTGGACGGTTCCGACGAGCCAGTTCTCGTTGCCGTCGGCGGCGACGGGCATGGCGCGGGCGACGAGTCCGAGGACGACGCCGACGACGAGTCCGGTGACGATCTGGGGGCCGAACGAGGTGGCCCACTGGGGTAGCCGGCGTCGAGAGGTGGTCTCGGCGCGCGTGGACAGCGCGGGACTGGGCATGGGTGTGCCTTTCGCATCGGGCCGTGGAACGTCGCCCGGTGGGGCGGATACGGCGAGAGAGAGTCCTGAGTGGAGAGGTGCGTCAGCGCGAGCGCGGACAGATTGCGCTCGCCTGCAGGCGGAGGTCGACGTAGCGCCGAGAGGTCAGGAACAACACTGCGGGAACAATACTCCCGGCGGGGGCGCGCGTTTACTCCGGTTCCGCCTCGCCCGGATACCAGCGCTGGTAGACGTCGGGGTGCGCGCGGGTGCGGCTCTTCCACGCGTTCTCTCCGTACGTGCGATAGAGCGGATTCGCCGGGTCGAGTTCGATGCCGCGGGCACGTTCGGCCAGGTGCGGCGGCAACCCGATGGTCGGGACCGTGGCGTCGAGAGCGGGATTGAGGAAGTACGGCACCGACAGTCGCTCGGGCGCACCGGCCGGGGTGAGCACCCGGTGCCGGGTGGCCCTCAGGTACCCGCCGGTCGCGACCTCGAGCAGTTCGCCGATGTTGACCACGAACGAGCCGGCGCGGGCCGGTGCGTCGATCCAGTCGCCGTCCTCGGTTTCCACCTGGAGTCCCGACGACTCGGGTTCGAGGAGCAACATCGTCAGAACGCCCGAATCCTTGTGGGCGCCGACGCCCTGCTCGCCGGTGTGGTCGGCGCTCGGCCGTTCCGGATAGCGGACGACCTTGATCAGCGTGGCGGGGGCGTGCGCGAAGGCGTCGTCGAAGATCGCCGGATCGGCGTCGAGTGACGCGGCCCAGTGCCGCAGGAGCCGCATCCCGACGTCGGCGAGCGCGGCGTCCAGTGCCTCGATCGTCTTCTCGAGGTCGGGGAGATCCGCGGGCCATTGATTGGGACCCTGCAGTCTCAGGTATCCGTCGGCGCCGGGGATCGGTTGCCGTTCGGGGCCGATGTCGATCTGTTCCCGCCAGTCGGTCTCGCCGTTGGTCAGTTCGCCGCCCACCCGGTTGTAGCCACGGAAATGGGGGCTGTTCAGCATCGCGATCGACTGCTTGGAGTCGTCGGGCAGGGCGAAGAACTCCCGCGCGACGGTGAATACCCGATCGAGCAGCTCCCGGGCGACGCCGTGCCCGTCGAGGTAGAAGAACCCCACATGATGGGTGATCTCCCGCAGCCGTTCCCGCCCGGCCGGTGTGTCCAGTTCGGCGAAATCGATGACGGGGAGCATTCCTCCACGGTATCCCCGGGTCGTCGCGGTGTCAGGTCTCCCGGCGGCGCTCGAGCAGCACGCTGTCGTGCCAGACGCCGTCGATCTGCGCGAGGCGATGCCGCACCCCGACCGTCCGGTAGCCGACCGCGTGGTGCAGTGCGATGGACCCGGTGTTCACGGCCAGCACCGACGCCTGGAGCGTCCAGATGCCCGAGCGGTCCGCCTCGTCGATGAGCCGCCGCATCAGCGCGGTGCCGACGCCCGCACCGCGGAACTCTCGGGCCGTGTACACCGAGTTCTCCGCCACTCCGCGGAAGCAGCGCCGCGAGGACACGGGGGACAGGGCGACCCACCCGGCGACCGTCCCGTCCACCTCGGCCACCCACCGGTGGCCGTCCAGCCAGCGCGCGTCCAGCTCCGACCGCGTCGGGGTCTCGGTGTCGAAAGTGGCCGGCCCGCCGGCGATGCCCTCCGAATAGATGCGAAGAACCGACCCCCAGTCCCTCGCATCGAGCCTGCGTACGGTGATCGGCGGCATCGTAGAAGTATCGCCATGAAGTGCTGTGACACAACGCAATCGAGGATCTGTTTCCGGAGGGGCGGGGGCAGACATGGCGCCAGCATAGCGGCTCGACGTGCCCACGTGGGGTGCCACGTTTCGGGGCGAATGTACCTTCGGGCGCCTCGGCAGCGCCGACGGGTACATTCGCCCGGCGAGGTCGGGAGCTCAACCCGGTGTCGTGACGCTCACTGCCGCAGCCGGATCCACGTCGTCTTCAGTCCGGTGTACTTGTCCAACGCGTGCAGGGAGAGGTCGCGGCCGAACCCGGACTGTTTGAACCCGCCGAACGGGGTCTGCGCGCTGATGGCGTCGACGGTGTTGACGGAGACGCTTCCCGCCCGCAGTGCCGCGGCGACGCGGTGCGCCCGGTTCAGGTTCTCGGTCCACACCGAGGCGGCCAGCCCGTAGATGCTGTCGTTGCCCATCCGGACGGCCTCGGCCTCGTCGGTGAACGTCTGGACGGTGAGGACGGGTCCGAACACCTCCTGCGTCACCACCTCGGCCGTGGGTGCGACGTCCGCGAAGATCGTCGGTTCGACGAAGGATCCGCGGCCGTCGACGGTGGTCCTGTTGCCGCCCAGCAGCACCCGGCCGTCGGACCGGGCGCGGTCGATGAACCCCGTCACGGTGTGAGCGTGGATCTCGTCGACGATCGCGCCCAGCGTGGAGGCGGGATCGAGCGGATTGCCGGGGCGGATCGACGACGCCCGGCGGACCAGGGCCTCGGTCACCTGTTCGGCCACCGACGCCTCGACCAGCAGCCGGGAGTTGGCCGAGCACACCGCGCCCTGGTTGTAGAACGCACCGAACACCGCCTTCTCCACCGCCTCGTCGAGGTCGGCGTCCGCGAAGACAAGGTTCGGGCTCTTCCCTCCGCATTCGAGCCAGACCTGCTTCAGGTTCGAATCCGCCGCGTACCGGAGGAACCGCTTCCCGGTCTCGGTCGAACCGGTGAAGGCGATGACGTCCACGTCGGGGTGCAGGCCCAGCGACGCGCCGGCCTCGGCGCCGAGTCCCGGCACCACACTGAGCACGCCGTCGGGGAGTCCCGCCTCGGCGGCGAGCTCGGCCAGCCGCAGCACCGACAGGGGGGCCTGCTCGGCAGGTTTGAGGACGACGCTGTTGCCCGCCGCGAGGGCGGGCGCGAGCTTCCACACCGCGAGGTCGAGTGGGAAGTTCCACGGGACCACCGCCCCGACGACCCCGAGGGGTTCGCGGGAGACGAGCGCGAGACTCCCGGGATCGGTGGGCGCGATCTCCCCGCCGATCTTGTCGAGGGCCTCGGCGTAGAACGTGAAAAGCTCGGCGGCCGAGGGGACGTCGACATTCAGCGCCTCCACCACGAGCTTGCCCATGTCGAGGGAGTCGAGCAGCGCGAGCTCGTGGCGGTGTTCGAGGATCAGCTCGGCGAGCCTGAGCAGAACCCGTTTGCGGTGGGACGCCGGGCTCCGCGACCAGATACCCGAGTCGAATGCCTCGCGCGCAGACCTGACCGCGGCATCGACGTCCGGGGCGTCCGCGGCCGACACCCGGGCCAGCAGTTCACCGGTGGCCGGGTTGATCGAGTCGAACGTCTCGTCCGACTTGGCGGGACGGAACGCGCCGTCGATGAAGAGCTCCCGGCGCGGCGTGATCGTCGCGGCGAGCCGGGTCCAGTCGGCGAGTGTGGTCGGATCAGGCATCGTCATCCCTCGGCTCGAAAGTGGTGGTGTGCGATCAGGGAACATAGATGGCGAACTGTTTGAGCAGGGGCTCGTCGACGCGGTACTCGCCGCGCCACCCCTTGGTCAGGGTGAACGCGTCGCCGGGTCCGAAGGTGTGTGCGACGCCGTCGTCCGCTGTCAACGTCACCGAACCCTCCAGCACCCGGGTGTATTCGTTGCCCGGGTAGGACTCGATGTACTCGCTGTACGGCTCGGCGCGCCAGGAGCCGACGGTGAACTTGTCGTCTCCGCTGCTCAGGTGAACCATCTCGTGTTCCTTCGGGTCACCCGCCCGGAGCGTGTCCGCGGTGACGTACGCGCTGGGCGTCATCGCCGCGATGTTCCGGGCGTCGGTCGGGATCGGATGGACTGCGGTCATGGTGGTGTTCCTCAGTTCTGTGCGGTGGCGAGCGGGGGGACGGAGAATTTCTCGACGGTTTCGATGGACAGTCCGGTGACTTCTCGCCGGAAGGCGACCGGACCCGGGGCCGGCGGTTCGTCCAGTTCCTCGGCGTACCGGTGCCCGGACCAGACCGCGGCCGCGATGGTGGACGGAGCCCAGGCGTCGCCGATGCCGCGGACACTGCGCAGGTCGGCGCCGGCCCATTCGGGTTCACGCGACTGCAGTTCGTGGAACAGTCCGTCCTTCGGGAGGCGCGCGGTGACGAGGACGACGCTGTCCGCGTCGACGAACTGCTCGTCGCCGGTGAACGCGCACACCGTGCGCACACACTGGGCGGTGACCGCGGTGACGGCGCGGTTCACCTGAACGTGCACACCGGCCTTGATGATTCGCTTGCGGATCCGTACCACCTCCATGGTGTTCGTCGTCCACTGCGACACGTGCGCGGCCGGGGTGATCAGGGTGACGTCGAATCCCTCCTTGGCGAGGAGTTCGGCGACGACCGCACCGAGGTAGTAGTGGTCGTCGTCGAAGAGCACGACCTTGTTGCCCCGGGGGCGGAGCCCCGCCATCACGTCGTCGGGGGTCAGGACGTCGGCGTGCTCGTCGACGGGGACGGCGTGGGTGTGCCACCGGCCGACGCCGTCGCGGCGCCAGTGCGAACCGGTGGCGACGACGACGTGGTGGAAGTCATTCTCGATGACGTCGTCGGCGGTCATCTCGCTCTCCATGAACACGTCCACGTTGGGGAGCTTGCGGAGTTGCTGTTCGCGGTAGTCGACCACGCGGATCCACGCGGACAGTCCGGGCAGCTTGGACTCGCGGGTCACACGACCGCCGAGTTGCCTGCTCGCCTCGGCGAGGCTGACGTTGTAACCGCGTTGCCCGAGTGCACGGGCAGCCTCGAGTCCGGCGGGGCCGGCGCCGACCACGAGGACGTTCGAATCGGTCGAGCGGACCTTGATCCGCTCCGGGTGCCAGCCGCGCCGGAACTCCTCGCCCATCGTCGGGTTCTGGGTGCAGCGGATCGGGGACATCGTGAAGTCGCCGGACACGCAGATGTTGCAACCGATGCACTCCCGGATGTCCTCGAGGTTCCCCTCCTCGATCTTGCGGGGAAGGTACGGGTCGGCGATCGAGGGGCGGGCCGCCCCGATGAAGTCCAGGATGCCGCTCTTGACCTGGTGCAGCATCGTGTCGGGCGAGGTGAAGCGGCCGACGCCGACGACGGGTTTCGTGGTGAGTTGCTTCAGCCCGCGGACATACGGTTCCTGCTCCGCCTCGGGACCGAACCGCGAGGTGACGGAGTCGTCCTCCCAGCTGCCCAGCACGAAGTCCCACAGATCGGGGATCTCGCCGAGCAGACCGATCACGTCCTCGATCTCGCTGCGGGTGATCCCTTCGTCGCCGAGGAGTTCGTCGACCGAGATGCGGCACGCGACGGCGGCTTTCCCGTCGGCGACCTCGCGGGAGTCCTCGAGGATCTCGCGGAGCAGGCGAACCCGGTTGGTCAGGCTGCCGCCGTACTCGTCCGACCGGTTGTTGTAGCGGCGGGAGAGGAAGTGGTGCAGGCCGCCGATCGCGTGCCCGGCGTACACGTAGACGATGTCGTATTCGGCCTTCAACGACCGGCGCACCGCCTCCTTGTGCCAGTGCCGGAGGCCGGCGATGTCCGACTTGGTCATCGCCCTGGCTTGGACGGGGTCGTAGTTCCAGGAGACGACGGGCAGATTCTGCGGGCCGAGCGGGGTCTCGCGGCTGATCAGGTTGGGACTGTTCAGGCCGTTGTGGGCGAGTTCGATGCCTGCGAGGGAGCCGCCCTCGTGAATCTTCTCGGAGATCCGGGTCAGGGCAGGCAGGTCCTGGTCGTCCCACAGGCGCAGTTCGATGAACGGGCCGATGTCCGAGGTGGGGTGGATCTCGACCTGCTCGGTGCAGACGACGGCCCAGCCGCCCTCGGCCTTGACACGCCGCATGTACGCCTCGCCGGAGGGGTCGCGGTAGCCCATGCCGTTGCAGTGCGGGACTTGGAAGAATCTGTTGCGGGCGGTGACCGGTCCGATCTTGACCGGTTCGAAAAGGATGTCGTATCGCGGATCACGCACGGTGGGTTCCTCACGCTGTTCGGTTCGTGCAGTGCCAGAATCGTCGGTCCGCGCGACCACAACAGTCAACAGGATCTTTCCGTGCCACTGCATCAGTTTTTCAGATGCCCCCGTGGCGGCCTCGGCATCTGGAGAACTGATGCAGTACCCCGGATATTTGTGCTGTACAGATTTGCTGGGTGCGGACGAGAGTAGTGACCGGCATCACTGCAACGAGAGAGACGTCATGACCACAGATTCGCCCGCAGCCGCTGAAACAGCGCGCGGCGGCCTACTCGAGCGACACACGATCGGACCCGTCCCCGCGGCCGACCGGAACGGGACCGGCTGGGGACTGTTCGGCATCTGGCTCGGCGTCAGCATGCTGCCGTTGACGGTCGTGACCGGCGCTCTCGCGACCGCCGTGTTCGGTCTCAGCTTCTGGTGGGCCGTCACGGCTGTCCTCGTGGGCAACGTGTTCGGCGGCATCTTCATGGGACTGCACGCGTCGCAGGGCCCCGAACTGGGCGTCCCGCAGATGCTGCAGGCGCGCGGCCAGTTCGGAGCCAGGGGCGCCGCCTTCGTCGTCGTCGTCGCCCTCGTCATGTTCATGGGCTTCTTCGTCTCCAATGTCGTCGTCGGTGCACAGGCCATCCATCAGGTGGTCCCGTCGATCTCCGTGAACACGGGCATCTGGCTCGCCGTGGCGATCAGCCTCGTCATCTCCGCGGTCGGCCTTCGGCTGATCAAGATCCTCGTCAGCTTCTGGGCCGTCGTCATCGGAATCCTCGGGGCCGCGTCGTTCGTGTGGATCATCGCCGACGGCATTCCGTCCGGTGCGCTGTCCGCCGGCAGCTTCACCTCCGCCGGATTCTTCTCGATGGTGGCGGTCGGAGCGGTCTGGCAGATCGCGTTCGCTCCCTACGTTTCCGACTTCTCCCGGTACATGCCATCGAAAACGGGTGTGCGGGGAGCGTTCTGGGGAACCTACGGCGGATCGGTGCTCAGCGGCTCGCTGATGATGACCCTCGGCGCCCTCGTGGGTGCGCTCTCCGCCGAAGCCGACGCGATGAGCGGTCTCGACGGGTTGCTCGGCGGCTTCGGCCCCACCGTGCTGTTCTGCTTCGCCCTCGCCTCGGCGAGCACCAACGCGGGCAACATCTACTGCGCGATGCTCAACGCCCTCACCCTGATCGAAACGTTCGTCCGGGGTTGGTTGCCCGGGGTCCGCGGTCGATTGATCGCGACGATCGCCCTCCACGTCCTCGGTCTCGGAATGTCGATCCTCGGACAGGGCAGCTTCCTCACCAACTTCACGAACTTCATCACGCTCCTTCTCTACGTGCTGATTCCGTGGTCGGCCATCAACCTCGTCGACTACTTCCTGGTCAAGCACGGTGACTACGACGTCGACTCGTTCTTCGCCGCGGACGGCGGAATCTACGGGCAGTGGAACACGACCGCGCTGGCCGTGTACGCCGTCGGCATCGTCGTCCAGATCCCGTTCGCCGTCACCCCGTCCTTCACCGGACCGTTCGCCGAGGACCTCGGCGGAGTCGACGTGGCCTGGTGCGCGGGACTGCTCGTATCCGGTGTCCTTTACTACGTGCTGGCCCGGCGGACCGTCGTGTCGTCGCCGGCGCCCACCCTCACGGAAGAACTGGTGAACCGATGAGCACCATCCTCGCGGACACGGTATTCGTCAACGGGTCCGTGTTCCTGAGCGCCGACGCCGCGCCCGCGGATGCGGTGGCCGTGCAGTCCGGCAGAATCGTGCACGTCGGCCGCGGCGGCCTCCCCGAGTTCGTTGGTCCGGCAACCGAAGTGGTCGACATGCAGGGCGGCAGCCTCCTGCCGGGATTCCAGGACGCGCACGTCCACCCGGTGGCCGCAGGCATCCAGGGCCTCACGTGCGACCTGTCCCGCGAACCGCATTCGCGGGAACGGTACCTCCGCGCCATCCGGGACTACGCGGACGCTCACACGGGCGAGGCCTGGGTCACCGGGAACGGCTGGTACGGCGACGCCTTCCCGGGCGGGCTTCCGATGCGACACGACCTCGACACCGTAATTCCCGACCGGCCGGCAGTGTTCACCAGCCACGACGGGCACGGTGTCTGGGTGAACAGCCGCGCCCTCGCGGTCGCCGGCATCGACTCGGCCACCGCCGATCCCGACGGCGGCCGGATCGATCGGGACGCGGCAGGCGTGGCCACCGGAATCCTGGTCGAGAAGGCCGGCGAACTGGTCACCGGTCTGCTCCCGCCGATCACCGACGACGTCATGGACGAGGCACTGCTGGCCGCGCAGAGCCACCTGCATTCGCTCGGAATCACCGCCTGGCAGGACGCCGGCGTCGGTATCCCGCTGTTCGGATTCCCGGACAACCTCGGTTCCTACCTGCGGCTGGACGCCGATCGGACGCTGACCGCCCGGGTGATCGGCGCACTGTGGTGGTCGGCCGACCGCGGCCTCGCGCAACTCGACGACATCCGGGCACGACGCGCGCAGAGCGGCACGACGCGGTTCCACGCGACCACCGTGAAGGTGATGCAGGACGGCATCTGCGAGAACTGCACCGCCGCGATGCTCAGCCCGTACACGAGCGTCGCCGCCGGTGCGGAGGCGCTGGGCGCGTCGTTCATCGAACCGGACGATCTGGCCAAGGTGGTCGACGCACTCGTCGGAGATCAGTTCCAGATCCACATGCACGCCGTCGGCGACCGCGCGGTCCGCGAATGCCTCGACGCACTCGAATTCGGCATCCGGTCCCACCCGCAGTCGGACGGGCGGCACCAGATCGCGCACCTGGATGTCGTGGATCCCGAGGACATTCCGCGATTCGCCGAACTCGGTGTGATCGCGAACATCCAGGCGCTGTGGGCGCGACGCGACACGGAGATCGTCGAGCGCAAGTTGCCGCTCCTCGGCGCCGAACGCGAGAAGTGGCACTTCCCCTTCCGGTCGCTGCACGGCAGCGGGGCGCGCCTCGCGATGGGCAGCGACTGGCCGGTGACCGACCCCAATCCGCTCTGGGCGATTCACACCGCCGTCACCAGGACCGGTCCGAAGGACGATCCGCACGCGATCGGGGACGAGGCCCGCACCGTGCCGCTGGGTCCGGATCAGGCACTCGATCTCCGGACCGCTATCGAGGCCTACACGCTCGGCTCGGCGTACGCCAACCACCTCGACCACGTCACCGGCACCGTCGAGGTCGGCAAACTGGCCGATCTTGTTCTCCTCGACCAGGACGTCTTCGCCGCCGAAGACGTCAGCACGATACGCCCCACCCTGACCATGGTGGAGGGGCGGACCGTCTACCGCGCCGACTGAAAACCGGCCGACTGAAAACCCAGAGCGCGCAAGCACATTCCCATCGGCTCCAGCAACGAGGTACATCGATGAGCGACAACACCCCCACCGCCCTGGCGGACGAACAGACACAACATCTCCAGAAGTCACTCGGCCGTTTCGACATCGTCTTCCTCATCGTCGCGGCGGTGGTGTCGGTCGAGGTCCTCGGTCAGGTCTCCACGTTCGGTGCGGAGACCTTCACCTGGGCACTGGTTCTCGCGGTGTTCTTCCTGCTGCCGTACGGCCTCATCTTCGCCGAGATCGGCAGCACGTTCACCGGCGAGGGCGGTGTGTACGTGTGGGTCCGGAGAGCGTTCGGCCGGCCCCTCGCCGCCCTCGCATCGCTGCTGACGTGGGTGACCCAGCCCGTGTGGGTCGGCGGGTCCATGGCGTTCATCGCCGCGGAGACCTGGAACCACTACGTCACCGCGTTCGAGGAAGGATCGGTGACGGACTACCTGTTCAAACTGGTCTTCATCTGGCTGACGGTGCTCGCGGCCGTCGTGAGTCTGGCACGCGGCAAATGGATTCCGACGGTCGGCGCGTTCCTCAAGATCGTCTTCCTGCTGTTCTTCCTCGTCACCACCGGCATCTACGCCGCGAAGAACGGATTCGCCGGCATCTCGGCGGGCGACTTCAGCCCCACCCTGACCGGGCTCCTCGGGGTGACGCCGCTGCTGCTGTTCTCCTACCTCGGCTTCGAATCCGGAAACAGCGCCGCCGGGGAGATGAAGAACCCTGCCCGCGACGTCCCGATCTCGATCGCCCGCGCCTGCGCCATTGCCGCCGCGTCCTACCTGCTGCCGATCTTCGCCATCCTGCTCGTCGTCCCCGCAGACGACATCACCGGTGTCGGCGGACTTCTCGAGGCAGTCGCGACCGTGTACAGCGTCTACGGTCCCGCCGCACCCGCCATGCTCACCGTGACCGGGGTGATCTTCGCGGTCATCCTGATGACCCAGGGCGCGGCGTGGATGATCATCAGCGACCGCATGCAGGCCATGGCCGCGGCCGACGGCGCGTTCTTCGGCGGGTTCTTCGGCCGCTTCCATCCGCGTCTCGGAACGCCGGTGCGCGTCAACTTCCTGTCCGGACTCGTCGCCACCGTCTTCATGATCGCGGCCATGCAGATCACCGGCTCCGGGGGTTCCATCTTCGCGGTCGTGCTCACCATCTCGATCTCGACGTTCCTGCTCAGCTACCTGATCGTCATCCCCTCGGCGGTCCGCCTGCGCACCCGTTTCCCGGACGTCGTGCGGCCCTTTCGGGTTCCCACCGGAAACGCGGGCTTCCGCGTGCTCGGCATCCTCTGCTTCGCGTGGGTGCTGCTCGGCTCCTGGGTGGCGGTCTTCCCCGGAACCCTGGAATCGGTGTTTGGCCTGGACTACGACTTCGAGGAGATCTGGGGAGTGAGCCAGGGGACGTTCGAACTGTTCACCCTCGGGACGCTGGCCGTGCTCGCGCTCCTTGGCGCCGTCGGATACGTGCGCGGCAAGTCCGTGCGGTCCGAGAGCGGCCCGCGCCCCGCCCGGGAGGACGGCCCCGGATCGGAGCGGGATCCCGACCTCGTGAACGCCGACATCCGCTGACGGTGTCGCGGCCGCCGCGTGTGTCGTGGGTGGCTCCCCGGTCGGAGACCTGCAATCCTGGTGGCCTCAGATCCCGAGGAGAGCGCATGCAACGACGACCCGACGTGACGTTCACCCAGCTCAGGTATTTCGTCGAGGCCGCGAACTTCTCCAGTATGACGAAGGCCGCCGACGAACTGATGGTCGCGCAGTCGGCAGTCTCCTCGGCGATCTCCCAACTCGAGCACCAGATCGGCACCCAGCTCTTCATCCGGCAACGGTCCCGCGGACTGGTCCTCACCGCGGCGGGTGAGGAGATGCTCCGCGACACCCGCAGCGTCCTCGCCCACCTCGGTGAGGTTCTCGACGCGGCGCGCGGCCACGAGGACAACGTCCGGGGAACGGTGCGCCTGGCCTGCTTCGTCACCCTCACCCCGTTCATCCTCCCGACACTGATCTCGGACCTGCGTGATCAGCACCCCGACCTGGAGGTCGAGGTGGTCGAGACGCAGGCGGAGGCGGTGCGGTCGGCGCTGCGCAACGGCACCGCGGAGCTGGCCCTGACCTACGATCTCGGGCTGGGCGACGACATGGAGACGGAGACGCTCGGGGTCGCCCGACCGCACGTCATCCTTCCGCCGGACCACCGGCTGGCCGGACACGACGCGATCACCCTCGCCGACCTCGAGGGCGAACCCATGGTGTTGCTGGACCTGCCGAGCAGCCGTGACTACTTCCTGGCGATGCTGTCGGCGGCGGGGGTCACGCCGGTGGTCCGGTACCGGTCCGCGAGCTACGAAACGGTGCGCGGGCTCGTCGCCCGCGGCCACGGCTTCTCGATCCTCAACCAGCGGCCCGCCGAGGGCCGGACCTACGACGGCGGACGCGTCGCGACGCTGCCGATCGCCGACGACGTCCCCGGCCTCCCCGTGGTGCTCGCCCGGCTGAAGGGTGTGCGGAGCACGGCGCGGGCCCGGGCCGTCGCCGAACGGGCGCGCGCCGTGTTCGCGAAACAGGCCGGTTCGGGCCGCTAGAACGGCCACCCCATCTGGGCGTCGCGGTCGGCGCCGAAGGCGTGATCGACACGGTCGAGGACGTCGGGGTCCGCAGCCTGCAGCCGGTTCGCGGCCGCGAACGTGCGTGCCCGGTGGGCGCCGAGATACAGGCTGCCCAGCACGTCCAGGTCGAGCACCACCTGCGGGGCGGAGGCGGTCGCGGTGCACATCGCGGTGCCGTCCCGCACAGTCAGCGCGAACCGCCCACCGGCGTCCAGGAACCCGTCGTCGACCTGGATCACGACGTCGAGGTCTGTTCGGTACCTGCGGGCCTCGAGGGCGGCGGGCACGTCCATGATCCGGACCCACAGCTCGTCGTGGCGCGAGGTGGTGCGCACCAGCCGGCCGTCGGTCAGCAGATACGGCAGCGGGTCCTCGGGGGTGAGGTGCGCTTCGATGCGGCGCACGAGGTCCAGGCCGAGCAGTGCCCGCCACAACGCCGCGTGCGCGTCCCGCGTGACCGTGCGGATCTCCTCCACCCGGGCGACGGTTCCGTTGTCGCCGGACACGCGACGGTAGAGCACGTAGCCGTCGTCATGGACGAGCCCGAACAGGCTTGTGCCGCCGCCGCGCTCGCTCTCGCGGTCGGCGAAGATCCGATTCCACACGATCCCGGGCCGGACCTGCGCCCCCGGGGTCACCCGTTGCCAGCGGTCGTAGACGTCGGTGAACGCCACCCGGGCCTCCGCGGGATGGACCATCCGCACACCACCCGGGTCCGGTGCCTTCGGGTGCGGCACAGCGAACCGGCGGTCGATGCTCGACGTGGTCTCGACCGTCGCGGGTCCGTACCCGAAGCGGCCGTAGATCCCGCCCTCGCTGGCGGTGAGGAGCGACAGCGGGACACCCGACGTCCGGATGCGGGTGTGATGTTCGGTGTAGAGCGCGCGCAGGAGGCCGCGGCGGCGATGGGTGGGCGCGACCGTCACCGCGGTGACGCCCGCCGCGGGAACGCCTTCGCCACCGGGAACGGTGACGGTCATGGGGATGTCCATGGTGGCGCCGACCACCGCGTCCTCGTCGAGCGCGATGATCGGCGGCGCGCCGCTGACGAGTTGCTTCCAGTGGGCGGTGAACTCCTCGGTCTGCGGTGTCACGAAGCAGATCTCGTTGAGCAGGGTGATCTTCGGCCAGTCCTGTTCGGTCGCCGTTCTGATCGTGATGCCGGCGGTGGTCGTCGTCATGTCCCGACACTGGCACACCCCACGTGGACGCGCAGCCGAATTTCGGCGTCCGACCTTGACCCGGTGCGTGTCTTCGGAGAGTCTGAGACCTTGCCGACCGGTGAGGGGGTGACGTCACGGTGTCGAGTGACCACACCTCGTCCGCACCTCGCCGAACGCTCCGGCTGCGTCGGGAGTCCTGGGGATTCGTCATCGGCTCCTTCCTGTTCGGGATGGCGGCCACACGGGTGTACGGGCAGGCGGTCGGCCCCGAGATCGACAACATCACCTACTTCGTCGGATCGCTGTTCTTCACCACCGCCGGATTCATCCAGCTGCGGCTCAGCGGCAGGCCGGTGCCCGGGGAGGAATCCGCGACGGTCGAACGCTACGACTGGTGGGCGGCGCTGATCCAGTTCGTCGGCACCCTGCTGTTCAACGTGAGTACCGGGGTCGTGCTGATCCAGAGCCTCACCGTCGAACAGGACCGGGTGTGGGGGTGGAGTCCCGACCTCTTCGGGTCGACGGCGTTCCTCGTCGCCAGCGGTCTGGCGGTGGTGGCCACCACCGAAACCGACAAGCTGTGGGATCCGCATGCCCGCAACTGGCGCAGCACCTGGCTGAACATGATCGGGTCGATAGCGTTCGGGGTGTCCGCGGTCGGCGCGTACATCGTGCCCGGCACCGACGCGCTGAAGAACGCGACGATCGCCGATCTGGGCACGTTCGTGGGCGCGGTCTGCTTCCTCGTGGCCGCACTGCTGATGCGCCCGCCTCACCCCAGGTATTCGCCGAACCAGGCGAGGACACGTTCGTAGGCCTCGGCTGCCGCGGTCGCGTTGTAGCGGGGCCCGGTGTCGTTGAAGAACGCGTGATCGGCACCCGGAACCGTGACGATCTCGTGCGGTAGCCCCGCCTTCGCGAGTGCGGCGGCCGCGGCGTCGCGGGACGCGTTCACCCGGGCGTCCAATTCCGCGTAGATGGCGAGGACCGCGGCCTTCGACCCGGAGAAGTCGGCGCCCTCGGGCAGAGGACCGTAGAAGGGGACCGCCGCCGCCAGCCGCGGCTCGCCGGACGCGAGGAGTTGCCACACCATCCCGCCGCCGAAGCAGAACCCGACCGCCGCCATCTTCTTGTCCGGCACCCGTCGCCCGAGTTCGTCGATACCGGCCTTCATGTCGGCGACGAAGCGTGCCGGCGGCACGGTGGCCAGCGCGGCGGTGGCCTGCGCCTGATCGGTGAACGTCGCGGTCCCGCCCTCTTCCGAGAGCAGGTCGAGGGCGAGGGCGGAGTAGCCGGCACCCGCGAATCGTCCCGCCACCGAACGAATGTGGTCGGTCAGGCCCTTGTTCTCGTGTATGACGAGGACCGTTCCGCGGGGCGAGGCCGCGTCGGCCCACGCACCCTGCAGGACCCGGCCGTCCGGGCCGGGGAACGTCACGGCTTCGGTCCCGACGGCGTCGGCCGCGCCCGGTGGCGGGGGCGTCGCTCCGCCGGGTGTCACCGGCGCCGAGGTCGGCGACTCGTCGCTGTCGGTGGAACACGCGGCGAGCAGCGAGGACGCCGCCGCCACGCCGAGACCGATGAGGCCGAGTCTTCGCAACGCCTCGCGGCGGGACAGCAGCCCGTCGGCATGGTCGATTGCGATCTCTTCGGCGATATAGCGTTGCAGTGGCGTCATGATCGTCCCCGTCCGCATCGGCTGATGTAGGGAATTATCCCTGGTCGAAGTCGTGATCGGCATCGGTTCCCGATTCATCACTTTTCCTTATGCAGTGCGCCACTTATCTGTGTTGTACAGATTTCACTGGGGACCTCAAGATTGGTGCAACGTCACGAACTCCCCGCTCACCGCACATAGAAAGGAGCCCGTCATGCCGATCGCTGACCGTCACACAGCCGTCGAAACGACGGCCCGAACATCGGTGGCCCCACCGATGCCGGACAGCTCGACCGTGAACTTCGTCGCGGCCATGGGCGCCGTCGCCACCGGAGTCACCGTCGTCGCGACCGACGGCCCCGGCGGGCGCGCCGCACAGACCGTGAGCGCAATGTGCTCCGTCTCGGCCGACCCGGCGCTGGTGCTGGTCTGCCTGCACGGACGAAGCCCGGTCAACGACGCGATCTCCGAGAACGGCGTCTTCTGCGTCAATGTGCTTGCCACCCAGCACGATCACGTCGCAGACACCTTCGCCGGCCGCCCCTGGCCCGGCAAGCAGCGGTGGGACTTCACCTGCGGGCACTGGACCGTGGCCGAATCCGGCTCACCCCGCGTCCACGACGCGATCGCGTCGTTCGACTGCACCGTCCACGATGTCATCGAGGCCGGCACCCACCGCGTCTACATCGGGCGCGTCGCCGCCGTGGAGGCACACCCCGGCGAACCGCTCGTGTACGCCTCCCACACCTACAGCAAGCCCGCAGCGTTCGAACCTTCCACCTTTCCCGACTACCCGGACGCACACCCCGCGCCGAGGACCAGGAGCACGAAATGATCCGCACCGGTGACGAATACAGGGAGTCCATCAGGGACGGCCGCGAGGTCTGGGTCGCCGGGGAACGCGTCAAGGACGTGGCCAACCACCCCATGTTCAAGCCGATCGTCGACGTGCGGGCACGCATCTACGACCTCGCACACGACGAGGCCACGCAGGACGCGATGACCTACGTCGATCCCGAATCCGGCGAACGCAACGCCATCGCCAACAAGCTTCCCCGCACGCAGCAGGACTGGCTCGACAAGCGCGCCGCCGTCGACCTGGTACTCGAGGACACCCGGGGCGTGGTCACCCGCGTCGGTGACGAGACCATCGGCGAGATGTGGTCGCTGTTCGACGGTCAGGACGTCCTCAACGAGGTCGACCCGCGCTTCTCGGAGAACATCCGTCGCCACCTGGACCGGTCGGTCCGGGAGGACCCGTTCCACGTGTCGGCGAACACCGACCCCAAGGGCGACCGGTCCAAGGCGCCGCAGGATCAGGACCCCGACATGCTCCTGCACGTCGTGAAGGAGACCGACAACGGCATCGTCGTGCGCGGCGCGAAGTACGAGACCGCCGCCGCCTACTCCAACCAGGCGTTCACCAAACCGACCATCGCCAACTGGGGCAACAGCGAACTGTCCGACTACGCCGTCGGATTCGTGCTCGACATGGGTGCGCCGGGGCTGAAGTACATCTCCCGCAACGGGTTCGCCGGCCGCGCGCCGTCCGCCGACTACCCGCTCGCCAACCGCGTCGACGAGGTCGAGTCCCTCGTCGTGTTCGACAACGTCGAGATCCCCTGGGAAGACGTGTTGTTCTACCGGCACACCCGGGCGGCCACGTTCATCCGCTCCACCCTGCACCGCTACAGCGCGTTCCCATTCGTGCAACGCACCCTGCACCTGGCCGATCTGATGATCGGATCCGCACTCTGGAACGTCAAGCAGAGCGGGCTCGAGAAGCAGCAGGCGGTGCAGGAGAAGCTCGCGCAGCTCGCCTGCTACCGGGAGACGATCAACGCCCACCTCACCGCGGCCATCTCCCTCGCCGAGCCCAGCCCCGGCGGCCTGCTCATGCCCAACCAGTCCCTGCTCTACACCGGCCGGGTGATGGCGCTCAGCCAGCTGCCCGCGATGATGCACATCGCCCGCGAACTGTGCGGCGGCCAGATCTGCATCACCCCGGACGCCGCCACGTTCGCCGACCCCGACGTCGCGCCGTGGCTGGAGAAGTTCTACTCCATCAACGACAACTGGGTGGCCGACGACCGTCGCAAGCTGCTCGCGTTCGCCCGCGACCTGCTCAACAGCGATTACGCGGGACATCGCCTGACGTTCCAGCTCTTCGCCCAGTCGCCGCCTTTCGCACAGCTCGCCGCCGTCTACCGCAACTTCGACTTCGACGGTCCACTCGGGCTGGTCAAGGCCGCAGCGGGACTGTCGGACAACGTCGACGGAGGTGCGGCATGACCACCCACACCCGCGTCCGCCCGTTCAACACCCGTGACACGTACCCGGAACAGAACCTCGACAACGACCTCGCACAGGCCGTCGTCGCCGGCGGAGTCGTGTATCTCCGCGGGCAGATCGGACAGGACCTCGACACCCGGGAGTCGGTGGGAGTCGGCGACGTCGAGGCCCAGGCCGAGAAGGCGATGGCGAACATCGCGATGCTGCTGAAGGAATCGGGCAGCCGGCTGGAGGACGTCGTCAAGGTCACCATCTACCTGGTGGACGTCCGGTACCGCGAGACCGTCTACCGAGTGGTCGGACGCTGGCTGAAGGGTGTGCACCCCGTGTCCACCGGCATCGTCGTCGACGCCCTCGCCCGGCCCGAATGGCTCGTCGAGATCGACGCGACGGCAGTGATCAGCTCATGACGTTCTCACTCGTCGCCCGTGATTCCGGGGGCGCGTTCGGGATGGTCGTCTGCTCCTCGAGCCCCGCCGTGGCCGCACGCTGCCTGCACGTGCGGTCCGGGGTCGGCGTCGTCGCCTCCCAGAACGTGACCAATCCGCAGCTGGGACCGGTCGGCCTCGACGCGCTCGCCTCGGGTGCGAATGCCGAGACCGCGCTGAAAAGCGCACTCGCGCAGGAGAAGTTCCCGGAGTACCGCCAGGTCGTCGTCGTCGATCCGGGCGGCGGCACCGCCGTGCACTCGGGCGCGCAGACGTTGGGCATCCACAGCAGTGCGCAGGGCAGCGGCGCCGCCGTCGCCGGCAACATGCTCCGCGACGAAGGCGTCATCCGGTCGCTGCTGTTCGGCTACGTGTCGAGTACCGCCCCGACGTTCGAGGGCAGACTGCTCGACGGACTCACCGCGGCGGTCACCGCCGGTGGGGAGGCGGGGCCCGTGCACTCGGCGGGAATCCAGGTGGTCGAGGACGTGCCCTGGCCAGTCACCGATCTGCGCGTCGACTGGCACGACGACCCGGTCGGCGAACTGCGCCGGCTGTGGACGGTGTGGGAGCCGCAGAAGCGGGACTACCGGGTGCGCGGTGTCGATCCGACGGCCGCCCCGTCCTACGGCGTGCCGGGGGACCTGTGAGCGCCGACGCCGCGGTTCGTGACGGAGCCAGGAGGGCGGAAGACCGGATCCTGGCTCTGTCGCACGACCTCCACGCCCACCCGGAGGTCGCGTGGGAGGAGGAACGCTCGTGCGTGCGGGTGGCCGGGGTGCTGTCGGACGCCGGTTTCACGGTCGAGCAGCAGTACGTCGGTCTGCCCACCGCGTTCCGCGCGCACGTCGGTTCCGGACCGCTGCACCTCGCGGTCTGCGCGGAATACGACGCGCTCCCCGGGCTCGGGCACGCGTGCGGACACAACGTCATCTCCGCCATCTCGGTGGGGACGGCGCTGGCTCTCGCCCCGCTCGTCGACGACCTCGGCATCACCCTGTCGGTGCTCGGCACCCCCGCCGAGGAAGGCGGGGGCGGCAAGATCGACATGTTGAAACGCGGTGCGTTCGAGGGCGTCCATGCCGCCGTCATGGCCCACCCCGGCCCGGTCGACGTCGCCCGGGCCGAACCGTACGCGGTGTCCCACAGCCACATCCGGTACGACGGCAAGGCGGCACACGCCGCCGCGTACCCCGAACGGGGTGTCAACGCGGCCGACGCGTTCACGGTGGCGCAGGTCGCCATCGGGCTTCTCCGCCAACAGCTTCCGTCGAGCACGCGAGTGCACGGGATGATGACCCGCGGGGGAGAGGCGCCCAACGCCATTCCCCAGCGCACCGAAGGTCGCTGGTACGTGCGGGCGGAGACGCTGGAGGAGCTGGCCCGCATCGAGCCCCGCGTGGCCCGCTGCTTCGAGGCCGGCGCCGTCGCAACCGGCTGTGAACTGACCATCGCCCCGGAAAGCGAACCGTACTCGGAGTTCCGCACCGACGAAGCGCTGCTCGCGTCGTACGTCCGGCACGCGGAGGGACTGGGCCGCGTGTTCCGCACCGGCGCGGACTCGCTGATGAACCGGGCCTCCACCGACATGGGCAACGTCTCGCAGGTGATTCCCGCGATCCACCCCTACATCGGCATCGACTCGGCGCCCGCGGTCAACCATCAGGCCGAGTTCGCCGCGGCCAGCGCCGCGTCCGCTGCAGACCGGGCGGCCGTCGACGGCGCACTGGCCCTCGCCCTGACCCTGCTCGACGCCTGCGGCTCCGCCGCCCGTGAGTACTTGTTAACCGCCCGACGTTAAGAAGTACTCACGGGTGGGGCAAAGAATTCGAGCGCGATGTTGTCGGGGTCGCGGAACGAGATGCCCGAACCGTAGTGCGCTGTCTTGATGCCCCCGTGCTCGATGCCGAGGGCATCGAGCCGCTCCACCCACCGGGGCAGTGCGTCGGGCGAACACTGGAACGCGATGTGATCGAGTCCGACCTGCCGTTCGTCGAACCGTGCGGGAGCGCCGCTGTCTGGGTGCGTGTGCAGGCCGAAGAGCATGCCGCCGTCGAGCGCGAACACCGTGTGGTGGAAGGTCCCCGATTCCTCGTCCTCGTCGAGGACGGGGGCAGATCCGAACAGTGCGGTGTACCAGGCGGTGCTGGCCGGTAGGTCGGACACGGTGATCGCGACGTGGGTGAGGCCCGGGAAATTGGACATCTGCGACAACTCTCTTCTCCGGTGGAACGGTCTCTTTTTCGACCCTAACGAGCCGGCGCCGCCGGGTGGTGGACAAATGCGAAACCCTGCCCGAGCGGACAGGGGTTGAACACCGCGCCGCCCGAGCCTGTAACAGGCTCGGGCGGCGCGGTGTTCGGGGACTACAGCCGGGCGGGCACAGATGCAGCGCCGGAGGCGGTCTTCGCTCCGGTCGAACCGCGCCGCGCCAGGAGCAGGTAGATGGGCCCGGTCACCACCAGCCCGGCCACCCACGACAGGTCGGCGCCGCCGAGGAACGCGGACACCGGGCCCGTGTAGAGCGACGTGGCCATGAACGGAATCTGGACGACGATGCCGAGCAGGTAGGCGGTGATGGCCGTCCAGTTGAAGCGGCCGTAGATGCCGCCGTCGAAGCGGAAGATCGACTCGAGGTCGTAGACGCCCTTGTGGATGATGTAGAAGTCGATGAGGTTGATCGCCGTCCACGGCACCAGCACCACGAGAAGCACGACCACCAGATCGACGAAGTGCGACACGAAGTCGGCCGACAGCGCGATGGCGACGACGGAGGCCGCGACGAGGATGATCGTCGAGAGGATCACCCGGGCGCGGGCGGTCGGAATCCAGCGGGCGCGGAACGTCTGGACCGACGTGATGATGGCGAGGACGGCGCCGTACAGGTTCAGCGCGTTGTGGCTGATCACGCTGAGCAGGAACAGCACCAGCATGACGCTGCCGAGGCTTCCCGTCGTCGCCTTGACGCCGTCCATCGTGCCCATGCCGATCGGTGCGGCTAACGTGACGACCGCGCCGAACGCGAAGGCGAGGAACGAGCCGAGGGTGCACCCGAGGTACGTCGCCCAGAACGTCGACGGCACGCCCACGTCCTTGGGGAGGTACCGCGAGTAGTCGGAGACGTAGGGTGCGAACGCGATCTGCCAGAGTGCGCCGAGTGACACGGTGGCCAGCCAACCGGCGAAGTTGAAGTCGCCCCGCGTGAGGAAGTCCGACGGCAGGTCGCCGGTGAGGATGGCGAAGAAGCCCACCAGGATTCCGATTCCGAGGACCCAGGTTCCGATGCGGTTGAGGATGTGGATCAACCGGTAGCCGACGATGCAGATGACGGCGGAGCCGAGAGCGCCGGCCACGATCCCCACGTCCACGGGTATGCCGTTCGCGATCCCGTGCATCGACTGGCCTGCCAGGACGATGTTCGACGAGAAGAAGCCGAGATACATGACGGCGGCGATCACCACGATGATGAGCGCCCCGAACGTGCCGAACTGTCCGCGGCTCTGGATCATCTGGGGGATTCCCATCTGAGGTCCCTGCGCCGAATGCAACGCCATCAGGGCGCCCCCGGCGAGATGTCCGACGACGAACGCGACGAGGCTCCACCACAGCGAGAGTCCGAACAGGCTGGGGCCGAGGGCACCGGTCACGATCGGGAGCGGGGCGAGGTTGCCGCCGAACCACAGCGTGAACAGATCACGAACCTTGCCGTGGCGATCGGATTCCGGGACGAACCCGATGGTGTGCTTCTCCAGCATCGGGGCGACGGGGGTGTCGGGCATCAATCCTCCGAACGGCGCAAGTGCGCCACTTCTAGGTCGAGTAGTGGAGACCACAATGGTCGGAGGCAGTGAATCTGTACAGAACAACTAACTGATGCGTTGCATCACTTCTTCTGATTCAGCAGGTCGGACTAGCCTGGGACGATGCGCACCGTGGGAGTCGACCTGGCGGCCGAACCGAAGAAGACGGCTGTGGCGATCATCGACTGGTCCGGCGGTGTGGCCCGCGTCGAGTCCGTCCGGCTGGGAGCCGGGAACGACGCCGTCACCGAGGCCGTGCTGGCGTGCGACAGGACCGGTATCGATGCACCGTTCGGCTGGCCCGACGCGTTCGTCCGGATGGTGACCGACCATCACGCCGGCCGACTGTCCGCGACCAGCGGTCTCGCCAACCGCGACGGGCGTCGACCGCTGACCAAGCGGCGCACCGACCTCGTGGTGCAGGCCGCGACGGGGATATCCCCGCTCAGTGTGTCGGCCGATCTCATCGCGCATGTCGCGTTGCGCTGCGCCGGAATCCTCGCCGAACTCGGTGACTTCGGGGTCGACGTCGGTCGCGTCGACGGCCGCGTGGTCGAGGCGTATCCGGCGGCCGCGCTGCGCACCTGGGGGCTGGTGTCGCGCGGATACAAGAGCGCACAGAACCGGGTGACGCTGGGGGAGTTGGTCGACGCGCTCCTGACGGCCGCGGACTGGATGGATCTCGGTGAATTCCAGACGATCTGCCGCGAATCGGACGACGCCCTCGACGCCGTGCTGGCCGCCGTCATCGCGCGGGCCGCGGCCGTCGGCTGCACAGCACTACCGGAAGGCGACGACCGCGCCATCGCCGAACGGGAGGGGTGGATCCACGTGCCGACGGGAGGGCTGCAGTCGCTGCGGCCCTAGCGGCGATTCCTGCGACTGCGCTGGTAGGCCGACCGCGGCGACGCCGTCGGGTGAAACCTGGCAAATTGGACACCACACGCACCGTGCGTGGGCACACGAAGAAGGAGTCCAATGGCTTTCTGGGATCAGCTGAAGGCAAAGGCGTTCGAGATGAACGGCCAGCTCAAGACCAAGACGGCACAGTTCCAGAACAAGGAGTTCGCCAACGCCAGCATGGCCATGTGCGCCCTCATCGCCGCTGCGGACGGGACCATCGACCCGTCCGAGCGTCAGAAGACCGCGGCGCTGATCACCAGCAACGAGGCGCTGAGTGTGTTCCCGTCGGACGAGTTGAGCCAGAAGTTCGACTGGTACTGCAGCAAGCTGCAGTCCGATTTCGGGTTCGGCAAGATCGAGGCCACCGCCACCATCGCGAAGCTGAAGTCCAAGCAGGATCAGGCACGTGCCGTCATCCAGATCGGCATCGTCATCGGTGGCGCCGACGGCAACTTCGACCAGCACGAGCGAAACGTGGTGCGGGACGCCTGTTTCGCCGTCGGCATCGCCCCGGCGGAATTCGAACTCTGAGGTGACAGGTGACGCGCCCGGCTCACGGGCGCGTCACCGACGCTCAGTAGGCCGTGATGATCGGCGCCGGGTTCCACATGCCCGAACGCTGAATCCGGGTGGTGTCGATCGCCGCGGTCCTCGCGTCGGGGTCGAGCGGGGAGTACTGCTCCACTCCGCCCCAGTCACGGTCCCAGTCGTCCCGCAGATACGACGGTATGGTTCGGCTCGCCCGGGTCATCTCGATCCAGCCCAGGGGGCCTCCGCCGTACCGGTCCTGCCACAGGCTGGTCATGATCGCGCCGGGACGGTCGGGGAGGATCCGGTATTCGGGCGCCTCCGCGACACCCGTGCGGTGGTCGAACGGTCGCTGGCACGGAAATGCCAGTCCCACAGCCCAGTCGATCATCACGGGTGCGTCGGATCCGATCACGTCGTTCAGTGTCTGCGTCCGCGGAACACGCGGCGGTGTCACCGCCAGCCACTGCTGCGGATCACTGTCCGAATCCGACGCCACGAGTCGGATGACGTTCGTATCGTCCGGCAGGGAATCGAGCGGGACGCGCAGATTCCGCCAGGACGGAGCCGGGCCGATATCGATCGGCGTCACGCGTCCCGCCACCGCGACCCCGCCGTCCGGTTGCGCGGTGCCGTACTCCACCTCGAGGTTCTGGCTGTAGGTGACGACGCCGTCCGCGTCGACGGAGTGGATGCGGCCCGCTGCGGCGATGGAGATGATGTCACCCGCCCCGGCGTCCGAGTCGGGATTCGGCAACCGGTACCAGCCGGAGGTCAGTGACGCGTCGCCGTCGCTGCCGTCGCTGCCGAGGACGGGCGTGCGGTCGGGGTCGAGGCCGAACGGCAGGGCCACGGCGCTGCCGTTGACACCCACCGCGCCGGCGCCGCCGCCGGTGCCCGCGGCGTTGCTCGACGCCGTCTGCTCGGTGTTGTCGGTCTTGACGGAGTTGGCGACGCCCGCATCCGACGATTCCTCGTCGGCACTGAGGTCGCCGGCGACGCCGTTCGGCGTGAAGCCGACGGTGCCGGTGCCCGCGAGGGCGGTCGCGGCGTCACCCGACAGTGGTTGCAGCAGCGACGCGTTCGGATCGGTTTCGAGCAGGACGTCGTTGGCGAGACCGCACGGTGCACCGGTGACGGCATCGACGTTGGAACGGGCGAGGGAGAACGCGGGGTATTGCGCGACCGCACCCTTCGCCATCGACAGCGCCTCGAACAGCACCATCGCGGCGGCCGCCACCGTCAACGGCGGGATCGCCCACAACCGGCGTCGCCGCACGGATTCGGTCCGGGTGTAGGGCTCGCGGAAGTAGCACCACGCCGCGATCAGCAGCATCACCAGCGTGGCGCCGAGCAGGATGGTGCCTGCGCCGAGGCCGGCGATCGACACCGGCTTGTCCCACCACGGGACGCTGTAGCTGGACACGTACCACCACCCGTTGGTGCTGGTGAAGCACATCGCGAGCAGGAACAGCACGGCGGCCGCGAACAGCGCGCGGTTGCGTGGCGAGCGCACCACGGCGGTGCTCACCGCCACGGACGCCAGGACGGCGAGCGACCCCGCGAGGCCGGCGTAGATGCCGAAGTGGTGCGTCCACTTGGTGGGCGTGAACATCATCAGCCCCATCGCGGCGAGCGTGATGCCGATGAGCCGCCGCGACGGTCCGGCCGCCGTCCCGGGAATCCGGCCGCCCTTGCGGAGCATCACGAGGACCGTCACGGCCAGGCTCAGCACCATCACGAACACGCCGAACCGGCGCGACAGCGAACCGTCGACGGAGATGTTCAGCAGGTACTGGTAGCGGAGGTATTCGTCGAACCAGGGGACGTTGGGGCCGATCGCGTGAACGTGCTGCATCTCCATGACGGCGGCGAGGGTCTGGTCGGCGAACACCGCCACCAGGATCACGGTCCCCGACGCGACGAGCGGTGCCAGCAAGGCGATGTATCCGACTGTCTTGGCCCGCGCGATCACGATCTGCAGGATCGGCCGGGCGCCCGCGACCAGGGCACCGAAACAGATCAACCCGGACGGGCCCGCGGTCAGCGTGGCCGCACCGACCAGAATCGCCACCGCGGCAGGCAGCAGTCGCCGGGTCGCGACGGCACGTTCCACCGAGCACCACGTGAGCAGCACGCCCACCGCGACGATCGGCTCGGGCCGCAGACCGTTGTTGTACGGGAGCCAGAACGCGAGGAACACCAGTCCGCCGGTCCACAGCGCGAGCCGGTTGCCCCGGACCGCGGCGCCGAGTCGCGGTGCGACTTCACGGCTGATCACCAGCCAGGCGACGATGCCGGCGAGCAGCGCGGGCAGACGCACGAACGGGCTCGCCGGTGTGATGTTCGCCAGCACCGCGAGGACGTCGTAATACGGAGACCCGAACGGCGCCTCCGGGACGCCGTACCAGCGGAAGTAGTTGGCCATGTAGCCCGCCGCCTCGGACGTGCGGGCCATGTTGAACTGATAGCCGTCGTCGGAGGTGGAGGCGCCGATGAAGTGCCACAGCACCAGCGTGCCGATGACGACGGCGTCGACGGCCCCGAACGACCACCAGCGGGTGGGCAGGAATCGTCGTGCCCGGCGTCCGTCCACGTTGTCGAGACGGTGCAGCGCCACCAGCGCCAGAATCGTCGCGAGCGCGCCCACCACCATGGCGACGAACTTGAGGGTCGACGGCGTCGACGAGAAGCGGCTGTCGATCTGCGCCGTCACCTGCAGTCCGTCGGGCACCGCACCGTCGAGGTCGCTGAAGATGCCCACCATCTGCGGGCGGAGGTCGCCGTCGACGACGGTCGGTGCGTCCTGGCCCGCCCCGACGAAACCGGCGGTGGTCCGCGTGGAATCCGACGAGACCACGAGCGCGCAGTCTGCGGGTAGCTGGTCCAGCGGCGACGACAGGAGCACCTTGTTCCGCAACAGCACCTCGACGCCGGCGGGACTGTCCGGGGTCGCGGGATTCACCCTGGCGACCAGTCCGTACTTCCCGGCGTCGGCGGCGCCCGCGGGGGCGGTGGAGGTCAGGATCCCGCCGCGGTCGGCGAGTTCACCGACCGCCGAACAGGGGATCTGCACGTCGAGGCTCAGCGGCGCGTAGGAAACGAGCGGTGCCTCGACGCTTCCGGTGCTGCCGTTCTGCGGCCAAGTGAGGGTCGCGCTGTCCTGCTCGACCGGAAGGAACGGGAGCGACAACGTGAGCAGCACTCCGAAGACGGAGGCGACGATCGCGAGAAGGCGGGCGGAGCGGATCGACTGACCGAGGGGAGACGACTGGGGCGGGGTTTCGATCGGCGACTCGTCCGAGTCGTCTCTGGACACTTTCGCCGATTCCAGCCTGCTGTCAGTCACGACGTCGGATAGTACCCATCCGTGCCAATTGTTAGCGAAGGCAAAGAACAGGCCTGGTCGGAGGGTCGGCCGCCCCGGCTGATCACATGTGGAAGTGCTTCAGGATCCGCGACCGGCGCTCCGCTCGGGTGAGGAGATGGTGGTGATGCCGCGGACCACGGCGGTGCCGAACTTCGGAATGCACTTCGCGGATGATCTCGAACATGCCTCTGCCTTCCTTCTACGCGAGTCGGTAGCCCGACGGTAGGTCGAGGGCAGGGTGAGCCGATTCACCCGGGGCGGGTGAACCAGGTCACCCGGTCACGGGCTGCACCGACAGCTGTTTCACGCCGGTCTGCGAACAGCCGGTGGTGGGGTAGGGGAGGAATACCGACCCGGTGTCGTCGGGTGGGTACACCCGGAATCCCGCGACCGGAGTGGGGCCACACGTCTCGGCGGGATAGTTCTGCACCACCGTGGCACGCACCGCTGCGGTGGCCCGTGCGCCCGGGGCGACCGTCACCGGAGTCTCGGTGCCACCGTCCCGATCGGCCGCGGCACCCACCTGCGGACCGTCCGGGGCGGCGACGTACGAGACCCCCGGGTATCCGTGGAGGACGCAGCCGCGGGTGCCGGTGTTGGTGAAGACGAGCGGGATCTCCTGAGATCCGGCGGCCCCACTCGCCTGTCCGAGCGTCACCTGCAGTTCGCCGATCAGGCAGCGGTCGGGGTGCGGTGCGGTCGTCTCGGTCGGCGCGGATCTCGTGAAGGTGATGTCACGTGAGGGTTCGGCGGTCCCCGTCTCGTCCGTCGAGCCGCACGCCGAGGCGGTGAGCACGGCGGCGATTCCGAGTACGCCGAGAAGGGTGCGTGCCGGTGACTGCGTGCGCATCTGATCGCTCCTCTTCGCCGATGTGCTGCCGTACGTCGATGGTCCGCGATCGGTGCCGTCCCGGTGTGTGGTTCGGGGAGATCGCATTCGCCCCTTGCGGGAGGATTCCGGTCGTAAGCTGCGGGGCGCAGGGGGATCCGCAACACTTTCACTGGAGGCTGATCGATGAGCGAAGTTCTGGACCGGACCAAGATCTACATCGACGGATCCTGGATCGATTCGCAGGGAACGGGCCGGATCGACGTGGTGAATCCGGCCACCGAGGACGTCATCGCGGTAGTCGCCGAGGGCACCGCCGATGACGTCGATCGCGCCGCGAAGGCCGCGCGAGCAGCCTTCCCCGCATGGTCCGCGCTCAGCGGCAAGGAACGTGGCGAGTACCTCCAGAAGGCCGCTGCCCTGATCCAGGAGCGCCTCGACGACTTCACCGCCCTCGTGTCCCGCGACATGGGCATGCCGCTGGGATTCGCGAAGCCCATCCAGATCGGCATGCCGCTCGCGAACCTCGCCGCCTTCGCCGAACTGGCCGCCACCTACGACTTCGACGCCCACGAGGTGGGCAACTCGCTGATCGTGCGCGAGCCGATCGGTGTGGTCGGGGCGATCACCCCGTGGAATTTCCCGCTCCACCAGGTGGTGCTCAAGGTCGGCGGTGCTCTGGCCGCGGGATGCACCGTCGTGCTCAAGCCGACCGAGGTGGCACCGCTCGCCACGTACGCTCTCACCGACATCTTCGACGAAATCGGTCTGCCGGCAGGCGTGTTCAACCTTGTCAGCGGATTCGGGCCCGTCGTGGGCGAGGCGATCGCCGGCCATCCCGAGGTGGACATGGTCTCGTTCACCGGCTCCACCCGCGCGGGAAAGAGGGTCGCGGTGGTCGCGGCCGAGACGGTGAAGAAGGTGGCACTCGAGCTCGGCGGCAAGTCGGCCAACGTCATCCTCGACGACGCCGACCTGACGAAGGCTGTCACCGACGGAGTGGCCAAGTGTTTCCTCAACTCCGGTCAGACCTGCTCGGCGCTGACCCGGATGCTGGTCCCCGCGGACAAGGTGGACGAGGCCGCCGCCATCGCGGCGCAGGTCGCGCAGAACTACTCCGTCGGCGATCCGACGGCCGCCACGTCGGTGCTCGGGCCGCTGGTGAACTCGAACCAGCTGAAGCGGGTGCGCGGCTACATCGAACAGGGCATCGCGGAAGGCGCACAGGCCGTACTCGACGGCCGGGAGACCGGCCAGGAATCCGGTTACTTCGTCGGACCCACCGTGTTCTCCGGCGTCACCGAGGACATGACCATCGCCAAGGAGGAGATCTTCGGCCCCGTCCTGTCGATCATCGGGTACCAGGACGAGGACGACGCGGTGCGGATCGCCAACGCAACGGAGTACGGACTCGCCGCCGGCGTCTGGTCCGGTGACCAGGACCGCGCCGACCGCGTCGCGCGGCAGTTGCGCGCCGGCCAGGTAGAGGTGAACGGCGGGAGGTTCAACACCAACGCCCCGTTCGGCGGGTACAAGCAGTCGGGCATCGGCCGCGAGGCCGGCGTCCTCGGCTTCGAGGAGTTCCTCGAGATCAAGTCGATCCAGCGGTAGGCGGCTTCGCCGCCCGTGCGTGGTTGACGAGTCTCTGGACTCGCTAACCACGCACGGGTGCGGAGCGCAATTGGCCTCACGCTGAACTGAATCCGTGACTCCCGACCGTCGTGGTCCTACCCTCGAACCGAGGGGTGGACAGCGGAGATGAGGAGAACGACATGGATCTCGGTCTGGGCGGCAAGCGGGCCGTCGTCACCGGCGGCAGCCGCGGAATCGGTTTCGCGATCGCGCGCAGCCTCGCGTCGGAGGGGGTCGACGTGGTGCTCGCGGCCAGGGGTGTCGAGGCGCTGGAACTGGCGGCGAAGACGCTGTCGCAGGAGACCGGGCGGCGGGTGATCGGGGTACCCACCGACACCGGCGACGACAATTCGGTGCGCGCCCTCGTGCAGCGAACGGTGGACGAATTCGGCGGCGTCGACATTCTCGTGAACGCCGCGGCCACACCGTGGAGCGCGGGCAAGCCGAGCGACTTCGCGTCCACCACCGACGACGTGGTGCGCGGTGAACTCGAGATCAAGGTGCTCGGCTATCTGCGGACCGCCCGCGCGGTGGCACCGCACCTCGTGGAGCAGGGGTGGGGACGGATCATCAATATCAGCGGGCTCGGTGCACGCCAGGCCAACTCCATCGCGCAGACCGTGCGGAACGTCGGTGTGTCGGCGCTGACGAAGAACCTCGCCGACGAACTCGGGCCGCACGGAATCAACGTGACGGTGGTGCATCCGGGACTGACGCGGACGGAACGACTCGTCGACCGGTTGGGCAAGCAGTCCGAGGACGAAGGTGTTCCGGTCGCCGAGTTGGAGTCGCGGCTGGCCACCAACTCGATCCACCGGTTGATCGACGCGAGCGAGGTCGCGGACGTCGTCACGTTCCTGGCGTCACCGCGCAGCGTCGGGATCACCGGCGATGCGGTTGCCGTCGGCGGGGGTGCTCCGGGCGCCGTCTATTACTGAGCGCGGGCGGGTGACAGCACGCCGTCCCGTTCGGTGACTTCCCGGGCGGCGCGCTCCCCCGACCGGATGGCTCCGTCGACCCAGCCGCACATCACGGACGAACTCTCCGTGCCTGCCCAGTGAATGCGACCGCACGGCTCGCGGAGGGCGTGGCCGAACTGGGTGAGCACTCCCGTCGGCGCGTGGCTGAGCATGCCGCCGCCGGAGTACCGCTCGACGCTCCAGTTCTGCTCGATGTAGTCGACGGGGGAGGCGGCTTTGGCTCCGAACCTCGCGGTCAACTCGGCGAGCACCTGGTTCTTGCGTTCCGCTTCCGGCAGCGTCCCCAGCGTGCGGGCGATCGGTCCCTCGACGATCACGCACAGAACACCGGGACGCCCCGTGTCCGTGCTCGCGTCGATGGTGACGGTCGCGGGGGAGTCGGGTGCCGCGGACTGCCCGGACAATCCGTCCGCGCGCCAGAAGGGTTCGTCGTAGAGGACGGCGATCTTCATGACCGCACCGCTCGGCATCCTCTGGTGCAGGAAGGACCGATCCATCGGCAGGAGCGGCTCGTAGAGGATCTGGCTCGCGATCGCGAGGGGGACCGCGACGATCGCCCTCCGGGCCCGCACCGACATATCCGCGGATCGGACAGTGACGCCGTCGCCGTCCTGCGCGATGTCCCGGACGGGTTGTGACAGATGGAGTGCGTCGCCGATCTCGGCTGCCATCGGGCGGTAGACGGCACCCATTCCGCCGACCGGCCGCGCGTCTTCGGCCGCGTCCTTCACACCGAGAACGAAACTCGGACCGCCGCCGGACGCCATCTGGTACAGGACGAACAGCATCGACACCTCGGACGCCGCGGACGTGTAGCAGCCGGCGATGGCGGTCTCGAGAAGGTCGTGGGCCGGCTTGGACAGCGTGTTGTCGCCCAGCCATTTGGCGAGGCTGATCGCGTCCCACTTCGCTGCCTTCTTCGCCTCCCACGGCGCCTCGAGCGGGATCGTCTTGCACATCTCGCCGAGTTCGACGAACACGGCGCCGAGATTCGCGGCCGCCCAGGGACTCATCGTCAGGGGAATCGTGCCCTTGTACCGGTACTGCTTGCCGTCGACGACCATCATCGCGTCGCCGTCGGTGTACTGCTTGTAACTCTTGACGCCGAATTCGTCCATCAGGGCGTAGATCCGGTCCTGTCCCGGCCCGATCCACGCGCCGCCCCGATCGATCCACGAACCGTCCTCGCGGACCACGGTGAAGGTCCGCCCGCCGATCCGGTCACGCGCCTCCAGCAGCGCGACCGATTGGCCGGCCTGTTTCAAGCGCAGTGCCGCCGTCAGTCCGGCGAATCCGGCGCCTACGACGCAATAGTCGACCTCGATGTCTGGCATGGCAAATCCCCTCGCGCTGCGCGCGCGGCCCTCGTGCGGCCGTAGGTAACGGGTGCGCCGCGATTGGTCCTGGGGGTGTGAATTCCTCTCTCCGGGAATGAAATCGCCGCGCACAGAACATATTCATCCTTACTCGCGGCGAGTAGTGCGGTCAAGGGCGTCCCGCCCGTGAGTACTTGTCAACCGCCCGTGGTTGACAAGTACTCACGGTTGGGGACGAGCGGGAAGACCTGCTCGGCGATGCGCTCGAGTTCCTCGTGCGCGGGGGAGCACTGGATGAGCAGCAGGGTGAGACCGGCATCCTGGTAGGCGCGGATCTTCTCGGCGACCTGTTCCGGTGTGCCGACGAGGTCGGGCCGCAGTCCACGCGTGCCGACGGAGTATTCGCGCTTGGACAGCTCGACGTCGAGTTCGGAGTTCTTCACGAACTCCTCGAACGAGGCGTACCCGGGCGAGTGCGGATCGACGGTGGTGATGCGTTCGAGTTCGGCGCGGGCCTCGGCTTCGGTGTCGCGCACGATGATGTACGTGGACATGCCGAATTCGACCATGTCCCGCTGGTGGATTCGCTGCGACCGGGCGTTCATGTCCGCGATCTTCGCGCGCACCTCGTCGACGGTGCCGCCGTGCAGCACGTACGAGTCGGCGAAGGTCGCGATCGATTCGCGGCCGCTCTCGCTCTCACCGCCGGCGAAGACCGGGGGATGGATTCCGGGCTTCGGTGACAGGATCGAGTCGCGCACGCTGAAGTGCTCGCCCTGGTAGGTGAACGGGGTGTGCTCCCAGAGCCCACGGAGAACGTCGACGAATTCGCCGGCTTGCCGGTATCGGTCGTCGTGCCGGGTGAAGGCGCCGCCGTATTGCCGGGCTTCCTCCTCCCACCACGCGGCGACGACGTTGAGCGCGAACCGTGCCGCACCGGCATCGGTTGTTCCGGCGATGTCGGTGATCGTCGCCGATTCCTTCGCGGTGACTGCCGGCAGGTGGAATCCGGGTCGCACCGCCGTCATCACCCGGAGCTGTTCGGTGACCGCGAGGATCGCCGACGACAGCGACCACGCCTCGAGGCTGGGCGCGTCGACGCCCTTGCGGTCGTTGAGATAGAGCTCGGGCACGAGGGTGGTGTGGTATCCGAGACGATCCGCGAGCTGTGAGAGCTTCTTGACGTAGTCCCAGGTGGCGGGCATCCCTTCGTCGCCGAGGTTGCGCAGGAAGCCGCCGTAGATGGGCGTCCAGTAGCCGAAGTGCATGTCATTCCTCCGTGATGGCGTCGAGCGAAGCACGCAGATCGTCGACGAGGTCTTCCAGGTTTTCCAGTCCGATCGACAATCGGACGGTGCGGTAGCCGAATCCGGCGTCGCGGAGTTGCGTGTCGCCGAGATGGCTGTGCGTGGTGGTGGCGGGGTGCACTACCAGCGAACGGGCGTCGCCGATGTTGGCGACGATGGCGAACAGTTGCAGCGAGTCGATGAACTTCGCCACTTTCGAGTCGTCGACGGCGAGATCGAAGGAGAAGACCGAGCCGGCGCCGCGCGGCAGGTACCGCTGGGCGGCGTCGTGCCACCGGTTGTCCGGCAGTCCGGGGTAGTTGACCTTGGCGACCGCGGGATGACCGTCGAGAAATTGTGCGATCGCCAGTGCCGAGCCGACTTGCCGTTCCAGTCGCAGGTCCAGCGTCTCCAACCCCTGAAGCAGCTGGAACGAATTGAACGGGGACAGTGCGGGACCGAGATCGTGGACGATCTTCGTCTTCGCGTAGACCAGGTAGGCGCTCCGCTCGCGGCCGAACTCCTCCCACAGCACGAGGTCGCCGATGCGCGGGTAGGGCTCGGTGAACTGGGTCCACCGCTGCGGTTCCGCGCCGAAGTCGAACGTGCCGAGGTCCACGATCACACCACCCAGCGAACTGCCGTGCCCGCCGATGAACTTGGTGGCCGAGTAGACGGTGATGTCGGCGCCGAAGTCCTTCGGGCGGAGCAGATACGGGGTGGCGATCGTGTTGTCGACGATCAGCGGGACCCCCGCCTGGTGCGCGATGTCGGCCACCGCCCGGACGTCGAGCACGGAGGCGACGGGGTTGCCGATCGTCTCGGCGAAGAAGGCCCTTGTCTCGGGGCGCGCGGCTGCACGCCAGGCGTCGAGGTCGTCCTGATCGACGAGCGTGACCTCGATCCCGAAGTCCGCGAAGGTGTCGGTGAGGAGATCGACGGTTCCCCCGTACAGCTGCCGGGCCGCGACGATGTGCTGTCCGGACTTGGCGAGGGTGAGGAGTGCGACCGCGACAGCGGACTGCCCGGATGCCGTGGCCAGGGCGGCGACTCCACCGTCGAGATCGGCGAGGCGCTGCTCGAACACGGCCTGGGTGGGATTCCCGGTGCGGCTGTACAGGTTTCCCTTCCGCCGGAGGGAGAAGATGTCCCGTGCCTGTTCGAAGCTGCCGAAATCGTAGGCAACCGATTGGTAGATCGGGGGGATCGCGGTGTTCTGCGGCGTTCCGGGTTGATAGCCGGTGCGGACCTGCCGGGTCGCGAACCCTGTGGTCTCGGGCATCGGTGTGCCTGTCCCTTCGTCGGTACTTCTGATGGGGCCTGGGTGAATGGCAAAGCGGGTGAATGGCAGAGCAAAACGAATATGTTCGGAACAAAACACGAAGCGCGGCGCGAAGGCACGCGTTTTGTTCTGCTCGAGCTTTAGTCTTGTTCGACCTCGCGCGTGTGGGTCAGGGTGACGCAGTCATTCCTGCGAACAACCCCCGAATGAGGTAATCAGTGGACATCGACTGGCTGGAACCCGAAGCGACTGTGCGTGGCTCGGTGATCGTCGTTGCCGGCCGCGGTGAGCATGCTCACGTGTACCGCCGGTTCGCCCGCCGGATCGCCTTCGACGGTTACCGTGTCGCGGTGGTGGAGAACGATCCTGCGGTGACTGCTCGGGTGATCGCCGATGCCGAGACCGAGCTCCCACTCACCGTCATCGGGTCGGACAGTGGCGCCCTGACCGCCCTCGACCTCGCCGCGACGCATCCGGCCGTGTCCGGGGTGGTGGCCGCCGGTCTTCTCGTCGCGGGCGCCGACGCCTTCACCGGAGAGTGGGACGGCGAACTCGAGATCCGTTCCGCGTGTCCCGTGCACCGAGGGGTCCTGTCCTCGGCCGACGCTCTCGAGCGGGGAACGCTCGACGCGGAGACGCCGGTGGCCACGGCGGATTCGCTGACCCACGTGCAGGTTCCCGTCCTCGTCGTGCACGGAGGCGCCGACGCCCTCAGTCCGGCCGCCGGCGTCCTGGCCGTCACGTCCGCGTTGCCCGACGCCCGGATCGTCGTCGTCCACGAGGGGCGGCACGACATCCTCAACGACGTGTCCCACCGGTCGGTCGCCGCCGAGATCGTGCAGTTCCTCGAGCGCCTCCGCCTGCCCGGTACGCCCGACATCGTCCTTCGCGAACCGGCCGGGGCACTCGCGCAATGACCGTGACCCGCGCGGCGCGGGGCCGGTAGTGGTTGTCGATCGAAGGGGTGTGGATGTCAGCGGTGCTGGAGTCGGAGGCGATTGCTCCGGAGTGGTTGCTCGACAAGATCGACGGCCGCACCGCGGAACTGGCCGATGCCGTCGCCGACCTCATCAGGTCGGGTGAGCTCAGCCCCGGCGATCGCCTGCCGACCGTCCGCGCACTCGCGAAATCGACCGATCTCAGTGTCGGTGCGATCGTCACCGCCTGGGGCCGGCTGCAGGAACAGGGGTTCGTGCAGACCCGCCGCCGCGGCGGCACCGTCGTTCTTCCGCCGCTCGACAGCGTGCCCGAGCGCGGCATACCGGACTGGCGTGGCGTCGACCTGGCGCAGAATGCACCCGACCTGGCGCTGCAGCCGTCCCTGTCCGACGCTTTGTTGTCCAGCCTGGATGCCGAGACGCTGAATGTGTTCGGCCGGGAACTGATGACCGAGCGGTTGCGGAATGCCGTCGCCCCGGGTTGGCCGTTCGAACCGGAGGCCTGGGCCACGGCGGGCGGTGGCACCGAGGCGTTGTTGCTGGCCGTGGAGGCGGCCGCCCCACCCGGTTCGATGGTGGCCGTCGACGAGCCCCTGGGCCCGGGGGTTCTCGACACCCTCCGCGACCTGGGGCTGGATGCGGTCGGCGTCGGCGCCGATCGCGACGGCCCCCGGCCGGACGCTCTGGACGCGGCCCTGACCGCCGGTGCGGTGGCCTTCGTGTTCCAGCCCGGTGCGCCGTTCGCCGTCGACCATGCGGTCAGTGCGAGGCGCACGAGTGAACTCGCCGAGGTGCTGCGACGGCATCCGGCGGTGTGGGTCGTCGAGGACGACTCGATCGGACCGCTCGAACCGCAGCAGCCGCCCTCGCTGGGATCTGTCCTGCCGCAGCGTGTCGTCCGGATCCGCAGCTACTGCAAGGCCTACGGGATCGACGTGCGGACCTCCGTTCTGGGAGGGTCCCGCGAACTGATCGAGAAGGCCATGAAGGTGCGCAGTCACGGAGTCGGCTCGAACAGCCGGATCCTGCAGAACACCCTCGCCCACCTGATCGTCAGCGCCGACGCCGAGCAGGCGGTCACGGCGGCGCACGAGCGGTACGCCGCCAGGCGCACGGCGCTGCTGGGGGCCCTGATCGACCGTGGCATCGAGGCTTTCGCGGGCCCGCACAGTCTGGTCGTGTGGGTGACGGTGTCGGACGAGACCGCGGCCCTCGTCGCGTTGGCGCGGCAGGGCATCTCCGTGGGGGCCGGTTCCCGCTCGTTCGTGCGGGCGCCCGCACGTCAACTCCTACGCCTGTCTGCCACCCAGTTGCCCGACGACCCGGACCTGATCGGGCAACTCGCCGACGTCGTCGCGGTGGCCGTCGCGGAGTCGTCACGGGAGTTCTTCGACTGATCGGACTTTGTTCGACAGCCCTGCGGGACATACGAAATATGTTTTGAAACATCGAGAATTTAATACTCTGCACGCGTCTGTTTGCTCCATACACTTCAACGCGGCGTGCCGAGGCAGGTGCCTTCAGGCGGACGACAAAGGAGCGAGAACATGACGAGACGGCAACTGAAATTGGGAGCTGTCCTCACCCCCACGGGTGGGCCCGGGCACCCGTACACCTGGCTGGACCCGGAGATTCCCGCCGACGCGAGCGTCGACATCGACTGGTACATCCGGTACGCGCGGCTGGCCGAGCAGGCGCGGTTCGACCTCGTGTTCATCGTCGACAGCCAGTTCATCACCCCGGACTCGCCCCCGCACTACCTGAACCGGCTCGAGCCGCTGACGCTGCTGTCCGCGCTCGCGGTCGCCACCGAACACATCGGACTCGTCGGCACGCTGACCACGTCGTTCAACCAGCCGTTCAACCTCGCGCGACGGTTCGCGTCCCTCGACCTGATCAGCCGCGGCCGTGCCGGCTGGAACGTGGTCACCAGCGGCGACTCGGGTACCGCCGGAAACTACGGCCTCGAGGAGCATTACGACTACGCCACCCGCTACGGCCGGGCCCTCGAACACGTCGAGGTCGTCAAGGCTCTGTGGGACTCCTACGAGGACGACGCGTTTCCGCGCGACCGGGAGGCCCGCCGCTTCCTCGACCCGGACAGGCTGCACACCCTCGACCACCGGGGCGAGCACTTCTCGGTGGTGGGCCCGCTCAACATCGAACGCTCGCGGCAGGGGCAGCCGGTGATCTTCCAGGCCGGCGACTCCGACCAGGGCCGCGACCTCGGTGCGCGTATCGCCGACGGGATCTTCACGCACGCGCCGAGTTTCGAGGCGGGCGCCGCGTTCTACGCCGACATCAAGACCCGCGCCGCGGCCTACGGGCGCGCTCCCGAGGACATTGTCGTCCTGCCGGGAGTCACCGTCACCGTGGGCGACACCGACGCCGACGCACGCGAGATCGAACGCGCAACCCAGCTGGCGGACAACGACTTCGGAAAGTCCCTCCGGGAACTGGGCCGGCCCTTCGGCTGGCACGACTTCCGGCAGTACGACCTCGACGCGCCGTTCCCCGCCGAGGCACTGCAGCACGCGGAGCGCAGCTTCTACACGCAGGCGAAGAAGATCGCCGACCTCGCCGCCGACCGCGGGCTGACACTGCGGCAGACGGTCGAGGCGCTCAGCGCGCCGAAGACGTCACCGTTCACGGGCAGCGCCGAGACCGTCGCGAACGAACTGCAGCGCTGGCTGGACGGCCACGCCCTCGACGGCATCAACATCCACATCGGCCACCCGGCACAGTTCCAGCGCTTCGTCGATGAGGTGTTGCCGATCCTGCGTGAGCGCGGGGTCGTCCGGGAGGACTACGAGCAGAACACGTTGCGCGGCAACCTCGGCCTGCCGTTCGCGGAGAACCGTTACACCCGCGCGCGGCGTGAGGGAATCGACCCCGCCCCGCTGCCCGGCACCACCGCATCGCTGTCCGCGAGCGTCTGAATCACCACCCCTCTGCATGGTCAGGAGCACCCAGTGAGCAAGAAGAGCCGGCGGATCGTCGGCGCCGTAATACTCGGAGTGATCGTCGGGTTCGTTGCCACCGCGTGCGGCGGCGGCAGCAGCTCGGACGGCGCCGAGGTCAAGTGGGCGTTCAACCTCCCCACCTCCTGGGATCCGGTGACGAGCCGGACAGGAAACGACATCAACACGATCAGCCTCGCGTACGCGTCGCTGACCCGGCTCGACGCCGAGGGCAACGTCGAACCGTCACTCGCCGAGAGCTGGAAGTACAACGCCGACGGCACCGCCGTGACCTTCACCCTGCGTGACGGTCTCACCTTCTCCGACGGGACCACCCTCGACGCCCCGGCGGTCAAGGCGTTCTTCGATCGCGGCAAGACCCAGGACGATTCGTTCCTCCGCGATCAGCTCGCCGGCGTCACCGAGGTCACGGCCGACAGCGCCACCGACGTCACGCTGCACCTCGCCGACGCCGACTACCAGATCCCCTACCTGGTCGCCGGGCGTACCGGTGCCATCGCCAGCCCGACCGCGGCCGCCGACCCGCAGAAGCTCAGTGTGTGGCCGGTGGGCGCCGGTCCCTTCACGATCACCGACTTCGTCGCCGAGGACCACGCGTACTTCGAGAAGAACCCGAACTACTGGGACGCCGACAACATCCACATCGACCACTTCGAACTCAGCGTCGCCCCGGACCCGGCGACACTCGTCGCCGGTGTCCAGTCCGGTTCCATCGACTTCGCGACGCTACCGGCCCTGCAATCCAAGGAAGCCGAGGCCGCCGGTCTCGATGTGACCGTGAAGCCGTCGCTGGCCGCGAACGACGTCTCCATCAACCTGAACAAGGCCCCGTTCGACAATCCGAAGGTCGTCGAGGCGTTCCGTTACGCATTCGACCGGCAGGCGTTCGTCGACGTCATCACGAACGGGTTGGGCAGCACGACGAGCCAGCCGTTCCCCGACGGGTACCTCGCATTCAATCCCGAGATCGAGAAGCTCTGGAACTACGATCCCGACAAGGCATCTCGTCTCCTCACCGAGGCGGGCTTCGGTCCCGGACAGTTGTCGATCGAGATCACCGCGCAGTCGGCGGCCACCAACCGGGCAGAGCTCGTGCAGTCGCAGCTGAAGAAGATCGGCGTCGAGTCCACCATCAAGGTGGTTCCGCCGGGATCGTCGACGTGGCAGAGCGAGGTCTACATCGCGAAGAATCCGCAGCTGGCGACGGACGGCACCATCGGGCGTGAATCCCCGGTTCAGAACCTGCTCGCCGTCTACGGTCCGGAAGGCATCATGAACCTCAGCGGCCCGCACGCGTCGCCGGAGTTCACTGCCGCGCTCGACGCCGTGCGTCGCACGCCCCTCGAGGACCCGGAGTACAAGCCGCGGCTGTGGCAGGCCGTCAAGGTCGGTGTCGAGCAGTCGCCGACGAACTACATCTTCAGCAATCCGTGGATCATCGTGTCCAACCCGGACCTGAAGAACCTCAACATCCTGCCGTCCCAGGTGCGGTGGGAAGGCGTCACGGTCTCGTGACCACCGCAGACGTCCAGGCCGCCGGCCCCGGGAGAACATTCGCTCTCCCGGTGCCGGCGGGTGCGCTCGGCACGGCGGTGCGGGTCGTGCTGAGCACCGTGCTGATCGTGGTCCCGGTCTTCCTGTTCTCCACCCTGATCACCTTCCTGCTCGGAGCGGCCAGCGGGCTGAATCCGGCCGCCGGGATCGCCGGCGACGCCGCGACCCCGGAGACGATCGCCCGCATCAACGCCGAATTCGGGCTGGACAAGCCGGTCTGGCAGCAGTACGTCGACTGGATGTCGAGCATGCTGAGCGGCGACCTCGGCGTCTCGTGGTTCAGCAAGATCCCGGTCAGCGAGTTGATCGGCGAGCGGCTCGCCGTCAGCGCCTCGATCGCCGGTGTCGCTCTGGTCATCGGACTCGTCCTCGGTGTCGGACTCGGGGTGCTCGCCGCCGTCTACAAGGGCAGCCTGCTCGACCGGCTGATCACCGCCTACACGTCGGTGGCCTCGACGCTGCCGCCGTTCGTCATCTCGATCGGACTGATCCTCGTCCTCAGCGTCGGGTTGCACTGGCTGCCGTCGGCCGGGTACGTCCCGCCGGACGAGGACTTCGGCCGCTGGCTGTCGCTGATCATCATGCCCGCGATCGCGTTGAGCATGGACGTCGTCGCCGACATCGCGCGACAACTCCGCACCGGATTGGTCGCGGAGCTGGACCAGAACTACGTCACCGGCGCGGTGGTGCGGGGCATCAGTCCGTCCCGGATCCTGTTCGTGCACACACTGCGTAACGGCAGCGGTCCCGCGCTGTCCATCCTGGGTATGAAGATCCCCACACTCATCGGCGGCGCCGTCGTGATGGAGACCATGTTCTCCATGCCCGGCTTCGGTCGCCTCGCCGCCGACTCCGCGTTGCGCGGAGACGTTCCCATCGTCCAGGGAACGCTCGTCGTGGCGATCGTGTTCGTGCTGTTCTGCAACATCGTCGTCAACATCGCCCAGAGCGCGTTGCAGCCGGCAACCAAGCGGAGAGACTGAAATCCCATGCTCACAGCAATCCTGCGCTATCACTCCGCTCGCGCCGCGGCGGTCGTCCTCGGGCTGATCGTGGTGCTCGCGGTCTTCGGGCCCGCCCTCGCGCCGTTCGACCCACTCGAACAGGACACGGCGGCAATCCTGCAGGGCCCGAGCGGAACTCACTGGCTCGGGACGGACAACGTCGGACGGGACGTGTTCAGCCGGCTGCTGGCGGGTTCGACCGTGTCGGTGCTGTCCGCACTGCAATGCGTCGTCGTCGGATTCCTCCTCGGCGTGATCCCGGGATTCCTGTCGGTGTACCTCGGGCGCGGCGTGGAATGGTTCACCCTCCGGTTGATGGACGCGCTCATCACGCTGCCGTTCCTCGTGTTCGCCGTCGCGATGACCGCGCTGCTCGGAAACGGGCTCGCGCAGGCGATGTTCGCGGTCGGCATCCTCATCGCACCCGCGTTCTACCGGGTCACTCGCGCCGCGGCGCTGACCGTGGCCAACTCCCAGTACGTCGAGGCGGCCGAACTGATGGGGGCCGACACCTCCTGGATCATCCGTCGTCACGCGGTGCGCAAGGTGCTGCCGGCGGTGGGGGTGACGTTCGCGGCGATGACCGGAGCCAGCCTCGTCATCGTGTCTTCGCTGACGTTCCTCGGGATCGGCGTCGTCCCACCCGACCCGACCTGGGGCGGACTCCTCGCCAGCGGACTGCAGTACCTCTACCAGGTTCCGTTCGGCCCCGTCGTGCCCGCCCTGTTGATCGTCGCGACCGTCTGGGCACTCAACGCCATCGCCGACGCGCTGCGGGATGCGACCGGCCAACCCCGACGACGCGCCCGCAGGAAACAGGAGGTCACCTCGGATGTCCACTGACACATTGGATGCCACGTCGGCACCCGCACCCACGCGCCCCGACCGGCCGGTGCTCACCGTGAGCGATCTGCGCATCGCACTCGACGACGGAACCGAACTGGTCCACGGCGTCGACTTCTCCCTCGCGCGCGGCGAAGCCCTCGGGATCGTCGGCGAATCGGGCAGCGGCAAGTCGCTGACCTGCCGGGCCATTCTCGGAATCCTGCCCGGCGGACTCGGCGTCACCGCCGGCTCGATCGATTTCGACGGCATCGAACTCACCGACCTCGGTCGCACACACTGGCGGCCATTGCGGGGAACCCGCATCTCCGCGGTGTTCCAGGACCCGGCGTCCTATCTGAACCCGTCCATCCGGGTCGGTGAACAACTCGCCGAGGCACTTCGGTCGACCCTCGGGTTGTCCCGCGCCGACGCCCGGCGGCGCGGCGTCGAACTGTTCCGGAAAATGGGGCTGAACGACGCCGACACCGTGTACCGCCAGTACCCGCACGAACTGTCCGGGGGCATGCTCCAGCGGGTGCTCATCGCGATCGCGGTGTCCGCGGAACCGGAACTCCTGATCGCGGACGAGGCGACCACCGCCTTGGACGTCACCGTTCAGGCCGAGGTGCTCGACCTCCTCGAGGACCTGCGCGACGAACTGGGCCTCGCACTCGTCCTCGTCTCGCACGACCTCGCCGTGGTGGCTCAGGTCTGCGACAGCGTGATCGTGATGCGGGACGGCGCCGTCGTCGAGTCCGGGCGTGCGGAGGACCTGCTCACTGCCCCCCGGCATGAGTACACCCGCCAACTCGTCGAGAACCATCGGGAGTACGGGCTCGAGTCGTTCATCGGGAAGGAGGCGGCTCGTGTCTGAGTTGCTGCGCATGACCGACGTCCGGGTGGAGCGGGGGCCCCGTGGGGCCCGCAAGCAGATCCTGCACGGCGTCGACCTGACCCTCGATGCCGGCGAGAAGGTGGGGCTGATCGGTGAAAGCGGCTCCGGGAAAACGACACTGGCCCGCACGATTCTCGGTCTGATCACCCCGACGTCCGGATCGATCGAGATCCGCGGGCAGCGCGTCGACGACCTGTCCACGGCGCACCGCCGGGCCCACCGCCGCACCGGGACCGTGCAATACGTGTTCCAGGATCCGCTGCTGAGCCTCGATCCGGACATTCCGGTGGGCGAGTCGATCGCCGAGGGACTGCTCGTGCGGGGCGGACTCGACCGCGGCGTCGTCCAGTCGCGAGTGGCAGAGGTACTGAGCAGTGTCGGACTCGACGCCGACATCGCGGCGCGGATTCCCGCCGACCTGTCGGGTGGGCAGCGCCAGCGGATCGCGATCGCGAGGGCCCTCGTCCTCGATCCGGCGCTGCTGCTGCTCGACGAACCGGTCAGCGCCCTCGACTCGGTCAACCGCATCCAGATCCTGAAACTGCTCACCGAACTCGGGCACTCGCGGCAACTCGCTCAGCTGTTCATCTCACACGACCTGGGGGCGGTCGCGGCCCTCGTCGACCGGATCGTCGTGCTGTACCGCGGCAACATCGTCGAGGACGGTCCCACCCATCAGGTGATCTCCGACCCCCAGCACCCGTACACCGCGCTCCTCGTCGGTTCGGCTCCCACGTTGAGCGGCGGCGCGGTGACCCGGGAGCGGCGCCGCGAACTGAGGCTCCGCCTCCCGTGAGTACTTGTCAACCGCGGGCGGTTGACAAGTACTCACGGGTCAGCGGCGCAGCGCCTTTCGTGCCAGCCAGTTGCCGAAGAACTGGGAGGCCTGGACGAGCAGGATGATGACGAGGGTGGCGACGAGGGTCACCTGCCAGTTGAAGCGCTGATACCCGTAGACGATGGCGAAGTCGCCGAGGCCGCCGCCGCCGATCGTCCCCGCCATCGCGGACATGTCGACGATGCCGATGAGGACGAACGTGTAACCGAGAATCAACGGGCCCAGGGCTTCCGGGATCAGCAGGGTGACGATGATCCGCAGGGGTCCCACGCCCATCGCGCGGGCAGCCTCGATCACGCCGGGGTCGACGGTCACCAGGTTCTGTTCCACGATGCGTGCGATGGCGAACGACGACGCGATGATCATCACGAAGATCGCGGCCTCGGTTCCGATGGTCCGGCCCACCACGGCGAGGGTCACGGGACCCAGTGCGGCGAGCAGGATGATGAACGGAATCGGCCGGACGATGTTCACCAGGATGTTCAGCACCGTGTAGGCCGCCGTGTTCTGGAGAATCCCGCCCTTCCGCGTGGCGTACAGCAGCGTTCCCACCACGAGCCCGATCAGCCCGCCGACCACCAGCGTGATCACCACCATGTAGATGGTCGTGCCGATGGATTCGAACAGTACGGGGCGCAGCTTGTCCCAGTTCGTGGTCATGCCTGTACTTCCTCGACGTCGGTGACGGTCCGCAACCGGCGGATCACGTCGTCGACGCCGTCGTCCGGACCGACGAGCTCGAGCGTGAGACTGCCGAACGAGCGGTCCTGCAGGGTGGTGATGCCGCCGTAGACGATCTCGAACCGCACACCGTGCCCGCCCGCGTCGGAGAGAACGTCGCCGATCCGGCTGCCGTCCCGCACGTCGGCAGTGACGATCCGGCCGCCGAAACGCGACCGCAGCCGTTCCAGGTCGGCGGGCTCCGGGCGGTTGCGCAGGATCGTGCTCACGAAGCTCTTCGACGCCGGCGCCTGTGGTTCCGAGAAGACGTCGAACACCGTGCCGAGCTCCACGACGCGACCCTCCGCCAGGACGGCGACACGATCCGCGACGGACCGGACGACGTCCATCTCGTGCGTGATCACCACGATCGTGACCCCGAGTTCCCGGTTCACCTTGCGGAGCAGGCGGAGCACGTCCTGCGTGGTCTCCGGGTCCAGGGCGCTGGTGGACTCGTCGGCGAGCAGCAGGTCCGGCGACGTCGCGAGCGCGCGGGCGATCCCGACCCGCTGCTTCTGCCCGCCGGACAACTGGTCGGGGTAGGCCCGTGCCTTGTCGGAGAGGCCCACGAACGCGAGCAGTTCGGCGACGCGTTCGCGGCGCTTCTGTCGCGGCCACCCCGCCACGACGAGGGGGTACGCGACATTCCCGGCGACGGTCCGCGAGCGGAACAGGTTGAACTGCTGGAAGATCATCCCGATCTTCGCGCGCACGTGCCGGAGTTTCGATTCCGACAGCGCGGTGATGTCGACGTCGTCGACGACGACGCGCCCACTCGTCGGGCGTTCCAGGCCGTTGATCAGCCGAACCAGCGTGCTCTTCCCGGCGCCCGAGTAGCCGATGACCCCGAAGATCTCACCTCTCTCGATGGTGAGATCCACGGCGTCGACAGCGGTGAGCGTCTTCTTTCCCGACTGGAAGGTTTTCGTGACGGATTCGAATCGGACGATCGGTGTCATCTACTTGGCCGAACGAATTCCCTCTTCGACCCGCGACAGGATCTGCTGCAGTTGGGCACCGTCGCGTTCCACCTCGACCGACGTTCCCTTCGACTCCTCGCTCACGGCGGCCTGGATCTCGGGGTCGTGCCAGATCTTCACGAGTTCGAGGTACGTCGCGTTGTCCTTGTCCTCGGCGCGGGTGACGAAGGTGTTGATGTAGGGCTCGGCGGCGGGGCTCGACGGGTCGTCCTTGTAGAGAGCGGATTCGGGGTCGATGCCCGAACGCTCGAGGAACGTGTTGTTGACGATCGCGCCGTCGACGGATGCGAGCGACAGCGCCGTCTGCGCGGCGTCGACCGGGGTCACCTTCACCTTGGACGCAGTCGTGTCGATGTCGGCGGGCGTGGGGGACGGGTTGTCGCCGGTCAGCGTGAGCAGGCCGGCGCCGTTCAGCACGAACAGGGCACGAGCCTGGTTGCTGGGGTCGTTGGGGATCGCGATCTCGCCGCCCTGCGGAATGTCAACCAGGCTCTGGTGCTTCTGCGAGTACAGGCCGAGCGGCACGATCTGGGTGGCGCCGATCGGGGTGAGGTCGTCGTCGGCGCCGGTGTTGTACTCACCGAGGAACTGCAGGTGCTGGAAGAGATTGGCGTCGATCTGCCCCTGCGACAGGGCGACGTTCGGCTGCGAGTAGTCGGAGAAGTTCACGACGTCGAGCGTGATACCCGCGTCCTTCGCCTTGTCCTCGAAGATCTCCCACGAGCGGTCGCCGGCCTCGGTGGTTCCGATCCGGACCGTGTCGCCGTCGGCGCCGCCGGATCCACCGGAGCACGCTGTCAGTGCCGCCAGGAGAGGAACGGCGGCAAGGGCGAGAGAACGGCTGAACTTCACGGAAAATCCCCACGATCGATCGAATGACCACGGAGTGTGGCCACTGGCAAGCTAGCGCCTCCGGGCGCCGCGCGGAATGGTTTGGATCGCCCTGATTCGAAGGGGCGTGTCTCGACTTCCGTTCCTGCCCTGCAATATTCGACCGGAACCACCGAGTGCTCTAGGGTGGCGGGGTAAGCATGCGAGAGGTGATGAAGCAATGAAGGTAACGGTAGTGGCGGGCAACCCCAAGCCCGGTTCACGGACGCTGGACGCGGCCGGTCTGGTGGCATCCGCGGTGACGGGTGCCGACGCGGATGTCACAGTCGACGTGATCGAGCTCGGGGCGGGTCTGCTCGGGTGGGGTGACGAGAAGGTCGCGGCGGCCGTGGAGGCGGTGGCGTCGTCGGACCTCGCCGTCATCGCCAGCCCGACGTTCAAGGCGTCGTACACGGGCGTGCTGAAGCTGTTCCTCGACCAGTTCGCGACCGGCGACGGCCTGAAGGACGTCGTGGTGGTGCCGCTGATGCTCGGGGCCGGGCCCGCCCACGCCATGGCGCCGGACCTGCTGCTCAAGCCGGTGCTCGTCGAACTCGGCGCGACGGCCCCCGCGCCGGGCCTCTACCTCATCGACACCACTTACACGACCGACACACGCATCGCCGACTACGCCGAGCGGTGGGGTCCGATCCTCACCGCGGCGGCCCGGACCCGGACGGAACTCTCATGACGCAGGCAGACGGCACCCTGGACAAGACTTCGCTCCGGGAGGCGTTCGGACATTTCCCGAGCGGTGTCGTCGCCGTCTGCGCCGAAGTCGACGGTGAGCGAGTCGGGATGGCGGCGAGCACGTTCGTGCCCGTGTCGCTGGAGCCGCCGCTGGTCGCGTTCTGCGTGCAGAACACGTCCACCACGTGGCCGAAACTCGCGGGCCTCGCCCACGTCGGGATCAGCGTGCTCGGTGAGGCGCACGACGCGGCCGCCCGCGTGCTGGCCGCGAAGACCGGCGACCGGTTCGCGGGCCTCGACACCGAAACCACCGACGGCGGTGCGCTGTTCATCGACGGAGCGTCGGTGTGGCTGGACACCACCGTCACCCAGCAGGTGCCTGCGGGGGATCACGCGATCGTGGTCCTGCGGATCAACGAGCTGAGGGTGCAGTCCGAGATCGAGCCGATCGTGTTCCACCGCAGCCGGTTCCGCTGGTTGCGCACCGTCGCTTCCTGACACGGGGTGAGATGACCACTGAACTGACGGCGCCGGCCGATACGGACGTTCATCCCCTGGACGACGCCATCCGGGAATCCCTTCGCGGGACGCACGCGCATTTCGCCAGGTGGTCGGGCCGGGTGGCGCGGTACCACCCGGACGTCGCGCCGCATGTGGGCCACCCGGCGACGCTGGGGGACGAGGACTGGGCGGATCTCGTGGCACTGCTCGGGCCGTCGGCGACGGCCGCGCTACGCGGATTCGGGCACACCCCGCCGCAGGGCTGGGAGGTCGTGGACTCGTTCGGCCTGGTGCAGATGGACGGCACCGCGCTGGACGTCGCACCGGACCCCGACGCCGAGGTGCTCGGCGCGGCGGATGTCCCCGAGATCCTGGACCTGATCGGCCGCACCCGGCCCGGACCGTATCTTCCACGAACCGTCGAGATGGGGACGTATCTCGGTTTTCGTGTCGACGGCGAACTGGTGGCCATGGCGGGTGAGCGGTTGCATCCGCCCGGGTGGACGGAGATCAGCGCGGTCTGCACCGACGAGCGTTTCCGGGGCCGCGGATTCGGTGCCCGGCTCGTGCGCGCCGTGGGAGCAGGTATTCGCGCTCGCGGGGAAAGACCGTTTCTGCACGCCGCCCAGTCGAACACGACGGCGATCCGCCTGTACGAAAGCCTCGGCTTCACGCTCCGTCAGCAGTCCGCGCTCACCATCGTCCGGACGCCGGCGTAGGCCGATCCGGTGCCCGTTGTGACCCCGGTCGGGCAAAATCGCAGGTATGAAGTACGTGCTACTGATCTGCGACGACGAGTCGGTATCGCCGACGAACGAGGAACTCGCGGCGGATCCGGTGCATCAGGCATGGTGGGAGGATCTGCAACGACGCGGCGGGATGCTCGTCGGCCAGCGGCTGCGACCGGTGGTGGATGCCACGACGGTCCGGGTCCGCGACGGTGAGACTCTGGTCTCGGATGGGCCGTTCGCCGAGACCAAGGACTTCGTCGGCGGATTCGTGATCGTCGAGTGCGCGAACCTGGATGAGGCGATCGAGATCGCTGCCGGCCATCCCTACGCGCGTTGGGGCGGCGTCGAAATCCGCCCTGTCTGGGAATGACTGCGCCCGATGACCGAGTCCGTGCGGCGGTCGATGCGGCGTTCCGGGACGAGTGGGGGCAGGTGGTTGCGACTCTCATCGGGTTGACGGGGGAATGGGACCTTGCCGAGGACTGTGCGCAGGACGCATTCGCCTCCGCGTTGACGAACTGGCAGCGCGACGGCGTTCCGCGCCGCCCCGGAGCCTGGCTCACCACGACGGCTCGCCACCGCGCGATCGACCGGCTACGCCGCGACGCGGCAGGTGCGGGCAAGCTGCGCCAGCTCGCCGTGCTGACCCGCGACCCGGACGAGCCGCATGACGAGATCCCCGACGAGCGGCTGCGGCTGATCTTCACCTGTTGCCATCCGGCGCTGCCGTTCCCGGCGCGGGTCGCGCTCACCCTGCGGACGTTGGCCGGTCTGAGCACCGCCGAGATCGCCCGGGCCTTCCTGACCGCCGAGTCCACGATGGCGCAGCGCCTCGTCCGCGCCAAGCGCAAGATCCACGAGGCCGGGATTCCCTACCGGGTCCCGCCCGTCGAGCTGCTCTCCCAGCGACTGGCCGCCGTCCTGGCGGTGCTCTACCTGATCTTCAATCAGGGCTACGACGAGGAGGACGGGCGGGCCCTCACGGCCGAGGCCATCCGCCTGGCCCGGCTCCTGATCCGCCTGATGCCCCAGGAACCCGAGCCGCGCGGCCTCCTCGCGCTGATGCTGCTGCACGAGTCCCGGCGCGCGACGCGCACCGACGGCGGAGTGTTGGTCACCCTGGAGAACCAGGACCGGTCTCGGTGGGACCAGCCGCTGATCGCCGAAGGCGTGGCAACGCTCGACCAGGCGCTGGCGATGGGGCGCACCGGTGGTTACCAGGTGCAGGCGGCGATCGCCGCCTGCCACGTCACCGCGCCCGACGCGACGAGCACGGACTGGCCGCAGATCGCGGCCCTGTACACCGAGCTGGCGCGGCTGGCGCCGTCCCCGGTCGTGGATCTCAACCACGCCGTGGCCGTCGCTATGGCCGACGGCATTCCGGCCGGCCTCGCCCTGGTCGACGAGATCACGGCATCGGGCCGGCTCGACCGCTACCACCTGCTGCCTGCGACCCGAGCCGATCTGCTCCGCCGGGACGGCCGTGCCGCCGAGGCCAGGGCGGCGTACGAGCAGGCCTTGCAACTGGCCCCGACCGAGGCGGAACGCCGCTACCTGAGCAGCCGCCTCCGCGAGCTCTGAAGAAATCTCGAGATCATTGTGCGGTTGTTGTCGATCTCGGGCGGCATCCTTCGTCGGTGAGTTGAAAGCCACCAAGATGAAGGGAAAGTGTTGTGAACACAGAAACAACCCCGTCCGTCGTCGACCGCGCGTCCTACCAGGACGAACTGGATGCACTGCGGGTCCGGGAGAAGGCGCACACCCACGAAGGCGACGCGATCGCTGCGGCCCGACGGCGACTGCCGATGGCCGAGGTCGACCCCGCCATCACCATGGTCGGCCCGCACGGGCCGGTCCCGCTGCTGGACGTGTTCGAGGGCCGCAGCCAGTTGATCGCGTACTTCCACATGTGGCACGCCGGCCACCCCGCGGCCGAACAATGTGAGGGCTGCACGTTCTTCAACGGCCAGGTGCGCGAGCTGTCGTACCTGCACTCGCGCGACGTCACGTACGCCACGCTGTGCCAGGGACCGTACGACGTGAGCGTCCGCTACCGCGACTTCATGGGTTGGGACGTGCCCTGGTACTCCGCGCAGGATGCGGCGGATGTGCTGCTCGGCGATCGCCCACGGTCCCCGGCGCCCCTGGTCTGTTATCTGCGACAGGACGGCAGGGTGTTCGAGACGTTCTGGACCAGCGGCCGTGGTCTGGAACCGATGGCTCCGACGTACGGGTTGCTCGACATGACCGCGTACGGCCGTCAGGAAACATGGGAGGACTCGCCGAGCGGTTGGCCCCAGCATTGGGAGCCCGGCACGAGGGAAATCATGCGCACCGACGGACGGCCCACCGCGCAATGGTCCCGCCTGGGCGCCGGACGATCCGACGACCTCGGCCACGCCGAGCACTGACACGGCCACCACCGATGGAAAGCAGGACTCCCGGACGGTGTCGCCTGGTTGGCGGACATCAGGGCTGAAGGACGTACTTCCCGCGTACGCCGCCCTGCGCGACCGCGCGGTGAGCGGCGGCGACCTGGTCGAGCGGTACGACGGCGTGCACCCGCGCCGGCAGGTGGCCGCTCGCGGTGGAGTCGAGGAGCTGGGCCAGCCGGGCACCGTCGGGCCGCGCCACCAGAACGCGGACGGTGACGCCGCGTTCCTCTGCCGGCGCCGCGCCCGGCTGCACGCCGACGAAGAGGCCTCCGTCACGAACCAGCGTGAGGCCCTGTTCCTGGAGTGCGGCACCGTCGGCTACCGCGTCCCAGGCGCGCGCAGACTCTGTGGTGAAGTCGGCGCCGAGGCCGCGCACGAATTTCTCGTCGTCGGCGCGGGCCAGTCCGGTGACCCGCCAGTCGCGGTCCTGGGCGAGCGTCACGACGTACGCCCCGACCGCTCCAGCGGCCCCGGTCACCAGCAGGCTCCGGCCGCCACCGTCGCCGAGCAGGTCGACCAGCTGGGCTGCAGCCAGGCCGTTCAGCGGGACCGTGGCTGCGGTGGCCAGGTCGAGGCCGTCTGGTACGAGCGCGGTGTCGCTCGCCGGGACGATCAGCTGCTCGGCGTAGGTGCCGAAGTCGCGGTCGAACCCGGCGACCAGCCCTGCGACGCGGCTGCCGACCGGGAGGTCGACGTCCGGACCGACCGCGGTGACGGTGCCGGCGAAGTCCCAGCCGAGGCCGGTGTGGTCGGGCTGGTCGATCAGCCCGAGCCGGTGGAACACCCCGGCGGCGAGCGCCAGGTCGACGGGGTTGACCGCGGCCCCGGCGATCTCGACCCGGACCTGGCCCGGCCCGGGCTCGACGACGGGTACGTCGATGATCTCGATGGAGTCGGGACCGCCCGGGGTGCGGACGATTGCGGTGCGGAAGGTGGTGGACATGTTGCCTCCTCTGGACCGGAACTTGTGCTGCACCTCCACGATGGAGGGGTTACTCTCCAATGGGAAGTACGCACTTCAGAGTGCGTAGGTCACCGCACGGGAAGGAGCGGTCGATGCCGACGACGACGGCGGCCCAGGAGCGGGCGCAGGCGAAGGTGGAGTACGAGGCGTTCCTGGCGACCTGCCCCAGCCGCCAGCTCCTCGACCGGATCTCCGACAAGTGGGTGACGCTGGTCCTGGCCGCGCTGGGCATCGACGGACCGCACCCAGGCGGAGACTGCGTCGGCGAGCCGCGGCGGATGCGCTACTCGGAGCTGTCTCGCCGGCTGGCCGGAGTCAGCCAGAAGATGCTCACCCAGACGCTGCGCTCCCTCGAACGCGACGGCCTGCTCACCCGCACCGTGACCCCGACCGTGCCTGTCACGGTCACCTACGAGCTGACCGACCTCGGACTCTCGCTCCACTCCGTCATCCGCGGGATCAAGGCGTGGGCGGAGGCGCACATGGACGAGGTGCTCGCCAACAGAAACACGTACGACACCCGCGTCGGCTAGCGCGCTGAACCTAACCACTCACGGGGAGCGGAGCACCCGCGAAGCGTTCGCGGAGGGTGGATTCGGCGTACTCGTGCCGGAAGATCCCCTTCGCGCGGAGGATCGGAACGACGTGATCGACGAAATCGGTGAGCCCGGAGGGGAATCCGTCCGGCATCAGGTTGAAGCCGTCCGCCGCGCCCGCCACGAACCATTCCTCGATGGTGCCGGCGATCTGTTCGGGGGAGCCGACGACGAGCCGGTGACCGAAGCCGCCGGCCTTGCGAAGCAGTTCGGACACCGAGTACCGGCTCTCGAGCGCCAGCCGCACGACGGCCTCCCGGAACCCGAGCGAGCCGGAGAACGACGGATCGACCGGGGCGAGGAGCACGTCCTCCGGGATCGGCCGGTCCGGGTCGAGCGAGCTCAGGTCGACGCCGAGCATGCCGCCGAGCCGTTCGGCGGAGAAACCGTCGGCGTCCTTGGATTCCCAGTCCTCGTACCGGGCGATCGCCTCGGCCTCGGTGCTACCCACCACCGTGACGAGCCCGGGAAGGATCTTCACCGCCCGGGGATCCCGACCGGCTGCGCGGGCGACATCCTTCACTTCCCGGTAGTGCTGCTGCCCGGCGTCGAGCGTGAGCTCCGCCGAGAACACCGCGTCGGCGCTGCGTCCTGCCAGTGCGCGGCCCTGCGGGGACCCGCCGGCCTGCACGAGCAGGGGGTGGCCCTGCGGCGACGGCGGCACGGGCAGTACGCCGTGAACGTGGAAGTACTCCCCGTCGTGGTGCACCGGGACCCGGGTGGTCGCCGATTCCCACAGCGCCGTCACGACGTCCACGAACTCCGTGGCCCGGCGGTACCGCGACTCGCGGTCGGGAATCCGGGAGAGACCGAAGTTGTGGGCGGTCCCGGCGTGGAACGTGGTCACCACATTCCACGCCACCCGTCCGCCGGACACGACGTCGAGGGAAAGGAACCGGTCCGCCAGGTCGAACGGATCGTTGAACGTCGTCGACGCCGTGCCGATCAGGCCGAGGTGCTCGGTGGCGCTCGCCACCACCCCGAGCACGGTGGTCGGCTCCAGGGCCCGCGTCGGCTTGACGGCGGGATCCTCGCGGAGCGCAGGACCGTCCGCGAGGAACAGCGCGTCGAGGGTGCCGCGCTCGGCGATCTTCGCGACCTCGGTGTAATAGTCCGGGTCGATGAACGACGTCGGGTGCAGGTCGGGAGCGCGCCACGCGGACGGGTGGAAACCCACGTCCAGCACGTTGACGTTGAGGATGACCTCTCGTTGCGCGGGCATCAGCCGGCCGGCTTCGCGGCCGCGCCGTCGACGTTGGTCTGGCTCCGGTCGGTGGCCCGTGCCGATTCGATGCTCTGCGCCACCCGGGAGAAGAACGGGTCGCTGTCGATGAGCTGGCCGATCCGCGGGTCGTGGTAGGTGTCGAGCAGCGGCGCGAAGTCGGGGTTGTCCTTGTTCTTCTCGTTGATGACGACCTCGATCCAGTACAACTCGTAGGCGGGGGCGTTGAAGACGATCTTGTCGTCGGGGACGTCGGCGAGGTCGAAGTTGGAACGCCAGCCCAGTGCCAGGTCGACGTCGGGGAGCGTGCGCGGCAACTGCGCCAGCGCGGCCTCGGTGAACTCGAACGACTTCGGGTTGTCCTTCACGTCGCGGATGGTCACGCGCGACGGGTCGACACCGTCCTTCAGGGTCAGCTGACCGAGGTCCTGCAGGGTCTGCAGTGCCTGCGCCTGATTCGACGGGTCATCGGGGATCGCGACCTTCGCGCCCTTCGGGAGATCCTCGAGCTTGCCGTACTTCTCGGAATAGCCCGAGAACTTGAGGACATACCAGTCTCCGGCCGCATACAGTCCGAGGTTGCCGTCCTCGTTCTGCACGCGCATCCACTCCTGATGCTGGCTGTGGTTGGCATCGATGTCGCCCTGGGAGACAGCGAGATTCTTGAGCTTCGAATCCTCGATCTGCACGGGTTCGACGGTGATGCCGTGGTCGGGGGCGAGTTTCGCGACTTCCTTGGCGAGCTTCTCGTCCAGGATCGATCCGGCGGTGTATCCGATCTTGAACGTGGTCTGCGGGCCGTCACCCTCGGTTCGGTCGTTGCCCCCGGCCGCGCCGCACGCGGTGAGGAGGAGAAGCAGGGTGGCCGTCAGTCCGCCTGCCGCCACAGCACGGGCGCGCGTCACCGAGCGGGGTCGAGTCGTCATGGGTGTGTCCTCTGATCTGGGTGAATGTGAAGGAAGGCTCAGCGCCGGTTGGTGAGACGGGCGGCCAGGTCGCCGACGAGCTGGATGACCTGGACCAGTACCACGAGCGCGATGACCGTCGTGATCATCACGGTGTTGTCGAATCGGTTGTAGCCGTAGGCGATGGCGAGGTTGCCGATGCCGCCTGCGCCCACCGCTCCCGCGATCGCCGACATGTCGAGGATGCCGATCAGCGCGATGGTCAGGGCGCCGATGATCGTCGGGACCGCTTCGTGGAGTTGCACTTTGCGGATGATCTGAAAGTTCGACCCGGCCGAGGCCCGGCCCACTTCCACCACTTCGGGGGGAACGTCCCGCAGCGAATTCTCGATCAGACGCGCGACGTACGGTGTCGCGGCCAGCGTCATCGGAACCGCCGCGGCCTGCACCCCGAGCGACGTGCCGACAATGAACCGGGTGAACGGAATGATGGCGGCCATCAGCACCAGGAAGGGAAGTGATCGGCCGAGGTTGACCACCCAGCCCGCCACCGCGTTCACCGCCGGGTTGGGGAACAGCCCGCGGGGAGCGGTGTTGTGCAGGATGACCGCCAGCGGAGTGCCCAGCAGGATGGCCAGGATCACCGTGATCCCGACCATCTGCACGGTCTGCTGCAGGGCGGGGAGGAACAGCTCGGGAAGTTCCTCGACCGGAGTCGAGATGGCGAGAACGACAGTGCCCGGGGCGCTCATGCCGCGGCCTCCTCGGTGGTACGCCCGGATACCACGTCGTCGACCCGGGTTCCGTGCAGGCCCCACGACGACAGCAGTTCGCCGACGGACGGATGCTCACCGGCCACCGAGATGGTGACCCGCCCCGCCGGGCGTCCGCCGACCGATTCCACGGTCCCGGACAGCACCCCGATCGACCGGCCGGTGGCCTTGCCGAGAAGTTCGATCCAGTTGGTGGGAACGGTGTCGGAGCCGTAGGTGACGTGCCAGAGCACGTCCCGGTCCTCCGCGGTGATGTGGGAACGGTCGGGGAGGAGGCCGACGCCGAGTTCGGACCGGGGATCCCGGAGGAGTTCGATCACCGGGCCCGATTCCACCACCCGCCCCGCGTCGAGGACGGTGACGACGTCCGCGACCTGCCGGACGACATCCATTTCGTGGGTGATCAGCACGATCGTCAGCCCGAGGTCGTCGCGCAGTTCACGCAGCAACGCGAGGATGGATCGCGTCGTACTCGGATCGAGCCCGGACGTCGCCTCGTCCGACACCAGGACCCTGGGCGCGAGTGCCAGCGACCGGGCAATCCCCACGCGTTGCCGCTGCCCGCCGGACAGTTGGCGGGGGTAGAGGTCGGCCTTGTCGGACAGACCCACCCGCTCGAGCAGTTCCTCCACGCGTGCCCGCCGCTCGGTCCGGCCCACACCGGCGAATTCGAGTGGCAGGGCCACATTCTCCGCCGCCGTGCGACGGGCGAGGAGGCTCGACGCCTGGAAGATCGTGCCGATCGCGCGACGCTGATCCCGGAGCCGGCGTTCGGACAGTCCCGAGACGTCGACGCCGTCGAGCAGAATGCGACCCTCGGACGGACGCTCCAGCAGGCTGATGATGCGCGACAGCGTGGTCTTGCCCGCACCGCTCTGTCCGATCACCGCCGCGATCTGGCCGGTGCCGACGGAGAAGTCGATGTCGTGGAGCACTTCGACGGACCGGGATCTCTTCCCGAATCGTTTCGTGACGGAACGGACTTCGATCATGCTGAACCACCTGTGTCGGATGACGGCACCTCGGTCGGCCGTCGGGACGGAAATCCCGGCCCGTGGACGGGCCGGTGGATTCCCGAAACGATAGGCGTGGGTACACGGAAAGTCATGCCTAAGAATCGACTTGATCAGAAGGACTGTCAGTTCTGCGCGCCCGGATAGACCGGACGGCGGTGGGCCGGCGCCTGCGCCGGCTCGGGCAGCCGCAGCGTCGCCCGGAGTGACCGCTGCCGGTACCCGCGGGGCCGAGTCGGCCTCGTCCACGCGGCGAAGCCGGCGTCGAGGTCGGTGACGGTCGCGATGTGACCGTCCACGTCGGTGGCGCCGGGATCGTCGGCGACGAAGAGCAATGCGCGCTCACGCACAGCCGGCCCGTGACGGTCGACCCGGCTGCCGTCCAGCACGACGATGTCGGAAACCTCGGCGGCGGAGACGATGTCGTCGCCGTCCTGCGCCCACCACGCGACGGGAATCTTCTGCTGGGGCGGGGTGGGGACGTTGAGGGGGCCGGCGATGTCGAAGACCCCGCGGTGGTCGGCGTAGACGATCCGGTCGGAGTCCGCGAAACGCACGTCGTGCGGGCGCCCACGGATCGTGTCGGCCGGCCAGCTCTCCCACAGCGTGCGGGAGGCGTGGATCGCATCGGTCGTGGCTGCGGGACTGGGCCCGGCATCGATCCAGACCCCCGCCGAGGCCAGGTTGCCCGGCGCCGATCGGTCTTCCACACCGGTGAGCCAGCCGACCCGGCCGCGGCTGGTGTGATCGAGCGATGCGAGCCGGCGAGCCAGGTTGTACGGGTGGTCGAGGTGGGGGACCGCGGTGACGAACACACCGACGTCGTCGGTGGCGGCGATCAGGGCTGCGGCGGACACGCTGGGCGACAGGGCGGCGGTGGGCCGGGGAGCGGTCCGCGATACCCGCTCGACGCCGAGCAGGACGAAGTCCGCGCCCGTGCGGGTGACGAATGCGGCGAGTTCGTCGACCCGGCCGCGGCGAATGGCGTCGACGAGCAGATGCTCACCGAGTGCGAGGCCGTAGAAGGTCCTGCTGCGCTGGATCACGCTCATCGGAGGTCTCCCGTCGTCGGTTCGAGGGTCTGCTGTCGTGATGTCAAGGGGCATCTCCTGAGAAGAGGGTGGCTGTCGCGAGGGTGAGGGACGTCAGCCCCAGGATCACCAGCAACATCGAGACGGACGCACTGCGCCGCAGGACACTGGACCGCGGATTCCGCGGGTCGTACCACAGCCAGAGGACCTGTCCGACAACGAATTCTCCCCTGCCCGCATCGGACAGGGACGCATCGATCGTCGGTCCGGGATCGAATGTCCGTCGCTGACCGATGAATTCGTCGCTTCCGACCCGGTACGAGTAGCTGATCGAGGGGCGTACGTCGACGACCGAGCAGTCGGACCCGGTCCACGACCGGGATCTCCACAGCGCGAGGACGCCCGGAACCCCACGGAACAGGAGGAACGCACCCGCGATGATCCAGACGGTGATCACACGGGCGACGCTACGACCCGGGTCGGTGTGTCGTACAGCCTTCTCCGCAGCGTGAGCGGAACACGGGCCCCGTGCTTTTCGTTCGATACCGGCAGGTGAAGGTGGCTCGAATAGCTCTGTCCGGCAGACATTTAGGAAGGTCGTTGAAATCAGGACGAGCGGAAGACTCGGATAACGGGCGGTCGACGGCCTACGGTTGCCGGGCGAGAAAACTTCGCAGAGCATCCACATCCGGCAGCATTTTCCGAAGGTGCGCAATGAGACCGACCTACTGGTACCTGGCGCGAAGGGTGGGGCAGGCGTTCGTCGTGATCGCCCTTGCCTACACCCTCGTGTTCTTCGTACTCAACGTTCTTCCGGGCAACCCGATCGAATCGCAGATCAACAGTCCCGAGAACCCGATTTCGGCGGAAGACGCCGAAGTGCTCATCGCCTATTACAACCTCGACAAATCGGCGTTCGAGCAATTCGCGCTGTCCGTGCAGCGCCTGGTCGTGCACGGAGACCTCGGTTACTCGCTGACATCCGGCAAGTCCGTGGAGCACCTGCTGTTCTCGGCGCTTCCCTCGACTCTGAAGCTGGCGTCCACGGCGTTGGTGCTCGCCATCGTGTTCGCCTTCGGCATCGCACTGACCGCGGTGTTCGCGAAGGCGGCGCGCATCCGTGAGGCCGCCCGGGCTATACCGGCGGCGTTTCTGTCGACGCCCTCGTTCATCGTCGGGCTGTTGCTGCTGCAGTTCTTCGCGTTCGAACTCGGCCTGGTCTCCGCCATCAGAGACGAGGGCGTGCGCTCGGTGATTCTGCCGGCGATCGCCCTGGCCATCCCCGTGTCCGCGCCCATCGCACAGGTGCTCATCCAGGGACTGCAGAACGCGTCGGGACAACCGTATGTCGACGTACTGCGGTCGAAGGGGCTGACGGAGAACCGGATCATCTTCCGGCACGTCCTCAAGAACGGGTCGATCCCGACGATCACGATCGTCGCCATCACGGTCGGGGAACTCCTCGCGGGGTCGGTCATCACCGAGACGGTGTTCTCCCGCACCGGAATCGGATACCTCACGGAGCAGGCGGTCCGCAATCAGGACACCCCTGTCATTCAGGCGGTGGTGATACTGGTGTCGGTCATCTTCGTCGTCGCGAACCTGCTCGCGGATCTCGCGTACCCGCTCATCGATACCCGGATTTCCCTCGCGCCGGACAAGAAGGTGGTCACCGCATGAGTGTTCAGGCGACCGTTCGGAGCGCACCGGCCAGTCCCGCCGCCGCACCGCGGATCCCGTGGGCCCGCAGGCGCGGACTGGGCGTCGGCGACGTCCTGTCCGTGGCGTTCCTGCTCCTGGTGCTGGCGTGCATTCTCCTGCCCGGAGTGCTGGCACCCTTCGATCCGCTGGCCGAGTCCCCGGACCATCCGCTGGAGGCGCCGAGCCTCGGACATCTGTTCGGAACCGACTACATCGGCCGCGACGTGCTCAGCCGCGTCATCCACGGGTCGGCGACCACCATCAGCGGTTCCGTCATCGCGGTGATCCTCGGACTGGTCGTCGGGAGTGTGCTCGGCCTGACGTCGGCGTACTTCGGCCGGGCCTACGACACAGCCGTCAGCCGTGTCGTCGACGTCCTGCTGTCCATTCCGGCGCTGCTGCTGGCCATCACCATCATCGTCGCGCTGGGCTTCGGAACGGTCAACGCCGCCATCGCGGTCGGCGTCTCCTCCGTCGCGGTCTTCTGCCGGCTGATGCGCTCGGAGGTCCTCACGATCAAACACCAGCCGTTCGTCGAGGCCAGTGAGCATCTCGGCGCCAACAAGATCTGGCTGCTGGGGCGCCACATCCTCCCCAACGCCTACTCCTCGGTGCTGTCGTTGGCGGCGCTGCAGTTCGGCTCCGCGATCCTCTCCATCGCGGCGCTGAGTTTCCTCGGGTACGGCGCGCAGCCGCCGAATCCGGAATGGGGCCTTCTCATCGCGGAGGGCCGCAACTACATCGCCACCGCGCCGTGGTTGGTGGCGTTCCCGAGCGTGGTCATCATTCTGACCGTGCTCAGCGTCGGCAAGTTGAGTCAGATCGTCCGGAAGCAGGTGGGTTGATGACAGCAGTCGCGGAAGCACCGGCCACGAGTTCTGCCGCGCAGCGAGGTGACGGTCCCTTGATCGTGGCGCAGTCCCTGCACATCGAATACGCGTCCGAAGCCCCACACCTTCCCGCCGTGCAGGTGGTGGACGATGTGAGCTTCCAACTCGAGCGCGGGCAGACACTCGCCGTGGTCGGCCAGTCGGGTTCGGGGAAGACGACCATCGCGCGGGCGGCCATCGGACTCCTCCCGTCACACGGCCGGATCTCGTCCGGCAGCGTGCACATCCTCGGTCGGGACGTGACCGGGTACGGGCAGAAGCAGTGGCGCGATCTGCGCGGCGGCACCATCGGATTCGTGCCGCAGGATCCGCTCGGCTCGCTCGACCCATTGCAGCGCGTCGGCGACCAGGTGGCGGAGACGCTCCTCGTGCACGGGCGGGCCACCCGTCGGGACGTGCGGTCGAAGGTGACCCGCCTGCTCGACCGCGTGGGTATTCGCAATCCCGCCGAACGAGCACGGTCCTACCCACACCAACTGTCCGGCGGCCAGCTGCAGCGCGTCCTCATCGCCATCGCGATCGCTGTCGACCCGGCGGTCCTGGTGGCGGACGAACCGACGTCGGCGCTGGACGTGACCGTGCAGAAGCGCATTCTCGATCTCCTGGCCGACCTGCAGGAAGAACTGGGCCTCGGCATCCTGTTCATCACCCACGACCTGGCGCTGGTGCGTGAACACAGCGATTCGGTTCTGGTCCTCAACGAGGGCCGCGTCCGTGAGGCCGGAGCCGCGACTGAGGTCCTCGACCACCCGAAGGACCCCTACACCGTCACACTGATGAGCGATGCGCCCGCGCTCTCACCCGGCAAGTACGCCGGCCGGCACACCGGTGCGGGTCCGTCCGCGGCACCGCTGCTCGAAGTCCGGAACCTGACGAAGACGTTCGCGACGGGCCGGCGTGGAAAGGGACAGCCGTCCACGGTGGCCGCCCTCGACTCGGTGTCGTTCTCCGTCGCCAGTGGCAGCACGCATGCGCTGGTCGGTGAGTCGGGCTCGGGTAAGACCACCACCGCGCGAATCATCGCAGGACTCAGCACGTTCGACTCCGGTGAGGTGTTCGTCGACGGGCGGCCACTGAAGACCGACCCGCGGTCGTACCGTCAGAACGCCCGAGTGCTGCAGACGGTTCAACAGAACCCTCTGGCCGCGATGGATCCCCGCTACACCATCTCCGACGTGATCGAGGAGCCCTTGCGCATCGCCGGATCGGGTGATCGGGCGAGCCGGCACTCCGCGGTGCGTGACGTCATCGACCGGGTCGCGTTGCCGTCGGACGTGCTCGGCCGGAGGCCGCTGGAGATCTCGGGAGGTCAACGTCAACGGGTGGTGCTGGCACGAGCACTCGTCCTGGCCCCGAAGATCCTGGTGCTCGACGAACCGACGTCTGCGCTGGACGTCACGGTGCAGGCGCAGATCGTCGACCTTCTGGTGGATCTGCAGACGCAACTCGGTTTGACGTACCTGTTCATCTCGCACGACCTCAGCCTGGTCCGCCAGATCTCCGACACGGTGACCGTGCTCGAACACGGCCGCCTCGTCGAGTCCGGTTCGATCGCCGAGGTTTTCGGCAACCCGGCCGACCCGTACACGGCGCGACTGATCGACGCGGTCCCCGGCAGGATTCCGCTCACCGTGTGAATGCTGCCGCCCAGAGAACTCGACGCCATTTCACACAACTCGGAGGTTCACGGCTCATGGCACGCAGGTTCGGACGCTTCCGCCTCGCGGCGTGCATCGCGGCGACGGCGGTGGTGGTGGCGTCCTGCAGTCAGGCGCACGGCTCCACCGACACGGGATCGCAGGTCGAGCAGGGGGGAGACCTGGTGTACCTCGACGCCGAAGTGACGGCGTCGATGCAGATTCAGGTGTCGTACTGGCAGAACAGCCTGGTCAAGGATCAGCTTCTCGACAGGCTGGTGTACCAGGATCCGGAGACCTTCGAGTTCGTGCCGTGGATCGCGCAGAGCTGGACCGTCGACGAACCCGGAACCACCTACCAGTTCGTCATCCGGGACGGCGTCACGTACAGCGACGGCACGCCGCTCGACGTGGCCAGCGTGAAACGCAACATCGAGTGGCTCGCCGAGGGCGACAAGCCGAAGGGGATTCCCCGCAACGCCTGGTTCCCCAAGGTGACGGCGGTCGACACCGATGCGGCCGCCCGCACGGTCACCGTGCACCTCGCGGAACCGAACGCCCCGTTCCTGGCGGCGTTGTCGATGAACACGGCCGGCCTCGTCGCGGACGCAACGATCGACGCGAGCAAGGAAGATCAGTCGGTGGTGACCAATCTGATCGGCAGCGGGCCCTTCGTCGCGGAGTCGGAGATTCCGAACAAGGAGATCCGACTCGTCAAGCGTCGTGGGTACGACTGGGCGCCCGCCACCGCGAAGCACCAGGGTGAGGCGTACCTCGATTCGGTGACGGTGGTGCCCATCGAGGAGGACAGCATCCGCGTGGGTGCGTTGCGCTCCGGGGAGGGCGACGCCCTCCGGTACACCCAGCCGCCGGACGAGGCGCTGCTGCAGAAGGAGGGCTTCACCGTTCTGGGCCTGCGCACCCCGGGCCTGGCCAACGTCCTGGACGTCCGGCAGACCGCCGATTTCGTCGACGACGTCAACGTTCGCAAGGCGGTGATGTACGGGATCGACCGGGATCAGATCGTGTCCACGCTGTACTCGGACAACTGGAAGCCCGCGAACAGCATCATCACCGAGGGCGCGCTGGGGTGGAAGGACCGTTCCGACGAGGTGCGATTCGACCCGGACGAGGCGAATCGTCGGCTCGACACGTCGGGTTGGACCACGCGGAACGCCGACGGGATCCGGCAGAAGGAGGGCAGGCCACTCGAACTCAGCCTGTACATCGACGTCTACGACCACACGTCGAAACCGTTGTACGAACTCGTCCAGCGTCAGCTGCGTGCGGTGGGGATCTCGCTGCAGCTCAAACAGACCGACTTCGCGAACTATCCGAAGGCAACTGCGGATCCGAAACTGAGCCTGCGCCGGAACGGGTGGCCCACGGCCGACACCTTCCGGCTGACCCAGAACTACGACAGCGACCAGGGTGATCTATTCCAGCTCGAAGGCAACGATCCGTATCTCGACGGCCTGCTGCGTTCGCAGGTCACCGAGACGGACCGGAACAAGCGGATCGCGTTGATCGAACAAATCCAGGATCACGTGATCGACAACGCCTACACGATCCCCCTGCTGCTGGATACCCAGATCTTTGCCGTCGCCCCGCACATCCACGACTTTCGCAATGCGGCCAACTCCGTGCCCTGGTTCTACGACACGTGGACGGAGCGCAAGTGAGTACTGATGGGGGACAAAATGTTTCATGTCGTCACGTGTCCAGAATCAGACTGAGCGCAACGCTCGTCCCGTGAGCGATGCTCTGGGAAGGTAACGACTATCGCGGAAAGGGGAACCGTCATGAGCCGTCACACCGTCATCGGACTGCACGTCGACGCCGCACTCGTCACCGAACTGCTCGACCCGAGGGAGCCGGCGCGGCGAGAAGAGTTCGGACGCAGCATCGACGAGTCGGGAATCGACTTCGTCGTTCTCGGCGGCGACCGCCTGGACGCGGGGGAAGCGGGTCGCCCGACGATCGATGCGACCGTGGCCGCCACCGTCCTGGCTCGTCACACTACGTCGGTCGGACTGGTGGTGGCCGGCGCTCCCGTCCGCGATCACCCCTTCAATCTCGCGCGCCGGCTCGGCTCGCTCGACCACGGATCCCACGGCAGGGTCGGCTGGCTGATCGGGTCAGCCCCGGTGGACGCTGCGGTCGACGCCGTGTCGGTGGTCCGGAAGTTGTGGGAGAGCTGGCCGGGCGACAGCGTCGTCGACGACGCCGAGCGCGGCGTCTTCGCGGAATCCGAGCGGATCGTCTACATCGATCACGCGGGCACGTTCTCCGTGTCGGGCCCGCTCAACGTCCCCGAGCCACCGCAACGGAAGCCGCCCGTGTTCTGGCGTCCCGCGAACGAAGCCGAACTGGTGGCGGCGCGGCGCACGGCCGACGCCGTGATCCTTGCGGACGAGGATGCGGTGCGACGCTATCGGGCGCACTTCGACCCCGATGCCGCCCGCGACCAGGTGTTGCTGATCGACCGCCCATGGGCGCCCGGCGGCGTTTCCCCTCTGACGACGGAGGCCGACGGCGTCGTCTTCCGAGGGGCCACCACGACCACCTTGCCCGCCCTGCTCGGCGCGATACGGCGGGAGCCGATCTTCCAGGAGCCGCGGCGCTCGCTGCGTGACCGTCTGGGCCTGCAGGCGGCGGAGACCGTACTGTCCGGCGGCCGCAGCGCGTTCCCGGTCAGCTGAGCATTCCACCGAAGACAGGAGATTCACCATGACAGCGGTATCCGAGGCGCCCGCGCCGGAGGCGGTGCGTCCGCCGGCACGCGGCTCCGCCGAACTGGCGGCCGTGATCGCCGAGATCGCCGAGGACGCCGCGCGGCGGCGTGCCCGTGGCGGGACCGAAGGCCCGCAGCGGGCCGTCGAGTTGATCCGCGAACACCGGCTCGGGGCCGTGCGTGTGCCGCGGGAACACGGCGGCGGTGGCTATACCTTGCAGGATCTCTTCGATCTGGTGATCGACCTCGCCGAGGCCGATCCCGATGTGCCACACATCGTCCGTGTTCACTACGCCTTCGTCGAGGAAGTGCTGCGGGCCCCGCGCACCGAGCGCAAGGACGCGTGGTTGCCGGAGATCCTGTCGGGCACACTGTTCGGTGGCGCGTCCTCGGAGCTGAGCACCCGCGCCGTCGGCTCCTACAGCTTCGAGTCCACTCTGACACCGGGTCCCGGCGGGTACCGCCTCGACGGGGTCAAGTTCTACAGCACCGGTTCTCTGTACTCCGATTTCATCCGGGTCTCCGCCAACCTCCCGGACGGCAAGGCACTGAACGCCATCGTTCCCGCCGATCGGGCGGGGATCGTCCACAAGGACGACTGGGACGGAATCGGCCAGCGCCACACGGGCAGCGGGACGACGGTGTTCGAGAACGTCGCCGTCGAGGAGTCCGAGACGCTGCCGTTCCGCGGTGGCGACGAGGAGACCCGGCCGCGGCAGGCGCTTCCCCAGTTGTATCTGCACGCGATCGCGGCGGGCATCCTCCGCACCGTCACGACCGAGTCCGCCGAGCTGATCCGCGGCCGTAAGCGCAGCTTCGTGTTCGCTGTCGCCGAGGAACCGCGGCACGACCCGCAGTTGCTCGAGATCGTCGGAACGCTCTCCGCGGCGGCCTTCGCGGCGGAGTCCGTGGTCCGGGCGGCCGCGGCAGCACAGGATGTGGCTGCGGACGTCGCGCGCACCTCCGGCGTCGACGCCCGGCTCGAGCAGGAGGCCGCGGTACTGGCCGCCAAGGTGAAGGTCTCCATCGAGGACATCGCGCTCCGGGCAGCCGGTCGGTTGTTCGAGGTCGGCGGCGCCTCGGCCACCCGGGAGTCGGCGCACCTGGACAGGCACTGGCGCAACCTGCGAACCCTGTTCTCCCACAACCCGACGGTGTACAAGGCGCGGGTGATCGGCGACCTCGTGGTCAACGAGACCCCGCTTCCCGACACCGGATTCTTCTGATTCGGAAGGCACTGCCGTGAGTAGATCCCGACGCCAACTGGTGCTCAACGTGAACGTCCTCGACGTGGGAATCGCCCCCGGAGCGTGGACACTCGACGACGTGCATGCGCACTCGTTCGTCGATCTCGACCACTTCACCAGGATCGCGCGGATCGCCGAACGTGGCACCCTCGACGCGTTCTTCCTCGCCGACGGTCCCGGCTTCTGGGAGAACCCCCGGGTGAAGCCGACCCGGGCGCTGGAACCGTCGGTGATCCTGGCGGCCGTGGCGACGGCCACCGAGAACCTGGGCCTGATCGGGACCGCCTCCACCACGTTCAACGACCCGCGCGATCTCGCCGAACGCTTCCTCTCCCTCGACTACCTCAGCGGCGGCCGGGTGGCGTGGAACGTGGTCACCACGTATTCGCCGACGGCCGCAGCCAATTTCGGATTCGAGCAGATTCCGGACCGCGACTACCGCTATCGCCGTGCCGAGGCCTTCGTCGGCGTGGTGACCGCGCTGTGGGAGAGCGCCCGGAGCGGTGTCCCGGTGTCGCATCACAGCGAGTTCTTCGACGTCGACGGCGTGCTGCGGGTGCCGCCGTCGGAGCAGGGGCAGCCGCCGCTCATCCAGGCGGGCGGGTCACCCGCCGGGCGTGACCTCGCCGGCCGCACCGCACACGGCGTCTTCTCCGCGGAGCTGACGCTCGACGCCGGGCGCAGGCATTACAAGCACGTCAAGGACGTGGCGCGTGCGGCCGGCCGCAACCCCGACGACGTGAAGATCCTGCCCGGGCTGATCACGGTCATCGGCTCGACCGAAGCGGAGGCGGTCGCTCGCCACGAACAGCTCCGCACTCACGTCCCCGCGAAGTTCGGCTGGGACCGGCTGAGCCTGACCCTCGGAGTCCCGCTGGCGGAACTCGACCTCGACCAGCCGATCCCGGCATCGCTGCTGGACGGACCACCCGACCCGTCGACGTTCGCGGGTTCCCTCGGGTTCCGCGAATCAGTGGTCGGGCTCGCGCGTGAGCGGAATCTGACCGTGGCCCAGCTCCTTCGCGAGTTGGACGGCGGCGGCGGGCACCGCGCCGTGATCGGCACACCGGGACAGGTGGCCGACACCATCGAGGCGTGGTTCCGCGCCGAGGCCGCCGACGGATTCAACCTGATGCCGGACGCGTTCCCATCCGGACTCGACACCTTCGTCGACGAAGTGGTGCCCCTGCTCCGCAAGCGGGGGCTCTTCCGCCACGAATACGCGGAGAAGACCCTGCGTGAGCGTTTCGCGGTGCCGCTTCCCGAGTACGGCGCCGCGCGCTCGGCCTGAGTTCGTTCAGACGGTAAGGAGGGGCTCGTGACGTCACCGCGGTCGGGCTCGCAGGCGGTGGAACGGGCGATCGCGGTACTCGCCTGCTTCGAAGGCGGGGCCACCGACCTGACCGTCAGCGCGCTCGCCGCCCGCACCGGGTTGGCCGTCAGCACCGCGTATCGCATCGTGCAGGCCCTCGTCCGCGGCGGACTACTCGAGCGTGACGAGCGGACCGACTGCTATCGGGTGGGGCCGAGCCTGATCTCCCTCGCCGTGCCGTCGCTGGGGCGGCTCGACGCCGAATCGTTCGCCCCGCACCTGTATTCGCTCGCCGCGCATGTGAAGCTGACGACCAGCCTCGGGGTCGCGAGGGACGACGTCGCGGTCACCGTCTTCTCGGCACGCCCACCCGAACGGTTCTGCACGCATCAGCTGCCCGGGGCACGCCAACCGCTGCAGAGCAGCGCGATGGGGATGGCGATCCTGGCGTTCGGCACGGCGTCCGCACGGCGAAGCAGTTCGGTGACGGCGTCCTCCGACCTCGAACGGGTCCGGCGGCTGGGGTACGCCGCGGCCTTCTCCTCGGAGAATCGGGACGTGCTCGCCGTCGCGGTTCCCGTTCTCGACGCCGAGGGACGGCCCCGCGGCGCGTTGGGGGTCCAGGCACTGCGCCGGCGACTCACCGACGAACTGGTGCGGGAGATCGTGCCGCCGATGCGCGGCGTCGCGGCGCGGATCGGCGCGGGCGCCGGAACCGCATTTCCCGCGTTCCGGTAGGGAAAAACTCAGGGTGAACCTTTTTCGCATTGTGAAAATACCGTTGTAGCAACGTGGTTCGGGATTCGATGATGATCGCGACGTATCGATTCAGCCCGAAACCAGGAGTACTCATGACACTCACCACCGCCGCGCCCGCCGATTCGGATCGGACCGCCGACACCGCGCTCGAGGTCCGCCCCGTCGCCGGGCACATCGGCGCCGAGATCTCCGGAATCGACCTCCGGAAAGAACTGGCCGACAACGAGGTAGCGCAGGTCCGCGACGCCCTGCACCGCTACAAGGTCCTGTTCTTCCGCGACCAGGAGATCGGGCATGCCGAACAGATCGCGTTCTCGCGGAAGTTCGGTGACGTGACGCCGTCGCACCCGTACGACGACGAAGCCCCCGAGGGTTTCCCGCAGATCCTCGCCGTCGACAGCCGCAAGTACGAGAAGCGCTTCGGGCGCAAGAAGTACAGCTACGACAACAAGTGGCACACGGATGTCACCGCGCTGATCAACCCTCCTGCCGGCACGATCCTGCGCGCCCACATCGTCCCGGAGCAGGGCGGCGACACCCAGTGGACGAACCTCGTCGCCGCATACGAGGGTCTGCCGGACTCGCTGAAGGGCCTCGTCGACGGTCTCCGCGCCGAGCACCGGTTCGGCGGACGGCACCCGCAGTGGGCCGAGGACAGCAGCTACGCCCAGAAGACGCGGGAGAACCCCCTCGTCACCGAACACCCGGTGGTACGTGTGCACCCGGTGACGGGGGAGCGGGCACTGTTCGTCACACCCGGTTTCACCAGCCGGATCGTCGGGGTCTCGCCGTCGCAGAGCGACCGCCTGCTGGACCTGCTGTTCGCCGAGGTGACGAATCCCGCCTACACGGTGCGGTTCCGCTGGGCGCCGGGCAGCCTCGCGTTCTGGGACAACCGTGCCACCGCCCACCTCGCGCCCACCGACCTCGACCACCTCGACGTCACCCGCGTCCTGTACCGCACCACCCTCGAGGGCGACGTTCCCGTCGGCCCCGACGGCAAGGAGTCCACGTCCATCGCCGGTGGGGCGTTCCGCGGCGAGAAGTAGGCGGCTCCGCCGCCCGTGCGTGGTGTGCGAGTCTCTGCACTCGTCAACCACTCACGGGCTGCGGAGTGCCCGGCGGACGGCGTCGGCGAACGAGGTGGGGTCGTGGATCAGCCAGCCGTGACCGCCCGTCACGGTGAGGACGGTCGGATTGCGGAGTGCCTTCCGCATCGACTCGAAGCTGGCGAGCGGAATCGTCCGGTCCCCGCGACCCCAGACGAGGGACACCGGTAGGCCCCGGTCGGCGAGGACGCCGAGTTCGTCGCGCAGGTCCGCCCGTCTGGCCAGGTGCGCGGTGCGCCAGACCGCACCCGGATCCCGCAGCGTGTTGGGCAGGAAACCGTTGACGAGCGACGCCGTCGTGTGCGCGATGGTCCGGATCGACAGCGCCTCACCCAGCGCCGAAGCGCCCCAGTCCCACAGCGGCCTCTCGCCGATGGGCCGGATTCCCCAACCGTCGGACGACCAGGCGCCACCGCCGACGGAGTTGACGAGCACCAGGCGTGCGACCCGTTCCGGAAGGTCGTGGGCAGCCTGAATGGCGACGCCCCCGCCGAAGGAGTGGCCGACCAGTGTCACCGGTTCGCTGATTCCCGCCTCGTCGAGGAACCGTCCCAGCCACGCCGCGTAACCCGCGAAGGTGCGGGCCTCGGGCGGATGGTCGGGAGTTCCGCCGAAGCCGGGGAGCGTCGGAGTGACGACGCGATGTCCCTGCTGGGCGAGCATCGACAGGCTGCGGCCGTACACCCGCGGGGTGAGCCCCCATCCGTGCAGGAAGACGACGGGTGAGCCGCGCCCCACCACAGTGAGGGTCGCGGCGTCCGCATCGGCGGGTTCCCCGAAGATCTCGGGTTCTGAATTCTGGATCAGTGACACGCCCAACAGCGTGGACGACGCGCATGCCTTCGGTAACGGGCCGAATTGCCTGAAGGCATACCTGTTTCTGAAGTTTCGTGACTGACCGGTCGGTTCGAGATCTGATCGTTATATACCCGTATTGCGAAAACAGGTATGTATATGGGCCATTCGGCCGTTGTCCGCTGAGTCCGTGACCGGGATGTTATCTAACGTCTCGTCCGAGCGGCACTGATGTCGCCGGAACCTCATGAATTGAAGGACTCAGCTCAATGGCCAAGCATAGATTGCGTCGGGGCAATCGTCTGCAGTTTTCGACCGGCGGTCTTCTGATCGCCGCCGGTGTGGGAGTGGGAGCATTTCTGCTTCCCGTCGCTCCCGCTGCAGCGGAGCCGATCACGATCCCAGGGATTGGGACGTTCGAGGTACCAGGCGTGCCGCCGGTGCCGCCGGCTCCGGCTCCGGCTCCGAACCCGGGGCCTCTCCCGGGACCGTTGCCTGCCCCGCCGGCGTTGCCATCCACCCACGGCGCGCAGGCTCTCGCGGCCGCCGAATCGAAGATCGGATCGCCGTACGTCTGGGGCGCTACCGGGCCGAACGCCTTCGATTGCTCAGGTCTGGTGCAGTGGGCGTACAAGCAGGCAGGCATCTCGGTGCCTCGCACCACCTACGACCAGGTGAACGGTGGCTCGCCCGTCGACAAGGGCAGCCTGCAACCGGGTGACCTCGTCCTGTTCAACGGGGCGAACCACGTCGGGCTCTACGCCGGGAACGGCACGGTCGTCCACGCGCCCACCGCCGGGCAGCCGGTGAAGCAGGCGCCCCTCGATTCGATGCCGTTCTACGCGGCGCGCCGGTACTAGGCGGCTCCGCCGCCCGTGCGTGGTTAACGAGTCTCTGCACTCGCAAACCACGCACGGGGCGCGAAGCGCCCTACGCGTTCCGGATCAGATCCGACGCCCGCTCACCGATGAGGACGGAGGGTGCGTGGGTGTGCCCGCGGATGATGGCCGGCATGATCGACGCGTCGGCGACGCGCAGTTTGTCGACACCTCGCACCCGCAGGTCGGGCGTGACGACGCTGGCGTCGTCGTTGCCCATGCGGCACGTCCCGACCGGGTGGTAGAGCGTGTGGGCATTCTCCTGCAGTGCCCGGGCGAGAATCTCGTCGAGCGGCGTGCTCGGCGTGACGGCCGGGCGAATCATGTTGCCGAGACGCGACTTCAGCGCCGGAGCCGATGCGAGGGCGTCGCACAGGCGCAGTCCTTCGAGCATCGCCCGCCGGTCGACTCCGCCGCTGTCGCTGAGGTAGCGGGGATCGATGATCGGCTTGGCGAGGGGATCCGCCGACCGCAGCGAGATCTCGCCTCGACTCTCGGGTTTCACGAGGATGGTGCCGATCACCGCGGCGTGACCGGTTGCCGGGATGAGGCCCTCGTCGAAGAACGGCGCCGGCCCGAAGATCATCTCGAGGTCGGGCAGTGCCAGATCGTCCCGACTGCGCGTGAAGCCGTACGCCTCGGCCACGTTCGACGTGAGCATGCCGCGGCGACGGGTCAGGTAGTTGAGCAGCTCGGGGATCTTCTCGGCGGCGAACAGCGAGTCCGAGTCGACGCTGTAGCCGAGGAACGACACCAGGTGATCGAGCAGATTCTTCCCGACCTCCGGCAGGTGCTGCTGCACCGCGATTCCGTGCTCGCGCAACTGTGCCTCGTCGCCGATGCCCGACAGCATGAGGAGTTGCGGGGAGTTGATCGCCCCTCCGGCGAGGATCACTTCCTTTGCGGCGCGGATGGTGCGTCGCACCCCGTCCTCCTCGTACTCGACGCCGACGGCCGCGGAGCCCTCGAACAGAACCCGGGTGGCTTGGGCGCCGGTGAGGACGGTCAGATTCTTCCGTTTCAGCGCCGGCCGGAGGTAGGCGTCGGCTGTGCTCCACCGCGCGCCCCGCTTCTGCGTGACCATGGTCTGTGAGAAGCCCTCGGGCCGAGTGGTGTTCGCCCGTTCGACGGGGTAGCCGGTCTCCTCGGCCGCCGCCAGGAACGACGCGGTGAGGGCCCGGGGGCTCCGCTGCTGCGAGACGACGATCGGTCCGCCGGTTCCGCTGTCGGCGTCCGACGCGTCCTGCACGTTCTCGATGCGGCGGAAGTACTTGACCACTTCCTTGAACGACCAGGAGTCGTCGGTGAGTTCGGCCCACTCGTCGTAGTCGGCGGCGAACCCGCGCACCCACATCATCGCGTTCATCGACGACGAGCCGCCGAGCATCTTGCCGCGCGGCCAGTAGATCGTCCGCCCGCCGAGCCCAGGTTGCGGCTCGGTCAGGTAGTCCCAATCCAAATCACTGCGAAACAGTTTCGAGAAGGCGGCGGGGATGTGCGCGAACTTGTCCTTGTCCTCACCACCGGCCTCGAGGACCACGACCTCGCTGCCGGAGTCGGCGCTGAGCCGGTCGGCCAGCACGGCACCTGCCGAACCCGACCCCACGATCACGTAGTCGGCCACAGACAGTTCCTGGTTCATCGTTCATCTCCACTTCGACGAGGGTGAGGGATCGAGGACACGCAGCCCTCATCCACGCAGCGCGGACGCGAAGATCGCCGGCAGCCGGGTCCATGAGGGTGCACCGGCAAATCCTGTCAGCAATCGGCCCGTCGTGGCGGCGGTTCGGTTGGTGACGAACCACGGGGGCTTGGGCGAGATGGACATCTCACGGTTCAGGATCGACCGCGGCGACGGGCGGAACGGGCCCCGGACGACGGTACGCTCCGGCCGGTCGATGAGCAGGGCATTGTGCACCACGCCGATGCCGCTCTGGACGTCGTCGAGGGTGTGGCCGGGGAAGGCTCCCCAGGTCGCGGTGGCGGTGAGGTACCCGACGCCGGTCCACGCGTTCACGGCGATGGTTCCGTAGCGGAGGCTCTCGAGCAGTGAGTCGAACTCCGCGCCCAGCTCGCGGATGGTCTGCGGCGCGGCGACGATGTTGACGCCGAGGGTGCCGATGAAATCCTCGTTCACGAGGTCCGCGGCGTGTGCCGCGAACTCGGCGCCGCCGTGGGGAAGGTCGATCACGCCGAGCACCGGGGCGAAGTACTCGGTCTGCAGGAGCGGGGCGTAGGCGCCGGGCTCGAGATCGGTGACCAGGACGCGTCCGCCGTTCTCACCCAGGCGTGCGGCGGTGGGGAACGACGCTTTGGCGCCGGCGACCCGGGAGTCGCTGCCGGGGTAGTACGCGGCGCGGTCCGGTGCCGTGTCGAGGGCCTCCTTCAGGGCTGCCACGAACTCGTCGCGCTGCTTCCACTCGGACGACACGACCACCGCCTGCGCCGCGACACAGTTGTAGCCGCCGTTGTGGAGTCGTTGCGTCGCAATGTGTTCGGCCTGGAACTTGATGTCGGCGCGGCTCCATTCACCGGGCAGCACGATGGTGGGGGACACACCGCCGAGTTCACTGGAGATCGCCTTGCCGAGGATCGGCTCGTTCGCAGCCTTGCGCCGCGCGCCCTCCTCGCCGGTGCCGAACACGATGGCGTCGTGGGTGAGCGCGCTGCCCGTCATGTGCACGTGGTCGACGAGGTCGTGGTGCACCAGATACGTCCCGACCTCCGCGCCGCCGGTCAGCAACCGGACCGCGCCGATCGAGATGAGCGGTTCCAGGACACGTGTCAGCACGGGCAGCAGGCGGTCGGTGATGGGGTTGAGCTTGAGTGCGACGACGCGGTTGTGCGCGATCAGTTCGTACAGGGTGTCGAGCGGGGCGATCGAGGTGATGTTGCCCGCGCCCAGGACCACGCCGATGCCCTGTGTCCGCGACGGGTCACGCTGGGCGAGGCCGGCGTCGCGCTGTGCCGTCGCACGATCGATTCCCGGCTGCAACCATACGTCCGCGCTGAATCCGCTGAGCAGTAGCTTGTCGAAGATGTTCAGGGGCAGCGCCTTGACCGTGGTGCGGCCGCCGGGCGCCGTGCCGAACGTGGCGCCGTCCAGCGGGCTGGATCCGGCTTCGAGTTTCGCCAGGCTCGCGGACAGTGCCGCGGTGCCGGTGGCCAGCGGATACGGTCCGGACATCCATTCCTCGCCGACCAGCGGCGACTTCGGGTCCAGCCCCTTGATCGCGACGGCGGTGTCCACCCAGTCGGCTGCGTGCTGCACGGTGAGGTCGTGCACCTTGTCGAGGAGTTTCCTGCGATCGGCGAGGGAGAGGTCGGCCCAGGTCTTCTCGCCCTCGGCGAGGTCGGCGAGGGCCGCGTCGACGTCCGGGTGTGGGGAGGTCGCGTCGGGGGTGTTGGAGGTGGCCTCGGGTTCTGAAGTGCTCACTGTGGACAGCTCCGCTCGGGTCGAGTACATGAAGGACCGCGCCGCAGAAACGAAAAGATACTGTGGCGTAGAACACTGATTCTCGTCCCAGTTCCGGGCACCGCGCCATAGGCAACGGCTGTCAATGTGAACATCCGGGCTATGCCGTCGCACAAAAGGGTATGGCGCGGACCACGCCCGGTGGATAGTCTTGCCGGATGACTGTCAGCTCGGATGTCGCGCCGTCGCCCACCGATCTTCTCGGATCGATGCTGGAGTCCGTGGACCAGTTGTCCGAGCAACTCGTCTCGCGCATCCTGTCGGCCGAGCACGGTTACGTGGAGGCGACCCTCCTCACCCCCGAGCAGTTGTACGCGGCGTGCGTCGACAATCTGACGGCGATGCTGGGCAACCTGGCGGGTAGCGCTCCGGTACGGCTCGAGGCGGCGCGTGCGGCCGGACAGTTGAAGGCCGAACAGGGTGTGCCGCTCGCGGCATTGCTCCACGCGTTCCGGCTCGGCGGCCGCCTGATCTGGGACGAACTGATGGACCGCTCGGAGGGTCGCGCCACCAACGCCCTGCTCGACATGGCCGCCCAGGTGTGGGCGCTCGTGGACGTCTACTCGGACAGCGCCGCGGAGGCATACCGGGAGACCGCCGACCTGCGGGCCCGTGAAGACGCCGAGTCGCGGGGCCGGCTGATCAGAACCCTGTTCGGTGACCACGCCGCCAACCCGGCCGGCGCCGCCGACGCGCTCCGCACGTTCCGGATTCCGGAGAACAGCACCTTCCTCGTCGTGTCCGTGGAAGCGGCGGCGTCCCCGTCCGCCGCGGACGTCGTCCAGTCGGACCTTCGCGGTGTGGGTGTCGACTCGGTGTGGGACACGGAGGTCGACGGCCGGATCGGACTGCTGTGGGCCGCCACCGCCGAGGTGCTCGAATCCGCGCTGGACCTCCTCGGCCGCACCGGTCACGGACGGATCGGGGTCAGCTCGGTGTTCGGACGTCCCGGCGGGACGAGCCGGGCCGTGGAGCAGGCACGGATCGCCCGTCGCTGCGCCGGACACGGCGGATGCACCGTCACCCGTTACGAGTCGGTGCCGGTGTCGCTGCTGCTGGTCAGCGTTCCCGACGCGGGCAAGCTCGCGTCGAACCAGATCCTCGGGCCGGTGCTGGCCCTGCCCGCGGAGGAGCAGGAGAGCCTGCTCGCCACCCTCGACGCGTGGTTCTCGTGTCGCGGCTCGACCACCGCGGCGGCCACCCAACTGCACTACCACCGCAACACCGTCCTGTACCGGCTGCGCAGAATCCACACCCTCACGGGACGCGATTTCTCCGATCCCATCGACGCCGCCGAACTGTACGTCGGTCTGCGGGCGCATCAGCTGCTCGGACGGTAACCGCGCCGATCGCGCGACCCGGGTGTATCAGAACTGCCGATTGGCGAGGACCGGCAATGCCTTTCGCACCTGCGCGACGACGTCCGTGTCGATGTCCACCGTGAGCATCCCCGGGCCCGAGTCGAGTTGGCCCAGAACAGCTCCCGTGGGTGATACGACGATGCTGTGCCCGACGCCGAGCGGCGTCGTGCCGTGGACTTCCTCGCCGGATGCTGCCGGGTCGGCCTGATCGCAGGCAGCGATGAACGTCGTGGAGTCGAGGGCGCGTGCCCGGGCGAGGAGTGTCCACTGGCCGACCTTGCCGGGGCCGCTGCCCCAGGACGCGGCGACCACGGTCAGGTCCGCACCGCGATCGGCGAGCGTTTGGAAGAGCCCGGGAAAGCGGATGTCGTAACAGGTGGCGATGCCGACTCCGACGCCGTCGACGGTCACGACGAGCGGCTCGGTTCCCGGTGCGACCGTGTCGGATTCTGCGAACCCGAAGGCGTCGTAGAGATGAATCTTGTCGTAGTGCGTGTCGACGCCGCCGCCGGTGACGAGCAGTGTGTTGCGGACCCTGCCGTCGTCGGAGGGGGTGAACATACCGGCGACCACGGTGACGCCGGCTCGGTCGGCGCACTCGCGGACGGCGTCGGCCCACGTCCCGTCGAGCGGTTGCGCGACGTGGGTGAGCGGTCCGCCGAACCGTTGCATGGCGGCCTCGGGAAACACCACCAGACGCGATCCCGCGTCCACGGCGGCCGCCACCTGCTTGTCGATCACTGCCAGGTTGGCCTCGGGGTCCGTCGAACTGGTGATCTGGGCGAGGCTGATGCGTAGCGTCACTATATTGCTCCTAGCTGCTGGTGATGTGGTGTATACATGTTGTATGCAAGAAATGGGTGGGACCGAGGGTCCAGCTGTCGAGTTGTCGGGTCGAGAGAAGGCCTATCTGTACGTCAGGGATCAGGTGCTGACGTCGCCGGCGGCAACCGGTTCCTTTCTCAACGAGCAGGAACTCGCGACGCGGGTCGGCGTGTCCCGCACTCCCGTTCGTGAGGCGCTGCTCATGCTTCAGGCGGAGGGCCTCGTCGAAATGGTGCCCAAGCGCGGGGCGCACGTCCCCGCGATGTCGGGCCGGCAGATCGCGGAACTGATGGAGTTGCGCGGTGTCCTCGAACGTCACGCCGCCAGCCGCGCCCTGGAGGAGGGGCGGGTACCCCTCGAAGTGATGCGTTCGGCGCTGGCGGAGCAGGAAGCGTTCGCGACCGATCCGAGCGCAGAAGCGGCCCGTGCCTTCATCGACTGGGATGGCCGTTTCCATCAGTTCCTCATCGATGCGGCCGGGAGCGAGTTGCTGTCGCGCACCTACTCCGGACTCCGGGCGCGCCAGCTCCGTGTCGGTCTGACGGCGCTCTTCAGTGCGTCCGATCGGCAACATCGGGTGTGCGCCGAGCACCAGGCCATCATCGACGCGCTCGAAGCCGGCGACGAGAGCCTGGTGCACGAGAAGATCAACACTCATCTCGAGGTTACGCTTCAGATTCTCTTGCGTGCCTAGCATTCTCGCTGGCCAGTAGTGCGTAGTGCTCGTCCTCGCTCGGGTCGGGGTTGCGCCCCAGCGCGAGACCGATCAGGGTCAGCACTCCGACGATCAGCACGTAGACGGCGATCGGCACCCAGCTGTCGGTCCTGCTCAGCAGGTAGGTGAAGATCAGCGGTGCCATCGCACCGCCGAACACGCCGGCAATCGTGTAGGCGAGTGAACTGCCGGTTGAGCGCAAGGCGACCGTGAACTGTTCGGTGACGAACGCCGCCTGGGGTCCGTACATGAACGAGTGGAACGCGAGCCCGACGACCACCCCGACGATGAGCAGCGGGAATGAGCCGCCACCGATGACGAGGAAGAAGAGGGCGCTCCAAACGACACCGCCGACAGCGGCGACGGCATAGACCAGGCGGCGGTTGATGCGATCCGAAAGTGCCCCGGCAAGGGGGATCAGGCCCAGCTGGAATGCCGAGCCGACCAGGATTGCGGTGAGTACTTCGCCACGCTCGAAGCCGAGTTCACGGGTGCCGTACGTGATCGCGAAGACCGTGAAGAGTGCGTAGATCACGTCCGGGGCGATACGCGACAGGATCGCGGCGACGAGTGGCCGGGTCTGCTTTGTGAGTACGTCGCGGATGGGGGCTTCGGCGCGGTCGCCGGACTCCTGCAGGGCCTTGAAGACAGGGGTGTCTTCGAGCTTCAGGCGAATCCACAGGCCGAAGCCGACGAGTAGCGCGGACAGAAGGAAGGCGAGACGCCATCCCCAGGACTCGAATTGGGCCTCGGTCATGGAGATGGTGAGGAGGGCGAGCGCTCCGTTGGCCATCAGGTTGCCTGCGGGAGGTCCTATTTGAGCTGCGGATGACCAGAAGCCGCGTTGGCGTGGGTTGCCGTATTCGCTCGACAGGAGGACGGCGCCGCCCCACTCTCCGCCGACCGCCACGCCCTGCGCGAACCGCAGGATCACGAGAATGGCGGGTGCCGCGATACCGATACGGTCGTAGCCGGGAAGCAGGCCGATCGCGAAGGTTGTCACACCGATCAGGAGCAGGGTGATCACCAGCAGTTGTTTGCGTCCGATGACGTCGCCGAGGCGTCCGAAGACGAACCCTCCGATCGGCCGCGCCACGTAGCCGACGGCGTAGGTGGAGAACGCGAGCAAGGTTCCCGTGAGGGGGTCGCTGTCCGGGAAGAATATCTGCGGAAAGATCAGGGCGGCCGCCGCCGAGTAGACCGCGAAGTCGTACCACTCCAATGCGGTACCCGTGAGACTGGCGGCGAAAGCTTTCGCTAGTCCCTTCCTGTCTACGGGTGCCGACCTGCCGGCATCGACGGAGGTGGACTCTCCGATCATGACAACTCCTTGTGGGTTGAATTCTGGTCCCGCACGGCCCGGTTTTCTGTGGTTCAGCTCACCGCTGCCGTTGTACTAGACATATACTTGATGTATACAAGACGTATGCGCAAGCCCTTGGCGCAGAAAAACCAAGAAAGTAACAAAACGCCCTGATCTCGAGAGGGAACCGGGGCCAGAACTTCAGGAGACTCTCCAAATGTCGCAACTCACGTTCACCCTGCCGGACGGCACCGTCGACACCGTTGAGGTCACCACCCTCCTCAACGCCGGTTATGCCGGACGCAACCAGGAAGAGGTTGCGTCGCACATCGCCGAACTTGCAGAACTGGGCGTACCGGCGCCTACGACCATCCCTGCGATGTACCCCATCTCGCCCTACCTTGCGCAGCAGACCACCGAGGTCTTCGTCCAGCACGACCGGACCTCCGGAGAGGCCGAGTGGGCCCTGGTGATCACCGAGGACGACGTACTGCTGACCGTCGCCTGCGACCACACCGACCGCGACCTCGAGGTACACAGCGTGGCGTGGAGCAAGAACGCCGCACCCGACGTTCTCGGGTCCCGCGCCTGGCGGTTGTCGGATATCGCCGACCGCCTCGACGACATCACCCTGTCGGCATGGGTCGGCGAAGGCGACGGCGAACCGTCCACCCTGATCCAGACCGGGATGCTCGCCGACCTGCTCGCACCGAAGTACTGGCTCGACGTCCTTCGCGAGAGGGGACTGCACACGCCGGGCACCGTTCTCGTGTCGGGGACGATCTCGATGCGGCACGGCGTGAACCAGTTCGCTGACTCCTGGAAGGTCGCTCTGCGTGATCCGTCCACCGGTGACGAAATCAGCTGCAGCTACCGAACAGTCCGGATGCCGCAGCCGATCGGCTGATCGAGAGGCAAGTTCGCCGAGACTCGCCGCGCATCGTCGATCCGGGGCGAGACCGTGAAGCTGTCCCCGGTATGCGCGCCGAGTTCAGGACGACGAGCGCGAATGCTCACGCGGATTCGAAGACGGCGGCGATGCCCTGCCCGCCGCCGATGCACATCGTTTCCAGTCCGTAGCGTCCGCCGCGACGCTTCAGTTCGTGGAGCAGTGTTGTCATGATCCGGGAACCGGTGGCGCCGACGGGGTGGCCGAGGGAGATTCCGGAGCCGTTGACGTTGACCTTCGACTGGTCTTCGTACCCGAAGCCCTGCAGCACGGCGAGGACCTGAACTGCGAAGGCCTCGTTGACTTCGACGAGGTCCATGTCGCCGAATCCCAGTCCGAGTTTTCGGAACAGCTTCCGCACCGCCGGGACCGGGCCGATTCCCATTTCGGCGGGTTCGCATCCGACGGCTGCCCACCCGTGCAGGAAGCCGAGAGGTTCGAGATCGAGCCGGCCCAGCTGATCCTCGGCGACCACGAGACACGCCGCGGCGGCATCGTTTTGCTGGCAGACGTTGCCTGCCGTGACGGTGCCGTTCGGCATGACGGTGCGCAGCGTCGCGAGCTTCTCGACGCTCGAGTCGGCCCGGATTCCCTCGTCTCGGTCGAAGATCACGGGCTCGGCTCTGCGCTGCGGAACCTTGATCGGCACGACCTCGTCCGTGAAGCGTCCCTCGTGCCACGCGGCGGCGGCACGGTGATGACTCTGAGCGGCGAAGGCGTCGGCGGACTCGCGGGGGATGCCGTATCCGGTCGCGAGGTTCTCCGCCGTCTCGATCATCCCGGAGAGGTAGCCGAATCGTTCGACGGGCTGAGACCGTTCCCGGCCGCGGTCGAGGCGGTCGTGCAGTTTCACCGTTCCCTGACGGGAACCCCAGCGGATGTCGGTGGTGTAGAACTCGACGTTGCTCATGCTTTCGACGCCGCCGCCGCTGTCCGTGTCGATCCGCAAACTCGAAGAGGAGATCGGCGCGGAACTGTTCGTCCGGTCCACCCACCGGGTGCGGTTGACCACGGCGGGAGAGGCAGCGCTGACCGATGCCCGGGCCGCGCTCTTCCACGCCGAGGAAGTGGCCAGGGTGGCGCGGTCCACCGCGCACGGATTCAGCGGCGGACTGCGCGTGGGTTTCGTCGGGTCCGCCAAGAACATCCTGCTCCCGCGGCTGCTGCCGGCCTTCGAGAAGTAATACCCCGATATCTTGCTGAAGTTCTTTCTTATGTGGACATCTCACGGCGAGTCGGCACGCGGATCGGATCACCCGGTGGTGGGCTGGGGTCATGCACGTGCAGACCGTGAAGACGGGCGGGATCGTGTCCTCGGTGGTCCTGGTGGGAGCCGATGGTGAGCCGGTGCCACCGGTGACCCGGTTCCTGCGGTACGTGCTGGATTCCGGCCGGAGCCCGAACACGGCACTCGCGTACGGCTACGATCTGCGCCTGGTGTTCGAGTTCTTCGCCGAACGCGGAATCGAATGGCGCGAATTCCGGCCGTCACTGGCCCTGGAGCTGCTCGGATGGCTGCGGCGACGACCGGTGCGTGGGCCGGCGCAGCGGCTGGGCCTCTCGTCCGTCGGGTCCGGCGGGCGGCTGTGGGCGCCAGCGAGCGTGGCGCGAGTGCTGGCCGCGGTATCGAGTTTCTACGACTGGGCGATCGTCGCCGAACTCGTCACCGGCGAGAACCCGATGCGGCGCCGTCGTGATGTGGCGCTGGCGATGGTCGCCGAACGGCACCGCCCCTGCATGGGGAATGCGAGTAGGCAGCAGCCGGTCAGCCGGGAGGTGCGGGTCCGGTTGCCGCACCGGTTGCCACGTCCGATGAGCGAGTCTGAGGTGACTGCGCTGCTGGAGAGTATGACCTGTTTGCGGGATCTGACGATGGTGCTGTTGATGCTCGACGGTGCCCTGCGTCCGGGAGAGGTGCTCGGGCTCCAGCTCGGCGATATCGCCTACGGCCGACGGCGGGTCACGATTCGTAAACGAGACGACCATCCGCGGGGCGTGCGGGCGAAGTCCCGGCACGAACGGGTCGTCGACCTGCTCGACCCTCGCACGTTGGATGCGGTCAATCGGTATGTGCTCCATGAACGTCCGGTCGACGCACCGAGTCCGTTCGTGTTTCTGGTCGGGGGCAGGGGCGCTCGTAGCTGCGAGCCGCTCTCGTACGCCGCGCTCGTGCGGATGTTCGCCCGGCGGCTGGACACGCTCGGGATACGCACGGTGGACAAAACCCCACACGCCCTGCGGCATACCCACGCGACAGCGATGTGGGAGGCGGGGATGCGGGAGTTGGCGTTGCAACGACGCCTCGGACACGCCTCACCGGAGTCGACCCGGATCTACACCCGGGTCTCCGACCAGCAGGTTCGTGACGAGTACGCGGCTGCGCTGCGGGATCGCCGATGACCGGGCCGGCAGCCGCGGGACCGGTACCGGCCCCGCGCCGGCACGTCGATGAAAGCGAATACCGGGTGTGGGTGGACGCGCACGTTCCTCACCTGCCGGCCCGGTGGGAGCGGATGGGGGCCTATCGGCGGTTCGTCGAGCGGTGGCCGAACCTCGAGGCGTGGTTCGAGCAGCCACTGCCGGTGCGATTGGGATTTGTCGGCGAGGGCATGCGATCGAACGGGCGCACCGACTCGCATCGCGCCAGCGGATATCTGGTGTATCTGTCCATGGTGCAAGGGGTTGGCCTGGACTTCGACTTCCTTCTCGGCCGAAAGTACGCGCGTCTGCTGGACCGGCGCAGCGGCAGCACCGAACTCGGCGTCGATCTCCTACTGTTCGAGCAGTGGGTCGCGCGACTGACCGAACTGGGCCACGCCCCGACCAAGGCACGGAACAGTCTGACGTGGTGCCTGGGCCGGGTCATGCTCCACCGCGGCGACCCCGACATGACCGCGATCACCGCCGCCGATCTGTTCGCGTTCGGGTCGGCCATCCGCGACTTCGCCGCACGCGACGATTTCAATGTTCTGCGCCGGACCCTGTTCGCGAACGGCCAGTTTCACGATGATCCGGACGCCAACCGCGGGTTCCTCCGCAACCACCTCGCGAACCTGCACGCCACCCACGTGCTGCTGTACAACGTCGGCCAGGTCACGGCAGCGCCGCGCATCGGCACGCGAACGATCGACAACTGGACCGACCGCCTGCTTCCCGAACCGTGTCCGCCCAAGATCCGGGCGGTCATCGAGCGATACCTACAACTGCGGCTCGACGCCAAGCTGGATCGCCCGCAGACGGTTCACAACGCCCGGCAGGCTCTGCGCCGGTTCGTCAACTGGCTCGGCGAGAATCATCCGCAGGTCGGCAGTTTCGCGCAGGTCGATCGCGCCATCGTCGAAGAGTACATGCGGTCGCTGCCGACCTGTCCGAGTCAACACACCGGTCTGCCGCTGGCGACAACCACGGTCAAGCACGAACTCAACGCGATCGCCGGCTTCTGCCGCGACACCGCGGTCTGGGGATGGGCGGAGGTGCCCGGACGACCGTTGCTGACCTCTCGTGACACACCGCGGCGTCCGGAGTCGATTCCCCGGTATCTTCCGCAACACGAACTCGACGCGATCATGACCGCGGTCGACGACCTGGCCGACCCGCTGCAAAGGGCCGCGCTGTTGTTGCTGCGGTGGTCCGGGGCTCGCCGCGACGAGATCCGCCGACTGACCTGGGATTGCCTCGACACCTATCCGGGCGGGCATCCACGGCTGCGGATCCCGGTCGGCAAAGGCCGCACCGAACGGATCGTCCCCCTGCACCCGGACGCGGCCACGGCGCTCGAACACGCCATCGGCCTAGCCCGGGCACAACGCTCGATCGCCCGGATCGACGAGGTCACCGGCCGCCGAGTCGATTACGTCTTCATCCGCCGCGGCAAGCTACTCTCGAGTAAAACCCTCTTCGACGAGGCATTCCGTACTGTCTGCGCGGCAACGGGTCTGGTCGACGACCGAGGATCCCCGACCGTCAGCGCGCACCGGTTTCGGCACACCCTCGGCACCCAGCTCGCCGAGGGCGGTGCCCGGATTCAGACGATCATGGCAATACTCGGTCATCGCAGTGCCACGATGTCGATGATTTACAGCCGCATCTCGGACCCCGAGATCCGGCGCCAGTACGAGACGGCCCTCGCCGACGGGCACCGGATCGCCGGCCCGGCCGCCGACGCCCTTCTGCACGACGCTCTCGACGACAAGACCGTGGATTGGCTGAAGACGAACTTCCTCAAGACCGAACTCGAACTGGGGCACTGCCTGCGGCTGCCCGCCGAGGGACCGTGCGAGTGCGACCTGATCCTCACCTGTCCGAAGTTCCTCGCCACCAGCGAGTACGCGCCGCGGATCCGGGCGCGCCTGGCGACCGAACAGGTCCTGATCGACGACGCCCGCACCCGCGGCTGGGACCGGGAAGTCGAACGGCACGAAGCGACCTGCCGGCGGCTGCAGCACCTGCTCGACGACCTCGACGGCGGCGAAACCCGCTGAGGTTCAGGAATGGTTGGGGCACAACAGGTCCGAATCTACTACCCAATCCTGTTGCGTGAGCCAGTCCCGCACTGACGCCGGGATTTCATCGGTGCCGGAATCGGCGCCGGTGACCAGCGGACCGTCCCCGCACCGGGTGCAGCTGACCACCAGGACGTGCCCGTGGGGCTGACAGCGAGCGCAGTGCCGCGCCTCGCGCAGATCGCCGCGATCGCCGAGGTGCAACCAGATGGTCGCGAGATCGGCGCGGTGCGGGACGAGGTCCCGGCGGGTGGCGGGCTCGTAGCCGCAGGTGGGACAGGCCGAAGGTCCGGCCGCCGGTGACGAAGACGCCGCGACGGGTGTCGGGGTCTTCCTGTCCTCGGATTGCGGGATGTCGGCGGTGAGCGTCTCCGGCGGACGAGACGGGAGATGGCGGTAGAGGGTCGAGCGGGTCAACCCGGTCTTGTCGGTGATCTCGGCGATGGTGGCGCCGCCCTCGCGGAGTTGGGTGGCGTAGGCGAGTTGGGCGTCGGTGACCACGCTGGGCCGGCCGGTGCGTCGTCCCTTCTCGGTGGCCACGGTGCGGGCGTGGGCTGCCCGCTCGACCGCGTAGGTGCGTTCCATCTGCCCGAACAGCGCCAGCAGCACCACCGCCAGCTGACCCATCGGATCGTCCGGGTTCGTCGAGTCGATCCGGATGGGATCGGCCAGGTTGCGGAATCCGATGCCGCGCTGGTGCAGATCGTGGATCAGGTTCAGGGTGTCGCGGACGGTGCGGCCGAGCCGGTCGAGGGTGTGCACCACGATCACATCGCCCTCGCGGGCATAACTCAGCAGCGCCTGCAATCCGGGACGTTCGGTGGTGGCCCCGGACTTCTTGTCCACGTAGATGTTCGCCGGGTCGACCCCAGCCTTGCGGAGCGCGTCGATCTGCCGCGTCAGGTCCTGCTTGCTCGTCGACACCCGGGCGTACCCCAACTCCATGCGCAGAGAGTACCGAAAGTTAGGTCTGTACGATTGTTGTGACACGGAATGTAAACTTATTTTCGAGCTGCTACCTGGTACTTTGTTGATCCGGGACGGGCCCAATGGACCGCAAGAACGGCGGGAGCGGCAGGTATCACCCGGCTCAACCGCCCCAGGGCCTGGTTGAGGACCGTGGCCTAGAGCTCATTTTCGTATTACGATAATAGGTATGGCTGAGGAGACGATCAACGGAGCACCCGTCACGGACGGGATGATCCAGGAGTGGGCAGACGAGGCCGAGGCCGGTTACGACGTCGAAAAGCTGCGCAAACGCGGTCGACCGACCGTGGGGGACGGCCCCGGTGCAGTGGTGCCGGTGCGGATGGACGAGGCATTGCTGAAGGCATTGAACGCCCGTGCCGAGCAGGAGAATGTTTCCCGATCTGAGGCGATTCGAGAAGCGGTGCGTGCCTGGACCCAGGTCGCGTGAAGGCGCATAAATCCGCGCTCAAACACGGGATCAGCGAAAATGATGGCATCTACGCGGCGGAGCATCACGTATATGCCGCTGGTCTGGACGATGACAACCCCGCGCGCGAGTTCCGGCTGGGTTTCGATCCGAACGGTCGGCTCCTGGAACTGGTTGTCCTGCGCTTCGACAGTGGGAACGAGCTGCTCATTCATGCCATGAAGGCTCGCTCGCAGTACTTCGACCTCTTGTAGTGCTCGCTGAGCGACCGGTGCGAGAGCCTCCCCTGGAGGCGAACGGTCCGACCCGGGCGGGTCGAGGATGTGCACCAACGATCACATCGCCGCCTCGGGCGTAGCCGAACAGCGCCTGTAACCCGGGACGTTCGGGGGGTGCCCCGGACTTCTTGTCCACGTGGACGTTCGGGTCGATCCCAGCTTTGGTGAAGGGTCGATCTGCCGCTCGAGGTCCTGTTTGGGCGTCGGCGTATCCCACCTACGGAGCATCCTGAAAGTTAGAACTGTACGGCTTTTATGACACGGGAGTGTGGAATTAACTTTCGAGACGCCGGGGCCTGGGTGTTTGCGAAATCCGACAGCAGTCCCAGCAGCGTCTCATTTCCAAGGTTCTCTCGGGGTCCGACGCGACTGTGGACCGGGAGCACGCCTCGTTTGTGCATGTCAAGCGTCGTCGGGCGAGACTCTAGCGTGGGCCACAGGTGTGGGTCTAGTGGTTACGCCCCGTCGGGGTGTGGCCGGTTGAGTCGGGTCATCAGCTCGCGGTTGGTGGCCCGTGTCGCGTCGAGTTCGTCGTCGCGTTCTGCGAGTTGACGGCGTTGTTCTGCAGTGTGTTGTTCGAGCTCGGTGACGCGGCGTTGGAGCCGGTCGATGTCGTCGGGAGGACAGAGGCCGGACTCTCGCCACGCCTGCTCGCCGAGGTGCTCGGACAGGCGTTGGCGGAGCTGGGTGTTTTCGTGAGACAGACGGGTGATGCGGTCGTGGGCGTTGGCCAGGTCGGCGATCAGCGACGGTCGGCTGGCACTCGGACCGCCGGTGCTGGCGGTGGCTGGTTCGGCAGCTTTGACGAGCACCGCGGCGTGCAGGTCGCGGTGGCGGTAGAGGAAGCTGCGGTCCACCCGGGCGCGGCGGGCGATCGCGGAGACGGTGATCTCGTCACCCGAATGGGCAGCCTGCTCGAGCGCGGTGAGGACGCGTTGTCGGCATCTGGTGCTGTGGGCCTGCCGGGCGGCGGCGATGGCGTTGGTGTTGGTGTTGGTGTTCACGGTCTCTCCAGTGGCTTGCCGAGATCGGGCTGGCGGTTGATGCTGGGCATGCCCAGGCCGGTCACCTGGCGGGTGCGCCGCACCGCTGAGATGGCCGTGGCGATGTCGGCTTGCTCGGCGGGGGTGAGCTGTTCGAGATGTTCTTCGACTCGGTGCACGAGGTCTTTAACTCGGCGGATTTCCTCTTCGGAGGGCAAAGCTTCTGTCTTGGACCAGTTTTCGAGATCGGTGGCGGCCAGCACGCGTTCGCGGTCACGGAGTAGGTCATGCAGGTATGCCTTCACCTCGGGCAGATGGGAGGGATCGGTGTGGAAATGGTCGCAGCCGACGCAACGGAACCGGAATGGGCAGGCGCCACCCCCAGCTTGGACGTTCGAGGGTTCGCGGCAGGTGCCGTAGGGCACCGAGACCTGGCCGAGCGCGTGCCGAGCGTGCTCGTCGTCGAGCAAAGCCTGGGCGTCGCGCCAGATGTGGTTGCCGTAACGGTCGAACCGGTGGTTGGCCAGCCGGTCGACGGCGGCTCGGCGACGTTTCTCGCCGACCTGGTAGTAGGCCTTCGTCGAGCTCAACAGCTCGTGGCCCATAAGCTCGGCGAGCACATCGAGCGCGACGCCGGCGTCGGCGTGCCGTTGCGCGTAGGTGTGCCGATAAGAGTAGGGCGTGATCGTGGTCAGGTCGTAGCTGCTGCCGTCGGAGCGCCGGATGGGGGTCGGCAACAACTCGAGCCAGTCGCGGTGGGTTCGGCCGATCTGGTGTCGGGCCATCGCACGTCGGCCGTTCTGGTCTGATGCGGGCAGCAGAACCAGCTCCGTCGGGTTGCTGTCGGGAAACCGTTCCCGGGTCGCATGCTGTTGGGCGCTGATCAACTCGGCGGTCGTCTCGGTGATCGGCAGCCGTCGGCCGGGTCTGTTGTTCTTGAGATCGTCGTAGACCAGCACGTAGTTGTCGTCGTGGTCGTGGCCCAGGCAGTCCCAGGGCAAGTTCAGGATCTCGCTGGGTCGGCGGCCGGTGTCGATGAGCAGCTCGATCGCAACGGCCAACACCTTGGAGGTGCGCGTGCGCAGCAGCGGCAGGGCGTCACAGAGCTGGGCGAGGATCTCGGGCGGCAGCGCCCGGTGTGCGGCTTGCCGGTCCGGGCGCCGGGGAATGTCCTCGCGGCGGAGCCAGAAGTCGTCGGGCAGCCCGCCGAGTGGGTCGCCGGCCCGGGTCAGGCCGAGTAGTCGCATCTGGCGTAGCGCGTGATGAACCTTCCGGCAGCTCAGGGATCGGGACAAGGCGCTGATCTCGTCGCAGTGCTCCAGGTAGGCGAGTCGCTGCAAGAACATCTCGATGTCGTGGCGGCCGAGCGCGCCGATGATCAGACCGTGGTCGCTGCGATGGACGCGCAGGCTCTCCGAGAGCCCGGCCAAGGCTGCGACGTGAGCTCTCAGCACTGTGGTGACTCCGTCGCCTCGACGGCGTATCAGGTCTTGTATCGCCCACCGCTTCGTACCTTCGCGCAGCCAGGATTGGCTGATCGCGGTGAAGTCCAACCGTCCGTGGTGGCCAAACACGGACATCGCCCAGATGTCCTTGGCCAGTTCGGCTTCCAGCTCGTCCTCGTGTGTCGAGGCGGCCGGCCCACCAGCCGGCGCCGCGCTCACCTGGTCACGTCCTCGGTGTCGCCGCGGCCGACCGCCCCTACCCGCTCGACCGCGGCCCGCAACCGCTCCGGTGCGGGGTGGACATACACCTGGCTCGAGCTGATCGAGGCATGCCCGAGGAGCTCTTGGACCTCGTCGATGCTCCCGCCGGCATCGAGGACGTTGCTGGCGAACCCATGCCGCAGCGCGTGGGGGTGCACCGCCCGATCCAGACCCGCGCGGCGGGAGGCCGCCGCCAGCAGTGCATTGACCGCACCGGGAGTCATCGGCGCGCCGATTGGCGCACGGAACAGGTTCACGAACACGAAGTCGCTCTCCCACGCCGCGGACTTCGTGGCCCGCTCGGCGACAGACTGGTCGTGGGCCTGCACCACAAGGGAATCCACCGGGACGATCCGCGAGTGCCGCGACTTCGCCCACGCGCCGTTGGTGTTCTGCCGCCGCACCACGTGCAGGTGCGATCCGGGGAAGCTGCAGCCCAAAGCCGATGAGTCGAGCAGGAAGTGGATGTCCTCGCGCCGCAGTCCAACCACCTCGCCGCGACGCAGACCTGCCCGCGCGAGCAGCAGCACCAGCAGCCGGTCACGCGCCGATCGACACGCCCGCAACAGCACGAGGACGTCCTCATCACTGGCCCGGCCGGGCCGTTGCCTGACAATCGGAACCCGGTGCCGGGCCCTCATCCGCAGCCTCCAGGCGCCGTCCTCGCCGCGTGCCTCCGCCGGCAGATCCTGGCTATCGGCAAGCTCGTACAGTTGACCAAGCACCCCTCTCGGAGCGTGGCCGTGATCCACCGCGAAGGCCAGGAACCCCCGCACCCCCGCGAGCACGCAGTTGATCCGCCTCGGCCCACGCACCACGATCATGCCCACCCCGCCGGCCGGTGCCCCTTCTGGCTGAGACGGGGAGTGGCGAAGCCACAGCACGAACGACGGGATCTTCCCCGCCGCGGCCCGCCGGTCCTGCCCCGTGGCCGCGCACCACGACAGATACAACGCCACTGCGCCCGCATACGACTTGGTCGTGGACTCGGCCCCATCACGCCCAAACCTCACATACCGCAGATACGAATCCGCCACCGACATGACCAGCAGGTCCTCGTCGATCACAGTCCAGTACCGCGTTCCAGAGGGCATCTGCACCGGAAAAGCTCGCATCGTCGTCATCTCCCTTGTCAATCATGGCCGCCACAACGACGACCACCTGACCGACACGCGGAGAGAACCCGTTGTCCACCAAGCAAGTGATCAGCTAGTGCCACAGTGCGCGACAAGTGATCGGACCCAGAGGGAACCAAGGAAATGAGACGGCCGCGCTGATGCCATTGCTGGGCAATCAGATCCGTCATCGGCTAACCGGACCCAAGACGTCGCTACGACATCGGTACCTGGGCCGCATTGTGTGTGAACGGTTGGTGCACCGGGCGGCGAAGTTGTCGGGAGCACCGGTTTCGCGCCTCCTCCTCACCGGCAGCGGGGAGCTCAGATTCCTGCGTAGTCGTGCTCGCAGGTCGGCAGGCCTGCTGCCTTCCACTCGTTGAAGCCGCCTTCGAGGACTGCGACGTCGGTGTAGCCCATGTCCTGGAGGGTGGCGGCGGCGAGGGCGGCGCGTGCCCCCGAGGCGCATACCACGATGACTTGTTTGGTCGGTTCGAGTGCCGCCTTGTGGCGGGGGCTGGTGGGGTCCGCGAAGAACTCGAGCAGCCCGCGCGGGGCGGGCACGGACTTCTCGATGTGACCGTGCTGCCATTCCTCGGCCTCGCGTGAGCTTCCCCCGCTTTCCCGGAGACTTCCGAACCAGGTTAGATCTTGGAGACCGAGGAAGGGCGTCATGGGAACGAGGAAGTATCCGCCGGAGCTGCGGGAGCGTGCGGTGCGGTTGTATCGGGAGTCGGATCCGAAGCCGGTGCTCCGCCGGCTGGCCGAGCAGTTGAACGTGCACCCGGAGGCGCTGCGGAACTGGATCCGCCAGGCCGAGGCCGATCACGGGGAGCGCGACGACCGGCCGTCGACGGCGATGATCGAGGAGAACCGGCGACTGGCCCGGGAGGTCGCGGAGCTGCGGCGGGTGAACGAGGTGCTGCGGGCGGCGAGCGCGTATTTCGCGTCCGAGATCGACCCGACCCGGAGAAGGTCATGAGTTTCATTGATGCGCATGACTTCTCGGTCGGTCTCGTATTGCGGGTCCTGGATATCGCCTCGTCGACCTACTACGACTGGCGGGCACGAGCAACCCTGCCCGCTCGGCGGCGGCGGGAGGACGCCGAGCTGCTGGTGTTGATCGACGAGATCCGCGCCTCACACGAGTTCGCCGGCACCTACGGGTCCCCGCGGGTGTGGCTGGAGTTGCGCCGCCGCGGGGTGCGGGTCGGCCGCAAACGCGTCGAGCGGATCATGCGCGAGAACGGGCGCCGAGGCGCCTACCTGCGCAAAGGCTGGAAGGGTGGCTCGACCAAGCAGAATCCGCGGCACACCGCCGCCCCGGACCTGCTCGACCGGGACTTCACCGCGACCGCGCCCAACACCAAGTGGGTGGCCGACCTGACGCGGATCCTCACCGGTGAGGGGGTGTTGTGGTTGGCGAGTGTGCGCGACGCGTTCTCGAACAAGGTGGTCGGCTGGCGATCCGGCCCGCGGGCGGACACCGACCTGGTCCTCTCGGCGCTCGACTATGCCCTGTTCTCCCGCGATGTCCGGGGCGGGGAGTTGATTTTCCACAGCGACAAAGGCTGTCAATTTACGGCGGTTCGGTTCACCCAGCGGCTCGTCGACGCGGGCATCGCCCCGTCCACCGGAAGCGTCGGGGACAGCTTCGACAATGCCCTCGCCGAAAACCTGTGGTCGACACTCAAGATCGAGCTTATCTACTGGCCCGCAAGAACATTCGCCACCAGAGCCGAGGCGGAGGCGGCGTTGTTCCGCTACATCGATGGTTGGTACAACCCGCGCAGGATTCAGGCCGGCCTGCACGGACTGTCACCCGACGAATACGAACGCGCCTACTACGACCGACCAGACGGACAGGAGACAGATATCATCGAACCCGAGCTCGTCGGAGCCAGATAGAAAAGTCTCCGGAGAAGCGGGGGAATCTCAGCGGACGTCGAGGAGCACCGAGCCTGCGGCGGCGTGTTCGGCGGCTGCTTGGGGGCCCACGGCGGAGACCCGTGCTCGGGCCTCCTCGATCATGCCGATCGCTGTTTTGGTCATGTCGTCACGGTCCTCATCCGAGTCGGGTGGCGGTCACTTCGAGCGCCGTGCCTTCTGGCAGTTTGGCGGTGCTGCGGCGGATCCACTCCTCCTCGAGCAGCTCCTTGGCGGCCTGCTCGAGGAATTCGGGGGCGGCCCACTGGTGTACGTCGAAGTTATTCTCGATGTAGCCGTGGCCGAGCATGAAGTGCTTGCCGATCTCGATGGACGCCAGGTTCTGGGGCGAGAGGTTCGGCACCATGTCGATGTGTTTGATGCCCTCGTAGGTGTCGTCGGCGTCGAGGTAGAAGGTTTGCCTGTCGAGGATCGCTGCTGCGGCCTGCTTGTTGGCGTTGGCCCAGCGGCCGACCTTGATCATGCCCTTCATGAACGCGAGCACGAGTTCGGGGTGTTTGTCGGCCATTTCGTCGGTGCAGGTGATGACGGCCGGGATGTTGGCCACCTGCAGGGTCCAGTCCGGGTACCGGGACAGGTCCTCGATCGCCTTGAATTTGCCGGTCGCCTCCTGCAGGTGCTGGAACGGCTTGCTCTGGGTGTAGATGGCGTCGACGAGGCCCTGCTCGAGTGCGGTCTCGAGCGGGCGGAAGGCCAGGTCGTGCTTGTGGTCACGTCGGAGCCACAGCTCGGACGGGTTGTTCATGGGGTCGAGCATCTCGGGCTTGTCGTACCAGTCGTCCGGGTAGGGAAACTCGACGATCTCGACGTCGGCGCGGGTCAGTCCGTTGAGTCGGAGCATCAGCTCGATGCCCTGCTCCTCCTGGATGCGCCACCAGTCGTTCTTGATGGTGTTCAGGCTCTTGGTGAGGCCGATCTTCTTGCCCTTCAGTTCCGCCATCCGGTAGATGTCGTCCCGGGCGCGCACCAGCATGCACCCACCCTCGTGCGGGGCGTGCGTTGCACCCAGCAGCCGGGTCCGGCGGATGTCCGCGTGCACGTGAATGGGTGGGAACAGGCCGCCGAAGCGGATCAGATTGTCCAGATTGTGGATGTAGTGCGGGTACCAGTCGTTCTCCCGGCGGGAGCGCAGGAAGGCGTATTCCACGCCGATCTTCTTGTACTCCTCGCGGGTCCAGCCCAGTTCCTGGTCGACGTTGCTGGCCGAGACGAGGGGACAGTTGGTGTAGTAGACCTCGTCCCATCTCAGGGGGACGGTGTTGCCCTTTTTCAGTACCGCGGTCATGGCTACCTTCTTTCATCGATTCCGTGTCAACCGCACTCGCGTGTGGTGCTGTTCGACCCGAGTTGTCGCCTTCTGTGTGGTCCTTTCTCGGGAGGTCACCGCCACGCCCCCGCCCACGCCCACGCCACAGTCGATCTCGCCGCGTGAATGGCATTCAGCGGTTCGTCTGCGGCGGTCACGGTCATCGGATCCCGTTCCAGGCCTGGTCGGTTCGCGCCCGTTCAAGGCGCGACGAGCGTCCGGATCGGCAGGGCCTACTCCACAACCGATTCCTCACTGGCGTGCACGGTCTCTTCTCGCTGGCGTGCACTGTCTGGTTTCACTTCATCAGCACCAGCGGTGTGCTGGATAGGGCTGAATGGCCTTTGCCCGGCACCGCTCGGAAGCCGTCATCCGCGTCATCGGTGATATTTCGGCGCCGCTGGGGAAGCCTGGTCGTCCCGGGGTGCACTGAAGTTCCGCCTGGCTTCGCGGGCCGTATACCGGTCCCCTGCCATGCGACAGCTGGTCCGAGAATTGCGCAAGTCCGGGTGGCTACCCGCCGCGCAGCGCACACTGAGAGCACAGCACCGAGCCCGGAAGGGGTGAACCACCGTGGCCGAGAATTCGAACGTCAAGCAGGAGATCGCGGCCGGCACGTCGATCGGGGCAGCGGTCATTCTGGTGACCGTCGGTGGGCTTCAGGTGCTCCAGGGCATCGCCGCGGTCGCCAACGACGAGGTGTTCGTCGTGGGTATCGAGTACACCTACAGGTTCGATCTCACCGTGTGGGGTTGGATCCATATCGTGCTCGGCGTGCTGATCGCGCTGGTCGGTCTCGCCCTGTTCACCGGCGGGATATGGGCGCGAACGCTGGCGGTCGTCATCGCGGCAGTGTCGATCATCGTCAATTTCCTGTGGCTGCCCTACTACCCGGCGTGGTCGATCCTGATCATCGCGCTCGATGTGGTCGTCATCTGGGCGATATTCACCTGGATCCCGGACACCGCGAAGGATCTCGCAGCACCCCCACCACCCTCGCCACCGGCCTGAACGGCCCGACCGGGGTGGCAGTGCAACCCGGTTCACCGGCGGTTCGGTGCGCCTGCCCAGCTTCGGTTCCAGCGGCAGCTGGATGCGCTGGCTGGAGGATGCTATCGGCCAGGTGTTTCGGCGCGTTCCACGATGCAGCCGAGTGCGGAGGGGCGTGGCCGCTCCACGCGGACGGGCGGAGGCGCCGGTCGCATGCTCGGCGGACCGAGACTCGCCGAGTTCCTCGGCCCGAGGCCGGAAGATGGGTGAGCACGTTGGTGAGTGAGCAAACGTGGGCCAGGATCCAGCACGATCTCGACGCCCGGTTCGGCCGGTTCGGGGTCTGGCTCTATCGCGCGACCAGGGGCCGCATCGTGCGGCCCTGGGGGCGACGAGTCCTGGTGCTGACAACCCGGGGCCGGCGCACCGGGCTGGCTCGGTCCGTGCTGCTCCAGTACTTCCCCGACGGCACGGACCGCATCGTCGTGGCCGCTAACAGTGGCCGCCCGACTCACCCCGCCTGGTACCACAACCTCACGGCGACCCCCGAGGTAACGGTCGAGGTCGACGGGCACACCCTCACCGTCCGCGCCGTCGAGCTCACCGATGTGGAGGCGAAGCAGTGGTGGCCGCAGGTGGTGGCCATCGCCCCTTCCTACGCCAAGATCCCCGAGCGGACCACCCGAGCCATCCCGTTGATCCGATTCGTCCCAGTGGTCTGACCGGCGATGGCCCGGATCTGCGGCAGCCTCGATATCGCTCGACCGGTCGAGGAGGTTTTCGACTTCGTGGCCGATCAGCGCAACGAGGTGCGCTACAACCCGGCCATGACCGACTCGGTCAAGCTCACCGACGGGCCGATCGGGGTGGGGACACGGTTCCACGCGACCATTCTTCGCCGAGGCAAACCACTCGCGGTGATCGTCGAGTACACCGGGTTCGACCGCCCCCGCCGGCTGGCGTCACGGAGCGTCATGACGGGTGCGGTCGTTACCGGACAGGTGCGATGCGAACCCGTTGCGGGCGGCACCCGGTTCCGGTGGGAGTGGGAGATCACGGTGCCGGGCCTGGCGCGCCTCGCCGAACCCGTCGTCGGATTCATCGGGCGCAGGCAGGAACGCGCCATCTGGACGGGCCTGAAGCACGTCCTCGAAGCCGGGAACGACCCGCCCGGGTTCGGGGCCTCCGAGGCGCCGGCCTGGACCTACACCGCCGAGCAACTCCACCGCTGGTTGCGCGATGTCCTCGACACCGTGAACGCCGCCGGTGCGGTGGTGATCGGTAATTCGCTGGGCGGCCGACTCGCACTGGAATTGGGCATGCGCGATCCCGACATAGTCGACAAACTCGTGCTGCTGTGTCCCTCCCCGGCGTTCCGCCGGTTCCGCCAACTGGCCCCCCTGGCCCGGTGGTGGCCGGTGGACATCGCCCGGTTGCCGACGATCGGCCTGCCGCGTCGGGTGGTGATGGCGGGCGCCAAGGCGATGTTCGCTCGTCCCGACCGGGTGCCCCAACCATGGTTCGAGGCCGCCGTCGACGAGTTCGAGATCGCGATGGCCCAGGGTGCCCGCCGCCGGGCGGCGCTGTCCGCACTGATCAACATCTACATCGAGGAACCGTTCGGCGACAACGGATTCTGGGAGCGACTGACCACCGTCCGGACTCCGACACTGTTCCTGTGGGGGCGGCGTGACCGGCTGGTCCCATCGCGGTTCGCCCGGCACGTGAGCATGGCTGTTCCTACCGCGGAATCCGTTGTGCTCCCCGACTGCGGACACGTACCTCAGCTGGAACTGCCCGACGTGACGATGGGCCTCACGCGCCGGTTTCTCGGCTCTTCGCGTGCCGCAACGCCGACGTACCGCTTGCCGCACCGACGTCCCGGGCTTGGACGCCCGACGGCTCGAGATCTGCCGGTCGGCCCGTAGCGGTCCACTCGAGCACAGAAGGTGCCCCGCGGTGACCGGGCTGAGGATTCCGACAAGTTCATGAGAATGGCACAGCGGCAACTTGGTGGTGAGAAGTCGCCAGGTCGACCCTGCTGATTCCCCCGACCGAGATGGCGGATGTTCCGACCCTTTCCGTGCGCAGGGCGTGCCTGGTTGAGGGCGCGGAGGTCCTGGCTACTCGCATCCAGAAACGAGGACGGCTGGTACATCGAAGGCACCGGTCGCGAACCACCGGCATCCTCAGCCGGGGCCAATTCGTTCCGAGCAGTGACCTGGCTGGGGCCAACTCAGGTGCCCACACCCAAGCCTTGCAGGTGTGGGGCGAAAAGCGGCGCTCGGGCGCTATCGTTGGTCGCCTGCCAGTCGGGGCAGGGTCAGGCGTCGCCCGGTGACGTGTTCGATATCGAGGACGAGGTAACCGTCAGAGGCCTGGATCGTCCAGGGGGAGGGACCGGAGTGGTCGAACCCGGACAGGTACTCGGAGCCGGTGGCGGTGCGGGCGTGACCGAGAACGACCACGCTCCACCCGGCGCGGGTTCCCGGTTCGATGTGGCCGGCCTCGAACGCGACGAACGTCCGATCGAGGCGGTCGAACCAGGACTCGTTGTCGGTCGCAATGATGATCTCGGAGCGGGGGGCGGCGAAGGTCACCAGCCGCACCGCGGGCAGGGCGTCCTCGGTGTAGAGCAGACGACCCGTGGGTACCGACCGCAACGCGTGGATGCATTCGGTCGGGGTCAGGGTGCCGTCGCTGCCGGAGGTACGCATCACGCTGTGGTCTTCTTTCCAGGCGCGTCGGTCGGGTGCGTGCGTCTACCTCCTCAGCATGAGCGTGCCGTCCCGGCCGGGTTAGAGTCCTAAGTCGTTGCCCCTTCCGCTCACAGTCACCCATGGCGCATCCCCTCCCGCGGCCGGGTTTGACCCCGACGACAAGGGGATATCCTCGGAGGGCACGCGCCGCCGTCGGCTACGCCGCCCCGCCTGCACGGCGGGGCGCGCATCACGAAGCGGCGCAGAAAGCTGGTGACGATGCCAGGAGACGACGAATCACTGCTGCTCGACACACTCTCGCAGTTGCGGCTCCGTCAGATGCTCACCGAGATGCAGGACCGCATCGCACAGATGACCATCGCCCGGGCACACTTCGACGAACTACTCGAGGCGATGCTCACCATCTCCTCCGGTCTGGACCTGGCGGCGACACTGCGGCGGATCGTCGACGCCGCCACCCGACTGGTCGACTGCCGATACGCGGCCCTCGGCGTGCTCAACCACAGCGGAGACCGATTGCAGGATTTCGTCTACTCGGGCGTCGACGACGAGACTCGCCTGTTGATCGGGGATTTGCCGACCGGGCACGGGCTGCTCGGTGAGCTCATCGAGCGCCCCGCACCGCTGCGCCTGGACGACATCGCCGGGCACACCGCTTCTGTGGGGTTTCCCCAACATCACCCGCTGATGCGCACCTTCCTCGGCGTTCCGATTCACATCCGCGGGCAGGTCTACGGCAACCTCTACCTCACGGACAAGACCGCAGGTCTGTCCTTCTCCGAGGACGACGAAATCCTGGTGCAGGCCCTCGCCTCGGCGGCGGGGATCGCCATCGACAACGCCCACCTGTTCGAACAAGCCCGGCAGCGCCAGCAGTGGCAGCAGGCCGCCAGCGATATCCGCGGTGAACTGCTCGCCGCCATCGACCCGGGCGAGGTGCTCGCCCTGATCGCACGCCGGGCCCGCCACCTGGCCGATGCCGATCACGTCCTGATCTCCCGACCCGACGACCTCGAGCAAGCCTCCGCCGACGTCACCACCCTCACCGTCGCCGCGTACGCCGGAACCGATCCGAGCGTGCTCGGTCTGCGGATCGGTGTCGACGACACCGTCACCGGACGGGTCTACCGCACCGGGACACTGGCTCAGGTGCCGGAGATCAGCGACGCCGGCCCGCACGGTGGTCCGGCCCTGCTGCTGCCACTGCGGGTGTCCGCGGACTCGGTGACCGGGGTCCTCGCCCTCCTCCGCACCCGCGGCCGGGAACCGTTCGACGACCGGCAACTGCCGCTGGCCGCGGCCTTCGCCGACCAGGCCGCCCTGGCGCTGAAACTGGCCGACGATCAACGCCAACTCACCGCCCTGTCCCTGATCGCCGAGCGGGACCGGATCGCCCGGGATCTGCACGACCACGTCATCCAACGGCTGTTCGCGCACGGCCTGCACCTGCAAAGCGCCCACGGCCGCAGCCGCGTCCCCGAGGCCCGGCAACGGTTGTCGGAGATGATCGACGATGTCCAAGACATCATCACCGACGTCCGCACCGCCATCTTCGACCTGCACGGTGGAGGGGACGACGGGTTCGCGCTGCGCCCGGCGTTAGCCGCGATCATCACCGAACAAACCGGTGAGAGCGGGTTGCGCACCACGGTGCGGATGACCGGGCCACTGAGCGTGGTCACCGGATCCCTAGCCGACCATGCTGAAGCGGTGCTGCGGGAAGCACTGAGCAACGTCGTCCACCACGCCCACGCCCACCAGGTGGATGTCACCGTCTCCGTCGGCGACGACCTCACCCTCTGCGTCACCGACGACGGCACCGGCATCCCCCCGGCCGTCACGCTCAGCGGCCTGCACAACCTCACCACCCGCGCCGAGCAGGCCGGCGGCACCTGCACCGTCACCACCCCCACCACCGGCGGAACCCGACTGACTTGGACCGCACCACTGCCGGAAGTGCCAGGGGCAGATTGAATTTCGGCCGTTCCATGTTCAGTCACGCGTAGGCCGCCCAATGATTCGCAACACCGCACCTCGCCGCAGCCCTGGCCGAGCAGTTCCGGGCCGAGCGCGTCCTGCGGTCTGCGAGGGTCGGTCTTCGCACTCCGAAGTAGGCTCCGCAAGCGGATGGGCGGCTTCCGCGGAATGGACCTCGACTGGTGTTCCGAAGGGGTGGCGGTGTTTCAGCCGGATGCGGGGCCGGGCTGATCCAACTTGCGGCGGTGGGTGTGCTGGAGTTCGGTGTTGATGCGTCGGGCCTCGGCGAGTTGGTCTTCGAGGATGATGATGCGGCACGCGGAGTCGAGCGCGGTGCCCTGGTCGATCAGTTCGCGGGCTCGGGCGGCAAGACGCAGCTGGTATCGGGAGTAGCGGCGGTGGCCGCCCTCCGAGCGTCCGGGGGTGAGGAGCTTCGCAGCGTCGAGGCTGCGCAGGAATGCTTGTGTGACGCCGAGGATCTCGGCGGCGTGGCCCATGCTGTAGGCCGGGTAGTCCTCGTCGTCGAACTTTCCGGCCGGGCTGCGGTCGGGTGAATCGTCCTGAATGGGGTGACACCTTTCAACGGACAGGGCCCCCGGCGCCGTGAGGCACCGGGGGCCGGTTTGATTTCCTTGTTCACCGCACTTCTTCCGGCTGTCAGGCTGTTCTTGCTGCCCGGTCGCCGGCCGGAGGTGCCGGGGCCTTACACACTCACATCAACCCTTGCCCGGCACATCCTGGTCTTGCGGTACTGCTATGCGGGTAGTTCATTCTCTCCCGCACCTCGTGAACTCTTTCCTTGCGACGAGAGAAACTCTACAACGGCTGCACCTCAATGTCTACTCCCGCCACTGCAGAATTTCTGGAGTTGTTTGACCAGGTATTTCATCCGCGCCAAAGGCGAGTCGGGTCCGTCTACGTCGCCGGCCGGCCCCTCGATGGATCGGCTCTTGTTGATCGATGACGGGGCGGCGAAGTCGCAGTAGGCGTCGAGATGTCCGCTTACTCAGATCAGGTGCGGTCATCCGGACCCGTCGCCGGGGTGGCAGGATCAGTGGTATCGAGATCGGGGAGTCGATGTGAGTGCTCGGATCGACATTTAGCGAGTATCGGCACGGCGCACGGCATTGTGAAGTGGTTCAACGGCGAGAAGTGCTTCGGTTTCGTCGCGCCCGACAACGGAACTCCGGACGTCTTCGTGCACTACTCGGAGATCTCGGGCAGCGATTTCAAGTCGCTCGATGAGAACCAGCGTCCTCTGAACTGCCCTGTGTCCAGAGCCGCCACCCCCCGAAACGGCGACAGGAGTCTTTGTCACCTGACACAGGGACCGCGGTTTCGTCACCGGACATAGACGGCGGATACACGGTGCAATCGCCAAACCATGTGTAATGGACGCGTATGACTGACGCCGAAGACACCCTCCCGACGCCCCGCAGGCGTCGAGTCGTATGGGTGATCGGCGGCGTCCTCGTCGTCGTGCTCGCGGTGGAGATCGTCCTCGTCTGGCCGGACCTGTCGCAGAGTGTCCAGAACCTCGGCGACCTCCAATGGGGATGGGTGGCCGCGGCGGTCGTGGCGTCGCTGGCGTCGATGTCGAGTTTCGCCCGGGTCCAGCGCTGCCTGCTGGGGGTCGCGGGCGTGCACGTCAGACAGCGGCAGTCCCTCGCGGTGACGTTCGCTTCCAATTCGATGAGTGTGACGCTGCCGGGCGGCCTGGTTCTGGCGACGACGTTCAGGTACCGGCAGACGCGACTCTGGGGTGCGTCGCCGGTGGTCGCGACGTGGCAACTGGTGATGGCCGGCGTCCTCCAGGCCATCGGCCTGGCGCTCGTCGGACTGGCGGGCGCACTGCTCGTGGGGGCCAAGACCAACCCGTTCTCGCTGATCTTCACGTTCGGCGGCCTGTGTGCCTTCCTGGTAGTGGCTCAGTACGCCGCGTCGCGGCCCGACGCCCTCGAAGGTGTCGGCATCACCGCGCTGCGCGGATTCAACGCGCTTCGAAAGAAGCCTCCGCTGACCGGTGTTCGCCACTGGAAGCACATCGTGAACCAGATGAGCGCCGTCCGGATGGATCGCCGCGACACCGCCCGCGCGTTCGGATGGTCGCTGTTCAACTGGATCGCCGACGCCGCATGCCTCGCCTTCGCGTGCTACGCGGTCGGCGCACATCCCGGATTCGCCGGACTCGCCGTCGCGTACGCGACGGGCAACGCCGCCCGTTCGGCCATCCCCCTCCTGCCCGCCGGAATCGGTGTCATGGACGCCGTGCTCGTCCCCGCACTGACCGCCAGCGGAATGACCGGCGCAGAGGCGGTGTCCGCGATCGTCGTCTACCGCCTGGTCAGCTTCCTGCTCATGGCCGCCATCGGCTGGATCGTCTTCGCGGCACGCTTCCGGGGTACCCCGCAGGGCGAGGAAGGACCGGACCTCGCGCCACTGTGGCACCGCGGGAAGTAAGAGGTCCCGCGCGGCGAGCGCACGACCGTGCAATGATTCAGCGCCGCTCACCTCCGGAAGACCAGACGGACGGTCCGTCGAGGTATGCCCTCACCTCGCCCCGGCGGGAGATGCCGCCCGCCACCCGCGACACCAGCGTCGACATACAGACGACGCTGATGTTCGGACTGTGCCGAAGTCATCACGCCCAGCAACCGATCCCGGGCGCGGTCCTCGCGGACCACTTTCCCCGCGATCTCACCGATGCGGCGTCGGCGCATCATCGAGGACGACGGTTGGCATGAGGTCGGCCGCGCGGACAGCAACCGTGGTCGCTGACCTACCAGCGTCACTGACACGAGACACCTTGTCCCGCATCACACTCATGCTCGGAGGGACCCGTCGATCCACTCGACCGGAGGAGCAGCGCAGGGCGATCCAGTATCGAACCATCGGCCGTGAGCCCGGAGCTCGTAGGGCGACTCCACCGCCTCGCCGACGCCCTCGCAGGCAAGGACGTGCAGCCACTCTACGAACGGGACCAGCGCCGTCTTGAGTTGACTGACGTACTCGCCCACATCGCCCAGGACGAACCTAAGCACCACCACCGGTGAGCAGGAACTCCCAAGCACCCAGATCGGGCACTTATCGATATCCCACAGCGCGAGGCGAGGACAAACAACCGGTGATGTCTGTGTCTTGACTGCGAGATGTTGTCCACATAATCTCGGAGCTCACCAACGCCGAACTGATCGACTCGCTCGAGCAGAATCACCTCGACGTCGGGATCGTGCGCGTACCGCTGTCCCGGCGCAGCGACATCCGCAACATCACCGTGGAACGTGATCACTTCGTCGTCGCGCTTCCCGTGCGACACCGGTTGGCGGCAAAGGAGGGGGTCTCGCTCGACGACCTGCGCGACGAGCCGTTCATCGACTACACGACATCGGGGCTGCCCGGGCTGCATGCGCTGACCTCGATCCTGTTCGAGGAGGCGAAGTTCTCGCCGCGAGTCACCCAGGAGGCAGTGCAGGTGCAGACGGTGCTGTTTCTGGTGGAGAGTGGCTTCGGCTGGGCGCTCGTCCCGTCGAGTTCGTCGAAGCGTGCCGGCTCCGGTGTGCGGTTCCGGCCGCTCGTTCCCGCAGCGCTGCGCCCGGCGATCGGTTTGGCGGTGGCGGGCGTACAATTCGACGTTCGCCGGGGTCACGGTGCAACGCTTCTGCGAACTGGCGGAATCGCTCGCGCATTGACCCGCACCGACCTTCGGTGAATCGGCATCCCGCGCCCGTCCGAGGGTCGACAATATGGTGAGTCGACCAGTGGGGCAGTGCAATGGGATTCATCATCGGATTCGCACCGTGGATCGTCTACTGGATCCTGGTGGGCAACACGGGATTCGTCGCTGCCGTCGCGATCGCGTTCGGTATCGCGGCGATTGGCCAGGTGTTGCAACGGTTACGGGGCCAGCCGTGGCGGACCCTCGAGGTCGGCACCGTCGCCGTTTTCGCGCTGCTGCTGATCGCGGCACTCACCCTGGACGACGCCGTCCTCGAGCGCTGGCTTCAGCCGGTCAGCAACTTCGGGTTGTTCGCGATCGCGGCGGTGGGCCCTCTGATCGGGCGGCCGTTCGTGCGCGAGTACGCGGCGGCAACCGTGGACGCCCGGACGGCGGCGAGCGGCGGCTTCCGATACATCACCACGGCCATGACGTGGATGTGGGTGGCCGCGTTCGGACTGATGACCGTGTTCTCGCTGATCCCGCCGATCGTCGACGGCGACGCCACCATGCGCGACGCCGGCGACACCCTGTCCGTCGTCTGCTACTGGGTGCTGCCGTTCACCCTAATGGGCGTCGCGGGCCTCGTGTCCGCGGTGTTCCCCGGATGGTTCGAGAAGCGGTCGCAGTTGCTGGAGACCCACACTTCGGTGGAGCCCGCGGTCACCGAGCAACCCGCGCCGGCCGCGGATCTGTCGGCGGGGTCCCTCGAACTCGACGTTCCGGCGTCGTCGCGTCACGACGAGGCGTTCTCGCTGATCGTCCGCGGCGCCCGGCCCGGATCGTCGGTGACCGTCCGCACCACCGGAACCGACCTGTTCGGTGGACAGTGGCGGTCGGAGGCCACGTTCACCGTCCCGGCCGACGGAATCGTCGACGTCGCCCGACAGGTTCCGGACCACGGTGACTGGGACGTGGCGGATGCGGACGCGCCGCTGTGGGCCATGCGTTTCGTGTCCGAGGGCCGGGTTCCCGACCTCTTCGTGGCGCCGCCCGACGCCTGGCTGGTCACCGTCGAGGTGAGCACTCCGGACGGAACGTCGCGGCGGACGGTGACGCGTCACGTGAGCGCCCCCGGAGTGTCCGTCCGTTCCCTCGATGTCGGCAACCGGCCGGCCCTGCTCGCACTGCCGGCCGGCGACGCTCCGAGCGGCGGGTGGCCGGGCGTCGCCTGCTTCGGCGGCTCGGAGGGCGGCGTCGACTCCCAACGTTCCACCGTCGGAATGCTGGCCGCCAACGGGTATGCCGCACTGGCCTATTCGTGGGTGGACGAATCGAACACCGACGCGACGCTGGTGAACGTTCCGCTCGAGCGGTTCGCGTCCGCGGTCGAGGCGCTGCGAGCGCAGCCGTCGGTGGACGCGAACCGCCTGACCGCGATGGCCATTTCGCGCGGTGCGGAGGGTCTGTTGGCGTCTGCGTGCGTCGGCGACCTCCCCGTCGCCGGGCTTATCCTGATCAGCCCGAGTTCGGTGTCGTGGCAGGCGATCGGCCCCGACGGCGAGATCGCCGACACCCCGTCGTGGACGTGGCACGGCCGGCCCGTGCCGTGGGCGCCGCTGCCGGGTGGGACGCTGATGCCCCAGCTGATCCGCAACGCGTGGCGGGCGCACCACGACGTCACCGCGCACCGCCCGAGCCTGCTGCGCCTGGGTGCCGCCTACCGGGCCGGGCTCGTGGCCGCACCGGCCGAGGCGACGCTGCGGTCGGAACACGCGACCACACCGGTGCTGTGTCTGACCGGTGCGGACGACCAGCTGTGGCCGTCGGACGAGATGGCCACGGCACTTCTCGCGCGTCGATCCGGCACCCGCGACGAACACCGGACGTTCGACGGCGCCGGCCACCTCCTCCGCCTCGGAATGTTCCCCGCCGACGCGCAATGGACCGGCGGCATCGCGTTCGGCGGCGAGGGCGCAGGTCAGGGCCGGGCGCAACGCGAATCGGTGCACAGCGTGCTCGGCTTCCTCGCGCGGACCACCGCAGTGGCGAGGGCCTGATGAGCGGCGCGGAGGATGGTTTCGACCACACGGACCGCATCGTCGGCTCGATCGTCGACATGGCCGGGGTCTCCCGGGCGAAGGTGCTGCCGATCTCGAGACTGTCCACCTTCGTCGACTCCGGAGCAGGCGCATCGCCGAGCTGGACTGTGTTCTGCGTCGACGACCACCTCGCATTCACGCCGTCCTTCTCCGTGGTGGGCGACCTCCGGCTGCGTGTCGACGGCGACGACGTGCGAGACCTGGGCAACGGCACGTACTGGGCGCCGGCGTGCCTGACCGAGCAGGACGGGACGCCGTCGCTCGCCTGCACCCGGGGCGCGCTGCGGCGGGTGACGGCGCGGCTGGCGGAGTCCGGGCTGACCGCACGAATCGGCCACGAGATCGAGTTCGCGCTATTCGACGCGGCGACCACCGAAGAATGGTCCGCCTACGGCCTCAATGCCGTTCTCACGCAAGAAGAATTCTTCGAGCACCTGCTCGCGGCGGCATCGACGGCCGCCCTGCCGATCGAACAGGTCCACGCCGAGGCCGGGCTCGGCCAATTCGAGGTGTCGCTCGCCCCCGCGGATCCCGTCGAGGCGGCCGACAACGCAGTGCTGGCCCGCGCCCTGATCAGCCGGATCGCGCGTGCCCAGGGACTCCGCGCGTCGTTCTCACCCATGCCCGTCGCGGGCGGGGCGGGAAACGGTGCCCACCAGCACGTGTCGTTCACCGAGGGTGACCTGCCGATCCTGTCGGGAGGCCCGGGCCCGCACGGACTGACTCCTGCCGGTGGCGCCGCGGTCGCCGGGATTCTGCGGGCGCTACCCGAGTTCACGGCCGTTCTCGCCGGGTCGGCGCTGTCGCACCTGCGGTTACGCCCGGGCATGTGGTCGGGGGTGTTCCGCTGCTGGGGCCTGGAGAACCGCGAGGCAGCCGTCCGCCTCTGCGCGGACACCGCCGGGAACCCGCACGGCGCGAACCTCGAGATCAAACCCATCGACCCGTCCGCGAACCCGTATCTGAGCAGCGCCGCCATTCTCGGCGCCGCCCACGACGGCATCGCCGGTGCGCTTCCCCTCCCGGACGAGGTGTCGATCGACCCCGCGGACCTGACCGGCGCCCACGCCGTCGATCTCCTCCCGACCCTGCCGTCCGACGTGCTCGGAACGTTCGAGTCGTCGGCCCTCGCGCGCAATCTGTTCGGACCGCTGATCATGGAAGCGCTCGCGGCGGTCAAGGGTTACGAGCACGCCGAATACCGGGAGAAACCGGTCGACGAGGTCGCGCAACGCTTCCGGTACGCGTGGACGTCCTGATTCAGTTGCGGATCATCGCCAGCGCCGTGCGCAGCCCGCGCCGCTTCCCGGTCGCGGGATCGACCCCGAACACTTCCTTCATCCCGCCCCGGATGCGGAAACGCAGTTCCGACGCCGTCTCCGGTGCGTCGTCCGCGGACGCCGACAGGAAGCGGTTGGGCAGGGCGAGCTTGAAGATGGTGCGGAGGGTGAGTCCGTACTGGTGGGGCAGCGAACCCGTCGTATAGGGGAGGTCGTACTTGTCGCACAGTTCCCGCATCTTCACGCCGATCTCGGCGTAGCGGTTACTGGGCAGGTCGGGAAACGCGTGGTGCTCGATCTGGTAGCAGAGGTTGCCGCTCATGAACGCCAGCACCGGGCCGGCGTTGAAGTTGGCGGAGCCCAGCATCTGGCGCAGATACCACTCGGCCTTGGTCTCCTTCTCGAATTCCTCCTTGGTGAACTTCTCCGCGCCGTCCGGGAAGTGGCCGCAGAAGATGACACCGTAGGCCCACAGGTTGCGGATCACGTTGGCGGTGATGTTCGCCGTCAGCGTGCTCTTCCATGCCGGGCCGGTCAGCGCCGGGAACACCACGTAGTCTTTGCCGACCTGCCGCGCGATCTTACGTCCCACCTCTTTGGCGTTGCGGAGGGTTTCGGCGCGGTCGTAGTCGCCGCGCCGGATGCTTTCCACGTCCAGGTGGTGAAGCGCGACACCCCACTCGAACAGCAACGCCAGCAGCACGTTGTAGAACGGCTGTGCCAGGTACACCGGCGACCACTTCTGGTCGCGGGTCATGCGCAGGATCCCGTAACCGACGTCGCTGTCGAGACCGACGATGTTGGTGAACTTGTGATGGACGTAGTTGTGCGAGTGCTTCCACCCCGACGACGGGCACGTGTTGTCCCACTCCCAGTTCGACGAGTGGATCTCGGGATCGTTCATCCAATCCCATTGGCCGTGAATGACATTGTGGCCGAGTTCCATGTTCTCGATGATCTTCGCCGCACCCATCAAGGCGGTACCGAGGATCCACGCCGGTCTCTTCCGGCTGCCGAACAGGACGACTCTGCCCGCGATCGCCAGCGACCGCTGCAGTTTGATCGTCCGGTCGATGTACCGCGCGTCGCGGGCGCCGCGGGACTCCTCGATGTCTGCCCGGATCGCATCGAGTTCCGCGCCCAGCGCCTCCACATCCGCATCGGTGAGGTGGCTGTACTCCTTGATATCGGTGATGGCCATCTGGTCTCGATACCCGGTTCACCCGATTCTCAATCTGCGAATCCGCCCAACCGTTGCGCAACCGTGTTGTGGTCACACGTCCGTATGAGGGCGTCCGCTATTCTCTCCACGGTCGCCGAGCGTGTCGGTGACCCGGGTCCGGGGGTGGATCTCGATGCGGATAGCAGGGGGAGAATTCGATGTCAGAGGGCGATATGACATGGCCGGAAAGTGTCATCGCGTCGCTGGACGGGACCGGTGCGACGCAGCCTCCGCTGGCCGTCCCCGGGCTGGCGCCGGTGCTCGGCGGACCGGCCGTCGCGGTCGTCAAGGTCGACCCCGACATGCTGCGTGCGATGTCCACCGCACTCGGCGTCATCGCCCGTGAGGTCGAGGCGTTGGGTCGCCGGCGCAGCTTCGAACACGCGGTGCGGGCCGTCGAGGGATCCGACACCGCGGCGGCGTGCCAGGACGCCGGCGACATCCTCGCGTCCGCGCTGGGAGTCGCGGCCGGTCGCATCGACGAGATGGCGTTCATCGCGGGTGACGGGGCCGAGAACTACGAGGCCACCGACACGTCGTTCGCGTCGCAGCTGTCGGCGATGGGGGAGATGTGATTCCGCGTCGGTCGCAACTGCACGTCTGGAACCCGCGGGATCTGACACTGGCGGGCGAGGAGATCGGACGGACCGCCGAGGACACACGGGGCCGGGCGGACGACGTCCAGCGTGCTGTCGCGGATCTGGGCCGGCACGACGACTGGCGCGGTCCGGCGCAGGCGGCCGCCGAGCAGCGGGCGAACAGTGAGCGCACGGAAATCCGTCGGCTCGCAGACGATCTGGAGGATCTGTCGCACGCGCTCGTCGGTGGGGCCGATCGCCTCGGTCATGCGCGGGACTACGTCGCCACCGTGATCGACAAGGCGGCAATCGACGGATTCACCGTCTCCGACGACTGGCAGATCGTCAGCCCGCCGAGCACGATGAGTGAGGCCGAAGCCGCCGAGCATGCCGAGCTGATGGAGTACTGGCGCAGCCAACTCGGTGGAGCGCTGACGGAACTCGACAATGCCGATCGGGACATGGCGACGGCGATCCGGGACGCGCTGCGCGCGGTGGCGGCGAGTGCCCCGGCGACCACGGGTCTGTCGGGGCACGAGGGCACGGCGCTGGGCGAGCAGGTCGCGCGAGGCGGTTCCGATATTCCGCAGGACGTGCGTGACCGTGTTGCCCGGGAGATCGCGGCGGCGGGACTTACTCCCGCACAAGTGCAGACGCTGGCCGACGGCGGCAAGGTCACCGATCTTCCACAGGGAACGATCGACTTCCTGCAGCAGTTCTATACCGCGGCCGGCAAGGACGGCTTCCTCGCCCTGTCCGAGCAGTACAGCGAGAACGGCCGCACCGAGGCCGCGAGCGCGCTGTCCAACGGCCTCGCCGTGGTGTCGAACTACAACGTCGGTAGTGCCAGCGGCGACGTCGGCGGTCAGAGCCACATTCCGGAAGGTCTTCGAGGACTGTTCGAGGGCCCGGTGACGTCGACCGGCAACCTGACGAAGGGTGCGCACGACGCGCCGCAACCGTCGGTGGTCGTCAACAACGGCGACGACCTGGCACGCTTCACCAAAGCCTTCGGTCTCGCGGACCCGGCCGTGCAGCAGGGCAGTGAGCTGAGCGAGAGCCTCCTCTCCCGTGCCGGGGAGATCGCCTCGGCCACCAACGACAAGAGTCTTCTGATCGGGGACTCCTTCGACCACAACGCTCTGGGCCGCGACAGCGTCGACACCCTCTTGCAGGACATGGTCGGCGTCGGTGGCCGCGACCATGCCGCCGTCCACAACATCCTGTCCGGCGAAGGCATGCCGGCCGGCTACAACCGCGACGACGTCATCATGCACCTGCTCCAACGCGATTGGTCCGACGGCGGCGAACAGAACGTCGCCGCGATGTTCGACTGGATCGCCGACGACGCCCGGCCCTCCGATCCGTCCGACCCCGGCGAAATATTCCGGTCGACACAAGTCGGCGAATCGGCATTCGGCCTCGCACAAATCCTCGCCGCGAAAGACGCCGAACTGCTCGACATCCCGGGAATTTCGGGGCAGGCAATCGGTGAGGTGAACCCCGAAATCACGCAGGCGTTGGGGACAACGCTTGCTCCCTACATCGGCAACATGGTGGGGGTGCCCGGCGACCTCGCCGGCACTTCGGGTTTCACCAGCTCGACAGGCGGCGAATTCGGTCTCGAGAACGCGCCCCGCCTCTTCTCGGTGATCGACTCCAATGCCGATGCGGCGAGCTACTTCAACGCGCAGGCGTTCGGAATGTCGGCTCAGCTCGAGCAGGCGTGGGCGTTGGATTCGCATGCTCCACAGATCTCGCACGATCAATATGGATGGTGGGCAGGAAGCATTCAGGGCGTAGTGGATAAAGGATTCGATCTCGAGTTCGGGGACCGATCTGGGGATGAATCATCAAGTAATAATTCAGGTTTCGAGAACAAAGGCGTCGCCTACGACACCATCAGAACAGTGGTGAGCAAAGGCGTCGAATTCATTCCGGGTGCCGGTCCTCTGATTTCGAGTGGGATCGATCTCGCTGATCCGGCGTTCAAGAGTGCGGTTATGGGAGCGGTACCCGATAATACTGCGCAGCCGAACACTCAGTTCTCCGACGAGTCGCACCTTGCGAAGCAGTACTACCAAATTGCCCTGGGGATCCAGTCGGCGAATGGTGGAGTGCTGGATCCATACGAGGGTCTGGACAGATTTCGCGACGGTGAGAATGGCGCCTTGCTGTCATACGACGAGATTGCAGGCGACCGCCCCGCTTCGAATCTCCCAGTACTCGGTGCGAACCTTTCCAGCTACATCATCGAATCGGGATACACGGGATTGGGTGAGTTCATAGACCAACTGAACGCAGGGCGCGAATACGTTCAGAATGCGACGCACGGCCAGTGAAAAGAAGTTGTATTGCGATAGCGGTCACGACATCCGTGCTGGCAGCGGGATGCGGATCGAGTGAGCCGGAGCCCCCAGCGGTCGAGTCGTCCTCGGCCTACTCGGTTCCCGGCAACATGGGTTTCAACTATCGGTGGTCCGCTGACCCTGGCATCGATCTGTACAGCCGGCAGGCGACGGTCATTCGTGCGTATGTGGAGTCCTACTACCTAGCGATCGACGCCAGCGCTCTCTCAGCCGCATATCCGGGATTCGCCGAGGCGGTTCCCCAGCACAAGCGAGCCGACTTCGACCACCCCGTCGACCCGACTGAACGGCGATACGTCGGCACCCAGTTCCAACACTTGATGTGGATGACGAAGACCGAGCGCGGTTGGTTTGCCACGATCTGCACGGGCGACTACTCGGTGATGGAAGTGGGTGAGGACGGGAAGTTCTACAACGTCGGGTCGAAGTATGTGAATGCGGAGACCGTGGAGGTGATCGCACCGAATGAGGTGTCCGCGACGTCGGCAAATTCCTCCGGACCGGAACGTGCGCCCACCATCAATGTCTTCGATGGTTGGACGCTGGCTGAGCACGTAAAAGGCGCGCGCGATCAGAACGCATACGCGGAGTGTGACTCGCGCATGCCCGATGCCAGGGATGTGCGACCGCAGAAGGCGAACCTCCCCCACGACACTCCCTACCCGACGCTTGCTCCGTATCCGGGCTGGCCGCGTTACGACGAGAACTGACGGCCACCGCCACCGCCACCGTCGGCGGAAGGGCACTGTCACCGCCGCCGTCGTCCGGTCATATCCTCGACGTCAGCCTCCGTGTTCGGTGGAGGCGTGGGCGAATGATCGGACGGTTGGTAGTGGACAGCAAATGTGACGTCGTTTATGCGGACGACCTCCGGGTGGGCGAGAAGTTCGAGCTGGGCTCGTACACGGTGACGGAGGAAGAACTGGTCGAGTTCGCGGGGCAGTGGGATCCGCAGTCGTTTCACATCGACCGTGAATCTGCAGATGGCGGCTATTTCGGTGGGCTCATCGCGAGTGGTGTGCACACGATCGCAGTGTGTCAGCGACTGTCCGCGACCACTCTTTATGCAGGCTGGAGCGTCATTGCCGGGGTGCGGATGCGCGACGTCAACTTCCTCCGGCCGGTGAAGCCGGGTGATGTGCTCACCGGAAAGCTGGTCGTGGAGGAGGTGACGCCTGACGATCGCGGACGGGCCTTGGTGACGGTCGCGGCGGAGATTCTCAACGGGTCGGGCAAGCAGGTCCTGACCTCGGTGACCGAGATGTACATGCGCTGCAGCCCGGAAACCGACTGATCGTCGAATTTCTTGGACGAAACACTCTCCTCGAGGATTGTTTTCCGGGTTTCTGGGTACCGCCCCGAGAGGCCAGGTAATCAACGGGAGGCAGTCATGAGAATGGGCAGGAGAGTGGCCGCGGTGGCAGTATTCGCGGCTTCGATCGGATTGGGAGCATCCGGTGTCGCCTGGGGCGGCAGTCTCGACTCGGCGGTGCCGGTGCGTCGACCGGACGTCATTCAACCGATGCCACCCGGCTTCCCTCAGAACGGTCCGATCGGATGCGACGACTGGGCGGAACCCTACGAGAACAATGTGCCGCAATGGGGCAGCGATCCGTACAACCAATTCGACAACTGGTGCGACGGCCCCGAGGACGGACTTTCCGCGCAGCAGCCGCCGGTCAATGACCAGCAGGGCCGGACGGTCAATCCCTGATTCGACGGTGAATGTTCGCACGAGGCATTTGGCTGTCGTGTAGGCCGGTCGTGAACTGAAACCGACCGTCCGTCAAATTTCATTCACGAAATTCGCTCTTCGAGGATTGTTTACGGTGTCTTTGGGTACAGCCCTTAGGCAGCGTTATTCACCTATGGGAGGCAACGATGAAGGTCGGCTCGAGATTGGCTGCGGTCGCTGTGTTCGCGGCCTCGATCGGTTTGGGAACATCCGGTGTCGCCTGGGGTGACGCGCTCGACTCGGCGGTCGTACCGGTTCGCGCACCGGACACGGTTGCACCACTGCCTCCTGGTGTTCCGCCGACCGGCCCGGCCGGCTGCGACGACTGGGCGGAACCGTACGAGAACAATGTCCCCGCATGGGGCACGGACCCGTACAACCAGTACGACAATTGGTGCGACGGACCCGAGGACGGTCTGCCGCAACCGGCCACCTACAGCGGTGACGAGGGCGGAGGCGACTCGCCGAACGAGCCGTAAACCGACCGATCCGAATCAGCGCGCCCCGGGAGTCTCCGTTCCGGGGCGCGCTGATTCAGTTGCCGGAGGGCGGTTCGTGCAGTCCGAAGGAGGAACCCTGGTCGTCGTGGCACAGCTTGAACCGCCCGAATTTCGCCACCGACTCGGGGTCTTCGCCCAGGTCCACGGCATCGATGGTGCCGCCCAGCGCCAGCACCTGCTCGACCGCGGCGTCGAGGTCCGGCACCCGGAAGAAGACATACGGGCCGGCGCCCTCGTCGCCGCCGTGGATCCCGCCTGGGACGTTCGGTGTGTTGATGGAGTAACCCGACCCGCCGGGCCCGGACTCGAATTCCCAGCCGAACAACGCCGAGTAGAACTTTCGGCCCTGCTCGGTGTTGGCCACACCCAATTCGAAGAATGACAGTTCGCCCGACATGAGCACTCCTCCGTCGACAGTGTCCCCGTGACGCTACGCCGAGATGAAGTCACGCATAAGGCTCGCGCGTAGACCGACCGCGCCGCAGGAGTATTGATCGCCGCTGCTGCGGGTGGCACCCTCGGGCTCGTCTACGGCAACACTGCACCGCCGTCGGTACAGTTCTGCAGCCTGCTGCCAAAGTTACGCAGGGTGCGCCTGCTGTGATGGATACTGCACCGGTGATGCTGCCCAAACGAACCTGCTTTTCCGCCATATCGATGGTGATGCTCGCTGTCGCAGGCTTGCTGGTCGCAGACCCGGGGAGCAGCGGCGCCGCGCCGCTCGCCTGGCGAACCACGATGGTGGCGTTCAGCAACGTCAGCGACCGCGACCTGGATGTATACGAATCGGAGGACGGCACGGGGTTCCAGCCCCTCCGACTGTCTGCGTATCGTCCTCCGTCAGGGGTGGTGCGTGACCCGAGCATCTTCCGGCACACGGACGGGTTCTACTACCTCACCTACACGACGATCGACGGGGCGAACATCGGCTTCGCACGCAGCAGTGACCGCATGGACTGGAAGTTCCTTGGGGCCTGGCCGGTCCCGTTCTGCTGCGCCTTCCTGCCGGGCACGGGAGACGGAACGGGCTCAGCGAGCCCGCCGGGTTCCTCGGGGTCGGCCGGGTTCAGCGACGGACCGTCGCTGTCGCCGTTCACCACCAAGGCCTGGGCACCCGAATGGTTCGTGGACGGCGACCGCGTCAACGTCATCCTGTCGATGTCGACCGGTGGAGGATTCGTGCCGTATCTGATGACGGCGCTGGAACCATCGCTCAGGTTGTGGAGCCCGCCTGTTCCGCTCGCCGGGATCGGCGCGGACCACATCGACACCACCGTGGTCAAGGTGGGATCGACCTACCATGCGTTTACCAAGAACGAGACGAAGAAGGTCGTCGAGCACGCGGTCGCGTCGTCGGTGACGGGACCCTATTCATTCGTCCCGCCTGGAAATTGGGGCTCGCTGGTGGAGGGCCCAGCCCTGGTTCAGTTGCCGAGCGGCGCCTGGCGGATATATCTCGACGCCTATACCGAAGGAAAGTATCTCTATTCCGACAGCACCGACGGGCTGCGCACCTGGTCACCCGTGCAAGAGCTCCCAGGCCTTTCCGGGACGGTGCGCCACGTCGGCGTGATGAGAGAGCCGGCATAACGACGACTCCCGCGACGCCGCCGCCGTCGACGGCGGCAACCGCGAAGCACAACGACACCGATACGCTGTGCGGAAGGGTTCACCGGCCGACCGGTGTTGAGCGTGAACGTAACTCGTAGGTGAGTGGCGCAGCGTGCCGGGGTGCACATCGCCACTCGCGTGCGGGGGGAGCTACGTCAGGCCGCCAGCTCGTCGGCGATCTCGATGTCGATTTCCTGTTCGGTCATTCCGCCGAAGAGATGGTTGGTGAACATGTCAGCTCGGTTCTCGAAACGTGTGGTGGATCCCGGCACGATCGGACCTTCTTGACCGACCTACTGGATGTATCGCCCTCGGCGGCGCTTCCGTTTCAGGTCCCCGCAGGTGAGTGGCAAAGTTTGTTCGGGCGCGCATTCCCGCGCACGTAGCGCTTAGGCTCGACTCGACCGTTCGTGTCCCGGAAACAGGAGATGAGTCGAGATGCCCGCAACCTTCGTTCTGCTGCCCGGCGCCGGCTCGGACTCGTGGTACTGGCACCGCGTCGCACCGATCCTGGAGGGAAGCGGGCACTCGGTGATCGCCGTCGACCTTCCGTACGGCGACGACGACGCGGGCCAGTACGAGTTCGCCGACGTCGTCGTCGATGCGGTCGAGGACGTCGAGGGGGCGATCGTGCTGGTCGCGCAGTCGATGTCCGCGTTCACCGCCGCGATCGTCTGTCAGCGCGGCGAGGTCGACGTCGACCTGCTGGTTCTCCTGGCACCGATGCTGCCCGCGCCGGGGGAGGCACCCGGGCAGTGGTGGGAGACCACCGGTCAGCCGGAGGCGAAACGGGCGTTCGACGTGCTGGAGGGCCGCGACCCGGACGCGCCCGACGACCTGCGGGTGCTGTTCTTCCACGACGTGCCCGACGACGTCACCGAGGAGGCGTTCGGCCAGGAGGCGCCCGTCATGTCGAACACCCCGTTCGAGACGGTGTGGCAGGCGGACGCGTGGCCGCACGTGAAGACGCGGGTCGTCGCCGGGAGGCGCGATCGGCTCTTCCCGCTCGACTTCATGCAGCGGATCGTCCGGGAGCGACTGGGCATCGCACCGGAGGTCATCGACACGGGCCATCTGGCGGCACTCGCGCGGCCCGGCGATCTTGCTGCCATGCTGGAGCGCTACGCGTCCGAACTCTAGGGCATGTACATCCGACGAGAAGGAGAGCAATCGATGGCGTTGTCGGTATCGGGCGAGTTCGAGATCGAGGCGCCCCAGGAGCAGGTGATGGCCGCGCTGGCGGACGTCGAACGCATCCCCGAGTGGTCGGTGGTGCACAAGAAGGTGGTCGTCGAGTCCCGATTCGACGACGGACGCCCCCGCACCGTGCGGATGACGCTCGCCGTCCTCGGCGTCGCGGACACGCAGCTGGCCGAGCACAAGTGGCTCGGGGACGAGCAGATGTCGTGGACCCTCCTCGAGAGCGAGAAGCAGAAGTGCCAGGAAGGGGAGTATCGGCTGACCCCCACCCCGCGCGGGACGTCGGTGCACCTCACCATGTCGGTCGAGCCGAAGGTGTGGGTGCCGAAGTCCGTGCTGCGTCAGGGGCAGAAGCAGGCCGTGCGATTGATCCGCAAGGGATTCACCAAGTTCGTTCTCGAGAACTATGTCTGAGTCGGGGTCCGCGCGTGCTGCGCGGACACCCGCCAGACGCTCTACCCGAACAACGTCGCGAAGGCCTCATTGATCCCGTCTCGATCGAACGATGTCGGATCGAGTTGCTGATCGGGGCGCAGACCCAGCCAGTCCCGAATCTCCGAGTGGTCTTGGTGATGCGGGTCAGCGCTGGCTTCGATCATGTTCGCCCAGCCCCACGGACCGCCGGAATCTTCGTACGGCGCCATATTGCGCCCGTCGAGGCATAGCGCTACAGGGGATTCGGGAGCGGGGTTGTCGACCGATTCGACGACGATGTGATGGATCCAGTCGTCACCGAAATCGTACAGGTAGGTGAGACGGTCGCCGACCGAGCTGAGCAGCGAACCGACGGGGACCTCTTCCTCCGCGACGGCGGGGCCTACGAGGTCGCGGTGCGCGAAGTCTTCATTCGGAATGAATACTCTGCCGCCTGAGTACGCGGGCCCGGCAGAGAACTCGTGTAGATGGCAGTCTTCCCAGCCGAACGCGGACTGGATGATGTCGTGGAGAGCGGAAAGCGGTAGTGAGGCGTCGAGTCGAACGCGGCGCCAGACGGGAATGTGGTTGCCTTCCAATGAAATCCGCAATGTAACGTGCGAATCCACCATGTCGGATAGTGCGTACTCGGTCTCTGCGCCAGCGAGTTGGACGGCACGAAGAACGGCAGGCTGCAGCGCGGCCGGAACCCGGTATGCGTCATCCTTGGTCAGCCACTTCTGTTCCACCAGCCTGTCCAGTCGGTCATAGACGAAGGAATCCAGGAGCGATTGCTCGTCGCCGGATGGCGCGTCTTCCGAGTCGGCGACAGGCGGCTCCGATGTCATCCCCGCCAAGATCACCTGCGTCACGACCACATCGGTCAATTGCGTGAGGTCGAGTGGGTGATGTTGCGTCGATACGAGTTGGCTGCGGACGAATTCGGTGACAGCTGCACGAATCAACGGCAGCGCCCGGGTCGTCCGGTCGGCGATCAGCTCCGCGTTCGGTCCGCGGACCGCGCGTGTGGAGTTGACGGTGATGAGGCCGATCTCTTCCGCAGTTTCCCAGTAGGTCAGCATCTCGGGCACGTCGCGCATCGAGCGGATTCGGCGCGCACGCGGAAACCCCTCCGAGTCGAGGTCGAGATCGACACCCAACGCGTCAGCGAGACCGGGGATAGAGGCGGGTTTGGGCACCTTGGTCGAGGTGACGGCCGCACCCTTCCCGACCCAGTCCACGAGTGCGACGAGGGAGGCGATCAGCGGAAGGGAGGTGAGTGCGCGTAGTTCGTCCTTCTCGTCCACGGCGGGTAGTGCGATGTCTTCGGGAAGGACGACGGGTGGTTGCGGCTCGACGAAATGGATGAGGTCCTCGATGCAATGTATGAGGTTCTCTTCGGTGCTGGTCCACAGCCGAGTTTCGTCGAGAAAGTTGAGGAACGTCAGTGCCGAGGCGACAATCGTCAATGCGATGTCATCCATGTCCTCGGAATTATCTGCGGTTAGTTCGTCAGCGGCATCGAGGAGGGTATGCGCGTCCGCGGGGAGCCAGCCGGTGGCACGGAAACCGGGGTGGGCGTGCGCGAGGTTCGTGAGTGTCGACTCCACGAGGTGTGCGAAGAGTTCCGCGTCCTCGGTCAGATCGCCCCTGCGCAGCCACTGAACGAAGCTGTCGATAAGCGCTGGGTCGACGGCGGAAGCGGGAAACAGCGGTGCGACTGTTGAGCGGTTCCTTCGTTGGCGTGCCTGCTGTTTTGCCGCACGCTTCTGGCCCGGATTTCGACTCCGCTTCGATCCCATGGCGAGATGATAACGCGACCGAGATCAGGTGCCTGGGCGCCGCCGGATCGGAGTTGATCGGACAGCGGGGCGGCTCATGTGCAGGGGCATTAGGCTGACCTGCGGCAGAAACTGTGAGCGAGGGGACAGATGACGGTCGAGCAGAGCAGCCCCACCACACTTCGGCGACTGTCGGCGCGGTTGGCCCTGATCCGCGACGACACCGACGACGACAAGCTGTCGGCCGGTTTCCTCCTCGTCGCCACGATCCTGGCGTTGGTGTGGGCCAACATCGGTGATTCGTACGAGTCGTTCTGGCACACCCCGGTGACCATCCAGATCAGCGACTACGGCATCAGCCTCGACCTGAAGCACTGGGTCAACGACGGGTTGATGACGCTGTTCTTCTTCGTCGTGGGGCTAGAGGTGAAACGTGAGCTGACGATCGGCGAACTCACCGATCGCGCCCGTGCCGCCGTCCCACTTCTCGCCGCGATCGCGGGTCTGGCGCTGCCCGCCGTCCTGTTCCTGATCCTCAACCCCAGCGGCGCCGAGGCCAGTGCGTGGGGCGTCGTCGTCTCCACCGACACGGCGTTCGTGCTGGGCGCACTGGCACTCGTCGGCCCCCGATGCCCCGCCCGGTTGCGCGTGTTCCTCCTGACCCTGGCCGTCGCCGACGACATCGGTGCCCTGGCCATCATCGCCTTCTTCTACACCGACAACCTCCGGCTCGGACCGCTGCTCCTCGGGTGCGTCGGGTTGCTGCTGATCATCCAGTTGCGCAAGCTCGAGGTGTGGCGTGGTGTCGCCTACTTCATCGTCGCGGCGGGCACGTGGGTCGCGTTCTACGAGTCCGGCGTCCACCCCACCCTCGTCGGCGTGTTGATCGCGCTGATCCTGCCCGTGTATCCGCCGCGGCGCAGCGAGGTGGAACGGGCAGGTGAACTCACGCGCGCGTTCCGGCAGTCACCCAACTCCGACTACGCCCGCGCCGCCCAACTCGGTGTGCTGCGCGCGGTGTCCGTCAACGAGCGGCTTCTGCGCTTCTACCAGCCCTACACGGCGTTCCTCGTCGTCCCGATCTTCGCGCTCGCCAATGCCGGTGTGGTCATCACCGGGCAGACCCTCGCGGACGCGGCCCGGTCTCCGCTGGCGTGGGGCCTCGTGCTCGGCCTGGTGGTCGGCAAGCTCGTCGGCATCACGGCGGCCACGGCCCTGTTCTCGAAGCTGCGGCCCGGCAGCCTGCCGCCCGGGCTGACGCTGTCACAGATCGCCGGTGGCAGCGCGCTGGCCGGCATCGGCTTCACGATCTCGCTGTTCATCGTCGACCTGGCCATCGACTCACCCGAACTCGCCAACGACGCTCGGGTGGGTGTCCTGACGGCGGCGGTCATCGCCACCGTCCTCGGCTGGGCGCTGTTCCGGCTGTCGGACTGGGTGCACCCGCCGACGGAGGCCGTCGGGCTCACCCTGCTCCGGCCCGTCGCCACCGGCCGCGATCACCTCCGCGGGCCGGTGGATGCGCCGCTCACCCTCGTCGAGTACGGCGACTTCGAGTGCCCGTTCTGCAGCAAGGCCACCGGCAGCATCCGGGACGTGCGGGCGCATTTCGGGGACGAGCTCCGCTACGTCTTCCGGCATCTGCCACTCGACGCCGTGCATCCGCACGCGCGTTTCGCCGCCCAGGCGAGCGAAGCGGCGGCCGCGCAGGGACGGTTCTGGGAGATGCACGACCACCTGTTCGCCAACAGCGACGCCCTCGCCGAGGACGAGATCTTCGGCTACGCCGCCGAGCTGGGGCTCGACATGGACCGGTTCGAGGAAGACATCCGCAGGGGCACCTACGTTCACCGCATCGACGACGACGAGCTCGACGCCGAGTCGAGCGATTTCCGGGTGACCCCCACGTTCTACCTCGGCGCGACGGGCACCGACCTCGCCCGGCACAGCGGCCCCTACGACGCCGCCACCCTCATCCGGCAGCTCGAAGAGGCTCGCGGCGCCGACGGCGCACCCTGATCAACCCTGCGAACGCCGCACCGCCTGGATCGCGGCCGGCGTGACCGGGTCGACGTCGTCGGCGAAGTCGTCGTGCTTCTTCAGGTAGCCGGCGACGAACGGGCAGATCGGCACGATCCGCTTGCCGTCCCCGACGGTCTCGGTGAGCGCGCTGCGGATCAGGGTGCTGGCGAGGCCACGCCCGGCGAACTGGTCACCGATCTCGGTGTGGAAGAAGATCCGTTGATTTTCGTCGTCGAGGTACTCGGTGAACCCGGCCAGTTCACTATCGACGCGGACCTCGAATCGGTGTAGTTCGGGGGCGTTCCGGACGTCGGGTGCGGGGCCGTCGTGCGTGTCGTCTGTCATGAACCCACTATGCCGCCCGGCGGGGTTCCGACTGCGCGGCGGGTGTTCCCGGACGTCGCGGAGGTGGATGATCGAAGGAGTTCAGCGATCCGAGAGGGGACGCGACCGCCATGACCGATTACGGCAGGGCCTTGCAGTTCGGGGCGTTCGTGACCCCGTCGGTGGAGTTGCTGGCCAACACGTTCGAACTCGCCGCCCTCGCCGACGAGACCGGACTCGACCTGATAGGCGTGCAAGATCACCCGTACCAGGCGAAATTCCTCGACTGCTGGTCGCTGATGGGCGCGCTGCTGGCCCGGACCGAGCGGGTGCGCGTGTTTCCCGACGTCGCGTGCCTGCCGCTTCGCCCGCCGGCGACGATGGCGAAGGCCGCGGCCAGCCTCGATGTGACGTCGGGAGGCCGGTTCGAACTGGCGTTGGGTGCCGGCGCGTTCTGGGAGGCGATCGGGGCGATGGGCGGTGACGTGCGCACGCCCGGTCAGGCCGCGACGGCGTTGGAGGAGGCGGTCGAGGTGATCCGCCTGATGTGGTCCGGTGAGCGTGCCGTGTATTCCGAGGGTGAGCACTATCGCCTCGCGGGCGTGCATCCCGGACCGGTCCCGGCGCACAGGATCGGGATCTGGCTGGGCGTCGGCGGCCCCCGGCTGCTGCGTGCGCTGGGACGCTCGGCGGACGGGTGGGTCCCGTCGAGTTCGTACTTTCCGCCCGATGTCCTGCCCGGCATGCACGCGCGGATCGACGCGGGTGCGGCGGATGCGGGCCGGGACCCGAGTTCGATCGTCCGCGCCTACAACGTGTTCGGCCAGGTGAGCGACACACCGTCGGATAAGTTGTTCCACGGAACCGCCGAGCAGTGGGTGAGCCAACTGACGGAACTCGCGCTGGAGACGGGCATGGACACGTTCGTCTTCGGCACCGACGGCGACGACCTCGCCCAGGTCCGCACGTTCGCGACCGACGTCGCGCCCGCTGTTCGGGCCGCCGTGGATGAGCGCCGTGGAACGGGTGCGCAAGCATGAGCGAACCGCGGCTCCTCCTCATCGGCAGGCGCCAGTCCACGCTGGACGTGTTGAAGGAAGAACTGACCCGGTTCGGGCGGGACGTCGTGGCATCCAACGACCGCGAATTGATCCGGCGGGCACTCCTGGACGGAAACGTCGACCTCGTCGTGATCGGCGGCGGCCTCGACGATCCCGCCCGGGATGCCATGCGGGACTTCGTGCTCGGCGTCAAACCGGACGTCCCAGTGCACTTGCTGCCCCGCACGGCCGGAGCGAGCCCGGCGTCGGTCATCCCGTTCGCCAACGAACAGATCGTGCTGTTCAAGGTTCACGCAGTGGCTGGCGACGAAGACGCGCAGTCCGACTAGGTCAGTTGCCGTCCTTCTCCTTGTCTTTGGGCTTGTTGTTTCCGTTGCCGTTGTTGCCGTTGTTGTTTCCCGGTCCGGTCTTCGGTTCCGGAGCGCCGGTCGGTGGGGGAGGCGCAACCGGGTTGACCTCGACGGCACTGCTGGGGACGGAGACGGGTGCCGGGGCGGGGACGACGGCGGTGGTGCTCGGTCCCGGACCGACCGTGCCGTCCTGATTCTGAGACGCGATGGCCAGTGCCGCCACGACCACGGCCACCAGCACCGCGGCGATGGCGGCGACGATCAGGCCGGTCCGCCGTGGTCGCCGGGGCTCGGGCGGCAGCTGGGGGACGGAGGTGGTGGGTGTGAATGCTCTCGTCGGTGGCGGATGCGGGCCGGCCGCTCCGAGGACGGTGTCCCGCATGGTCTGGGCGTCGGCGTACCGCTGCTGCGGGTCGCGGGTCATCGCCCGTTCGATCGTGTGGACGAGGTTCGGATCGGCGTCCGGGCGGGCTTCGCGCAGCGGTCGGGCCGCTCCGTCGGTGATGGCCCGGGCGAGCGACAGGATGTTGTCGCCGGCGAACGGCCGGTGCCCGGCGAGGGCTTCGTAACCGACGACGCCGACGGCGTAGAGGTCGTCGGAGGTCGTGGCGGGTGTGCCCAGGAGGCGGTCCGGGCTGAGGTAGGCCACGGTGCCCAGCACCTGTCCCGTCGCGGTGTGGTCGGACGCGGCGCTCTTCGCGATGCCGAAGTCGGCGACCTTCACCGTGCCCGCGGCGGTGAACAGCACGTTTCCCGGTTTGATGTCGCGGTGCAGGATCCCGGCTCCGTGGGCGGCGCCGAGGGCGGCGAGCACGTCGGCGAGGATCGACCGCACCCGCGCGTCCGGTAGGGGGCCGGCGGAGATCTCGTCGGCGAGGGTCCGCCCGGGCAGGCGCTCCATCACGATGTACGCCATTCCGGCGTCCTCGCCGCAGTCGTGCACCGCGACGACGTTGGGGTGATTCAAGGTGGCGGCCAACCGGGCCTCGGCCTCGAACCGCCGACGCGTGTCGGGGACGGAGGCGAGCTCCGGGCGCAGCACTTTGATCGCCACGGGTCGCTGCAGGCGCAGGTCCCATCCGTCGTGGACATCGGCCATTCCGCCGCGCCCCAGCACTCCCCGCAACTCGTACCGACCTGCGAGAACTGCGGACACCGACATGTGCTCACGCTATCGTCAGCACTTGTGCCGGACACCGCTGCCTCCTGTCTAACATGACGCCATGACCGCTTCAGGTAAACGCCGACACCTGTCCGTCGTTCCCGACGTGCCGGTGATCGTCCGGCCGTCCGAGCGGCCGGGTCGCCGAGACGTGGCGAGTTTCCACCTGCGGATCGAACTCGACGACGTGTCGCCGGCCATCTGGCGGCAGTTCGTCGTGCCCTCGAATCTGCGGCTGAACGAGTTGCATCCGATCGTGCAGACGGTCATGGGCTGGCAGGACAGCCACCTGCATTCGTGGGTCGGCGGTGAGCCGCCCGCCTCCGAGCGGTACGAGATGCGCGAGAGCATCGAAGAGGGCTTCGCCGACGAGGACGACGAGCTGTGCGAGGACGCGGTCCGGCTCGATCAGGTTCTGGCCGAACCCGGCGAGCTCCTGTCCTATCAATACGACTTCGGCGACGGCTGGGACCATACGATCGTCCTCGAACGGATCGAGGCCGACGGGCCCGCGCCGACGGTGACCTGCCTCGCCGGCGCCCGCGCCTGCCCACCAGAGGATTGCGGCGGACCGGGCGGATACGCCGACCTGCTGACGGTCCTGGCCACGCCGTCGCACCCCGGCCACCACGACGCCGGGGCGTGGGTCGGGCCCGGCTTCGCGCCCGAATCGTTCGGCGTCGACGCCGTGAACCGTAACCTGCGGATCGAAGTCGTGATCCGTGACCACTGGCCGGTGACGGATTCGAAGTTCGCCGACCTGCTGCGACGAATACCCCATCAGGCTGCCCCGCATGTCTTTTCGCTTCTCGAGCATGCCCAGCTCACCACGCGGAAGGGTGATTTTCCTGCGGCCCAGGAAGCGGCGACGCTGCATCTGCGGTGGTTGCTGCAGCGCATCGGATCCGACGGCATCACGCTGACTCAGGCGGGCTACCTGCCCCCGGCCGTGGTGGCGGAGATGCGGCAGGCGTTACCGGGCTTCGACGACTGGCCCGCCACCAGCAACCGCGAGACGGACCAACGGCCGGTCCACCTGCTCCGCGAGTACGCCAAGACACTCGGACTGGTGCGCAAGTACAAGGGAAAACTCGTTCGAACCAATCTCGGAACGGCGATGGCGGACAACGCGACACAGATGTGGCGTCATCTGCTCGATCGCCTGCCGCTGGGCACCGAACAGATCGAGCGGGAGGCCGGATACCTCGTGCTTCTCACCCTCGCCGCAGGCACGTCGTCGGACGAACGACGGGACGCGATCGCCGAGGGACTCGCCGCCCTCGGCTGGCAGACCAGCGACGGGACGATCGTCGGCCGGGAAGAAGTCTTCTGGACCGCTCGCCCCACGATCTCGTTCCTCGAACTCATCGGCGCAATGGTCGAGGGCTACGTCCAACGCGACCAGCCCATGGACCCCGAATGGGGTCGGCTCCTCGCTCAGATGGTGCTGTCGATGTAGGCGGCAACGTCGTGACAGCACCGGGCTACGCCCGAACCTTTTTGGGCGCAGTTGCTTTCGACCCGCACCGCAATAGCGCGGTGCCGATGCCTCCAGGCGTCGCCGGACGATCACGCAAACGACACTCTTCGACGCAGAACGATTTCGGGCCACATGTGTCGGAATCTTCTGCTTTGATACGTCCATGCAATAGTCGGTCGCGAGCGAGGGAGGTTGACGACGATGGTCGATTCCACCGAGGTGCCCGAGGTTTCGTGGGCGGGAATGGTCGAGTGGTTGACGGGTTCGCTGGTCGATCAACCGGTCGCGCTCATCGTCGAGATCGGCCCGAACAGCTACGTCAGTGAAGACGACGACGAAGAAGTCGTCTGCGCGCAGATTCAGGTACTGGCCGACGGTGTGTTGATGCTTCGTCGATCACGCGTCGAACTCGGACATTTGCTGCTCGCCGACTATTCCGCCAAGCACTTGACCCTCGACAGGTGGCATTTCGACGGCCACTTCGAAGACTGCACGGACGGCTATCTCTTCAGCCGTGACGTGAACCTGATCGCGAACACCTGCGTGGCCTGGTTCCGGGACAATTGGGGAACGCGGTCCACCAGCGAACTCGGATGCTCGTATCGATTCCCCGACGAGTTGATACCGTCTGTCGACGCCGACGACGTGTTCTGACCTCCGCCGCGGCAGAAGTCGAGGATTCGAGGGTCGCGGTACGTCGATTCCGGCACACTGGTTCCATGAGCACTCCGCCGCGTCGTCGGTGGGTGTTGCATGTCGACGAGTCCAACGAGACGAGCCGCGGACCCCGCATGAGTCGGTTTTCCGCGAGGTGAGACCTGCAATTCGACCCCCAAGTTGGGTGGGGGACCGGCCTCAGCGGTGGTTACGTCGAAGTTCTTTGAGCCTCTTCCGAATCGGCGATGGATCCATTCCCTGAAGATTCAGGGGCGGATCGATACTCGTCAGCACGTCGTCCTCGAGCTTCCCCAGCGTGTCCGCGTCCACGTAAGGGACGGTCAACACTTTCAGGTGTTGCTTCATCCAGACTGTGAGCGCTTCTTCGTCAATGCTGGCGCTCCCAGCGGTGTTGGCGAGAATCGATCCGAGAGTCTTTCTAAAGGTGGAGAATTCGTGGCGTCCGCCGAGGTGCATGCCGGAGATGCGCGACCACAGAGTGTTGCTCGAACGCTTTCCGCTCGGCCAGCGGGTCGCTCCTGCCAGGCCTGCGTATATCAGTCCACGCGTGACCTGCGTGTCGAGTCCGATCGTCAGGTCCGAAGCACCGGAATCGTCAACCCACCAGCTGTAGAGGCCAGGGACCCTGAGACCTTCGCCGTTGTACCCGAGGAATTCTGTCGGTTCGACTGCCTGGGATTCGTCGAGCCACATCGTCACAAATGATGATGTGGCCTCATGGGCGTTCTCGTTCTGAGAAACCAGAACCCCTTCAGAGTGAGGATCAAATGAGGCGTACCACTGGAGTCGCGCACCCATGGCAAGGCCCTCGAGTCGGTTGACAACTGTTGCCCCTTTGGCAGTGAGATGGTCTGCGATCACATTGATGTAGGGAGCTCCAGCATGAATCTCGACGACTTTGTCGCGTAGTGGCCCGGCGAGCAACTCGAGACGCTCTACCGCCCACGCACCCCAAGCTGCGCGATAGGTGGGCGGGGTGTCAGGAAGGTAACGCTCGTAGGGGGCGAGCCAGTCGTCGGGCGCGACGAGCCCATGCTCGGCGGACAGAATGAACCACGGAATGCTGCGGACTTCGGCATAGGCCCGTTGCTTCTTGAACAGCGACGAGATATACAGGTCCTTGGCTGCTGCTGGGACGTCGAGTTTTGTCTTGACGCAGGTCACCAGCAGTAGATCTGGCTGCTCTGCGTTGTCGGAGTTGTTGGTAGCGGGTGCTGACGGCTCGGGGGACGCGACGGGACCGGCCTTGTGTGCCGTGGCATCTTCTGCAGGGGTGCGGATGAACGTGACTTCCGTGCCCAGCCGAACGTCGCCGACAGAGAATCCAGCCGACTGCCATTCACGAACGTGGGGGCGATCGCCCGACCACCATGTGCGGTGCTTCGATGCAGAAGGTGGCAGCTCACCGACTACGTCCTCGAGTTCGTCCCATCTCAAGCGAATCGAGGTGCTGATTCCACTTAGTTTCTCCGTCAAGGAGCTCCACTGCGCCACAGGAGCAGTATTTATCACGTCACCGACAATGGTCGCGCCGAGGTCTCGTTTCTCGACTGGATGCCGCCAATAATCTGCGTGCCGCTGAATTCGGCACATTGCCTCCAATCCAGATATCCGACAGGACCGAGCTCGCGGCCGATTGCCAGAGCCTGTCGGATGTGCATCCAGAACCGACAAGCCAAACCGTCATCAGGACACGGCAGACCTCGTGGATTCGAGGATTGCAGGTTCTCAAGTTCAGGCACACTGGTTCCATGACCACTCCGCCGCGTCGCCGGTGGGTGCTGCATGTCGATCTCGACCAGTTCATCGCCGCCGTCGAGGTGCTGCGGCACCCTGAGCTGCGGGGACGTTCCGTCGTCGTGGGCGGTCGCGGGGATCCCACCGAGCGCGCGGTGGTGTCGACGGCGTCGTATGAGGCGCGTGAGTTCGGTGTCGGCTCCGGAATGCCGATGCGGATCGCGGCACGGAAGATCCCGGACGCGGTATTCCTGCCCGTCGACGCCGAGGCCTACACCGAGGTGTCGGCGGTCGTGATGGATACGTTGCGCAAACTGGGCGTCGTCGTCGAGGTGATGGGCTGGGACGAGGCCTTTCTGGGTGTCGAGACCGACGACCCGGAGGCCTTCGCGCGAACCGTGCACGACGTCGTCCTCGACGCGACCGGGCTGCACTGCTCAGTCGGTATCGGCGACAACAAGTTACGGGCCAAGATCGCGACGGACTTCGGCAAACCGCAGGGCATCTACCGGCTGACGGAGGAGAACTGGTTCACTGTCATGGGGGAGCGCCCCACCGACGCGCTGTGGGGGATCGGTAAGAAGACAGCGAAGAAGCTTGCCGCGCTGGGTATCAGCACCGTGCAGGAACTAGCCGACGCCTCGGATCAGGAATTGGCCGCGACCCTCGGTCCGAACATGGGACCGTGGTACGCCAGGATCGGTCGCGGCATCGATCTCTCCCCGGTCTCGGCGGAGCCCTGGGTGGCCCGGTCGCACAGCCGGGAGACTACCTTTCAGCAGAACCTCGCCGGCCGGGAGGCCGTCACCGAGGAGATTAGACGTCTCGCCGCCCGGGTCAGGGAGGACATCCTCGCAGAGAACCGCCCGGCGGTGCGAGTGGCGTTGAAGGTGCGCTACGCCCCGTTCGACACCCACACGACGAGTAGGCCGCTTCCGGAACCGACATTCGATCCCGACGTGATCTCCGACGCGGCAGCAGCATTGGTCGACAGACTCGACCACGATCGGGAAGTGCGACTCCTTGGCGTGCGGCTGGAGATGACCGTTCACGCTGAGTGTTGATTCGTGCACTCGGCATGAGTGTCCGGGTTACCCCGGCCACGTTCACCACTCGGTGGTGTTCCCGCAGCGATACCGTCTGCCCGCCGGGCGGGTCTTATGGTTGGTTTCTGTCGGGCATCTTTTACGTCTCGTCCGCAACTCGCCGAAGACGCACCACCGTCAACAACCGCTGCGAGGGCAGCGAGGTTGAGAGCAGCATTGTGATCACGATCCGCGCGGTAACCGCACGCATCGCAGAGGAACACCCGAACATTCAAAGGCAGTTTGATTTTCACTACCTGGCAGCTCGAGCAGGTCTTACTCGACGGATACCACCGGTCTGCCACATGCAGACTGGTGCCGGTCCACTCGGTCTTGTAGGTCAGTTGTCGCCGGATCTCGGCGAGCCCCGCATCATGCAGAGCCCGGCTCAGCCCGCGTTTGTAGGCCCCGCCGGAGCGGGTCATTCCGGCAATGTTGAGGTCTTCGACGACGACGGTGTCGAAGTCCCGGACGAGTCGGGTGGTGAGTTTGTGCAGGTGATCGCGGCGCGCGTCGGCGATGCGGGTGTGTACTGCCCGGATCTGGTCCTGGACGCGCTGCCACCGGCGGGAAGGTAGTCGGCCGGTGCGACGATCCGGGCCGACACGGCGGGACGCGCGGCGCCCGAGGCGACGCAATCTCTTCGCGTGCTTGCGGGCGTGTTTCGGGTTCTCGATCATCTCGCCGGTCGAGAGGACCGCGAGGTGCTTGAGCCCCACATCCACTCCGACGACCGACCGAGGACAAGCGGTGACGGCGGGGAGTGCTCTGGCGGGGAGAGTGATTTCGACGGAGAAGGACACCTGCCACCGGCCGCGTCGATACGACAGGGTCGCCGACCGGATCCGAGCCGTCCCGGTGATCGTCTTGCGGGCCAGTTTGCGGGTGGATTCGCACGTCCGGATCGCCCCGATCCGGGGTAGCTGCACATGACGGCGGTCGCCGCCGTCGGTGACCAGCCCGAAACTGCCTGTCGTGAACCGGCAGGAGAGTACCGCCCGTTTGCTTTTGAAACGGGGGAATCCCATCGAGCCTTTACGTTTCCCTGACCGGGCGTCGGTCCAGTTCGACAGGGCGGCCGCGCAGTTCGCGATCCCGGAACTGTAGGCCTCTTTCGAGTTCTCCGGCCACCACACCTTCCCGGTGTCGGGGTTGACGGCGATGTCGTTCTTGACGGTGTTCCAGTGTTTGCGCAGGCTGTACGCAGACCACGACATTGACGGGGTGACCTCCGCGTCCGGAACATCGTAGGAGCGTTCAGCAGCGCGTTGGTCGAGGTTTGCCTTGACCTGCGAGAGTGCCCAGTTGTAGGCGAAACGCTGCGCCCCGCAATGCGACCGCATCGCCTCGACCTGTACCTGGGTTGGATCGAGAACGTACACGAACGCCCGAATCACCACCCGAGACGGCTCCGGCGCAGCGATGTCGGCAGTCCGATCCGCGAGTACCGCAGTGCCCGTCATGGGCAGTCCGTCGCGGCGGTCACGGCAGTGTCCGCACAGCGGGCACCGTGCTGCCCGTGCATACGGGCACACTGCGACGTCATCACCTCGGTCATCTCCCGCACCAGATCATCAACCACCCCGTTGTCGGCCAACACGAGCAGAGTACGACCTTGTACCGACAAGAACGCCTCGACGTACTCAAGCCCGAACCCTGAAACTGGCCAACCGATCCCGATGCCCCAACACGATCGTCGTCACGTCCGGATCGGCACACAGCTCATGTAGTTTCGTGCGCTTCCCGTCAGGCCGGAACCGAACTCCGTGACCGTCTTCGACACACTTAGACCCAATACCGTTCAGTTAGTGCGGGTTGCGTTACGATGAGGTGTGCCTCGGAGTGGATGGGTGAAGCCGGTCTCGGATCGGCGGTTGTCGGATGTGGTGTCGGTGGGGTTGTTGACCAGGGTGTTTCCCGCGTCCCTGGTCGATGAGGTGATCGCGGAATGCGGGCGGACCGAGCAGCGCAGTAGGTCGTTGACCGCTCGCGTGACGGCGTATTTCTCGATCGGGATGGCATTGAATTCGCAAGGCTCCTACGAGGAGGTCTTCGAGCAGCTCACCGACGGTTTGTCGTGGTCGTCGGGATGGTCGCAGTCCTGGTCGCCGCCGACGAAATCGGCGATCTTCCAGGCCCGGTCCCGGCTGGGGCACGAACCGGTGCGGGAGCTGTTCCGCCGTGTCGCACGACCGCTCGCCGACGCGGATACACCCGGATCCTGGCTCGCCGGGCGCCGGTTGGTGGCCCTCGACGGGACCTGCCTCGACCTGCCCGACACCCCGGCCAACGCCGAGCATTTCGGGCGGCCCGGATCGAGTCGCGGCGAGAAGTCCGCGTTCCCGCAGGCACGGTTGGTGGCCCTCGCCGAATGCGGCACCCACGCGGTCTTCGACGCCGCGATCGGACCGTGCCGCACCTCCGAGCGGGAGCTGGCGCACGATCTGTTCGACACCCTCGAACCGGGAATGCTGCTGCTCGCCGACCGCGGCCTGTACGGATTCGACATGTGGACCCGGGCCGCCGCCACCGGCGCCGACCTGCTGTGGCGGGTGAGCTCGACGCTCTCACCTCGCCACCTCGAGACCCTCGACGACGGATCCTGGCTGGCGCAGATCGTCCCCACCTCCGGGAAGAATCGGCAGCAGCGCACACCACTGACGGTGCGCGTGATCGACTACACCCTCGACGACGGGCGGGGAAACCCCGAGCAGTACCGGCTGCTGACCACCATCGTCGACCCCGCCGACGCATCCGCGGAAGAACTCGCCCTCGCCTACGCCCAACGCTGGGAGATCGAGAACACCTTCGACGAACTCAAAACCCACCAACGCGGGCCGCGAGCGGTCCTGCGGTCGAAATCCCCACCGCTGGTCGAGCAGGAAATCTGGGGGCACCTGTGCTGCCACTACGCCATCCGCACCCTGATGCGCGATGCCGCGACCGCCGGCAGTCACGACCCGGACCGGATCTCCTTCGTCGCCGCCCTGCGGATCACCCGACGATCCCTGTCCCACAGCTCTTTTTCCCCCTCATAACCACCACGCCGCCACCCGATTGTGGAATCAGGGCATCGCCAAACTCCTGCGCCGCATCAACCCGGCACGCCGACCCCGATCAAACCCCCGCGTCGTCAAACGCAAAGTCCTCAAATGGGCCGCCAAACGCGCACACCACCAACACCATCCACAACCCACCCAACCGCCGAAATGCACCGTCCTTGTTCACTAACTGAACGGTATTGCACTTAGACCACGTTGACCGCACCCGTTCACCACCCGACCCGCCTGCCGCAATTCGGTTTTCTGATCAGACGACGACACCCGGCAACACTCCACAACCGCGCCCGAAGTCCCGACAGATGGCGCGCAGGCCGCAGGATCTACCACCAGGATGGTGCCCGTCGGCAACGGCCGAGCTCGGATAGGGAGCGTTTCCGCGTGAAACACGCCAACGCGGTCCGATACTTCATCGTTAACTACCGCCGATAGTGCAACATCACGACACTGAACGGCACGAAACCATCTCAACAAGCGAACAGTAGGAACTCGCCCAGGTGAGCGGCGGAGCGTGCCCGGCACGCTCTGCCGCTCACATGTCAGCGGCGATCGTTAACTACCGCCGATAGTGCAACATCACGACACTGAACGGCACGAAACCATCTCAACAAGCGAACAGTAGGAACTCGCCCAGGTGAGCGGCGGAGCGTGCCCGGCACGCTCTGCCGCTCACATGTCAGCGGCGGGCGAAGACTGCGGGTTCGCTGTCGGGAACCTGGGCGACGAGGTCGCGGGCGACGAGGTGCCGCAGGTGGGCCGCTGCCTCGGACAGCGCCATGCCCTTGCCCATGGGGGAGATGTCGGCCCACGGCTTGTACCACTTCATGCGCTCGGCCACCTGCCACACGGTGATCTGGTCGTCGCCGAAAGCCTTGTACAGGTGGTCGAGTCGCTCTTCGTGGTGCTCGATGAGTTCGCCGGCGCGGCCCGCGACGTCGTCGATCGGGATGCCGTGGGCGCCGAGTCCCCGGGTGATGTCCATGGTCTGCACGCGGCGCAGCGAGTCCATGAACTCTGCCAGGCCGTCGCGCTCCTCGAGCGGGTACACGAAATTGCCGACGTGTGGCGTCGTCTTCTGCAGGACGTGGTCGCCGGTGAACATCACGTCGGCGTCTTCCAGGTAGAAGCAGACGTGGCCGGGAGTGTGGCCGGGGGTGTAGACGGCGCGCAGGTTACGGCCGGCGAGGGCAATGAGTTCGTCGTCGACGAGAACACGATCGGGCGCCGACTCGGGACCCGCCGGCGGCTTCCCACTCGTTGCCTTCTCGAATGCCTCGAGATCTGCCGGGGCGGCACCGGCACGCGTCATGTTGGCCTTCTGGAAATCCAACCACTCGGGACCATGACCGGTCGACATGTGCTCGAACATCCCGTGATCGGATTCATGCATCGCGATCCACGCACCGGATGCCTCCCGGACCCGCCCGCACAGACCTGTGTGGTCGGGGTGGAAGTGCGTGAGTACGACGCCTTCGACGTCCTTCACCGAGTGTCCGATGGCCTCGAGTCCGGAGGTGAGGCCGTTCCAGGCGTTGTCGTCGTCCCAGCCGGCGTCGACGAGGATCAGACCGCCGGGTGATTCCATCGCGTACACCAGGGTGTGACCGAGGGGGTTGTCGGTGATCGGCACCGGAATCTGGAAGATCCCGTCACCGATGGGCGCTGCGTCGCTCATATGCATACCTCGTTGCCTAGATGAACAAATTAGTTCTACTTACCTTCATACTGACCTTTCGGCGCGGTTTGCGATACCGCGGGTCCCGATTAGCGGACGACATGGCCCGTGACCAGGTGCTTTCGCGCGAGATCCGACCGGGAGACCGGAAGACCCACTGGATGCCGGACGCTATGGAATGCTCCACTCGGACCAGCTTTCAACATGCTCGCATTGCGACAGGAGACTGCTTTGACCACAACCCTCGTTCGATCACGCCGCCGGTGGTACACGACCGGAATGTGTAGTCTCGCCGTAGTGGGTGCCTCGGGGCTGCTCGCCCCCAGCGTGGCGGTTGCCGCGCCGGCGGCGTTGCCTGCCGGCTGTGTGCAGGGCGCCGGCACCCAGGTGACCTGTACGTTCACATTCACCGGCAGTGCGCAGTCGTTCACCGTTCCCGAGGGCATCACCAGCTTGGCGGTGACGGCAACGGGCGGCCGTGGTGGAAACAGTGAAGACATCCTCGGCGGCGCCGCGGCGGTCGCGACCGGACAGTTGACGGTCGCCGCGGGTGACGCGCTGTACATCCAGGTCGGCGGCAACGGTGGTGACGGCACCGGCCAAGCCGGATACAACGGTGGTGGAGGCGGCGGCACCGGCGCAAGTGGCGGTGGCGGCGCCTCCGACGTGCGCACCGGGACGGGTGAGCTGGCGGATCGTCAGCTCGTCGCCGCAGGCGGCGGCGGTGCGGGCGACACCTACATCGGTGGCGCGGGCAACCTGATGGGCCCCGACGGTCAAGCCGGCGGCGGGGGCGGTGGCGGCGGTGGTGGCACGGCCGACTCCGGCGGTGTCGGAGGCAACGGTGGCACCGACCCGCATGGTTCCCCAGGTGAGGCCGGTGTCGGTGGTGCCGGCGCGGGCACGGGCGGCGGTGGTGGCGGTGGCTGGTTCGGCGGCGGAGGCGGCGCCGAGAACTACGGCGGCGGCGGAGGCGGTGGCGGGTCGTCCTACGCGCCCGGCGGAACCTTCAGCGTCGCTGGGGTGGATGCTGTTTCGTCGGTAGTCATCACGTACGGGGCCGGATCGGGAACAGGGTCACTCGGAAACCTCTTCGGCAGCAGCTGATCTCGACTCCCACGCTGGAGTCGTGACAGGCCGCGAAGTGACACACGAAATCGGCAGCAGCCCCGAACTTTCGTTCGGGGCTGCTGCCGATGGTGTTCTCAGACTGCGACAGCCGCCGTCGTAGAGGCGGACGCGGGTTCGTAGATCGCTTCGATGCGGCGCCGAGTCTCGTCGGGATCGGACTTCATTGCGAGGACGAGTTCGGAAATGACGAGCTGCATTGCGTGCTCGAGCTGCCGCTTCTCGCCGGCTGACAGCGGCTTGACCTGCGAACGCGTCATCAGATCGCGGATGACTTCACTCACCGTGAAGATTCCGCCGACGGTCAGCTTTTCCTGGTTGGCCTTGAACCGCCTCGACCAGTTCGACGGGTCGTCGACCGTCGGACCGCGCAGGATGTCGAAGACTCGACCGACTTCGTCGTTGTTGATCGCGTTTCGCACGCCGATGGATTCGGCTTTCGCTACCGGGATCTCGATGGACAGCCCGTTCTGAGCGACCTCGAACTGTACGTATTCGGTGGGCAAATCGTTGAACATCCGGGTCGTGAGCTTTGTGACTGTCACCGACCCGTGGTGCGGGTACAGAAAGATATCACCGATATTGAGATTCATAGATTACCTACCCTTCACATACATTATGGCACACGCTGCCATCTTGACAACTGCTGACCAGATATGAACGATCTCTGGTGGGTGCTCCTACCGATTGCGAAGGCCGTTGATGACCAGACTCGAAGTGTTCTCCGTGTCGCCTGACCTGCCCGCCGGCCCGTTGGGGCTGCGGGAGCGACGACGTGAGCAGACGAATGTCGAGATCAGCGAGACCGCACTCACACTGTTCGAACACAAGGGTGTCGAGGGCACGACCGTCGGAGAGATCGCGCAGGCTGCGGGAGTGTCGCAGCGAACTTTCTTCCGATATTTCGCTACCAAGGAAGAGGCCGCACTCCGGGATCACTGGGCCTTCGAGGCGGTCTTGGCCGGAGGGCTCGACCAGCTCGACTCGGAAGTTTCACCGAGGCTCGCCCTGGAAACGGCCTTCGCTGCTGCTCTGACGATGTACTCGGACAGTTTGTCGATCGCCTGCCGGCGATTGCTGCGGGTGAACCGACTCATCAAGAAGGAGCCGGCGCTGCGGGCGGAGCTGGCGCGCGAGAGTGTGCGTCGGACCGCGGCGCTTGTCGATGTGGTGTCGAAGAGGTTCGACTGCGCCGACTTGCAGATTCGACTGGCAGTCGACGTGTCGATCGCCGTGCTCCGGGCGGCGTTGGAAACGTGGGTGGACCAATCGTCCATCGACGAGGCGGCGAGTCTGCCCGAAATCTATTCATTGGCAAGGGGACTCGCGCAGGCCTGATCGGAGAGGGTCCGCAGGCGCCGGCTCAGCCGGCTAGGAAGCTGAACCGGACGTGCCGCACCGGGTTGTCGATGTTGGTGTCGACCAGGCACACGGATTGCCAGGTGCCCGTCGCGAGTGCGCCATCGAAGACGGGTACGGACGCGTAGGGCGGCAGGAACGCCGGCAGCACGTGGTCGCGGCCGTGCCCATGGCTGCCGTGGCGATGGATCCACCGGTCGTCGCGCGGAAGCACCTCGTCGATCGCCCGCAGCAGGTCGTCGTCGCTTCCCGCGCCGGTCTCGATGACGACGAGTCCCGCAGTGGCGTGCGGCACCCACACATGCAACAGGCCGTCGCCGGCCCCGGCTGAGGCGAGGAACTTCTCGATCTCACGGGTCAGGTCGTGCACCACCGGCTCAGCGCCGGTGCGCACCTCGATCTCGGTACTGAACATAGTTCCGACGTTAGTGCCATGCCCCGTGACAGTCGATCGGAACGTGTGCGGCCTTCGCATACGCGGATGTGTCAGTCGCTGCTCTGCACTGGTGGCTATCCGACGACTGCACCCACTATGTGACCTATCCCTGCCACGATCGGAATCGCCAACAACGCACAGAGGGGCGTCAGCAGCCCGATGAGTACTCCAAACGCGATGCGTCTATAGATCTGTCCGACAACGAAGAATGCAATCATGACGACGAGCCCGACAACAAGAGCGGCCCATGCCCAGGCCGGGGTGCCCGAATCAGTCGACGGATTCACGATTCCGACGACAAGGAGCACGAGCGTAATCGCCATTGACAGATAGGTGGCGGCACCGAACCAGGTGTCAGTTTTCTCGGTCACGGAGCCACCGCATACTGTGCATCAATGTTGATCGCGAAGTGAATCGCCGCGAACTCCACGCCGACTATCGCCGCGGTGACAATGCCCAGTGCAAGTCCGCGCCGGGCCGCCGAGCCGCTCGCGAACAGCGCGACCGCAACCAGGATGCTGATGACAGCTTCGGTGCCAATGGCGGCGAACTCGACGGCCACGTCGGCCGGGTCGCCGGGGAGGAGAGCGCCCACGATTGGAGCCACAGCAAAGAACCCTGCGACGACGAGTGCGAGCCATGACGGAGTGCCCAGAGTTGCAGCTCTCCAATAGCCTGGGCCGGTTGTCGCGGCCCTTCTCAACACATTCATCAACATTCGACTCGCCTCCTGGTCACTTCACGCGCGGCGGATTGTCGGTGCTGCCCAGGGACGTGCTGGGAAGATCGGACACGGTGGGAGGGATGCGCCCAGCCCATTCCTGAACGTGCTGAAACTGTTCCAGCGCACGTTCGCCGCTGCCGATGTCATGGTCGGTCCAGAGGTTGAGCGCCGGGCCCCATGGCTGGCCCGAGGCCGCGGGATCCACGGCTACCGTGTGCGTCGCGCCAGTGGGATCGTCCTGGTACACCTCGAAGGACGGATAGTCGGCGCGCGTTCCATTGACCGTCACACCAGTGGAACTGGGCATCCCAGGCTGCCCCTGCCCTGGCGTGATCACCACATCGCCGTGCACGGTGGGCATTGCATCGCCGGGTGCTTCGAATGGTCCGACTTTCGGATGGAAGGGGTTCGCTGCTTCGTACTTCAGGCGCACTGACCCGTCGTCCGCCTGCCACACCTCGGCGTCCGGAGACCCGACCTTCACCTCACCGTTGGTATCGACCGACGGGTTCTGCCGCATGACGACGATGCCGTTCTCATAGTCGACATATGTGGTTACTCTGCTGTTTTCGGGATCGAAGTCGGGAATGTTCGGGCGATTGTCTCCCAGGTCGTAGTACGGCCGGTTGAACACCGAGTACTGCTCGATGAAGCTACTCGTCCGAACGACCCCCTGGCCCGGTACCGGATCGATGTGCACAACCTTGATATCCGGCTGCACTCCTTGGTACTTCTCTGTGTAGCTGTTCGGATTCAGCACGGTGGCGGTTTGCCAGTCACTTGGCGAGAGCGGGTATCGCCCGAACATGTCATTGAACGCTTCAGCTGAAACTTGATCGCGGGCTTCCTGTGTGCCGACAACATGTTCTGCGCCCGAGGGATCGAGTCCCTCAGGTAGTTGATTTCCGCATGCCCGGATCTCGACGGCGGCGTCGCGAATCTTCTTCGCGGTGTCATCCGCGACCACCATGAGCTCCCGCAACGCGGCAGCGATAGCGGATGAATGTTGCTTAGCCTTAGCGGTATAGCCGACAACGGACCAGTCATCGGCCACAGCGCAATGGTCGGCCTCGGCCTCAGCCGTTCTGGTGTTGACAACAGTCAGATGAGAAACAAGATTGTTCGCACCTTGATCGAGCACATCAATGAGCTCCAAGATCTCGCGCGATGTCCGTGCACCGATATCGCAGTCGGTTCCGATCCGGTCGTATGCCGCATCGTACGATTCGCCGTGCCAGTGACTTCCCGCATTCTGGATCCCCGAGCGCATTCGATCGAGCTGACCTGCGTAGTCGGCGTCCCCGACGCGCAGACGCGCGGCGACATCGAGGAGTGCGGCCGGCTTCCATCGTTCGATCTCGCTGCGCGTTGGCATCAGGGCTGAACTCCGATTGCGTTCAGTTGCGATCGGAAGTCGTCCTCCGAAACTTCGAACTCGTGCGCGTTCCCGGTCGCGACAGCCGCGATTCTCCTCGCTCGCTGCGCCATTCGCAGATATGCGCCTTCGATGAACTCGCCGGCCTCGTCGAGTGCCGCAGGGACATCGCAGCCCGGCATGAAGTCGCCTACCGTGTTGATCGAGCCACGGACTTCGATGTCATCGATCGTTTCGCCTACGTCATGCATAGATGAAGCGAGCACGCGCAGTTCTGTTGGATCGACCTTCACGATGTGTCCCCCCGAAGTGTCCCCTCACCTCACGCTATCTGGATCCCCTCGATCCGACTCCGCAAGGCCGCGAAGAGTATATTCGACGCCCAATTCCGGCGCCGACTACGGGTGGACGCGGCACCTGGTTGCGAGCACACGCGCGCGCCGTCAGCATGAGGCGCCAACGTCTGCCGCCGCAGGCGCCGCTACTTGCGGCCGGCTGCCCACTTCATGCCCCAGCTGTAGGTCTTGTCGAGGTCGGCCTGGCTGCCTTCGATGTACTTCACCTCGCGGGTGACGGTGATGCCCTGTCCGGTGTTCTGCAGCATCGCGATGGCGCAGATGCGAGCGGAGCTGTTCGAGGAGTCCAGTCGAACCTCCACCTCGGGTCCGCTGGTGGGGTAGAGGGTGACGACACCGTCCACTGCTGCCCAATTGGGTGCGCCGTCGTAGATCATCGCGAAGATGAGGATCCGCTTGAACATCTCCGGTCGGTCGAGGTTGACGTGCATGTTCTCGCCCCCGGTCACGGTGCCGGTGCGGTCGTCTGCGTCGAGCTTGACGAACGGCGGGGCCTGCAGCGATCCGAAACTGTTGCCGAGTGCCTGGACCACACCCTTCGACCCGTCGGCCAGTTCGTAGAGGCAGCCGAGGTCCAGGTCGATGCCGTTGGTGCCGCCCGCGGCGGCCGCGAGCTTCGCGAAGAAGCCGGTCTTCTTCGGTTGCGGTGTCGCGCCCGTCGACCAGTTGAGGTTGACCCGCATCGCACCCTGCCGCTCACCCGACTTCGTGAGGCTGACGGAAGGCGCGGCCTTCGACAAGGTCACCTTGCTCAGGTTGACTCCGCCCTGCGGTGCGGCAGGAGTGGAGGGGCGTCGGGTGTAGTCGATGGCCACGGGTGGGAACCTTCCGATTGACTGAGCGGCGCGCGTCAGACAGTTGTCCGATTTGCACGATTTTGGTCCAGAGTAGCGGCAGTCGCGCGCGGCGGACTACAGCCCGACCATGGTCACGCTGAATCCCGTGCACTCCACTCGATCGCCGGGCAGGTGTCCATCACCATCGCGACGCCCGTTGCGATCGTTCGCTGGAAGGCGGCCTCGTCGATGACGCCCAGTTGGAACCAGACACCCTTCGCACCGATCTCGACGGCCTGGTCCGCGAACTCGCCGGCGGCCTCCGACTGGCGAAAGACGTCGACGACGTCGATGGGGAACGGAACGTCCGCGAGAGTGGCGTAACCCTGCTCGCCGAGCACAGTGGGGGCGTCGGGATGGATCGGGACGATACGTTTTCCTCGGCGCTGCAACAGCTCCGCGATCCGGAACGCCGTCCGGTCCGGATTGCCGGAGAGTCCGACGATTGCCCACGTCTCCCAGTCGTCGAGCATCGACGAGACAGCGTTGGGGTCCTGCCACTTGGTATCCACATCGCCAAACTACTACTCGCTTGGTTCGCAGAGGTATCGGAATGGCCATCAGACTTCCCGTGAATCTGTGCTCGACAGTCCGGGATCGGTGTTCTCTTCGATCCGACTCGATCGCCCAGGTCATCCGGCTCCGGTACGTGCCGACAGAATCGGATCCGTACGCCCTCGATGAACCGGGAAGATCTATGGCATTACGCGAGAACGAATGCGGCAGGGCGGCGTCCAAGTTGTAGAAACACTGAAAGCGGAGTCAGTCCGGACATCCTGCGACGCTAATATGGCTCCATTTGGTCACCAGGACCATCCCGATCGATCGGTCTCCGGCCCGGCAGGTCCACCGTCCTTGCCTTCGCGTGAAGGACGCCCGATCGCCGAGATCCGCTGGCAGCATGTACTCAGGATCGATACTTATCCTAACAGCCAGCTACTGTCGGTCTGTTGCGGCGGGAAGGGTGAGTACGTGGAGGAACAGTTGATTGCGGATATCTCTCAGGGTGCCGACGTGGCACCGGATTTTGACACGCGTCTGCGTAGCGAGGCGATGAGGTTTCTGGCAGTCCGCACCAATGACGGTCTCGACTCGATCAGTAGACAGGAACTGCTCGACTTCTCCATCGATGGCGAGATGTTCCGATTGATGGATCCCACTCGCGGTATACGTAAGCCGCGTCAGCTCGCCTCTGCATTGTCGATCAGCACAACCTATCGTCGTGCTGGTGAAGAACGACCGTACGAGGATACGGTCGGTGTGGATGGACTCCTCCGCTACAAGTGGTCGGGGAAGGACCCTGAGAACATGGACAACCGGGGTCTTCGTGCGGCGATGAAGCTGAAGGTTCCGCTTATCTGGTTTTATGGCGTGGGTCCGAGCCGCTTTCAGCCGATCTACCCAGTGTTCATTGTCGCTGAGGAAGCGGAGCAACATCAATTCGTGGTCGCAACGGAAGTGGCGCGTGATTTGCACCGGACGGAATCGCCTGTGGAGGAGCATCTTCGTCGATACATCGTTGCGGAGACCAAGCGGCGTCTGCATCAGCCCGTCTTCCGGTCCACTGTGATGCGCGCGTACGACACCCGTTGCGCGGTTTGTGCGCTTGGGCACAGTCAACTTCTGGACGCGGCGCACATCGTTCCAGACTCCGACGATGAGGGCATCGCTTCTGTTCGAAATGGGCTAGCGATGTGCAAGATTCACCATGCGGCATTCGACGCGCATATTCTGGGCATCCGACCTGACCTTGTGGTCGAAATTCGACAAGACCTGCTCATCGAGATCGACGGGCCGATGCTCGAATACGGCTTGAAGGAACGGCACGGTCAGAAGCTCATGGTAGTTCCGCCGGTCCGGGCTGAGCGACCCGATCGGGAACTACTTGAGGCAAGCTATGAAAAGTTTCGGTCAGCGGGGTAGTCGCTGAATCAGCGGCACAAACTGCTCGGATGCAGGCTCCTGCGTCCGATGTTGTCGTCGGGCTGATTGAAACGAATCGGTTGCTGTCTAGTTCGAGATCCAGACAGAATCCGTTTCTACGGCCACGCTGGATACGTAGGGGCTACTGGTTTTGCGAAATATTTGCCCAATCGCAGCTCTCCCAATGGCGGCGCAGAGCGTCGCGATCCGGATGATGGCTGGGGTTCGAGGGCAGCCTCAAAGGCTTGCCCTCGTGACTTCCGTATTCCGTGTGAATTAGGTCCGGTCCGACCCGTATCCGCAAGTGCTGATCGATTGTCATGCGTTGGAGGTCGAACAACGTGTGAATATCGGCGCGAAGTAATAGGCCGTTGGTTACGTGATTTGTGTGCATACCGTAGTAGCGGTCGATGTGTGCCGCCTCCAATACGGCGAGAACCGTTGATCCAGTAACTGCGCAGGTGCTGTCGTAAGAATTGATCAAGGAGTTGCGAAACTGCCCCTGCCCTTGACGTACTGCGATGTCTCTCTGCGCACGCTTGCGGAGATCGTCCCCGGGCGCATAGGCAGTGAGTCCGTCCGGAAAAGTCTGATCGATAACGGGCTCGTTCCCAAATAGTCCGCGTAAGTATGCTTGTCCTTCAAGCTCTTTCACCTCGATGCGACCGTTGCTCGCGGGGACAGTGATTCCGGTAGCCGCGGCCATCTCCTTCCATCGTGGCTGTCGCACCGGTGCGGAGCTCTGCGGCTCTAATGTGAAGCGCCACCGATATTCTCCGGTGGCCACATCGTGCCAATGCGCAGGCGGATGGGACGAGTTCAACTCGAACGTTTCCGAGGTTGCTCGTGCCCATCCGATGAGACCTGTGCCGGCCATCCAGAAGAAGACGTCGTCAGTCGGCTCGATCTTGGTACGGGGCCGTGTATCCCAAAAGCCGTCTTTTTGTGCGAAGTCCCAGTGATCTGGGTAGTCCTTCGAAATGACAAGTACCCATGCAGTCAACGCTCGTGCGCCTATCCCGTATCGCACCGGGTGGAGGCATGTCCTGAAGCGGAAGCCTGTCGGGCCGTGCTCGTGTGTATAGTATTTTGTTTCGGTAGTGCTGTGGCTCAGCTATTTTCGCTCACCAGTGCGTGGAGAGCGTTGCGTGTCTCCTCGTCCGTCGAGTAGATGACAGTGCCCACCATCCCGCGGGTGAGTAGCACCTTGTAGATATTGCGAACCAGTTTGTTGAATCGGATATCGCTGACCTTCTTTAAGTTTCGCATATCGGGGTCCCGATTTGCGGAGCGTACAGTTTTGAACTGGCAGTCGCGCCACACGAGATCGGGCCCAAGAATGACTCCATTCCAGTCGTACTCGAATCCCTGCGCGGTGTAGACGCACCCGACCTGATCAAAACCACCCTCCTCGGTGGCCCACAATGGTGCTGGTGGTGCATCACCGAGGCGTCTGTCGCTCTTACTGTTCCACGGCCGTGACCAGTCACCGATCTGGACATCGGCGGGTAGCGAGCCATCCTTGTTTGCGTCGCTCCACGGCCAGCAATAGCCGGCTGTCATTCGGGCGGTGTAGCCGCGCTCTTGCTGCTGTGAGAGGAGATGCTCTAGTTCTTGTGGTGTATTGGCAACGCGAACCGCGAACTGCGGATCACCCCTCCACGCGCACGGACCTCCCTCGACTAGCCCAAGAAGGCGCTTGACCCAAAGCACGTACTCTTCACTGCCACCGCAACGAAACTGTTCGCCGAGGTGTACGTGCTGCGTCGTAAGACCGAGGGTATCGGCGTGACGCTGGATCTGCTCCAGCGAGCCCATTTCTCCTGGGCGAACCACCTGATGTTCGTCCAGGAGAAACACCGGTACGCGCGCGGCGGCGATCAGCTCGTCGATCTGAGGCCGGTCGGTTCGCAGCTCTGCCTTGGTGTACCGGTCAACGGACGTTTCGCGGATACGATGGGCCTCGTCGAGTACGACCACGTCGAGCCCATTGCGGTCTGCCGTCATAAACTGGTTGAAGTACTTGAACATCTTCTGCACTCGCGGGGCACGCGCGCCAGCCACCTTCCGGAGCGTCTGCGTGAATGATCGGGACCCGGTTGCATGCAGGACCGTCCGGCCACGTCGAGCGAGCTCGCCGACGAGAGACAGCGCGATCACACTCTTGCCGCTGCCTGGCCCGCCTGTGACGATGATGATGCGTTTGCCGTCGCTGGCGCGCGCCTGCTCGACGGAATGCAAGACCAGGTCGACGGCGAGCTGTTGTTCGCCCAGTAGATGGAACTGTGGTCGGTCGCGGACTTCAGCGGCCGCAACCTTGAGGAGCTGCTGCGATGGAGCGACCGCGGAGCGAATGAGGGTGTCGCCTGCGGTGTGGCCTGCCGTGGCGGACAAACGCGTCTTGAGGAATTCGACCATGTCGCCCCGGTCCGCGGCTGTATACAGTCGTGCGGTCGTGCTTACAGGGAAGGCGCGCAGATCAGCGACTGCGCCGGGGTCGGTGGCGTTGTGAAGGTATGCGATTCCCGCGAGCGCGTCGGGCCGATTGGCGAGTGCTTTTGCGAAGTCGGAGAGATAGTCGCAGTAGCCCTTCACCTGAGCAACGGGGTGCAGCTTAGGCCCGCCTGGCATGCCTGGGACGTCGACGAGTTCCACGCTGTCTTCGTAGCGATGTGCCGCTGACCACTGTTTAAGTTCGACGACCACATACGACGGCTCACCCGTTTTCGGATGAGTGCCGGCGAGCACGACATCGGCCCGTTGCGAAGTCAGTGGGAGGTGGTATTCGACGAGCATCTCCACGCTGCCTAGCCCTGCATCGCTTAAGTCGCGGGCCAGAACTGGGAGGCTGCGACTCCAGGACTTCTGCTCTGCGTCGCTCGCCCGGCGACCGGTCCGAAACAGCATCTGTTCAAGAAGCTGTTCAGCCAAGGACTCGGGATGAGCCATGCCGACGATTCTGTCGGCAGAGGTACGAAGCAAGGTCACAGTGGGGTCCCCCGGGCAGCACGAATCAACTCGTGCGGGTGGGGGCATGTCCGTGGCTGTGAATCACAGCGGAAGTCCGTCGGGCCGCAACACACAGATTAGCCGAGTTGCATACTCTGCTCGTGCAGCGGTGTGCCGTGTCAGCCGAATGGCCCGCGAAGTCCAAGCCGTGGCAGCTTCCACCAATTGTTTGCCAGCACGCCACGTTCGGAGGAAAGTGGTCCTTCTCGGTTCTCGGATACGGGTCGCCATGGGCACACATGCTGTGGTCAGGTGTGATAAGACCGGTACTTCAGGCGGCTACCGACGCCGGGTCGTTTGGCTGTGACCAGTTCGGCGGCACCATCGCCCGCGCCCGCATCACCTACCTTGTTGGCTACTGTCAGTCGGCCGGTGATCGGTGCCGCGACCCGGACACAATCGGCGCGTGACACCGAGTCGCGACCGCGTCTTGCTAGTGCCTCTGCGATTCCTCGCTGCCAGCAGGCTGCAGCACGGCGCGCGACATCAAGTTCCCCCCAGCTCGGTGTACTTCGTCGCCCTGCCCCGCGACTCGTCTTCCGGGTACTTCTTGTCGTTCAGCTCGACCTTCTTCCTCACGACTTCGGCGAGGTCGATGTCCAGGACCTCAGCCAGCCGCAGCAGGTAGATGAAGACATCGGCGACCTCTTCCTCGACATGCGCACGCGTCTTCGCATCCTGACCGACTGCTCCGCTTTGCTCGGGAGTCAGCCACTGAAAGATCTCGGTGAGCTCCCCGACTTCGCCGCTGAGCGCCATCACAAGGTTCTTCGGGGTATGGAATTGAGACCAGTCTCGGCGCTCGGAGAAGTTCGATACCAGTGACTGGAGATCTTCGATTCCCATGTCGAATTCTTATCACGCTCATCGGTTGAGCTCGACCGGGCACGAAAGGCGGATCTGTCGGGGCTTACCTCTCCAGGCGATCCCCGCGAGAGGTGAAACCCGAAATCTGGGGAGCACCGATCGACTAGTGCACACCGGCAGCGGACATGCGCTGTGGGCGTTGCGAGGCAGCTCGTGCAGTGCTCGTTCTCATCTGTTAACCCCCTGTTAACCCCGTCGTACCGATCTGATGCACCGACATTTGTGCCCCGATCGCTAAGTGACGTTAGTTGTCGACAAGGTGCAACACCGCCGACGGATCCGAAAGGATGAGTACTCTGCAGGGTCGAAGAGTGACCCCACAGCCACACCAGCGACGTCGTCGCCGACCCGGGGCCCGGGTGGGGCGTCGAGCAGCAGCTGCTACCGGATCGACAGCACCGGCGGGACCTTTCACCCGGGTCGTGATCGTCCGTTGGTCTTCAGGGCGGTCGCCGACGTGGATGGCCGATCTAATGCCGCCGCATCCGCCTCCACGATGGCTGCAGGTGTTCCGACGGGAGTGACTCAGGCCGTGTGCGGCTCGTAGTCGCGTACCCCACGCCAGAGAAGTGAGCCGACGGGCAAGGATGCGAACACGCCTTCGGCCGCGGATGAGGTTCGTCGATACAGCAGCGGGAGCCGCGTAGTGCGTGCAATCTCAGTGAGGTGTGGTCGCTCGAGTGCTCGGTCGACATAGGCGCGAACCGGGATGCTCGCCGACTTGTCGAGGTTGCATCGGCTGTCGGCCGCGACCAGGTTGGCGACACCGTCGATCGGGACCATCGACCACGCCACCACGTGATCGATATGGACGTCGCCTGCCATCCGCCTGTCGCAGTAGAAGCAGAGGTCGTCCTGGAGGTCACGCAATGGTTCCACCAGGGACCGCAACGCAGTGCGATCCGTGCCGAACAGGAAGCCGTCCAGGTCTTCCGCGTCGAGTTCAGCGCGGTTGAAGGCGACGACGTCGTGGGTCCACGCGGTCCGGATGAAGACACGAAGTAGCGCGGAGGTGCGACGCAGGCCCTCCGGTATGCCGGGTCGCAGTGTGATCGTGCCGATGCGGTCGACGTCGCCCACTGTCATCTTCTTGTGGAAACCCGATGCGTCGAAGAGGAAGTCGTCGCGAGTGTCATGATCGCGCACGTGGGGGACCGTTTGAAGATGCGTGAGCGGCTGTTGCGCGACGGTAAGTCGCAGTGACCGGATGAGTCGGGCGTAGTCTGGGTGTTCCGCTTCGCGTGCGGCCTCCGCGGTTCTCAAATTTTCGGCGGCCAGCTGGACGCGAACGTCGGCGATCCGGTCCGGTATCGATCGGCCGCTCTTGTTCTGAGACAGCGGGCCACGATCCTTGAAGACGCGAACCTGAGGCCAGTAGTACGCCACGATTCGATGCGTGATCTCGTTGACAGGCACCATGAGACTGCCGTCCGGGGCGGCGGTGTTCTCCAGGCAAATGTCGACCAGCGCGAGCAACGTCGCCAACTTGTAGGTCGATTCACGACGCCCGGACTCGAGCAGCTGCACTACGCGACCGGCGACGTCGACGGGGTCGGGTCTTGTCACCCGGGCAACACTACGCACGGGGTTGGGGTGCTTGGGTGCCGGCCGGAATCCTCGAGTTGATTCGTGTACCCGAGAGATACGGTCAGACAACCGATACCGCAGCCGTTCGATCAGTGTTACCAAGTGAGCGGTGAACGAACTGCGATGTGTTCAGTCCTAGTGGAGGATGTCGATCGCTCGACTCAGCCCGTTCGCCTGACCCTGCGTTCAGCTCCGCACCGTACATCGTCGAAGGACGGCACTTCATGACTCAGCCTCAGCATCCATACGGCGACCAACCGCATCAGCCGTATGGGCAACAGCCCTTCGCCCATCCCACCCAAAACTTCGGCCAGGGATCGGGACTGCAACAGCCCGCGGCGTACGGGTACCACCCGGTGACCGGATTGCCGTACTCGCACAAGACGAAGCTCGCCGCCGGCTTGCTGAGCATCTTCTTCGGGTACTTCGGTGCGGGACGCTTCTACGCCGGCCATACCGGGCTCGGATTCGCGATGCTGATCGTGAACATCGTGCTGACGGTGATCAGCCTCGGCATGTGGCTCTTCGTCGCGTGGATCTGGCCCGTGATCGACGGCATCGTCCTCCTCGCAGGCGAACCGAAGGACAAGAACGGACTCCCGCTGAGGTAACCCAGCGAGACCGTAAACAACACTGTCTGCACACACCATCTCCGACAGAGGGTTTCGTGTCATTCGGTTCGAAGTACGAGATATGGACGGAATGATCGATGAACGGAACAGCGTCTGAAACAAACCGTGGAGGAGCCTTGAGAGCCCAGCTGGCTACGGTCGCTGCAGCGCTGTTCCTAGCGGGTTGCGGTGGTGCAGCAGACCCCGGCCCAGCTTCACCGGGCGTGCCCTCGCTCGCCACTACAGCCGTGGGCCAACAATCAGTGCCTCCGCTTCAGCCGGTGACTCCCATTGAAACAACCTCAGCTGCTGGGGAGTCTGAGTCGGAACTCGTTCCTGAAGAGGAGCCAGTCATCGAATCATGCCAGATTGGCCTCGGGCCCATCGAAACGTATTGGTCCGACGGAAGTGTCACGGGGTGGTCTGACTTCTGTCAGCAACAACACGACGAAGTCCTCGAAGCAGAGCGAGTGGCAAACCAGCCGCAAGAACGGCAGATCTCGTGGTGTGGCACCGACAAGAATGTGTACAACCGAGGCGACACGTTCTATTCAGACGGGTCAACTTCGTCATGGACGCAGTACTGCGCCGATCAATTCGATTCCGTGAACATTCCGCCGCGATCTCCGGGCATGAACGGGGGCGGCGGCGCCGTAGCTGGGCCGTGCGATGAAGAAGGCGTGATCACGTACACGCCCGACGGACGCAAGCAGCAATGCTCGAGCGGGCACTGGGTATATATCCGGTAGCGACCGATTCTCTTGAAGCTTCCTGATACTAATGTTTCCACTGACGAGTACTGACGCCTGTTCGGGTAATGCGCGAGAGCGGCGAGAACGAAGGGTGCCGCTGCGACCGAACCGTTCAGCCCGGTCGCAGCGGGCACGCGCTCAACGCCCGGTGAGCGCCCGGGCCTGATCGGTCAAAGCGACTGTCGCCGCGCGCAACTCGTCGATCGAATCGAGTGGCTCTGCGTATCCGACGCGGGTCACGGCCACGCCGCGCGGGGTGGTGACGCGCAGGTCCAGTCCGTAGCGGTCGGCGCCCTCGCAGGTGACCGTCTTCGCATCGGGGAAACCACCGAGCGCCTGGGCCATCGCGCGCAGGGCGTCGGCGTGGTCGGCGTTGAGGTGCTCGATCGCCGGGCCGGCATGCGGGGTGACGGGGTCTGCTGTCGCGGCAGCGTAGGACTCTTCGCTAGCCGAGTCCATTCGCCCGTAACCGCCGACCCACCGCACACGCTGCACCCGCAGCACCCAGAGCGAGAAGTCGCTGAAGTCGATGTAGACCTGCGCCGCCGGGACGGCCGCCAGGTGCGCCTCCCGGGCGGCGGCGAGTTCGTCGCCTTCCGGGCGATAGACGAACCCGGCGAGGGTGATGCGGGTGCTGGCCAGCGGATCGGAGGGCGGGTTCGGCGCGACGATCGCGATGCTGGCGCGGGGATCGTGCGCGAGGTTGCGGCCGTGCTCGGCCATCTGCGACACACACAGCACGGGCGAGCCGTCGAGCAGACCGTAGGTGACGAACGACGCCCACGGGTCGCCGTCCCTGGTCAGGCTCGCGAGGGTGCCTACGTTCGTCGTGGCCGCGACCGTCCGGGCCTCCTCGGCAGCGGATGGGCGGGCCGGGTTGGCGACCTCCTCCAACGGCGGCGGCACGGTCGGGGCGTCACCGGGATCTCCATGATCTAGGTTGGTCATTCGTTGAACGGTACCCCGCCGCAAATTGGCGGTGGCATTGCCGTCGACCTGCGCTTACCGTTGAACTGAGGGCTCGATCGCCGAGTGGCTATGCGAGTGCGGCCGGGTCCTCGCGAAGCGTGATCGTGGGTGATGCGAGATGACCGCGTTGGGCGTGCTGGCGCTGGTGCTGGGTGTGCTGTTGATCGTCGTCGAGGCACACGCACCGACCGCGGGTGTGCTCGGCGGGCTCGGGGCACTGTTCGTCGGAGCCGGGGTGTGGCTGTTGTTCACGTCCAGTGACACCGCGCAGATGATCGCCATCCCGGCGGCCGCCGGAGTCGCGGTGGTCGGAGTGGGGCTCGCCGTAGTGGGCGGCCGGAAGGCGCTCGCCGCCGGGCACGCGCCCGTGCGCACCGGAATGCAATCCCTCATCGGATCCGACGCCACCGTCCGCAACTGGAAGGGACGGCAAGGCCAGGTCGAGGCAGCCGGAAGCCTGTGGAAGGCGCAAACCTTGTTCGGGGACGACGAGACACCGACCGCGGGCGACTCCGTCATCGTCGAGCAGATCCGCGGACTCACCCTCACCGTGCGCCGCCGCGAACCATGGGAGCTCCAACTATGACCACCATCATCGTCATCCTGTGCGTCGTCATCACCCTCCTCGCCGTCCTCGCGAGCAGTTCGATCCGGGTACTGCGTGAGTACGAGCGGGCCGTCGTGTTCCGGCTGGGCCGGCTGGTCGACCTGAAGGGCCCGGGACTGGTGCTGCTGATCCCGGCGATCGACCGGATGGAACGGGTCAGCCTCCGGACCGTGACCCTGAAGATCCCCGTTCAGGAAGTGATCACCCACGACAACGTGCCTGCCAAGGTCACCGCCGTCGCCTACTTCCGGGTGGTCGACGCCGACCGCGCGATCGTCGAGGTCGAGGACTTCCTGGCCGCCACCCTGCAGATCGCCCAGACCACGCTGCGCTCGATCCTCGGCAAAGCCGACCTCGACGCCCTGCTGGGCGAGCGGGAACGCCTCAACGAAGACCTGCAGAAGGTCATCGACCAGCAGACCGAGCCGTGGGGTGTGAAGGTCACCACCGTCGAGATCAAGGACGTCGAGATCCCCGCCAACATGCAACGGGCCATCGCCCGGCAGGCCGAGGCGGAGCGCGAGCGCCGCGCCAAGATCATCAACGCCGAAGCCGAGTTCCAGGCGTCCGCGAAACTCGTCGAGGCCGCCGACGTCATCAGCCGCAACCCGACCACCCTGCAGCTGCGCTACCTGCAGACCCTCAGCGCCATGGGCGGCGAGAACAACTCCACCGTCGTCTTCCCGATGCCCCTCGACCTGGTCCGCCCGTTCCTCACCGCGGCCAAGGACGCGGCATCGACGGACGACGGCGACGAGCGAGCCCGGTTCGAGGCGCAAGCCAACCTCGCCGCGATGATCCCGCCCGCCGGCCCGGAGGCGCGCGCACCGCACCACGCACGAAACTGACGACGTGCCCCACCGTTCACCGTCCGGCCACCGCGCGTGCCCCGGGAGGTGACCGGAGTGCGCTTGGCTAGGGTGGACAAATAGTGGCGTCCACCCGGGCACCTGCCCCCGTCGGGGCGAGCGGAAGCGAGAGACCGATGAGCGGCACCGAGGCAGCCGAAATACGGACGGCCGAGTATCCGCGACCGTCACATTTCGTGCTGCACCTCAGCGACACCCATCTCGTCGACGACGACCTGCTGTACGGGGCCGTCGACAGCGAGGCCACCCTGCGGCAGATCTTCACCGAGATCGAGTCGTCGCACGCCCGCCCGGACGCCCTCGTATTCACCGGCGACCTCACCGACCGCGGCCAGCCGGGCGCCTACGAGAAGCTGCGCGCGATCGTCGAACCGGTCGCCGCGTCGCTCGGTGCGCAGGTGATCTGGGCGATGGGCAACCACGACGACCGCGGCCACTTCCGGACGGAACTGCTCGGGCAGGAACCGTCGTACGAGCCGATCGACCACGTCTACGACGTCGACGGACTGCGCATCGTCACCCTCGACACGACGGTGCCCGGACATCACCACGGGGAGATCTCCGAAAGCCAATTGATCTGGCTGGCACAGCAGCTCGCGGTTCCGGCACCCCACGGGACCATCCTGGCGCTGCATCACCCGCCGGTGCCGTGCGTGCTCGACCTGGCGGTGCTGGTGGAACTGCGTGACCAGCCGCGCCTCGCCGACGTGCTCCGCGGCAGCGACGTCCGGTCGATCCTCGCGGGACATCTGCACTACTCGACGACGGCGACGTTCGCGGGCATCCCCGTCTCGGTCGCGTCGGCCACCTGCTACACCCAGGACCTCAACGTCCCGGCCGGGGCGTTGCGCGGACGCGACGGCGCCCAGGGCTACAACCTTGTGCACGTGTACCCGGAGACGATCGTGCATTCGGTGGTCCCGATGGGCAGCTACGACACCGTCGGCGAATACGTCACCGCCGAGGAAACCGAGCAGCGGCTCGCAGCCGAGGGTGTGCGGATCCCGGACACCGGGGAGCAGGCCGTCACGCGGGTGCGGGTGTAGTCAGCCCCTGCGCGGGAACTTCTCCCGGTACGCCATGACGTCGGAGAGCCGGAACCGGCGGTGGGTGCCGCGCATCTCGATGGGCAGGGCGCCGGAGTCGGCGAGCCGGCGCACATAGGTGTCGGAGACGCCGAGGATCTCCGCGGCCTGCGACGTGGTGAGCAGGTCCGCGACCGCACCGAGCGCCACACTCTGCCGGTCCGCGAGCAGGGTGAGCAGTTCGAGCACCGCGTCGCGCGCGGGGTCGGGCAGCACCAGTCCGTCGAGGGTGACGATCGGCGACCCGTCGAGGGCGGCCCCGAGCTCGGCCGCGACCGTCGAGTCGAGCGCGGAAACGATGTAGTCGATGCTCATGGATCCACGATCTCATGAGCCCGGACGGCGAGGCCCCACGGCGGTAGTCTTGCTGTGTGGACGAATTGCACGATCCCGAAGCCTTCGAACTCGCGCGTGCCGGTCAGATCGACGTGACACCGGAGATAGACGAGATCGGGGAGCTGCTGCGCAAGTCCGGCCGCAAACACGCCATCGACGACACCGACGAACCGTGGCGACACGGCTACCCGTACGACGAGAAGATGACGCGGCGGCAGTACGAGAACCGCAAGCGGAAACTGCAGATCGAGCTGCTGAAGTTCCAGGCGTGGGTGAAGGAGAACGGCGAGAAGGTCGTCGTCATCTTCGAGGGCCGGGACGCGGCCGGCAAGGGTGGCGCGATCAAGCGGTTCACCGAACACCTCAACCCTCGTGGCGCGCGGGTGGTGGCGCTGGAGAAGCCCACCGAACGCGAACGCACCCAGTGGTACTTCCAGCGGTACGTCCAGCACCTGCCCGCGGGCGGGGAGATCGTGATGATGGACCGCTCCTGGTACAACCGGGCCGGCGTCGAACGCGTCATGGGCTACTGCACCCCCAACGAGTACCTGGAGTTCACCCGGTCTGCGCCGGAGTTCGAGCGGATGCTCGTGCAGTCGGGCATTCACATCGTGAAGTTCTGGTTCTCCGTGGGCCGGGAGGAGCAGCACGCCCGGTTCGTCTCCCGCAGCACCGACCCCGTCAAGCAGTGGAAGCTGTCACCCACCGACCTCGCGAGCCTCGACAAGTGGGACGCCTACACCGAGGCCAAAGAGGCGATGCTCTTCTACACCGACACGCCGCAGGCGCCGTGGACGGTCGTGAAATCGAACGACAAGAAGCGGGCCCGGATCGAGGCGATCCGCTGGGTGCTCCACAAATTCGATTACAGCGGCAAGGACCTGCGGGTGGTCGGCACCCCCGACCCGCTCCTCATCGGTTCTCCCGCAACGGTCTACGACGAGGGCGAGCGCCCGGAAGACGCATTTCCCGCCGTCTGATCAGACGCCGGTCTCCCACGGCGCCGGGATCGGGAAGTAGTTCTCCAGGAACTGCGTCACCTTCCTGGTCCGCAACTCCAGGTCGATCTCGGGTGCGCTGCCGTCGTTGAGGCAGAAGAAGTCCATCGACCGTTTCGCGAGCAGCGAGTCCATGTCGCGGAGCCCCGACTTCATCGTCGTGTCGACGTACTTCACCCGCGCCGCCGTCTGCACCACCGCGCGGCCACTCATCAACGCGTAGTAGTGATACAGCGAATTCGTCACCGAGATGTTGGTGCTGGCGCGGAAAGTGCTTGCGGCCGTAGCGGCGAACTCGTCGGGGAACTCCTTCTCCATCTCCTCCATCACGCTCTTGCGGAGCGGGGTGGCGGCGTGTTCGAGGTGCCGGGTGGTCATCAGGCCGAAGCGGTCCTGCAGCAGCCGGCGGTTCACGCGGGCCGCGTTCTCGAAGCCGCTGCGCTCGTCGTCGTTGTGGCCCAACCCGATTCGGGTGGTCGCCTCGATGAACATCGTGATGCCGCCGGGGGAGAAGAACATCTGCGGACCCACCGAGCGGCCGAAGAACATGTCGTCGTTGGAGTACAGGAAATGCTCGGCGAGACCGGGGATGTGGTGCAGTTGGCTCTCGACGGCCTGCGAGTTGTGGGTGGGCAGCACCGACGGGTCGGCGAAGAACTCCTCGCTCGGCATGAACGTCACCCGCGGGTCGTCGGCGAGCCACGCCGGACGGTCGGAGTCGGTGGCGACGAAGATGCGGCGAATCCACGGCGCGTACATGTGCACCGAGCGCAGCGCATACTTGAGCTCGTCGATCTGCCGGAACCGGGCGGCGGAATCGTCACCCTCGCCGACCACGTAGCTCTGCATCCGCTTGGCGCGCTGCGCCTGGAACTCCGCGGACGAACCGTCCACCCAGGAGAACACCAGGTCGACATCGAAATTGATGTCCGACGCATGGTCGGCGAACATGTTCTCGATGGTGGGCCACACCCGTCCGAACCGCTCGACGGTGCCGCGGACGGCCTCCTCCGAGCGCACCACACGCCGGGTCAGGGAGTTCTCCATCGGCAGCACGATCTCGTCGTCGCTGATCGACCACAGCTCGATCTGCACACCCGTCGACGCCCCGTAACTCAGGCCGCTCTCCAGGTGCACGCGCGGACGGAACAGCCGGAAGATGCGAGCCTTCGACGTCGCGGACAGGCTGCCATCGGAGACCAGGACCGCGGGGCCCTTGGCGTCGACGGTCTTGGAGTAGAACGGACGGTCCTCACACGCGGCGACCAGGGCCGCCCGCAACGCCTTCCGCTGCGCCCAGTTGACCGCGATGACCGGGCGTTCGTCGTTGCCCCGCACCAGCAGATACTCGATCCCGGCGCCGTCGAGGACGTCGCGGACGAACAGCAGGTCCTCGACCATCGCCTCGTGCGGCGTGGTGTGCGTGATCGGCAGCGCGAAGCGGCCCTTGAACCGGACCACGTCGGCGCGGTCGCGCAGTCTCGACGCCGCGGCGGCGGAGGCATGGGCGACGGCGTCCGCGGTCTCCTGCTCCGGGGGTACGAAGTAGACGTCATGCGGAGCGGAGGATTGCGTAATGTCGGGCCTTTCGGTGGCTGTCGCGAGTGCGATCAGTGCCAGTGTAGGCCCCGTTTCGGGGGCCCGGTCAGTCCAGGACCGTGAAGAACGAATCGCCGTCCTCCGCGGACCCGTCGATCTGCCCCCGGTCGGTGCGCGAGTCCTGCACGATGACGCCCTCGACCACGTCGGCGTGCTTGTTTCCGAACACCGGAATGTCGATGTCCTCCTCGTCGATGACACGGTCGACGTCCTCGCTCAGCTGGTCGTCGGGGAGATCCGCCAACGACACCTCGCTCTGCTCCTCGAGCATCACGTCGGGCTCTTCCTCGGACAACTTCTCGTCGAGGGACTCACCCTCCCGCTCCTCGCGCGCCGTGGTGCCGAACTTGTCGGCCTCACTCCACCCGTCGGGCGGATCGACGACGTCGTCGCCGTCGTTGTTGCGCACGTCGTCGGAGTCCAGGCTCTCGCTGGGGCTCAGCGTGTCACCGGGCCCGTCTTCGATACTCATACGCATCACATGCCCCGATCACGCGTTGTTGAAACTTCGATCGATCGAGGTCAGGCGACGACCGGAGCGCTACGCAACGCCTCGAGCGCCGCGATCTGCGGCGGCGACCACGGCGCCGAGTTCACCCGGCTCGAATCGAGGTGCACGAGTACGACGGTCAGCTCCGCAGCCTGCACGCCGTCCTGGTGGAGGGTGATCAGGAAGGTCAGCGAGGTGGTGCCGATCCGGTCCAGGGTGACGACGACGTCCGCGTCGCCGGTGAACAGTTCGCGTCCGAAGTTGCTGACGACGCTCACCACGGCGGTCTGCGTGACCGGGTCGAGCAGGTCGCCGCACGCCTCGACGAGCGCCCGATTCCACGCCGTGCCCGCCGCCTCGTGCGCGCAGTAGAACGGCACATGGCGGCTCACGGACGCCGGCGCGTCCGGTCCGGAGTTGTTCCGCAGGGCAATCGTGTAACGAGGCATGGATCGGACATTACTTGCTGTCCGGACACGTAGGGCAGTCGGCAGCCGCAGACGACTGACCCGCACCGAAAGTGACGAGAAGTCTCTTCAGGGCGTAGGGCCAGGGTATGCGTTCCTGCTCGAGGCGGAGATCGTCCTCGCGCAGCGACTCCAGAGCGGCGGCTTCGGATTCGGTGAGGTGAGAGACCTCGTTGAAGGTGGGCTTGTGCTCGCGGACCGCGAGGGTCCGCCACCGATTCAGGGTGTCCGTGTCCATCAACAGACTCCGCACGTGCGGAAGATGTCGGCGCAGACGGTCGAGGATGGCGAAACCGTGACTGTCGAGGTCTCCCCAATACCAGACCTCCGAGTCGACGACCCACGGGATTCCGGCCAACTCGTGAACCGTGTACCCGCCACCGTGCAGTGCCACCGTTTCCGCCAGCCGAGGTAGCGCATGCAGACCCTCTTTGTTCTCGAGAATGAGGGTGCGCGCCGGGGCCAGCGGCAACGCGGTGAGTTCGTCCAGCGAGGTCGCGAAGCGCCTCGGAGTTCCGATCAGGAGATCGGGATCGCACAGAGCGACGTCTCGCATGTTGGGCAGGCTCCGGATACCGAGTTCCCGGCTGCCGCGAACGCCCTCGAGCAGAGTCTCCACCATTCCGCGATGACTCGAGAGCCATTTCGTGTCGACACCCGGAACGGGAAGTTGACGTATGAAATACCCCGAGTTCGGATGGTCGCTCAGCCATCGCGCGATGGTCGTCAGCCTGACGAAGTCGTCGTCGTCGAGGTCGAGCCATTTCGCAGCGGTCACGGCAACCGCCGCCGACAGCGCCGGAGTGTCGGGACCGAGGCGGTCGACAAGCGCATCACGACGCATCACCAGGGCGCGCCATTCGGTTTCGCGGCCACTCGCGGACGCAATCTGATCAGCCCCGGCCAGTGTCAGTCGCACCGGCACCTCCTGTGTGCCGAAGCTCGGCCACCGGCGAATCGCCCAGTCCACGTGGCCGACGCCGGTGTAGCCGCGCCAGGAGCGGACCCAGGCGACCACCGTGTCGGGATCCTCGGCGATCTGGTGCTCGGACGGCGGATGCAGGGCAACCGTCAGCGAATCCTGTTCGGCGAGTGCGGGGTCGGCCAGCCAGCGACGTCGGCGACTGCTGTAGGTGGTCAGCGCCTTCGCCGCGGCAGCAGGCGGCAGAACACACCGCACGCTCATGTGGCGCCCACGTCGTCGAATTCGATGAGGCTGAGTTCGGTGTGCATCCGGTCGCGGATGCTCACGGTCACAGCGCCGCCGATGTACTCCTCGAGTGTGCCGAGCAACTTGAGCGGGGTCGCGAGCACCATGTGAAAACCGAACTGCGCGAACACGTCCAGGGCTCGGCGTGTGTACGCGGAGTCGGCCCGGTCGAACGCCTCATCCAGGATGACGGTGCCGTAACGGGGAAGGTCTGCGCCGTCGGGAGCGAGCTGATACCGCAACGCCGCTGCCAGGCAGAAGAACACGAGTTTCTGCGCCTGACCGCCCGACAGTCCCGAGCTCGAATCGTGGTAGTTGCGAGCCTCTCCGGCACCGTCGACCTCCACGCCGATGAACCCGACGTGCAGGCGAGTGTCCAGGACCTGGCGCTGCCACCGCTGATCTGCGGGTTCCTTCGACGCCAGGCGCTCCAGCACAGCCGCCATCCGCTCGAATCTCTCCTCGGCCGCGGGACGCTGCTCGATGTCCCATCCACCACTCGTGATCCGGGTCAGGTCGTCGAGGAAATCGGCCGCCGCCGGCGACCGTCGCTCGCGGACATCGATGCGCAACCACCGGTCGGTGTCGAACGCGGAGCGATGCAGTGAGTGGTTCACCGGGTCGATGCGGGAACGGATCTCGGCGGGCGCCTTGCGTATCGTGCGAGCGAGTTCGCCGATATTGCGGTGGGACTGGTCGTGCAACAACTGGAAGAACCGATCTTCGTACCGGGGAAGACCGTCGGAGCGCAGGCGCTGGAGGATCGTCAGTGCGTCGTCGACGTATTCGGCGTCAATCCGCAGCTCACCGCCGCGAGACTCCCAACGCGCCAGATACTGGGAGAGGATCCTGACGATCGACGCGTCGGCGGCAGACACCGCGTTCTGTGCGTCAGCCCTGTCCTTGCCGATACCCTGGCCGACCTCGAACAGCGCCTTGTCGATGTTGTCCGACGTGACCCGGCGCGCGAATTTCTGGAATCGCGCCCTGATCCGCGCGGCGACAGCATCGGGAGCCGCATCATCCGCGTCGAGCTCGGCCCGCGCGATCCGCGTCTCGAGTTCCGTCACCGCAGTTCGATGCACCGTCAACGCAGTATCCGCCTGACGCCGGGCTGCGTCGGCCTCGTTCTCCGCCTTCTTGGCGAGCTCGAGGGCAACCGACACCGCAGAATGCTCCGGGTTGTCCTGCTGCCATGATTCGAGACGGCTCTCGACAGCGTCGACGGCAGCCTGCGCACCGCTCACGTCGACATCCACCCACTGCGCATCGAGGACTGTCTGCGCTGCGCGATTCTGCACGGCGATCTGCTGGTCCTCACGATCCAGCGCGTCGAGTCGGCTCGTCGCACCTGCGATCGTGACATCGAGATCTGCGATTCGCCGGCGAATGTCCTCGAGTTTGGCTTCGTTGTCGAATCCGAGAACCCACCGCCGGCGATCGTCGATGCGGCTGCGGTCGTCCTTCTCGTGTCGTTCGGCGGAGTGCTTGACCTGCCCGGCGCGTGTCACGGCGCGGACGTGATCCGCGAAGCCGGCAGCGGTGTCGACGCACGCATAGTCGTAGCGGTCGGCGAGATGGTGGTGGATCCACGCGGCGAGCGGACCGTCGGCGACCTCCACGCGACGCACCAGCGATAACGCCCCGGTCTTCGGCACCGCCGACGGTGTGACACCCACCCGTACTCGGCGATACACGAGGCGCGCGCCGAGGTGGGTGGCATCAACGGCCGCGGCAACCGCCGGATACACGTCGTCCGGGACGAGCAGGGTTCGGCCGAGGCCGCCGAGGACTCGCTCGATGGGTCCGGTCCACTCGGAGTATTCGTCCCGCACCGCGATCAACTCACCGGCGAAGGGCACCGCGTCGTCCGGAACACCTGCGGCGGAACAGATCGACTCGCGCGCGCGGAGCAGACTCGGATCGATATTGGAGCGTTTGCGGGCGACGATCTCACGATCGGTGATCAGCGCCGCGCGCTCCTTCTGCGCAGTGCCGCGCTGTTCGGCGAGCGCGTAGCGGGCGCCGTGCCGTTCCTCGTGGGCGGTGGTGGCCTGACGCGCCTGATCCTCGAGTTGCCCGCGCAGTCGCGCGAACTCCTCGGAGGTCTCCGGAACGGTTCCTTCCCAGGCCGACACCGCCTCGGCGATCTGATCACGCCTGGTCCGCACGCGCGCCAACGTCTTCAGTTCCGTGTCTCGCTGCGCGTGGAGGGTGGCCAGTCTGCCGCCCCCGATGCCCTCGAGTTTCATGGTCAGATCGAGGGTCTCCTGCCGTGCACGCTCGGCAGCGGCGGTGGCTTCGCTCGCACCCGCCTCCAGCAGAGGCGTCAGGGCATGGCGTTCAGTGCATTCACCGCGCAGGAGCGACAAGGTCATCTCCGCGTGAACCGCTCCGAGATGCGCGTTCTCCTCGTCCGTGTCGCGCAGGGACTGAAGCCCGCGTTGCCGGGTGTCGGCAAGATCGACCAGCGGTGCGAGCATCTCCACCTGACGCCGCGCGTCGACGACGACCCGGTGGGCCTCCTGCAAGTCGTGGAACTGGTTGACCGCACGTTCGGCCATCGCGAAGGTGTTCGGAGTGTCGAGCATGTAGTCGCGGAACAATTGGTCGAGGCTGCCGAGGCTCTTCGCCGACAAGGTGCGGTGCAGCAGGCGCTGAGCGCCCTCCGACGAAATACCCAGGCGGGAGCGGAAGCTACGGGCAAACGGCCCGTACGCCGGGCTGACCGTCGACTCCGGCCACCGCTTCCTGATGGCCCTCGTATCGATGCCGCGCGTCGTGAACGACGCGAAGTCGGTCAGATCGAGTTCGTGTTCGAGAATCAGATGGAGGTGGGTGACGTCCGCTGCGGCGTTCTGCCCCCGCCCCAGATGCATGAGCTTGACGAGGGTGATCGGCGGATCGTCGGGGCCGGCGCGGTAGGTCAGGGCGATCCCACTCCACGTCGCGCCGGTGCGCAGGTACGAGGCGACCAGACCGTCGGTGTCGGCGCCCGCCTCCCGCCGCCACGCGCCACGGATGTACGTGACGAAGTTGCGTCCCGAGTTCGTGGCCTCCTGCGCGGCCGCATTGAACCGCAGTTGATTGCCCGGGACGAGCACAGCCGAGATCGCATCGATGAGCGTGGACTTGCCGGAGCCGGAATTGCCGGTGATCAGGAAACCCTTGCGGGCCACGGAAAGATCGTGATGGCCGTGCAGGGTCCCCCAGTTGACGACCTGAACGCGCGCGAGACGGCGCTGACCGGGATGGATCACGGTGTGTCCTCCTCCAGAATGCGCCGGAACTCCACTTCGACGAGAGCGACCTGTTCGGCATCGAACAGCTGCCGCAACACCGGTGAGACCTCCATCCGGTCATCGGTCGACGTCTTCCTTAGCAGCGAATACTTGTCGAGCTTCTTCCACGACGCGTTGACGCGCTTCGCGTAGCCGGCCGGGTCGGTGTCGCCGGCCGTGCGATACAGCTCGAGCTGTTCGCGCAGTTCGTCGAGGTCGACCATCACCCGTTCGCCGGGTTGCGCGCGGAGCAGACGCTGGCGCAATGCGAGCAGCATGACCGTGTCCATGAATGTCAGACGCTCGGTGCGCAGCACCGTGGGGGTGTTGGCATTGCCGGTCTCGGGCGGGCGGGTGAATGCCAGCTCGTTCTCGTCGTCGATGACGAGATCGAGGAAGACGTCGGCGAGTCGGGACCGGAGGAGTCGCTCGTCCCGGATCACCGCGCGCCACACCTCGGGATGTTTGGCCGCGGTGACGAGAGGGCCCTTGAGTAGCTGCACGAATGCGCGCCGCGTCTCGAGGTCCAGTTCGCCGGTGTCCCCGGGGTAATGGCCGCCGGTCGTCGGCTCGTCCGTCATGTCGAGCTCCCCGTGGGTGCGAACGCCCGACGAGTGGTGAACTCGTCGGAAGCAGGATCGAACAGGCGACGACGAATTGTCGCCCGACGCGATACTCCGGCTCCCGAGATCCAGTGGATGTCCTCTGTGCCGTCGATCGCGTGCCCGTGGTGGGTGGCGAGGACCATCAGTCCGACTGCGCTCGCGAGTCCTTGAGTGGCCGGGTATTCGCGCAGGACGTCACCGATCGTGGCGCGACCATGCGCACGGAGCGTCGCCGCGACGTTGTCGGACAGTTCGTCCATATCGATCTCGGATTCTCGGACGAGCTTTCGAAGTTCGTCGAGATCGACGGTCCCGGCGTCGTGGGTCAGCACCGGTTCGGTGACGAGGTTGTCGGCGGGGTTGTGCAGGCGAAGAGCTGTGACCGATTCGATGCTCATACCGACGCGCACCAGTTCGAGGTCGAGCAGGTCGTAGGGGCGACGACGTGTGGCCACGGCGACAGCACTCTGCTGCGCGCTGCGCAGCAACCGCTGCAACCGGCGGTGCTCCTCGTAGTGACGCGACTGGACGAAGTGACGCAACGACCGGGACAGGGATGTCATCGTCGAATGCACTTCGGAGCCGGCGGTTTCCATCTCGGTCAGCAACGCCCGGAACCGTCGTTTCTGATCGTGGGTCAACATCGCGGCGAACGGCCGCTGCAGCACTACATCGATCCACTCGTCGATTTGAGACGATCGGGCCGGATCGAGAATCATGTCGTAGAAGGCAGTGAAGCTGCGGCCGGCATCGGAATCTCCGATCAGGTCGACCCCGCGGAACACATCGCCCAGAGTGTCGCCGCGGTCACCGTCGTCATCGAGGATGCGGGCTCGCAGATCGCGGTTCAGTTCCTCGAGTTCGGCGCGAACCCGGGCGAAGTCCGCGGGAACCTCCGAGGCCAGCGCGAGAATCTCGGCAGAACGCTCGACGGCGCGTTCGCCGTCGAGGACCGGGAAGACTCCCGACTCCACCGCGGCGACCTGCTGATCGATCGACGCCCGTTCGGCCAGCAGCGCGGCGAGACGGGTTTCCGCGCGGGGATCGGAATCCCGCGCGAGGGCCTGCAACTGGGTGGAGAGCGTGGTCAGGCGGGATTCGGTTGCCGAACTCGCCTGGCTGGTGAAGCCTGCGACGAAGGCCATCGCGGCGAACGCGCCCTCCGTCGGTTCCAGGGTCTCCTCACGGGTACCGGCCGCTGCTCGTCGGAGCAGGTATCCGGACCGCACCCACTCGGTGCAGTACGCCTGACCGGTTCGCGGGAAGTCGAGGCCCTCGTCGCGCATGGTCTGAAGGTCGGAGTCCAAGCGGGCGAAGAGTTCCGGAGCCGGGAGGCGGCGGGTCCCATGCTCGAAGTGACGGCCCAACAGCGCCAGAATTGCCGGCGCCGAATCGGCACGCAGCAATGTCCAGGCTGCGTGGTCCTGGCGCAGACGAAGAAGCCGATGAACGTCGGCGGTGATGGACATCGGTTTCCTCTCGTGGTCTTCGAGCTGGACACATCGTGCCCTGGCTCATTCGGCGATTCGTTCCCGCCCACCGCTGAGGTCTGCCAACTCAGCGGCCACGCGGCCCGCCTGCCAACCGTGCGCGTTGGTCACCGAATGTGACGTCGTGACGACGGACGGGAACTGTTTCTCGAACACCGAACCCACCGCCTCGGTGCGTTCGGTCATGATCGGCACCAACTCCTTGCCGTACTGACTGGATGCGTCGCGACCGGCTTGTTCCCGGGCGATCGCCAGCCGTTCCCCGATCCGGGAGGCGAACGCGAGCAGAAACGATCGGCGGAAGCTGGGTGAGCGCTTCACCCGGTCACCGCCCGCCTCACTCAACGCGTGCGAAGCCTGAACGAGCAGCGAAGTGAACAGCATTTCGCACAGATCCAAGTCGATCGGCATCCCGACCATGCTGACGAGGCCGAATCGTTGATGCCAGAGGACACGGACGCTATTGGAGTCCGCGACACAGTTCAGCAACTGCACTTTCGCTTCGGGGTACGGGTTGTCGACGAGCAATCGGCGCGTGACCACTTGATCGCTCAGTGAGGTGTGCGCCTCGGCGTCGACCACAGCGCTGTCGATCGCATACCGGGTCATGAGATCCTGCGCCTTCGCCGAGAGGGTCGCTGCCTCCTCGGCGAACGTGGTTGCTTCGGCCTTGGCCAACAGACCGCGGATTCGCGACAGCACCTTGGGTTCGGGACCGTGCTTGGCGGGCCGTGACGCCGCCGCCCCGGCGACCCAGTTCGGTGGGGTGGCCATCAGCGGCGTCATGGGGACCAGATAGCTGCAGAAGCCGAGAAGCGACAGGATCGCCGTCCAGGTGTCGGTCGCCTCGGCGTTCTCCGCCGCACGCCAGGCGGACAGCCGGCCGCGGGCAGGTGCGACATCGGCGCCGATGTTCAGCTCGTCGAGCTGCTCGCGCCACGGCTCCGGGGCGCTCTTGTGCGCCGAGGTGCGGCTTGCATGCGAGCCGATCGCGGCAACCGTCAGCCGGGCGGTGCGCGCACCGAATTCCCGTCGCACCGCGTGCACCAGCTCCGCCGGCTGCCATCCCGAGTCGAACGCGTGGTCCATCGACGCGTCGAGCATCTGTGAGGCTCGATCCAGGAGAGCAGCCGCAGATCCGGAACCGTCGAGTTCTGCCAGCTTGCCGACTGTCCGGCTCAGCGACTCCGCATTCGCCGACGGCCCGAACGCGAACTCGATTCCCGCGAACACCAGCGACTCGGCGTCGAAGTCGGGACGGAACTCACGATGGTGACGTGTCCCGCTACGCTGCTGCTTCTTGCGTTTGCGTGCGGCACGGTTCTGCTGGCTGTTGCGGCTCACGGCGCCCTCCTCGCTCGGGGTGAATTCTGTCTGAGGTCATCGGACTGCGGACAGGCTGCGCCGCCGGTGGGATGCTTGGCGCAGCTCGTCGGCGCGGTCGAGCAGCGCGACGACGGTACGCGGCTCGTGGTCGTTCCGACGATCATCGCCGGTCACGCGGGCTAATTCCGCCAGTACCGCCGCATGCTGACCGTGAGCGACGGCGAGCAGAAGCCTGTTCTTGGTCGATTCGGGTAGCTTCGCGATGTGCTTGCGCAGTGCCGCGGTCATCTGGGCCTTCGAGGGTAGGGCCGAACTACCCTCCTGGGCCGCGGCCAGCAAAGGGGTGTCGATTCGAAGATAGTCGGCGAGAGCCTGCTGAGGTCCGGTGAGGTCACCGAGACCGGCGGGTGCTGCGGGCTCGAGTTCGTGCTCCCATTCGGTGTCGAACGCACATTCGTTGCGTTGCGACGTCCCTATCGCCGCCAACCATCCGAGGTACAGCGGACGCGCGTCACCCATCGCGATCTCGTCGCGCACCCGCGCCAGGGACGCCATCCAGCCCTCGGCCTCTTCTGTGTAGTCGGCCGAGTCGTCCTCGCTGGTGAAGTCGAAGAGGAGATGTTTCCCGGTCGCCTCGGACGTGAGGTAAGGCTCGAGCGTGTAGTCGGCCACGCCTCCCGAGAGCGACTTCGCCGGCACCTTCACCATCAGACGGCGGGTGCCCCAGCTCGTGACGTGGATGTGCAGGTCATAGTACTTGCGCATCATTGCGCATGGATCGCCGTGGAAATCGCCGAAATGATATGTATTGGTGAAGCTGGTCGGCGTGATCACTGCCCTGGTCGACAGCGTGCGTACCTCGGACTGCATCCGCGTATTCAAGGGCTTGTCGACCGCGAGGAACTCGAAGTATTGGTACTCGCTCACAGGCTCTCCTCGGTGCGAGTGGGTTCACGGCGGCGAACGCATTCATATCAGAACACCCCGACAGCAGCGGAGGCATAAGGCGAAGTCTGTCGGTCAGGTCACTCGAACAACCCGCGGAGGTCGTCGGCGTCGAGGCTGGAGCTGAGCAGGGTGTCGGAGTCCATGACGCTCGCGAAGAGCGCCGACTTCTTCGCCTTCAGCGCCATCACCTTGTCTTCGATCGTGTCCTTCGCGATCAGGCGATACACCATCACGTTCCGCGTCTGCCCGATGCGATGCGCCCGGTCGACCGCCTGGGCCTCCGTTGCCGGGTTCCACCACGGGTCGAGGATGAAGCAGTAGTCGGCCTCCGTGAGGTTCAACCCGAAGCCACCCGCCTTCAGGCTGATCAGGAACACCGGGGCGGCGCCCTCCTTGAACTCGCGGAGCACATCCCCGCGACGACGGGTGCTGCCGTCGAGGTAGCTGTGCGCGATCCCGGCGTCCGCGAGCCGGTCGCGGATCTTGCCGAGGAACCCGGTGAACTGGCTGAAGACGAGTGCCCGGTGACCGCCCGCGACGACGTCGGCGAGCTGCTCGAGCAGGGCGTCCACCTTCGCGGACGGGACGTCGTGATACTCGGCGTCCACCAGACCGGCGTCGAGGCTCAGCTGCCGCAGCAGGGTGAGCGACTGCAGGATCGTGAAGCGGTTCTTGTCGACGTCGGCGAGCAGGCCGAGGATCTTCTGCCGCTCACGCTGCAGGTGGGTGTCGTAGACCTTGCGGTGCCGCGGGTGCAGTTCGACGTCGAGCACCTGCTCCTGCTTGGCCGGAAGGTCCTTCACCACTTGCTCTTTGGTGCGGCGCAGCATCAGCGGCTTCACCCGGCGGCGCAGCTGCGCCAGAAGTTCGGTGTCGCCCTGCTTCTCGATCGGCTTGCGGTAGTAGTCGGTGAACCGGGCCGGGTTCGGGAACAGACCCGGGGCGGTGATCGACAGCAGCGACCACAGCTCCATCAGGTTGTTCTCCATCGGCGTGCCGGTGATGGCCAGCTTGAACGGAGTCTCGAGCCGGCGGACGCACTGGTAGATCTTGGACTGATGGTTCTTGGTGAACTGCGCCTCGTCGAGGATCATCCCCGACCACGCGGCCTCCGCGTAGGCGTCGAACTCCAAGCGGAACAGGGTGTACGAGGTGACGACGATGTCGGCACCCTCGACCAGTTCGTCGAAGGGGACGCGCCTGCGGGATTGGGTGTCGGAGATCGCGACGACATTCGCGCCCGGGGCGAAGCGGGCCGATTCGGACTCCCAGTTCGACACGACACTGGTCGGGGCGACGATGAGGAACGGCGGCGCGGCCGGATTCGACTGCCGCGCATGGCAGATCAACGCCAGCGCCTGCAGCGTCTTGCCGAGCCCCATGTCGTCGGCGAGGATGCCGCCGAGCCCGTGCTCCCACAGGAAGGCCAGCCAGCGGAAACCCTCCACCTGGTACGGCCGTAGCTGGGCGTCGAGCGTGCTGGGGGCTTCCGAAGGCCCGATGGTGGTCGGCGCCATCAGGCCGTCCACCTGCTGCCGCCACTGCGTCGCCTGACGTTCGACGGTGCCGAGTGCGGCGAACTCGTCCCACAGGCTCGCCTGGAAACGGCTCAGCCGCAACGTCCCGTCCGCGCGGTCGCGGAGGGCGCGCGCCTCGTCGATCAGCTTGCGCAGCGTGTGGAGTTCCGGCTTGTCGAGGGAGAAGTAGGCGCCGTCGGGCAGCAGCAACTCGGTCCTCCCCGCTGCCAGCGCCGAGAAGACCTGGTCGAACGGCACGTCCCGGCCCTCCACCGTGAGGGTGACGCCGAGGTCGAACCAGTCGGTGCCGCCCTCGGATGCGGTGACGGACACCCCGATGGCCAGGGAATCGCCGGCCTCCCGGTAGTCGGCGGGTTCGCCCACGACGTCGATCGACACGTCGGACTTGCCGTGGAGCAGGGGCAGGACCTCGGTGGTGAACCGCATCGTGTCGAGCCCGCGCAGCGCCGTCGATTCCGGACCGCCCGACCCCAACCCGTATCTGTCCCAGGCGATGTCGAGCTCGTCGAGAAGTGCGCGCTCGCGGGCGTCGTTCCGGTACTCGTCGCCGGGGGTCCGGGCAGTCAGCGGCGCACGGTGCTCGTCGTCGCCGACGGTGTACAACCATTCCCAGTCGACGGCGACCTCATGGTCGGGGAGATACTCCGCCTGCATCACCAGGGTGGGCTCGGAGATCGCGGGTGGGACGAACGAGCCGTCGGAGGAGATCACGGTGGCCAGGTTGCGCAGCTTCGGCAGGAAGTCCGTCAGGAAACGGGACTCTTCGGCGGCGGGAACCTCGATGGGCGTGCGGCGGCGCACCAGATCCTGCAAGGGGCCGGGCACGACGGAGCCGAGGCGCGCGAGGTGTATGCGGTCGTCTGCGTCGACGTAGAACAGGCCGTGGGCCCGGACTCCGATGAAGCCGACGGTCACTGCGTCGACGGGCTCGCCGTCGACGCGGACCACCGGGCGCACGGCGAGCGCGCCGCTGGAATCGTCGCGGGTGGCGTCGAGGCAGACCTCCGCCGAGCGGTAGGGGGTGAGCGAGCCCAGCCGCTTGGAGGAGTGGATGAGCTCCACACCGACCCGGGCCGCCTCGTCGAGCAGCGACCACAGCTGGCGGCTGGGGAAGACGCTGAGATCGAGATCGGTGTGGTTCTGGCGGCGGTACGTCAGACCCCCCACGGACAGCAGATGAATTTCGTGCAACACCCGGATCTGCTCGGCGGGATGCTGGAACTGGCTGCCCAGCTTGTTCCACGCCAGCCCGCCGACGATCCAGCCCTTGCTGCCGGGCTGGACGGGCCGCACCAGCAACTGGGGTGCCGCGTCGGTGGCCGACGCCTGGACCCGGAACTGGATGGCGAGCGGCGAACGCCCGCCGGAGTCGCCGAAGGGGTCTGCGGTGAGCAGGGAGCCGAGCGAGCGTTCCCAGGTGGGCGCGACCGCCGCCTGGGCCTGGGACCTCGCCTGTTTCATCGCCGTGATCAGCAGGGCCGCGACGTGCTTGCAGTTCATCCCGACCGGACACGTGCAGATCCCGTACCGGTACACCGTGCGGCCGGGAACCGCTGCGACGAACGCCGACGCCGAGTACGGCTCCCTCGCCGTGCCCGCCACCTCACCCCACAGCTCCTTGGCTGCCGGATCCCAGGACATCTGGATCACCGCGTGGTCGCGGGCGTACTGCTCGCCGCGGGTGTACGTGGTGGTGCCGAGGACCGCCTTGATCGACGCCACGTCGATGTCGCGCAAGTCCCCGGGAAGCATGGCCACAGAGTAGTCAACCGATCCGACACGGTCGCGGGGTGCAGCCACTCCCACCCCAGGGTTCCTTGTTCCGGCCCCGCCCCGATCGGAGACTTCGGAGCGTCGGGGGAAACCCATGGATCGGAGAGAACATCATGGCCGAGATGGTCGAAGCACACCAGAAACATCGCACTGGTGGAGTCGCGCGAACACTGATCACCGTGTACGGCACGCTCGTGTACGTCACGTTCCTGATCGTGTTCCTGTACGCGATCGGATGGGTCGAGGGGCTCGTGGTGCCCCACACGATCAACGACGGCCCCGACGCCCCCGTAGCCGTCGCCGTGGTCATCGACGTGGTGCTGCTGACGATCTTCGCCATGCAGCATTCGGTGATGGCCAGGCCCTGGTTCAAGAAGCGCTGGACCAGGATCGTCCCCCAACCGATGGAGCGCTCGACGTACGTACTGTTCGCCACGGCCGCGTTGGCGCTGCTGATGTGGCAGTGGCGTCCGTTGCCCGAGCAGATCTGGGACGTGGAGACCGACTGGGTCCGTGTCGTGATCTACGCCGTGTCGCTCGGCGGGTGGGCCCTCGTGCTGGCGGCGACGTTCGCCATCGACCACTTCGATCTGTTCGGGGTGCGCCAGGTGCTGCGCAATCAGAGCGGGAAGTCGGTTCTGCCCAGCCACTTTCGGACACCTCTGCTGTACCGGGTGATCCGGCACCCGCTGTATGCCGGCTTCATCATCGCGTTCTGGGTGGCGCCGACCATGACCTGGGGCCGATTGCTGTTCGCCGTCGGGACCACCGGCTTCATCCTGGTGGCGGTGCGTTTCGAGGAACACGATCTGGTCGACACGTTCGGCGACGACTACCGCAACTACCGCAAGCGGGTGCCGATGCTCGTCCCGAGGTGCGGCGCACAACCACGGTAGTTAGAGACCGCCGGCGACGGTGATCGTGGTGGCGGTGACGTAGGACGCCTGGTGCGACAGCGCCCACAACACCGCTTCGGCGATCTCCTCGGGCTCCGCGACCCGGCCGAGTGGCACCTTCCCGGCCACTCGCCCGGGTCGTCCCGGATCGCCGGCAGCGGCGTGGATGTCGGTGTCCGTCGTACCGGGCGCGACACCGACGACGCGGATGTTCGCGCTCGCCAGTTCTCGCCCGAGTCCCGTCGTGAAACTGTCCACGGCCGCCTTGGAGGCCGCGTACCCGACGTATTCGCCCGGTGCGCCGGTGCGGGCCGCGATCGAGCTGAGGTTGACGATGACGCCGGGGCGTCCCTGCCGGATCCAGTGCTCGGCTGCCGCGCGGGCGTAGGCCATCGCTCCGAAGACGTTGACGTCGAACACCTCCCGCACCATGGCGTCCGGGGTGGTGAGGAACGTGCCGAGCGGACCGGTCGTCCCCGCGTTGTTGACCAAGGCGACCAGCTGACCGCGTTGGTCGGCCGCGTCGACGACGGCGACGGCCTCATCCGCGTCGCGTACGTCTGCCCGCACGGCGGTGGCGCGGACACCGCAGTGGTGGACGAGTTGCTCCGCGGCCTCGTCGTCGTTCTGGAACGTGAACGTGACTTCATAGCCGCGATGGACGGCGAGGCGCACCACCGCTGCGCCGATGCCGCGGGATCCGCCGGTGACGAGGATGTGTTCGGACACGATACGAGCGTATCCGGGCGATCAAATGCGGACCAAAGCTGACCGCTATCGGTCCTACGGTGAGAGAAACCGATTCGCCGACGCAGGAGGACCGCATGACCGTCGATCCGATTCCCGAGGGCTACACCACCGTCACGCCGTGGATCATCTCCCGCGACACCGCCGCACTCATCGACTACGTGAAGGCGGCGTTCGACGGCGAGGAACTCGGACGGATGGTGGGCGAGGACGGCACCATCGGGCACGCGGAGGTGAGGATCGGGAACGCCGTCGTGATGATGTTCGACGCGCGACCCGACTGGCCGCCGACGCCCGGGTTCCTCCGCCTGTACGTCGACGACGCCGAGGCGGTGCTCGCGCAGGCCGTCGCGGCCGGCGGCACGCTGGTGACGAAGGCGACGCACCTGTTCTGGGGCGACGTCGTGGGACGCGTCCGCGACCCGTTCGGCAACCTCTGGTGGGTCCAGACCCACATCGAGGACGTCGACGAGGCGGAGATGACCAGGCGCATGAGCGACCCGACGTTCACCGCCGCAATGGACTACGTGCAGAGCGCGGACTTCTTTCCCGGACGGTAGACCGGGTCAGCGTTTCGGCCTGCCGAACGTGATGCTCGGCGCCGTCACGGTGACGGACGCGATCCGGACCGCCACGCCGGACGGCTTCGCCGGCTCGGCGTCGATGATCGTGGGGTGATAGTCGACCTGCTCGGGCGACGGACGGGCCGGCGCGAACACGCTCCGGACGACCCCGATCGGGGTGCGGGCAATCGCGTCGGCCGACTGCTGGATCTGTTCGAGCGTCCGGAACACCGTATCGAAATTGTCGGACTGCTGAGTGGTGCTCACCGCCTCGACCACCGGCCGCATCGTCCGCAGCAGGAACACGACCTCCTCGAGCAGTTCCTCGGTGAGCCGGAGGATGTGAAACGACGTCTTCGCGACCTCGATCGGCACGGTCACGGCGCACACGGCGACGCGGACCGGTCCCTCGGCGGCCGAGGCCGCCTTCCGGACGGTGCGCTCGACGGGGGACGGCACGAAACGGAAAACGAAGTTCACCAGTCGACCCCCTCGCAGCACGGCGTCCATAATCTGTGCCGGGGAGGTTACCGCGCACTCGCTCGCCACGCAGGTCGAGCGAGCGCCGTCAGCCCGGCAGCAGGGCACGCACGGCGTCGATGGTGTCGGCGTCGGCGGCGGTCTTGTCGGGGCGGTAGCGCAGGACCCGCGCGAATCGCAGCGCGAGTCCGCCGGGGTAGCGCGTGCTGACCTGGACGCCGTCGAGTTCGATCTCCACGACGAGGTCGGGGTGCAGGTGCACGGTGTGGTCGTCGCGGCTGCGTTCATGGCGTGGGAATTCGTCCGTCTGCCACTGCAGTAGTGCGTCGGTGAGGCCCTTGAACGTCTTGCCCACCATGATCGGTTCGCCGCCGTCCGGATCCCGCGCACCGAGGTGCAGGTTGGACAGGTAGCCGGTGCGCCGCCCGTAACCCCATTCGGCGCCGAGCACCACCAGATCGAGTGTGTGCTCCGGTTTCACCTTCTGCCAGGCGCGGCCCCGCCGCCCCGCCGCATACGGTGCGGCGAGCGATTTGACCATCACTCCTTCATGACCGGCGGCGAGGGCATCGTCGAAATGGGTTGCGGCGCCGTCGCTGTCGGGGCGGATCAGCCCGGGGATGCGGTGTTGCGGGGCAACGCGTTCCAGCGCGTCCAGCCGCTCCTCCAACGGCGCGTCGAGAAGATCGACGCCGTCGAGGTGCAGGCAGTCGAAGAAATAGGGGTGCAGCAGCAGGTCGCGGGCGGACTCGGCGCCGAAGCGGCTCATCGTCTCCTGGAACGGTCGGGGCCGGCCGCTGTCGGTGAGCGCCAGCGTCTCCCCGTCGAACACCGCCGACGTGCAGGGCAGGCCGGCGACGAGTGCGACGAGTTCCGGCACGCTGCCGGTGATCTCACGCAGGGTGCGGGTGAAGATGCGCACCTCGTCGCCGTTGCGGTGCACCTGGATCCGCGCGCCGTCGAGTTTGTATTCGACGCTGACGTTGCCGCCGAGTTCGGTCCACGCGTCGGTGAGTGATTCAGCGGGGGAGGCGAGCATGGGCCGGACCGGACGACCCACCTCCAGCCGGAACGCGGTGAGGGCGTCCACCCCGCCGTCGAACGCCGCGACCGCGGTCGCGGGCAGCCGTCCCGACAGCATGAACGCCCGGCGCACCGGTTCGACGGGAAGATCGGCGGCCGCCGCGATCGCGTCGGTCATCACCCCTTCGAGCGCGCCCTGACGAAGGTCCCCGGTGAGCAGCCGCAGCAGGAAGTCCCGCTCGTCGGCGGTGGTGCGGGCGAAGAGATCCGCGAGTAGTTCGCGTCGACGAGCGGCGGATCCGGAGCCGGAGATCCCGGCGACGGCGGTGACGGTCCCGTCGAGTTCCGACACCGTCACGGACGGCACGTCGGCCGGGGTGGCGGGAATGTCGGCGATCGTCCGCCAGCCGATCCCGATCCGTCCCTGCCGAAGCTCCCCGGACAGCCACGCCACCACCGGTTCCACCTCGGGCGGCTCCAGTTGGGTGAGGACCTCGCGCAGCGCCCCGACCTTCACCTTGCGCGACCGGGTGGCCCCCACGTCCCGGGACGTCGCGACGATCTGCGAGAACAGCACACCCCGACGGTAACCGGAACGTCCCGTGGGCGGTCAGAATCCGCCTGATCGAAACGCTGGGCCGACCCGGCCGTCGTTCCTAGGCTTCGACGATGAGCACCCCACGTCGCCGGCCGCTGAAAACGGTCACGGGAGTCAGCGGCGCCGTGAGCACCTATGCCGCCGCCATCGATCCGCAGCAGTCGACCGTCGCGTCGTCGATCGAGATCGCGAAGATCGCCGAGGCGAACAAGTTCGACGCGCTGTTCGCCGCCGACCTGCTCAGTTTCGGGGCGCAGGGCGCGATCGGCGCGCAGGAACCGCTGATCTTCCTGTCGGCGCTCAGCGCCGTGACCTCGCACGTCGGGCTGATCGCGACGGTGACAACCACGTTCCACCACCCCTACAACCTCGCGCGGCTGTTCGGCACCCTCGACCACGTCAGCAACGGTCGCGCCGCCTGGAACGCCGTCACGTCCTCACTGGGCGAGGAGAACTACAGCGACCGCGACCTGCCGAGCCCCGAGGAACGCTACGCCCGCGCCACGGAATCCCTCGAGGTCATCAACGCGCTGTTCGACAGCTGGCAACCCGGGGCACTGACGTCCGACGGTGCCGGGGGAACCACGCTCGACGCCGATCGGGTGCGGCCGATCGACCACGCGGGCACGTACTTCACGGTGAAGGGACCGTTGAACATCCCGCCGCTGCCGCAGCGCCGTCCCGTGCAATTCCAGGCCGGCCAATCCGCGGCCGGCGTGGAACTCGGGGCCCGCTTCGCGGAGGTCGTGTTCACATCGCTGCCCACCCTCGAGGACGCCGTCACCTACACCAAGAGCATCCGGGCGCGGGCCACCGAACTGGGCCGCGCCGACGGGCTGCCGCTGATCATGAGCTCCTTCCACGCCACCTACGGCGCGTCCGAGGGGGAAGTGCGCAGGCTGGTCCGGGAACGGGACGAGGGAACGGACCTCGACGCCGGCCGGATCCGGCTGGAGGACATGCTCGGTGGCGACATCGACCTGTCCGGGCTGCCGCTCGACAAGCCGATCCCGGCGGACGTCCTGCCCGACGTCCGGTCGGTGAACCGCCGCCGCGGCCGGGTCGAAATCTTCAGCCGGCTCGCCGCGTCCGGGCGGACCCTGCGCGAGCTGATCATCGCGTCCAAGGACACCGGGCATTGGGCGGTCGCGGGAACACCCGAGCAACTCGCCGATGCCGTCCAGGAACGCTACGACGCGGGTGTCCTCGACGTCATCTCCCTCGGCGGACTCGCCGAGGAACGGACCCGGGACTTCGTCGTCAACGGCCTGCTGCCCGAACTACGGCGCCGCGGAATCGTCGGCAACGACTACGTGGGCGGCACGTTCCGGGACAATCTGGAACTACCCCCGCTGCCCCCTCGGGACTGACGTCAGTTCTCCACCTCTGCGCCGTCCACGACGATCCGCACGCGGTCGGGGTAGAACGACACGTGGTCGTCGATGCCCGACGCCTCCGCGGTGGTGAACGGGTAGAACCAGGCGGCGTCCTCGACCGGCTCGGAGCCGTCCGACCCGGTGAACGACAGATACGACGCCGTCCCCTTGTACGGGCAGGACGTCCTGGTGTCGGAGGCGGTGAAGAACTCGGACCGCACGTCGATGCGGGGCACGTAATAGCGCACCGGCAGCGACGTCTCGAACAGCAGTCGCGGGCGGACGGTGTCGGCCACGAGCGTGTCACCGATGAACACCTCGACGTGCCGGGACGACGGCAGCACGTCGACGCGGACATACGGGTCGCGGGCGTGGACGAACACCTGCTGATCCTCCTCGTACCAGGCGTCCATCCTGTGCCAGTAGAACGCAACGTACGGGCTGAGGTCGAGGGAGTCCTCGAGTTTGGCGTCGTATCCCCACACGGATTGCTCGGCGCGACGGTCGCCGACGACGAGATCCCAGTACCGGGCCTTGCCCTTCCACGGGCATGTAGTGGTGGCATCGACGGGCTCGAGGAGGTCGAAGTTCACGTCGTCGCGGGGAATGTAGTAAACGGGCAGGTGCCCCTTCTCGAACAGGTACACCGAACGGGTGGTGTCGGCGACCACCTGACCGCCGAAGACCACCCGGATGCGCTTGTGGTTGGGTTCGATCGAGATGCGGCCGTTCTCCGCGAACTGCTGGGAAGCGGCGGCATGCGTGAGAGCTGTGGACATCACTCCATGGTGCGCCTTCGGCGCCCCGTGCGTGGTTAAGGAGGCTCTGGACTCGTTAACCACGCACGGGTGCGGAGCGCCGCGACACCAGCGGTCACGACCCACACCGTGAACGGGTAGAGGGCCAGGCGTTCGGTGATGCCGAACGGTTCGCCGGGGAGGAGGATCGCCGCCATTCCGACGACCCCGACGAGGCAGCAGAGACCGGTCCAGAGCGCGAAGATGCGCCAACGCTCGTAGAGCGCGATTGCGATGACGATCATGGCGGCGTTGCGGGCGACGAACGTCGGGGTCGCGACCAGTTGGTGCAGGTGGGCGTCCACGTTGATCGGAACGACGCCCGTCAGGGCCGCACTGACGGCCGCCAGGCAGAGCAGCGTCAACGCGGCCCGGCGCAGGCGTCCCGGTGGCAGGAATTCGCGCAGGCCCACCGCTCCCGCGAGAATGAGCACCCCGGTCAGCACGAAAGCGCTGTTGATCACCGTGTGCAGCGGTGAGCAGAGCCGGGCGGCCGCGGCCTGGGCCGCGGAGCCGTCGCAGCCCGTGACACCCAGATTGCTGACCGAATTGGTCCGCACCGCGTACGGCCGCGGCCAGGCGCGCGCGGTCACGACCTCCGCGAGGAAATACAGGGCGATGAGCACCCAGGCCGTGGCTCCGGCCCGCACAGCCAACAGTCGCTGGGCGGGTGACGGCGTTCGCACGACGCTCACCCCTCCGAACCGTACCCGGCTCACCGAGTGGATTGTTGACAATCTTCGGGAGCGGCTCGACCATGTAGCCATGGCCCCGCTGACGAGAATTCCGGTAGCTGACTCCGAAGAGACGGGACAGATCGACGCGTGGCTGAGCTGACACGTCCCGCGGCCGACCTGCATGCCGAGCTCGCCGAGCTGGGCATCGACCTCGACATCGGATCGCGGCGGCGCGCCGAATACTCCTTCGACGCCTCCAATTACCGGGTGCCGCCGCTGGCGGTGGCGTTTCCGCGCAGCGCCGGCGACGTGGTGGCGATCGTCCGGGCCTGCACGGACCGCGGCATCCCCATCACCAGCCGCGGCGGCGGCACGTCACTCGCGGGCAACGCGATCGGCAGGGGAGTGGTACTCGACTTCTCCCGGCACATGAATCAGGTGCGGGCCGTGGACGCGTCCGCTCGGACCGCCGTCGTCGAACCCGGCATCGTCCTCACGGACCTGCAGAAAGACGTGCAACTGGCGACGGACGGCGCGTTCACCTTCGCCCCCGACCCGTCCAGCAAGTCCCGCGCGACCGTCGGCGGCGCGATCGGCAACGACGCCTGTGGCAACCACTCCGTGCGGTACGGCCGCACGTCCGATCACGTCGTCGCACTCGATCTCGTGACGGCGGACGGGCACCGGCTGACCGCCACCCGCGACGGGCTGCGGGCCACCGACCCGGACGACTCATCCGCGGTGAGCGAGGCCGGGCGGATCGCTGCCGGTCTCGACGCGCTGACACAGGAGCATCTCGGCGACTTCCGGCTCGAGCTGGGCCGCATCCCACGACAGGTGTCGGGATTCCACCTGGCGAACCTGTTGCCCGAGAACGGCTTCGACGTGGCCCGCGCACTGGTGGGAAGCGAGGGAACGTGCGCCGTGATCGTGTCCGCGACCGTCGCGCTGGTGCCGGTGCCGCCCGCGGCGATGCTGCTGTGCCTCGGATACCGCGACCTGGTGGACGCCGCCCGCGACAACGCGCTGATCCTCGAATACTCACCCGCTGCGATCGAGGGCATCGACTCGGCGATCGTCGACACCATGCGGCACCTGCGCGGCGCCGACTCCGTGGTCGGTCTGCCCGACGGCGAGGCCTGGCTGTACGTCGACCTCGACGGCGAGGATCTCGACGAGGTGAAACTGCGCGGGGCCGAACTGGTCTCGAAGCTGCGGGCGGCCGGACGGCTCGTCGACTCGCGGGTGGTCGGGGACCCGGCGGAACGCGCGTCGCTGTGGCGGGTGCGCGAGGACGGCGCCGGACTGTCGGCCCGACTCGTCGAGGGCGGCGAATCCTGGACGGGCTGGGAGGATTCCGCCGTCGCACCCGACCAGCTGGCCGACTACCTCGTCGACATCAAGGCCCTGCTCGCCGAATTCGGTCTCACCGGCGTGATGTACGGGCACTTCGGCGCCGGCTGCATGCACATCCGCATCAACTTCGACCAGCGCACCGAGGAGGGCCGGGACGTGATGTCGCGGTTCATCCACCGCGCCGCGGAACTGTGCGTGCGGTTCGGGGGATCGATGTCGGGGGAGCACGGCGACGGTCGCGCGCGGTCGGCGCTGCTGCCGATCATGTACACGCCCACCATGATGGCGGCGTTCGCGACGTTCAAACGGCTCTGGGATCCGGCGGCCGTGCTGAACCCGGGCAGCATCGTCGACCCCGAACCGCTGCTGGGCAGCCTGGCCCTCGACGGCGTGAACCCGCGGTCGTGGCAGACCACATTCGACCTCACCCCCACCAGCGACGTCCCCGTCGCACCGTTCGTCCACGCCGTCCAGGGGTGCATCGGGGTGGGCCGCTGCCGCGCGTCGACCGGCGGGGTGATGTGCCCCAGCTTCCGCGCGACCGGAGACGAGAAGGACTCCACCCGCGGCCGGGCCCGCGCCCTGCAGGAGATGGTCCGCAACTCGCCGACCGTCGCCGACGGATGGCGCTCCGAGGACGTCAAGGAATCCCTCGACCTCTGCCTGTCCTGCAAGGCCTGTTCCACCGACTGCCCGGTGGGCGTCGACATGGCCACGTACAAATCCGAATTCCTCGACCACCACTACCGCGGCCGGGTGCGTCCGCTGTCGCACTACTCCCTCGGCTGGCTGCCGGTGTGGCTGAAGATCGCCGAACGCTCCGCCCCCGTGGTGAACCGGCTCACCGCCGGCCGGCTGGCGAAGGTCGCGGCCAAGCTGGGTGGTCTCACCCCGCACCGGTCGATGCCGGAGTTCGCGTCCCGCAAGCAGATCCGCCGTGAGGTCGGGGAGACGTCGCAGAACGGCACCGCGGACGTCGTGGTGCTCGCCGACACGTTCACCCGCGGATTCCGCCCCGAGGTGGTCGGCGCCGCATCACGGGTACTCGCCGAGGCGGGCCTCAGCTCCCAATGCCGCAGCGACGTGTGCTGCGGGCTCACCTGGATCTCCACCGGACAGCTGAAGCAGGCGAAGAAGACCCTCGCCAAGGCGGCCGAACTCCTCGACGACGGCACCGACCGCCCCATCGTCGTCCTCGAACCGAGTTGCGCCGCCGCGTTCCGCAAGGACCTGCCCGAACTCGTCCACACCGATGCCGCCCGACGCGTCGCCGCCCGCGTGCAGAGCTTCGCCGGCGCGGTCCTCGAACGCACCCAGGCGGGCTGGACCCCGAGCGTGCCGCTGCCCGAGGACGTCACTGTGCAGACCCACTGCCACGAATACGCCGTGTTCGGCGCGGCCGGCCAGCGGAAGGCGCTGCAGGCGATCGGGGTGGAGCGTGTGCGCGAGGCCACCGGATGCTGCGGCGTCGCAGGAAACTTCGGGTTCGAGGCCGACCACTACGACCTCAGCATGCAGGTGGCGGAACAGGCACTCGCCCCCGCACTGCGCGACAGTCCCGAAGACGCAGTCGTGCTGACCGACGGATTCAGCTGCCACATGCAGGTGCGGCAACTCGACCCGACCCGATCGTCGCAACACCTCGCCCAGCTGCTCGACCCCGCACCATCGTCGAAAACCGAACACCAGAGCGGAGACTGACATGTCGCAGTTGTCGATGACCAGTGAACAGCGCGAGAAGTTCCTCGCCGACGTGCACGTGGGGGTGATCGCCGTCGACCGCGACGGGCGGGCGCCGCTCGCCGTGCCCATCTGGTACGGCTACGAACCCGGCGGCCACGTGTACGTCTGGACCGGTCGCGGGTCGCTGAAGGAGCGGCTGATCCGCGCCGCCGGCCGCTTCAGCCTCGTCGCCCAGGACGAGAAGCCGCCCTACCGGTACGTCAGCGTCGAAGGTCCGGTGGAGTTCGACGAATCACCCACCGCCGACGTCGTCCGCGAACTCGCCACCCGTTACCTCCCCGCCGAGGAGGTCGACAGTTTCGTGGAGGAGGCGTACGACGACAGCGCAATCGTCATCCGCATGCGGCCGGAGCACTGGCTGAGCGTGGACTACGGCAAGGGCGCGTAGCGCCCGTGCGCGGTTAGCGAGTCCCTGGACTCGTTGACCGCGCACGGGCGATTCGGTTCACGCTGATTCTGACGATGGCGGCGCGGGCCGATGTGCGGAAGCGTTGAAGGGCAGTTGTTCCGCCTCGACAGGAGCGCCCTTCATGACCGAACTTCTCGACCTGAACACCGACGTCCTCGTCATCGGCGGCGGCCCCGCCGGAACGTGGGCCGCGCTGCGCGCACGACAATCCGGGGCGGACGTCGTCCTCGTCGACAAGGGGTACTGCGGAACCAGCGGCGCCACCGCGCCTTCGGGCACCGGCATCTGGTACGTCGACCCCGACCCGTCCGCGCGGGCGAAGGCCAAGGCCAGCCGTGAAGCGCTCGGCGGCCATCTCGCCGACCACCACTGGATGGACCGCGTCCTCGACCAGACGTACGCGAACATGAACCTCCTCGCCGAGGAAGGCCGGTACCCGTTCCCCGTCGACCCCGACACCGGCAGGCAGATCCGCACCGGACTCCAAGGGCCCGAATACATGCGGCGGATGCGGGCGTGGGTGAAGAAGGCGGGCGTCCGGATTCTCGACCACTCGCCGGCCCTCGAACTGCTCGTCGACACCGACGGCCAGGTGCGCGGCGCGGCGGGCTACCAGCGCCAGGACGACCGCGACTACCGGATCACCGCGGGCGCCGTCGTGATCGCGAGCGGCGGCTGCGCGTTCCTGTCCCGCGCCCTGGGCACGAACGTCGACACCGGCGACGGCGCGCTGATGGCCGCCGAGGTGGGCGCCACGTTCTCCGGCATGGAATTCTCCAACGCGTACGCGATCGTCCCCGCCAATTCCACCATCACCAAGACCGCCTACTACGGCTACGCCACGTTCTTCCACGCCGACGGGCGCGTCCTCGAGGGCGCCGGCTCCACCAAGGGGCGCTCGGTGATCGCGAAAACGCTGCTGTCCGAGCCGGTGTTCGCCCAACTCGACCGCGCCGACGACGACGTGCAACGCCAGATGCGGCTCGGCCAGCCCAACTTCTTCCTGCAGTTCGACCGTCGCGGCATCAACCCGTTCACCGACCGCTTCGAGGTCAGCATGCTCGCCGAGGGCACGGTGCGCGGAACCGGCGGCATCGAGGTGGTCGACGACACCTGCGCCACGTCCGTCCCCGGCCTGTTCGCGGCGGGCGACGCCGCCACCCGCGAACGCATCTGCGGCGGTTTCACCGGCGGCGGCAGCCACAACTCGGCGTGGGCGATGTCGTCCGGCAGCTGGGCGGGCACAGGGGCCGCGCGGTTCGCGCGAACCGAACGTCGGGTCCGGGCGGGCGAACTGCGTCCCGCCGGGCGGGCCGGTCTGCGTCCGACGCAACGGTCGGGGCTGGAGGCATCCGCCGTCGTCGCGGCCGCGCAGGCGGAACTCATCCCGTACGAGAAGAACTACCTGCGGGACGGTGTGCGGGTGCAGGGTGCGCTCGACGAGCTGGAGTCGTTGTGGACGGCGTTGTCGCTGGGCCTCGGCGGCGACTCCGGCGACGAACGTGTCCGGGCCCGTCAGGCCGCGGCGATCACCGCGGTGGGCCGGTGGATGTACCACTCGACGCTCGCGCGGACGGAAACCCGCGGAATGAGTAAGCGCGCCGACTACCCGGACCTCGACCCCGCGCAGCACCACCACGTGCTCACCGGTGGGCTGGACGACGTGTGGACCTCGACCGGCGCGGCACACAGTGGGCTGTTGCGGGTGGCTTCGTGATCGAGGTGCTGCTGGCCGAGGCGTGCATCGGCTGCGAGAAGTGCGTCGACGCGTGCCCCACCAACGTGTTCGACCGCACCGACACCGGGATCCCCGTGATCGCGCGGCAATCGGACTGCCAGACGTGCTTCATGTGCGAGGCGTACTGCCCGGTCGACGCGCTCTACGTGGACCCGCAGTCCACGCCGCTCGTCGACGGGCAGAACATCCCGGAGGACCACATCGGCCGGTACCGCGAGAAGCTCGGCTGGGGGAAGGGGCGTGCCGCAGGCTCACTCACGGCGGTCGGGCCGTCCCTGCCGCACGGGGCACCGCCGCCACGGCTGCACTCGTGAGTGCGTAGCGAGTCCAGGGACTCGTCAACCACTCACGGGCGGCGGAGCCGCTAGATTGGAGGCACCGGAACAGTCGTCACCTGGGGGCAGGGGTGCGGATGCAGAATTCGAAGTCGACACCGATGACCGTGCCCGGGCTGCGGGTGTACCGGCCCGAATCGCCCGCGGCGCGGATGGCGCTGGTCGGCGCAACCGTCGTGGTCGGCCTCGTGCTCATGTGGATGGCCGGGCGGTCGGGGCCCGTTCGCACGTGGATGGTGGCGGCCGGAATCGCCGTCCTGCTGGTGGCCCGGGGACTGCACCTGCGGCGGCCCGTCACCATGACACATTCGGTGGCGGCGGTGCTGTTCGTGGCGGCAGCGGATGTGGCGTACACGAGCGCACATTCGACTCCCGGGTTCCTCCTCCTCGTGGCCACCGGACCCGTGCTGATGCTGCCGGTGCGCAGTGTGCCGCAGCCCGAGGACCGTGCCCGTGTGTTCTCGCTGATCCAGCAGACCACGGACGACCCGTTGTCGCCGTTCGCCCTCAATTCGGCGAAGTCCTACTACTTCAACGCGTCGGGCAGCGCGGCGATCGCCTACCGGGCCCGGTCCGGAATAGCGGTCGTCTCCGGCGATCCCATCGGCAACGCGTTCGAATTCGGTGCCCTCCTCGACGAGTTCTCCGAGTTCGCCGCCGAACGTGGTTGGCGCGTCGCGGTGCTCGGCGCGGGGGAGCGCGTCGCCCGGCTGTGGGAGATCGGCGGCGACACCCGGAAGCCGTTGACGGCGGTCCCGATCGGGCGCGACGTAGTGATCGACGTCGGACACTTCACCCTGCACGGCAGAAAGTTCCGCAACCTCCGGCAGGCCGTGCAGCGCACCCACAACGCCGGGCTGACCACCGAGATCGTCCCGGAAGCCGCGCTCGACGAACCGACGCGGCGGGAGTTGTCGGACATCGTCGAGGACGCCCGTGCCGGACATCAGCGCCGCGGGTTCTCGATGATCCTCGACCACCTGCTGGACGGCACGCTCCCCGGTGTTCTGCTCGTCATCGCCCGTGACGGCACCGGTCGCGCCGTGGCCTTCCAGCGTTACGGCACCGCCGATTCCGCCCGCGAACTGAGCCTCGACGTTCCGTGGCGCGGCGAGGGCGCGCCGAACGGCACCGACGAACGCATGACCGTCGACGTCATCCGGTACGCCGAGCGGACCGGTGCGCGATACGTCTCGCTGTCGTTCGCGGCGTTCCCCGAACTCCTCGACCCCGACGCACCCGGTGCGGGGGCCCGGCTCTTCCGCCGTGTCCTGCACCTCGGCGACGTGCTGATCTCGCTCGAGTCGCTGTATCGCTATCTCGGCAAGTTCCATTCCGTGGGGAACCGGCGATACGTCCTCCTGCGGTTCCGTTACCTGCTGCCCGTGGCGTTCGCGTGCCTGACGTTCGAGTTCGTGCCGCATCGGGAGCGGGCCTGAGGCGCGAGGTCAGAAGTCGAAATTCTTCTCGTTCGTCGCGGTGAGCGCATCGACGACGGCCGCGAGATCGGTCTTGGAGACGTCCGGGGTCGCCTCCTTCGGCTTCGGTCGCGTCGTCTTGTCCGGTGGGGTCTGATTCTTGCCGGGCCGTTCGTCCGTCATCTGTGCACCTTCGCGATAGGCCGAGCCGGGCAGGTTTACTGACCAGTACACCGTCGGGCGTCTGCCTCCGCAACTCGACGGGGTCCTGATGTGACGCGGTCCACGTCGAACCAGCTATCGGTCAGCTATCACGGTGTGATCGACTGCGGCGACAAGTGCTCGTGGACGGCGATCCAGCCCGACTCTGCGCGCCGCCGGAAGAGGATCGTCTCCCGTTCGTCGAGCTCGACCGTTCCCGTCGAATCCCGCACGGTGGTGCCGACCCGATGCGTCAGCACCGCGACATCCGGGGCCGGGAACGTGACGTTCTGCTCGCTGGAGCGGCACGCCAGGACGCGGAACCCGTCCGCCTCCCACTCGGCCCACAGGTCGCGGTAGGCCTCGCGACTGGGCAGCGGCACCGGGTGGGTGTAGAAGACGAATGTCGCGTCCGGGCTGAACGCCTGGAAGTAGGCCGTCGTGTCGTGCTCGCCGAAAGCCCGGATCAGCGCGTCGATCGCGTGCTGGACGTCTGCCGTCGTCGTGTCAGCCATGCGCCGGGCTCTCCTCGACTGCCAGTGCGGCTTCGCTGTCTTCGATGAACCGTTCCTCGGTGTCGAGGTCGAGCGACCGGGACAGGACCCAGTACACGATCCCGGACACGGCGAGCCCGACCGCGAACGCGACGTCGACGTCACCGATGGTCGCGGCGATCGGTCCGACGTAGAACGGCAGCACCATGAACGGCACGGACGCGACGATGCCGGCGAAGAAGGCCGTCATACCCCGCCACGACCACATCCCGTACAGGCCGTCCGGCGTGAACAGGTCGGTGATGGCGTAATGCCCGCGGCGCACGAAGAAGAAGTCGGTGAGATTGACGGCGGTCCACGGCACGAGGAGGTACAGCATGATCAGCAACGTCGTGTTCAGGACGGTCGTCGAATCGGTGAAGAGCAGACTCAGCACCAGCCAGACCGCGGCCAGCGCGAGGACGGTCACCACCCGGATCCGGCGGGACGGGGTGACCTTCCGGAAGGAGTCGATGCCGGTGATCACGGTCAGCATGCCGCTGTACGCGTTCAGGCCCATGGTCGCCACCAGCACGAGCGTCGCGACGAGGGCGAGCACGCTGCCGAGGAACGGGACCACCGAGTTGCCGGCGTCGTGGATGCCTGCGAGCGCATCCGTGGCTCCGAGCCGGGTGGCCATCCACGCGCCCACCGGGATCAGCCAGACCGGCGACGCCGAGGCGCCGAGGAACACGGCCGACACGATGGCCGACGTGCGCGTGTTGCGCGGCAGGTACCGCGAGTAGTCCGACACGTACGGCGCGTAGGTGATGTTGTAGGAGGCCGCGACACTGAACTGGGCGATGAACGCCAGCAGGGTGAACCCGCCCGTCGCGGCGCCCGCGTCGCCGCCTGCGTGCCCGAACACGACGCCCCACGTGAGGATCGCCCACAGCGGCAGCGACAGCCAGAACAGCACACGGAACGACAGGTGCAGGAGATCGTGACCGTAGATCGCGAGCAGCGTCGCGACCGCGGTGATCACGACGGCGATGACGGCCGCGTTCCACCCGAAGATGCTGTGCAGACCCGCCTTGATGATGACGACGTCCACGACGTTGAACCCGACGTACGTGAACAACGTCCCGATGAGTGCGAGGACGACACCGCGATAGCCGAACTGCGCGCGGGACTGCACCATCTGCGGGAGTCCGAGCACCGGTCCCTGCGACGCGTGGAACGCCATGAACAACGTTCCGAAGAAGATGCCGAGAATGCCCGCGACGACCGTCCAGCCCAACGACAGGCCGAGGGCGGGGCCGACGAAGCCGATGGCCACCGTGAAGGGCTGGAAGTTTCCGACGAACCAGAAGGGGCCCTGGTCGCGGACCTTCCCGTGACGTTCGTCCTCGGGGACGTAGTCGATCGAGCGGGTCTCGATGGTGCCACCGAGGGGCGCGGCGGTGTCGCCGGAGTGATCTGACACTGAAACTCCTAGGAGGTGCTGTGGCTCTGATCACTACTCTGCGCACTGCGCCGCCCCGGCACCAGAGGCGAGATGTACAGTTCGTCTATTACGGTTGGGCAATTAGTACAAGAGGTCGCCGGTGATCACCGTCCAGGACGTCCTGTCTGCTCCCACGCTGCGGCTCACGTCGATGAGCGGGACGGCGGGAGTCGGCAACCCCATCACCGCAGCGCACGTGTCCGAACTGACGCGTCCGCGGGACTGGCTCCAGGGCGGCGAGTTGCTGATGACCGTCGGCCTGATGCTTCCCACCACCGAATCCGGGTGCCGCGACTACGTGCGGGATTGCGTCGCGGGCGGGGTCGCCGCACTGTGCCTCGGTCTGGGGCACGGGCTGCCCTTTCAGGCGCCACCGGCGCCACTCGTCGCGGCGGCGCGTGAATTCGGCGTCCCGCTGCTCATCGCCCCCGACTCGGTGCCGTTCATCGCCATCACCAAGTGGATCTTCTCCCGGATAGCAGAGGAAGAGAAACGCGCGCTCGAGGACGCCATCGAACTGAGCTATCAGCTCACCGCGGTCGCGGCCGGACCGTCGCCGCTGAGCGGACTGCTCGGCAAATGGCGTTCCGTCAGCGGCTCACTGTGCGCGGTGCTGGACGCGTCGGGCGGGGTCGTTCAGCTTTCCGATGGCGTCGATGCGGCGTTCCTGCAGGACGCCCACGACCAAGTAGGTCGCTACACCACCCGCGCCAAGGGCTGGACGGCGTTCGGCGGTGCCGGTCGGCGGGAACTCGAACTGCACCCCGTTCGCATCGAGAACCCGCTCGCGTTCGTCGTGCTCGAGCGGTCGGCGGACAACGCGCTGCGGCACGCGTCCAATGTTCTCGTCTCGCTGCTGTCGCTCGAACTCGAACGCCGTCACGTGGCCGGCGAACCCGAGCGGCAGCGGCGGGCGGCGGCGCTGGCGCAGCTGCTCAGACCCGGACTCCGGAGGGAGCGCGCCCATCAGATCGCCGCCGGCATCGGGCTGCCCCGGGACCCCCTGCAGATCGCCGTCGTGCGCTCCACTCCCGAGGCGGTGGCCGACCTGACCGTCCGGATCGGTTCGGCCCTCTCGGATTCCGTCCTGAGACAGCGCAACTCGGACATCGAGATCGCGCACCCCGAGGTCGCCGGGCTGGCGGAACTGCTGTCGAGCGTGGCGGAGGGATGCGCGATCGGGATCGGTGCGCTGGTTCCCGTGGACGCGCTGGCCGTGTCGGCGATGCAGGCGCGGTCCCTCGTCGCCGTCAGCGCCCGACTGGGTCGCGCCGTCGACGCCAAGGAAGGGGAGACCGTCCAGTTGCTGCTCCGGCTCGGCTCGGCCGACGTGCTCAGCGGCTTCTCCACCGCCGTGCTCGCACCCCTCGATCAGCTCGAGCCGCGCGAACGCGTCGAACTCCAGCGAACGCTCGAGGAATGGCTGCGAGCCAACGGGGCATGGGACCCCGCCGCGGCCGCCCTCTCCGTGCACCGCAACACCGTCCGGAACCGGATCGACAAGATCGCGGCACTGACCGGGCGGAACCTCGACCAGGCCGACGACCGCATGGAGCTGTGGCTGGCGCTCAAGGCCAGGGCGGTGACCCCGTCTTCGGACGAACCCGACTGACGGTCACGCCCGGACCAGGATCTTCACCGCCGTGTCGTTGTGCTCGATCAACGTCGTGAGGCCCTCCGAGACCAGATTGTCGAGTTCGATCCGCCCGGTGATGAACGGAGCGAGGTCGATCACGCCGCTGCGGACCATCTCGATCACCGCCTCGTGATCGCGGACGTAGGCGATGGTGCCGCGCAGGTCGATCTCCTTGAGGACGAGCTTCTGCATGTCGACCGTCGCGGGCTTGCCCCAGATCGACACATTCACCACCACGGCTGCGGGCCGGACGGCGTCGAGGATGGTGTCGAGGACGACGTCGACCCCGGCGCACTCGAACCCGAGATCCGCGCCGACACCGTCGGTCAGCTCGAGCACCCGGGCCTTCACGTCCTCCGACGACGGGTCGATCACGTGATGCGCGACGCCGCTGGACAGCGCCTTCTGCTTCCGGGCGTCACTGAGTTCCGTGACGATCGTGGTGACACCCAGACCCTTCAGGACCGCGGCCACGAGGAGTCCGATCGGCCCCGCACCACCGACCAGCGCGACGTCGCCGGCCTTCGCCCCGCTGCGGACGACCGCATGGTGCGCGACGCTGAGCGGTTCGATCAGGGCCGCCTCGTCGAGCGGGATGTCACCGATCTTGTGCACCCACCGGCGGTCGACCACCACCTTCTCGCTGAGTCCGCCTCCGCCACCGGCCAATCCGATGAAACCCATCTTCGTGCACAGGTGATAGTTGCCTGCCTTGCAGGACGCGCACTCGTTACACACGAAGTACGGCTCCACCACCACGTTGTCGCCCACGGCGACATCGGTGACGCCCTCGCCGACCTCCTCCACCGTGCCGGAGAACTCGTGGCCCATCGTCACCGGCGCGTTCTCGTGCGACAGCGGATGCGGATGTCCCGGCGGGGAGATGAAAATCGGGCCTTCCAGGTACTCGTGCAGATCGGTGCCACAGATGCCGCACCACGCGACCCGGAGTTTCACCGCGCCCGGCCGCAATTCCGGCTCCGGGATGTCGTCGATCCGGATGTCGCGTCGGCCGTGGAAGCGTGCTGCCCTCATGAATCCGCCCTCACTACGTTGTGAACGTGCTGATTCGGGGAACGGTACGGTCGCGCGGCCGGGGGCGGGAAGAGTTGCAGTGTGTTGCAATTCGATGGCGCCGGTGTGACGTTCACCGGCGGATAGCTGGTTTGGCCCGATCTGCGGGTACCTTCGAGGGGAAAGACTGGTTCGATCTGGGGGAGTGAGGCATGGCACGCATACGCACGGCGGCTGAAGCTGAAATCAACGCCGCCGAGCAGATGCAGAAGCTCGGTTACGGCGACGCCACGGCGCTACTCGGAGGCGCGGACGGCGGCATCGACGTCTACTCGTCACGCGCATACGCGCAGGTGAAGTGGCGTGGCGGCAGTGCAGGCAAGTCGGACCTCGCGAACCTCTACGACACCCGCGGAACCAGCCACGCCCGGAAACTCCTGTACTTCTCCGGCCCCGGATACACCGACGAGGCCGTCGACTACGCGGACGCGGTGGGTATCGCCCTGTTCCGGTGCGAGCCCGACGGCGAAACCCCGCCGGTCGGCGCCCACGCCCCGAAACTGGTGGCCGCCGCGCGTAACTCGACGGTTGCGGTGGCCCCGTCCCCGCCGCCCCCACCCGAGCCCGAATCGCCGGCGCGCATCGTCGCCCGCAACGCATGGGCGATGGTCGCAGGCTTCTTCGGCGCGCACTGGCGACTCCTCGGCGCCGTCGTCTGCACGATTGTCCTCATGATCGCCCCCTTCGGCGAAGGGAACGTCGGGCTCCGCGTGTTCGCGACGATCCTCGCCGTCGTCGGCGCGCCCGTGTTCTGGCTCCTCTACGTCCAGCACCGGCACGCGAAGGACAGGTGAGACGAGAAACCACCGTCAGTAACGTGCTGACGGTGGTTTCTCGTTGCGGGTTCGGAGTGGGCGAATCTCAGTTCGCGGTCGGGAGCGACTTCAGCGACGTGACGGTGGCGACGCAGGCGCGAGCGGCCTCGGCGCCCTTCTTGACGAAGTGATCGTGGAAGTAGTTGAGGTGCTCGTCGTGCTCGTGGAAGTGGTGCGGCGTCAGCACAACCGAGAACACCGGCACATCCGTGTCGAGTTGCACGCGCATGAGGCCGTCGATCACCGCGGTCGCGACGAACTCGTGGCGGTAGATGCCACCGTCCACGACGAGCGCGGCGGCGACGACGGCGTCGTAACGCCCGGTGAGGGCGAGGCGTCGTGCGTGCAGCGGGATCTCGAACGCGCCCGGCACCTCGAAGAAGTCCAGCTCGTCCTTCGAATACCCCAGCGTGTTCACCTCATCGGTGAAACCCTCGCGTGCGCGGTCGACGATGTTGCGGTGCCACGTGGCCTGGATGAACGCGATTCGTCCCTGACTCTCACTCATGGTCTGAAACTACTGCACCGGACCTAGCGCTGTGAACGGGGCAGTGCCGTGGACCGGCCCCACCCGGAGTCGTCGGTGAGGTGCTCGAGCAGCGGCTGAATCCGGTACGGCAGCGGGCTGGTCAGCGCGATGGTAGTGGTCGAATGCGTGATGCCGGGCAGGTTCGCGATCTTCTCCAGCAACTTCTGCAGCTCCGCGTGCGTGGACGTGGCCACCCGCACCAGCAGATCTTCGCGGCCGGTGGTCGCGTGGATCTCGATGACCTCCGGCAGGTCTACGAGGCGGTTGCCGACGGCGGTGAGCTTGCCCTGTTCGAGTTCGAGCCCGACGAACGCCTGGATGGGAATCCCGACCTCGGCGAGGTCGAGGTTGGGGCGGAAGCCGGTGAGCAGCCCGCTGGTCTCCATGCGCTTCATCCGGGACTGCACGGTGTTGCGAGCGACGCCCAGCGAGTTGGCGAGTTCGGCCACGCTCATGCGTGAGTCCTTGCCGAGCAGTCCGAGCAACTGCACGTCGAGCTTGTCGATGCTGAGCACTTTGGGTACCTCCGGGAAGTGACGACCGTCACCTGTTGCGTGAACTGATCAGTTGATCCGATTTGCGTTGACCAAATCTTAGACCAGATACAGGATCAAGCTCACGAAATGCTCAACGCGACGGATCGGGAATCGCAGATGACTCAGTTAGACGACGCTCGCACCAGTGCAGCATCCTTTGATCTCGCCGACCGATACCGGGCCGACTCGGGCCCGGTGTTGATGACCGGTGTGCAGGCCATCGCCCGCCAGCTGGTGGAGCAGCACGAACGCGACCGCCGCGCGGGACTGAACGTCGCGACGTTCGTCTCCGGCTACCAGGGCAGCCCCCTCGCCGGCCTCGACCGCACCATCGCCGCCATCCCCACGTTGAGCACCGACCACGACGTGAAGTTCGTGCCCGGCATGAACGAGGAACTCGCCGCGACGTCCGTCTGGGGCAGCCAGGTCGACCTCCCGCAGGGGGAGCGCACCCACGACGGCGTCGTCGGCGTCTGGTACGGCAAGGGTCCCGGCCTCGACCGCGCCAGCGACTCCATCCGGCACGCCGCCATGTACGGCGCCAACGCCCGCGGCGGTGTCCTCGTCCTCGTCGGCGACGACCCCAACGCCAAGTCCTCCACCATCCCCTGCGCCAGCGAGCGGTCCATGGCCGCGATGGGCATGCCCGTGTTCTTCCCGCGCAACGCCGAGGAGGTCATCACGTTCGGCCTCTACGGTGTGGCGCTGTCGCGGATCTCCGGCTGCTGGTCGGGCATGAAGATCGTCGCCGACGTGGCCGACGGACTCTGGACCCTCGACCGCGACTTCGCCGACCTCGACATCGAGCTCCCCGAGATCGAGTGGAACGGCAAGCCGTGGTCGTACCGGCAGCGCGTGCTCGCATCCCCGCCCGACAGCGTCTACGCCGAGGCCGACCTGTACGGGCCGCGCTGGGCGATGGTCGAGGCGTTCAACGCCGCCAACGAGATCGACAAGATCGAGGTGAACCCGCGCACCGCGTGGCTGGGCATCGCCGCCGTCGGCACCGCCTACGACTCGCTGCGCCAGGCCCTGCTCGACCTCGGGCTCGGCGACTCCCAGCTCGAGGACGCCGGCATCCGCATCCTCCGCGTCGGCATGCCCTACCCGCTGGGCGCCGACAAGGTTCGCGAACTCGCCGACGGCGTCGAGCAGGTCCTCGTCGTCGAGGAGAAGATGCCGTTCGTCGAGTCGCAGCTCAAGGACATCCTCTACGGCGGCGCCAGCGCACCGGCCGTGCTGGGGAAGAAGAACGCGCAGGGCAAGAACCTGATCCCCGTCGACGGTGAACTGACCGCCGCCCGTCTCACCGGACCGTTGCGCCGCGTCCTGAAGGACCGGGTCGCGCTGACGCCGGCCCCGCCGCCGCGCCTCGAGCTGACCGTCCTCCCGACGTCGCGCACCCCGTACTTCTGCTCCGGCTGCCCGCACAACCGCTCCACCGCGGTGCCCGAGGGATCGATCGCGGGCGGCGGCATCGGCTGCCACACGCTGGTCACGATGTCCGGCCGCACCGACAGCGCCGTCACGATGCTCACCCAGATGGGCGGCGAGGGCGCGCAGTGGATCGGGCAGGCCCCGTTCAGCGACGTCAAGCACATGTTCCAGAACGTCGGCGACGGCACCTACTTCCACTCCGGCCAGCTCGCCGTGCAGGCGTGCGTCGCCGCCGGCGTCAACATCACGTACAAGGTGCTCTACAACTCCGCCGTCGCGATGACCGGCGCGCAGGACGCCGAGGCCGGGCTGACCGTGCCGCAGCTGACCCACAAGCTGGCGTCCGAGGGCGTCAAGCAGATCATCGTCTGCGCCGAGGACCCCAAGCGGCACAAGGGTGCCCACTTCGCCGCCAACACACTGCTGTGGGACCGGACCCGGCTCGACGAGGCGCAGCGCGTCCTGCGCGACATCGAGGGCGTCACCGTGCTGATCTTCGACCAGCAGTGCGCCGCCGAGGCCCGCCGCAAGCGCAAGCGCGGCAAGCTGCCCGCCCGCCGCACCCGCGTCGTCATCAACGAGGCGGTCTGCGAGGGCTGCGGCGACTGTGGCGTCAAGTCCAACTGCCTGTCCGTGCAGCCCGTCGACACCGAATTCGGCCGCAAGACCAAGATCGACCAGACCAGCTGCAACACCGACTACTCCTGCCTCGAGGGCGACTGCCCGTCGTTCGTGACGGTCGAGCTGCCCGAGGAAGGCGCACCGAAGACGTTGCGCGAGATCCCGGTTCCGCCGGAGGTCGGCGACCCCGATCCCGCCGTGTGGACCGGAACGCACAACCTGTTCATGGCCGGTGTCGGTGGTACCGGCATCGTCACCGTCAACCAGGTGCTGGGCATGGCCGCGCTGCGCGCCGGGCTGCACGTCGAAGGACTCGACCAGACCGGTCTCAGCCAGAAGGCCGGACCCGTCACGTCGCACCTGCGGCTCAGCGATCAGAAGACGCGGTCGGGAAGCTCGGCGCCGTCCAACCGGATCAGCCCCGCGACCGCCGACTGCGTCCTCGCGTTCGACCTGCTGACGGCGGCCGACGCCAAGTACGCCGGCTTCGGCAGCTCCGACCGCACCATCACCGTCGCGTCGACCAGCCAGACCCCGACCGGCGACATGGTCTACGACCCCGCCGTCCGCTACCCGGACGAGGACAAGCTGCTCGAGCGTCTCGACGTCTCGGCCCGCGAACTGACCGCGATCGACGGGCTCGCCGCCGCCACCGCTCTGTTCGGTAGCACCGCCGCCGCCAACTTCCTGCTGGTCGGCGCGGCCTACCAGGCCGGCGGACTGCCCGTCCCCGCCCGGTTCATCGAGGAGGCCCTCGAGATCAACGGGGTGGCCGTCGAGTCCAACAAGGCGGCGTTCCACTGGGGACGCGTCGCCGTCGCCGACCGGGAAGCGTTCCTGGCCGCCACCAGCTCGGCCGCCGTGGCTCAGCGCAGCGACACCGTCGTCCCGGCGCACCTGTTCGCCGGATCCACCCTCGACGGCACGACGCTCGAGCTCACCGAACGCCGCGCCGCGAACCTCGTTGCCTTCCAGGGTGACCGCGTCGCCGCCCGCTACATCGCCCTGGTGCAGCAGGCATGGGACGCCGAGCGCGAGCTGGGCAGCCGGACCGAGTTCAGCGAGGCCGTCGCCGCCGGACTGCACAAGCTCACCGCCTACAAGGACGAGTACGAGGTGGCCCGGATGCTCACCGACCAGGCGTTCCTCGACGCCGCCGCCGGTGAGGTCCCCGGCGCGGGCAAGCTCACCTACAAGCTGCACCCGCCCGTCCTCAAGGCCGTGGGCCGCAAGACCAAGATCGGTTTCGGCCCCCGCTCGCACGTCGCGCTCAAGACCCTCGCCAAGGCGAAGTTCCTGCGCGGCACCGCGTTCGACCCGTTCGGCTACGCCAAGGTCCGTCGTCTCGAGCGTCAGCTGCTCGCGCACTACGAGACCACGGTGGCCGGCCTCGTCGCCGACCTCTCCGCCGACACCTACGACACCGCAACGCTGATCGCCGCGACTCCCGACCTCGTCCGGGGCTACGAGGACGTGAAGCTGCGCAACGTCACCGTCTACCTCCAGCGTCTCGCCGAACTCGGCGTCGACACCTCCACCATCACGATTGCCACCACTCCGGAAAGGTCCTGAGAAGACATGACTCTCACCGCGGAACGTCACGACACCGCACTGCCCGAAAACGCTGGAGTGTTCGAGCGCACCGATTTCCCCACCGACACCGCCCACGAGCAGGTGACGTACTTCCGGGACCCCGCCACCGGACTCAAGGCGATCGTCGCGATCCACGACACCACCCTCGGGCCGGCGCTCGGCGGCACCCGCTTCTACCCGTACGCCGACGAGGCCGCCGCCCTCAAGGACGTCCTGCGGCTGTCGCGGGGCATGACCTACAAGTCGGCGATCGCCGGAGTCGACCTCGGCGGCGGCAAGGCCGTCATCATCGGCGACCCCGCCACCGGCAAGTCGGAGGCGCTGCTCGAGGCGTACGCCCGCTTCGTCCAGACGCTCGGCGGCCGGTACATCACCGCCGGTGACGTGGGCACCAACTCCGACGACCTCGACGTGATGGGCCGCGCCACCGACTATGTCGTCGGACGCAACACGTCCGCCGGCGGGTCCGGCGACAGCGCCCCGATGACCGCGCTCGGCGTGTTCCAGGGCATGCGGGCCGCCGCCCAGGCCAAGTGGGGCACCCCGAGCCTCGCCGGCCGCACCGTCGGCGTCGAGGGCACCGGCAAGGTCGGCTACCAGCTGATCAAGCTGCTGCTCGCCGACGGCGCGTCGGTGGTCGCCACCGACGTCAACGCCGCCGCACTCGACCGCGTGGCCCGCGACTTCCCCGAGGTCAAGATCGCGTCCAGCGTCATCGGCCAGGAACTCGACGTCTACGCACCCTGCGCGATGGGCGCCACGCTCACCGACGAATCCGTCGCCGCGATCACCGCACAGGTGATCTGCGGGGCCGCGAACAACCAGCTCGCCCACCCCGCGGTCGAGCACGACCTCGGCGAACGCGGCATCACCTGGGTCCCCGACTACGTCGCCAACGGCGGCGGACTCATCCAGGTCGCCGGTGAGCGGCTCGGCACGTCCGCCGACGACGTCCGCGCGCAGGTCGAGAAGATCTTCGCCACCGTCGTGCAGATCCTCGACGTCGCGAAGCGGGACGGCATCCTCGCCGGCGCCGCGGCCGACGCCGTCGCCGAGGCCCGCATCGCAGCAGCCAAGTAGGCGGCTCCGCCGCCCGTGAGTGGTTAACGAGTCCCTGCACTCGTTGACCACTCACGGGCGCGAAGCGCCTAGGCCGTCAGCCGCCGGTGCAGCTCCCAGGCATTGCGCTCGACCCGGTTGGATTCGAGCATCCCGTCGGCGCGGACGTTCCACACCGCGGTGCCTGTCAGATGGATCGGTTGCCCGTCGGGTTCGGTGCCCATGAATCCGCGGTTGCGGCCGGTCATTTCCCACAGCGATGCGACGCGGGAGCCGTCCTCGTTCTGGAACGTCTCGACGGGGATGAACTCCAGATCCTCGACGGTCGACTGAAACTTCAGCACCCATTCCTTGAAGGCGTCCCGGCCGCGGATGGCCTCCCCGCCGGTGACGATGACGAAATCGTCGACGACGAGCTCGTCGATCGCGTGCGGGTCCTGGGGTGACTGCCACACCCGGGCCCAGAAATTCTCGACTGCGTGAACTCCGTGTTGTACAGACATGGTTTCCTTGCCTCTCGCTAACTTGGTATTTCCAAGTTAGCACGGATACGACGAGGTCGCGCCCCGTTCTTCACGAGTTCCGGTTAACCCTGCGGATCGCCCGCCGGGGCCGGAGCGCCCTGCTGTACATGCAGAGTCGATGCCGGAACGCGGCGACCGTCGTCGGTGACGAAGGCGAGGTACACCGCCTCGCCGGTGGTCTCGTCGGTGTACTCGGGGGAGGTGCTACCCGGACGCGGCAGATGGTCGCGACCGAACTGGCCCAGCGCCCCGATCACGACGTGCAACTGCTTGCCCTTCTCGGTCAGCACGTACTCCCGACGTTCCCGCGACCCCTCCTGGCGATAGGCGCGGCGTTCGAGGATTCCTTCGTCGACGAGCATCGCCAACCGTGCGGTGAGCACGTCGGACGCCACCCCGAGACTGCGGGTGAACTCCGAGAACCGGCTGTGGCCCCAGAAGGCGTCGCGGACGATGAGCAGCGTCCACTTGTCGCCCAGGAGTTCGAGGGTGCGCGCGATGGAGCAACTGGCAGGCGTGGCCGACGACGGACTCATGCCACGAGAATAGTCCTTCCTGGCTTGGCAGGTCCAAGCCAGCGGCTTCGCCGCCCGTGCGCGGCGAACGAGTGCAGAGACTCGCTAACCGCGCACGGGCGCGAAGCGCCTCACGCCCGCATCCCCGTGACGACGGCGTCGAGGAACTCGTCCGCGATCTCCTCGGGTGTCTCGGCGCCCGCGGGGGTGATCCACAGGTAGCTGTAGTTGAACATGCCCAGCAGGCCCTTGACCATCAGCCGCGGGAGAGCACGGAACTGTCCGTCGCGGATGCCCTGCTCCAGCGCGTTCCGCCAATGCGATTCGTAGCGTTCACGTTCGGCGATGATGCGATCCCGACGCTCGTCCGTCAGGGCGTGGTACTCGCGGAAGAACACCGTCCACTCCGCACGGTGCTCGGCGATGTTCCGCATGAGCGCTCGTGCAAGACCGCGCAGCCGCTTCTCCGGATCGGCCTCGGACAGCGCGAGTTCGTCGGCGACCGTGTTCATCTGCGCGAGTTGCCGGCTGCTGATCTCGTAGAGGATTGCCTCCTTGCTGCCGATGTAGTGGTACAGCGCGCCCCGGCCCAGTCCGGTGGCCTCACCGATTTCGGCGACCCCGGTGCCGTGGTAGCCCGACTTCGCGAACAATTCGGCGGCCACCTGCAGGACTCGGTCCCGGTTGGCGTCGTACTTGTCGCTCATCGAAGGGCCCCTTTGTCTCCCGGCGGTCGAAGATGTGAGTCTAGACCGCCCGGATCACGGGTTCGGCGCGGCCAGCCCGGTGATCAGGGCGTCGAGAAAGCCGTCGGCGATCTCTTCGGGCGTGCGGGCCCCGTCGGCGGTGAGCCAGAGGTAGCTGTAGTTGAACATGCCGAGCACACCCTTGATCATCAACGGCGGCAACAACGTGAACACCCCGTCTCGGACGCCTTGGTCGAACGCGTGCCGCCAATGCGATTCGTATCGTTCGCGCGCCGCGACGACCCGCGCACGCCGATCGCCGGTCAGGGCGTGGTACTCGCGGAAGAACACCGTCCACTCCGCGTGGTGCTCGGCGATGTTGCGGAGCAGGGCCCGCGCGAGACCGCGGAGGCGGCGCTCCGGATCCGGTTCGGTCAGGGCGAGCTCGTCGGCGACGTCGTTCATCTGCGCGAGTTGCCGGCTGCTGATCGCGAACAGAACTTCCTCCTTGCTGCCGATGTAGTGGTAGAGCGCCCCGCGGCCGAGCCCCACCGCCGTGCCCAGGTCGGCGATCCCGGTGCCGTGGTAGCCCGACCTCGCGAACAGTTCGGCGGACACGCGCAGAATTTCGGCGCGGTTGAGGTCGTACTTGGTGCTCATCGAATCACCGTTCGACGTGCACGATCAGGGCCTGCCCCTGGCCGCCGCCCCCGCACAGCGCCGCTGCGCCGACGCCACCGCCGCGGCGTCGCAGTTCGAGCGCGAGGTGCAGGACGATCCGTGCCCCCGAGACGCCGATCGGGTGGCCGAGCGCGATCGCGCCGCCGTTGACGTTCACCCGGTCCGCGTCGAGACCGAGGAGTTCGGACGAGACGAGTGTGACGGCGGCGAACGCCTCGTTGATCTCGACGAGATCGAGGTCGCGAGGCGCGATCCCCTCGCGTCGGCACGCGGCCTGGATGGCGTTCGACGGCTGCTCGTGCAGGCCAGAGTCGGGCCCGGCGACCACGGCGCGTGATCCGATCTCGGCCAGCCACGACAGTCCGAGCCGGACGGCCGTCGACTTCCGCGTGACCACGACGGCACAGGCACCGTCGGAGATCGGTGACGAGTTGCCCGCCGTCAGCGAGCCGCCTGCGGCGAAGGCCGGGGGCAGACCGGCGAGGTCCGCCGCCGAGGTGTCGGCCCGGATGCCCTCGTCGTGGCTCACGTCGGTCGACTCGCCCCGCCCGGACCTGATCGGAACGGGAACGATCTCGGCCGCGAAGATGCCGTCCTTGCGCGCGCGTGCGGCCGCACGGTGCGAGCGAGCGGCCCACTCGTCCTGGGCGTCCCGGGTGGTCCCGTACTCGGGATTCCGCGACTCGGTCAGCGCCCCCATCGACGACCCGGTGAAGGCGTCCTGGAGCCCGTCGAATGCGAGGTGGTCGATCAGTACCGTGTCGCCGTACTTGTGTCCGCGACGACTGTTCGTCAGCAGGTGCGGCGCAGTGCTCATCGATTCCTGACCGCCGGCGACGACGATGTCCGCGTCGCCGGCGACGATCATCTGGTGCGCCAGCGTTATCGCGTCGATTCCGGAGAGGCACATCCGGTTGATGGTCAGTGCCGGTGTGGTCATGGGGATTCCGGCGGCTGCCGCCGCGACGCGCGCCGGCAGTTGGCCGCTGCCCGCGGTGAGCACCTGGCCCATGACGACGTGGTCGACGGCGCGTGCGTCGACGCCGGCCGATTCCAGCGCACCACCGATCGCGTGGCCACCCAGTTCCTGGGCGCTCAGGCTCGACAGGGATCCCATGAAGCGTCCGAACGGGGTTCGCGCCCCCGCGACGAGGACGGTGGGGTCGTGATCCGTCATTGTTCTCCTCCTTCGAGAGCGTTGTGCCGCCCCGCGGCCGTTCCCGGCCGCAGGGCGGCTGTCGTGCGGATGTCAGGGCTGACGCGACGTCTCGAAGGCATCGGAGAACGCGTACCCGTCGAGCAGGCGTCCCGCCGTGACCAGGTACTGGATCGTCGGGGTCCCCTCCTCGAGCCAATTGAGGCGGGCGTCCCGGTAGAGGCGCTCGATCGGATGCGCGCGCGTGTATCCGATTCCGCCGTGGATGAGCAGAGCCCGGTCGGTCACCCGGCCGACGGCCTCGAGGCCGAACAGCTTGCACATGCTGGCCTCGGCGGGAATCCGTTCGCCGGCATCCCACTTCTGTGCTGCGTCGGCCAGGACCCCGCGCAGGGCGTAGACATCGGTGGCCATCTCCGCCAGGTAGCGCTGGATGGCCTGCCGTGTGCCGATCGGCTTGCCGAATGTGACACGGCTCTTCGCGTGGGCGATCGACAGTTCGAGGGCGCGCTCGGACGTGCCGAGGGAGCTTGCCGCGATGAACACCCGGCTGATCTCCAGTGCGCGTTCGAGGTGCTCGTTTCCCTGTCCCTCGACGCCGACGAGGGCGGTGGCGGGGACCCGGACGGAGTCGAGGGTGACGCGTCCGTGCTCGGTGCCCTTGCATCCCATCGTCTCGGGAAGTGCTGCGATCGAGAGACCGTCGGTCTCCCGGGGAACGAGGAACGCGGAGACGTCGGTGTCGGATGTCTTCGCGAAGACGATGAAGTGAGACGCGATGTCCGAGTTGGTGATCAACCACTTCTCGCCATTCAGGACGTAGTCGTCGCCCTCGCGCACCGCGGTCGACCCGAGGTCGGCGCCCGTCCCGAAACCCGGCTCCGTCAGCGCGAACGCGACCGAGTTCCGGCCCGTGGCCGTGCCCGGGAGGACGTCCGCCTTCTGCCGGTCGCTGCCGATCTCGGAGAGCGCGTGGGCGAAGGAGTTGTGCACGTGGACGATGACACGGAGCCCGCCCTGCACCTTGGCGAACTCGGCGATGATCGGCAGGTACTGGGCGATCGACAGGCCGCTGCCGCCGTACTCGCGGGGGACGAGCAGGCCGAGCGCGCCGATCCGCTCGAGGATGGGCATGACGATGTCGTGCGGAACCTGCTCGTCGTTCTCGATCCGCTGTTCGAGTGGATCGAGTTCGGACCAGATCGCCTCGACAATGCGGTCCCGGAGCGCCAGGTACTCCGACTCCGGAATTCCGACCGAATGCGTGAGTGTCGCGGTCATGGTGTTGTGTCCCTTCGTTGTTGGTCGTTGCAGTCGTGGTGTGTCACAGCGCCCAGCCACCGTCGGCGGTGAGGACGGAGCCGGTGCAGAATGTGGCGTCTTCGCTGAGGAAGACTGCGGCCTTGGCGATTTCGTCGACGGTGCCGAATCGGCCGAGGACGGTTTCTCGTTCGATGCGCCTGCGTGCGGAGTCGGGCACCGCGTCGGTCATGTCGGTGGTGACGAAGCCGGGGGCCAGCACGTTGACCCGGATGCCGTCACGCGCGACCTCCTTGGCGAGTGAGCGACCGAAGCCGATCATCGCGGACTTCGCACCCGCGTACGCGGTGTCGCCGGCGTGACCGATCAGGCCGACGACCGACGACACCAGCACGATGCTCGGTGACCTGCCGTGCGCGAGGTGGGGTAACGCGGCCCGCGCGAGGGCGACGGTGCCGCGAAGGTTCGTCTCTATCACGCTCCACCAGGCGTCAGGGTCGGTCTCGACGAGCCGCCCGCCCGACCACTGACCCGCGTTCAGGACGAGCGAATCGAGGTGTCCCCAGTGCGAGACGACGCGCTCCACCGCCGTCGGCGCCGTGGTGTCGTCGTGCAGGTCGAAGCGGATCGGGAGTACCTGTTCGGGGGCGTCCGCGGCGAGCTTCTCGGCGTCCTCACGTCGTGTCCGGTACGTGCAGCCCACCCGGCAGCCGCGCTGCGTCAGTGCCGTGGTGACGGCGGCTCCGATGCCGCGGGAGCCGCCGGAGACCAGCGCGACGCGGGGATCGTCGTGATCGTTCTCGTTCATGCACAGCAATGTACTGATCGATACAAAAATAGTCCAGGGTGTTCGTGAAAGTCGGTCTGAACGTGGGATTACCTCGGTGCTTAGGTGGAGTCACGACTTGGATCGATCGGTACAAAAAGTCTTGCGATCGACGTCCGGGATGTGCTAGACCTGTGACCGTGGCCACACGGGGCGACGACATGGACGATGTCCGATCGGCGAACCCCGGACGAGGCCCGACGGCTCGATCACAACCGCGGTGGCACCGGATCGACACACGGCAACCGCACCGCCCCACATCAGCAGCGATGGGAGATTCGATATGAGAGTCATCGACGACCTGGAGGTCACTCGGGTCAAACCTCGGAAGGTTGCCTTCGCGTCCTTCGTCGGAACGGCAATCGAGTGGTACGACTTCTTCATCTTCGGGACCGCGGCCGCCCTGGTATTCGGGAAGGCGTTCTTCCCGTCGTTGAGTCCGCTGTCGGGAACGCTGGCCGCGTTCGCGACGTTCGGTGTCGCGTTCGTGTCGCGTCCCGCAGGCGCGATCGTCTTCGGGCACTTCGGAGACCGGATCGGCCGCAAGAAGATGCTGGTGTTCTCCCTGGTGCTGATGGGGTCGTCGACGGTCGCGATCGGACTCATTCCCACCTACGGAGCGATCGGTCTCGCGGCGCCCGTGCTGCTCGTCGTCGCGCGCCTGGCACAGGGCTTCGCGGTCGGCGGAGAATGGGGCGGCGCGGTGCTGATGGCAGTCGAACACGCACCGCGCGAGAAGCGGGCGTTCTACGGCAGCTGGCCGCAGGCCGGCGTGCCTGCTGGACTCGTGCTCGCGACGCTCGCGTTCCTCCTGGTCGAGCAGCTTCCCGAGGACCAGGTACAGGCATGGGGATGGCGTCTGCCGTTCCTCGCCAGCGCCGGGCTGGTCGCGGTCGGCATGTACGTGCGACTGAAGGTCGTCGAATCGCCGGAGTTCGAGAACGTCAAGCGCAACAAGAAGATTGCCGACTTCCCGATCCTCGCGGTCCTGCGGGGTGAGAAGCGCGCGCTGGGCGTCGGGATTCTCACCCAGGCCGCCTCCCTCGTGCCGTTCTACCTCGTCACCGTCTTCGTGCTGTCGTACGGTCCGAAGGAACTCGGCATCTCGCGGCAGACGATTCTGTTGAGCATCCTCGCCGCGTGTGTCCTCGACATCCTGTCCGTGCCCTACGCGTCGATGATCGCGGACCGGATCGGAGCACGGAAGATGTTGATCTACGGGTCCCTCTACATGGCCGCGATCGCGTACCCGTTCTTCTGGTTGCTGTCCACCGGCGCCGGTGTCGCCGTCCTGCTGGCGATGATTCTGATCATCACCATCGGTCACGCCGTCACCTATTCCGCGGTGGCCGGATACGTCACCGGTCTGTTCCCGGCCGAAATCCGGTACACCGGCGCGTCCGTCGCCTATCAGTTCGGTGGTGTCGTCTTCAGTGCTCCCGCACCGTTCATCGCGGTGGCGATCGCTGCCGAGACGGACGGTTCATGGGCCCTGGCCGCGTACATCGCCGCGGCGTGCGCCATCACGGTCCTGGTCCTGACCCTGACGAAAACTGCAAAGGTGAATCACTGATGTCTCTCGACAGACTCGCATCGTCCGCACTCGCCGGTGCATGGCAGGACATCGAATCCCTGCTGGACCGCGACCCCTTCGGTGGCGACTTCAACACCGCCCACGAAATCTGCACCCGCTACGCAGCCGACCCGAACCGGGTGGCGCTGACCGTCCGGCACGAGGACGGCTCGGCCGACCGCTGGACGTACCGCGAACTCGACAGGCTCGCCGCCAAGGCGGCACGGGTGTTCGCACGCGCGGGGCTGACGCGGGGAGATCGCGTCGGCGGACTGCTGTCGCGACAGGTCGAGAGTTGGATCACCGCACTGGCGGCGTGGCGCTCCGGGCTGGTGTACGTGCCGCTGTTCGGTGGATTCGCCCCGGACGCGATCGGCCTGCGCCTCGACGCGGCGGGAGTCCGGGCGGTCGTGGTTGATCAGCGGTACCGGCCTGCGCTCGCGCAGGCGCAGGCGACCCACGGACTCGATCCCGCCGTGTTCGTCGTCGGCGACAGCGCGGCCGGCAACGGCGACAGGTCCTTCTGGACCGAGATCGACCGGGCCGACGCCGACGGCCCGCTCGCGACCACGGCGCTCGGGGACACCGCCACCCTGCTGTTCACCAGCGGAACATCCGGAACACCGAAGGCGTGCACCATGACCCACGCCACCTTCGTCTCGGTCATGCCCTACGCGAAGGCCGTTCTCGGGGCGACCCGCGACAGCGTCGTCTTCTCGACGTCGGACCAGGCGTGGGCGTTCGGGCTGTACAGCACCGGTGCCGCCGTCATGGCGCTGGGCGTGCCGCGGGTGATGTACTCCGGGAAGTTCGTCCCCGAGGCCTGGCGTCGGGTCATCCGGGAAGAGAAGGCCACGATCCTCACCACCGCGCCGGCCGCCCTGCGGCGACTGACGGAGACCTTCTCGCAGGAGGGAGTGCCGCGGACGCTCCGCACCGTCGCCGCTGCCGGCGAACCGCTCACCGCGGCGGTCGCCGCGGCCTGGGCCGGCACCGGTGCCCCCGTCGTCCGCAACGGGTACGGACTGTCCGAGGTCGGCATGCTCCTGGGCGACACCCAGGGCACCGAAACGCGGTCCGGTCCGGGCTGGATGTCCGCCACGATTCCGGGTTTCGACACCTTCCTCGCGGACCGGGACGGGCAACCGGTGGCCGACGGCCAACCGGGATTGATCGCGGTACGGCGGCCCCGGCACCAGATGTCCAGCGGCTACGAGAACACCCCCGACCTGTGGGCCGACCGCTGGCGCGGCGACGTATTCCTCACCGAGGACCGAGCCGTCACAGACCCCGAGGGACGGTGGCAGATACTGGGCCGGGACGACGACATGATCATCGCGTCGGGACACAACATCAGCCCGGTCGAGGTCGAGAACGCGCTGTTGCAGCACCCGGCGGTCGCCGACGCCGCGGCAGTCGCGTACGACGATCCGATCCGCGGCGGGGTGGTCCGGGCCGTCGTCGTCCGCGCGGACACCCGGGCCGACGACGGCGACCTCGTCACTCAACTCACACACCTCGTCGCGCAACGCGTCGGACCCTACGCGGCACCCAAAGTCGTCGAGTTCCGGCCCGACCTCCCGCGCACCGAAGTCGGCAAGTTGCGCCGGGCGGTCGTCCGCGAACTCCCGATCACATGAACGGCGGCAACCGCATGCGGGCACTGATGGTCACCGCGCTCGACGGACCCCGGGCGCTTGTCCCGGTGGAGGTCGGCGAACCCGCCGCGGACGAATCCGCGATCCTGGTCGAGGTTCATGCGGTCGGGGTGTCGTTCCCGGATCTTCTCCTCACCCAGGGCCGGTACCAGTACAAGCCGGAACTTCCCTTCGTCCCCGGCGGCGAGGTCGCCGGGATCGTGCGGTCAGCGCCTGACGGCAGCGGATATTCTCCGGGCGACCGGGTCGTCGGATTGACCGGGGTGGGCGGCGCGATGGCGGAACTGGTCGCACTGCCGCCGGAGACGACTTTCTCCCTCCCCGACACGATTTCGATGTCCGCGGGCGCCGCCCTGCTGTTCAACTACCTCACCGTGCATTTCGCGCTGGTTCGTCGTGGGCGCCTCGAGACGGGGGAGTCGGTGCTCGTCCAGGGCGCGGCGGGAGGCATCGGCACCGCCGCGATGACACTGGCGCCCCACCTCGGCGCGTCGCGGACCATCGCGGTCGTCAGCAGTGAGGAGAAGGCGGAGTACGTGCGGAGCCTCGGCGCCTCCGACATCGTGGCCACCGGGAACTGGCGGGACGAGGTCCTCGCGATCACCGACGGCCGCGGGGTGGACGTCGTGGTCGACCCCGTCGGGGGCGACCGCTTCACCGACAGCGTCCGATCCCTGGCGACGGGCGGGAGGATTCTCGTGATGGGTTTCACCGGCCGGGACATCCCCTCGGTGAAAGTGAACCGACTGCTCCTGAAGAACGCGTCCGCAGTGGGAGTCGCGTGGGGCTCGTGGTGGGCGGAGGACCCCGGACGACTGTCCGCGCAGTGGAGCGAACTGTGTCCACTGCTGGCGTCGGGCGCGTTGACGATTCCGGAGCCGAGACGGTACCCGTTCGAGGCGGCGGCCGAGGCACTGCTCGACCTCGAACACCGCCGAACCGTCGGGAAGAGTGTCCTCACCCTCCGGTGAGGCGGCTCCGCCGCCCGTGAGTGGTTAGCGAGTGCCTGCACTCGTTAACCACGCACGGGCCGTAGGCCTAGGCTCTCCCTCATGGAAACCGAGTTCGTCCGCTGGACCGAGGACGGCACCGAGCATTCGGCGGTGTGGCGGTCCACCAGCGGGGCGACGCCCCCGAAGAAGATTCGGGTGGCCGACGACTCGATGACCGCCGACGAGGCCTACCGCCTGGCGTGCGAGGGGACGGCGCTGCTGTGGCGCGGCGACTTCCACAACGCCCGCCAGCTCGGCACCGCTGTCGCAGCCCGCACCGACCGCAAGGCTCGCAAGACGTCCACCGACCCCGCCACCGCGTTCCACCTGCACCGGCAGACGCAGTCGCGGCGGGCGGGGATCCTCGGGATGCTGCTGGTGCCGTTCGACGCCGACCAGACCGTCCCGCTGCGACGCGCCCCCGACGTGCGTCAGGCGGTGCTCGAGGCGTACGGACCGACGGACCAGCCCACCGTCACCACTCTGCGCGACCTGCTCGGGGCGATCGGCGCCCACGAGTGGCAGAAGAAGGGCGTCGAGATCCCCGCCCTCGGGGCGCGCATCCACCCCGGCTACGGCGTGTTCTCGCCGATTCGCGGCGAATACGTCGACCTCGTCGCCGACACCCCGCTGCCGTCCCTCACGACGGCGTTCGACATCGGCACCGGCACCGGTGTGCTGGCCGCCGTCCTCGCGCACCGCGGCGTCGAGAAGGTGATCGCGACCGAACTCGACGCGAATGCGCTCGCCTGCGCCCGGGCGAATCTGGACCGGCTCGGTTACGCCGGTCAGGTGCAGGTGGTGGAGACGGATCTGTTCCCCGACGGCCGGGCACCGCTGGTCGTGTGCAACCCGCCGTGGATCCCCGCCCGCCCCACCTCGCCGATCGAGTACGCGATCTACGACCCGGACAGCCGGATGCTCCGCGGATTCCTGGCCGGGTTGGCCGAACACCTCGAGCCCGGGGGAGAGGGCTGGCTCATCCTGTCCGACATCGCCGAGCACCTCGGACTGCGGACCCGCGACGAATTGCTGACGTTGATCGACGACGCCGGACTGACCGTCCTCGGACGCCGGGACGTGGCGCCCCGGCACGGCAAGGTCGCCGACCGTTCGGATGCGTTGCACGCCGCCCGCAAGCGGGAAGTGACGTCGCTGTGGCGGCTCGGTGCGCAGGACGCGCCCGCCGGGTAGCAGCGGGACGTAACGGCGACGCGGTCAGGAACGGTGCGTGGGCTCTTCGTAGGGTGGGCGACGATGTCCCTCGGGTGCCTGTCGCAGGGACCGGTTGTGCCGCAAGCTGGTTGCAGCGACCACAATGGCCGCGGAAACCTTCGGAGCGACATGATCCGCAACCTCACCGGCCGCATCCCCGCCAACCCCACCCGCTCACGCCGGCGTCAGATCGCGGCGAGCACCCTGATTGCCGCCGCCGCGGCAGTGGGCACGATGGCCGTGACCCGCACCCGCCGCCCAGGCAGTAACATTCCAGGACACTTGCGTCACGCATCCGGGGGGATATGCCAGTGGGGCGGTGCTCGGCGTCTACGCTACGAAGCGAATTGGCAACGACCGGGAAGAATCCTGCAAGGTGTATGACGCACAAAGCAGGCTGCTCGGTACCACGTACCAAACCAATTACGGGTTCTACGGAAAGCAGCAACAGGGTCCCGGCCAGATAAACCCACCGGCCCAGTCGCCTCGTTGATCAACGGAGCACAATCTCGACAGCACCGCCGGCCGGACTCGGGCACTTGCGGCCACCGCTAATTGACGAGCCCGGCAAGCAAACCCGGCCGTAGGCCGTTCCCGAGAAGGACATCCGCGACGACGCACCTTTCCGGAGCCGGTCCACGACCGCTACCGTGCGAGAGGTGGAACTCATTCTCGCTGCCTCGGCCGAATTCGAGCGCGTGGTGCGCCAACTGCCGGTGGACTCATGGGACCTGCCCACACCGTCACAGATGTCGGTGCGCGATCTGGTCGAGCACGTCGTGGTGGGAAACCGCTTCACTGCGCTCCTGCTCGCCGGCGTCGGTCGTGAACAAGCCCGGAACATGCTCACGGATGACCAGCTCGGAGACGACCCGGTCGCCGTGGTGGCCGAATCGTCACGACATCAGGCCGAGGCATTCGCCGCCGCACCACCGGAACAGCCAGTTCCAGGCCCGAACGGCGACGTCCCTGCCGAAGCGTTCCTGCGCTTCCGGCTCGTCGACCTTGTGGTTCACGCGTGGGACCTCCTCCGCGCGGCGGGCCTCGATGAAACTCTTGACCCACCTGTGGTCGCCGGGTTGTCGCGTGTGGTCGAACCACATCTGGACGACATGCTCGCCTTCGACGCGTACGGCGAGGGTCCGAGTGACACATTGCCTCCCGACGCTTCGCAGCAGGCCCGACTCCTCGACTGGTTCGGGCGACGGCCCTAGTACTGCAACGGCACTTGCTTGACAGGTAGACGATACTGGTTGTGTGGTCCTCGATCTGGTTGTTGCCGAGTTGGAAGCGTTGCATGAGCGGATCTCCGGTCGGTTCGCCCGGTCAGAGCCGCGGTCCCGAGTCCGTGAATATGTGACGGGTCTGGTTGCGGGTCTGGAACGCAAGAACGGGTGGACCCTCGCCGAGCGGGCCGGCGAGGTGAGCCCGGACGGGATGCAACGGCTGCTGCGGCGGGCGGACTGGGACGTCGACGGGGTCCGCGACGATGTCCGTGATTATGTGGTCGAACGGCTCGGTGACCGCGCCGGGGTGTTGATCGTCGACGACACCGGATTCCTCAAGAAGGGCACCCGCTCGGCCGGGGTGCAACGCCAGTACTCGGGCACCGCCGGACGGGTGGAAAATTGCCAGATCGGGGTGTTCCTCGCCTACGCGAGCTCGGCCGGGCACGCGTTGATCGACCGGGAGCTGTACCTGCCCGAATCCTGGACCTCTGACCGGGACCGGTGCCGCGCCGCCGGGATCGGTGACGAGGTGGAGTTCGCGACCAAACCGAGACTGGCGCAACACATGATCGAACGCGCCCTCGACGCACAGGTGCCCTTCTCCTGGCTCACCGCGGACGAGGCCTACGGTCAGGTGAAGTACCTGCGGGTCTGGCTCGAGGAACGCGATGTCTCGTATGTGTTGGCCACCCGGTGCAACGACGACGTGTTCACCCCGGACGGCCGCTCCGGCCGGGCCGACGAGATGATCGCCGCGGTCCCGCCGAAGCAGTGGCGCCGAATCTCCGCCGGAGACGGCGCGCACGGCCCGCGCGAGTATTCCTGGGTGCGGGTGCCCATCAGGATCGCCTGGGCACCCGGCCGCGGGCACTGGCTGCTCGCCCGCCGATCCCTGTCGGACCCGACCGAGATCGCGTACTACATCTGCGCCGGACCCCGGCGCACCACGCTCACCGAACTCGCCACCGTCGCCGGATCGCGGTGGCGGGTCGAGGAATGCTTCCAGCAGGCCAAGAACGAGGCCGGACTGGACCAGTACCAGGTGCGCACCTACCGGGCCTGGTACGCCCACACCACACTGTCGATGCTCGCCCTCGCCTGGCTTGCCGGCACGAAAACCGAAGCAGTAAAGGGGGAATCGGGACAAACGATCAGGGCATGATCGGCTACACGGCACCCGAGATCCGCCGCCTACTCGTGCAACTGATCCTGCGACACGCCCACCCCGACGAACACGTCTGGTCCTGGTCACACTGGCGGAGACGCCGACAACACCAGGCCCGCATCTGTCACTACCGAACCCGCGGCCACCTGCCATAAGTGCCGTTGCAGTACTAGGGCATGTCTCCCAATAGTTTGAGCCATTCGACGATGCCGGCGAGGAGGAATCCAGCCCGGTAAGTCAGGGCAAGCTTGTCATACCGGGTTGCCACCGCTCGCCACTGTTTTGCCTTGTTGAAGGCCCTTTCCACCACGTTGCGGCCCTTGTACGACTCGGCATCGAAGTTCGGTGGCCGACCGCCCGCGCTGCCCTTGTTCTTGCGGTTGGCCACCTGATCGGACTTCTCGGGAATGACCGCCTTGATGCCCTTGCTGCGTAGCAGTTCTCGATTGGCCTTGGATGTGTACGCCTTGTCGGCACGGACCTCGTCCGGGCGCGTGCGGGGTGCGCCGCCACCGATGCGCGGCACGCAGATGCCCTCCAGGAGCGGGCCGAACATCGGGCTGTCGCCGGCCTGGCCAGGACCCACCAGCACCGACAAGGGACGTCCGTCGCCATCGCACGCCAGGTGGACTTTGCAGGTCAGCCCGCCGCGGGACCGGCCGATGCCGTGATCGACCGGTTCGTCAAGCAGATTCGTGTAATTCGGTAGATCCCCCTGTGTCACGCGCGGCGTTGGCGCCGTGCTGGTGCACCCGCACCACGGTGGAATCCACCGACACCGCCCAATCCAGGTCGCCACCGGCATCGGCCATCGCCGCCAGGGCTATGAGTACCCGATCCCACGTTCCATCCCCGGCGTAGCGTCGGTGCCGTTTCCACACCGTCTTCCAGGGGCCGAAATGCGCAGGTAGATCCCGCCACGGGAGCCCGGTACGCAGCCGGTAGAGCATCCCCTCCACCACGAGCCGGCTGTTCTGGAACTTCCGCCCCCGCAGCCCATCCGAACTGGGCAACAGCAGCGCAAGCAACTCCCACTGCTTGTCCGTCAACACCTCAAACCTATTAACAACGTCTGCCACAGCGAAGAGTCTGCAGCACAACACCCCAAATCATTGGGAGACACGCCCTAGGGTCCCTGGACTCGTCAACCACTCACGGGCGCGGAGCGCCTACCGGCCCTGCGGATACGGGAGATGGCCGCTGCTGTCCTCGTTGACGAGTACGGCCCGGCCCAGTTGCGGGAAGGCCCGTTGCGCGCACGCGGGCCGATCGCACACCTTGCAGCCCGCGCCGATCGGGACGACCGTGCTCGGGTCGTCCGTCTGGATGCCGCGCGAATAGACCAGCCGATCGGCGTACCCGAGGTCGCAGCCGAGGCCGATCGCGAAATTGCGTTCCGGGGCGAGGTAACCGAGACCGCCGCTGTGGGTGGTGCGCGCGATCCACAGGTAGGCGCGCCCGTCGGGCATCTTCGACACCTGCGTGAGGATCCGGCCGGGATTCGCGAACGACTCGTGGACCACCCACAGCGGGCAGCTGCCGCCCACCCGGGAGAAGTGGAACGCGGTGGCGGACTGACGCTTCGAGATGTTCCCGGCGCGGTCGGTGCGGACGAAGAAGAACGGCACGCCGCGCTGACCCGGCCGTTGCAGCGTCGACAGCCGGTGACAGATCGTCTCGAACCCTACCTCGAACTTCAGGCTCAGCAGGTCGATGTCGTAGCGGAGCGATTCGGCGGCACCCAGGAACAGCGTGTACGGCAGGATCAGCGCCCCGGCGAAGTAGTGAGCCAACCCGATTCGCGCCAGCGCGGCGGATTCGGCGGTCAGCGACTCGTCCTCCGCGACGATCGCGTCGATCGTCTCCGACTGCGTGAAGAACGCAACCTGCATCGCGATCTGGAATGCGCGCTGACCGGCGGTGAGCCGACGGGCCAGCGTCAGCGTGCCTGCCTCGGCGTCGTACAGCCGCTTGGGGCCCAGCTGATCCGGTTCGTCGGTGCGGATGCGCACCGTCACTCCGTGCCGGTCGCGGAGGATGCGGGCCAACTGCAGGTCGAGCGCGCCGATCGACAGCCCGTTGCCCCTGAACATCTCCTCGGCGGCGTCGTCGAGGAGGCCGATATGGTTGCGCCGATCGTAGAAGAAGTCCCGCACCTCCTCGTAGGGCATCGGCACGTGCGCCGGATCCGGCGTCGCGTCCCCGGAAAGCTGCGCCGAGAACTGGTCGAGCTGATCGGTGGTCGCCCGCAACCGGCGATGCAGTAGCACGAGCGTGCGCCCCACGGCGGGCATCCGGGCCACGAGCTCGTCGATCTCCGCCAGCGACACCTCGCCGGACTCCGGCGTGTCCACCAGCGCCTCGTGCACGTCCGCGACCAGACGGGCATCGGTGTCGGAGGCGAAGAACTGGACGTCGAGATCGAACACCTCGTTGAGCTTGAGCAGGACCGGCACCGTGAGCGGCCGCTGGTCGTTCTCGAGCTGATTGACGTAGCTCGGCGACAGCCCGAGTCTCTTCGCGAGAGCCAGTTGCGACAGCCGGCGTTCCTCTCGGAGGCGCCGCAGCCGGGGTCCGGCGTACATCTTCTTCATGCGTCCCACTCCTCCCTCGCCGCGCCCACAGACCGTACCCAATGAGGATTCGCAGCATTCGCAACTTTGCCGGGTTCGATACGCACGAATAGGCCTCTGCAAGGCCTTTCTCGACCCCGAGGCCTCTGCGTAGCGTGCGAAAGGAACGACGAGGACCACGGAGGAAGCGATGAAGACACATCTCGTACGCACTCGACGCTCGGCGGAGGAGTTTCCCAGGAACGAACACCTTGCCTGGAAGACCGCGGAGGTGGCCACCGACCCCGTCGAGGTGTCCGGAGCGACGGCGGAGATGATCGTCAACCGGATCATCGACAACGCCGCCGTCGCCGCGGCCGCCCTGACCCGCCGCCCGGTGTCCAACGCCCGGGCGCAGGCCCAGTCGCATCCGTACCGGCACGGATCGACTGTGTTCGGCGTCGGCGGAACCTACTCGCCCGAGTGGGCGGCCTGGGCCAACGGCGTGGCGGTGCGGGAACTGGACTTCCATGACACGTTCCTCGCCGCTGAGTACTCGCACCCCGGTGACAACGTTCCGCCGATCCTCGCGGTCGCCCAGCACGCCGGCCTCGGCGGACGCGACCTGATCCGCGGCCTCGCCACCGGCTACGAGGTCCAGATCGACCTGGTGCGCGCAATCTCCCTGCACGAGCACAAGATCGACCACGTCGCGCATCTCGGCCCGTCGGCGGCGGCCGGGATCGGCACCGCTCTCGGTCTCGACACGGAGACGGTGTATCAGGCGATCGGTCAGGCCCTGCACTTGACGACGGCGACGCGGCAGTCGCGCAAGGGCGAGATCTCCAGTTGGAAGGCGTACGCGCCGGCGCTCGCCGGCAAGGTGGCCGTCGAGTCCGTGGATCGGGCGATGCGGGGCGAGGGGTCTCCGTCGCCGATCTGGGAGGGTGAGGACGGTGTCATCGCATGGCTGCTCGGCGGACCGGACAAGGAATACCACGTTCCGCTGCCCGGCCCGGGCGAGGACAAGCGTGCGATCCTCGACAGCTACACCAAGGAACACTCGGCCGAGTACCAGAGTCAGGCGCCCATCGACTTCGCGCGCCGGATGCGGGAGCGGATCGGGGATCTGTCGCAGATCGCGTCGATCGTGCTGCACACCAGCCATCACACACACGTCGTGATCGGCACCGGTTCGAACGACCCGCAGAAGTTCGACCCCACCGCCTCCCGCGAGACGCTCGACCACTCGGTGATGTACATCTTCGCCGTCGCGTTGCAGGACGGAACGTGGCACCACGAGCGCTCCTACGCCCCCGAGCGGGCGCAGCGCCCCGACACGGTGGAATTGTGGCGCAAGATCTCCACGGCCGAGGATCCGGAGTGGACGCGTCGCTACCACTCGACCGATCCGGACGAGAAGGCGTTCGGCGCCCGCGCCGAGATCACGCTGAAGAGCGGGGAGGTTCTCGTCGACGAACTCGCCGTCGCCGACGCGCATCCGCTCGGTGCCCGGCCGTTCGCCCGCGACCAGTACGTCGCCAAGTTCCGGACCCTCGCCGACGGCGTGGTCGCGCCGGCCGAGCAGGACCGCTTCCTCGACGCCGCCTACCGTGCCGCCGACCTGTTGCCCGGTGAGCTGGACCAGTTGACGTTCACCGTCACCGGCGATGTCCTCGCGCGGGCACCGAAGCTGCCGAAGGGACTGTTCCGATGAGCGGGCTGATCGCCGCGGCCACGTCGGCGGCGGACAAGCGGGCAGCGTTCCGGGCCGGGCTCGAGTCGGGGACGCTGCAGCGCCTGCCCGGAGCCTTCAACCCGTTGGTGGCCAAGTTGATCCAGGAGATCGGCTTCGAGGGCGTGTACGTGTCCGGCGCGGTGGTGTCCGCCGATCTCGCCCTGCCGGACATCGGGCTGACCACCCTGACCGAGGTGGCGGAGCGGGGGCAGCAGATCGCCCGCGTCACCGACCTGCCGGTGCTGATCGACGCCGACACCGGGTTCGGGGAACCGATGAGTGCGGCGCGCACCGTCACCGTCCTCGAGGACGCCGGTATCGCCGGATGCCACCTCGAGGACCAGGTGAACCCGAAACGCTGCGGCCACCTCGACGGCAAGGCGGTGGTGCCGACGGACGAGATGGTGCGGCGGATCCGGGCGGCGGCCTCGGCGCGGCGCGATCCGAACTTCGTGATCTGCGCCCGCACCGACGCCCGCGGGATCGAGGGACTCGACGCGGCGATCGACCGGGCCAAGGCGTACGTCGACGCCGGCGCCGATCTCGTGTTCACCGAGGCTCTCGCCGACGAGTCGGAGTTCGAGAAGTTTCGCGCGGGAATCGCCGTCCCGTTGCTCGCGAACATGACGGAATTCGGTAAATCCGAGCTGATCTCAGCGAGGACGCTGCAGGACCTCGGGTACAACGGGGTGATCTACCCGGTGACCACGCTGCGGCTCGCGATGTACGCGGCCGAGGCCGGGCTTCGGCAGGTCGCCGAGGAGGGGACGCAGGCGGGTCTGCTCGATCGGATGCAGCACCGCAGCCGGCTCTACGAACTGCTCGACTACGAGCGCTACAACGAATTCGACAGCGGCATCTTCAATTTCCGGATCGAGGGGAGTGGGTCATGACCGAAGCAATTCCCACCATCTACAAGGGGCTGGCCGGTGTCGTCGTCGACACCACCGCCATCTCCAAGGTGGTGCCGGAGACCAATTCGCTGACCTACCGCGGCTACGCGGTGCAGGACCTGGCGGCGCACTGCAGCTTCGAGGAGGTGGCGTACCTGCTCTGGTACGGCGAACTCCCCAACCCTGCGCAACGGGAACTGCTGTGTCAGCGTGAGCGGGCGGCACGCCGGGCCGATCGCTCCCTGCTGTCGCTGCTGGCGAAGATGCCCGACAACTGCCACCCCATGGACGTGGTGCGCACGGCGATCAGTTACGTCGGCGCGGAAGACCCGGCGGAGGACGACAATTCGCCGTCCGAGAACCTCGCGAAGGCGCTGCGCATGACGGCGGTGCTGCCCACGATCGTGGCCGCCGACTTCCGGCGCAGGCGTGGGCAGGATCCGATCGCACCGCACTCGCACCTGGGGTTCGCGGAGAACTTCCTGAACATGTGCTTCGGGGACGTGCCCGATCCGGCCGTCGTCACGGCGTTCGAGGTGTCGCTGATCCTGTATGCGGAGCACAGTTTCAACGCGTCCACGTTCGCGGCCCGCGTGGTGACGTCGACACTGTCCGACATCTACAGTGCGGTCACCGCGGCGATCGGGGCGTTGAAGGGCCCGCTGCACGGCGGCGCCAACGAGGCCGTCATGCACGACATGCTCGAGATCGGCGATCCGGACCGCGCCGAGGAGTGGCTGCTGGGCAAACTCGCCGCCAAGGAGAAGGTGATGGGTTTCGGTCACCGGGTCTACAAGAAAGGTGACTCGCGGGTGCCGACGATGAAGGCGGCACTGCTCGACATCGCCGCCCACACCGGCGGTGAGAAGTGGGTGCGGATGTACGACATCCTGGAGAAGACGATGGCCAGCGCCACCGGGATCGCGCCGAATCTCGACTTCCCGACCGGTCCGGCGTACTACCTGATGGGATTCGACGTGGAAATGTTCACGCCGATGTTCGTGATGAGCCGGATCACCGGGTGGACCGCCCACATCATCGAGCAGGGCGCGTCGAACAGTGTGATTCGCCCGCTCAGCGAGTACTCGGGCGTCCCCCAGCGCTCCGTCGTCGCCTGACGGCGTGTGCGCCTTTGTGGTTGCTGCTGCTACCAGAAAGGCGCCCGGGCGCTAGCGCTTCTTGACGTGCGAGACGATTTCCGGATCGCTCTGTCCGTTCGCCTTCATCTTCTTGTCGGCGCGCTTCTCCTTCAGCGACTTACCGGATTTCTTCGACATGGAATTGCGGGGCGATTTGTCAGCCATGGACCATCCCTGAATGCGGAACCTGGACGGCTCCGATAGTGCTGACAGTACGCCACATCCCGGGAAACCCGGACCGATCGTCGAAAGGGCGGCATCTAGGACGACGGATCGTCGAACAGGGTCTGCTCCTCGGGGTTGGTGAACAGCCCCATCTGCTCGGCCCGCGGCTTGGTGTCGGGAGCGCTCGTCGCCGGTGGCAGCACGACGGTCCGGAGCGCGTGGCGCAGGGTGCCGACGATGCGCTCCCACTGGTCCGCCGACGCATCGTCGGTCTCACGCAACCGGGACACCCAGGCGGTGCCGGTGTCCAGGAGCACGAGGATCCGGTCGCGGTCGTGACCGCAGACGTCGGCGACGACAGCCGGATCGGTGTCGCCTCCGGGCGCGGGATCGAGATGGAACAGCGTCTGGAGTTCCTTCGGCAGGTCGGTCGACGACATCCGGTTCTCGGCGCGAGGTGCCGCGTCCGCCTCCGGTTCGGGTTCCGCGTCCGGGCCGGAGTCGCGGTGGAAGAACAGTTCGCCACCGAATCGGGACGCGAACTCGTTGTCGACGGTGCGCAGGAAATCGGAGAACGCCTTGCAGCTGTCCGTGAGGTGCTGCGGGACGAACGGGTTGCCCGACACTTCCAGGAACGCCGACAACCGGTCGTCGACCAGCACGAACTTGATCCGCGACCACGTGCGGTTGAGGTCGGCGGTGACCTCGGCCGCCCGGGTGCGGTCGCTGATGTCGTGCACGAGCGGCGCGAACAGTTGCACGTCGACGGAGTCGGCGAGCGGACCGACGAACAGGATGGTGTTGCCCATCCGGATCGGGACGTCGCCGTCCGGGTCGCGTTCGGGCAGCAGCCCGAGCATCGGCACCAACGCGAGCGTGATCAGTTCGTGGAGATGCTCGACGTCGCGGGGGACCACGGCGGCCGCGGGGTCGAGCTGCGCGACCAGCGGCGGTCGCACCGCAATCGGGTCGAACGTGGCCTCGGGATCCGTACTGGACGTCTCGGTGCTCAGGAACGCGGGATGCGTGATTCCCCAGACGTCGCGGAACGCGGCGACGGCCATCGCGGCCAGCTGATCCGACCACGACTGCTTCTTGTCGACGTAGAACGCGGGGGAGCCGTCGTCGGGTTCGTCGTCCGGGCCGCGGGTCGGCCGGTTCCAGCCCAGCTCGGTGAGGTACGTCTGCTCGGCCTCGGTCAGTGCGCGGTCGGGGTGCAGGTAATGGTTCGACGGCACCTCGCAGCGCACCGTGTCACCGTCCCACACGACGAACTGGATACACGGCATCAGCCCCTGGGATTCGTCGAGCTCCTCGAATCCCGATTCGAGCACCAGAAGGTCCTCGTCCTGCATCGCTGCCAGATAGTCCGCGAGGCGCCGCTGGAACTCCGCCCAGTCGCGGTTCACGCTCGAATCCAGATCGAAGTCCTGCATGTCTGCTCCGTCCGGGTCGGCCACAAGTCACCTACTTCCGGTCTATACGGTAGCGGCGATCGCCGAGACCGTAGCGCAGGAGGGGGCGGCGGGCTCAGACGGGGTGACCGGCCGCGATCCGTCCGGTCAGCCGGGTGACGGCGTCCAGGAGGTCCCACGCCGTGCCGGGTTCGACCGCCACGGCGGTATCGCCCCACACGAGGTACCGGCCGTCGCCCTCGATGTCGCGCCACGCCAGACCGCCGACGGGGCGCGGTGAGTGCCGCGAGCCGCGGATGACGGTGACGACCCCCTGGCTCGTCGACGGCCTGTCGAGGATCCGGGCCGCCCGTGCGCTCCCGGCCGGTGCAAGCGGGACCACGACGCCGGCCGCCGTGCCCGCGTCGGTGTCGGGGAGCTGAGCGATCAGCTGCCGGCCGACGTCGTACGGTTCGCAGCCCCGGATCACCACTTCGGCGCCCGGATGCTGCACCGCCGCGATCCCGTGCCCGCGAGCGAGGGCTCCCGTCATGCGGATCGGGGTACCGCCGTCCGCACCTGCCGAACCGGAGATCTCGATCCGGAGGTCGGGTTCGGCGAGCACCAGCAGCGCCGAATCGGGGGGGTCGTGTTCGGGTCCGGAGAAGGCGGACCGGATCCCGCGCTGCTCCGCGTCGTACTCGTCGGCGGTGGCCAGCGTGCTCGTGACCTTGAACGGAAACGGAATGCGGTCCTGGCCGGTCCGGGCCCACAACGCCGAGAACTGCGGACCGCTCAACACCCAGTGCCCCACGACTATTCGCCGATCACCGCGGGCGTGACAAGAGGCAGTTTCCCGACGAGTTCACTTCCCTCGTCGATGCTTTCGAGGTACGTCGGGGGTTCCTCCTCGTCTTCCCGCGCGGGTGGCAGGGCTGGACCGCTGGGCCGCTCGAGGGTGGTCGTTCGGTGACAGGACACGATGCTGCGCGCGTACTGCGCGACCCCGCCGCCGACGGCCCCGGCAAGCGCCGCACCCGCGATCGAACCGGGCGCGGCCTGCGCGGTCTGCGACGTCTCGCGGCGGAAGTCCTCGTCACCCTTCCGGTGCTCATCGGACTGCCCGGCCTCGGAATCGGGCTCGGCCACCTGCCGATCGCTGGGTATGCCGTGCACCCCATTCGGTCCGATGTCGAAGCCCACCGGCTGACCGTGGGCCGTTGCAACGGCGTGGGTCGCGGCGAGGCCCGCAGCCGGGAGTTGTTCGTCCGCAACCCGATACGCCGTCGTGTAGAGGGTGTCCATGGCGGCCTTCGCGTTCTGTTCCGCGGCGTCGGCGTCGGCTTCCGCGGTCCAGTTGCCGGGCAGCACCCGGGTCCAGTCGGTCGGGTGGTCGCCGGGCCGACCCACAGCGCCGCGCACCGCTTCGGCTCCGGTGGTCGCGTGCCGCAACGCATCCGCCACATCGGTGAATCGGCTGCCGACCTGCCCGGCGCGGGCGGCGTAGTCGTCGAGTGCCGCCGCCACCGCGGTCGCGGCCGGACCATGCCAGCCGGTGTCGACGGCGGCGCGGGTCGCGTCGTGGAACGCAGTGACCGACTCCAGGAATCGCCGTCCGAGGTCGTCCCAGGTCGCGGCGACCGCACCGGACTCGGCGGGCGTCAGCGCGTCGACCGCACTCCTGATGGCGCGGTGATCCCACTCGCCCGACCGAAAATTCTCCCCGCCATTCATCCCGACCTCCGATGCTGGACACTCACGGTCCCGGAGTGGACCCCCCAATCCGGCGGGAAGCCACCTTACCGACTCCTGTACATGACTTGTCACCGCTCCCGATCTCGGAAAGGCTCGGGTCCATGCCGTCGTTCTCGCCCGCACTGTCCGGAACGCGCACCCGGCGGTCGTCCGTCCTCGCGGTCGGGGCCACGTCGTTCGCGTTTCTCGTCACGATGATGGGAACGACACTGCCCACCCCGCTCTACTCCATCTATGCGCAGGAACTGGCGTTCAGCGCCCTCACCGTCACCATCCTGTTCGCCGTGTACGCGGTCGGGGTCGTGGTCGCGCTCGCCCTGTTCGGGCGGCTGTCCGACGACGTCGGTCGGCGCCCGGTGCTGTTCGTCGCGGTCGCCCTCGCCGCGGTCAGTGCCGTGCTGTTCCTGCTGCCGTCGACGCTTCCGCTGTTCGTGGTGGCCCGCGTGATCTCCGGACTGTCCGCGGGTCTCATGACCGGCACGGGCACCGCCGCGGTGATCGACCTGTTCCCACCCGAGCGCAAGGCGGTCGGCGGAATGCTCGCGGTCGCGGTGAACACCGGCGGCCTCGGATTGGGCACGCTCAGCGCAGGGGTGATCGCCGACGTCACATCGAGTCCGCTGACCATTCCCTACGTGGTGAACCTCGTGCTCGCCGTCCTGGCGGGCACCGGGCTGTGGATCTTCGCAGTCGCACCGGCCACCAGTCCGACGTGGCGGATCCGACCCCGCCGACTGCAGGTTCCCTCCTCGATCCGCCGCGCGTTCGTCACCGTCGTGCTCGCAGCCGGAACAGCGTTCGCGGTGACCGGCGTGCTCACCGCCGTGTCGGCGTTGTTCCTGACGGAATATCTGGGGTCGACCAGCCACACGAAGGCCGGCCTCGTCGTGTTCCTGACCTTCCTGTTCATGGCGGTCGGGCAGCTCCTGGCCCGTCGGCTGTCGACGGCCACCGCGATGCTCGTCGGGTGCCTCGCGTTGATCCCCGCCGCCGCGCTGCTGGCGCTCGCGCTGGCGTACACCGTCCTCGAGCCGCTGCTCGCGTCCGCGGTGGTGCTCGGCGTCGCCGGGGGCCTGTGCCTCAATGCGTCGCTCGCCACCACCGTCGAACGGGTCGAACAGCAGTTCCGCGGCGGAGTGTCCTCGGCGTTCTTCGCGGGGATCTACGTGATGCTGGCCGTCCCCGCGGTCGGTGTGGGTGTGCTCGCACGCGTCACCGACCTTCGCACGGCCGGGATCGTCTTCAGTGGCCTGGTCGCCGCGCTGGGGGCCGGGGTGGCCGTGGCCCAGTTGGTGGCGCGCAGACGGGCCTGAGCGGCGTCAGCCCCGCGGTCTGGTGGTGACGGGCGGGATGGTGATCACCGGACGCGTCGTCGTGGTGGTGGTGGTGACCGGCGGCAGCGTCGGCTCCGCGGGTGCCGCCGTCGGCGGGGCCGCGATCCGGGGCACGGTCTGCTCGGTCGTCGTGACGACGGGAGGCCGGGTGACGGGTGTGGTGACCGGCGCCAGGCTGATCGTCGGGGGAGGCGGCGCGACCGTGGTCCTGACGGGTGGCGGCGGGGGCAGGGCGGGGGTCGTCGAAGGCGCGGGCGGCGGCGCGGTGGTCACCGGCGCCGGTTCGGTCGTGAGCGTGACGGCCCGCGGGGTGGTGAGGTCGGCCATCTGCCAGGTGGGGGTCGGCGGGACGAACACCTGGAAGGTGGCCGGTGCGGCGCTGTACGGCCCGGCGGCCTGCAGGCCCTCCGACGTCAGCGGTGGCGGCACGACGTCCGGCCCGCGGTTGCCGAACGCGCCGCCCGCGGCACCGATCATCAGGCCGGAGACCGCCGACACGGTGGCAATCGCGAGTGCCCCGATCGCTACAGTCCTGTCGTCCATGTGCTACCCGTCCTCGGCGTGCAAATGCGTCCACCATAGAGGGCGGTGCCGCCTGCTGCCGCATGTGTCCGGAAGGCGAGTCGTCCGGGCGGGTTCGCTGGATGGTTGCCGGGGTTCGGCGCACGCTGACGAGAACTCTTGTTCGGGCGAGCCGGTCAGCCGACGATCGAGCGGTGTCCATACCGCTCCGACCGGGGGTAACGATGTCTCTGCTCGACTGGTTGTTCCGCCGCCCGCTGTCCGAACGAACCGGGGCGGCCGTCGCCGCATCGGCGATGCTGTTCGCTTCGTGAGCCGGCTCGAGATCGACGCCGACGTCCTCGTCCTCGGCGCCGGACCCGCCGGAACGTGGGCGGCACTGGCGGCGGCCCGGGAGGGCGCGCGGGTCGTCCTCGCCGACAAGGGCTACTGCGGCACCAGCGGCCCCACCGCGTCGGGCGGCAACAACCTGTGGAACGTCCCGCCCGGTCCTGCACGCGAACGGTCGGTGCAGGCCCGCTTCGAGGACGGCGGCAGGCTGTCCGAGCCGGCCTGGATGTACCGGGTGCTCGAGGAGACCCACCAGCGGGTGGACGAGCTGGCGGGCGCCGGCTACCGGTTTCCGTCCGGCGACGACGGCCGGGAGGTGCGTACCAGCCTGCAGGGGCCGGAGTACATGCGCCGGATGCGCAGGCGTGTGCATCGCGCCGGGGTCACCATCCTCGACCACAGCCCCGCCCTGGAACTGCTCACCACCGGTGACGGCATCGTGTCCGGTGCCGCGGGTCTGCAACGGCAGAACGGATACGCCCCGTGGTCGGTGCGTGCCGGGGCAGTGGTCGTGGCGACCGGCGGCTGCGCATTCCTGTCGGGAAGCTTCGGAACGAACGTCGACACCGGCGACGGACTCCTGATGGCCGCCGAGGTCGGGGCGTCGTTCTCGGGCATGGAATTTTCGACGGCCTACGCGCTGGCACCGGCGTGGAGTGGGCACACCAAGGGTTTGATGATGCAGTTCGCCACGTACTACGACGCGGATGGCCGGACTCTCGGGGACGGCGGTTTCTCCGCACGCGGCGCCGCGATGGCGCACCTCGCCGCCGGCCGCCCCGTGTTCGCGCGACTGGACCGGGCCAGGCCCGACATTCGCGCGGCCATGCGGACGTCGCAACCGAATTACTTTCTGCCGCTGGACAAGGCGGGCATCGACCCGTTCACGCAGAAGTATCCCGTGCGGGCCGTGCTGGAGGGCACGGTGCGCGGAACCGGAGGCATCCGGGTCGCCGGCACCGACTGCGCCAGTGACGTTCCCGGCCTGTTTGTGGCGGGCGACGCTGCCACCCGCGAACTCGTCACCGGCGGCCGCAGCGGCGGCGGCAGCCACAACGGGGCGTGGGCGATCTCCTCGGGGACGTGGGCCGGCGCGGGCGCAGCCCGGTTCGCTCGGAAGCGTCCCGTCCCCGACGGGGTGCGCGGCGCGGGCGCGGCGGGACTGCGCGGACCGTCGGCCCGCCGGCAGGCGTCGCGCTCCATCGTCGGACTCGTGCAGGAGCACACCCTGCCGCTGCGCCGCAGCTACCGGCGCAGCGCGACGAGCCTGCAGGACAGCGTGACCGCGCTCGACGAGGCGTGGTCGGGTGCCGCCGATCTGCTCGGCGGCTCCGAACGGGAGCTGCTGCAGGCGCGTTCGGCCGCCGCGATGCTCGCCGTCGCGCGGTGGGCGACGCACTCCGCGCTGGCGCGGACCGAGACCCGGGGGATGCACGTGCGCACCGACCTGCCGGACACCGATCCGGCACAGACCCGTCGACTGCTGTCGGGCGGGCTGGGCGAGGTGTGGGTGCGGCCGGAACGCGGCACCGCCGAGGCCCGGACGGCCGCGTCGTGATCGAGGTCGTCGTCGCCGACCGCTGCGTGCAGTGCGACATCTGCATCAAGGTCTGCCCGACGGACGTCTTCCGCCGCGGCGCGGACGGGGTTCCCGTCGTCGCGCACCAGGAGGACTGTCAGACGTGCTTCATGTGTGAGGCGAATTGTCCGACCGACGCGTTGTACGTCGCGCCGTTCGACACCCCGGTTCCCGAGGACTCGACGCACACCGACGCCGAGGGTTTGGCGGAGTCCGGGGCGCTGGGCGCCTACCGCGCCGTGATCGGATGGGGTGGTCGTCGCACGCCGGGTTCCACGCTCGACCGGAACCACCTCTTCACCCCGTGAGTATTTGTCAACGCCCGGCGGTTAAGAAGTACTCACGGGTGTGGCCCTGCGGATGAACCGGCCGATCTCGCGGATGGCGCGGGTGCCCTCGGGGAGCAGCCCGGCGGCGGCCTGGAAGACGTGCACCTGCCGTTCCCACACCTGCAGTTCGCACGGCACGCCCGCCTGGGACAGCCGCTCGGACATCAGTTCCGCGTCGACGTAGACCATTTCCTGCGAGCCGGTCTGGATCAGCGCCGGCGGCATGGAGGCGAGGGAGCCGTCCACGGGTGACGTGGACGGCTCGTGCCCGCCCCTGGTGTCCAGTCTTTCGATCAGCCTGGACAGGGCACCGACCGCGCGTTTGGGGAAGACAGCGCAGAGGTCGGCGTTGGGATGGGCCAGCTTGTTCACCGGGTCGAGGTCGGTCAGCGGCGACAGCGCGACGTCGGCGGCGGGACGCGGCAACCCCTGGCGCAGGGCTTCGAGGGTCACCATGAACGTCAGGAATCCGCCTGCCGAGTCGCCGGCGATGACGATGCGGTCGGCGGTGTACCCGTGCGAGAGCAGCCACCGGTACCCGTCGACGCCGTCCTCGACGGCCGCCCGGATGGGGTTCCGCGGGATCATCCGGTACGCGACGTTCAGCGTCGACGCCTTCGACTCCGCCGAGATCCGGGACACCATCTGGCGGTGGGAGTTGATCCCGCAGCACAGGAACGCCCCGCCATGGAGGTAGAGGATGGCCCGGTCGCCGAGCTCACCCGGAGGCCGGATCCATTCGGCGCGGCAGTGCGGCAGCCGGATGGGCCTGCGCACGGTTCCGCGGATGGGACCGAGCGAGTACCCGAACAGGTCGACGACTCCCGTGGGCCACGGCAGTTCGGGGTAGCGCGCCCACCCGTCGAGGAACGGCCGGACCGTGCGACGGAGTGTGTGGGCCAGGGCCGTCGACTGGAGGCTGGTTCCGGCGAACTCCCGCCGCGTCACCGGGAGGGGTGACGGGCAGAATTCGTAAGTCGCAGTGCTCATTGCCTGCCTCCGTTCCGGCCTCGGTGCCCATCGACGTGCTGCCTTTAGGTATTCCACCTCTTTGCGCCGTACGGTCTACATCGAAGTTGGTCGCACGGACGCTACGCCCGACGTAGCATCCAGGCGGAAGTCGTAATGGGATAGTGACCGAGCGGGGGTGAACGTCCAGGTGGGGATCATGCCGGTTACCGATTCGATATTCCTTCTCGGCGAATCGCGAGAGCATCCGATGCACGTGGGATCGCTCGAATTGTTCACACCGCCGGAGGATGCCGGCCCCGACTACGTGAAGTCGATGCACGAAACTCTGCTGAAGCACACGGACGTCGACCCCACTTTCCGCAAGAAGCCAGCGGGCCCCGTGGGCAGTCTCGGGAATCTGTGGTGGGCCGACGAGTCGGACGTCGATCTCGAATACCACGTGCGTCATTCGGCCCTGCCGGCCCCGTACCGGGTCCGGGAACTGCTGACGCTGACGTCCCGGTTGCACGGCACGCTCCTGGACCGTCATCGCCCGCTGTGGGAGATGTATCTGATCGAGGGGCTCAGCGACGGCCGGTTCGCGATCTACACCAAGCTGCACCATTCGCTGATGGACGGGGTCTCCGGTTTGCGGCTGCTGATGCGGACGCTGTCGACCGACCCGGACGTGCGCGACGCACCGCCGCCGTGGAACCTGCCGCGCAGGGCGTCGGCCAATGGTGCCGCCCCCGCTCCCGACCTCTGGTCGGTGGTGAACGGGGTCCGTCGCACGGTCGGTGAGGTGGCCGGTCTCGCGCCGGCGTCGCTGCGCATCGCCCGCACCGCGATCGGGCAGCACGACATGAGGTTTCCGTACGAGGCGCCTCGCACCATGCTGAACGTCCCGATCGGGGGCGCGCGCCGGTTCGCCGCGCAGTCGTGGCCGCTCGAACGCGTCCACGCCGTGCGGAAGGCAGCCGGGGTCAGTGTCAACGACGTCGTGATGGCCATGTGCGCCGGGGCGTTGCGGGGTTACCTCGAGGAACAGAACGCGCTACCGGACGAGCCGCTGATCGCGATGGTTCCGGTGTCCCTGCGCGACGAGCAGAAGGCCGACGCCGGCGGCAACGCGGTCGGGGTCACGTTGTGCAACCTGGCGACCGACGTCGACGACCCGGCCGAGCGTCTGACGGCGATCTCCGCCTCCATGTGCCAGGGGAAGGAACTGTTCGGCAGCCTCACCTCGATGCAGGCGCTGGCGTGGTCCGCGTTCAACATGTCGCCGATCGCCCTGACGCCCGTGCCGGGGTTCGTCCGCTTCACGCCGCCACCGTTCAACGTGATCATCTCCAACGTCCCGGGACCGCGGAAGACCATGTACTGGAACGGGTCCCGGCTGGACGGCATCTACCCGACATCGGTGGTGCTGGACGGGCAGGCGCTCAACATCACACTCACCACCAACGGCGGCAACCTCGATTTCGGTGTCATCGGGTGCCGCCGCTCGGTGCCGAGCCTGCAACGCATCCTCTTCTATCTCGAGACGGCTCTGGGCGAACTCGAGGCGGCATTGCTCTGAGCGGCCGGGTATTTCAGCGCCGGGCCGACTCCTGCTCGACGAGTGCCCGCCGCGACTCCTCGTGGAGCACCCCGAGCAGTTCGTGTTCGACGTCCGCGAACTCGGGCGACGTCATCATCGACAATTCGCGGGGACGCGGCAGGCCCACCGTCACCTCGCGCCGGACGGTGGCGGGCCGCGCGGACAGCACGACCACCCGGTCCGACAGGTAGACGGCCTCCCGGATGTCGTGGGTGATCATCAGCACGGTCCACCGGTAGCGCTGCCAGACGTCCTGCAACCAGGTCTGCATCTCGGTGCGGGTCAACGAATCCAGGGCGCCGAACGGCTCGTCGAGCAGCAGCACCGGACGGTCCTGGACGACGGTCCGCAGCATCGCGGCCCGCTGTCGCATCCCGCCGGACAGTTGGCTGGGGCGAGCGTCCTCGAACCCGCCGAGACCGAACACGGAGAACAGTTCCCGGGCCTTGTCCCGCGCCTGCTTCCGGGGCACGCCCTGCACCTCGAGTCCGAGGGTGGTGTTGTCGAGGACGGTGCGCCACGGGAACAGCAGATCCTTCTGCGGCATGTACGCGCACTTCGCGGGGCCACTCCCCGCGGGACGCACCGGTTCGCCGCCGATCGTGACGGTGCCGGCGTCGGGTTGGTCGAGACCGGCGAGCATGGAGAACGCGGTGCTCTTCCCGCACCCGCTCGGGCCGATCACCGACACGAACTCACCCGGTTCGACGCTGAACGAGACGTCGTCGAGGACGGGCCGGATGCCGCCGCGGACCGGGAACCCCTTGCTCAGACCGGACAGTGCGACGCGCGCGGTCTCACTCATGCCGGGCCCTTTCGTTCTTGATCCACGGGGCGACGACGCGCTCGACCGCGAAGGTGAGCAGGTAGAGGCTGACGCTGATCACGGCGGTCACGAGCACCGCCGCTAGCACGAGGTCGGTGCGGAAGGAGTTCTTCTGCGTCGCCATGTAGATGCCGAGACCGGACGTGGCCCCGACGTATTCGGCGAACACGGCACCCACCACGGCGTACGTGATGCCGATGCGCAGGGCGGTGAAGAACCGGGGGATCGCCGACGGAAGCCGCACGTAGCGGAATTCCTGCCACCGTGAGGCGCCCATGCTGCGCAACAACGCGCCCGCCTCCCGGTCGGCCGCGGCGAAGCCCTCGATCAGACCGATCGTCATCGGGAAGAACGTGGCGAGGGCGATCACGAGAATCTTCGGCAGCAGACCGAATCCGAACCAGATGATCATCAGCGGCGCGATCGCGATGATCGGCAGTGTCTGCGACACGACGAACAGCGGAACGAACGCGCGTCGCAGCCACGGCGAGAAGTCCACGAGCACGGCGAGGGCCCACGCGAAGAGCAGGGAGACGGCGAACCCGATCAGTGTCACCTGCAGTGTCGCGGAGGCGTGACCGGAGATGGCGTCCCGCGCCCGCCAGCCCTGTTGGATCACCCGCAGCGGCGACGGCAGCACCTGCGGCCGGATACCACTGACCGTCACGTACACCTGCCATGCGACGACCAGCAGTGCCACGACCACGACCGCGGGCAGCACCCGCCGCAGCAGCGGGGACGTGCCCGGGGCCGTGGTGCGGAGACTCGGGTCAGGGCTGAGCGAGGTACTCATTGGTGAAATACGTCGACCAGTCGGGTTCCGTGGTCAGCGGTGCCCCGTCGGGGCCGGTGAGCAGGCCGTGCTTGAACAGGAAACCGGAGTAACCCGCCCACTGCTCGGCCGTCTGTGTCCCGACCTTTCCGGAACTGTCCTTCATGTACTCGGAGGACAGCATCTGCTGGCTCTCTCGCACGAGGGACTCGTCCGTGAAGGCGCCGGGGTTGGCGTCGATCAGTATCTGTGCGGCCTCGTCCGGCCGGTCGGCGGCGAACTGGTATCCGCGCTGCAGGGCCTGGACGAACTTGCGGGCCTGCTCGGGATGGTCGGCCATCCATTGCTCGTTGCCCTCGATGACGAGCGCGTACGCATCCGGGAAGCCGTAGTCGGTGTAGTGGAAGTAGCGCATCGGGGTGCCCTGGTGCTCGGCCTCGATGCCCTCCCAGCCGAAGAACGAGACGGTGAAGTCGGCGGTGCCGGAGTACACGGCCTCGTACGCCGAGGTGCCGAGCGTGACGGTGGTGAATTCGCCCTTGCCGCCGTCGTTCCGGATGATCTGCTTCAGCGTCTCCTCGCCGTCCGGGTCCGCGAACCCGGCGTAGATCTTGCCGTCCAGATCCCGGGGGCGGGTGATGTCGGCGCGATCCGCCTTCACCGCGATGCCCGTCGCCCAGTGCTGCAGCGGAGCCATCACCGACGTGGTCTGCGCGCCCGCGGCCTTCGAGAACGTCGCAGAACTCTGGAAGCTCACCCCGAACTCCGCGTTGCCGGCGTCGACCAGGGTGTCGGGCGAGGTGTCGTTGTAGGGCAGCACCTGCACGTCGAGTCCGGCATCCGCGAACCAGCCTTCCTGCTGGGCGACGAACAGACCGGTGTGGTTGGTGTTCGGTGTCCAGTCGAGTGCGAACCGGATGGTGTCGCCGGACTGCGAGTCACCGGCGCAACCGGTGAGCAGCGACAGGGCGGAAACCAGGACGACGGCTGCGGTGGCAGCGCGCTTGGTACGAGAGAAGAGTGTCACGACGCCGGCCATTCCTGCTTGTTGAGAGCGGTGTCCCAGAACATGAGTTCGTAGCGGCTGGCGATCACGAACGCCTCCGCCATCGCCTCACGCTGGGCATCGGTCGAGGCCTCGGCCGCGGCGTCCACGAGTTCGCGGGCCGTCGCGACGGCGGCGTGGAACTCCTCCGCGTCGTAGGTGGTCACCCACTGTGCGTAGGGGTGCGACGGGTCGGCGGAGAGCACCTCACGGGCGCTCGCCGCGAGCCGGTGCCCGACGTCGGCGTAGATCCAGAAGCACGGCAGTACCGCGGCCGCAGCCACCGCGTACGGCTCGGTGGCGGCGACGGCCGTCAGGTACGAGATGTACCCGAGGCAGGCCGGCGAATGCTGCGGCTCCACGTCCGACTCGGGGAGTCGTCCGCTGGTCAGCAGATTCTGGTGCAGCGTCGCCTCGACCGTGGCGGCCTCGGCGGCCGAGCCCGCCCAGAACCCGGCCTCGACCGGGCCCGGCGCGTGCGCGGCGACCAGCGAGAGGGCCTTCGCGTACCCGGTCAGGTACAGGAAATCCTGCTCGATGTACGTGCGGAACACGTCCAGCGGCAGCGTTCCGTCGCCGAGGCGGCGCAGGAACTCGAGTTCGTCGATCGCCTCGCGCAGCACCTTGGTCCGGTCCCACAAGTGGTCCGTGAATCGGGCGTGCTGGCCGGCGCCGGCAGCATCTTGGACAGAGCTATTCACAACGTTGACATCCCTTCGTCAGCATTACCTGAGCAGGTTCCCGGGTGTGTTCTCAGCCCCGCCCGTGCGGAGCACCCCGTGTCAGAACAAGCCGACCCTAGCACCGGCCGTGCCGCGGGCGGTAAGGCCCGGGTCGGTCGAGGGGCTCAGCCGGCGAGGAACGCGGCCGCGGCCGGCGGGAGAGGCGCGGGTCCGCGCCTGTAGATCTCCGCGGGCCGGCCGGTCCCGACGACGGCCATGTCGCCGGTGTTCTCGAGGGCCGGCATCATGTGCCGCCGGAACGAGTCCTTCGGCAGGGAGCGTCCGAACACCACCTCGTACACCCGGCGGAGTTCGAGCACCGTGAACGTGTCGCCGGCCAGGCCGGACGGGTCGACGGCCCGCGCGTACCGCTCTCGCAGGTCGCCGACGGCGAGGGCGACGACGTCCGCGTGGTCGAACGCCAGATCCTGCGTCACCCAGTCGTCGTCGACGGTGATCAACATCGTGTCGCGGGGGAGCGCCGTGCGGGGCAGCGCGGCGCCGTGCGTCATCGACAGCACCCACCCGCGATCGTCGCGGCCGGGATCGTCGAGCATCGCCAGCTGATGGAATTCGGTGCCCGTCAGGGCGGCCTCGATGCGCAGGCACCGCTCGGCGGCGTCCTGCAGTCGTTCACCCTCGTGGAGGAAGGTGCCGGGGAGTGCGAGACTGCCCGAACGACGTGGAACCGCAAGTACTTTCAGTTCCGTTCCCTCGACGGTGAGGACGGCGACGTCGACCGCCACGGAGGGGCGCGGATAGTCGAGGAGGCTCCTGCCGTCGGAATCGGTCCATGCGGCCACGCAGGAATGTTAGCGCACGGTTGATCTATATCGCGTTCGATCGGTCCTGCCTGCTCATCGTTGGTAGTTTGGCGAGAGATTCCCGGTACGTGCTGCGTGAGGAGATTCGTCCGTGGAGGTCGACAAGTCCGGCGACACGCTCGTCGTCCGTGCCCGGGACGGCGAGGTGCGTGGCTACCCCGAGGGCGACGTCTACGCGTGGAAGGGCATTCCGTTCGCCGCGGCGCCCGTCGGCGACCTGCGGTTTCGCGCGCCGGTCCCGCCCGCACCGTGGGAGGGTGTGCGCGACTGCGTCGACTTCGGCCCGATGGCGCCGCAGGGGCACGGCACCGCCGTCCCCATCGATGCGGGACTCGAGATGGACGAGGACTGCCTGTCTGTCAACGTCTGGGCCCCTAGGCCCGACGGCACTCCGCGGCCGGTGATGGTGTGGATCCACGGCGGTGCCTACTGCCTGGGAACCGCAGCCCAGGGCATCTACAACGGTCGCATCCTGTCCACCCTCGGCGACGTCGTGCTGGTCTCGTTCAACTACCGGGTGGGAGCGCTCGGCTTCCTCGACCTGTCGTCGTTCTCGACGGCCGAGCGGGTGTTCGAGACCAACTGCGGGCTGCGTGACCAGGTCGCGGCCCTCGAATGGGTGCGCGACAACATCGCATCGTTCGGCGGTGACCCGGACGAGGTGACGGTGTTCGGCGAGTCGTCCGGAGCCGGGTCGGTCACCACGCTGATGACGTGTCCGAGTGCGGAGGGGCTGTTCCACCGCGCGATCGCCCAGAGTCCGCCCGCCACGTCGGTCTACGGGAGCGAGCGGGCGGCCACCGTCGCGAAACAGTTCCTCGACATCCTCGAGTTGGAACCCAGGCAGATCGACACACTGCTGCACCTTCCGTACCGCACGGTGATCGAGGCCAGCGACACTCTCGTCAACGAGGTGCCGACGAGGATCCCGGGCACACTCGCCATGGCGCCCGTGGTGGACCGCGACTTCCTGCCCCGTTACCCGGTGGCCGCGTTCCAGAAGGGCTATTCCCACCGCATTCCCCTCATCATCGGTTCCAACAAGGACGAGTCGTCGATCTTCAAGTTCATGAAATCTCCTCTGCTGCCGGTCACTTCGGATTCGGTGCAGGAGATGTTGAGGGCGATCGCGACCGATCACCCCGAACTGCCCGCCGCCCGCCTCGCCGACATCCTGTCGGCGTACCCGGACCGCGGAAAAGCGAAGGGCGCGCTCGCGATGTCGCGGGACGCCGCGTTCCGGATGCCCGCCCTGTGGGTGGCCGACGCCCACAGCCGGCACTCACCGACGTGGATGTACCGGTTCGATCAGGCCACGCCGATGCTCAAGGCCGCACGGATCGGGGCCGGCCACGCCACCGAACTCCCGTACGTCTTCGGCAATTTCGACACCCTCAACATCGACCCGACGTTCTGGCTCGGCGGCCGGAAGACGGCGCTCGAGGTGTCGGGCCGGATCCAGCGCCGGTGGCTCGCATTCGCGCGGCACGGTGTCCCCGCCGCGCTGGACGGGTCCAAGCACTGGGCCCCCTACGACGAGGAGAACCGCTCGACGTTGCTGATCGACGGCGCGGACACCCTCGTGAAGGACCCGGACCACGAGATGCGGATCGCCTGGGGCAACGACGTCATGGGGTTCAACTGACGGGCACCTTGTCGTCGAGTTCCTTCAGGACGGGCAGCGCGAAGCAGGCCAGCCCGATGATCAGGACCGGGATCGCGAGCACGAAGAACGTCGGCTGGATTCCCCACTTGTCGAGGATGGGACCGGCCAGCAGGTAGCCCAGCGGCCCCGCGGCGTACGCGGTGGACGTCATGACGCCGGTGACCCGACCGCGCATGTGCTCCGGACTGCGAGTCTGCATGGCGTAGTTGGCGATCGGGCCGACCGGACCGAACACGAGACCCTGGAGGAGGGCCAGCGCCAGAATCGCCCACAGCGGCGGCAGGAACGCCATCGCGACCATGGCCGCGCCCAGCACCGTCACCGCCACCACCATCAGCGTCCTGCGCGACACGAACGGCGCGAGCGGTCCGTACGCGAGGGCGCCCACCACGCCGCCGATACTGAGCGCCATCAGCACCGAACCCAGTTGCGCGGGCTTGTCGAGTTCGGTGAAGTACACCGGGAACACCACCGATTCGACGGGCATGTACAGCGCGACCACCGCCATGTCCACCAGAGCGATCGTGCGCAGGAGCCGGTTGTGCCACACGAACTTCAGTCCCTCGAGCGTGCCGTGCCAGATGGATGTCGGGCGCGTGGACGTGTCGGGTCTGCCGGCGTTCTCCAGTCGCAGGAACGCGATGGTCACCACGGACAGCACGAAGCCGACGGCGGTCACCCACAACGTGTTCACCGCACCCACCGTCGCGATGAGGACACCGCCGATGCCGGGCCCGACGAGGTACGCCATGTTGTAGTTGGCCTCGTAGAGGCTGTTCATCCGGTCGAGGGACCACCCCGCCGACTTCGTGGCGGCGGGCAGCATCGACTCCCTCGCCGCGATCCCGGCCGGATCGAATGCGGCGCCGATCGCGGCGAGGACGGCGATCACCGTCACGGTGAGGCCTGTCGTGTTGGCGATCACCGGGATGGCCGCCACGGACAGGGCAGACAGGCAGTCGGAGATCATCGACGTGCGGCGACGTCCGAACAGGTCGACGAACGTGCCCGCGAACAGGCTCGACAACAGCAGCGGGAGGGTGGCCGCGCCCGCGACGATCGCGGCGTCGGACGCGCGACCGGTCCTCTCGAGCACGAGCCAGGGCAGCACGACGATCGCGATACCGTTACCCGTGGACGAGAACAGCGTCGCGAGGTTCAGGAGGATCAGGGGCCCGAACCGGCGAGTCACAGCCGTCTCGGTGGCGGTCACGGCAAGGGTCCTCTGGTCGGCTCGATCGGTGGTCCTTCGACGCTAACAGCGAGGTCGTGGCCACCGCGAGCGAATTTCGGCCGCTACTGGTTGCGTTGCAGGGTCAGTTCGGCGAGGGTCCGCGCTCCGTCGCACGGATCGCCGGTGCCCGACCGCTGCTGCACCCACCACGTGATGACGCCGGAGTAGGCGGCGGTGATCCCGCATGTCGCCGAATCACCCGGACGCCGGGCGCTGAACGCCGACGTGCCCGCGATCGACGTGGTTTCCACCTGATAGCCCAGCTGGTCCGCCACACTCCGCTCCCGTTGCAGCGAGTTGTTCTCGAACCAGCCGAACGTGACGTCGATCGATCCGGCGGCGGACGACACCGTCCACATGCACACCGCGCCGAAGAAGTACTGGTCGATGCCGGCGCCGTGGAGGGTCTCCGCGATCTTGTCGTTGGGGACGGCGTCGCACTCGCGGAGGAGTTTGTCGAACTGCGGTGAACCGCCGTCTTCGGAGGCGGCCGCGCCCTCGGGCAGGGGACTGCCGGTGACGGAGGTGCCGCAGCCGGCGAGCACCACCGCGGACGCCACCGCCGCGGCGAGTCGGCGGCCGGCGCTCACTTGACCTTCTCCAACGTCAGCCGGCCGAGCGCGGTCGGGGCCGCGCACGGATCGGAGGGTGCGGTGCCCGTGCCGTAGCGAACCAGCCAGTGCACGAAGTCGGAACCCGTGCCCAGCGCGACCTCGCAGAACCCGACGTTCTGCGAGGAGAACCCGCGGTGCCCGGCGATCTCGAGGTCGTGGACCTCGTGACCGATGCCCTTGGCCACCGACCGTTCCCGGTCGATGGGGCTACCGCGGTACCACGTGAACATCACGTACCGTTCGCCGCCGTCCGCTTCCCACCGGCACTTGATGCCGTTGCGCGACACCGGGGCGAGCCCGGTGATCCCGGCCCGCTCGTACACCTCGGCGTCGGTCAGCGAGCCGCATTCCCCCACGAACGCGCCGGGCTGCGCGGACACCGACGTCGTCGGCGCCGACGCCGCCGGAGCGGTCTCGGAACGGTCGCCGGAACCGCAACCGGCCAGTACGACCGCCGCGGCGACCACACGTGTCGCGCGGACGGTCATGCGGACCGGATCAGACGAGCTCCGCATAGCTCGGATTCTCGGCGATGTACTTCTCGACGTACGAGCACGACGGAATCACGGTGAGCCCGCTGGCCTTCGTGTCGTCGAGGGCGGCCTTCACCACTTCCGCGGCCAGACCCTGACCACGGAACTGGGGGTACGTCACGGTGTGGTGGAAGTCGCGGGCACCGTTCCGCTCGAAATAGTCGGCGTATCCGGCCAACTGGCCGTCGAGGTAGATCTCGAACCGGGATTCCGACACGTCGTGCTCCACCGTGGCCGCCACAGACCGCTCCTCTGCTCGTGTGGCGTGCGCGCTGTCCCGCGCACGCTGTCACTCGCAGATTACCGTCAGTCCGCGAGGTTGGTGCGCAGCAGCATGACGTTGTAGTCCGACCAGGTGGTGGCCAGGAAATACAGATCGGATCCCTGCGACCACGGGTGCATGTAGGCGCCGTACAACTCGGGCACGTCCCGGCTGCTCACGAGCACCTCGGGTTCGCTCCAGCCGGATTCGAGGTGGTCGGACCGGCGCATGACCACCGAATTGCCGGCGTCGGTGTACATCGCCACGAACTGACCGAGGTACTGGTTGAACTGCACCGACAACTCGCTGACGGGTCCGGGGATGACCGGTGCGGCGACGGTGGCGTTGGCCTTCACCCACGCCTTGCCGTCCCAGTACTCGTACAGCGTGAGGTTCCGGATGTCCGCTTCCTTCACCCGCGACAACCGGGCGTCGCCGGAACGACCCGACGGCGTGCCGAACGCGTAGACGAATCCGTCGTGCTTGACGTACGAGCCCATCTGGAAGTTCTCGGCGCCCGTGCCGGGCACGTTGGGCCGCAGCGTAAGAGGGTCGGTGACCCAGTTCTCGCCGTTGTCCACGGAGTACGCGATGCCGGACGCGTTGGTGTCCCACTCGCCAGGGGCGCCCCAGCTCCGCACGGACATGTAGTTGATGTACTGCGTCGCGCCGGGACCCTCGCCGACCGAGATGCCGGTGGTGGGGATGACGGTCTGCTCCACACCCGGGATCTTCTTGCTCTGGATGATCTCCTTGGAATGGTTCGGGGTATCGATCGGGGAATTGTCGATGCCCATCCCGTCGGTGAGGTCCTTGTCGGAGCTGCGCAACAGGATGTTGCTGCGCCAGTCGCCGACCAGACCGCACAGCGGGTTGTCGCTCAGTCCGACGGTGTCACCGAATGCGGTGAGGATCTCACCTCCGCCGTTGTCCCACATGATGCCGAGGTCGGTGCCGAGCACCCGGAACCTGCCGATAGTGTCGTTGGAGCTGCGCGGCCCGGTGATGTGCGCGATAGCCTGAGTTTTGCCACGTAGCTCGGGAAGGCGGCCGTCGCTTCCGTTGAGCCAGGGAATGGGGTTGATGCCCTGGTTCGAGCCGCTCGAGCCGAGGCTGCCGGTTCCCAGGCACGGGGCCGCCGTCGCAACAGGGGGCGTCATCGTGAAAAACGTGCAGGTAGAAGCGAGTAAGGCGGGCATCGCCAGGGAGGCGACACGGCGGAGTCTGGTCACGAGCGCACCTCTCTGCGACGAATCGAGTCGGGTCCGGTCACGCTAGCAATACCTCACCTGTCACACCAGCCCCTAGGGTAACCATTGGGTATCGCACCCGGCCCCGCGTAGCTACAGGATCGCTCCGGGGTTGAGGATCCCCAGCGGGTCCAGTGCGTTCTTGATCCGCTGCGTCAATTCCATGACGTCCTCGCCCAACTGGTCGGGCAGCCAGGCCTTCTTCAGCCGGCCGACGCCGTGCTCGCCGGTGATCGTGCCGCCGAGAGAGATTGCGAGGTCCATGATCTCGCCGAAGGCGAGGTGAGCACGCTCGGCCATCGCGGCATCCTCGGGGTCGAACACGATGAGCGGGTGCGTGTTTCCGTCGCCGGCGTGCGCGATCACCGCGACCATCACGTCACGCTCGCGGGAGATCGCCGCGATTCCCTCCACCAGCGCAGGCAGTTTCGGGAGCGGGACCCCGACGTCCTCGAGGAGCAGGCTGCCGAGCCTCTCGACCGCGGGGATGGCGAATCGTCTTGCCGCGGCGAAGGCTTCGCCCTCGTCTGGGTCGTCGGTGGTGAAGACCTCGGATGCGCCGTTCACCGTGCAGGCGTCCGCCATCACGGAAATCTCTTCGGCCGCAATCGCACCGGGCGCGTCCGAGCGGGCGATGAGCATCGCCGCCGCCGTCCGGTCCAGGCCCATCTTCAGCGCGTCCTCGACGGCGCCGATGGAGGTGCGGTCCATGAATTCGAGCATCGACGGCCGCAGCGTGCGGGTGATGGCCAGGACGGTGTCGGCGGCGGCCTGGACGGAGGCGAACGATGCGACGAGGGTGCTCGACGGCGGCTGGGCCGGGATCAGTCTCAGCGTCGCCTCCGTGACGATGCCGAGGGTTCCCTCGCTCCCGACGAACAGCTTGGTCAGCGACAGGCCGGCCACGTCCTTCAGTCGCGGCCCGCCCAGGCGCACGTCCGTCCCGTCCGCGAGGACGACGCGCAGTGCGAGGACGTAGTCGGTGGTGACGCCGTACTTGACGCAGCACAGGCCACCGGCGTTGGTCGCGACGTTGCCGCCGATCGAGCACATCTCGAACGACGACGGATCCGGTGGATACCAGAGCCCCTGCTCGGCGGCCGCGGCCTTGACCTCCGCATTGAGCAGTCCCGGTTCGACGACGGCGATCCGCGTCACCGGGTCCACCTCGATCCGGCGCATTCGCTCGGTGCTGACCACCACGCAGCCCGCCACGGCGGTGGCGCCGCCGCTGAGCCCGGATCCCGCACCGCGCGGGATCACCGGTACCCGGTGCTCGGTCGCCCAGCGCATCACCACCTGGACTTCCTCGGTGGTCGTCGGACGGGCGACGGCGAACGGGAGGACGGCGTCGGGATCGCGCGCCCAGTCCTGGCGGTAGGAGACCAGGATGTCGGGATCGGTGACGAGGCATCCCTGGGGGAGCGCGGCGGCGAGCGTCGCGAGTGCGTCGTCGGTGACCGTCATCGTGACTCCTGAAATGCGGGTGTCGGAGGCCCCGACGGTAACCCAGCGGGCCGCGGGTGTCCTCGAATTGGTCAGACGTCCAACTGAACCGATTCCGACCCGTTTGTTCGGATATCGCTCCAACCTGGACGTTCGGCCTGGAAGTGAGACCCCAATAGTCCATCTGTTAGTTACTTACGCGTAGGAGTCTCACGATGTGGGATCAGGGGGGTGAATTTTTTCCGGGGTCCCGGCGATGGGGTATGCAACCGGGTCCGGGGGAGAAAATGCAGGTAGGGGCGTCCCCTGAACCGCGTGGAACCGGACGAATCGGGTGTAACACAGGTCACATTCGTCACTCTGTTACCGGATCGTATCGACCAGGCAATGCAAAAACTCACTTCTACGGGTTAGCGTCTTGCATCGTCAAACACCGGCGAGGCGTTACACCCAAACGGAGATTCTCACGAAATGTGAGCTAGAACACGGTTGGGGCCGGGTTTTGCCGCACCGACCCTGGAAGGACCCGCACCGATGAATGCACTCCACCGAGATCCCAGCAGCTACATCTCCGCGATGTTCTCGTACGAGTTCCTCGACGGTGGCATCGACTACGATTCCATCGAACAGATCCACCGTGGCGAGTTCGACGAATGGATCTTCGCACTGGCCGGTTCGGGGTTGTTCACCAACGAGGAAGTTCGGTCCATGGTGCAGGAATGGCGCCTGAACCCGAAGACCCTCCTGAACACGCTCCTCGCCGACGCGGACGAAGTCACCGCCAAGCGCTGCGAGGTCACCTGGGCCGCACTCGACCGCGTCGCCCCGTTCGCTCCGGCCGTGCCGGTCGCAGTCTTCGGCTGAAGGCCTTCCCGCCGCAGGGCTCGCCGTCGTCACACGAGTTCGGTTCGATCTCCGTTCACGACGATCGCCTGATCGTCCGTCAAGGTGCGGTACTCGATGCCGGCGAGCCTCAAAGCGTTGACAGTGCGCCGAACGGCGGCCGCGTCCTCCAAGGGCACGGCGTCTTCGGCCCCTGGAAGCTCCGCAGGCGGGTGATGCGGCACGATCGCGAAGCCCACCACGCCCAGGCCCTCCCAGAGCGGCTCCATGCCGCAGGTTGCGACCACCTCCGCCGGGTCATCGGAGGAGTCGAGACCGTGCAGCGTCGGAGTCATCACACACGCCCCCGCGCTGTAGCCGGCGTACACCAGCGAATCGCTCAGCAGTAATTCCGGGATCACCCGGTCCGCCCCGCTCCGGGCCATCTGCGCGCGCAACACGAACGTGTTCCCGCCGCGCACCCACAGCATGCCGAACCCCTCCAGCCGCTCCTTCAGCGCGGCGGACCGCGCGTGCCCGTCGCTGCCGATGTAGTCGCGCAGATCCACCTCCTCCGGGGTGAAGCCCAGCCGCGTCAGCGGCATCACGTCACTCACGACCGCGGACGTCCGCGCCGTCCGCGGCCACGCGTCCGCAGCCGCGGCGATCACCCCCACACGCCCCGGACGGCCGACGAGCGACAGCAGGGGCGCGGGATCCGCACCGAACCGATACGAGGACAGGAACAGGCGCACCGCGGTCAGATGGTGAACGCGAGGTTGTCGACGATCCTCTTGCCCACGGCGGTGTCGCCGCTCAACGCGATCTCGTCGCGGTGATCCGCCGCCGTCGTCCGGCCGCCCGCCAACCGGGTGAAGAGCCGGGAGTCGAGGGTCACGGTCGTGGTGGCCTCGGACGGTAGTTCGTCGACCACCGCGGCTCTGCCGTCGACGGCGATGTGAATGTTGCGCGCGAGCGGTCCCGTCAGCTCCAGGGTGATCCTCGACCCGTCCGGGGCCTTGCCGCGCTTGCCGACGAGGAACGCGACAGCGCCCGCGATCTCCTCGAACGCGGTCTCCCCGCGCAGGCCGCCCTCGTTGCCGGGCAGCGCGAGGGCGTCGCGCAGGTCGAGCTCGTGCATCCAGCAGTCGAACACGCGGATCCGCATGAACCGGAGGTAGGGCGCCGGACCGACCGGTGTGGTGGTCTCGGCCTCGAATGCCTCGTCGGTCATCTCGCTCAGCTCCGACCGCCTGCGGGCCACGATCGCCCGGAAACGCTCGAGCATCTCGGGCCCGGAGCACCCCCGGAGTCCCTCGACCCACTCTTCGTTGAACGCCCCGATCTCGTTGCGCACGTGCGCGAGGCCGCGGACGTCGATGCTGGTGTGCGGTGCGGAGATTCCGGCAAGCAGCGACTCGGTGCCGATGAGATGCGCGGTCACATCGTGGACGGTCCACCCGGGCAATGAGGTGGGCGTGAACCACGCGTCGCCGGACAACGAGGACAGCACCTCGTCGAGTACGTCCCATTCCTCGAACAATGCGTCGAGGATCGGTTCCTTCTGCAGGGCATTCACGGGTGGTACGCCTCCTTTTGCCTCAACTCTAGGACCTCCCGCCGGAGCGTCCGAGCGTTTTCGCCGCGGGCGGACGAATGCGCCGGTGACGGCGTCGAAGGCCTCCCCGTCCCGGGTTCGGTGTGGTAGACCGATGGTGAGAATCTCCATTAACAAAAGGAGTGCGGATGTTCCCTGGAAACTTCGTGGCGACCACCCCGGACAAGCCCGCTGTCATTCGTCCCTCCACGGGGGAGCGGCTGACCTACCGGGAGCTGGACGAGCGGTCCACCCGCCTCGCACGGCACCTGCGCTCGCTCGGCCTGAAGGTCGGCGATCACCTGGCGCTCGTCTCGAGCAACGATCTCCGGGTCCTCGAGGTGTACTGGGCGGCGCTGCGATCCGGGCTGTACATCACCGTGGTGAACTGGCACCTCACCCCGGAGGAAGCCGGTTACGTCGTGGACGACTGCGGAGCCGAGGTGCTCATCGTGTCCGCCGACGCGGGCGGCGCCGTGCCGCGCGACCCGAATCAGCTTCCCCGCGTCCGGCACCGTCTCGTGTACGGCGGCGAGCTCGACGGATTCGACAGCTACGACGACGCCGTGGCGGCGCAGTCGGCCGAACCGCTCGATTCGCAGCCCCGCGGGCAGGACATGCTGTACTCGTCGGGCACCACCGGCAGGCCCAAAGGGATCAAGCCCGCTCTGCCCGAGGGCGAAGTGGACGCCACGATGGATCCGTACACCGCGGTGTTCGCCCCGATGTACGGATTCGATTCCGACACCGTGTATCTGTGTCCCGCACCCCTGTATCACGCTGCGCCGCTCCGCTTCTGCGGCACCATCACCTCCGTCGGCGGCACGATCGTCCTGATGGACCGCTTCGACGCCGAGGAATCGCTGCGGCTCATCGAGGAGTACCGGGTGACCCACAGCCAGTGGGTGCCGACGATGTTCGTCCGGATGCTCAAGCTGCCGAAGGACGTTCGCGACAAATTCGACGTGTCGAGTCTGAAGGTGGCCATTCACGCGGCGGCGCCGTGCCCGCCCGACGTGAAACGCTCGATGATCGAGTGGTGGGGCCCGGTGATCCACGAGTACTACGCGTCCACGGAGGGTGCCGGTGCCACGTTCATCGACAGCGCCCAGGCCCTTGCCAAGCCGGGATCGGTGGGCCGCGACGGGGTCATGGGCATCGTGCACATCTGCGACGACAACGGTGCGGACGTACCCGTCGGTGACATCGGAACCGTCTACTGGGAGAGGGAGGAACGGCCGTTCGAGTATCACAACGACCCGGCCAAGACCGAATCCGCGACGCACCCCGACCATCCGACCTGGACCACGAGCGGCGACATCGGGTACATCGACTCCGACCGCTTCCTCTATCTCACCGACCGCGCCGCGTTCATGATCATCTCGGGTGGGGTGAACATCTACCCGCAGGAGTCGGAGAACGTTCTCACCATGCATCCCAAGGTGTTCGATGTCGCGGTGATCGGCGTGCCCGACGAGGAGATGGGCGAACAGGTCAAAGCGGTCGTGCAACTCGTCGAAGGGGTGGAACCGTCGGATGCCGTCGCCCGCGAGTTACTCGACTACGTCCGCGAGCGGGTGAGTCACTTCAAGGCGCCGCGCAGCATCGACTTCTCCGACGACCTGCCGCGCACCCCCACGGGCAAACTCGTCAAGCACAAACTTCGCGCCCGGTACCTGAACGCCGGCTGAATTCCCGACCTCACCTGTCCCGCGCCGAACCGCAGCGCGGGCAGGTGCTCGCGGTGTGATCGGTGAGGAACAACCCGCAGTCGGGGCACACGCGGTCGAGCCAGCAGACGGGATCTCCGCCGAGGTCGTCGTCCGGTTCGGTGACGGGCGCGGCGTCGTCGGGGTGGGTGGTCACAACCGTTCCAGCATGTATTCGGCGAGCACCTCGGCGTGACTGTGACTGACGTCCTTCGTCGCGGTCAGGAGAACGATCGGCCGCCCCTGCGCGAGTTCCTGCACCCGCGCGACAGCCTTCCGTCCGCTCGGCGAGTCGAGCTCGTGGACGTACCGCTCCCGGAACTCGCTGAACGCGGCGACGTCGTGCGAGTACCAGTGACGCAGCTCCGTCGACGGCGCGAGGTCCTTGGCCCAGTCGTCGAAATGGAACGCGTCCTTGCGGAGCCCCCGCGGCCAGAGCCGGTCCACGAACAGTCGGAGTCCGTCGCCCTCGGTCGGATGGTCGTAGACCCGCTCGACGACGACCGGTGGATCCGCGGTGACGTCCTCCGCGCTCCGTTCCTTCGGTGTGCTCATGGCCGAACCTCCGCTTCCGTGCGGCTGTCTACCGTCAGACTACGACCAAACACCCTGTGACCGGGTTCACAAACGAGCAGAAACATCTGTGAGAACGACTGTTCGGACTCGATTCAGACGCCTACCCACGGACTTCTCTGTTCCCTACGTCACGCTTTCTCTGGCTACTATCAGCTAACTCAGTCGAGTCGGGGGAAATATTTCCGCTCATCATCGGTTGATCGCCGCTCGTCGCGGCACACACACCATCTACCGCAGGAAGTCGATACATGGATACATCGCAGAGCGCGTCCACTGCGCGCCCGACGGTCGGCGTCGTTCGGGAGTCGAACGACGGTGAGCGTCGGGTGGCGTTGGTGCCGAAGATCGTGGCGTCGTTGATCGCCAAGGGCGTCGACGTGGTGGTCGAGTCGGGTGCCGGTTTGGGCGCGCTGATCCCGGACGAGTTGTACACCGAGGTGGGGGCGAAGATCGCCGACCCGTGGTCGGCCGACGTGGTCGTGAAGGTCGCGCCGCCGTCGGACGAGGAAGTGGGCCGGTTGCATGCCGGGCAGACCCTGATCGGGTTCCTCGCCCCCCGCAACCAGGACAATCAGGTCGCCGCGCTGAAGTCTGCCGGGGTGCAGGCGTTCGCGGTGGAGGCGATCCCGCGGATCTCCCGCGCCCAGGTGATGGACGCGCTGTCGTCGCAGGCGAACGTGTCCGGCTACAAGTCGGTGCTGCTCGCGGCGTCGGAGTCGACCCGGTTCTTCCCGATGCTCACCACCGCCGCCGGCACGGTCAAGCCGGCGACGGTGCTGGTGCTCGGTGTCGGGGTCGCCGGCCTGCAGGCCCTGGCCACGGCGAAGCGTCTCGGGGGCCGGGCCACCGGCTACGACGTACGCCCCGAGGTCGCCGACCAGGTCCGCTCGGTCGGTGCCCAGTGGCTCGATCTCGGGATCGACGCCGCCGGTGAGGGCGGCTACGCCCGCGAGCTGACCGAGGCGGAGCGGGCGCAGCAGCAGCAGGCGCTCGAGGACGCGATCAAGGGCTTCGACGTGGTCATTACCACCGCGCTGGTGCCGGGCCGTCCGGCGCCCCGGTTGGTGACCGCGGCCGCGGTGGAGGGCATGAAGCCCGGCTCCGTGGTGGTCGACCTGGCCGGCGAGACCGGCGGTAACTGCGAGCTCACCGAACCCGGGCAGACCGTGGTCAAGCACGGGGTGACGATCTGCTCGCCGCTGAACCTGCCCGCCACCATGCCCGAGCACGCGTCGGAGCTGTATTCGAAGAACATCTCCGCGCTGCTCGAGTTGATGCTCGTCGACGGGGCGCTGGCCCCCGATTTCTCGGACGAGGTCCTCGCCGCGTCCTGCGTCACCCGTGAGGAGGGTGTGTCCTAGATGTATACCGAATTGTTGGCGAACATCGCGATCCTGGTGTTGTCCGGGTTCGTGGGGTTCGCGGTGATCTCGAAGGTCCCGAACACGTTGCACACCCCGTTGATGTCGGGCACCAACGCCATCCACGGCATCGTCGTGCTCGGTGCGCTGGTGGTGTTGGGCAAGGTCGAGAACCCGCCGTGGGGGTTGCAGGTGATCCTGTTCGTGGCCCTGGTGTTCGGAACGATCAACGTGGTCGGTGGTTTCGTGGTCACCGACCGGATGTTGGCGATGTTCAAGTCCAAGCCCACCCCCACCGCTGTTGCTGCTGAGAAGGGTGGGGACCGGTAATGGAATACCTCGTCAACGTGCTGTACATCGTGGCGTTCTCGATGTTCATCTACGGTCTGATGGGCCTGACCGGCCCGAAGACCGCGGTCCGCGGCAACCAGATCGCCGCCGCCGGCATGGTCGTCGCCGTCGTCGCCACCCTGATCGCGATCCGCGGCACCTCCAACTGGGTGCTGATCGTCACCGGCCTGGTCATCGGTGTGGTCCTCGGGGTGCCGCCGGCGTTGCGGACGAAGATGACCGCGATGCCGCAGCTGGTGGCGTTGTTCAACGGGGTCGGCGGCGGCACCGTCGCCCTGATCGCCTACGCGGAGTTCCTGGACTCGGACGGGTTCACCGCCTTCGCCCATGGTGAGTCGCCGACGGTGCACATCGTCATCGCGTCGCTGTTCGCGGCGATCATCGGGTCGATCTCCTTCTGGGGTTCGGTGATCGCGTTCCTCAAGCTGCAGGAAACCCTGCCCGGCCGCCCGATCGGCATCGGGAAACTGCAGCAGCCGCTCAATGCGGTGCTGCTGATCGGGGCCGTCGCGTTGGCGGTGGCCATCGGGGTCAAGGCCATCGACCCGGCCGGCCCCACCAGCCAGTGGTGGATCGTGGGTGTGCTGGTGCTGGCGGCGGTGCTCGGGTTGATGGTGGTGCTGCCGATCGGCGGCGCCGACATGCCCGTCGTCATCTCCCTGCTCAACGCGCTCACCGGTCTGTCCGCGGCGGCCGCCGGTCTGGCACTCAATAATCAGGCGATGATCGTGGCCGGGATGATCGTCGGGGCGTCGGGTTCGATCCTGACCAACCTGATGGCGAAGGCGATGAACCGGTCCATCCCGGCGATCGTGGCCGGCGGGTTCGGCGGCGGTGGCGGTGCGGCGGCGGTCGGGGACACGGCCGTGAAGACGGCGAAGTCCACCTCGGCGGCGGATGCGGCGATCCAGATGGCGTACGCCAATCAGGTGATCGTGGTTCCCGGGTACGGGTTGGCGGTGGCGCAGGCCCAGCACGCGGTCAAGGACATGGCCAAGCTGCTCGAGTCGAAGGGGGTGGAGGTCAAGTACGCCATCCACCCGGTCGCGGGCCGGATGCCCGGGCACATGAACGTGCTCCTGGCCGAGGCCGACGTCGAGTACGACGCGATGAAGGAAATGGACGACATCAACGACGAGTTCGCCCGCACCGATGTCACCCTGGTGATCGGGGCGAACGATGTCACCAACCCGGCGGCCCGCAACGATCCGTCGTCGCCGATCCACGGGATGCCCATCCTGAACGTGGATCAGTCGAAGTCGGTGATCGTGCTGAAGCGGTCGATGAATTCCGGGTTCGCCGGCATCGACAACCCGTTGTTCTTCGCCGACACCACCTCGATGCTGTTCGGGGATGCGAAGAAGTCGGTCGCCGAGGTCACCGAGGAACTCAAGGCACTGTAGGCCCTCCGGGCCCGTGCGTGGTTAGCGAGTGCAGAGACTCGCAAACCACGCACGGGCGCGAAGCGCCTCAGAGGCGCAGACTGCCGCGGTGCCGGGAGAAGGCGATGGCCGCGGTGTCGGGCCGTCGCTCTTCACGCTCGGCGGCCACAGGGGAGTACAGCATCAGGGTGGACGCCAGTGTCCACCAGATCGCCAGGATGATCAGGCCTGCCGCCAGGCCGAAGATGCCGACGGGTTCGACCAGCGCGGCGGCCCCCGCGACACCGAGGACGACGGCGAAACCCAGGCCCGCGATGACGGGCCGGAACCGCGGTGCCGACACCAGCAGCGCCGAACCGTACAGCGCGGTGACGGCGACGACGTGCCCGCTCGGCAGGAGCACCGACGGCGCATCCGATTCCCATGCCCGGACTGCGGCGCTGGTGAGATTCGCGCCGATACACAGCAGCAGTACGGCACCCATGCCGTACGAAAGTTTTCGCATCGCCGCGACGATGGCGAGGACCACGGTCGCTGCGAGCACCGTGGTGACGTCGATCGCCTGGATCACAGGATCGGCGACGGGTCGGAGTGCCTCCGGGAGGACGAGACCCGACGATTCGGGGCGTATGAGGTACAGCGCGCACAGTGCCACCACACCCGCCGCGGCGAAGGCGAGGCGACGAACACTGCGACGCAGCCTGCTAGTCGATTCGGTCACGACACACAGTGTGCCAACCGACGCTGAACGATCGATGAGAGGCCGCTGTGAGGTCGGTGAACGGTCCTGTTCGTGCGGCGAGCGTGTCAGGTGCGCCGGACTGCCCCCGCGAACGTGGCCGCCACCAGCACGCAGGTCAGGGGCACCACCATCGCGACGGTCAGCGGAACCACCTGGGTGATCCAGCCGATGGTGGCGGGGCCGGCGAGGAATCCGACGTACCCCAGCCCGACCACACGGGACATATTGGTGCCCGCGGAACCCGCGCCGAGGTTGCCCGCGGCGGTGAAGATCTGCGGCACGCATCCCGACAATCCCAGGCCGAACAGCGCCCAGCCCAGGACGGTGAGCGGGAGCAGTCCCGAGACGACGACGAGCAGCATTCCGAGGGCCGCGATCAGGGTGCCGTAGCGGACGACGGCGACGGGACCGAGCGCGCCGCTCACGCGGTCCGCGGTGAACCGGCCCACCGTCATCATCACCGAGAACGCTCCGAACGCGAGGGCGGCGACGGAATCGGACGTTCCGAGGTGCTCCTTGACCTGCAGGGTGCTCCAGTCGTTCGCGACACCCTCCGACAGCATGAGGACGAAGGCGATGCCACCGAGCGCGAGGACCCGCGTGGACAGCCGGCCCTGTGCCTTCTCGGCGGGAGCGGCGTCGTGCCGAGAGCGGGGACGGTCCGCCATCAGCCACCGCGAGCCCGTGGCGACGGTGACGACCCCGACACCGCCGGCGACCAGCAGAGCCGTCACGGGGGCCCATCCGACGGCGAGCGTCGCCGCTCCGAGCAGCGATCCGGCCACCCCGCCCACGGAGAACAGGGCGTGGAACGCCGACATGATCGGCCGCCCGTACCGCTGCTCGACTTCGACGGCCTGCGAGTTCATCGACACGTCCAGTGCGCCGTTCGCGAAGCCGAACACGAGCAGGGCGAGACCGAGTTGCCAGGCCGCGGACGCCAGCCCGGGACCCACGGTGGCGGCCGCCAGTGCGAGTCCGGCGATGATCACCATCCGCCTGCTGCCGAATCGGTCGGCCAGTGGACCGCTGACCTGCATGCCGCCGATCGCGCCGACCGCCAGCAGGAGCAGCAGCGAACCCAGCGTGGAGTGGCTGATACCGGTCCGGTCCTCGATCGCCGGAATGTGCACGACCCACATGCCGAGCAGGAACCCGTTGATCCCGAAGATTCCGAACGTTCCCGCACGAGCCCGGCGGAGCGGCTCGGCCACTGGTGCGCGCGTGTCGACCGCGGACGCTCGGGAAGTACTCACCGACCAAACGTACCGAGGATCAGAGGTGCGCGAGCAGTGAGGCGGGATCGTGCAGCATCGCCGCGACGGACGACAGGAACCTCGACCCCTGCTCGCCGTCGACCACCCGGTGATCGAACGACACGCTCAGGGTGGTGACCCACCGCACCGCGAGTTCGTCCTCGTGCACCCACGGCCGCCTGGTGACGCTGCCCAGGCACAGGATGGCCGATTCGCCGGGGTTGAGGATCGGCGTGCCCGCGTCGACACCGAACACTCCGACGTTGGTGATCGACACCGTCCCGCCGGTGAGCTGCGCGGGTTCGGCTCTGCCGCTGCGCGCGGTCGCGGTCAGTTCGGTGATCGCGCGGCACAGTTCGAGCAGACTCAGCGACTGCGCTTCCTTGATGTTCGGGACGACCAGACCGCGGGGTGTGGCCGCGGCGATGCCGAGATTGACGTAGTACTTGGTGACGATCTCCTGGTTCTCCTCGTCCCACGACGCATTGAGGGTCGGGTTCTCCCGCAGCGCGACGATCATCGCCTTCGCCACCAGACTCAGCGGTGTCAGCGACAATCCCTCGAATGCGGGGAGGTCACGCAGGCGCTCGAGCAGTTCCACCGACCGGGTCACGTCGGCGGTCACGAATTCGGTGACGTGCGGGGCGGTGAACGCACTGCGGACCATCGCCGCCGCGGTCTGCTTCCGGACGCTGCGGATCGGGGTGCGGGTCTCGCGCTCCGACGGCTCCGGCGGTTCCGGCGAGTCCGGTGTCGACGGCACGGCCTGCCCGGCCGAACCCGCATGGGATTCGACGTCACTCCGGGTGACGGCACCGGACGGCCCCGTCCCCGCGACGACGGCGAGGTCGACTCCGAGTTCACGTGCAGCGACCCGGGCTGCCGGCGACGCGTCGGGGCGCCGACGGTCCGGGCCGGACGTGCCGGTCTCCGGAGCGGTCACCAGCCTCCGCCGGGCCCGTTTGCTCTCGGCAGCGGCCTCGGGCCCGTACCCCACCAGAACGGGCGTGCGCGTGGGAGGTTCCTCGCTGGCCGCATCCGTCGCGATCCGGATGATCGGCGTCCCGACCGGCACGGTTGCGCCCGCCGGAACCAGCAATTCCTCCACGACACCCGCGTACGGCGAAGGCAACTCGACGAGCGCCTTCGCCGTCTCGACTTCTCCGATCACCTGATTGAGTTCGATCGTCTGGCCCACCTCGACGGCCCAGGAGACCAGTTCGGCCTCCGTGAGCCCCTCACCGAGATCGGGTAGGCGGAATTCCTGCGCCAACGGACGGCTCCTCTCCTCCGATGAGTGCGATCAGGCCGCGAGGCTGCGATCGACCGCGTCGAGCAGGCGGTCGGCATCCGGCAGATGGTGCAGTTCCAGCTTCGCCGGGGGATACGGAACGTCGAATCCGCCGACCCTCAGCACGGGCGCGTCCAGCTGGTAGAAGCACCTCTCGGAAATGCGGGCGGCGATCTCCGCGCCCAGGCCGAGGAACGTCGACGCCTCGTGCGCGACGACGAGCCTTCCGGTCTTGCGGACCGACTCCTCGATGGTGTCGAAGTCGATCGGCGACAGGGAGCGCAGGTCGATCACCTCGAGGGAGTGCCCCTCGTCGGCGGCGATGGTCGCGGCCGACAGGGCCGTCGGCACGACGGAGCCGTACGCGACGATGGTGGCGTCCGTGCCCTCCCGGGCCACCCGGGCCCGATGCAGCGGCAGGTCCGGTTCGGCGTCCACGTCGAACTCGGCCTTGTCCCAGTACCGCCGCTTCGGTTCGAAGAACACCACCGGGTCGTCTGCCGCGACGGACTGCTGGATCATGTGGAACGCGTCCGCCGGGTTGCTGGGTGTGACGACGCGCAGTCCGGCGGTGTGGGCGAAGTACGCCTCCGGCGACTCCGAATGGTGCTCGACCGCACCGATGCCGCCGCCGTACGGGATCCGGATCGTGAGGGGCGCTGTGACCCTGCCCTGTGTGCGGTAGTGAATCTTGGCCACCTGGGACACGATCTGGTCGAATGCGGGGTAGACGAAGCCGTCGAACTGGATCTCGCAGACGGGCCGGTAACCGCGCAGGGCCATGCCGAACGCGGCGCCGATGATGCCGGATTCGGCCAGTGGGGTGTCGATGACCCGGTTGTCGCCGAAATCCTTCTGCAGGGTGTCGGTGACGCGGAATACACCGCCGAGGCGTCCGACGTCCTCACCCATGATCACGACCTTGCGGTCGTGTTCGAGGGCGCGTCGGAGACCCGCGTTGAGTGCGGCGCCGAGCGAGAGCGTGCTGGTGGTCATGACAGTGCCTCCTCGATGCCGGCGAAGCCCGCGAGGTACGCGGCGTACTGCTCGCGTTCCTCGTCGATGAGCGGGTGGTCGGTGGAATACACGTGCTCGAACAGATCGAGCGGCTGGGGATCGGGCGCATCGATGGTCCCGGACCGCAGTCGCGCCGCGACGTCGTCGGCGGTGGCCTGCACCCCGGCGAGGAACGTGTCGTCGAGCAGGCCCTCCCGGTCGAGGAGGCGCCTCATCCGGTCGATCGGGTCGCGGGCCTTCCAGACCTCGGTCTCGGCTGCCGCCCGATACCGGGTGGGATCGTCCGACGTGGTGTGGGGGCCCATCCGGTACGTGACGGCCTCGATGAACGTCGGCCCACTGCCTTCGCGCGCCCGCTGAGTGGCCTGGCGGGTGACCGCGAGGACCGCGAGGACGTCGTTGCCGTCCACTCGGAGGGCGGGCATGCCGTAACCGGCGGCGCGCTGCGCGATGGGGACGGGACTCTGCAGGTGGACCGGTTCGCTGATCGCGAACTGGTTGTTCTGGCAGAAGAACACGACCGGCGCGTTGAAGCTCATCGAGAAGCCGAGGGCCTCGGCGAGGTCGCCCTGACTGGTGGCGCCGTCGCCGAAGTAGGCGATCGTCGCGATCTCCGCGCCGTCCAGGTGGGCGCCCATGGCGTACCCGGTGGCATGCAGCCCCTGGGAGCCGACGACGATCGCGGGATTCGTCACGTTCACGGAACTCGGATCCCACGCGGAATGGGCGCATCCCCGCCACATGCGGGTCATCACCCCGGGGTCTACACCCCGGCAGTAGGCGACGGCGTGTTCGCGGTAGCTGATGAACGCGTAGTCGTCGGGGCGGAGCGCGCGGGCGGAGCCGACCTGTGCGGCTTCCTGCCCGAGCAGGGGAGCCCAGAGTCCCAGTTCGCCCTGGCGTTGCAGCGCGACCGCTTCGACATCCATCCGACGCGCGACCACGAGGTCTTCGTAGAGGCCGCGCAGTTGATCGGGTCCGATGTCGCGGACCAGGCTCGTGTAGTCGGGTCTGAAGACCCGGCGGCCGTCCGGCTGGATGAGCTGGACCGGATAGGCAATCTTGTCGACCATCGGGGTCACCTCGTGTTGTCGAGTCCGTGAACCTTGTGGGTTCGTAGGAGACGGGTACTGCGGTAGGACAAGTGTGTGTCCTACTTCACAGCATCCACGAGAACGCGAAGTGCGCAAGTGGCACCGCTGGCGTCGAGCAGAATGCCCAGTTTTAGGGGTGTTGGCGGTGTCATGCTGCGTCTAATGACCAATTCGGACACAACCGGCACCAGGTTGTTGCTGCAAGGGTCCGAGAACCCCGGATCACCCCGCGAACACGAACCCGATCGAGGCGAGGACGGCCAGCATCGCGAGGTAGACCGCGGGCATCGCGACGGCCCGGGTGTCGGGGTTTCCGTAGTCGCCGTGTCGGACGTGAAAGGCGATTGCGCACAAGAGGAGAATCAGTAGCGCCACCGTCGAGATCACTCCCAGTGGAGTCCAGTAGAGGCCGACGAGAACCCCGACGCCGCCGGCGAGTTCCGCCACGCCGATCAGCCGCACCTGTTGCCTGCTCAGGCCCCGGGATTGCAACCCCGTCCACGCAGTCCCCTTCAATCTCAGCTTGGGAATGCTCACGGCGACGGCACTCACGGCGAGGAGTACGCCGCACACGATGAGGAAAACTTCCACGTCGGTCCCTCCAGTTCCGGCCGAATCGGCCTCACTGTTGCCACCCTAGGGCCGCGACCTGCGGCGCGGACCGGTTCCCTCCGCATCGGGCTTCCGAGCGGTTAGCATCGAGCGCGTGAATGCTGTGGGGCTGAACGAAGATGCCGTTTCTGCGTGGATTGCCGGACTCGGTGTGGGAGCGATCGCGCCGCTGAGCTTCGAGAGGATCGGGAACGGTCAGTCGAATCTCACGTACGCGGTCAGTGACGCGGGTGGTGGGCGGTGGGTGCTGCGGCGGCCACCGCTCGGGCATCTGCTGGCGTCGGCGCACGACGTGGTCCGCGAACATCGGATTCTGTCCTCTCTGCAGGGATCCGACGTTCCGGTGCCGAAGATCCTCGGGCTCACCGACGATCCGGAGGTCACGGACGCGCCGCTCGTGCTGATGAGTTACGTCGCGGGGGTGGTGATCGACAGTGTCGGTGTGGCGAAGAAGCTGACACCCGAGCAGAGGAATGCCGTCGGACTGGCGATGCCGAAGGCTCTCGCAAAGATCCATGCGGTCGATCTCAAAGATGCCGGGCTGGAGGATCTGGCCAGCCACAAGCCTTACGCGGCACGGCAGTTGAAGCGCTGGAGGGATCAGTGGGAGAAGTCCCGTACCCGTGACGTCCCGGCGATCGAGGATCTGGCGGGCATCCTCGAGCGCAACATGCCGGAGCAGACCGAACTGTCGTTGGTGCACGGTGATTTTCACCTGAGCAACGTCATCACCTCGCCCGAGGAAGGTGAGGTGGTCGCGGTGGTCGACTGGGAACTGTGCACGCTGGGCGACCCCCTCGCCGACGTCGGCGCGTTGCTGGCCTACTGGCCCGAGGCGGGCGACGAGGACGCCGGACCGTTCCCGGCCTCCACTCTGGAGGGATTCCCCACCCGGGCCCAACTCGTGGAAGCCTACGTCCACCACACGAAACGCGATGTCACGCAGGTGGGGTACTGGCACGTTCTGGCGTTGTGGAAGCTGGCGATCATCGCCGAAGGCGTCCTGCGCCGGGTGATCGACGATCCCCGGAACAAGGCCGAGACCGGTGCGCCCACTGTCGCGCTGATCGACGGCATCATCGCCCGGGCGGTGGCCACGGCGGAGGCCGAGGGACTGCGCTGAACCCCCTGGTGGTGCCGGAGGTTCAGACGGCGTCCGGCACCACCAGAAGGGTTGCAGCGCTCCGGATTTCGGCAGGAATCGGCACCGGCCTGCGGGTTTTCGCGTCCACGTACACGTGGACGAAGCGGCCGAGAGCCGCGAGTTCGAGTGCGTCGTCGTTCTCGCGGAAGATCGCGAGCGCATACACGATGCTCCGGGTGCCCAGCTTCTCGATGGACAACCCCACCTGCAGACGGTCCGGGAAGGTGAGTTCGCTGACGTACGTGCAGGACGTCTCGGCGACCACGCCGATGGCGGGCAGATCGCGGATGTCGGTGCCCGTCGTCGCGATCAGCCAGCCGTTGACGGCCGTGTCGAAGTACGAGTAATACGTGACATTGTTGACGTGCCCGTAATGGTCGTTGTCCTCCCAGCGGGTCGGCACCGGCCACAGGGCGGGGAAGTCGGCGGCGGTCGGCAGGGCGGGGGCGTCGTCGTGTTTCACCGTGCCGACCCTAATGCCACGGATCGCCGGGACCACGCGTCGGGCAGAATCGCGTCCTATGTCTGTGCCCGACAGCGATGTGCGTTCACCCGATTCCGCCGCCCAGCCGATCAGCGCCGGAATCGTCACCGCCCTGGTGGGCTTCACCAGTTCGTTCGCGGTCGTACTCACCGGATTGACGGCGGTGGGCGCGAATTCCGCCCAGGCCGCGTCGGGACTGCTGGCGCTGTGTGTGACGCAGGCACTGGGCATGTTGTGGATGTCGCGGCACTACCGCATGCCGATCACGCTGGCGTGGTCGACGCCGGGCGCCGCTCTCCTCGCCGGCGCGGCGACGGTGAGCGGCGGCTGGCCCGCCGCGGTCGGGGCGTTCGTCGTCGTGGGGGCGGCGGTGATTCTCACGGGGCTGTGGCCACGGCTGGGACGGCTCATCGCGGCCATCCCCCCGGCGTTGGCGCAGGCGATGCTCGCGGGGGTGCTGCTGCCGCTGTGCCTGGCGCCGGTACTGGCGCTGCGTGACGCACCGCTGGCCGTCGCGCCCGTGGTTCTCGTGTGGCTGGTCTTGCAGCGGTACTCGCCGCGGTGGGCGGTGCCGGCGGCGTTCGCGGCTGCCGCGGTGGTGATCGCGATCGGTCTCGCCTCCGGCAGCGACGGACTGGACACCAGCGCGCTCCTGCCGAGACTCGACGTCACGGCACCGGCGTGGACGTGGCAGGCGATGATCGGGATCGCGATCCCGCTGTACATCGTGACGATGGCGTCCCAGAACATCCCCGGGACCGCCGTCATGAATTCCTTCGGCTACCGGGTGCCGTGGCGGCCGGCCATGCTGGTGACCGGAGTCGGGACCCTGGTGGGCGCGCCCGCGGGCGGACACGCCATCAACCTCGCCGCCATCAGCGCCGCCCTCGCCGCCGCGCCGTCCGCACATCCCGATCCGAGGAAGCGCTGGGTCGCGGCCTTCACGGCAGGCTGGGCCTACCTGGTGCTCGCCGCGTGTTCCGCCGCGGTGGCCACGCTCATCGCCGCGGCCCCCGAGGGCGTCGTGGAGGCGGTCGCCGGGCTCGCCCTCCTCGGCACCCTCGGCGGGGCACTGGCCTCCGCCCTCGACGACGTCCGCGAACGGGAAGGCGCCGTCGTCACCTTCCTGATCGCCGCGTCGGGGGTGAGCATCCTCGGCATCGGGTCCGCGTTCTGGGCGCTGGTTGCCGGATTGATCGTGCGGGTCGCGGTGAGCTCGCGGCGATAATGGGGTGATGACCACCATCGAGGTAGTGCACGGTGACATCACGACGGTCGAGGTCGACGCGATCGTCAACGCCGCCAACTCCGGACTGCTCGGTGGTGGTGGCGTGGACGGCGCCATCCACCGGGCCGGCGGTCCCGAGATCCTCGCCGAATGCAGGCACCTGCGGGCCACCACGTTGCAGGACGGTCTCCCGGCGGGACAGGCGGTCGCGACGACGGCGGGCCGGTTGCCGGCCCGATGGGTGATTCACACCGTCGGTCCCGTGTATTCCGCTTCGGACGATCGGTCGGCCATCCTGCGCAGCGCCTACACCAGCAGCCTGGCGGTGGCCTCCGACCTCGGCGCGCAGTCCGTTGCGTTTCCGCTGATCTCGTCCGGGGTGTACGGCTGGCCCGCGGACGACGCCGTCCGGCAGGCGGTCGGTGCCGTCCGTGAGTCGGACGCCGGAATTCCCCGGGTGCTGTTCGTGGCGTTCGACGCACGGATGGCAGCGCTGCTGGCCGGCGAGGTGGGGTGACGGCGCTGAACACCGATCTCGCGTATCTGACGGCAGGACTGGCTCTCCTGCTGGCCGCCACCGTTCCGCGCCTGTTCCAGGACCGTGCCGTCTCGGCGCCGCTGATCGTCCTGGCGGTCGGAGCGGGGGGCGGCCTGTTCCTCGGCGAGTCGGGAACGGACACCCTGTCGCCGGCACTGCATCCCGCCGTGACGGAACACTTGAGCGAAACCTGCGTCATCGTCGCCTTGATGGGCGTGGGACTGGCGATCGACAGGCCACTGGGCTGGCGCACGTGGAATTCGACGTGGCGTCTGCTGCTGATCGCGATGCCCCTCGGTATCGCCGCTGTCGCGCTGCTCGGCTGGTGGGTGGCGGCATTGACCCCCGCCGTCGCGATCCTGCTCGGGGCCGTCCTCGCGCCCACCGACCCGGTTCTGGCATCCGACGTGCAGGTGGAAGGTCCCACGTCGGGCGGCGAGTCCCATCAGGAGGACGACGAGGTCCGGTTCGCGCTCACCTCGGAGGCCGGGCTCAACGACGCTCTCGCCTTCCCGTTCGTGTACCTGGCGCTGTTCATGATCGGCAAGGGGCCGATCGAGCAGTGGATCGTGCAGTGGGCGGCCTGGGAGCTGATCGGCAAGGTCGTCATCGGCGCGGCCCTGGGGTGGATTGCCGGTGATCTGTTCGGCCGCGCGGTCTTCCGCTTCCCGATCACACACATGCGCCTGGCCGAACGCAGCGAACCCATCTTCGCGCTCGCTGCCACGTTCGCCGTCTACGGACTCACCGAACTGGCCGGGGGATACGGCTTTCTCGCCGTCTTCGCCTGCGCCGTCGCCATCCGTCGGACGGAGCGGGCCCACGACTACCACGCCGAGATGCACAGCCTGATCGAGCAACTCGAACACGTGCTCACCCTTGCCGTCCTGCTCCTGCTGGGGGTGGCACTCACTTCCGGTCTGCTGACCGGACTGACGTGGGGCGGGGTTCTCGTCGCGGCAGCCCTCGTGTTCGTCATCCGGCCGGTGGTGGGATGGCTTTCGCTGCTGGGCTGCGAGGAGATGTCCGGTCCCGAGCGCCGGGTCACCGCATTCTTCGGGGTTCGCGGAATCGGGTCGATCTACTATCTCGCCTACGCCGCTGCGGAAGCCGGCGTGGACGACGAGAAATGGTTGTGGTCGACGGTGGCCTTCACCGTCGTCCTCTCCGTCCTCGTCCACGGGGTGAGTGCGACGCGCGTGATGCGCCTGCTCGATCTTCGCAGGGAAGGCGGTGCAATCGCGGACCGATAGCGTCGCGACTGCACCGCCCGACCAGGGGTTGCCCGTTTCGGCTGTTTACTCATTGCGCACGGCGGAGGTGCGCGCCGTGTCTGCCGGGTGCTCCGAGTCCTCGGCTGGGTGGACGAGGACGGGCGGCGCCGCCGAGACCACCGAGGGAGTGGGCCGGTTGCCGGCCTTGATCTCGTTGAACAGGATGTTGAGCAGCACCGCGACGATGCTGGCCGCACTGATTCCCGAGTCGAAGACGATGTGCACCCATTCCGGGAAGGCCGAGTAGAACTCGGGCACCGCGATCGGTATCACACCGAATCCGAGGGCCACCGCGACGATCACCAGGTTGAGGTTGCCGTCGTACGCCACCTTGGACAGGGTCCGGATTCCGCTCGCGGCCACCGAACCGAAGAGGACGATCCCCGCACCGCCGAGGACGGGCAGCGGCACGGAGGCCACCAGCCGGCCCAGGACGGGGAACAGTCCGAGAGCGAACAGAACCGAACCTCCGGCCGCGACAACGTATCTGCTCTTGATTCCGGTGATCGCGACGAGCCCGACGTTCTGAGCGAACGCGCTGGCCGGGAACGTGCCGAACACCGGTGCCACGGTGGTGGCGAGCATGTCGGCGCGGAGACCGTCGCCGACCCGGCGAGCATCGACCTTCGTTTCCACGATCTCGCCGACCGCGAGGATGTCCGCCGTCGTCTCGGTCATGATCACGAGGATCACCACGGTCATCGAGATGATCGCGCCGATCTGGAACAGGGGAGTGCCGAACGAGAACACCTGCGGCAGTTCGAAGATCGCGCCTTTCCCGACGGCGCCGAAGTCGGCCTTGCCGATCAGTGCGGCGAACAGGGTTCCCACGACGATGCCGATCAGGATGGACAGCCGCGACAGGGTTCCCTGGACCAGCCGGCTCACCAGCAACACGACGAACAGGCTGAACCCGGCGAGCCCGATGTTGGACATCGACCCCCAGTCCGGGGCCTTGGCGTTGCCGCCCATCGCCCAGCGCACCGCGACCGGCAGGAGGGAGATGCCGATGACGGTGATGATCGACCCGGTGACGACGGGCGGGAAGTAGCGCACGATCCGGCAGAAGAACGGGCTGATCAACAATCCGATCGCGCCGGCGACCATGATGGCTCCGAACACCGAGCGCAGTCCGCCCGGACCGCTGGCCACCGCCACCATGGTAGACACCGAGGCGAAGGAAATGCCCTGCACCAGGGGAAGTTTTGCCCCGAAATAGGGGATGCCGAGGGTCTGCAGCAGTGTGGCCGCGCCGCTGACGAACAACGCCGCCGACACGAGCAGCCCGATCTCGACGCCGGTCAGTCCGGCGGCGCCGCCGACGATCAGTGGAGGCGCGATCACGCCGCCGTACATCGTCAGGATGTGCTGCAACCCGTAGACGTACGACTTTCCGAGCGGCAACCGCTCGTCCTCGGGTCCGGGAGTTCCGGCAACCCGGTGTCCGATCCGCTTCATCGCCGCGCTCCTAGCAGAATCCGGGAACGGAATCCCAGGCGCGGCCGGCGTCGGGAGCGTCCTCGCGCTCGACGGTCGCCTCGATCAACCCGTAGGGGCGGTCGGCGGCGAAGAACACCTCGCCGGGGTTGTCGAGTCCGAACGGTTCCAGGTCGACGAGGAAGTGGTGTTTGTTCGGCATCGAGAACTTCACCTCGGCGATCTCGGGGTGCGCCTCGAGTACCGCCGAACCCATCTGGAACAGGGACTGCTGCAGCGCGAGCGAATGCGTCGTGGCGAACGCCTCCAGCATGACTGACCGCACGTTCTCGAAGGTCTTGTCGAAGTCGACGTCGGTGGTGAGGTACCGCCACCTGGCGCTCACCGACGTCGCGAGGATCCGGTCGGACGTTTCCTGCAGGGTGGTGTACTTGTCCTTCGGGTAGCCCCGGAACTCCGAGCCCGTCGACTTCAGCACCACCATGTTGCTGAGCCCGGACACGATCCATGTCCGGTCGCCGTCGATGGTGACCACGGTGTTTCGCCGTTCGTCGCTCGATCGGACGAAGGAATGGTCGTGGCCCTCGCCGTCGACCGGGATCCGCGCCCACGAGTACTGCTCGATCTCCCATCGGCCGCCGGTGATCCACTCGAATTCCCCGGTGAAGTGCTCTCCGAGTCGCATGGCGAACGTCTCGATCGAGCCGACGCCGTCGCGGGCGAACGCGTACACCGTGTTCTTCTGGGTGTCCGTGGCCACGACGTGCGCGTTGTCGCCTTCGGTGTGCACCGCGTCGAGGTCGCCGCGCAGTTGCGACGTCACGGTGACGTCTTCGATCTCGTGTCGCTTCGTGTCCCGGGTGATCTTGACCAACCGGACTTCTGCCTTGCCGTACTGGTTCTGGCCGAGCACGATCTTGCTCATGATTAGCTCCCTCGGTAGGTCGAGTATGCGAACGGGCTGAGAAGGACTGGTACGTGGTAGTGCTGTTCGCTGTCGGTCAGGGCGAACGTGATGGTGATGTCGGGGTAGAACGCCGGACGTCCCTTCGCGGCGAAGTAGCGTCCGGTGTCGAAGACGATCCGGTAGGTGCCCGGCTCGAGTCGGGCGGGGCCCAGGGTTGTGACGCGTCCGTCGTCGTCGGTGACGGCGTCGGCAACGGTGATCCAGGCGGAGTCGCGCTGGACCGTCAGCGACACCGGCACCTCCCGCGCGGGCATGCCTTCGGCCGCATCCAGCACGTGGGTGGTGACCTGGCTGACGTCGCTCACTGGTGCACCATCCTTGTGTCGGTGGTTTCAGATGGACTGCCGATGCACCCGAGGTGCCGCCGGGTCACTGCCCTGCTCGCTTGACACGATCGATGTCCGGCATGAGTTCTGCAGGACCCGGCGGTCGCCCGGGCCGCGCCGACCGTCGACAGGGCTGAGCGCCACCGAGCGCCGAACAGTGAGCGAACCGGCTGCCGCGTCCCGGCACCGCACGAGGGTGCCTCCCCACTGGGTCTAGCAGCGAGGAGGCTGACATGAAGTCTGCCAGAAACACCCTGCCCGATGAACCACCCAACGCCCTGACCTGCGGCATCGACTGGGCCCGCGACGATCACGCCGTGTCCGTCGTCGATGCCCGCGGCCGCGAGGTCCACCGCTGCACCGTCGAACACAGCGCCGCCGGGCTGCGCGAGCTGCTCACAGTCCTCGCCCGCACCGGCGTCTGCGAGGTCGCGATCGAACGCCCCGACGGACCGGTGATCGACACCCTGCTCGGCGCCGGGATCACCATCGTGGTAATCAGCCCCAACCAGGTCAAGAACCTGCGCGGCCGCTACGGATCGGCCGGCAACAAGGACGACCGCTTCGACGCCTTCGTCCTCGCCGACACCCTGCGCACCGACCGCACCCGACTGGCGCCGCTGACCCCCGACCACCCGGCCACCGTCGCGCTGCGCCGACTCTGCCGGGCCCGCAAGGACCTCGTCGCCCACCGCGTCGCCCTCGCCAACCAACTGCGGGCGCACCTGCGCAACGTCTTCCCCGGCGCGGTCGGCCTGTTCGCCGATCTCGACTCCCCGATCAGCCTGATGTTCCTGACCCGCTTCGACTGCCAGGACCGGGCCGACTGGCTCACCCCCAAGCGCCTGGCCACGTGGCTGTCCGGCGTCAGCTACAGCGGCCGCACCGACCCCGCGGTCCTGCACGCCCGCCTGACCGCCGCACCCCGCGGCGCCGTCGGTGACGACGGATCCGCGCACGCCCACATCACCCGCGCCTTCCTCGCCGCCCTGCGCACCCTCGGCGAACAGATCAAGTTGCTCACCGAACAGATCGGCGAGCAACTCGCCGGGCACGCCGACGCCCACATCTTCACCAGCCTGCCCCGCTCCGGCACCGTCCGCGCCGCCCGGCTGCTCGCCGAGATCGGCGACTGCCGGGCACGATTCCCAACCCCCGAGTCGCTGGCCTGCCTCGCCGGCGTCGCCCCCTCCACACGCCAGTCCGGCAAGGCCAGAATTGTCGGATTCCGTTGGGCCGCAGACAAACAACTCCGCGATGCCGTCACCGACTTCGCGGGCGACTCCCGCCACTCGAACCTCTGGGCCGCCGACCTCTACAACCGGGCCGTCGCCCGCGGACACGACCACCCCCATGCCGTCCGCATCCTCGCCCGCGCCTGGCTGTTCGTCATCTGGCACTGCTGGCAGGACAACCTCGCCTACGAACCGGACAAACACGGCGCCCTCCAACGACTGATCGTCCACCAACAACCGGCGGCTTGACACAGGGCAACTCATGCGTCCAGCATCCCGGCGAGACGACGTGCGGCGATGTCGCGCAGTTCCTCTGCGACAACGGCTAATTCGCTGGCCTCGTCGTTGAGTAGCCGACGGTCGAGTGCGGTGAGGATGTCGGACGTGCTGCGGCCGGCGGCGCGGACGAGGAAGACCCGTCCGAACTTGTCTTCGTAGGCACGATTGCCGTCGGTGAGCCGTTTCTGCGCCGCCGAGTCGGACGAATCGACGTTCGACTGCTCCGAGCGTGCCAGGTGCGCCTCGGCGTCGTCGCCGCCCGGGGGTTCACCGATTCGGGGATGGCGCGCGAGGGCCTGCTCGATCTCGTCCGCGGAGAGCGGGCCGGCTCCCGTCCTGGCCGCGGTGAGAAGTGAGGCGCGATCGGTGTACGGCCGGGCGGACACCAGTTCGTCTGCCCACCGGGGAATGTCCAGGCAGATCCGCGCCAGTTCCGTTGCCTCGGACTGTGAAGCCTCGTTGAATCGTTGGAGTCCTGCATCGAGATCCATGCGACCCTTCTTCCACAATGCGAAATAATGATTCCGTATAGAGAAGCGTGACAGGGGTCACAATTCATGTCAAGACCCAAAATTGAATTGATCCAGATTCGGATGGGAGTGCGATCCGTGGCGTGCTGGAGCCATGACATGTGAAAGCTGTTGTAGAACAACAGTGTACGAAACACGGTCGCGCCGAATTGCGGGTCTCTAGTCCGCGCCGCCCCTATCGGGATCGAACAGGCGGGGAAACACGAACCACAGTGTCGCGAACATCAGCGCGGCCACCACCCCGATCACGATCGCGACCGGACCGCCCACTGCCACTTCGGCAATCAGGAGCACGGTTCCGGTCATGGCTGCGGCGAGAAATCCGACACCCCACAGTGCGAACAGGTTGGCCCTGCGCAGGATGTCGACACGGCGGCCCTGACGGAACAGCACCCGGTGCCAGACCGCCGGGGCGATGAGCAGGGCCGAGGACACCGTTGCCAGGAGCACCGTGACGAGATGGAGCATGCGCAGGCCGAACGGCTGCTCCTCGTACGCCTCGGTGAAGGCGACCGCGAGGAGGAAGGCGAACAGGATCTGCACGCCTGCCTGCGCGACACGGAGTTCCTGCAGCAGCTCGCTGAAGTTGCGTGCGAGCCGTTGCGCGGGTGTCTCGGCGGTGCTCACCTCACGACCGTGAGTACTCGGAGGCCCTGCGGATCTCTTCGGGGGACGGGCGCACGCCGGTGTAGAGGACGAACTGCTCCGCGGCTTGCAGCGCGATCACCTCGGCGCCGGTGATGACGGTCTTGTGGCGTTCGGCCGCGGCACGGATCAGCGGCGTCGCGGCGGGCATGGCAACCACGTCGAACACGGCCTCCGCCGCGTCGATCGCATCGAGTTCGAACGCCAGATCTTCGGCCTCGGGACCGCCCGCCATGCCGACGGGGGTGGCATTGATCAGGAGCCCCGGCCGTGCCGCGCCGAGTTCGGGTCGCCAGTCGAATCCGTACTGCTTCGCGACGGCGCCGCCCGTCGTCTCGTTGCGGGCGACCACGGTGACGTCGGTGAAGCCGTAGTCGCGCACGGCGGCGACCACAGCTTTGGCCATTCCGCCGCTCCCGGCCACCGCCACGGACAGCGAGCGGTGCAATACGTTGTCGCGCAACAGGTTCGCGATGGCCTGATAGTCGGTGTTGTAGGCGTGCAACACACCGTCCTCGTTGACCACCGTGTTGACGGATTCGATGACCGACGCCGATTCGTGCATCACGTCGACGTACTCGATGATCTGCTCCTTGAACGGCATGGAGACGCCGGCACCGCGGATCCCCAGCGCGCGGATGCCGCCGACCGCAGCCTGCAGGTCGTTGGTGGTGAAGGCTTTGTAGACGAAATTGAGGCCCAGCTCGCCGTACAGATAATTGTGAAACCGGGTGCCGATGTTGCTCGGTCGGCCGGAGAGCGAGATGCAGAGAAGAGTGTCTTTGTCGAGCTGGTTCATCCGGTAAATACTAGTAGTGGGCTCCCATCCGTGCGCGTTCTCAGCTCCGAATACACGGTGACGACGGCAAAGGAGCAGGGCTGCGATGACTACGACGATCGGTGACCGGCACGAGGCGGCGCGGACGCCCCGGAGGCGGCGGCACCTGTTCTCCCGAGCGCTCGCCGGAGTGATCGCCGCCGGCATCGTGCTCGGGGTGGGCGAACTGCTGTCGGTGCTGATCGACCCGAACTCGTCGCCGTTCTATGCGGTCGGATCGACGACGGTGGACCGCAGTCCCACCTGGGCTCGCGAGTTCGCGATCGACACGTTCGGAACCAACGACAAACCCGCGCTGTTCGTCGGAATGACGATCCTCATCGTGCTCCTTGCCGCGATCGCGGGCATCGTCGAGCGCCCCCGGGCGCCGTTCGGCAGCGTGATCCTGGCGGCTCTCGGGCTGGTGGGAATCTACGCCTCGACCCAGCGCCCCAGTGCCACGTGGATGTTTGCGCTGCCGACCGTGGTGGGGGTCGTCGCCGGTATTGCGGTTCTGCGGGTGCTGACGGCCGCCGCGCGGGCACCCGAGGACTCGGACGCCGAGGATTCGTGGTTGCCGCGCCGGACTTTTCTTCTGCTGGCCGCCGCTGCCGCGGCGACGGCCGCGGCCGCGGGAGCCGCCGGCCGGTACCTCGGGCAGCAAGCCGCGGGAGCTCTGGACAACCGCCGCGCCTTCGCCGTTCCCGAGGTGACGGACCGGGCGGCCCCGATCGCTCCGGGCACCGACATCGACGTGCCGGGCGCCACCCCGTTCGTCACGTCGAACGAGGAGTTCTACCGGATCGACACCGCACTGCGGGTCCCGCGGTTGACGACGGACGACTGGCGACTGCGCATCCATGGCATGGTCGACCGCGAGGTCACGCTGACGTGGGACGAGCTGGTCGCGAGGACGCCCGTGGAACGGGTGGTCACGCTGACGTGCGTGTCCAACGAGGTCGGCGGAAACCTCGCCGGCAACGCCACGTGGATCGGCTACCCGATCAAAGACCTCCTCGACGAGGCCGGGGTGCACCCCGACGCCGACATGCTGCTGTCCACGAGTAGCGACGACTTCACGGCGGGTACCCCGGTCGAGGTCCTGCGGGACGGACGCGACGCGATCCTCGCGGTGGCGATGAACGGTCAGCCGTTGCCGTTCGAACACGGTTATCCGGTGCGGCAGGTCGTCCCCGGTCTCTACGGCTACGTGTCGGCCACCAAATGGGTGGTGGATTGGGAACTCACGCGATTCGACAAGGCGGAGGCCTACTGGACGAAGCGCGGATGGTCCGCGAAAGGTCCGATCAAGACCGCGTCCCGGATCGACGTGCCCGCATCGTTCGCGCCCACCGCGCCGGGACCGGTTCTCGTCGCCGGAACCGCCTGGGCGCAGCACCGCGGCATCGAGAAGGTGGAGGTGCGGGTCGACAACGGCGAATGGCAGACCGCGACCCTCGCGCCGCAGTACACCATCGACACCTGGCGGCAATGGACCTGGGAGTGGCAGGCCACGTCGGGCCTGCACACCCTCCAGGTGCGGGCCACGGATCTTGGCGGCAACGTTCAGGTGGAGGAGCGGACGCCGCCGATTCCGGGTGGCGCGACCGGCTGGCACACGCGTTCCTTCACCGTGTCCTGAGGCACCGTCTTCCGAGGCGCTCACGGACACTTCTCCGCCACCTCGGCGAGCGCGTCGCGGTCCGCCAGCGTCACCGGTAGCCCGTACTCCACCGCCACGGAGAGATACTTGCCGGCGTAGAAGCAGTGGTACGCCGGATTCGGCGGAAGCCAGTCCTGCGGGGTCCGGTCGCCCTTGTCCTGATTGTCTGCACCGTTGACGGCCAGCAGGTTGAACGTGACGTCGTTGGCGAACCGGAGCCGGCGCTCGGGCGACCACGTCGATGCACCCATGTCCCACGCCGCCGCCAAGGGGTAGACGTGGTATCCGGTACTAGGAGTGTTGTGCCGTTCACATCATCGACATGGGTGTAGTTCGTTGGCCATCCTCGTCACTGGTACGCGTATCGGACATTGGCATGCGATGCCGACGACATCGCTGACACACCGGACGGCAATCCCGAGACCGAGGCGTTGAGCGCGTTAGCGTGGTCACGTCGAAGGAGACCAGATGGCGTCCACTCAACGTGTGATGACCGGTGGAGAGACGACGTGGACGGTGGTGTCCGATTCCCACACACTCGTCGAACCGATCGAGCAGTATCTGGAATTCGCTCGTCAATCGGAGTTCTCTCCAAACACCATCAAAACGTACGCGCGTGGTCTAGCGCTCTGGTGGTCCTACCTGGAGAAGTCCGATCGGCAGTGGGATACGGTCCAGCTCAGCGACTTCGGCCATTTCCTGATGGCCGTGCGCACCGGCCAGTTCGACCCGTTCGTCCGGCAACTTCATCCGGAAGCGACTGTCACAGAAGCGACCGTGGCGATCCGCATACGACCGGTGATGAGCTTCTACCGATACCATGCCGCGTTCGGCGTCGATGCCGCATCGTTCCTCTACGAGCACGTGCGATCACGACCGGCTAGGTATATGCCGATTCTCGAACATATTGCTCGTCGAAATGCTCAGCGACGGACAGCTATCCGCGTGAGACTCCGAAACCGGCAGACTCCACTGCTGGAGCCGGACTCCATCGATGCCCTGATCGCAGCCGAGGCATCTTGCGCGCCGACCGGCGACTGGTCAGGAGATCTGCGGTACCGATTTCTCTGGACCTTGCTGGCCGAGACCGGCATGCGAATCGGTGAAGCACTCTCACTTCAGCATCGAGACTGGAACACCAGCCGTGGAGACACGGCATCGGTTGCCATCGTGCCACGACCACACCCCCACGGACTGATACCGAAATCCGGCTACCGCAAGGTCTTCGTCGGCAGCCGCCTCGACCGCCTCTACGGCGATTTCGTGTGGTGGCTCTGCGAGCACGGCGCAGACGGTGTAATCGACGACTGGGACAGTGGATACATCTTTTGCAACACCCGACGCGAACCGCTCTACGCACCGCTGCGCGGCGAAAGTGTGTATGCGCACCTGCGGGCGATGAAGCGGAAGGTGCCGCAGCTACCGGAGGCGATGACGCCGCATTGGTTCCGTCATTCCCACGCCACCGCACTGCTGCTCGCGGGAACACCTCTGCATGTGGTCAGCAGGCGCCTTGGGCACCGAGACGTGCAAACCACGATCAACAGGTATGGGCACGTCACCGAGGACGCTGAGCTGGAAGCGCTGGCGAACTGGCGCGACGTCGTATCGGGATGGGAGACGAAAACCGATGTCCCGTAGCCCAAGACGCGAGCCCAGGCCAGAACCTAAACGTCTCGAAGGCCGCGACCTGCGGCTGCCTGTCTCGGAGATGTTCGACCCCCTTCGGGCACGGCAGCTGTGGGATTCACTGCCCGAGCCATGCCGCAGCGATCATTTCGACAAGAAGAACATGCCCGACATCTACGCCCCCGCGGTCGCCGAGCGCAGTGTGGGAGGAGGACCATGGACGTCGGTAGCCCTGAACTTTCGCTCGCTGCCGGAACCGATGACCTGGGAGCTGGCCTGGCTGATCCACCGGGAGGTGGAATTGGGCAGAATTATCCACCCGACGCACTTCAACGCCACCACAGGAATCCTGCGCGCCGCTACTGGCTATGGCGGGAAGACTGCCCGGTCAGCGGAGTCATTGCTGCACCTCACCCCCGAACAGTGGCTGAGAGAGGCGCAGCGGGCGCAGTTGCGCGGCCTGCAGCGCGGGACCAGCAACGACAGCAAGGCTCTCCACCGTTTGCGTCGCCTGCAGGACATTCTCGTCTACCCCTACCATCAGGGCCCGTGGTGGCAGCTGAACCTGTGGAATCCACAACTCGACCCCCGCGTTCCCCAGCGTGAACACGAACCGATGAGCCACCACAGCGCCAACTTCAGTCGACTGAGCAGTGACTGGCTCCGTGAGGGAGCCAAACTATGGCTCTCGGAGAACCTCGAGAACGGCCGCTACAGCTGGAGCACGATCAAATCGCGTCTCGACGCACTCAAATGGCTTCAACGCCATCTCGACACGGTCGGCGACGCCGGCCCCACCCTGACCAGCGACCCCTCCGCTTTCCGGCCGTTCGTGCGGGGATTCTGCGAGATGCTACGCACGCACACCGTCACCACCGGAAAGAACAAGAACCAGCTCCTGGGCAAGAATCCGCGCCGAAACATCATGACCGCAATCGAGCAGTTCTACCAATGGATGTTTGACCATCGCGACGAAGCGTCCCACACGCTGGGCCAACCCGAATGGCGGCTGCTGCGCCCCGAGCACTGCGTGTTGTTCCGGCCCGAAGACAAACCACGCCTGACCAACAAGCGACACGACGATGACATGGTCCTCGAAGACGCGGTGGTCACCAGAATCGCCGCCGGCGCCGAACTGCTCGCGAAGCCACGCACCGAGGGTGGCCTCGGTGACATTCAGGCCTTTCACATATTGATGCTCCTCATTCGCACCGGACGCCGAGTCAACGAGATCCTCATGATGGACTTTGACCCCTTGATCCCACTCCAGAGGACATCGAAGTCGCCTCCCGACACGGTCGACAGCGCAGACTTCGTGGCCCGCCTGCGCTACCAACAGACGAAGATCGAATCCGCACACCCCGCCTCGATCCCGGTCGACGCCGAAATCGTCACCGTCATCAGGGCTCAACAACAGGTCGCGCGAGAGCACATGGCGCGAGTCGGCAGACCAGATCAGACCCCCAGATACCTTTTCCTGAGACGTATTCAGAACCGCAACGGCACCGCGTCCTACCCGATGCCCACGTTGCATACGCACCTGGCCGCACTCGCGGATCGCTTGGCGATCACCGACAGTGCCGGACACCCGGTAATGATCAGTAAGACACACCGCTTCCGACACACGGCCGCCACCAACCTGCTCAACGCGGGCGTTCCATTGCACGTGGTGATGAGATACTTCGGACACGTCAGCCCGGAAATGACCATGCATTATGCGGTGACGCTGTCGGAAACCCAGGAGCGTGAATTCCTGCGCTACAAGAAGGTCACCAGCGACGGCCGAACCCCGGGGATCGACACCTCGGATCTCTACGACTTCCTCAAGCTCGACAGCCGGGCCGATCGCGTTCTGCCGAACGGTTGGTGCACCCTCCCACCGAGGCAATCCTGCGACAAGGGAAACGCGTGCTTGACCTGCCCGAAGTTCGTCACTGATGCCACCCACGCCGCCGAACTCTCCCGGCAACTCGAGGAAACCCAGCGGCTCATCGAGATCCGCAAGGAGACATTTGCGGCCCGCTACGGAACGCAGATGAGCGAGGACAACGTCTGGCTACAAGGCCGCACCGACGAGGTCACCTCACTCAACCAGATCCTGCTCGCGATCACCGACACCGCCGACCAACACGGAATCCGCGGCGCCGGAGTCCGAGACCAGACCGCCTGATAGGAGTCGACATGTCCGAACACCTCCAGCGAGCTGCGCGCCTCCGACACGACCAGGCCATGGCACGCGCCACCGACGCACTCCGCGAGCTCTCCGCCGCGGGCCAGCAAATCACCTTCGTGAGTGTCGCCCGCAGGGCCCATCTCTCGACCGACTTCCTCTACAAGCACAGCGACCTCCGCCGAAAGATCGAAGACCTTCGCACCTCGACCGGTCACCGCAGCACGGGCCCCGACGCAGCACCCGACGAGCAACCGACCACATCCTCCGCAGTCCGCGCACTGGCCACCCAGCTGAAGGAAATCCGCAGCCGCCACCACGCAGAAGTGCTGGCGCTCCGCCAAGCCCTCGCCGCCGCCCACGGCGAGAATCTCACACTCCGCCGCGAAATAGCCCAGCTCAGACCGCTCTAACTACACGGCGGTCATACGGCCCCCATCGGCCAGGGCAATGCCTCGATGCCGCGCTTACCTACGACCGGTTCCGGCGTCATCGGCATGTCGATGACACTATGACCTGGGCTTATTCGGGGATATATCGTCGAAGTGACGGATACGACGTGGTCGATCTGAACGGCTTTGGCGTCGGCTCGGTCGAATTGGAGCACCTCGCCGGAATACGGATCGGCGAGGACCCCGCTCAGCACCACGCAGTCGCGGGTGCCGTCGCGGAAGGCCACCGAGCGGAGATCGAGCGCGAGAACGTTGTTGCGGGTGTCGCACCCGTCGTGGCCGGCCGCGGCGTCCTGGTCGTCGGTCCAGGCCGGGCCGAAGACGCACAACTCCTTGCCGGAACACCCGCGCTGGTATCCGCCGGGGTGCGGACGGGACTCGACCGTCGCGACCCGGCCGAGCAACTCCTCGATGTGTGCGCGGGGCGGACTGCCCGGAGCGGGGCCGGGGCCGCTGAGGTCGAGAAGCGACACCCCGCAACCGCAGACCGTCAGGATCGCCGCCACCCACGCGGCCACGTACAGAAGTCTCATGCGTCCCCCGGCGCTCGACCCATCTCCCCCTACCACCGGGAGTATGCACCGGGCCCCCGACAGGTCAAGTGAAGGGGAGGCGCACCGCGGCGATCGACGACAGGTGCGTGCCGTCGTGGCCGATCACCCAGGAACCGCCGCTCTGCCGGCATTCCGCGAGTAGATCGAGGGTGCGGAGGAGGAAGAAGATCGCCTCGCTGGGGGTGGGGGTGACCGCAAGCCTGTGTGCCTCACCGTGTTTCATCCCGTCGAGCCACACACCCGACTGTCCGTCCAGTCGAATCGTGACGATGTGCGTGGCATCGACGAAGGCGTACTTCCGTTGCTCCCACGGAGTGGTGAGCGCGTACCCCTGTTCGAGAACCTGGATCAGGATGCTCATGGCCGACTCCCGAGTGTCCGGCAGCTACGTCTCTCCAGCATCTACCTCGGGACGGGTGAAAGCCAGACCTGCTAACCGAACTCGATCACGACCTTGCCGCTCGTGTGACCGGATTCGACCATCGCGAGAGCGTCACCGGCGTGCGCGAACGGGAATCGGTGAGCGACCCGCGGATCGAGGGTCCCGTCGGCCACCAGCGCGGCCAGCTCCGCGAACACCGCGGACGTTCGGCGCCGTTCCACCCCCGAGCCGCCGAGATCCCGCGCGGCGAGCGGGTCGCCGGTGCTGATGATCGCCGCCGGATCCGCGACCGACCGCGCCGCCTCGGCGAGCGCGTCACCGCCGACGAGGTCGAAGACGGCGTCGACCGGGCCGGGTATGCGTGCGGCCAGTCCCGCTCCGGACGCCACCCAGATGGCGCCGAGCGATTCGACTACCTCCCGCTTGCTCTCGCTCGCGACTCCGATCACGGTGACGTCCCACGCCGTGGCCAACTGCAGCGCCGCCACCCCCACGCCGCCGCCCGCGCCGACGACGAGCAACCGATTGCCGGGCGCCAGATCCAGGGCGGTCAGCGCGTCGTACGCGGTTCCCGCCGCGACGGGGAGCGTGGCCGCATCCGCGAACGAGACCGGGTCGGGCTTGTGCGCCGCTGAGGCCGTGTTGACCAGGGTGTACTCGGTGTATCCGCCGAACCCGGTGGAGGTTGCGCCGAACACGGCATCGCCGACCGCGAAGCCGGTCACCCGGGGGCCGACGTCCGCGACCACACCGGCGACCTCCCGGCCGAGAACGGCGGGAAGGGTGACGGGGACGGTGTCCTTGCGCGTTCCCGCCCGCACCTTCCAATCGGCGGGATTCACGCCGGCCGCGTGGACGGCGACCAGCAATTGTCCGGGCCCGGGGGAAGGGACGGGGACGTCGAAGAACTGCTGCGTCTCGGGGCCGCCGTACTCGCTGAAGCCGTATGCCATGCTCACGCCCACAGTCCTATCACGAACCGGGGCCGGGATTCGGGCACGACGAAGGCCCGCCGAAGTGGAGTCGGCGGGCCTTCTCGTGAGAACTCAGCCGCCCAGGGAACCCAGGGAACCTGTGCCTCCGCCGCCACCGCCGCCACCCATCAACGGTCCGAGGACCTGGATGAGCTGAACGAGGACTTCCAAGATCTGTTCCATGTCCATTTTGTCTTCCTCCGATCACTGCGATCACGTACGGCAGCGATCCCGGTGAGTTACCGGCGTGGACAGCCGCCAACTCGTTCATCGGTGGAATATGGTCGAGGGTTACATGTCACGAGCAGGGATTTCACGCGCTGTCGGTCGCACCTGCTTGGATGGGTGCATGCTGCACGGCCTCTGGACACCGGGTTCGGGTCTCATGCTGTGGGTGGAGGACCGGAATCCGGCCGCCTCGGAGCCGACGGATGCGGTCGGGCGGGTGCTGGCACGGAAGTTCCGGCATCACGTGAAGGTGCCGATGCCGACGCCGTCGGGGCCGGAGATGCTCGAGTGGGCCGCGGTCGCGCTCGCACCGCCGGATGCGACGGAGTTCCTGCTGTCGGTCTCGGGCCGCGACCCCCGGGTCGCCGGGGATCTGCGCTACCTCGCCCACGTCGCCCGCGGTGTCGAGCGGTGGGCACGCGCCGGCCGGGTGGTGCCCGAGGTGCACCGGGCGGAGGGCGGCTGGTGGCCGCGCTGGCGGCTGCTCGGCGGTGAACGGCAGCGTGCGTGGCTCACGGAGCTGGCCGTCGCGATGCCGCCGGTCCAGCGTCACGGCACGACCCCCCGGGCCGTGCTCGACGACATGGTCACCGAGCTGACCGACCCCGTCGCCCGCCGTGTCCTCGAACGCAGGCATCCGGACGATTCCGGCAGCGACGCGGACCATCTGCTGATCGCGGCGCTCGTGCGCGGGGACCAGTTCGACGAGGGCACCGCCCAGCTGTCGGGTTCGCTGGACGGGTGGCGCGACAGCCTCAAAGTGGACGAACCCGAACTGGTGCTGCGGCTCCTCGAGCCGGAAGACGTTGACGTGGAGGCGGACTGGGATCCGGACACGGTGCTGTGGCGACTGGAGGTCTGTCTTCGTCCGGAAGGCGAAGCGCCGGTGCCGATTCCGTTGCACCGCACGGAGGCGAGCCGCCTGCAGATCGGGGTGCGCAAGCTGACGGAGGCCGTGGCCGCCTACCCGCGACTGCAGGACGTCCCCAGTGATCCCGACAGCCTGGACCTGATGTTGCCCACCGCCGTGGTCATCGACCTCGTCGGACACGGGGCGGTGGCGTTGAAGGAGAAGGGCATCAGCCTGCTGCTGCCGCGGGCGTGGAGTGTGGCGTCGCCGTCGATGCGGCTGAGGGTGAGCTCGCCGAGCACTCCGGCGAGCGCGGAGAACCGGGCCGTCGGCAAAGACCAGCTGGTGCAGTACAACTGGGAACTGGCACTCGGCGACACGGTCCTCACCGCCGCGGAGATGAATCGACTGGTCAACTCGAAGAGTGATCTCGTGCGACTGCGCGGTGAGTGGGTCCGGGCGGATCAGGAAGTGCTCTCCCGCGCCGCGCGTTACGTGACGGAGCGGCACGCCAGCGGCGACCGGGCCATCGTGGACCTGCTGAAGGACCTGATCGCGGACGATCTGTCCGACCTTCCCGTCGAGGAGGTCACGGCCACCGGCTGGGCGGCCGCGTTGCTGGACGGCGACACGAAGCCGCAGGACGTGCCGACCCCGGACGGCTTGGACGCGACGCTGCGCCCGTATCAGAAGCGGGGGCTCGACTGGCTGGTCTTCATGAGCCGCCTCGGCCTCGGCGCCGTCCTCGCCGACGACATGGGTCTCGGCAAGACGCTGCAGTTGCTCGCACTGCTGGCACACGAGAACGCCGCGACACCCACCTTGCTGGTGTGCCCGATGTCGGTGGTCGGCAACTGGCAGCGCGAGGCGGCACGCTTCGTTCCCTCGCTGCGGGTGCTCGTCCACCACGGTCCGCAGCGGCTGAGCGGTGAGGAGTTCACCGCCGCCGTGACGCAGAGCGATCTGGTGATCACCACGTACGCGCTGCTGGCTCGCGACGTCGCGCACCTGAAGGAGCAGGACTGGCGGCGTGTCGTGCTGGACGAGGCGCAGCACATCAAGAACGCGAAGACGTCCCAGGCGCGGGCGGCGCGGAGCATTCCGGCGGCGCACCGCGTCGCTTTGACGGGCACTCCGGTCGAGAACCGCCTCGACGAACTGCGCTCGATCCTCGACTTCGCGAACTCGGGCATCCTGGGTTCGGAGGCAATGTTCCGCAAGCGCTTCGTGGTGCCGATCGAGCGGGAGCAGGACCAGACGGCCGTCGCCCGGCTCCGCGCGGTCACGTCGCCGTTCGTGCTGCGCCGCGTCAAGACCGATCCCGCGGTCATCGCCGACCTCCCGGACAAGTTCGAGATGACGGTCCGTACCAACCTCACCGCCGAGCAGGCCGCGCTGTACCGGGCGGTGGTCGACGACATGATGGCGCAGATCAAGGACAAGAAGGGGATGAAGCGCAAGGGGGCCGTCCTCGCCGCCCTGACGAAACTCAAGCAGGTGTGCAACCACCCGGCGCACTTCCTGCGCGACGGGTCGGCGGTGATGCGGCGTGGACAGCACCGCTCCGGCAAGCTGGGGCTCGTCGAAGACATTCTGGACTCGGTGGTCGCGGACGGCGAGAAGGCGTTGCTGTTCACCCAGTTCCGGGAATTCGGCGACCTCGTGACCCCGTACCTCGCGGAGCGTTTCGGTACTCCCGTGCCGTTTCTGCACGGGGGCGTCTCCAAGCAGAAACGCGACGACATGGTGGCCTCGTTCCAGGGTGACGACGGGCCGCCGATCATGATGCTCTCGCTGAAGGCGGGCGGGACGGGCCTGAACCTCACCGCGGCCAATCACGTCGTTCACCTCGACCGGTGGTGGAACCCGGCGGTCGAGAACCAGGCCACGGACCGGGCGTTCCGGATCGGTCAGCGGCGGGACGTGCAGGTGCGCAAGCTCGTGTGCGTCGGCACCCTGGAAGAGCGGATCGACGCGATGATCGCCACCAAGCAGGAGTTGGCGGATCTCGCCGTCGGGACGGGCGAGAACTGGGTGACGGAGATGAGCACCGAGCAACTCGGTGAACTGCTCCGGCTCGGCGACGAGGCGGTGGGCGAATGACGAATCGGCGACCCGCGCCGTACTTCGGCCAGTACGGCAAGCGTCGACCGGTGACGGGCGGGCTGGAGGCACGATCCCAGCGTGGATCGTTCGGGCGCACGTGGTGGGGCCGCGAATTCGTCGACATCATCGAGTTCGTCGCCGACAAGGGCCGGATGAGCCGCGGGCGAAGCTACGCGCGCAGCGGACAGGTCATCTCGCTCGAGATCGCCGGTGGGATGGTCACGGGGGAGGTCCAGGGCAGTCAGCTCCAGCCGTTCGTCGCCACCGTCTCGATCGATCGCCTCGACGAGGCGGAGGTCGCGGAACTCGTCGCGCTGGTGCGTCGGCAACCCGGCAGTCTCGCGACGTTGGCGGGTGGCGGAGTTCCGGAGGTTCTCGGACCCCTGCTGCTGCCCGCCGGGGCGTCCGCGCTGAACTACGACTGCACCTGCCCGGACGACGGCTGGCCGTGCAAACATGCGGCGGCGGTCGCGTACCTCACCACTGAACGCATCGACGAGAACCCGCTCGAGATCCTGACGCTGCGCGGCGTCGACCTGGACATGCTGATCGACGGTGTCGGCGGCGACTCCTCCGACGTGGACGTCGACGACTGGTTCGGCGACGAGTCCCAGTTGCCCGACCTGCCCGACGCCGACTTCCGGGCGGCGATCGACGATCTCGACCCGCTGCTGCTGCGGAAGGCGATCCGATCGGTCAGTGAGGACGAGCGTGCGGTGGACGCCGCGATCCGAGAGCTGAAAGCGCTGTACCAGCACTTCCGCTGACCGTGCGATGATGAGGACGCGGAAGCTCGCCTCGTTCCGCGACCGGGAGCTGGTCAGTCATGTTGACGGTCTACCTGCTCGGCGAACAGCGCGTATCGAACCCGGAGGATGTCAGGGTCGGCCCCATCTCGTCACGGGCGATCGCGTTGCTGGCCTACCTCGTGCTGCACGCCGGTCTCGCACAGTCCAGGACCCGCCTCGCGGGGCTGTTCTGGCCCGAGTCGAGCGAGCAGCAGGCCCGCACCAACCTCCGGCGGGAACTGCACAATCTCCGGGCCCTCCTGGGATCGGACGGTGCGCTCGCGGCAGACGGGCCGACGCTCACGTGGACGGACTCGTCGTCGTGCCGGGTGGACGTCGACACCTTCCGCAACGAGCGGTCGGCCGCCGTCGCGGCCCTCGCCGATTCCGACCCACGGGCATTTCTCGACCACGCGGACCGAGCGATCGACACCTATCGCGGCGAGCTCATGCCCGGAACGTACGAAGACTGGGTCCTCGAGCACCGCGAGGTGCTGCGCAGGCAGTGCGTCGAACTCTGCGAGGCGACGGTGCGGGTGTTGCGGGAGTCGGGTGACGTGGAGACCGCCACGGCGTGCGCGCGCCGGCGTATTCAGCTCGATCCCCTGGAGGAGGTCGGGTACCGGATTCTCATGGAACTGCAGGCCGCGTCGGGTGACCGGGCGGCGGCGATGACCACCTACCACCGATGCGCGGCCGTTCTCGAGACCGAACTCGGGGTCACGCCGAGCGCGGCGACCAGCAGGCTGTTCGACCACCTGCTGGGGGAGCACCCGAGGGTCGGTGCCGGCGCGGCTCGCCGGTCCGAACGCGTCCGGACCGCGGCACCCGCTCTGATCGGGCGGGAGCGTGAACGCGGGGAACTGCAGCGGCGGTGGCAGCAGTCCCTCGACGGCAGGCAGGGACTGCTGCTCGTCTCGGGGGACGCGGGTGTCGGCAAGACCCGGTTGACCACCGAACTCGCGGACATCGCCCGCGCCGACGGGGCGGTGGTGGCGACCACGCGGTGTTTCGGACTGCCGGGCCGCGTCGCGCTGGCGCCCGTCGCCGAGTGGCTGCGCAGCCCGGAATTTCGGTCCGCGATCGGGTCTCTGAATCCGTTGTGGCGGGCCGAGGTCGAACGGCTGGTCCCGAGCGCCGAGCCCGGGCCGCGACCGTCGACGTCCCGGGCGATGGTCGACGCCTGGCAGCGTCACCGCTTCTTCGAGGGAACGACGCGTGCGGTGCTGTCGTCGGGCCGGCCGGTCCTGCTCGTCCTCGACGATCTGCAGTGGTGCGACGCGGAGACGACGGCCTGGCTGGCCTTCCTGCTCTCACTCGACACCCACATGCGGGTGCTGGTGGCTGCGACCGCCCGCACGGATGAGGCGCGGTCGCGTCACGATGTGCGGGACGCGCTGCGGGCGCTCCGGGCGGCACGGCTGGTCACGGACGTCGAGGTGGACCCGTTGTCCGCGGACGGGACCGCGGAACTGGCGCGCTCCCTCGGCGGCCGGGCGCTGGACTCGTCGGAGGAGGCGGTCCTGTACGCCGCGACCGGGGGCTACCCGCTGTACGTCGTGGAGGCCGCCAGGATGGTGCCGGGCATGGATGCGACCGGGCGCGGCGGGGCCGCCGACGACCTCGGCGAGGTGCTGCAGCGGCGGCTCGAACAGTGCTCGGAACCCGCGCGGGACGTCGCAGGCCTCGCCGGTGCGCTCGGCACGGATTTCGATCTGGACCTGCTCAGCGAGGCGAGCGACCTGGACGCGGATTCTCTCGTCCAGGCGGTGGACGAGCTGTGGCGGCGGAGGATCGTCCGGCCGGCGGGCACCGGCTACGATTTCGTGCACGACCTGGTCCGGGAGGCCGCGTACCGCTCGGTCAGCCCGCCGCGACGCTGGCTCCTGCATCGGCGGCTGGCGCAGGGACTCGAACTTCTCCACGCCGGCCGCACCGACGACGTGGCAGCGCAACTCGCCGAGCAGTATCGGCGCGGCGGCCGCCCCGACCGCGCGCTCCACTATCTGCAGCGCGCCGCCGAGGTGGCAGCCAGCGTGTTCGCGAACGCGGAGGCGCTGCGGCATTTCCGGGACTGCCTCGACCTCCTCGAGGCGATGCCGGTGGGCCGCAACCGGGACGCTCACGAGGTGGATGTGCGGCAGGGCATGTCGGCGCCGCTGACCACCCTGTACGGGTACTCCTCCGCCGAGCTCGAGCAGACGCTGGACCGCACGGTGGAGCTGGGGCAGCGTCTGCGCCGGCCGAAAGTCGTGCTCGGTGCCCTGATCGGATTGTTCGCGACACACTTCGTGCAGGGGCACACCGCGCAGGCTCACGGCATCGGCGTGCGTGCCCTCGAACTGTCCGCGGCCGATCCGGAATTCGAGGGTCAGGCGCAGTTCGCCGTGGCGGGGGCTGCCCTGGGTCTCGGCCGGCCGAGGGATGCGATCGAACATTTCGACGTCGCGCTGGGATCGTTCTCCGACGACTATTCCTTCATCCTCGGGACCAGGCTCGAAGTGCATGCCCACGCCTGGGAGTCGCACGCGTACTGGATGATCGGTGACGAGCAGAAGGCGGCGCGGTCGTGTGCGGATGCCCTCGCACTGGGCAGGACCTGCGGCCACCCCTACAGTCTCGCGGTGGCGTTGGGATACGCGTCGGTGCTGTATCAGATCCGCGGCGACGACGCCGCGCTCCTCGCCTCGCTCACCGAGTTGCGGGAGCTCTGCGAGCGCTACCATTTCGCCTACTACAGCCAGTGGTCCCAGATCCTCGAAGGCCGGCTCCTCGGCGGCGAACCGGGAATCGCGAAGATCCGCGAGGGGCTCGCCGAGTTGCGCCGGCAGCGGGCGTTCGCGCGTATGCCGTACTGGCTCTCACTGCTGGCGGAGGTCCAGATCGACGTCGGGTGGAGGGACGCGGCCCGCGCCACGCTCGATGCCGCCAAGATCGCCGCCGAGCAACACGACGACCGCTGGTGGTTGCCGCAGGTGTTGCGACTGCGTGCGGACGCCGGACCGTTCGCGGGCGGGGCGCCGGCGCGAACGGTGCGCGAACGCCGGATTCCTACGGTGTGAATTACCAGGTACGGCCGTTCCGGGGCCTGCCGATCCGAGGAGAAGGCCATGAGTACCACCACCACGAATTCGACACCGTCGACGACGACACCGCCGCCCTACGCGGAACTGGCCGCCTCGCTGCGCGGAGAGTTGATCACCCCCGACGACGCCGGCTACGACGACGCGCGCGCGGTGTACAACGCGATGATCGACCGTCGACCCGCGGCCGTCGCGCGGTGCGCCAACGCCGCGGATGTCGTCGCGTGCGTGAAGTTCGCGCGGGAACATCACGTCGAACTCGCGGTTCGCGGCGGAGGACACAACGCGGGAGGTCTCGGCGTGTGGGACGGCGCCCTCGTGATCGATCTGTCGGGGATGCGCGGAACCACCGTCTCGCCCGCCGACCGGACCGTCCGGGTGGACGGCGGGTGCACCTGGAGCGACGTCGACCATGCCACCGTGCCGTTCGGCATGGCCACCCCGTCCGGGTTCATCGCGTCCACCGGTGTCGGCGGGCTGACGCTCGGCGGCGGAATCGGCTACCTGACGCGCCGTTTCGGTCTCACCGTGGACAACCTGCTCAGCGCCGACGTCGTCCTCGCCGACGGCACACTGGTGACGGCGAGCGAACGATCCCATCCGGACCTGTTCTGGGCGCTGCGGGGAGGCGGCGGAAACTTCGGTGTGGTCACGTCGTTCCAGTTCGCGTGTCACGACATCGGTGACCACGGCACCGTCGTCGGCGGGCCGGTGCTGTACGACCTGGAAGACACGCCGGACGTGATGCGGTGGTACCGCGAACTCCTGCCGTCGCTGCCCGAGGAACTCAACGGCTGGATCGGGCTGCTGACCATTCCGCCTGCGCCGCCGTTCCCGGAGGAACTGTGGGGACGCAAGGCGTGCGGCGTCGTCTGGTGCTACACGGGTGACCCGGACAAGGCCGACGCGGTACTCGAACCGATCCGCGACTTCGGAAACCCGCTGCTGGTCGGACTCCACGAAATGCCCTTCACCGCATTGCAATCCGCCTTCGACGGACTGTACCCGGCCGGATTGCAGTGGTACTGGCGCGCGGACTTCGTCCGGGAGATCTCCGACGACGCCATCGACATTCATCTGGAGTTCGGCCGTCAGCTGCCCACCGGGCATTCGACGATGCACATGTATCCCATCGACGGCGCGGCGACGCGGGTGGCCGAGGATGCCACGGCGTTCGCGTACCGGGACGGCGGCTGGGCCGGGGTGATCGTCGGTGTCGACCCGGATCCGGCCAACGCCGAGGTCATCACGGACTGGGCCAAGCGGTACTGGGAGGCCCTCCACCCGACGACCGCGGGCGGGGCGTACGTCAACTTCATGATGTCCGAGGGCGAGGACCGCGTGCGTGCCTCCTACCTCGGCAACTACGACCGGCTCGCGCAGGTGAAGGCGAAGTACGATCCGGACAACCTCTTCCATGTGAACCAGAACATCCGTCCCGCGGTCCGGTCGGAGCAATAGGCGCAGCCGTATGGATCCGGGGCAGGTGTGGGCGGCGGCACGGCCCGTTCTGATCGGCGCGGCAGCGGGCCTGCTGGCCGTCTGGGTGGTGCTGGCGCTCGTGCTGTGGCGATCGAGACTCGACAGCACCCGGATCGGGGAGACGATCCGGGTGCTGCCGGACCTGCTCCGTCTCCTGCGCCGGCTCGCAGCCGACCCGGACCTGCCCCGGGGTCTGCGCGTCCGGCTCGTCCTGCTGCTGGTCTATCTCGCGGTTCCGATCGACCTGATACCCGATTTCGTCCCCGTCATCGGATACGCCGACGACGTGATCATCATCGGCCTCACGCTTCGCTCGGTGATTCGCCGCGCAGGTCCGCAGGTCGTGGATCGGCACTGGCCGGGCACACCTGAAGGACTCGAGGCCGTGCGCCGGGTAACGTGCCTTCCCACCTGCTCGTGACGTCCGGACCGAGAGGATCCCGCCATCAGTACCTCCCGAGACGACCTGCCCGCGTTCACGTACCCCGAGGTGGGTGCGAGCCGCGATGTTCCCTTCCCGGCGGGATATCACCATCTGATCGAGCAGAAGGTGATCGGCTACGGGGCAGACGCATTCGACGCGGCCGCCACCCACCTGTGTGCCTGGGGCATGCACTGCGACGCCGGGCTGGACGTGCGGGCCGACGCTCCGACGGCCTCGCCCGGCACGTCGGTCGAACTGCGATGGGGCATCGGTCCGGTCCGGCTGACGTTCTCCTGCCGCGTCGTGTACGTGCTCGACGAACCGCGTCGCAAGGGATTCGCGTACGGGACGCTGCCGGGTCACCCCGAGCGCGGCGAGGAGAGCTTCGTCGTCGAACAGCGGCCGGACGGCACCGTCCTCGCGACCATCTCGGCGTTCTCGAAACCGGGCCGGTGGTTCACCCGGCTCGGCGGGCCCGCCGGCCGGGTCGTGCAGAGGGTGATGACGCGCAAATATCTCGAAGCGTTGGCCGAGGCCGCACGGTAGGCCGGAGCGTCCGGATCACGTATTCTCGTGGTTGGACCGGACCGGACGGGACCTTTGCAGTCCGACTGCCTGATCCGATGTGTCCGACCCCTGACAGAGCTGGAGCCGCCGGAATGATGCCCGTACATCTACGCGACAGCGTGATTCCGAAGCACGAGCAACTCCGTGCCATCCTGCTGCACAAGTGCACCAAGGAACTTCAGCCCGGCGACCTGATGACGAGTGAACGAAAACTGATGCAGGACTACGGCGTCAGTCGCATCACGGTTCGTGAGGCGATCGGGCAGCTCGTCAACGAGGGTCACCTGGTGCGGGTGCGTGGCAAGGGCACGTTCGTCGCGCATCGTCCGGTGCAGTCGAAACTCCACCTGGCCTCGTTCACAGAGGAGATGCGGGCGCAGGGGCACAAGCCGACGACGGTGGTGCTCCAGAGCGAGGAGGACGCGGCGCCGGAGGCCACCGCGAAGGCGCTGCGCATTGCGCCGGACACCAGCGCCTATCACGTCAAACGGCTGCGGCTGGCGGACGGCGAACCGGTCAGCGTCGACGACGGCTGGTTCAACGCCGCGCTGCTTCCCGGCCTGCTGGACCTCGACCTCACCGGCTCGATCTACCGGGCGACCGCCGACAAGTACGGCATGCCGATCGACCGGGCGGAGCAGACCGTGAGCGCCGACGGGGCGAGCCAGGAGATCGCGACCCTGCTCGGCATCAAGAAGGGCGCCCCGGTGATGTACTTCGACCGGGTGTCCTTCAGCGGTCCCACACCGGTCGAGCACACCCGCAGCTGGTACCGGTCCGATCGCTACCAGCTGCAGATGGAAGTTCAGGGGGAGCGGGCTCAGCGCAGCGTCTGAGCCCGGCCGCCCTTCCGTTCTACGGCGCCGTCCAGTCGAACAGGGCGTCGCCGGTGGTCACGTCGGATCCGATGGTGTCGGTCGACACCGAATCCGGCTTGGAGTCCATCACGACGATCGGGCAGATGGCGGAGTATCCGGTGCCGTCGATCTCGGTCGGATCGAATCGCACCACGGGATCACCCGCGTCGACGTCGTCGCCTTCCGCTGCCAGCAGGGTGAACCCGTCGCCCTTCAGCTTCACGGTGTCGATTCCCAGGTGTACCAGCACACCGCCGCCCGCCGAGCCCAGGATGACGAACGCGTGCGGGTGCAGTTTGAGGATCTTGCCCGAGATCGGCGCGAGCACGTCGAGGGCGCCACGGTCGCGCGCCGGTTCGATCGCGACTCCGGAACCCACCATCTGGCCGGCGAATACGGGGTCGGGCACGTCGGCCAGGGCAAGCACGCGGCCGGGCAGTGGAGCCTGCACGGACAGGCTCACAGGATGTCCTCGATGTCCTCGGCCAGCGTGTCCGCCTCGGGGCCGACGATGACCTGCACGACGCTGCCCGCCTTCAGGACGCCGTGGGCGCCTGCTGCCTTGAGCGCGGCCTCGTCGACCTTGGCGCCGTCCTTGACCTCGGTGCGCAGGCGGGTGATGCAGGCTTCGATCTCGACGATGTTGTCGGCACCGCCGAGGCCGCTGATGATTGCGTCCGCTTTGGACATCGGTTCTCCCTCGTAGTTCGTGTTCGAGCTGCAGGTGATGGTGCCGGATGGGTTAGCTGGATCACATTTGCCTGTTGACATCCTGTGCTCACCTGGTCAAACTAGCAACTGGTTATGACCGGACAGTACCCGTTGGGGGTGCTGGTCCACAATAGTTTTCCCGAAGCCGGACGACGCGCTCGCCGCCGCCGGTTTCGGGACTCACCAGACGCCGATTCGGCGACCGAAGCGCACAGAGAAGGCCGATATGACTGTCGTAGACAGCCCGAAAAAGGAATCAGCGGTGTTTGCCGGGTTACAGCGCCTCGGGCGCAGCCTGATGCTGCCGATCGCGGTACTTCCCGCGGCCGGCATCTTGCTGCGGCTCGGCCAGGACGACCTCCTCGGCCGGTTCGACTCGATGCACACCGCCGCGTCCGTCATCTCCGCAGCCGGCCAGGCCGTGTTCACCTGGCTGCCCCTCATCTTCGCGGTGGGCATCGCCATCGGCTGGGCCAAGAAGGCAGACGGTTCCACCGCCCTGGCCGCAGTGGTCGGATACATGGTCATCAACGGCGTGTTCGAGGCCATGTCGCCGGTCGTCCTCGAAGGCAAGACCGACCCGAACGGCGACCAGGCGCTGATCAACTACGGTGTGCTCGCGGGCATCGTGATGGGTCTGCTGTCCGCCATTCTGTGGCAGCGGTTCTACCGCACCAAACTGCCCGACTACCTCGGATTCTTCAACGGGCGCAGGCTCGTTCCCATTCTCACCGCCCTCACCGGTCTCGTCGTCGGCGTCCTGATGGCCTTCCTGTACCCGGCATTCAACTCCGCCCTCACGTGGGTCGGCGAGACCGTCGCCGAGAACTCGGTGATCGGTGGCGGCGTCTACGGCATGGCCAACCGCCTGCTCATCCCGACCGGACTGCACCACATCCTGAACTCCACCGTGTGGTTTCTCGTCGGCGACTACCAGAACGCGAGCGGGGAACTCGTCCGCGGCGACCTCAACCGGTTCTTCGCCGGCGACCCGAGCGCCGGCATCTTCATGACCGGCTTCTTCCCGATCATGATGTTCGCCCTTCCTGCTGCCGCACTGGCGATCTGGCGCAACGCCCGGCCGTCGCAGAAGAAGCTCGTGGGTGGCATCATGCTCTCCACCGCGCTGACGGCGTTCCTCACTGGCATCACCGAGCCCCTCGAATTCGCGTTCATGTTCGTCGCCTGGCCGCTGTACCTGATCCACGCGTTCCTCACCGGCACCTCGATGGCGCTCGTCAACGCGCTCGGCATCCACGACGGATTCACGTTCTCCGCAGGCTTCTTCGACTACGTGCTCAACTTCGGCAAGGCCACCAACGCGTGGATGCTGATCCCCATCGGGCTCGGGTACGCGGTGATCTATTACGTCCTGTTCAGCTTCGTCATCAAGAAGTGGAACCTGCGCACTCCCGGTCGGGAGGACGACGCGGAAGCGAACGCCGACACGAACGCCGACACGGAAAAGGCAGGTCAGTGAGCATGGCTACACGAACGGTCCTCATCGGTTCGAAGGTCGGACTGCACGCCCGTCCCGCTGCGAAGTTCACCCAGGCCGCCGCGGCGGTACCGGTCGCAGTGCAGATCGCGGTCGGCGAGTCCGCGCCGGTGGACGCAGGCAGCATGCTCGCGGTGATGACGCTCGGCGCCGGATTCGGTACCGAGGTGACGATCACCGCGGAAGGGGAGGGCAGCGAGGAAGCTCTCGACCGCCTCGCCGACCTGCTCGCCTCCGACCTCGACGCCGCCTGATGTCGACGGCTACGGAAGTTCTCGTGCACGGCCTCGGGGTGAGTCCGGGGCTGGTCTGCGCACCCTGGCTCGCGTTCGGGACACCGGTCGCGACCTCGGCCGAAGACCCTGTCGGCGAATCGGTCACCGCCGAGGTCGCCCGGGTGCGGGACGCCCTCGCGACCGTGTCCGGCGACCTCGAAGCCCGCGCCGCCCAGGTGGACGGCGTCGCGTCCGAGATCCTGCTCGTGTCGGCGGCCATGGCCCGCGACCCGGGAATCGTGTCCGCCGCCGAGGAGAACCTTCTCGCCGGCATGCCGACGGCACACGCCGTGAGCGTCGCGTTCGACGGCTACTGCGCCACACTCGAGGTCCTCGGTGGGTACCTGGCCGAGCGCGTCGCGGACCTGCGTGACCTCGGGCATCGCGCGGTCGCGGTGCTGCTGGGAGTCCCGATGCCCGGCATCCCCGATCCCGGGTACCCATTCGTTCTCGTCGCCCGTGACCTGTCGCCCGCGGACACCGCGATGCTCGGCGGCAGCGACGTGGTCGGCCTGCTCACCGCGGAGGGCGGGCCGACGAGTCACACTGCGATCCTGGCGAAATCGCTCGGCCTGCCCGCGATCGTGAACTGCGCCGACCTCGACCGGTTGGCCGAGGGAAGGCCGGTGCTGCTCGACGGGACGACCGGCGAGATCATCGTGGACCCCAGCGATCGTCGTCAGGCAGAGGCGGCCGAGCAGATCGCGGAGGCGCGAGCGCGAGTCGCCGCGACGAGCGGACCGGGCCGCACCCGGGACGGCGCACCCGTCGGCCTGCTCGTCAACATCGGCACCGTCGACGACGCCGCGCGTGCCGCCACCGCGGATTCGGAGGGCGTCGGGCTGTTCCGCACAGAATTCCTGTACCTCGGCAGGCAGATCGCACCCACCCTCGACGAGCAGATCGCGACCTACACGTCGGTGCTGGAACAGTTCGCGGGACGCAAGGTGGTGGTCCGGACACTCGACAGCGGCTCCGACAAACCACTGCCGTTCCTCGACCTCGGCGCGGAGGAGAACCCGGCACTCGGCGTGCGCGGACTGCGGGTCGGCACCGTCTACCCGGACGTCCTGGCCACCCAATTGGAGGCGCTCGGCGCCGCGGCGGCCGCCACCGGCGCGGACCTGTGGGTGATGGCGCCGATGGTCGCGACGGCCGAGGAGGCGGAGGGCTTCGCCGCGCTCGCCCGCTCCGCCGGTATCGCCAAGGTCGGGGCGATGATCGAAATCCCCTCGGCAGCACTGCGTGCGCGCGACCTGCTCGAGCACCTCGATTTCGTCAGTATCGGGACCAACGACCTGAGCCAGTACACGTGTGCCGTGGACCGGATGGCAGGCAGTCTCGCCCCACTGCTCGACCCGTGGCAGCCCGCGGTCCTGGACCTCATCGGCCTGGTCGGCGCGGCAGGAGCGGAGGCAGGCGCACCCGTCGGTGTCTGCGGGGAGGCCGCGTCCGATCCCGCGCTGGCCCCGGTGCTGGTCGGGCTGGGCGTCACCAGCCTGTCCATGGTCGCCCTGTCGCTGGGTGCCGTGCGTGCCCGTCTGGCAGCCGCCGACCTCGGCCTGTGCCGGGAGATGGCGGTCGCCGCACGCGGCGCACGGTCCCCGCAGGCCGCACGATCGGCGGTCGCCGCTCTCACATCCGGAGCGCCTCGATGATCCTGCGGGGCAAGGTGGTCGTGGAGGACGGCGTCATCGCCGACGGTGTGGTGATCACCGACGGCGACCGAATCTCCTGGGTCGGGTCCGCGGTGCAGTACCGCGGAGAAGTGCCGCTACCGGAACCGAGTTCGTCGATACTGCTGCCGGGCCTGATCGACCTGCACTGCCACGGCGGCGCCGGCGCGGGATTTCCCAACGCCGACGCCGACGGTGCCCGGCGGGCCGCGGACCATCACCGCGAGCACGGCACCACCGGACTGCTCGGCAGCCTCGTCTCGGCAGGGGAGCAGGACCTGCTCCGGCAGGCCGGAATCCTCGCCGATCTGGTGGAACGCGGTGAGCTCCTCGGGATCCACCTGGAGGGTCCGTTCATTTCCGGTGCACGGTGCGGTGCGCAGGATCCCGCATCCGTGATCCCCGGCGATCCCGGCCTGTTCGAGAGGATCTGCGGTGCCGCGCGCGGCACCGTCAGGTCGATGACGCTCGCGCCGGAGACCGCGCACTTCGGCGAACTGCTCGCCGCGATGCGCCGGCTCGACGTGCTACCGAGCTTCGGTCACACCGACACCGACGCGGCGACCACGTCCGCGAGGATCGCCGACGCCGCCGGCGGCCCACTGACCGCCACACACCTGTTCAACGCGATGCCACCACTGCACCATCGCGCGCCGGGACCGGTGGCGGCATTCCTGGCCGCGGCCGGTCGCGGAGACATCGTCGTCGAATTGATCGCGGACGGAGTGCATCTCGCGCCCGAGACCGTGTCGATGGTGTTCGACACCGTCGGGCCCGACCAGATCGTCCTCGTCAGTGACGCCATGGCCGCCGCCGGTGTCACGGACGGCGACTACCAGCTCGGGCCCCTGGACGTGCGCGTCTCGCGCGGTGTCGCCCGGCTCGCGACCACCGACGGGTCCGAGGGGGCCATCGCAGGCGGCACCGCACGGCTGCTGGACGTGGTCCGCACCGCCGTCGTGGACAGCGGCATCCGGCTCGTCGACGCCGTCGCTTCCGCCACCAGGACTCCGGCCCGGCTGCTCGGCCTGGAGTCCGAACGCGGCAGCCTCGCCCCGGGCCGCCGCGCCGATATCGTCGTGACCGATCACCAACTGCGCCCCCGCGGCGTGTTCGTCGGCGGAATACCCGCCGAAACGGAAGGACTCGCATGGAAATCGTAATCCGGCAGACGCCGTCGGACGTCAGCTCGACCGTCGCGGACATCGTCGAGGGGTACGTGCGACGCGGTCCGACGACGCTGGGCCTCGCGACCGGCTCGTCCCCGCTCGGAAGCTACCGGGAACTCGCCCACAGGCACCGTGAGTCCGGACTGGACTTCTCGGGCGCACGCGCCTTCCTGCTGGACGAGTACGTCGGACTTCCGAAAACCCATGACCAGTCGTACTTCTCGGTGATTCGCTCGGAGTTCGTCGACCACGTCAACCTCGACACCGACCGCGTGCTCAGCCCGAACGGCGAATCGCCCGACATCGCCGAGGAAGGCGCGCGGTACGACGCGGTCATCGCCGACGCGGGCGGCGTCGACGTGCAGCTTCTCGGCATCGGGACCGACGGCCACATCGGATTCAACGAGCCGGGCTCCGCGCTGACCTCACGCACCCGCGTCAAGACCCTCACCGAGCAGACCCGCCTCGACAACGCGCGGTTCTTCGACAGCGTCGACGACGTCCCGCACCACGTCCTCACGCAGGGGTTGGGCACCATCAGCGAGGCTCGGCACCTGGTGATGATCGCGTTCGGCAAGGGCAAGGCCGAGGCGATCGCTGCCGCCGCGGAGGGACCGCTCTCCGCATTCTGCCCGGCATCGGTAATGCAGCTGCACCGGCACGTCACCGTCGTGATCGACGAAGCCGCAGCGAGCAAGCTGCAACTCGCCGACTACTACCGGTATGCGCTGGAACACAAGCCTTCCTGGCAGTCGTTCTAGATGACACCCGTACTCGAATTGGCGGTCCAGGACGTCGCGGGCGCCCGGATCGCCCGACGTGCCGGAGCGGTGCGCGTCGAGTTGTGCACCGCACTCGGCGCGACCGGCGGGTTGACGCCGAGCATCGGCACGATCGAAGCGGTTGCGGCCCAGGGGATCGCGGTGCACCCGCTGATCCGTTGCCGGCCCGGCGGATTCGTCTACGACGCCGACGAGATCGCAGTGATGGCTCGCGACGTTCGGGCCGCGGTGAACGCCGGCGCGTCCGGGGTCGTGCTCGGTGCGCTCACCCCCGACATGTCCGTCGACCGCGACGCTCTGCGCCGCCTGCTCGACGGCATCGACCCGTACGCGGTCGAGGTGACGTTCCATCGTGCGATGGACGTCGTCGACGACCGGGCGACCGCCGTCGATACGCTCGCGCGGTCGGGCATCATCCGGGTCCTCACCTCGGGCGGAGCGCCACGGTGCATCGACGGCCTCGACGCCCTGTCCGGCATGGTCGCCCACGCGCACGGCCGGATCCAAGTGATGGCAGGTGGCGGGATCCGCGTCGAGGACATCGCCGCGGTCGCGGACACCGGCATCGACGCCGTGCATCTCTCCGCCCGCCGCACCGTCGCCGACAGCGGCGGTCCGGGCGGCGGGTCCGGCGGCTACGACGCCGTCGACGAAACCCTCGCCCGGGCAGCGGCGGAGGCTCTGGGGCTCTGATTCCTTCGATCCCTGTTGCCTCATGTCACGATGCCCGCGAAGTCTGATTCGTCGACTCATCCAGAAATGCCCGCGTGGCAGCGGCTTTCTTCGAGATAGCCGACGATGGTGCGTACTACGGTCCAGTTCTTCTGTTCCACACGAGCGCCGTCGTTGGGTTTCCGGGACGAAAGCGGGTGATCTGTTGTTTGTCGCACCAGTCGGGCAGGTCGTGGTGATGCGTACTCACCGATGGTGGTTTCGCCCTCGTAGCCGACCAGCTCGATTCGGGCGTTCCCCGGCGCCGCATCCTCCCACTGCGCCCAGGTGCGGATCGGGATCTCGGACTCGAACAGGGAACTGGCGTGGTATGTGATCGGCCTCGAGTGCCGTCCCGCCCGAAGCTATGTCGCTACGCCGGCATTTTCAGGTGAGGCGGACAATGGACTACGCGGGCGTTTCTGATGAGTCAACGCGGGCTATTGCCACTGGGTAAGGGCTGGTGCTAGAGTCGAACATGCATTCGAACGACCTTGGGGGAGGTTGGTTGTGGGGGAATTGGTGGCGCCGGATCTGGCGGAGTTGCGTGCGTTCGCGGCGCGGCTGCGGGGGGTTTCCGCCGACGGGGATGCGGGCTTGGGAATCGACCTGCTCGATGCGATCGAGGCGTTGAAGTCGGTCGGGTGTGCGGTGCAGGCGGTGATCACCGACGACGTCGCCACCCAGATCCGCGCGGACCGCAAGGCCGCCGGGTTGCCGCGGGCGGACTGGGACCGGGGCATCGCGTCGCAGATTGCGTTGGCGCGCAGGGAGTCCCCGAACCGCGGCGGGCGGCACCTGGGGTTCGCACGGGCTCTGGTGCACGAAATGTCGCACACCCTGGCCTTGCTGCAGACCGGGCGGTTGAACGAATGGCGAGCCACGCTGCTCGTGCGGGAAGCGGCGTGCCTGTCGGCGGCCGATCGGGGCAGCGTGGACTGCCGGTTGTGTTCGGACCCGGCCATTCTCGACGGCGTCGGCGACCGCGGACTGATCGCACGGGCCAAGGCGCTGGCGGTCGAACTCGACGCCGCAGCGGTCGTGGCCCGGCACCGAAAGGCAGTGTCCGAACGACGGGTCACGACACGCCCCGCGCCGGACTCGATGGCATATCTGAGCGTGCTGATGCCGGTGGAGCAGGCCGTCTGCCTGCGGGCCACGCTCGGTCGGGACGCGGACAGTCTGATCGCCACCGGCAACAGTGGTGGCCGCACCCGCAATCAGCTGATGGTGGACCTACTGTTCGACCGCGGCACCGGGCGGGCCGCTGCTGGTGGTGTTCCGGTGGCGGTGAACCTGGTGCTCTCGGACGAGACCTTGCTGGCCGGCGGGCACGAGGCCGCGCATATGCAGGGGCTCGGGCCGGTGCCGGCCGCGATCGCCCGGCAGCTGGTCGCCGACGCCGTCGACAATGACACCGAGACGTCGCTGCGGCGGGTGTATTCGTGCCCGCAGTCGGGGGCGCTGACGGCGATGGAATCCCAGGCGCGCACGTTCCCAAAGAGCCTGCGACAGCTGATCGATCTGCGGGATCGGACGTGCAGGACTCCGTGGTGCGATGCGCCGATCCGGCATCACGATCACATCCGCTCACGCAGGACATTGGGTAAGACCACCGCGCGAAACGGGTCCGGACTCTGCGAGGCCTGCAACTACGCGAAGGAAGCACCGGGCTGGACGGCCCGCCCCGTACACAACCCCGCCCGCACCCACCTCATCGACCTCGGCACCCCGACCGGACACCACTACCGATCTGCGGCCCCGCCGCTCCCGGCAGCCGCACGACAGTCGGAAGTCGAGGCGGTACTGATCGCACAATTGCGTGCGTCTTGACCCGGCGGCCATGGGAATCGTCGTAGGGTCGTGTGCATGGCCAGCTGGAATGAGTTCGCCGAAGCTGCTCCGCGGATTGCCGCTATCTTCTCCCGCAGGCACGCGGCGACCGGAAACCTATGCATGCTCGGCACGCTTCGCTCTGATGGATTTCCGCGGATCAGCCCGGTCGAGCCGAGGTTCTTCGAGAATCAATTGTGGATCGCCGGAATGCCGAACACCACGAAGTTCCGGGACCTGGCTCGTGATCCGCGCTTCTGCCTGCACACCGCGACCGTCGACACCGAGGTGAAGGAGGGCGATGCGAAACTGTGGGGTGTCGTAGACGACGTCCAGGACAAGGCCCTGCATCAGCGTTTCGCGCAGGCGCTGTTCGACGAGACCGGGTTCGACATCAGGGGGCAGGAGTTCGATCACTGCTACCGAGCCGACCTGACCGGCGGCTCGGCAGTGGAGGTCGGCGACGGCCACATGGACATCACCATCTGGAAACCGGGCGAGCCCGAGCACGTCGTGCGAAAGCATTGACTTCTCACTCCGGCCACGGCACCACTGTCAATCGGGGCCATTCCTTCTGCCACCGGGCGGCTTTGGCCTCGTACACGTCGCGCGGGGCGAGTACGGGGTTCGGGCGCAGAACCATGTCGAAGAGGTCGGTGAATCCGTGGGGAGCGTAGATCTCGTCGTCTCCGGTGGGGTTGCTCCGGATGCCGTAGCAGCAGGTGGTGGAGGCGAAGTGGTCGATGGCGTCGTTGCAGTCGGTGAAGGGTGTCGCGGGCGCGCCGAAATGGTGTTCGTACCAAAGATGTACACGCGCTTCGTTTCTGACCTCGACGCGCACGTCGAGGTCGTCGAACAGTGCGTCGGCTCTGCGGATGACGTCGTCTTCGGCCTCGTAGCCGATGTCGCTGTCGTCGAAGTAGAAGAGGTCGTAATCGTTGATCCCCGACTGTGGGTCGCGGCCGTCGAGGTGGTTCCAGACCGTTTGGAACACGGCGCCTGCGGTGCGGTACCAGTCCGAGAGGCCGAGCTGGGGTGCACGGTCCAAGATCGTGGTGATGCACGGGTTGGTCCGGAGGACGCGGAGGAAATTCAGCTCCTCGGGAGAGTGAATCTGCATGACCCGATCGTAGGGTGGTGAGCACGACCGAACTGTCTACGTCTGGACATACATGGACATCCAACTATAGGATGGGCTACATATTCGGAACTCCCTCATCATCGAGCAAGAAACGGGTTCGCACAATGGTTCAAGAGCTATCCCACTTCGTCGGCGGCAAGCGCGTCCCCGGTGCCTCCAACAAGTTCGGCGACGTCTACGACCCCAACACCGGTGAGGTGCAGGCGCGTGTGCCTCTCGCCGACAAGGCCGAGACCGAGGCGATCATCGCGAACGCGGTGGATGCTCAGCGGGAATGGGCGCTGTTCAACCCGCAGAAGCGGGCCCGCGTCCTGATGAAGTTCCTCCAGCTCGTGCAGGAGGAGATGGATTCGCTGGCGCGCCTCCTGTCGTCCGAGCACGGCAAGACGATCCCCGACGCGAAGGGCGACATCCAGCGCGGCCTCGAGGTCATCGAGTTCGCCCTCGGCGCCCCGCACCTCCTCAAGGGCGAGTACACGGAATCCGCCGGGACCGGCATCGACGTGTACTCGATGCGTCAGCCGCTCGGCGTCGTCGCCGGCATCACCCCCTTCAACTTCCCGGCCATGATCCCGCTGTGGAAGGCCGGTCCCGCGCTGGCCGCCGGCAACGCGTTCATCCTCAAGCCGTCCGAGCGAGACCCGTCGGTGCCGCTGCGTCTGGCCGAGCTGTTCCTCGAGGCCGGTCTGCCCGCAGGCGTGTTCAACGTGGTCAACGGTGACAAGGAAGTGGTGGACGTCCTGCTCACCGACGACCGCGTCAAGGCTGTCGGGTTCGTCGGCTCCACGCCCATCGCGCAGTACATCTACGAGACCGCCGCGGCCCACGGCAAGCGTGCGCAGTGCTTCGGTGGCGCGAAGAACCACGCGATCATCATGCCTGACGCCGACCTCGACGAGGTGGCCGATGCCCTTATCGGCGCAGGTTACGGCTCCGCGGGTGAGCGGTGCATGGCCATTTCCGTCGCGGTCCCGGTAGGCGAGGAGACGGCCGATGCGCTCGTTGCCAAGCTGACCGAACGGGTCGGCAAGCTCACGATCGGCCGCAGCGACGACGAGTCCGCCGACTTCGGCCCGCTGGTCAGCAAGGACGCCCTCGAGCGGGTGAACAACTACATCCAGATCGGCATCGACGAGGGTGCGGAGGCCGTGATCGACGGCCGCGGCTTCACCCTCGAGGGCCACGAGAACGGCTTCTTCGCCGGTGCGACCCTATTCGACAAGGTCACCACCGACATGCGCGTCTACAAGGAAGAGATCTTCGGACCCGTCCTGCTCGTCGCCCGTGCCGCGGACTACGAGGAGGCACTCCGCCTGCCGACCGAGCACGAGTACGGCAACGGCGTCGCGATCTTCACCCGCGACGGCGACACCGCCCGCGACTTCACGAACCGCGTGAACGTCGGCATGGTCGGCGTCAACGTGCCGATCCCCGTGCCGATCGCGTACCACACGTTCGGCGGCTGGAAGCGCTCCGGCTTCGGCGACCTGAACCAGCACGGTCCCGATTCGTTCCGCTTCTACACCAAGACCAAGACCGTGACGCAGCGTTGGCCCTCGGGCAAGAAGGAAGAGACCAACCACTTCGTCATCCCGACCATGAACTGAACGGACCTCCATGTTCACCTTGACCGATGACGAGCGGGCGATCAGCGACACCGCCCGTGACTTCGCGGCCGAGCATCTCGCGCCGCACGCCGTGGAGTGGGATCAGGCCAAGCATTTCCCTGTGGATGTCCTGCGGAAGGCGGCGTCTTTGGGGATGGGTGGGATCTATATCCGTGAGGATGTGGGTGGGTCCGAGTTGACTCGTGTCGACGCGGCCCGCATCTTCGAGCAGCTCGCGAAGGGGTGCCCGTCGATCGCCGCGTACATTTCGATCCACAACATGGTCACCTGGATGATCGACCGGTTCGGCACCGACGAGCAGCGCCGCGCGTGGGTGCCGGGGCTGTGTTCGATGGATCAGCTCGGCAGTTACTGCCTGACCGAGCCGGGGGCCGGGTCGGATGCGGCGGCGCTGAGCACGAGGGCGGTCCGCGACGGCGACGACTACGTCCTGACCGGGGTCAAGCAGTTCATCTCCGGGGCGGGCACCTCGGATGTGTACGTGGTGATGGCCCGCACCGGGGAGGGCGGGCCGCGGGGGATTTCGGCGTTCATCGTCCCGAAGGGGTCGCCGGGTCTGTCGTTCGGGCCGAACGAGGTGAAGATGGGCTGGAACGCCCAGCCGACCCGGCAGGTGATCTTCGAGGACGTGCGGGTGCCGGCGGCGAATCTGCTCGGGTCCGAGGGCGGTGGTTTCCGGATCGCGATGGCCGGCCTGAACGGTGGCCGGCTCAACATCGCGGCGTGTTCGGTGGGCGGCGCGCAGACCGCGTTGGACAAGGCCGTCGCCTATCTGAGGGACCGGAAGGCGTTCGGGTCGCCGCTGATCGACTCGCAGGCACTGCAGTTCCAGCTCGCCGACATGCGCACCGAACTGGAGGCGGCCCGCACCCTGCTGTGGCGGGCGGCGGCGGCGCTCGAGGACGGCGCCCCCGACGTCGTCGAGCTGTGTGCGATGGCGAAGCGGTTCGCCACCGACACCGGGTTCGAGGTCGCGAACCGGGCGCTGCAACTGCACGGGGGGTACGGCTATCTTGCCGAGTACGGAATCGAGAAGATCGTCCGGGACCTGCGGGTGCACCAGATCCTCGAGGGCAGCAACGAGATCATGCGGGTGGTCATCGCCCGCAGCGTCGTCGCGGGGGCCGGACACGGAAAGCAGGGAGCGGCATGAGCGAGGCGGTACCGGCGGAACCGGAAGTTCTGATCACCACGAGCGGCGGTCTGGGCCGGATCGTGCTCAATCGGCCCCGGGCGATCAACGCCCTCAATCATGCGATGGTCCGGCAGATCGCGGCGGCTTTGGCCGGGTGGTCCGGCGACGACGCGGTCCGGGCGGTGGTGATCACCGGTGCCGGGGAGCGGGGCCTGTGCGCGGGCGGCGACATCGTGTCGATCTACCACGACGCGAAGGACGGGGGCACCGGTTCGCGGGAGTTCTGGCGCGAGGAGTACATCCTCAACGCGGCCATCGCGAACTACGGCAAGCCGTACGTGGCGATCATGGACGGCATCGTGATGGGCGGCGGGGTCGGGGTGTCGGCGCACGGCAGCGTGCGGATCGTCACCGAACGGTCGATGATCGGGATGCCCGAGACCGGGATCGGTTTCGTCCCCGACGTCGGCGGCACCTACCTGCTGGCCCGCACCCCGGGCGAGCTGGGCACCCACATCGCCCTGACCACCGCCCGGCTCAGCGCCGGCGACGCGATCGCGTGCGGGTTCGCCGACCACTTCATCCCCTCGGGGAAGATCGAGCAGTTCATCGACGCGTTGTCGACGACGTCCGTTCAGGAGGCGCTCGGCGCGTTCACCGAACCGGCACCGGCATCGGAGTTGCTGGCGCAGCAGGACTGGATCGACGCCGCGTACTCGGCCGACAGTGTCGCCGACATCGTCGCCCGGTTGCGCGGCAGTGGGGTGCCCGAGGCGGAGAAGGCGGCCGAGCAGGTGCGCTCGAAGTCGCCGACCGCGTGCGCGGTCACCCTGAAATCGCTGCGCCGCGCCCGGCAGGCCTGCAGTCTCGAGGAAGTCCTCGACGACGAGTTCCGGGTGTCCGTCGCCTGCCTGCGCTCACCCGACCTCGTCGAGGGCATCCGGGCGCAGGTCGTGGACAAGGACCGCAACCCGCACTGGTCGCCCGCCACGATCGACGAGGTCGACCCAGCGCGGGTCGACGCGTTCTTCGCACCACTCGGCGACCTCGAACTCGGCCTGACGGCCCCGCAGCCGCAGCATTGACCACCAGCTACACGCGTCCAGGAGGGACTGCTATGAGCACTACCGTCGGATTTCTGGGACTCGGCCACATGGGTGGTCCCATGGCGGCCAACCTCGTCAAGGCGGGGCACACGGTGGTCGGATTCGACCTCGCGTCGGCCGCACTCGAACAGGCAGTGAAAGACGGTGTCACCGTCGCTGATTCGGCCGTCGAGGCCGTGCGTGAGGTGGACGTCGTGATCACGATGCTGCCGAGCGGCAAGCACGTCCTCGGGCTCTACGCGGAGATCCTGCCAGCCGCGAAGCCGGGAACCCTGTTCATCGATTCGTCCACCATCGACGTCGCGGACGCCCGCGCGGCGCACGACGAGGCCGTCGAGGCGGGCCACCGTTCGGTGGACGCACCCGTCTCCGGTGGCGTCGTCGGCGCCACCGCGGGAACGCTCGCGTTCATGGTGGGCGGCACGGCGGACGACTTCGAGTCCGCGAAGCCGCTGCTCGACGTGATGGGCAAGAAGGTCGTCCACTGCGGAGACCCGGGCAACGGTCAGGCCGCGAAGATCTGCAACAACATGATCCTGGGCGTGTCGATGATCGCCATCAGCGAGGCGTTCGTCCTCGGCGAGAAGCTGGGTCTGAGCAACCAGGCCCTGTTCGACGTCGCGTCCAACGCGTCGGGTCAGTGCTGGGCGCTCACCACCAACTGTCCTGTGCCCGGACCGGTTCCGACGAGTCCGGCCAACAACGACTACCAGCCGGGTTTCGCGGCGGCGCTGATGGACAAGGATCTCGGTCTCGCCGCGAACGCGCTGAAGACCAACGGCGTCGAGGCCGACCTCGGGCTGCGCGCCGCCGAGCTGTACAGCCGGTTCCACGCCGCCGGCGGTGGGGGCCAGGACTTCTCGGCCATCATCAACGACATCCGCGACCGTTCTACCAAGGGAGACCAGTGACCGACTTCGAGACCATCCTGCTCGAACGCAAGGGCCGGGTGGGGATCATCACCCTCAACCGTCCGAAAGCACTCAACGCACTGAACTCCGAGCTGATGCGCGAGGTCGTGTCGGCGGTGGAGGAGTTGGAGAAGGATTCGGAGATCGGTGCCATTCTCATCACCGGTTCCGATCGGGCGTTCGCGGCGGGCGCCGACATCAAGGAGATGCAGCCCAAGTCGTACATGGACGTCTACCTGGACGACTTCTTCGCAGCATGGGATCGGCTCGCCGCGGCCCGCAAGCCGACGATCGCCGCCGTCGCCGGTTACGCACTCGGTGGCGGATGCGAGCTGGCGATGCTCTGCGACATCCTGATCGCCGCCGACACCGCGAAGTTCGGTCAGCCGGAGATCAAGCTCGGTGTCATCCCGGGCATCGGCGGTTCGCAGCGGCTGACGCGCGCGGTGGGTAAGGCCAAGGCCATGGAACTGTGCCTGACCGGCCGGAACATGGACGCCGAGGAGGCCGAACGCGCCGGGCTGGTGTCCCGGATCGTGCCCGCCGCCGATCTGCTGGACGAGGCGCTGCAGACGGCGACCACCATCGCCGAGATGTCCCTTCCGGTCGCGATGATGGCGAAGGAAGCCGTCAACCGCTCGTTCGAGACCACGCTCACCGAGGGCGTCCGGTTCGAGCGCCGGGTCTTCCATTCGACGTTCGCCACCGAAGATCAGAAGGAAGGCATGGCGGCGTTCGTAGAGAAGCGTTCGCCGGTGTTCAAGCACCGCTAGAAACCCTGAAACGGCTGTCGCCCCGCACCGGATCCCGGTGCGGGGCGACAGCCGTCTCACCACTTGGTGGGGGCGTCTCCGGTGTCGAAATCGCCTGCCTCTCGGCGCAGTTCGGCGAGGATCGTGACCAGTTGCTCCAGCTTGTCGCCGGACACCCCGGGACTCGAGAACACCTGGGCGTTGAGTCGCTCGGTGGACTCGACGGCCAGTTTCCTTCCCGCGTCGGTGATTTCGATCAGGGTCGCGCGGCGATCGCTCGGATGCGGGACACGCCGCACGAGATTCGCCGTCTCGAGCCGGTCGACGGCGTTCGTCACGCTCGTGGGGTGAACCTGAAGGCGCGCGCTGGCCTTCGCCATCGGGAGCGCACCCGTGCGCGTGAACGTCAGCAGTGTCAGCAATTCGTACCGGGCGAATGTGAGCCCCGACGGCTTGAGCACCTCTTCCACCCGGGCCATCATGATCTGCTGTGCCCGCATCACCGAGGTCACCGCGGCCATGCCGTCGGCAACATCACCCCAGCCGTGCTTCGTCCACTGCCGGTGGGCCTCTTCGATGGGGTCGAGATGAAGTGGTGACGGTGGTGGCATGCGTCGATCATCCCATGGCGGGTGATGGGCCGCGAAAATCTGCCGAACGTGTCGTCAGTGCTCTTCCGCCTTCGCGGCGGCCGCCAACGCCACCAGCCCGAGTCCCGCGCACGCCGTCATCGTGACCGCGAGAGCGACGCCGGTGTTGCCGAGCACGCCGACCAGGGGAGCGATCAGCGCGCCGACACCGAACTGCAGGGCGCCGAGCAGCGCGGCCGCCGTGCCTGCCGCCTCGCCGTGGCGGCCGAGAGCCAGCGCGGGGGCGTTGGGCAGGACGAAGCCGACACCGGCGAGGAGGAACCACAGTGGAACGACGAACCCGACGAGCCCGCCGAACTCGAAGTGGGCGGTGGTGACCAGTGCCAGCCCGGCCACCGTCGCGAAGGCGAGGGCCGACACCGTGATCTGCAGCGGTGACCAGCGTGCGAGGGCGCGGACGTTGAGTTGCGAGGCGCCGATCAGAGCGATCGCGCCGGAGCTGAACAGCAGCGCGAACTGCTGCTCGTCCAGGCCGTACTGGTCCTGGAACACGAACGACGCACCGGAGACGTACGAGAACAACGATCCCATCGCCACACTCGACACGAGGGCGAGCACCATGAACGCGCGGTCGCCCAGCAGGCTCTTGTAGGTGCCCAGCACGGCGCGCAGAGTGCTCTTGCGCCGCCGCTCCGGCGGCAACGTCTCCGTCAGACCCACACGCCGATCAACGCCGTCAGGGTGCCGATCACGGCGAGGACGACGAAGATCCCACGCCAGTCGACGGCGATGAGGAGTGCCCCGCCGATACTCGGAGCGAGAACGGGTGCGACGCCGAGCACGAGCATCAGCCGCGACATCACGACGGCGACGGTGTTCCCCGAGAACAGGTCGCGGACGACGGCGAGCGCGACCACCGCGGCGGCGGCGGCCCCGATGCCCTGGAAGACGCGAAGCACACCCAGCACGGCGACGGTCGGCGCGAAGACCGCGAGCACGGACGCGACCACGTGGACACCGATACCGGCGATGAGGGGACGCCTACGCCCGAGGCTGTCCGCGAGCGGTCCGACGATCAACTGCCCCAGCGCGAGGCCGAGCAGCGTGCCGGTGATGGTCAGCTGTACCGCGGACGACGATGCGCCGAGGTCGGTTCCGATGTCCGGAAGCGCAGGCAGGTACATGTCGATGGTGAAGGGGCCGAGGGCCACCATCGCGCCGAGTACCAGGATCACCCGAAGGCTGGGACGGGTGGTTGTCCGGTCGGCGGTCGGAACGGCGCGTTCTTCGGTATCGGTCACGAAGCAACACAGCAACGAGGGCACATGGTTTGTTCCCGCCCCGGCGTGTCGGTTTCAGAATCACCGTGAGCGCAACCCTCGCGCCCGGGGCACCGGCCGGGCACAGTAATCATCGATGCGGGTGTGACTGAGTGGTTGAGGTACCGGCCTGCAAAGCCGTTCACACGGGTTCGAATCCCGTCACTCGCTCGACGAGAACCGGCAGGTGATGCACCTGCCGGTTCTCTGTGCGTGTTCACACGTCTTCGAGGCGAATGCCCTTGGTCTCCTTCATGAACAGGCACGCGACGCCGGTGAGGACGGCCAGCGCCATGATGTAGACGCCGAACACCCAGCCGAGGTCGAGGCCGAGGAGAAGCTGGTTCAGGTACGGGGCGGTGCCACCGAACACCGCGACGGAGAACGAGTACGCGAATCCGATCGCCTGGGTGCGCAGTCGCGTCGGGAAGCTCTCCGAGAGCGTGGAGGACAGAATCGACGCCGGGACCGCGACGATCAGCAGGGCCGCGGTGGTGGCGACAAGCAGCGTCCACCCGTCGGATGTGATCATCATCGTCAGCGGCAACTGCAGGGCGAACATCAGAACCGCGAAGGCGCCCAGCATGGGCCGCCGGCCGATCTTGTCGGAGAGCAACCCGAGGAACGGCAGCGAGACCAGTGCGATCAGCTGAGCGATCACCAGCATCCAGTACGCGGTGTCGGGGTTCATGCCCTGCTGCGTGATCGCGTACGTGGAGATGTACGACGTCCAGGTGTAGTGCGCGGCCGTGATGCCCGAGGTCATCCCGATCATGAGGAGGATCGCCCGGACGACGGTGCGGCGGGGGATGCTCGGCTGATCGTCGTTGTTCTGCGCAGCGTCGAAGACGTCGCTCTCTTCCATGCTGCGGCGCAGGTACAGGGCGAACAGTGCCAGAAGCGCGCCGATGAGGAACGGGATACGCCAACCCCATTGACCGACCGCGGTGTCGGACAGGGAGGAGGTGACGACGCCGCCGACCGTGTAGGCCAGCACCGAACCGCCGAAGATCGCGATGAACGCGACGCTGCCCCACATGCCGCGCCGGTCTGGAGGCGCGATCTCGCCGACGTAGGAGTATGCGGTCGCGGACTCGCCGCCGTGCGCGAAGCCCTGCATCACGCGCGCCGCGAGCAGGATCAGGGACGCCCACGCGCCGATGGTCGAGTAGGTGGGCATCACACCGATGATCAGGCTGCCGGTGGCCATCATCAGCATGGTCGTGACGAGGACGAATTTGCGTCCGCGCTTGTCGGCGATCCGGCCGAAGATGATCCCGCCGAGCGGGCGCATCAGGAAGCCGACCGCGAAGACGGCGAGCGTGGACATCAGGGCGGAGACCGGGTCCGAATTGCTGAACATCGCCGCCGCGATGAACGGGGCGAACACCGCGTAGGCGCTCCACTCGTACCACTCGAGGACGTTGCCGACGGAGCTGGCGAGGAGCGATTTCTTGCGGGAGGCGAGGGTGGGGCCGGAATGGGTGTCAGGCTGCGCCTGGCGAGTGAGGTCGACGTTCACGTGCAGTCACTTTCGTCGGGGTCGCGGAGTCGAAAGGTCGAGAGGAGATTCAGCGCAGGTCGCTGCGACGGATCTTGCCTGTCTGGGTCTTCGGGAGGTCGGTGATGATGTGCACCAGCCGGGGCCGCTTGTACGCGGCGAGGCGGTCGCGGGCGAACGCGACGAGTTCGTCCTCGGTGGCGGTCGCGCCCTTGCGCAGCGAGACGTAGGCCACCACCGATTCGCCCTGATAGTTGTCGGGCTGCCCGACGACGGCGGCCTCGTGCACGGCCGGGTGTTCGTAGAGGGTGTCCTCGACCTCACGGGGCCACACCTTGTAGCCGGAGACGTTGATCTGATCCTTGAGCCGGTCGACGAGGTACACCCACCCCGCCTCGTCGATGATCGCGACGTCCCCGGTGCGCAGCCGTCCGCCGGGCAGCGTGTCCCGGGAGGCGTCCGGGTTGCGCCAGTAGCCCGAAACAACCTGCGGTCCGGCGATTTCCAGTTCGCCTGCGGTGTGGGGCGGAACGGGGTCGCCATTCGGGTCGACCGCCCGGATGTCCACCCGGGGCAGCGGGAGACCGATGGACAGTGAGCCACTCGACGGGTCGACCGGCGCCCGCAGGCCGGGTGGCACCGCGATCACTCCGGCCGTGGTCTCGGTCATCCCGTACGCGTTGTGGATGTACTTGCCGAATCTGGCTTCGAACTTCTCCACGGTCGCGGGCGGGATGGGCGCGCCGCCCGAGTAGAGGGTCTTGACCGAGGCGAAGTGGTCCGCGCTCGCACCCGGCACCTCGGAGAGTGCGTTGAACACGGTGATCGAGCCGATCGTGTAGGTCACCCGGTGCTCCACGAACGTCTCCAGTGCGACGGCCGCGTTGAACCGATTCGCGAAGACGAGCACACAGTCCCGGACGAGGGCCACACCGGCATTGAGCACGGCACCGGTGATGTGGAACAGGGGAGCGACAGCGAACACGACGTCCCCGTCGACGACGCCGGCGCAGTGATCGAAGTCGGGTGCGGTGGCCAGCACGTTCGCGTGGGAGTTGAGCGCGCCCTTCGGCGGGCCGGTGGTCCCGGAGGTGTAGGTGAGCAGCGCGAGGTCGTCGCCGCCGAGTTCGATCAGGGGAGGCCGACTGCCGCGAAAGCGCGCGAGGAGTGCGACGAGGTCGCCGTCGGCCGCCGGCGTGGCGCGCGTGGTGGACTCGAACACCCGCGGATCGTTGCGGGTCTGGAAATCGAGGGCACTGGTGCTGATCGAGAATCGCACGCTGCTGCCGCGCAGGGTCTCGGCCGTGGCCGCGGCGCTCACGTCTTCGCAGATGATGCCGATCGGTTCGGCATCGTCGACGAGGCGACGGAGTTCGTTTCCGCGATACATCGGATTGAGCACCAGCGCCGCTGCGCCGACCTTCCACAGCGCCAGCAGGGCGAGGGCGTACTGCGGCACATTCTGCAGGTAGATGCCCACCCGGTCGCCGCGCCCGACACCCCACTCGTCCAGCGCGACGGCGAGGGCGTCCGACAGGTCGTCGACCTCGCGCGCCGTGAGGGCGCCATCGAAATAGGCCACGGCGGGGTGATCGGGATGCGCCTCGACGCGCGACCGCCACGCGTCGAGAGCGGTCGCTACGGGTGGCTCCTGGATTCCGTCGTTGGTGAACGTCGACGACACCGCTGTCCCCTTTCTCCGGCTCCGGTCCGAACGGGATGTCCGAATTCGAGCGGCCGACCGATCACTCGCTCGGTCGGTGTGGGCAAGTGTTGTGTGTCACAGGAGGTGTGTCAAGTCCGTGCCCGCAGGACCGCCGGTTCCGACGCGGCCGCAGCGACGGTTGCGCCTCATATTTCCGTCTGGCAATATGATGGTATGAGCGCCTACGCCGCCCTGGCCGAGCCTCACCGCAGGCAGATTCTCGACCTGCTGCGTGATGGTGAGCGGCCCGCCGGAGAGCTGGTGGAGCACATCGCGCTCAGCCAGCCCGGCGTGTCCAAGCACCTGAAGGTGCTGCGCGAGGCCGGGCTCGTCGTGGTGCGCGTGGACGGCAAGCAACGTCTGTACGCGCTGCGCCCAGAACCCCTCGCCGAGGTCGACCAGTGGCTGGAGCCGTACCGCGGGTTCTGGTCGAGGCGCCTCGACGCCCTCGAACGACACCTGGAGGAGAACCCATGACCGACGGAACCCTGGAGACGATCGACGGTCGCCCGGCGCTGCGCTTCGAGCGCACGCTCGCCCACTCGGTCGAGCGCGTGTGGCGGGCGGTCAGCGTGCCGGCAGAACTCGAGCGCTGGTTTCCCGCGGCCGCCGAGTGGACACCGGCGACGGGGGAGACCTTCGAGGCCTACGGCGCGACCGGCGAGGTGACCGAGGTCGATGCACCCCATCGGCTGGCGTGGACCTTCGGTTGCGAGAAGTACAGCTTCGATCTGACCGCCGAGGGAGACGGCTGCCGGTTGATCTTCATCCATGTCTTCGGCGACCGTGCGATCGCAGCGCAGACCGCAGCCGGCTGGGAGACCTACCTGTCGCGGCTCGAGCCGCATCTCGCCGGTGGGTACCTCTCCGAGGCGGAGGCGCACGGGTCATGGGATCAGTGGGAGGAAGTTCACGAACGCTACGCCGAGCGCTTCGGCGTCGACCCGACACCGGGACGGCAATTCCTGGCGGCTCAGCGTGCCGGCCAATGACATCCGGTAGGGCAAATTGCCGTCCTCGTCGGCGATGTAGCCGTCGAGCGACATGATCGTCGAGTAGATCAGCTCGCCCACCGCGAACCCCCTCGTGTCGGCTGGTCCGGATCAGCGTGTCACGTCGAGTGCGTCGACGTCGACGCCTGCTGCGGGAAGCAGGTGGTAGAACGCGCGTTCGCACAGATCGATCATGTCCGTGCGGTCCATGGTCGGTTCGTCGAGCCACGACAGCACGATCTCTTCCATGAACGCCTGCCAGCCCGAGATCGCGGCCTCGAGCGCGGGTGTCGTCGGCACCCCGAACTCGGCCAGCGACGCGCCTATCCAGCGGGTGAACGTGCGCCGCATGCCGCGGTAGATCTGCCGCATCCGCTCGTCACCGCTACCGGCCATCCGCATGACCGCCAGGTAGATGGTGGGGTGCTCGATCACCGCGTCCGCGAACGTTTCGACGCCGGCTCGGAGCTGCCCGGACACGGGGAGCGTCGCGTCGGGGGTCATCCGGCGTTGCAGTTCGGAGGCCGAGGCCTCGAGGACGGCGTTGCGAAAACCCTGCTTGTTCTTGAAGTAGTGGAACAGCAGGGGTGGGGAGACGCCCGCCTCGGCCGCCACCTGGTCCATCGACAGATCGTCGAACGGCACCGTCTCGAGAAGCCGGACGGCCACGTCGAGGATCTGCGCGCGCCGATCTTCGGGAGAGCGGGGTGCGGCGGCCACCCCTGCACTCTATTGAGGAACCCTCGAGGCGTCCATTGACTTTTACTCAACGGGATACGTAACCTCGGGTAACACATACCGAGTGTGAGGAGCGCAACAATGTCGGATTTCGATGTCGTCGTCAATGGTGGGCTGTGGTTCGACGGAACCGGATCCGCGCCCCGGCGCCGCAATCTCGGCATCCGCGACGGTGTCGTCGTCCGCGCATCGATCCGTCCGCTGCCCGTCGGGCCCGACACCGAGATCATCGATGCGGCAGGCAAATGGGTGGTCCCCGGGTTCGTGGACGTGCACACCCACTACGACGCCGAGGTGCTCGTCAGCCCCGGACTGCCGGAGTCGGTGCGACACGGCGTGACCACCGTCGTCCTCGGAAACTGCTCCCTGTCCACCGTGTACTCGACGCCGCGCGAGTGCGCCGACCTGTTCAGCCGGGTCGAGGCCGTGCCACACGACTCCGTGCTCAGGATCCTGGACGAGAACAAGATCTGGCAGAGCCCGGCGGAGTACGTCGAGGCACTCGAATCGCTGCCGCTCGGCCCCAACGTCGCCGGTTTCATCGGGCACTCCGACATCCGCACCCACGTGCTCGGCCTCGGCCGGGGCACCGACAAGCGGACCAAGCCGAGTGCTCGCGAACTCGAGCGGATGGGCGCGATGCTCACCGAGGCCGTGGACGCCGGCTTCCTCGGCCTGTCCTCGATGACCAATGCGCTCGACAAGATCGACGGCGACGAATACCGTTCGCGCTCATTGCCGTCCACGTATGCGCGATGGAAGGAGTTCCGCTTCCTCAACCGCATCCTGCGCGAGCGCGGCAAGATCCTGCAGAGCGCGCCGACGATCAACCTGCACCCCAACATCGCGGGATTCTTCGCGGAGAGTTCGGGTCTGGGACGACGCAAGCCTCTCAAGACGTCGCTGTTGTCGGCCGCGGATTCGAAGGCCTACCCGCCGATCGTGTACTTCATGCTCGCCGCGGCACCGCTGCTGAACCGCTTCGCCAAGACCGATTTCAAGTGGCAGCACCTCCCGGTGCCGTTCACCGTCTACGCGGACGGCATCGACCTCGTGGTGTTCGAGGAGTTCGGTGCCGGCGCGGCGGCACTGCATCTGAAGGACGAGGTGGAGCGAAACGCCCTGCTGCAGGACGAGTCCTACCGACGCCGGTTCCGCAAGGATTACGACAACAAGTTCAGCCCCCGCATCTGGCACCGCAACTTCTACGACGCGATGATCGTCGGGTGTCCCGACGAGACGCTGATCGGCAAGACGTTCGGCGCGGTGGGTGACCTGCGTGGCGTGCACCCGGTCGACGCGTACCTCGATCTCGTCGTGCAGTACGGCACCGACCTGCGGTGGCGGACCACCATCGCCAACCATCGTCCCAAGTTCGCGAAGAAGCTCGCGGCCAGCTCCGGGGTGCAGATGGGATTCGGCGACGCGGGTGCGCACCTGCGCAACATGGCGTTCTACAACTATCCGATCCGGTTGCTGAAGAAGGTCAAGGACGCGCAATCCGACCGCACGCCGTTCCTGTCCGTCGAGCGTGCCGTCCACCGGCTGACGGGTGAACTGGCCGACTGGTACGGCATCGACGCCGGCCACCTGCGTGAAGGGGACCGCGCCGATCTGGTCGTCATCGATCCGGCGGGTCTGGACGCCACCGTGGACGGATTGTTCGAGGCTGAGGTCCCCGAGTACGGCGGTCTGCGCCGGATGGTCAACCGCAGCGACGGCGCGGCGGTCGCGACGGTGATCAACGGCAGGCTCGTCTACCGCGACGGGGAGTTCACCGGCGGGTTCGGCGTCACCAAGACGGGACGGTTCCTCCGCGCCGGTGCGTCGGCCGCCGACCGCAGCGAGCATGAGACGGCCGTCCGATGAGCGGCACGGAACGGATCGGCACGTTCACCCGGGACGGGCTCGTGTTCGACGTCCGCGACGAGGGCCCGATCGACGGCACGCCGGTGGTGCTGTTGCACGGATTTCCGCAGGACTCGCGCTCGTGGGACGAACTGGCGCCGCTGCTGCACCGGCGGGGATTCCGCACTCTCGCGCCCGACCAGCGCGGCTATTCGGCCGGGGCCCGGCCCCGCGCCCGCTGGGCGTACCGCGCCTCGGAACTGGTCGCGGACGTCGTCGCGCTCATCGACCAGGCGGGCCTCGGTCCGGCGCATGTCGTCGGGCACGACTGGGGCGCGGCGGTGGCCTGGGGTCTCGCGGCGGAACGGCCCGACCGGGTCCGCACGCTCACGGCGCTGTCGGTGCCGCACCCGGCGGCGTTCGTGCGGGCGATGCTCACCAGTCGCCAGATCCTGAAGTCCTGGTACATGTTCGCGTTCCAGCTGCCGTGGATTCCGGAGCGGGTGATCGCCTCGGACGGTTACGGCTACCGGGCGCTGCGCGCCAGCGGTCAGTCTGCGGACGGGGCGAAGCGCGACCTCGAGCCCATGCGCGACCGGACGCGAGCCCGGGGCGCCCTGAACTGGTATCGGGCCATGCCGTTCATCGCACCACGATCGGCGTCCCGGAAGGTCCGGGTGCCCACGCTCTTCGTGTGGAGCGACGGCGACACGGCGATCGGGCCGGTAGGTCCCGAGCTGACCGCACGCTTCGTCGACGGCCCGTACACCTACGAGGTGTTCCGCGGCGTGAGCCACTGGATCCCGGACGAGGCGGCCGAGCGCGTCGACGAACTACTCGGCAACCACCTGCTCGATCAGTCGTGACGCCGATCGATCCGTCCGCGCCACGTCGCCGGTGACCAAGCGGTCGAGGAGGATTCCCCGCAGCCCGGACACCGCGACCGTCGCATTCTCGCGGGCATCCGGAGCGGAGATCCCGCACCGGATCATCGCGTCGGCGACGGCGTCGATCAGCGTATGGATGGCCGAGGTGGCGAACTCGGCGAACGGGCCCCGCTGCACGCTCGCCACCCCCATCACCTGCAACAGAATCTTCGTGCTGACCGACGACTCGCCCTGGGTGGTCGACGTCCACAGCTCCGCGAGACCCGCACGCAGCCCGTCCCGGTCCGAGACTTCGGAGAACAGGGACGAGAAGCCGGGATGCTGCGTCGCCAGAGCCTGGACCAGCAGCTCCTCCTTGGTGCCGAAGTAGTAGATGAGCATGCGTGAGCTCGTGCCCAGTGCGGCGGCGAGCGGCCGGAGCGACAGGTCCGCGAGTCCGTGTTCGGCGATGTAGCCGACGACGTCGGCGAGGAGCTGCGCGCGCTTGGCGTGGTCGAGGGGGCGGGCCATGCGGTTGACTGTAGCGGACGGTACAGGTATTCATGACGGCATGACTGTAACGACTGCTTCAGAAATGCGGGATACCGGACGCCCGGTGGTGGTCACGGCGTTCGCCGCCATCACGTCGATCGCCGACGACGTCGACGGCACGTGGGAAGGGTTGTTGCGCAACCGGTCCGGAATCGGTGTGCTCGACGAGCCGTTCGTCGACCATTACGACCTTCCCGTCCGGATCGGTGGCAAGCTCACGGCGCACCCGGCCGAGCACCTGTCACGCGTGGAGCAGCGCCGCCTGTCGTTCGTCGAGCAGAGCGCCCTCGTCCTCGGCCGGCGCGCCTGGGCGAGCGCGGGCTCACCCGACGTCGACGGCGAGCGGCTCGCCGTCGCGATCGGCACCGGACTGGGCGGCGGGGACGCCCTGGTCGGCGCCGTCGACGCGATGCGCGCGAACGGGTACCGCAAGGTCTCGCCGATGTCCGTTCCCATGGTCATGCCGAACGGTCCCGCCGCCACCGTCGGGTTGGAGATCGGCGCGAAGGCTGGGGTGTTCGCGCCCGTGTCCGCGTGTTCGTCCGGATCGGAGGCGATCGCGCACGCCTGGCGGCTGATCGCCACCGGCGAGGCGGACGTGGTGGTGGCCGGCGGGGTCGAGGGGCAGATCGATGCGGTGCCCATCGCGAGTTTCGCGATGATGCGCGCGATGAGCACCCGCAACGATGAACCCGCACGGGCATCGCGGCCGTTCGACCGGGACCGGGACGGATTCGTGTTCGGTGAGGCCGGCGCGGTGCTCGTGCTCGAATCCGAGGAACACGCGAGGTCTCGCGGCGCGGAGATCCACGGCAGGATCCTCGGAGCCGGAATCACCTCGGACGCTCACCATATCGTCGCACCCGATCCGCAGGGCGCCGGAATTGCGCGCGCCATGCGGAAGGCGCTCGACACGGCGGGACTGAGCGGCGCGGACGTCGATCACGTCAATGCCCACGCCACCTCGACGTCCGTCGGCGACGCCTCCGAGGCCACCGCGATCGCCGCCGTCGCCGGGCAGGCATCGGTGTACGCACCGAAATCGGCACTCGGGCACTCCATCGGCGCGGTCGGAGCCCTCGAGGCGATCCTCACCGTCCTGACGGTGCGCGAACAGATCGTCCCGCCGACCCTCAACCTCGACAACCAGGACCCCGCCATCGACCTGGACGTCGTCGCCGGGTCGCCCCGACGTCAGCGCATCGACTATGCACTGAGCAATTCGATCGGTTTCGGCGGGCACAACGTCGCGCTCGCCGTCGGGCGGTACTGATCGGCTGTCCGCTGTCGGTGAACGCCACTCCGTCCGGGTGCGTCGTCTGGAAGACTCCGAAGGTATGGAAGCTCAGCGCAGACTGACGCTGGTGACAGCCGCTCCCGAGCAATCACGGGAGGAGCCGCTGGTGCGTGAGCTGTACGGGCGAGTGCTCCGCGAAGCCCGCCGGGACCAGGATCGGAGCCTCGAGGACGTCGCCGCCGCCGTTGGCATGTCGAAGCAGTACCTCTCCGAGATCGAACGCGGGAAGAAGGAGCCGTCGTCGGAAATGCTGCGCGCAGTGTGTGGCGCGCTCGGTCTGCCGGTGGAACACCTGCTGTTCCGGTCCGGGCGCCGGCTCGGCGCGACGAACCGGAACCCGGCGACCAGGAGCCCGAACCGGCAGGTGCCCACACTGCTCGCCGCCTAGCGCCTTCCGTCAGGCCGCGACGAGCGTATCGGCCAGGCCGTAGTCGATCGCTTCCTCGGCTGTGAAGATGCGGTCCCGGTCGGTGTCCCGCCGCAGGCGCTCGACGGTCTGACCGGTGTGTTTGCTCAGGATCGCCTCGGTCTGCGAACGGACCCGCATGATTTCCGCGGCCTGAAGCGCCAGGTCGGAGATCGTGCCGTTGCCCTGTGTCGACGGTTGGTGCAGCAGCGTCCGGGAGTGGGCCAGGACGTGGCGGTGTCCCTTGGTTCCCGCCGCCAGGAGCACGGCGGCGGCGGATGCGGCCTGACCCATGCAGTACGTGGCGATGGTCGGTCGGAGGAACTGCATCGTGTCGTAGATTGCGAGCATCGCCGTCGTGGAGCCGCCGGGCGAATTGATGTACAGCCCGATCTCCTGATCGGAACTGTCCGCCTGGAGGTGGAGCAGCTGTGCCATCACGACATTGGCGACTCCGTCGTCGATCTCGGTGCCCAGGAAGACGATCCGCTCGTTCAGCAGTCGGCTGAAGATGTCGAACGACCGCTCGCCTGCCGGGGTGCGCTCGATGACGTGGGGAATGGTGTATTGGGACATGGCTTCACAATCCAATTCTCGGGGCGGTGGTGTGCGGGGCGATCTCGGCGAACGAGGACACGACACGGTCGACGATCCCGTAGTCGCGGGCCTCGTCGGCGGTGAACCACCGGTCCCGGTCGCTGTCCTCGGCGATCTGCTCGACCGGATGCCCCGTCTCGGCGGCGAGGATCTCCTGCGACTGTCGTTTCATCCGTTCGAGGCTCTCGGCCTGGATGGCGATGTCGACGGCGGTGCCGCCGATGCCCGCCGAGGGCTGGTGCATCATGATGCGGCTGTGCGCCAGACTGATCCGTTTGCCGTGGGTGCCCGAGCACAGCAGTACCTGGCCCATGCTCGCGGCGAAACCCATGGCGACGGTCACCACGTCGTTGGGAACGAGCTTCATCGTGTCGTAGATGGCCAGGCCGGCGAAGACGGAGCCGCCCGGGGAATTGATGTACAGCACGATGTCGCGTTTGGGGTCGGCGGCCGCGAGCAGCACCAGTTCGGAGCAGGCCCGCTCGGCCATGGCGTCGTCCACCTCGCCGGTGAGGAGGATCGTGCGCTGGCGAAACAGTCTGTCCGCCAACAGGTCGCGGTAATTCAGGTCGGGTAGTGCGGCTGTGGTCATGCCTCCATTACTACCGCCGCGCCGGTGCCGGACCGGCAATTGTCTGCTGTGGGCAGACGACCTGCGCCGGGAGGTTCGGAAACCCGGCGACGGTGCCGCACCCACCCGGAAATGTGACGTAGATCGCGTACGTGGCGACACTCCGGCGTCGATCGCCGTGAACTGGGCGTTCGTGATTCGAGGTGGCCACGAGGAATCCAGTGGGTGAACGACTCACCACGGGCAGGTGAATGTCGGAAACAGACCGCTCGGCCAGTGGAATTGCCCGCGCGCGAAGGCGAACTCGCTGGTTAGGGTGCCCTCATGCACGTTCTGTTCGTCTGTAGCGGGAACGTCTGCCGCTCGCCGATCGCAGAGCGGCTGACGCACGCGTACGCGCTTGCCCACGGTCTGCCGCGCCTCACCGCGGAGAGCGCCGGTGTCCGAGCCCTCGTGGGCTTTCCGATCGAACCCGTCGCCGCCCGCGTCATCGAAGGCCTCGGCGCGAGCGCCGACGGGTTCCGAGCGCGTCGCCTGCGGCCAGAGATGATCAAACGCGCCGACCTCGTCCTCGCGATGACCGAGCAGATCCGGGACCGTTCGATGGAACTGCTCCTCGGGACGAGCCACTGCACGTTCACGCTTCGCGAGGCTCGCCGGATCGCCACCGACACCGGTGCCCGCACCGTCGCCGAACTCGCCGTCGCCCGAAGGGAGTACGGCGAGATCGACGATGCGAACATCAGCGACCCCGTCGGCCTCGGCGAGGCGGCGTTCGCGCAGGTGGGAGATCGGATCGCCGGCGAACTGATGCCGCTGCTCGACACACTCGACCTCGGCAGCGGCACGAAACGGGAACCCGAGCCGGAGCCCGAGCGCGAACCCGAGCCCGGACCGCGGCCGTCTCCGGTCGTCTACCTGCCGCTGTCGCCCAGGCCGCTGATCGCGGCGCGGGCGGCGTCGTCGATCCTCGACTATCCCGTCAGCTGGTCGCGCTGAACTGATAGTTGGCGAATCTCTCGTCCACCTGCTCGGCCGTGAGCCCGAATTCCTCGAGCGTGTACTTGTGGGAGGGGCGGCGGTCGCCGCTGCGACTTTCGGCGTGCATCGCCTCCATCGCCGACTGGGCCGAGGCGCTGAGTTCGAGCCCGAAGTGCGTGTAGACCCCTTCGACGGTGCCGAGGGGATCGGCCACGAAATCGTGGTAGTCGACGTCGATGAACTGAGCGGGATCGTGCCGGGTGCGCGCGGCGGTGAACTGCTCGAGCCCCCGGGCCCACAGCTCGAGCTGGCTCTCACCGATGACGCTGCCCCGGAACTTCTCCGACCACCCTTCCGTCGCCTGTTCCGCCAGGCTGCACACCGACGGGACGATCGTGCGCGGCGGCCGGTGGGTCTGGATGATCAGGGCGTCCGGATAGACGGCGAGCAACTCGTCGAGCGCGAACAGGTGGCTGGGGTTCTTCAGCACCCAGCGGCGGTCCCGATCGGGAAGCCCGATCAGCTGCAGGTTCTTCTTGTGCCGCTGATAGGCGTTCGTCCAGTCCTGGCCTTCGAGCCAGCAGGAATATGTCGGGAGAGACGCCAGGCACTCGTAGGAGATCGACTTGAACGTCTGCCGCAGCAGCTGCCAGCACTCCTCGACTTCGCTCGCCGACATGTAGTGCACGCCCATGAATTCGGGGCGTTCGATGTGGTGGCGGCTGAAACCCTCCTCGATCTTCTGAAACACCGGATTCGATTCCCAGGTCTCGCGCGGCGGACGGGGTTGGGGCATCTCTGTCAGCCACATCTCCAGGCCCTGATGCGACGGGTCCGCGGTGAGCAGCCGGTGCAGCGCCGTCGTCCCCGTGCGGGGAAGCCCGGTGACGAAGATCGGCCGCTCGATCCGCACGTCCGCGTGCTCGGGGTTCTGCTTCCACGCCGCCTCGCTCAGCAGCCGCGCCACCAGGGCGCCGCGGAGGAACACCCGGGACACCTTGCTGCCGAGCGGGGTCAGCTGCTCGTCGACGTGGTACGAGTCCAGCAGGACGCCGAGGGCCTCGGTGTAGTCGTCCACGCCGAAGTCGGTGAGGCCGGTCAGGCGGGTGGCCGAGGCGTGAAGGTCCTCGACCGTGCCGACGGTGGTGCGCTCGCTCATGATGCTCCGGTTCTCGTCGCTAGTGATGGAATTCGCCGCAGTTGACGTCGAGGCACTGGCCGGTCACGGCGCTCGCCAACGGTGAGGCCAGGAAGATCACGGCGTCGGCCACTTCCTCGGTTGTGGGGAGCCTTTTCAGATCGGTGTTCGCGGCGGTGTGTTCGTAGATCTGCTCGACGGTCGTCCCGTACTTCTCGGCCTGGTGCGTGAAGTACTGCTTCAACGTGTCTCCCCAGATATAGCCGGGAGCAACGGAATTGACGCGGATTCCCTGTGGTCCCAGTTCCGTGGCAAGCGACTGCGACGTCGCGAGCAGGGCGGATTTGGCCATCTTGTAGCTGCCGTACCGTTCCTGGGAGTGCCGGAGCACCATCGAATTGATGTTCACCACCGCTCCGTTCGCGTCGGCGAGTGCAGGGGTGAACAGCTGTGTCAGCCGCAACGCCCCGAGCACGGTCAGCTCGAAACTGCTGCGGATGTGGTCGAATTCCGTGCGGGCCAGTGGTTTCATCGACGGAACCGAGAACGCGTTGTTGATCAGCACGTCGACCTTGCCGTACGCGTCGACGGCCGCGGACACCAGATTCTCGGCCGATGCCTGATCCGTGATGTCGGTCGGGACGGTGACCGCGCGTCGGCCGACGGCGATGATCTCCTTGGCCACCTCGTCGAGACGCGACGCGGTGCGGGCGGCCAGCACCACGTCCGCGCCGGCGTCGGCGCAGCGGACGGCGAGGGTCCGGCCCAGGGCCGGTCCGACGCCGGAGATGACGACCACCTTGTCCTGCAGGAGTTGCGGAGTAGTCACCGCGCTCACCCCAGCATCCGGTCGGCGACCGCGGCCTGGCGTGCGGCGATGCGTTCGGCGAAGTCCTCGGGCGAGATCTTGTTGGAATCGTAGAACGGCAGCGTCCGATGGATCTCGTCGAACTTCACGACCTCGATGCGGGGACCGTCGTCCGGGGTCAGTTCGCGGGAGACGCGCTGCCAGCGGAACTGCAGGTAGCCGCGGAGGTGCCCGATGGTGGCGATCCAGTTGGCCACGCCGGGATTGCGCTCGCTGACGACGAGTCGGATGTGGTCGTCGGGATCCACCTGCGACTGGGCGACGTTCAGCGAGGTCTGGTGGTTGACGTAGTCGAGGGAGATGTACCACATGCTGCCCAGCTGAAAACCCTGGTAGGGCACGTCGGCTTTCGGGACGGTGATGACGATGGCCTCGTCCTCGGCGAGTTCGTAGTGCCCGACGGACGAGTACTGCGTGGCGAGGCCGCCCGGCGTCAGCCGAGGTTCGGTCATCGTGTTCACCGGCAGGTTCAGATAGAACCACTCCGGGAACTGCAGCCACGTCTTCACCCGGGAGACCAGGGCTGTGCCCGCGCGGGCGTAGCGCTTCTCGACGGCCTTCCGCGTGAGCGGACCCGGAGCCGTACCCGTCGTATCCGCCCTGGCGATGCGGATGGTGCCGCGATGCTGACTCCAATCGCTGTACACCTCCCGGACCACCAGTTGCGACGAACCCGGCGCGAGGGTGAAGTAGTTACGCCTGCCGGCGCTCCCGCCGGGCCCGAACCGCACCTCGAACGAGCCGTCGGAGGCGATGTCGATCTCCCGGTCGTCGAACGCGGTGACGCTGCCGGGAACGTGTGCGGCCGTGTAGTTTCCGCTCAGCACCTGGAAGCTCAGGTCCGCCGTGGTGCCGCGCCGCCCGGTGACCACGTATTCGACGTCGTCGTCGATCCGCGCGCCGAAGTACAGGGTGTCGGGGTTGTCGAGGCCCATCTTCATGTACGGGCCGGTGCCCGAGATGAACGTCGGGTGCGACCGTTCGGTGGCCCAGGCTGCGTGCGTCGTGGCGAGAATGCCGCCGGCGAGGTACTGGTAGCCCTCCAGCAGATCCTGTTCGGTGCGGATGTGGGGGGCGCTCTCGATCAGTTTCTCGGCCTCGGCCATGGCGTCGGCGAATGGGTCGGTCAGCACACCGTGCTCCTCACGATGGGAGTGGTACAAATATGTACCTGCGTGGTAGAACATTGATGAACCGACCATAGAACGTGTTCTAAGGAGTGGTCAATGGGACACGAGAACGAGACGCCCGACAGGGCGCAGGGCCGACGGTCGCCGCCCACCGAACGTGTGGTGCAGGTGCTCGACTTCCTGGTGGCGCGCAAGGAGCACCGCTTCGGTTTGTCGGAGCTGGCCCGGCAACTCGACATCAGCAAGCCCACCTGCCTGGGAATCCTCACCGAACTGGCCCGCGGCGGCTATCTCGTCCGGGATCCCGACACGAAGACGTACGGCCTCGGGCCCGCACTCATCGCGGCCGGCCGCGCGGCGCAGCAAGGATTCGCGGCCGGCCCGGTGGCGCGCACGCATCTCGCCGTGCTCAGTGAGGAGTTCCGGACCACGTGCACGGCGTCGGCGGTGGTCGGCGACCGTATCGCCGTCCTGGAGCTGACGAGTCCGCCCGGTGTGCGGGCGGCCGCCAAGGTGGGGGAGATGTACCCGTTCGCGCCGCCCGTCGGCCTGATGTACGTGCTGTGGGACGGCGACGACGCGCTGCAGTCGTGGTTGCGCCGGGAGCCGACCCTGCCGGTGCGCCTCGACCGCGACCGATTGCGCACCGTGGTGGACGAGTGCTCCCGCACCGGGTATCTCGTGGAGACGCTCACTCCCGTCGGTCAGCGCCTGCACACGCTCATGGCCGGGGTCGCCGCGCACGACCTGCCGCCGGAGTTGCGCGACGTGCTCGGTGAGATGGTGTCCAGCCTGGGGGAGCGGGTCTACCTGGACGCCGAGCACGCGGACCCCGCCGCACCGCACCCCGTCAGCCTCATCGCCGCGCCGACGTACGACGCAGAGGGCCATCAGGCCATGGTTCTGACGCTCTATGTCGGCACCGAACTCGCGCCGTCCGACATCGCGCGGCGAGGCAAGGCTCTCGCCGCGGCCGCGGATGCGATCACGGCGGAGGTGGGCGGCCGCCGGCCGCGGTGACGAACGGGCATTGACCGCAATCTGAAACACGTTCTATTCTCGGAGGTGCAATCATTTTCGACCGAGCTGGTCCAAATATGGACCAGTGACCGGTAAGGCACTCGCGACGAGGAATCGCCCATGACCGCACCGCCCGTGTACGAGTTGTCCCACCTCGGCGCGCTCGAAGCCGAAGCCGTGCACATCTTCCGAGAAGTGGCCGCCACGTTCGAGCGTCCGGTTCTGCTGTTCTCCGGCGGCAAGGACTCGGTGGTGATGCTCCACGTGGCCGCCAAGGCGTTCTGGCCCGCACCTCTCCCGTTCGCCGTCATGCACGTCGACACCGGCCACAACTTCGACGAGGTCATCGAGTTCCGCGACCGGACCGTCGACCGCCTCGACCTGCGGATGGTGGTGTCCAGCGTGCAGGACGACATCGACGCAGGCCGCGTCAGCGAGGAGACGGGTCCGCGGGCCAGCCGCAACCGGCTCCAGACCACGGCGCTGCTGCGCGGGATCCGGGACAACGGATTCGACGCCATCTTCGGCGGCGCCCGCCGCGACGAGGAGAAGGCCCGCGCGAAGGAGCGGGTGTTCAGCTTCCGCGACGAGTTCGGGCAGTGGGATCCGCGGGCGCAACGCCCCGAGCTGTGGAGCCTCTACAACGGCAGGCACCGCAAGGGGGAGCACATCCGGGTGTTCCCGCTGTCGAACTGGACCGAACTCGACATCTGGCAGTACATCAGCGAGGAGAAGATCGAACTGCCGCCCCTGTACTACGCGCACCGCAGGGAGGTCGTGCCCCGCGACGGAATGCTGTTGGCGCACACCCGGTTCCTGACCCTGCTTCCCGGTGACGAGCCGTACGAGGCCCTCGTCCGCTTCCGGACCGTGGGCGACGCCACGTGCACGGGCTGCGTCGAGTCGTCGGCAACCACCGCCGAGGCCGTGGTCACCGAGGTCGCCGCGAGCAGGCTGACCGAGCGCGGGGCCACCCGGGCCGACGACCGGATCTCCGAGGCCGGCATGGAAGACCGCAAGAAGGAAGGGTACTTCTGATGCCGCAGTTACTCCGGGTCGCGACCGCAGGCAGCGTCGACGACGGCAAATCCACCCTGATCGGCCGGCTGCTGTACGACTCGAAGGCGATCTTCGAGGATCAGCTCGAGGCAGTCGAACGCACCAGCCGCGAACGGGGCGACGAGCACGCCGACCTGGCACTGCTCACCGACGGTCTGCGCGCCGAACGCGAGCAGGGCATCACCATCGACGTCGCGCACCGCTACTTCGCCACACCGCACCGCAAGTTCATCATCGCGGACACCCCGGGGCACGAGCAGTACACCCGGAACATGGTGACCGGTGCGTCGACCGCCGACCTGGCCCTGATCCTCGTCGACGCCCGCAAAGGGATCCTCGAGCAGACGCGCCGCCACGCGTTCATCGCCAGCCTCCTCGGAATTCCGCACCTCGTGCTGTGCGTCAACAAGATGGATCTCGTCGGGTGGTCCGAGGACAGGTTCGAGGAGATCAAGGAGGAATTCCGGCAGTTCGCGATCAAGCTCGAGGTCCACGACCTCACGTTCATTCCGGTGTCGGCACTGCGCGGCGACAACATCGCGCAACGCACCGTCAACATGCCCTGGTACGAGGGAGGGTCGCTGCTGCACTACCTCGAGCAGGTGCACGTGGCCTCCGACCGCAACCTCATCGACGCGCGGTTCCCGGTGCAGTACGTGGTCCGGCCGCAGCGCCAGACCGATTCCGCGCTGCACGATTTCCGCGGGTACGCAGGCACGGTCGCCAGCGGCGTGTTCAAGCCGGGCGACGAGGTGGTGGCACTGCCGTCCGGATTCACCTCCACCGTCAGCGCCATCTGGGGTCCCGGCGGAACCCGCCTCGACGAGGCGTTCGCACCGTCGGCGGTGTGTGTGCAGCTCGCCGACCAACTGGACGTGAGCCGCGGAGATGTGCTGTGCCGCCCCAACAACCGTCCGCTCGTCGGACAGGAACTCGACGCGATGGTCTGCTGGTTCAGCGAACAGTCCTCGCTGACACCGGATGCGCGGTACACGCTGCTGCACACCACCCGCGCCACCAGGGCGTCCGTCGTGCGGCTCGACTACCGTCTCGACGTGAACACCCTGCACCGCGACGAGTCCGCACAGTCGCTCTCACTCAACGAGATCGGCCGTATCCAATTGAGGACGTCGCAGCCGCTGATGTTCGACCCGTACCGCCGCAACCACGTGACGGGCAGTTTCATCCTCGTGGACGAGTCGACCCACAACACCGTCGCCGCCGGCATGATCACCGGGCCGACGCTGTCGCGTTCCAAGGTGGTGTGGCACGCCGCGGCCGTCTCGCGGGACGAGCGGGCGACACGAGGTCGCACGGTGTGGCTGACCGGGCTCTCGGCGTCGGGAAAGTCGACGGTCGCGGTGGAACTCGAGCGGCGCCTGGTCGCGGCCGGGGTGCCCGCCTACCGGCTCGACGGCGACAACCTGCGTCACGGTCTCAACGCCGACCTCGGTTTCAGTGCGGAGGACCGCGCCGAGAACGTGCGCCGCGTCGGCGCCGTGGCACAACTGCTCGCCGACTCCGGGGTGGTCGCGATCGCGTCGCTGATCAGCCCGTACCGCGCCGACCGGGACCGCGTCCGCGAGCAGCACCGGGCCGCCGGGCTCGACTTCGTCGAGGTGTTCGTCGACACGCCGGTGGAACAGTGCGAGGCGCGGGACCCCAAGGGCATGTACGCGAAAGCCCGCGCGGGGGAGATCACCGGATTCACCGGGGTCGACGACCCGTACGAGGCCCCGGAGAACGCCGAACTCGTCCTCCGGCCCGGGGACGGCACGCCGACCGAACAAGCCGAGAGAATTATGGAATTGTTGAGACGTGATCACTGACGCACGACTCGCGGCCGACATCGCCTCCGGTGCCGGTGCCCTGCTGCTGGACATCCGCACCGCGGGACTCGGATCGGCGGACGGGCGTGAACTGGGCAGGCGGGGCGACGTCGCCGCCGACGCGTTCATTCTCGGCAAGCTCTCCGCGGAGCGACCCGGCGACGCGATTCTCTCCGAGGAGTCGGCCGACGACCGGTCGCGGCTGGAGAGTTCGCGGGTGTGGATCATCGACCCGCTCGACGGTTCCAAGGAGTACGGACTGCCCGGGCACTCGGACTGGGCCGTGCACGTCGCGCTGTGGGAACGCGGTCGGGGCATCACGGCGGCAGCGGTCGCGCAACCGGCACTGGGTGCCGTGTATGCCAGTGACGACGACAGCCATGCGGTGCATACCGAACAACTTCCGGCACGACCACGGATCGTCGTGTCCGCCAGCAGGCCGCCTGCCTTCGTCGACGCCGTCGCGACGGAGATCGGCGCCGAGGTCGCCACCATGGGTTCGGCCGGAGCGAAGGCAATGGCGGTGCTCCGCGGAGACGTGGACGCCTACATCCACTCGGGCGGGCAGTGGGAATGGGACTCGGCCGCACCCGTCGGCGTCGCCGAGGCCGCGGGCCTGCACTGCTCACGGATCGACGGAACCCCGTTGGACTACAACGAATCCCACCCGTACCTGCCCGACCTCCTGATCTGCCGGCCGGAGCTGGCTCGGCCGCTGCTCGCCGCGATCGCGACACACGCCACCGACACGGCCGACAGCGGCCGGGTCGCGATGGCCAGGGCCTACATCGATGCACTGGTCAGCCACGACGCCACCAAGGTGCGTCTCGCGGACAACGCCTGGCGGGTCGAGAACGGTCAGCACACGGGCGAATCGGGGGCGTTCATCCGGGACGAACTCGAGAACGGCCTGCAGTATCAGGCCATCCAGGCCGTGCGCGAACTTTCCTTCCACGAGTGGGGCGACAACGTGGTGGCCCGGTTCGTGCTCGACCTCGGGGCCACGCCCACCGAGGTGACGTCCGTCCGGATCACGGAACATTTCGACATCCCGGCCGGGGCGATCCAGTCCGTCATGGCCATCATCGAACCGTCCGCGATCGAAAGGGAGAACCGATGACCCCGGATCAACTGGTCACCCAATTCTGTGCCGAGTGGATCGAGCCCGATCCGGCGAAGATTGCGGAGTACTTCGCCGAAGACGCCGTCTATCACAACATTCCGATGGAACCCGTCATCGGTCGTGACGCGATCCGCGAGTTCGTCGCCGGCTTCATCGCGGCCTTCGGCGGCATCGACTTCCGTGTGCACCGGCAGGTCACCGACGGCGGGCAGAGCCCCAACGCCGAGGAATCGAGCGGCGTGGTGATGAACGAGCGGATCGACGTGTTCACGCTGAACGGCAACGTCGTCGAACTGCCCGTCGTCGGTGTCTTCGAGATCACCGACGGCAAGATCACCACCTGGCGCGACTACTTCGACATGGCACCGATCCAGGCTGCTGCCGGCGGTGGATAGCGGCCCGATGATCGCCGTCCCGGCCGGGCGGGTCACGCTGTCGGATCGCCGAACCACCCGCAGCTGGAGCGTCGAGCTGGGCGCCTTCGAGATCGCCGTCCATCCGGTGACGCAGGGGGAGTACGCCGACATCACCGGCGAGTGGCCGGGCACCACGCGGGGAACGCGGCTGCCGGTCGACGGAGTGTCGTGGCGGGACGCGATCCTGTTCTGCAACACCCTGTCCGAGCGCGCCGGGCTCGCCGCCGCCTATAGGGTGACCGGCGACGACGTCGTGTGGGACACCATGGCCGACGGGTACCGGCTTCCGGCGGAGGCCGAATGGGAACGCGCCTGCCGGGCGGGCACCACGGGTCCGCGGTACGGCCCGCTCGACGCGATCGCGTGGTACCGCGGCAACTCCGACGGCCGGTCGCAGGACGTGGGCGGGAAGCAGCCGAACGCATGGGGCCTGCACGACACCCTGGGCAATGTGTGGGAGTGGTGCTGGGATCTGTACGACCCCGAGGTGTACGGCACGTACCGGGTCCTGCGCGGCGGTGGGTGGTTCGACGAGCACTGGAGTTGCCGTGCCTCCGTGCGGCGGCGCAGTCACCCGACCTACCGCATCGACGACGTCGGATTCCGTCTCGCCCGCGGTGCATTCACTCCTGACCAAATGTTGACGTCAGGTTCAAGTTAGCTCTAGGCTGAGCTCGGGAGTATGACGACGGTCACATCCGGAGAGGGCGAGTCTGCATGAGCCAGGTCAACACGGTCCGCGGGCCGATCGACAGCGCCGAACTCGGACGCACGTACATGCACGAGCACGTGTTCGTGCTGACGCCCGACGTGCAACAGAACTACCCGGACGAGTGGGGGAGCGAGGACGAGCGGGTCGCCGACGCGGTCACCAAGCTGCGCGCGCTGGCGGAGCAGGGTGTCCGGACCATCGTCGACCCCACCGTCGTCGGCCTCGGCCGGTACATCCCGCGCATCCAGCGGGTCGCGGACCAGCTTCCCGAGCTGAACATCGTTGCCGCAACAGGGCTGTACACCTACGACGACGTGCCGTTCTTCTTCCACTACCGCGGTCCGGCTCTGGACGCGATCGTGGGGGCCGAGGTCCCCGACCCGATGGTGGACATGTTCGTGAAGGACATCGAAGAGGGGATCGCCGACACCGGGGTCCGCGCGGGACTGCTCAAGTGCGCGATCGACCACCAGGGGCCCACGCCCGGTGTCGAGCGGGTGATGCGGGCCGTCGCGAAGGCGCATCGGCGCACCGGCGTGCCCATCACCGTGCACACTCACCCCGGCAGTGAGGCCGGATTGCACGTCACACGCGTGATGTGCGACGAGGAGGGGGTGCGGCCGGACCGGATCGTTCTCGGCCACAGCGGAGACAGCACCGACATCGAGCATCTGACCAGCCTCGCGGAGGCGGGCTTCGTCCTCGGGATGGACCGGTTCGGGATCAACCTGGAGACGACGTTCGAAGCCCGCGCCGACACCCTCGTCGAGATGTGCCGCCGGGGATTCGCGGGGCAGATGGTCCTGTCGCAGGACGCCTCCTGCTACATCGACTGGATCGACCCCAACCTGATGGCGGCACTCCCGCAGTGGCACTACCTGCACATCGAGAACGACGTGCTGCCCTACGTCCGCGAGCGGGGTGTCACCGAGAAGATGATCACCGAGATGCTGGTCGAGGTGCCTCGGCGATACTTCGAGAACGTCGACCCGTACTGACATGTCGCGCCCGCGAATTGCACCCACACCACCGGTCACGGCCCGGGGCGTCCGCACCCGCGATCGTCTCGTCGCGGCGGCCCGGGTGGTGTTCGAGCGCGAGGGGTACCTCGACGCCCGTCTCGTCGACATCAGCAAGGAGGCCGGACTCTCGACCGGATCGTTCTACACCTACTTCACCAACAAGGAAGAGGCGTTCGCGGCGGTCGTCGAGGTGACGCAGAACGACCTGCTGCATCCGGGCATGGGACGGGTCGCGGACGAAGGCGACGTGCACGCGGTCGTGGAGGCGAGCATCCGCGCCTACCTGCACGCGTGCCGCCGGAATGCGCGACTGCTGGCCCTGCTCGAGCAGGTCGCGCACGTCGACCCCGCATTCCGCGAACTGGAACGCTCGCGGGACGAGACGTTCTACCGGCGCAACGCGCGGGCGATCGCCGATCTGCAGGACCGCGGTCTCGCCGACGCCTCGCTCGACCCGATGCTGACGTCGAAGGCGTTGTCCGCCATGGTCGGAAGGATGGCCTACAGCTATTTCGTCGGACCGCCGAGCGAGCGGCGATCGCTCACGTTCGAGCAGTTGACCGCCGGACTCGCGCGGATGTGGACGAACGCGCTGCGCGTCCCCGACCGCGTGTGAGGGGCCGTCAGTAGCCGGGTGCGTGGAGGATGCGCAGAACGAGGTCGGCGTTGATGTCGCCCAGTTCCTCCGGCGTGAATTCGCCGTCGGGGCTGTACCACCGGCAGATGTCCACCGCGAGCGACATGATCGCGAGGACCGCGACACGGGGGTCGGGGATCAGGAACACCCCCTGATCGATCCCGTTCTGCACCTCTCGAATTGCCGCGACCCGGATCTGGAGCCGGGTCTCGGCGACCACCTCGCGGTGTTCGGGGGCGAGATGCCTGCTCTCGTACTGGGCGATGCGCGCGCGGCGGAAGTTCCGGGCGTGCATGATGCTGAATTCGCGGACCAGTGCCCGGACGCGGTCGATGGGGTCGGTGAACGGCGCCACGGCCTTCAGCACCAGCGCGAGCGCGCGCTCGTTCGACCGGCGGACGAGTTGGAACAGCAGATCTTCCTTGGAGGGGAAGTGCACGTACATCGCGGAGGGGCTCATCCCGGCCGTGGTGGAGATGTCCCTCGTGCGGGTGGCTTCGAAACCCTTGTCGGAGAACAGAGTCGTCGCCGCCCGGAGCAGGCGTTCCTCGGATGTCGGCGGACCAGGGCTCGGCTCCTCGGTCTCGGACACGTCGTCTCGCAGTTCGGTCATCGGTGGTCCTCTCCGCCGTATCGAGCTTCGTCCGCATCGGCGGGATCCGGCAAGATCAATCCCCTCGAGTGATTGACATCACACAGCTATTCAAACACACTAAGCAAGCGCTCACTGACTTGAAGTTGGCGTCATGTTCTGAAAAATCTGACTCCCACATCCATACGAAGACCTATCTCGAGGAGTGATCGGATGACTACATCCGCGGTGCAGCCGAGTAAGGACGCAGCCGGCGACACAGCCGTCTCGCGCAAGCGTGCGCATCGGAAACTGCTTGCGGCGGGACTCGTCGGCAGCTCGATCGAGTGGTACGACTTCTTCCTGTACGGAACCGCTGCGGCACTGGTCTTTCCCCACGTCTTCTTCCCCGACTCGTCGGCGTTGACGGGCACCCTGCTTTCGTTCAGCACGTTCTGGGCGGGCTTCGTCGCACGCCCACTCGGCGGACTCGTCGCCGGCCACTTCGGCGACAAGTACGGCCGCAAGCCGGCCGTCGTCACCTGCCTGCTGTTCATGGGACTGGCGACATTTCTCATCGGCTGCCTCCCGGGCGCCGCGACCATCGGCGTCGCGGCCCCGATCCTGCTGGTGGTCCTGCGGTTCGTCCAGGGCCTGGCGTGCGGTGGTCAATGGGGTGGGATCGTCCTGCTGCTGACCGAATCGGCGAGCCCGAAGCGCAGGGGATTCTCCGGGACCTTCGGCCAGATGGGCGTCTCCTTCGGCGTCCTGCTCGGCAACCTGGTGTTCCTCGGCGCCACCGCGGCGATCTCGAACGAGGCGTTCCTCAGCTGGGGCTGGCGGATCCCGTTCTTCGCGAGCGCACTGCTGTTCCCGGTCGTGCTCTACATCCAGACCAAGGTCGAGGACACCCCCGAATTCCGGGACCTGCAGGAGGAGGCACAGAAGAAGAACAAGACCGTCGTCCGCGCACCGCTGACGGAGGCGATCAAGGAACACTGGCGCAAGATCCTGCTCGGCTGCGGCCTGCTCGCCGCCACCAACTCCCTGTTCTACATCTCCATCGCCGGTGTGCTCAGCTACGGCACCGCGGAACTGGGGCTCGAGCGCAACGACCTGCTCGCGATCTCGCTGCTCAGCGCCGGACTCACGGTCGGTGTCGTGCTGTGGTCCGGGCACATGTCCGACAAGATCGGGCGCAGGCCGATGATCCTGATCGGCGCGGCGATGATCATCGTGTGGGCGTTCCCGTACTTCTGGCTGATCAACACCCGGAACCTGCTGCTGTTCTTCATCGCCGTCACGGTCGGCAGCGTCTTCCAGTCCATGACATACGGGCCGATCGCCGCGTACATGGGTGAACTGTTCGCTCCCAACGTCCGGTACTCGGCGGCCTCCCTCGCGTACCAGCTGGCGGCGATCACGGTCAGCGGCGGCACTCCGTTCATCATGACCGCGCTGATCGCCAAGACCGGAACCACCACGTTCGTCGCCGTCTTCGTCGCACTGATGGGGCTGGTCACGTTCCTCTGCGCGTGGAAGCTGCGCGAGACCAACACCGCCGAGGTCCGGAACGATCCCACCGCCGTGCCCGGCGCCCAGTTCTACTGACCGGCACTACAAGGCGGCGTGGGGTGGCTGGGACCCAGCCACCCCACAGCCGTCAGTTCGGCACCGTCAGCACGATCCGGCCCTCGCAGTCCCCGGATTCGAGGAGGCGGTGCGCCTCGGCGGCCTGCGCCAGCGGCAGCGTGGTGTGCGGCATGTTCACCGTGCCCGCGGCCACCCACTCGATCGCGCGGCGCGCGGCGGCCTCCGCGGCGGTCGGATCCTGCATCAGCAGTCCGCCGACGTTGAAACCCAGGACGGCGCGGTTGGCGAGCCACAACTCGTTGGCACCGACCCGCACGTCGTCCTCTCCGCTCGCATTGCCCACGGCGAGAAGCCGGCCCAGCGGCGCGAGCACCTCGAGGCTCTCGGCACGCAACCGGCCGCCGACCGGATCCACGACGATGTCCACCGAATCGATGCCCGCGTCCGACAGGGCGCTGCGAAATCCGTTGCTCGACACCACCAGGTCGTATCCGTACCGCTCGGCCTCCGCGGCACGTCGGGCAGACCGAACCGTGCCCAGCACCTGCGTGGCGCCGAGCCGACGGGCCACCTGTGCGGTGATGCCCGACAGGGCACCTGCGGCGCCGTGGATCAGCACCTGGCTTCCCGGACCGACATTGCCCACGAGTTCCAGTGACAGCAGCGCGGTAGTGGTATTCGGGACCAGCGCCACCGCCTCGGCGGCATCGAGGCGAGGGTCCACGGAATCGAGCGGGATCGTGATGGCCGCATCGGCCACCGACACTTCCGCATAGCCGCCCGCGGTCGGGCGAGAGAGCGTCACGACAGGCTGGCCGACCCGCAGATGATGCACGCCGGCACCGACTTCCCGCACCGTTCCCGCCACCTCGAGGCCCGGCACGATCGGTGGTGTCCCGCCGAACTCACCACGACGCATGAGGACGTCCGCCAACCCGACAGCGGCGTGCGAGACGTCGATACTCACCTGGCCGGGCCCCGGCTCCGGGACAGGAAGGTCGGCGGTCTCGAGGACGTCTACTTCGCCGAAATATGAAATGGTGATCGCGCGCATGGTCTACCTCGTCATCTCGTCGTCGCACGGGTACGGCCGCCACCGTAGTACGGTGACGGCCGCGACGAGCCCTCCGAGCGTGCTGTCAGTGGTCGCCGATCTCCAGCACGAGCTTGCCGGTGTTGGCGCCGTCGAACAGCAGATTGAGTGTGCGGCCGAAAGCCTCGACGCCGCCGGTCTCGACCTGTTCGCGGGTCACGATCTCGCCTGCCCGGATCCACTCCGACATCGCCTCCATGCCCTCGGGGAACCGGTCGAGGTAGTCGAACACGATGAACCCCGTCATCGACGCCCGGTTGACCAGTAGCGACAGGTACCGGGACGGGCCGGGCTGCGGGTCGGTGGCGTTGTATCCGGAGATCGCACCACACAGCGCGACCCGGGCGTCCTTGCGGAGCCGGGCCAGTGCGGCGTCGAGGATCTCGCCGCCGACGTTGTCGAAGTAGATGTCGATTCCGTCCGGTGCGGCGGCGCGCAGGGCCTTGCCGACCGATTCGGACTTGTAGTCGATCGCCGCGTCGAAACCCAGCTCCTCGGTCAGCCACGCGCACTTGTCCGGGCCGCCGGCGATGCCGATCACCGTGGCGCCCTTCAGCTTGGCGATCTGCCCGGCGATACTCCCCACCGCTCCCGCCGCCCCCGAGATGAGCACGGTGTCGCCCTTCTCCAGCTTGCCGATGTCGGTGAGGCCGAAGTAGGCGGTCATCCCCGGGAACCCGAGCGCGCCCAGCCACGTCGGCGCCGGGGCGAGCGACTCGTCGACCGCGAGTGCGCCGCGGCCGTCGGAGAGCGCGAACTCCTGCACGCCGAACTGTCCGGAGACGAGCTGTCCCTCCGGGAACTTCGCGTTCTTCGACGCCACCACCCGGCCGACGGCGTGGGTGCGCATCACCTCACCGATCGCCACCGGCGGCACGTACGACTTCACGTCGTCGAGCCACCCGCGCATCGCGGGATCGAGGGACACGTACTCCACCTTCACGGTGAATTCGCCGTCCGCGGGTTCGGGGATCGGTTCCGACGTGATCTCCCAGGTGGAGTCGTCGGGCCGGCCGACCGGACGCTTCGCCAGTCGGACCTGCCTGTTCACGGATGTCACGGTGTTCACCTTTCGGGTACTTCTGCGGTCAGTGCGTCGTTCTTCAGTGCGGTCCGGTCGATCGACCGCTTGAGGATCTTTCCGGTCGACCCCTTCGGGAGGGAATCGACGATCGCGACGATCCGGGGAATCTTGTATGCGGACAGTCGTTCCCGCGCCCAGCTGGTCAGGTCGCCTCCGTCCAGACCGGAACCGGGGACGGTGGCCACGACCGCGGCCACCTCCTCGCCGTAGTGGTCGTCGGGAACACCCACGACGGCGGCCTCGAGGATGTCAGGGTGTGTGTACAACACCTCCTCGACTTCGCTCGGGTACACGTTGTAGCCGCCGCGGATGATGAGGTCCTTGACCCGGTCGACGATGCGCAGATCCCCGTCCGCATCGATCTCGCCCAGATCCCCCGTGCGCAGCCAGCCGTCCGAGTCCAGGACGGCCGCGGTGTCGGACGGCCGGTTCCAGTAACCCTTCATCACGGTCGCGCCCTTCACGAACACCTCGCCGACGGTGCCGGGAGGGCAGGCGGTGGTGTCGTGGTCCCGCACCTGGACCTCCAGCCGGGGCACCGCGCGTCCGGTGAAGCCGATCTTTCCGCCGCGGTCGATGTCGTTGAACGTGCCGAACGCGGTGGTCTCGGTGAGCCCGTATCCCTCGAGGATGGTGCACCCGAAGCGGGACTCGAATTCGCGGGCCACTTCGCCCGGCAGCGACGCGCCCCCGGAGATGGCAATGCGCAGTTGCGTGAAGTCCTGCGAGTCGGCCCCGTCCGCGGCGTGGAGCATCGCGTTCCACATCGTCGGCACCCCGGCCATGATCGTGAGGCGGTCGCGTCGGAGGAGAGCGAGCATCGCGGCCGGGTCGAACCGGGCCAGCAGCGACAGCGACCCGCCGCCCGTGAACGTCGCCATCATGACCGAGGCCTGGCCGAAGACGTGGAACAGCGGAAGTCCGGTGCCCGTCCGGTCGTCGGTCGAACCGCGACTGCATTCGGCGCCGATCTCACCGCCGGACAGCAGGTTCCCGACCGTCAGTTCCGCGCCCTTCGGCCGCCCGGTGGTGCCGGACGTGTAGAGGATGGCGGCGGTGTCGTCGCGGTTCCGCTCGACGACGGGGACCGGCTCGGCGTCCGGTGCGGCGGCGTCGGGTGCGAGTGTCCAGACTGGGATGTCCAGTGCGGACGCGGCGTCGCCGATCGCGGGCCCGAGTTCGTGCCACACGACGGCGAGCGCGGCGCCGGCGTCGGTGAGGACGTACTCGGTCTCGGGCCGGGTGGACATCGTGTTCACCGGGACCACGACGCACCCCGCCGCCTGAATTCCCAGATACGCCACCACGAACTCGGGCACGGAGGGTGCGGCCAGGAGAATTCTGTCGCCGGGGGACAGGCCCGCTTCGGTGAGTGCTCCCGCATACCGGGTGCTCGCGTCGCGCAACTGTCCGTAGGTCAGGGTGCTGTCCGCACCCCGTAGTGCGATGTTGTCGGGAGTGGCGTCCGCGTGGCGGGACACCGGATCGATCACATTTGCCATGTCGTCAACCTCCGACGCGGTACAGGATTTTCCGGCCTCGACGGCACGGGCGGTTATCCGGCCTCGACGACGCGGGCGACGGACTCGGACACGACCACCGGCTTGTCGGAGCCCTCGCGTTCGACGACCTGGCTCATCGTCACCTGGATGCCGCCCCCGACCTGTTCCGCGGACTGCACGGTGGCGCGCATCCGGATGCGTGAACCCACCGGCACCGGCGCGGGGAAACGGACCTTGTTGTAGCCGTAGTTCAGGCTGTGGGCGAAACCGTCGAACCGCAGCAGGGTCGCCGACAGCGCCGGTCCGAGGGACAGGCTGTACAGCCCGTGCGCGATGGTGCCGCCGAGTGGGCTGGCGGCGGCGCGCTCGGGATCGATGTGGATCCACTGGTGGTCGCCGGTCGCGTCGGCGAAGGCGTTGACGCGTTCCTGGGTGACGTCGTGCCAGTCGGTGGGGCCCAACTCCTTGCCGATCAACGCCGTGAGCTCGTCGAAGCTCGCGGGGCGAACGGGCAGTGCGGTGGTGTCGGTCATCTGTCTCCCTCAATTCCGGGTGGTGCAGGGCCTGGATGTGTCACGTTGGCTGCATCGAACTTCGAGGTGTTCGTCGAACTCCGACACTTGAACTTGACGACGGATTCAACTATACAAAAGAGAGACGCGAGTCACAACGCACGGCGAAGGAGAGGACACCTCGTGAAGGTTGCACAGAAGGTCGCCATCGTGACCGGCGGTGGAGGCGGTATCGGCGGGGCGATCGCGGACCGTCTCGCCGACCAGGGCGCCAAGGTGCTGGTCGCCGATCTCGACCCGAACGCCGCCGCCGCGGTTGCGGACGGAATCAACGCACGTCACCCCGGAACGGCCGTCGCCGAAGGCGCCGACGTCGCGGACGCCGATCAGATCCGGCGCATCATCGATCGCGCGGAGACCGAGTTCGGCCCGGTCGATCTCTACTTCGCCAACGCCGGCATCGCGGGAGCACCCGGTCTCGACGCCGACGACGCCGGCTGGGATCTCGCGATCGACGTCAACGTCCGCGCCCACATCCGCGCCGCCCAGCAGCTCGTGCCGAAGTGGGTGGAGCGGGGCGAGGGGTACTTCGTGTCGACCGCGTCAGCGGCCGGGCTCCTCACTCAAATCGGCTCGGCCACCTACGCGGTCACCAAGCATGCGGCCGTAGCGTTCTCCGAATGGTTGTCGGTCACCTATGGGGACAACGGAGTTCGCGTCAGCTGCCTCTGTCCGATGGGAGTCGAGACGAAGTTGATGCGCTCCGGCGAGAACTCGGGTGATCCACTCGGAGTCGCGGCCACCCGCGCCGTCGTCTCGGCAGGCGACGTGCTGCAGCCCGAGCAGGTCGCCGACATCGTGCTCGACGCCGTGGACCGGGAGACGTTCCTGATCCTGCCCCACGAGAGCGTCCTCACCATGTACCGGCAGAAGGGATCCGACTACGACCGCTGGCTGCGCGGGATGCGCCGCTACCAGAGTTCGCTGCTGGAGCACGCGTGACACCCGAGCACGCAGACCTGGTCCTCGCCGAGCGGCGCGGACCGGTCCTGGTGCTGACGTTCAACCGGCCGGACAAGCTGAACGCCTGGACCGACGACCTCGAGGACCGGTACTTCACGCTGCTGAGCGACGCAGAGGACGACCCGGACGTCCGCGCGATCGTGGTGACCGGAGCCGGGCGCGGGTTCTGCGCCGGCGCCGACCTCGGACGCCTGCAGGCCGTCGGTGACGTGTCCGAAGCGGACCTCCTCCGGCCGCGCCCCCGCGACCTTCCCGCGACACTGCGCAAACCGCTGATCGGGGCGATCAACGGGGTCGCCGCCGGTCTCGGAATGGTGGAGGCCCTCTACTGCGACGTCCGGTTCGCCTCGGCGTCCGCCCGGTTCACGACCGCCTTCGCCAAGCGGGGACTGATCGCCGAATACGGCATCTCCTGGCTGCTGCCCCGGCTCGTGGGACGCAGCCGCGCCACCGACCTGCTGCTGTCGAGCCGCATGGTCGACGCCGAGGAGGCACTGCGCATCGGACTCGTCGACCACCTCGTGCCGGACGGTTCGGTCGTCGACGGCGCGGTCGCCTACGCCGAACAGCTGTCGACGCACTGCTCCCCGACGTCGATGGCCGTCATCAAGGACCAATTACAGAACGATGCGGACGGCACGTACGCCGAGTCCGTGGCCCGAGCGGAAGGCCTGATGTTGCAGGCGTTCCGCGGGGCCGATCTCGTCGAGGGCGTACAGAGTCACCTCGACAAGCGCACACCCATGTTTCCCTCACTACCCGTCAGGAGTTCCCATGTCCCTGTTTGACATCTCGGATCGCGCCCAGCAGTTGCAGACCGATCTGCTGGAGTTCATGGATTCGCATGTGTATCCGGCGGAGGCGGTGTATGAGGAGCAGATGCGGGAGTCGGGGGATCCGCATTTCCAGCCGCCGGTGTTGGAGGAGTTGAAGGTTGAGGCGCGGCGCCGGGGGTTGTGGAATCTGTTTCATCCGCATCCGGGGACGGGTGCGGGGTTGACGAATCTCGAGTATGCGCCGTTGGCGGAGATCATGGGGCGCAGTCATATTGCGTCGGAGGCGTGCAATTGTAATGCGCCGGATACGGGCAATATGGAGGTGCTCGAGTTGTTCGGTACGGCCGAGCACAAGGAGAAGTATCTGAAGCCGTTGCTGGAGGGGACGATGGCGTCGGCGTTCGCGATGACGGAGCCTGCGGTGGCGAGTTCGGATGCGACGAATGTGGAGTTGTCGATGGTCCGGGACGGTGACGAGTATGTGCTGAACGGGCGGAAGTGGTTCGCGTCGAATGCGTTGCATCGGAATTGCCGGGTGTTGATCGTGATGGGGAAGACGGATCCGTCGGCGGCGCCGCATCGGCAGCAGTCGATGATGGTGGTGCCGATCGATGCGCCGGGGGTGACGGTGATGCGGGGGTTGCCGGTGTTCGGGTATCAGGATCGTGAGGGGCATGCGGAGATCGATTTCGCGGATGTGCGGGTGCCGGTGGCGGATGTGTTGAAGGGGGAGGGGGAGGGGTTCGCGATTTCGCAGGCGCGGTTGGGTCCGGGCCGGATTCACCATTGCATGCGGGCGATCGGGATGGCGGAGCGGGCACTCGAGCTCATGTGTCGTCGGGCGTCGTCGCGGGTGACGTTCGGCAAGCCCGTCAGTGAGAATGCGAATATTCAGGATTGGATTGCGGAGGCGCGGATCGAGATCGAGATGATCCGGTTGTTGACGCTGAAGGCGGCGTATCTGATGGATACGGTGGGGAACAAGGAGGCGCGGACGGAGATCGCGGCGATCAAGGTGGCGGCTCCGAATATTGCGTTGAAGATTGTGGATCGGGCGATTCAGGTGCACGGTGGGGCCGGTGTCACCGACGACTTCCCGCTCGCCATGGCCTGGGCGCACCTGCGCACGCTGCGCCTGGCGGACGGTCCCGACGAGGTCCACAAGCGCGCCATCGCGCGGCAGGAACTCCGGCAGTACCGCGACACCGCCGTCAGCGCCTCCACCAACGGACACAAGGTTGCGGTGAGCTGACATGGCCGGACTCGACCTCACCGGACGCACCGCGATCGTCACCGGCGCGTCGCGGGGCATCGGCCTGGCCGTCGCTAAGGCCATCGCGGCCGCAGGCGGCAACGTGGTGCTCACCTCACGGTCCCAGGAATCGGCCGACGCCGCCGCGGCCGAGGTCGGGGGCACCGCGATCGGAATTGCCGCCCACGCCGTCGACGAAGAGGCCGCCCGGCGCTGCGTCGACGTCACCCTCGAACGCTTCGGCAGCCTGGACATCCTGGTCAACAATGCGGGAACCAACCCTTCGTTCGGGCCGATCATCGACCAGGACCACGCGCGATTCGCCAAGACCTTCGACGTGAACCTGTGGGCTCCGGTGCTGTGGACGGGGCTCGCCACGAAGGCGTGGATGGGCGAGCACGGCGGCGCCGTGGTCAACACCGCCTCCATCGGCGGCATGGCCTTCGAGGCGAACATCGGTCTGTACAACGCGTCCAAGGCCGCGCTGATCCATCTCACCAAGCAACTGGCACTGGAACTCTCACCGAAGGTGCGGGTCAATGCCGTCGCTCCCGGTGTGGTGCGGACCAAGCTCGCCGAGGCGCTCTGGAAGGAACACGAGCAGGCCGTGTCGGAGTCCACGGCGCTGGGGCGGATCGGCGAACCCGCGGACATCGCGTCCGCGGTCGCGTTCCTCGTCTCCGATGCCGCGAGCTGGATCACCGGCGAAACCATGGTGATCGACGGCGGTCAACTGCTCGGCGACGCCCTCCCGTTCCGGCAGGGGGCCCAGCTCGGTGTCTAGCGTGGACGTCGTCGGCATCGACACCGATGCCGTGAGCCGCTGGTTCGGCACGCTCGGCATCGACAGTGCCGGACCGCTGACCTTCGACCGGATCGGACTCGGCCAGTCGAACCTCACCTACCTGGTCCAGGACCGAGCGGGTGGCAGATGGGTGCTCCGGCGCCCACCCCTGGGACACCTGCTGGCGTCGGCCCACGACGTCGCCCGTGAGGCGCGGATCCTCTCCGCCCTCGAGGACACCGTGGTGCCCACCCCGCGGGTGTTCGGACTCACCGACGACCCGGAGGTGAGCGAGGTACCGCTGCTGCTGATGGAGTTCGTCGACGGACAGGTCGTCGATCGCATGTCGATCGCGGAGTCCCTGACCCCGGAACGTCGCCGGGCGATCGGTCTGTCGCTGCCGCGGACGCTCGCGAAGATCCACGCGGTGGACCTCGACCGGACCGGGTTGACCGACCTGGCCAGCCACAAGCCGTACGCGCAGCGTCAGCTCAAGCGGTGGTCGGGGCAGTGGGAGAAATCGAAGACCCGCGAGTTGCCCGCCCTCGACGACCTGACCCGACGGCTCGCCGCCTCGGTGCCGGAGCAGCGGGAACTGACACTGGTGCACGGCGACTTCCACCTGCGCAACGTCATCACCTCCCACGAGACCGGGGAGGTGACCGCGGCCCTGGACTGGGAGTTGTGCACCCTCGGCGACCCGCTCGCCGACGTCGGCAGCCTGCTCGCGTACTGGCCGGAGCCGGGCGAGACGACCGGCGGCGACTTCCCCGCGTCCACCCTCGACGGTTTCCCGGACCGGGTGGAGATCGCCGGGGTGTACCTCGACGAGACCGGCCGCGACCCGAAAGCCCTGGCGTTCTGGCACGTCCTCGGCCTGTGGAAGGTCGCGGTCATCGCGGAGGGCGTCATGCGCCGCGCGCGGGACGAACCGCAGAACAAGGCGGCCGCGGGCACCCCGACCGTCGAGCGCATCGACGACCTCGTGGCCAAGGCGTGCGACATCGCCGCCCGGGCCGGAATCTGATCGAACGACGATGGAGAATTTCATGAAGAGAACGGCAATCGTCACCGGCGCGGCACGAGGCATCGGTGCCGCGGTGGCGAAGAAACTGGCGAGCGACGGGTACGCGGTGGCCGTGCTCGACCTCGACGAGTCCGCCTGCGCGGCAACCGTCGACGCCATCGAGTCCGCTGGCGGCCGGGCACTTGCCGTGGGCGCGAACGTCGCCGACGAGGCGTCCGTCGCAGCGGCGGTCGAGCGGGTGGCGACCGAACTCGGTGCCCCGACGATCCTGATCAACAACGCCGGGATCACCCGCGACAACCTGCTGTTCAAGATGACCGTCGACGACTGGGACGCGGTCATGAACGTGCACCTGCGCGGTGCGTTCCTGATGTCGCGGGCCGTGCAGCAGCACATGGTCGACGCCGGGTTCGGCCGCATCGTGAACCTGTCGAGCACGTCCGCCCTCGGTAACCGCGGGCAGGTCAACTACTCCGCCGCCAAGGCCGGCATGCAGGGCTTCACCAAGACGCTCGCCATCGAACTGGGCAAGTTCGGTGTCACCGCGAACGCGATCGCTCCCGGCTTCATCGAGACCGAGATGACCGCCGCCACCGCCGAACGGGTGGGTGTCGGCTTCGAGGACTTCAAGAAGGCGGCGGCGTCGCAGATCCCGGTGAACCGCGTCGGGCAGCCCGAGGACATCGCCAACACCGCGTCGTTCCTGGCGAGTGAGGGCGCCGGATTCGTGTCCGGGCAAGTGATCTACGTGGCCGGCGGACCGAAGGACTGAGGAACATGACCACTGACGAACAGGCGATCGCACGCGACCTCGGCGATCGCGTCGCGACCCTCGTCGAACAGAACGACCTGTCGGATCCGACCGGGTTCCTCGGAGCCCGATTCGACGCCGGCCTCGCGTGGGTCCACTTCCCGCCCGGACGCGGCGGGCTCGGGCTGCCGCAGAGCTTCCAGGCGCAGGTCGACGCCGAACTCGCCGCCGCCGGAGCGCCCGGTCCGGCGAAGGGCCGCAACGGGATCGGATTGGGCATGGCCGCGCCGACCATCGCCGCGTTCGGCACCGAGGAACAACAGCAGAAGTACCTGCGGCCGATCTTCACCAGCGAGCACATCTACTGCCAGTTGTTCAGCGAACCGGGGGCGGGCTCCGACCTGGCCGCGGTCGCGACGCGAGCCGTCCGTGAGGGTGACGGCTGGACGGTCAACGGGCAGAAGGTGTGGACGTCGGGGGCGCAGAACGCGCAGATGGCGATCCTCGTGGCCCGGACGGATCCGACGGTGCCCAAGCACGCCGGGCTCACGTACTTCCTGTGCGACATGAGCGATCCCGGTATCGACGTCCGGCCGTTGCGGCAGATCACCGGTGAGGCCGAGTTCAACGAAGTGTTCCTCACCGACGTCCACATTCCCGATACCGATCGGCTCGGCGACGAGGGGCAGGGCTGGCGGGTGGCCACCGCGACCCTCAACAACGAGCGGGTGGCGATCGGCGGTTCCGCGGCCGCCCGAGAGAGCGGGATGATCGGACCGGTCGCCCAGGCCTGGCGGGAGCAACCCGAACTCCGCGATCCTGCGATGCACGACGAACTGCTGCGGCTGTGGGTCGAAGCGGAGGTCGCCCGGCTGACCGGGGAACGCCTGCGGCAACAACTCGAGGCCGGGCAACCCGGCCCGGAGGGATCCGGCCTGAAGCTGGCCTTCGCCCGGCTCGCGCAGACCATTTCGGGTTTCGACATCGAACTCCACGGTGAGGCGGGGCTGCGGTACGACGACTGGACCATGCGCCGCCCCGACAAGGTCGACTTCACCGGCCGTGAACCCGGCTACCGGTACCTGCGCGCGAAAGGCAACTCGATCGAGGGCGGCACGTCCGAGATCCTGCGCAACGTCATCGCAGAACGCGTCCTCGGCCTCCCGCCGGAGCATCGCGTCGACAAGGACATCGCCTGGAAGGACCTGCCCCGATGAGCGCCGCAGATCTGCTGTATTCCGACACGGAAGACGCCCTGCGCGACTCCGTCCGCCGCCTCCTCGCCGACCGCTGCCCACCGGAACTGGTGGTCGGGGCGTACGACCGGGCACCCGCAGACTTCTCCGGAGTGTGGAAATCCCTCGCCGTCGAACTCGGACTGGCGGGCCTGCTCGTCCCCGAGGACCTGGGCGGCGCCGGCGCGAGCGCACGCGAGGCCGGGGTGGTCATGGAGGAGATCGGACGTGCCGTCGCGCCCGTCCCGTACCTTTCCAGCGCCGTACTCGCGACGGTCGCGCTGCTGAAGGCGGGAGACACGCGAACGGTCGGCGCACTCGCCGACGGGACGACCACCGGTGCGCTCACGGTCGGGCTCGCGACCGCACCGGGCCGGTTCACCCCGACCGTGCGCCGGGACGGCGACGCCCTGACCGGCACCGTGACCAGTGTCGCGGGCGTCTCGGAGGCCGACATCCTGATCGTGCCCGTCGAGGGTCCCGGTGGACTCGAACTGCACACGGTGCCCGCAGGCACTGCCGGCGTCACGGTCACCCCCGTGCTCGCGCTCGACATGACCCGGCCACTGTCCGATGTCGCGTTCGACGCCGCCGCGTCCACCCGCATCGACGACGGCAACGCCGCGGCGGCGGTCCGTGAGGCCCTCGTCGTCGGCGCCGCACTGCTCGCCTCCGAGCAACTCGGGCTCGCGCAGTGGTGCTTCGAGACCACCCTGGCGTACGTCAAGGAGCGAACCCAGTTCGGCCGCGCCGTCGGGTCGTTCCAGGCGATCAAGCACCGCCTCGCCGACCTGTGGCTCGAGGTCACCTCCGCGGCCGCCGCTGCCCGCTACGCCGCGGACACCGCCGCCCGGGGCGACGCGGACGCCGAGGTCGCGGCTGCCGTCGCCCAGGCGTACTGCAGTGACGTCGCGGTCCACGCCGCCGAGGAGTGCGTCCAATTGCACGGCGGGATCGGTATGACGTGGGAATACCCCGCACACCTGTATCTGAAGAGGGCGAAGAGCGATCAGCTCGCGTTCGGCACCGCCTACCGCCACCGCGCGCGCCTCGCCGACCTGATCGACCTGCCCGCATAACCCGAGCCACACCACCGACAGTCAGGAAGCAATCCATGAAGGCATGGCGTGTCCACGAACTCGGCGAGCCGCGCACCGCGCTGCAACTCGAGGAGGTCCCGGACCCGACGGCAGGCCCCGGCCAGGCGCTGGTGAAAGTTCTCGCCGCACCGGCGAACTTCCCCGACGTGCTGCTGTGCCGCGGCGAATACCAGATCAAGCCGCCGCTGCCGTTCACACCAGGGGTCGAGCTGTGCGGTGAGGTGCTGGAGGTCGGTGACGGCGTGACCCGCTTCGCCGTCGGCGACCGGGTGATCGGCAACCCCAACCTGCCCGGCGGCGGATTCGCCCAGATGGCCGTGATGGACGAGGCCAACACGTTCGCCGCCCCGTCCGCGCTCGACGACGCCGAGGCGTCGGCGTTGAGCATCGGCTACCAGACGAGCTGGTTCGCCCTTCACAGGCGCACCCAGCTGAAGCCGGGGGAGACGCTGCTCGTCCATGCCGCCGCGGGCGGAGTGGGCAGCGCCGCAGTGCAATTGGGCAAGGCCGCCGGAGCGAAGGTGATCGGCGTCGTCGGAGGCGCCGACAAGGTCGAGTACTGCCGCCGGCTGGGGGCGGATCTGGTGATCGACCGGCACACCGACGATTTCGTTCCGCTGGTCAAGGAATTCACCGGCGGACGCGGCGCGGACGTCGTCTACGACCCGGTCGGCGGCGACGCCTACGCGAAGTCCACCAAGTGCATCGCGTTCGAAGGCCGGATCCTGATCATCGGTTTCGCCGGCGGCACCATCCCGACACCCGGCCTCAATCACGCCCTGATCAAGAACTACTCGATCATCGGCCTGCACTGGGGTCTGTACAAGCAGTACAACCAGCAGGCGATCGCCGACTGCCACGAGGAATTGACCCGTCTCGCCGACTCCGGTGCGATCACGCCGCTCATCAGCGAGCGGCTCTCGCTCGCGGACGTCGCCGACGGCATCGGCCGGCTCGGTGACGGCAGCACCGTCGGCCGCCTCGTCTTCCAACCCTGAAGGGAACACACATGGACATCGGTTCACTGTTCGACGTCGCAGGCAAGACCGTGGTGGTCACCGGAGGTTCGCGGGGTATCGGCCGGATGATCGCGCAAGGATTCGCCCTGGCCGGGGCGACCGTGATCATCTCCGCCCGCAAGGCCGAGGCGTGCGAGAAGGCCGCGGCCGAACTGTCCGCCGCCGGGCCGGGGACGTGTCACGCACACCCCGCCGACCTGTCCACCGAGGAGGGGATCGAGGGCCTCGTCGCGCGGGTCGCCGAGGTGTCGCCCCGGCTGGACGTCCTGGTGAACAACGCCGGAGCGACGTGGGGTGCGCCGGTCGACGATTTCCCCGCCGCCGGTTTCGACAAGATCTTCGACATCAACGTCAAGGGCGTGTTCATGCTCACCCAGGCGTTGCTGCCGAGTCTGCGGGCCGCGGCGACGGACGGTGACCCTGCCCGGGTGATCAACATCGGATCGATCGACGGACTCGTGGTGTCGGGTAGCGAGAACTTCTCGTACGGGGCGAGCAAGGCCGCGGTCCACATGCTCACCCGCAAGCTCGCAGCGACGCTGGCCGCCGAGCGGATCACCGTCAATGCAATTGCCCCCGGGCCGTTTCCGAGCAAGATGATGGCGTTCGTCCTGGACGATCCGGAGCGGAAGGAGGCGGTCGAGGGATCGGTGCCGCTCGGCCGGGTCGGCACCCCGGAAGACGTCGCGGGCACCGCGATCTTCCTCTCCTCGCGTGCCGGGGCCTACCTCACCGGCACCGTCGTCCCCGTCGACGGCGGGATCTCGGGAACACGCTGAACACCACGTCAGACAGTCGGAACACGGAACGAGCGAGAGGCGGTACGGCCGCGATGAGCTGGTACGACGACAGGCCCTGGATGGACCGGTACGACGAGAACACGCGTTCCGTGGGGGAGATCCCCGCCCGGACAGCGCTCGACATGTTCTCGGCCGCGGTCGAATCCGCCCCGGACGGGCCGGCCATCCGGTACCTCGGAGGCACCCTCGACTACCGCGAGGTCGACGAACTCAGCGACGGTGTGGCCGCCTACCTCACCGAGAACGGATTCGGGAAGGGCGACCGGCTCGCGATCTACCTGCAGAACATCCCGCAGTTCGTGCTGGCGTTGCTCGGCACGTGGAAGGCGGGCGGTGTCGTCGTCCCGCTGAACCCGATGTACCGGGACGAGCTCTCCCACATCCTCACGGACGCCGGAGTCACCGCGATCGTGTGCAGCGAGAACGCGTGGGCCGATCGGGTGGCGGAGCGGGCATCCGCCGCGGGTGTGCGGATCGCGCTGACCGCGAGCGAGCTCGACATCCAGACGTCCGGCGACCCACGGGTGTTCGGGGGCGTGACCCGGGTGCGCGCAGAGGCCGTGCCGGACCTGCTCGAGGTGGCCCGGGCGCGCGCGGGGGCCGGCGTGCCGGATCCCGGTCTGGTCCCGGACGACGTCGCACTCGTGTCCTACACGTCCGGAACGAGTGGAGTCCCGAAGGGAGCGACCAACACCCATCGGAATCTCACCGTCAACAGTTCGATCCTGCGCCTGTACGAGAGCAAGCCCGCCGGTTCGCCGATCTTCGCGCTCGCACCGCTGTTCCACATCACGGGCATGGTGTGCCAGCTGCTCACCGCGATCGACCTGGCGTCGCCGCTGATCCTCGCGTACCGGTTCGACGCAGGGGTCGTCCTCGACGCCCTCGAGCGGGAGCGGCCGGTGTTCATGGTCGGCCCGTCCACCGCCTACATGGCGCTGATGGCACACCCCGACTTCTCCGGTGAGCGATTCGCTTCGCTGGAGGCCGTGATGTCCGGTGGCGCCCCGCTGCCCCCCGCCATCGTCGAACGGTTCCGGGAGCTGACCGGAAAGTACATCCGCAACGGCTACGGGCTCACCGAGACCAGCGCACCGTGCGTCGTCGTCCCGCCGAACCTGGAGGCGCCGGTCGATCCGTCATCGGGCACGCTGGCGATCGGCCTGCCCCTTCCCTCCGCCGTGATCCGGATCGTCGGGGAGGACGGGCACGACCTCGACCCGCTCGAAGTCGGGGAGATCGCCGTCGACGGGCCGATGGTCGTGCCCGCGTACTGGAACAAACCGGACGCCACGGCGCAGTCGCTGCCCGGCGGCCGGTTGCTCACCGGCGATGTGGGATTCATGGACGCCCAGGGCTGGGTGTACGTCGTCGATCGCAAGAAGGACATGATCAACGCGTCCGGGTTCAAGGTCTGGCCGCGCGAGGTCGAGGACGTCCTGTACCGGCACCCGGCAGTCCGTGAGGCCGCCGTCGTCGGCGAGCCGGACAGCTACCGCGGCGAGACCGTCGCCGCGTTCGTCAGCCTCCGCCCCGGGCAGACGGTCGAGACGGACGACCTCGTCGAGTACTGCCGGGAGCGGCTGGCCAGCTACAAGGCCCCGAGGCGCGTCGAGATCGTCGACGAACTGCCCAAGACGGCCAGTGGGAAAATCCTCCGACGCGAAATGCGCCGCAGCACCCCGGCCTGAACGCTCCATCGTCCCGGACGAACGGGACGCTCGTCGCGTCAGATCGAACGAGCGTCCCGTTCGTTCCGACGATCAGGCGAGAACGGGGTGCGGGTAGTCCGCCGCGCGATGCTGGAACGACAGGATCCGGGGGTTCTGCACGACCCCGTCGCGGATCTCGACGGCCCGCCGGATCGTGTCGCTGCGGTCCCAGGCGGCGGGTCCGTCGAGGACGGTCCCCAGGTGCGGGAGCAGGGCCTCGCTGATCTCCCACGTCGCCGAATTCCACAGGTAGGACGGGCTGTGATCGACCGCGTAGTAGCGGACGTTCTCACCGATCATGAACGTCGGATCGGCGAACGACGTGGGCCGGGCCCAGCTGAAGCCCATTCCCTCGTCGCAGGACACGTCGACGACGAGGCTGCCGGGCAGGAGGGTCTCGACGTCCGAGTCGATCAGGAACGTCAGCGGCGATTCCGTGTCCTGCAGGACGCAGTTGACGATGATGTCGTGCCGGGCGAGGAACCCGGCGAGCGGCATCCGGCCCTCGTCGGTGGTGACGTGGCTGCGGCGCGGATCGGCGTCGTCGTGATCGAACTGCACGATCTCCGCGGAGTGGATCGGCGAGCTCACGGCGGTGACCCCGCGCTGGGTGACGACGTGGACGTCGTGGATGCCCAGGGCGTTCAGCGCGGTCACGGCGCCGCGGGCGGTGGCACCGAAGCCGAGGACCACGGCGCGGAGGCGGCGGCCGTAGTCGCCGGTCGACCCCGCGATCGACAGGGCGTGCAGCACCGAGCTGTATCCGGCGAGCTCGTTGTTCTTGTGGAAGACATGGAGCTGGAACGACCCCTCGACGCTCCAGTGGTTCATGGCCTCGAACGCGATCAACGTGAGGTGGCGATCGACGGCCACCTGGGTGAGCTCCGTGTCCTGGACGCAGTGCGGCCACCCCCACAGGATCTGGCCGTCACGCAGGTCCGCCAGATCCTTCGCGAGAGGTTTGGGCAGCAGGAGGACGTCGTTGTGCTCGATCAGCTGCTCGCGGGTGCGTAACCCTCCCACCGACAGGGTCAGCTGCTCGTCGGACACGCCGAAGGGCTCGCCGTAGCCGTACTCGAGATGGATGCGGCCACGGAGGTCGGGGTCGATCCGGTCGAAGTGGAGCGGGTGGATCGGGAGCCGGCGTTCGTCAGTTTTACTCGAACGCGCGACGACGCCGAGGGTGAGTGGATGAGAGCGGTGTTGCTGCACAGGGGTGTCCCTTGGTCGACACTGCCGGAGAGAGTCTTCGGCAGAGAGTTGTTGCCGCGGAACCCGCAATGGAGGAGGCCAGCGTTCGATCGATGTGCGCGGCATCTGCCGGCGCGGCTGCAGCTCTCGACAAAGCCCGAGGAGATCACTCGGGGAAGACTGGTAGCACCAGAGAGAAAGGCTGCGCCGCGACAGGCGACGCAGTTCCTCGTGGTGCCCCCGGCAGGATTCGAACCTGCGACCTTTCGCTCCGGAGGCGAACGCTCTATCCCCTGAGCTACGGGGGCGCACCGGAAAACCGGTGTGCCGATTGGGCTGGCCAATCGTAGCGCATGGGTAGTGGGATCGACCAAATCGGTCCCCCTACTTCGTGGACTCGCCCCGGTAGCGGCCCGAACACGCCTAGTGTCGGGAGGACGTGGACGCTCGCGAACTCTCGGGGAGGGGTCGAGAATGACCGATGGACGGCAGGTCGGGTCGCAGGACTCCGACGGGCACTATTCCGATTCCGACCTCGAGTTGGACCTGAGGTGGTGGGCGGCGGCCAACTATCTGACGGTCGCGCAGATCTACCTGCAGGACAACGCGCTTCTGCGTGAGCCGCTGCGCCCCGAACACATCAAACCCCGGCTGCTCGGGCACTGGGGGACGAGCCCGGGCCTGTCGATGATCTATGCCCTGCTGAACCGTCTCATCCGCCGGACCGACACCGACTGTCTCTATGTGACGGGTCCCGGACACGGTGGTCCTGCGCTCGTCGCCGCCACGTACCTGGAGGGGACGTACTCGGAGGTGTACCCGGGCGTGTCCCGCGATGTCGCCGGTATCCACCGGCTCTGCCGGCAGTTCTCTACGCCGGGTGGCATCCCGAGTCACGTCAGTGTGCAGACGCCGGGCAGCATCCACGAGGGCGGCGAGCTCGGCTACGCTCTCGCGCATGCCGCCGGGGCGGCGTTCGATCACCCGAATCTGTTGGTGGCGTGCGTGATCGGAGACGGCGAGGCTGAGACGGCACCACTGTCCGGTTCGTGGAAACTCCCCGCATTCCTCAATCCGGAACGTGACGGAGCGGTGTTGCCTATCCTGCACGTCAACGGAGCGAAGATCGCCGGGCCGACCGTCTACGGTCGCAGCAGCGACGCGGACGTCGAGGCGTTCCTCGACGGTCAGGGGTGGGCGCCGACCGTCGTCTCCGGCGACGACCCGAGGCAGGTCTTCCCGGCGCTGCATCGCGCCTTCACCGACGCGCACGCCGCGATCTCCGACCTGCAGCGGGAGGCGCGGGCCGGCCGGCGCAGCGCAGCCAAGTGGCCGGCGATCGTGCTGCGGACCCCGAAGGGCTGGACCGGTCCGCGCACCGTCGACGGCGTGCTCGTCGAGGGCACGCACCGGGCGCATCAGGTTCCGCTGGCGGGGGTGCGGACCGACGAGGCGCATCTGCGTCAGCTCGAGGAGTGGATGCGGTCCTACGGCCCCGGCGAACTGTTCGACTCCTCCGGCGCACTCGTTCCGGACCTCGAGCGGCTCGCGCCGCAGGGCGACAAGCGGATGGGTTCGTCGCCGTACGCGAACGGCGGCCGCCTGCGTGCTGATCTTCCCGTGCCGCCGCTGGAGAAGTACGCGCTCGCGATCGAGAAGCCCGGCACCACCCACCACGAGACCACCCGGGTGCTCGGGGAACTGCTCCGCGACCTGTACGCCGGCACCACCACGCCCGACGGCGGTGGCTACTTCCGGCTGTTCTGTCCGGACGAAACGTCCAGCAACCGGTTGGGCGCCGTGTTCGAGGTGACCGACCGCTGCTGGCAGCTGCCGGTCACCGACTACGACGACGGACTGTCGGCCCGCGGCCGGGTGATGGAAGTGCTCAGCGAGCACCTCTGCGAGGGATGGCTCGAGGGATATCTGCTGTCGGGGCGGCACGGGCTGTTCGCCAGCTACGAGGCGTTCGCGATGGTGAGCGTGTCGATGCTCGTCCAGCACACGAAGTGGCTGCAGCACGCGGTGGATCTGCCGTGGCGGGCACCGGTGGCGTCGCTGAACGTCTTGCTGACCAGCACGTGCTGGCGCAACGACCACAACGGGTTCAGCCATCAGGGGCCGGGCATGATCGACGCCGTCATCCCGCTCGCACCGGACGTCGTCCGGATCTGGCTGCCACCGGACTCGAACACCCTGCTCTCCATCGCCGACCACTGCCTCCGCAGCACCGATCACGTCAACCTCATCGTGGTCGACAAGCAGCCGCACCTGCAGTACCTGACCCTCGCGGAGGCACATGCGCACTGCGCGGCCGGGGCGTCGGTGTGGGAGTGGGCGGGGACGGAAGGCGCGGCGGGCACCGACCCGGACGTCGTGCTCGCGGCCGCCGGGGACGTTCCGACCCAGGAGATTCTCGCCGCGGCGCAGTTGCTGCGCGAACACACGCCGGACCTGGTCACCCGGGTGGTCAACGTCGTCGACCTGATGGGGTTGCTCACCCCCACCGAACACCCGCACGGATTCGAGGCACGCATGTTCCTCGACCTGTTCACCGCGGACACGGACGTGGTGTTCGCGTTCCACGGGTACTCGCGCGCCGTCCACGAGCTGATCCACGGGCGACCCGCCCCGGACCGGTTCCACGTTCGCGGGTTCAGCGAACAGGGCACCACGACCACACCGTTCGACATGGTCGTGCTCAACCGGATGAGCCGCTACCACCTGGTCCTCGAGGCGCTGCGCCGCACGCGGAGAGAGCCGGCCGGTGCCGGCGAATTGGCCGACTTCTGCCTCCGGCAACTCGAACGGCACGGCGAATACGTCGTCGCGCACCTCGAGGACATGCCCGAGGTGCGCGACTGGACGTGGTCGTGAAGCCGGAGGTCAGTTCATCGGAAGGGGAGCGGCACCCTTCGCGGTGAGCATGTTCGTCATCACCGTCGACTCGCTCTGCTGGGTGTCCACCATCGTCTGCGCGAGAGAGCGCACCGCGGCCTCCGACGCGTGCTGGGCCGCGTACTCCATCATCGGAAGTCCGCCCTGGTGGTGACGCAGCATCAGCTGGAGGTACAGGACGTCGACGGCCGGACCGGTGGCTTGACGCAACGCGGCCATGTCCTCCGAGGACGCCATGCCCGGCATCGTCGACATCGATCCCATGTGCCCGCTGTCGGCGGACCCGTGGTCGTGACCGTCGGAGTGTTCGGATTCCATCCAGCCCATGTAGCCACCGGACGGCAGCGCCGGCTGATCCCACAGCGCGAGCCAGCCCTGCATCTGCCCGAGCTGATTCTGCTGCGTGGTGAGGATGTCGTACGCCAGGCCGCGCACCGCCGGGTCGGTGGCGCCCGCCAGCGCGATCGCCGACATCTCCACCGCCTGGCTGTGATGCACGCTCATGTCCTGCGCGAATCCGACATCGACGGAACCGGCCTCGGGGACCGGGGCGCCGGAGTCCTCGAGCGGAAGCCGGGCGAGGAACCCGAGCGCGAATCCGAGGGCGATGGCGCCGATCAGCCCGATGACCAGGAGCGCTGTGCGCTGACTTGGCCGGGACGGGGCTGGATCGTCCGCGGAGTCGGTCTCGGGTCCGTACCCGGATTCGGCAGAACTAGCCATTGCCGCCCTCGGCCGGCGCCTGCTGCAGATCGGACGGCAACTGCAGGTCGCTCGGGAGCTGCATGCCGCTGGGCAGCTGCGCTCCCGCGCCGCCGGACTCCGACTGGTCGGGGCTGATACCGCCACCGTCCATCGGCACCGCGTCCGCGCCGGGTGCGCTCGGGTCGAACGGCGGCGGGTTGTCGGGGTCGAAACCGGAGCCCGGGATGGACGAGCAGCTCGCGCCGACCTCCGGGTAGGTGTTCTTGTTGATCCGCAGCGCGGTGATGAACTGGTCGATGCGGTCGTCGTCGACGCTGTCCAGCTTCAGCTGGTGGCCCCACGACTGCAGCGAGACCGGGCTGTCGAGGCCCGGGAACGGCGACATCAGCGTGTACGTCTCGCCGTCCACCTTGTCCTTCAGCGTCTCGACCTGGTCGGCGGACAGCTCGTCCGGGTTGTAGGCGATCCACACGGCGCCGTGCTCGAGCGAGTGCACGGCATTCTCGGTGCGAATCGCGTTCGGGTAGACCGTGCCGGTGCACGTCGCCCAGATGGCGTCGTGCGGGCCGCCGAACGGGGGCGACTGGTCGTACGCGACGCGCTGCGTCGGCTGGATGTGGATGCCGGCCGGATAGTCGACCTTGACGACGCCGTCGATGTTGACCGACGGGTCGGGATTCTCGGCGCTCGGCGCGTACTTCGCGGCTTCTTCCTTGGCCTGGTACTTGGGGACCAGGTTGATCGCGAGGATCGCCACGAGTGCGAGAACGGCAGCTCCGGCGCCGATCGTCAGCCAGGGGATGTTCCGCGGAGCGGACGCGCCACCCTTGACTTTCGCGCCGCCGCTGCTCTTCTTGGCGGCCTTGATGGCCTTCGCCGACTTCGCGCCCGAGTTCTTATCGGGACCGCGACTTTCCGAACCGCTTGGCATCGATTGTGATCTTTCGGTGTGTGGGTTACGGGCGCTCGACCCCCGGTAACCGGAAGCTGAGGGCCGGGACTCAGGGCGACACCACTGTACTTTCCCACCCTGAGCGCAACCTGGGAGAGTGGCCGCGGCCACGCTCGCCGGCGGTCGCCGGGCCCGCGGCGGGACTCGCGGGAAGGCGGATCACCGCCCGGGACGCGTTGGCCATAGGATAGATACCTGTGACTCCAGCTGACCTTGCCGAACTGCTCCGCGGAACCGCCGCGAAAGTGCTCGCCGAACGCGGACTCGACGTGTCCGTGCTTCCCGAAACTCTCACGGTCGAGCGTCCGCGCAATCCCGAGCACGGCGATTACGCCACCAACGTCGCGATGCAGGTGGCCAAGAAGGTCGGTACCAACCCGCGTGAGCTGGCCGGCTGGCTCGCCGAGGCGCTGACCGCGGCCGCGGGCATCGACAGCGCCGACATCGCGGGCCCGGGCTTCCTCAACATCCGCCTGGCCGCCGACGCGCAGGGCGCGATCGTCGCGAAGATCCTCGAGGAAGGTGCCGCCTTCGGGTCCGGACACACGCTCGACGGCAAGAAGATCAACCTCGAGTTCGTCTCCGCCAACCCCACCGGCCCCATCCACCTCGGTGGAACGCGCTGGGCGGCCGTGGGCGACGCGCTGGGCCGGATCCTGTCCACCCAGGGCGCGGCGGTCACCCGCGAGTACTACTTCAACGACCACGGCGCCCAGATCGACCGGTTCTCCCGCTCGCTGATCGCGGCCGCCAAGGGCGAACCCGCCCCCGAGGACGGCTACGCGGGCGCCTACATCGCCGACATCGCCGCCCAGGTGCAGCAGCAGCGCCCCGACGTGCTGGAACTGCCCGCGGGCGAGCAGCAGGAAGTCTTCCGCGCCATCGGCGTCGACCTGATGTTCGCCCACATCAAGCGCACCCTGCACGAGTTCGGCGTCGACTTCGACGTCTACTTCCACGAGAACTCGCTGTTCGAATCCGGTGCGGTGGAGAAGGCCGTCGAGACGCTCAAGGACTCCGGCAACCTGTTCCAGGAGGACGGCGCCTGGTGGCTCAAGAGCACCGACTTCGGCGACGACAAGGACCGCGTCGTCATCAAGAGCGACGGCAACGCCGCGTACATCGCCGGTGACATCGCCTACTTCCAGGACAAGCGCTCCCGCGGCTTCGACCTGTGCATCTACATGCTCGGTGCCGACCACCACGGGTACATCGGCCGGCTCAAGGCGGCCGCGGCCGCGTTCGGCGACGACCCCGACACCGTCGAGGTGCTGATCGGCCAGATGGTGAACCTCGTCCGCGACGGTGTGGCCGTGAAGATGAGCAAGCGCGCCGGGACGGTCATCACCCTCGACGACCTCGTCGAGGCGATCGGCGTCGACGCGTCGCGGTACGCGATGATCCGGTCGTCGGTGGATTCGAGCATCGACATCGATCTCGAACTGTGGACGAGCACCGGCAACGAGAACCCGGTGTACTACGTGCAATACGCGCACGCCCGCCTGTCGGCCATCGCCCGCAACGCCGCCGACCTCGGTATCGCCGTCACGAATCCCGACTTCTCGCTGCTCGTCTCGGAGCAGGAGGGCGATCTGATCCGCACCCTCGGCGAGTACCCGCGCGTCGTCACCAGTGCCGCGAATCTGCGTGAGCCGCACCGCATTGCGCGGTATCTCGAGGAGCTGGCCGGTGCCTACCACCGGTTCTACGGCGCCTGCCGGATCCTGCCCCAGGGCGACGAGGAAGTCGGCCCGCTGCACATCGCGCGACTGGCGTTGTGCGACGCGTCCCGTCAGGTCCTGTCCAACGGACTGGCCCTGCTCGGCGTCAGCGCACCGGAGCAGATGTGAACGCGCACCCCGCAGGTCCCAAGCACGCCGAACAGCTGCACGCACCCGGTCTGCCCGAACGTCCCGCCGACGCGGCCGCATTCGCCGCACTCTCTCCCGAGGTGTGGCCCCGCAACGCACACCGCGCCGCGGACGGAGTCGTCAGTCTCGCGGGCATCCCGGTTACCGAACTGGCCGAGAAGTACGGCACACCGTTGTTCGTGGTCGACGAGGACGACTTCCGGTCCCGCTGCCGCGACATGGCCCGTGCGTTCGGGCCCACCGCCAAGGTGCACTACGCGTCCAAGGCGTTCCTGTGCGGCGAGATCGCCCGCTGGGTCGCCGACGAGGGCCTGTCCCTGGACGTCGCGTCGGGCGGCGAACTGGCGGTCGCCCTGCACGCCGGATTCCCGGCGGAGCGAATTGCCATGCACGGCAACAACAAATCGGTCGCCGAGCTGAACGCCGCCGTGTCGGCCCGGGTCGGGCACATCGTGCTCGACTCCGCCACGGAGATCGACCGCCTCGACAAGGTGGCCGCCGAAGCCGGTGTGGTGCAGGACGTTCTGATCCGCGTGACGGTCGGAGTCGAGGCACACACCCACGAGTTCATCTCCACGGCCCACGAGGACCAGAAGTTCGGGTTCTCGCTCGCGGGCGGAAAGGCGATCGACGCGGTCCGCCGGGTCTTCGCCGCCGGCAACCTGCGGCTGGTGGGACTCCACAGCCACATCGGCTCGCAGATCTTCGACGTCGACGGCTTCGAGTTGGCCGCACACCGCGTGATCGGGCTCCTGCGGGACGTCGTCGCGGAGTTCGGTGTGGACAAGACCGCCCAGATCTCGATCATCGACCTCGGTGGCGGCATGGGAATCTCCTACGTCCCCACCGACGACCCGCCGCCGGTCGACCAGCTCGCCGCCAAACTGGGCGACATCGTGCGCAACGAGTCGGCGCTCGCCGGCCTGCCGGAGCCGACGCTGGCCGTCGAACCCGGGCGCGCGATCGCCGGACCCGGCACGGTGACGCTGTACGAGGTCGGCACCATCAAGGACGTCACCGTCGGCAGCAACCTCACCCGCCGGTACGTCAGCGTCGACGGCGGAATGAGCGACAACATCCGTACCGCGCTGTACCAGGCGGAGTACGAGGCCAAGCTGGTCTCGCGGGTCAGCGACGCGGCACCGGTGGTGTCCCGCGTCGTCGGTAAGCACTGCGAGTCCGGCGACGTCGTGATCCGCGACACCTGGATGCCCGAGGACATCGACGCCGGCGATTTGCTCGCCGTCGCGGCCACCGGTGCATACTGCTATTCGATGTCGAGCAGGTACAACCTGCTCGCCCGCCCTGCCGTGGTGGCGGTGCGCGACGGACAGTCGCGCGTGATCCTCCGGAGGGAAACTGTGGAAGACCTGCTGAGCTTGGAGGTACAGGAGTGACGAGCGAATCGGCGCATCGCGCTATCGGTGTGGCCGTCCTCGGCCTCGGCAACGTCGGGAGCGAGGTCGTGCGCATCCTGCGGGAGCACAGCGAAGACCTCGAGGCTCGCGTCGGTGCCCCGCTGGAACTGCGTGGAGTGGCCGTGCGCCGCCCCGGCAAGGACCGCGGAATTCCCGAGGAGTTGCAGACCACCGACGCGGAGTCACTCGTGGCCCGCGACGACGTCGACCTCGTCGTCGAGGTGATAGGCGGCATGGACCTGCCCCGCAAGCTGATCCTCTCGGCGCTCAACTCCGGCAAGTCCGTCGTCACCGCCAACAAGGCGCTGCTCGCCGATCACACCGGTGAACTGGCCGAGGCCGCGGAACTGCACAACGTCGACCTCTACTTCGAGGCCGCCGTGGCCGGCGCGATCCCTGTGATCCGCCCGCTCATCCAGTCCCTCGCCGGTGACCGGGTGAACAAGGTCGCCGGAATCGTGAACGGAACCACCAACTTCATCCTGTCGGCGATGGACGAGACCGGCGCGGACTACGCCGCGACCCTCGCCGAGGCCGGACGCCTGGGATACGCCGAGGCCGATCCGACCGCCGACGTGGAGGGCTACGACGCCGCGGCCAAGGCGGCGATCCTCGCGTCGATCGCGTTCCACACCCGGGTCACGGCCGCCGACGTGTACCGCGAGGGGATCTCCAAGATCACCGCGGCCGACCTGACGTCGGCCCGCGCACTCGACTGCACGATCAAGCTGCTGTCCATCTGCGAGCGGATCACCACCCCCGAGGGCAAGGAACGGATCTCCGCGCGGGTCTACCCGGCGCTCGTGCCGCTGGAACATCCGCTGGCCTCGGTCAACGGTGCGTTCAACGCGGTCGTCGTCGAGGCGGAGAACGCCGGACGCCTGATGTTCTACGGGCAGGGCGCAGGCGGCGCCCCCACCGCGTCGGCCGTGATGGGCGACCTGGTGATGGCCGCGCGTAACAAGGTGAACGGTGGCCGCGGACCCCGCGAGTCCAAGTACGCCAAGCTGAAGATCGCGCCGATCGGCGACATCCCCACGCGCTACTACGTCAACATGCAGGTGACGGACAAGGCCGGGGTCCTGTCGGCGGTGGCTGCCGAATTCTCGCAGCACGGCGTCAGCATCTCCACCGTGCGGCAGGAAGGCGCCGGCGACGGTGCCCGCCTCGTCGTCGTGACCCACGTCGCGACGGATTCTGCTCTGTCGGAAACCGTTGAGGCACTGAGCAAACTCGAATTCGTCACCGCTGTGACCAGCGTGCTGCGACTGGAAGGCACCGAACAATGACCGGCACCCGCAACCCCGTTCACACCCCCTGGCCGGGGCTGATCGAGGCTTACCGCGACCGCCTCGCCATCGGACCGAACTGGAAGACGGTCACCCTGCGCGAGGGCGGCACCCCGCTGCTGCCCGCCGGGCACCTCTCGGAACTCACCGGTTGCGACGTCTACCTGAAGGTCGAGGGGCTCAACCCGACCGGTTCGTTCAAGGACCGCGGCATGACGATGGCCGTTACCGACGCGCTCGCCCGCGGTCAGCAGGCGGTCCTGTGCGCGTCCACGGGTAACACGTCCGCGTCCGCCGCCGCGTACGCCGCAAAGGCGAAGATGACCTGCGCCGTTCTGGTGCCGCAGGGCAAGATCGCGATGGGCAAGCTCGCGCAGGCCGTCATGCACGGCGCGCGGATCATCCAGGTGCAGGGCAACTTCGACGACTGCCTCGAACTGGCCCGCAAGACCACCGCGGAATTCCCCACGATCGGGCTCGTGAACTCGGTCAACCCGGTCCGCATCGAGGGCCAGAAGACCGCGGCATTCGAGATCTGCGACGCACTGGGCAAGGCCCCCGACGTGCACGCGCTCCCGGTCGGCAACGCGGGCAACATCACCGCGTACTGGCGCGGGTACTCCGAGTACTACGCGGACGGGCTCACCAGCGTGAAGCCCCGCATGCTCGGCGTCCAGGCCGCCGGCGCCGCACCGCTCGTCCACGGCGCACCGGTGAAGGACCCGGAGACGATCGCCACCGCGATCCGCATCGGCTCGCCCGCGTCCTGGAACGGCGCGGTCACCGCCAAGGAAGAGTCGCACGGCGCCTTCCGGGCCGCGACCGACGACGAGATCCTCGAGGCGTACCGGCTGATCGCCAGGACCGAAGGGGTGTTCGTCGAGCCCGCCTCGGCCGCGAGCGTCGCAGGTCTGCTCGCCGCCCGCAAGGAGGGCTGGCTGGACTCGGGGCTGACCGTCGTCTGCACGGTCACCGGTAACGGCCTCAAGGACCCCGACACGGCGTTGGCGGGTATGCCTGAGGTTCAACCGATCCCGGTCGATCCTGTCGCTGTCGCGTCGGCCCTCGAGCTGGCGTAGTGGTGGCGCCCACGCCCACCACGCCGCAGGACCACACCGCTGCCATGACACAGACCCTCCCCACGGGCCTCACCGTGACCGCCCGCGTGCCTGCGTCGAGCGCCAACCTCGGCCCGGGCTTCGACACGCTGGGCATCGCGCTCGGGCTGTACGACGAGATCACCGTGACCACCACGGGTTCGGGGCTGAAGATCCGGGTCGAGGGCGAGGGTGCCGACGACGTGCCGTGGGGTCCGTCCCATCTCGTGGTCCGGGCCATCGAACGTGGCCTGGAATCGGCGGGCGTGTGGGCTGACGGCCTGGATGTGGTGTGCCGCAACGCGATACCCCATTCGCGGGGCCTGGGTTCGTCGGCCTCCGCCGTCGTCGGGGGGCTGGCGGCCGCCAACGGCCTGGCGATCAAGCTCGACCCCGAACTCGGGCTGTCGCTCGATCAGCTCGTCCAGCTGTCGTCCGAATTCGAAGGGCACCCCGACAACGCGTCGGCGAGCGTGCTCGGCGGCGCCGTCGTGTCGTGGAGTTGCGCGGGCGAGCAGACCGACGGAGCGCCCGCGGCCACCGACATCTACTCGGCCGTCGCGCTGAAGGTTCATCCCGCGATCCGCGTCGTCGCGCTCGTGCCGGGGGAGCGCTCGTCGACCGCCCACACGCGGGGTCTGTTGCCCGAGACGGTTCCCCACCGGGACGCAGCGTTCAACGTGAGCCGCGGGGCCCTCGCTGTGGTGGCGCTCACAGAGCGTCCCGACCTTCTGATGGCGGCCACCGAGGACCGGCTGCACCAGACGCAGCGCGCTCCGGCGCTTCCGCTCACGACGCGATGGATCGCCGTCCTCCGGAAGGCGGGTATCGCCGCCACCGTCTCGGGAGCCGGACCGACCGTTCTCGCATTGACCACGGAGCCTTTCCCCGTGGATCTTCGAGCACATGCCGAGGCCGAGGGGTTGCAGGTTCTCGAACTGGACGTGGCGGACGGCGTCCGGACCAGCTGACACGCCGTAGGGGCGTCTCCTTGCCCCTACGGTCGTTCACAGCTATCCTGGGCAATGTCCGTACATCGTGCGCATCAGACGCCGGTGCTTCACCAGGGCAATTACTCCAGGTCAATCGGGGTTGACGGCTCCTGGCACGATCCTCCGCACTATCTGTCGTGTAGGGATTGCGAGTACGCGCCTGTTTCAAAGGTGATGTGATGGCGGGCAAGCCGGCAGTTCTTCACATGCAACTACGTACGGCACATCCGAATTCGGTATTCGAAACCGAATTACGGGACGAACCCTCGACTCTGCGCAGCGCGAGTGAGGGAAGGAAAGGACCTCCGTGACCGATACGGACCTCATCGCCGCTCCTGTGCGCGCCTCCTCGGTGGATACCGTTGGCGCGCAGGCAGGCGACTCTTCACAGGCGTCATCGACCGCACCCGGCACCGGTGCCGTGACAGCCTCCACCAAGCGCGCCGAGGCGCGCCGGGGTGCCGGGCTGTCCGGAATGGTGCTCACCGAGCTCCGCACTCTCGCAGGTGAGCTGGGCATCAAGGGCATCTCGGGGATGCGCAAGGGCGACCTGATCGCCGCGATCAAGGAGCGTCAGGGCGGCTCTTCCGCCCCGGCCGCTGCCGCGACCGAAGCCGCTCCCCGGACCCGGGCGACCCGCGCGAAGCGCGAACAGTCCGCTCAGACCGAACTCGAAGTGACTCCCCAGGCGGAGACCACCGAGAAGGCCGCCGAGCCCAAGACGGCCGAACCCGCGACAGGCGACGGCGCAGCCGCCGACACCGACACCGCCGAAGGCGGCCGTCGCGGGCGTCAGCGTCGCGGATCCGCGCGTCGGGCAGGCGCACCCGAGCAGGGTGACCAGGGCGGCAACGCTCAGGACGCCACCGCCTCGGCGAATGCCACCGACACGCAGCAGGCCGAGCGCAAGCAGGCCGACGACCGTCAGGATTCGGCCGAGAAGCCGGCCAAGCAGGACGGCTCCGGCGAACAGGGCGGCGACCGCAGCCGACGCGAGCGGGGCGGCGACCGCGGTGACCGCGGCGAACGCGGTGACCGCGGCGAACGCGGTGACCGGGGCGATCGCGACAACCGCGGCGACCGCAGCCAGGGCAACAACGGCCCGCGCAACAATGACAACCGCCCGGGCGACGACGAGGAAGGCGGTCGCGGACGCCGCGGACGTCGCTTCCGCGAACGTCGTCGTGGACGCGACCGCGGCGAAGGCGGCGGCGGCGACGCCCGCGAGACCGAGATCCGCGAGGACGACGTCCTGCAGCCGGTCGCCGGCATCCTGGACGTCCTCGACAACTACGCGTTCGTGCGGACCTCCGGCTACCTGGCCGGACCGAACGACGTCTACGTGTCGATGAACCTGATCCGCAAGAACGGCCTCCGCCGCGGCGACGCCATCACCGGCGCCGTCCGGGTCGGACGCGAAGGCGAGCAGGGCAACCAGCGCCAGAAGTTCAACCCGTTGGTCCGCATCGACACCGTCAACGGTGGCGACGTGGAAGCGGCCAAGAAGCGCCCCGAGTTCGGCAAGCTCACCCCGCTGTACCCGAATCAGCGGCTGCGTCTGGAGACGACGCCGAACATCTTGACGACCCGTGTCATCGACCTGGTGATGCCGATCGGCAAGGGACAGCGTGCGCTGATCGTGAGCCCGCCGAAGGCCGGTAAGACCAGCGTTCTGCAGGCCATCGCCAACGCCATCGCGACCAACAACCCCGAGTGCTACCTCATGGTCGTGCTGGTCGACGAGCGTCCCGAAGAGGTCACCGACATGCAGCGTTCGGTGAAGGGCGAGGTCATCTCCTCGACCTTCGACCGCCCGCCGGGAGACCACACCTCGGTCGCCGAGCTGGCCATCGAGCGTGCGAAGCGTCTCGTGGAGGCGGGTAAGGACGTCGTCGTCCTCCTCGACTCGATCACCCGCCTCGGCCGTGCGTACAACAACTCGTCGCCTGCCTCGGGACGCATCCTCTCCGGTGGTGTCGACTCGACCGCGCTCTACCCGCCGAAGCGTTTCCTCGGTGCTGCGCGCAACATCGAGAACGGCGGTTCGCTCACGATCATCGCGACGGCCATGGTCGAGACCGGTTCCACCGGCGACACCGTGATCTTCGAGGAGTTCAAGGGCACCGGTAACGCCGAGCTGAAGCTCGACCGCAAGATCGCGGAACGTCGTGTGTTCCCGGCCGTGGACGTGAACCCCTCGGGTACGCGTAAGGACGAGCTGCTGCTCAGCCCGGACGAGGCCGCGGTGCTGCACAAGCTCCGGCGTGTGCTCTCGGGTCTCGACTCGCACCAGGCCATCGATCTGCTGATCGACCGCCTCAAGAAGAGCAAGAGCAACATCGAATTCCTCATGCAGGTGTCGAAGACTGCTCCGGGCGCGATCGACGACTGATCTCGACCCGAAGCGGGGCCCGGCGACTTTCGGTCGCCGGGCCCCGCTGTTTTCCCCTCGGGAACCACCGTGGAACAAAACGCGGACCACCCGCGTTGACCACACCGCAAGCACAAATGCCGATTGGGATCGCGAACCTGCGATCTGGCATACTGAGCGGCTGAGTCCGGTTCCGGTTCACGTCTTCGAACGGCGAAGGCGACCCGGCGACCATAGAAAGGGACACCATGAAGTCAGGCATTCACCCCAACTACGTGGCCACCACCGTGGTCTGCGGTTGCGGAAACACCTTCGAGACCCACAGCACCAAGGAGACCGGGCGTATCAACGTCGAGGTCTGCTCGCAGTGCCACCCGTTCTACACCGGCAAGCAGAAGATCCTCGACACCGGTGGACGTGTCGCCCGCTTCGAGGCTCGCTACGGCAAGCGCGCCGGCAAGGGCGCAGCCAAGGAATCTGCAGAGTCCTAGCTGTTCCGCCGACGCCCGTCCTGCGATAATTGCAGGCCGGGCGTCGGCTTTTTTGTGCCTATTTCCGAAAGAAACGCAGAGCGGAGCGAATCATGGCAGGGACCACCCAGCCGTCGGCCATCGACGACATCCTGGCCGAACATGCCGGCCTGGAGCAGCAGTTGGCGGACCCGGCCCTGCACAACGACGCTTCCGCGGCCCGCAAGGCGGGCAAGCGATTCGCCGAGCTCGCGCCGATCATGGCGACGTATACCAGGCTCAAGTCGGCGCAGGACGATCTGGATGCCGCGCGCGAGCTCGCCGCCGACGACTCCAGCTTCGCTGCCGAGGTGCCCGAACTCGAGGCGCAGGTCCTGGAACTCGACAAGACCCTCACCGACCTTCTGGCCCCCCGCGACCCGCACGACGGTGACGACGTGGTGCTCGAGGTGAAGTCGGGGGAGGGCGGCGAGGAATCCGCGCTGTTCGCCTCCGATCTGGCCCGGATGTACGTCCGGTACGCCGAGCGGCACGGCTGGCGTGTCGAGATCCTCGACGCGACCGTGTCCGATCTGGGCGGTTACAAGGACGCGACGCTGTCGATCAAGTCGAAGGGCGATGTGCGTGACGGGGTCTGGGCGCGACTGAAGTTCGAGGGCGGGGTCCACCGCGTGCAGCGCGTGCCCGTCACGGAATCGCAGGGACGCGTCCACACGTCCGCCGCCGGTGTCCTCATCTACCCGGAACCGGAAGAAGTCGAGGAGGTGCAGATCGACGAAACCGATCTGCGCATCGACGTCTACCGCTCCTCGGGCAAGGGTGGTCAGGGTGTCAACACCACCGACTCCGCGGTCCGGATCACGCACCTGCCCACCGGAATCGTCGTGACCTGCCAGAACGAGCGCTCACAGCTGCAGAACAAGGCCCGCGCCATGCAGGTGCTCGCCGCGCGGCTGCAGGCCGCCGCCGAGGAAGCCGCGGATGCGGAGGCGTCGGCGGGCCGGCAGAGCCAGGTGCGCACCGTCGACCGTTCGGAGCGCATCCGCACCTACAACTTCCCGGAGAACCGCATCACCGATCACCGGATCGGTTTCAAGTCCCACAACCTGGACGCGGTCCTGGACGGCGAACTCGACGCCCTGCTGGACGCCCTGGGCAAGTCGGACCGCGAGGCGAGGCTCGCCGCGGAGTAACCGCGAAGCGGGACCGCGCCACCGGACGGCGAGCCGCGTGGCAGTCTGTACCTGTGAGTCGCCTTCCTCTTCGCCTGGCCCTGATCGACGCAACCGCGCAACTCGACGAGGCCGGGGTGCGTAGCTCCCGTGCGGATGCCGAACTGCTCGCGGCCCACCTGCTGGGGGTGGAGCGGACCCGGCTCGGCCTCGTCCCGCTGGTCGACGAGTCGGTGATCGACGCCTACAAGAAGATGGTCGACCAGCGCGCCAAGCGGATTCCGTTGCAGTACATCCTCGGTACCGCCGCGATGGGGGCCATCGACATCGAGGTCGGCCCCGGGGTCTTCGTGCCGCGTCCCGAGACGGAACTGCTGCTCGGGTGGGCGCTCGCGTTTCTCGGAAGCTGTGATCAGCATCCGCCGGTGGTCCTCGACCTGTGCACCGGGTCGGGCGCACTCGCGCTCGCCATCGCCAACGCCCGCCCCGACGCCGTCGTGCACGCCGTCGAACTCGAACCGCACGCGCTCGCGTGGGCCCGGCGCAACGCCGACGCCCGCGAACAGGCAGGTGACGCACCGATCCGGCTGTATCAGGGCGACGTGACCGATCGGACGTTGCTGGCCGGGCTCGAAGGCGGCGTCGACCTGATCGTGTCGAACCCGCCGTACATCCCGGAGGGCGTCGAGCTCGAACCCGAGGTCGCCGACCACGATCCGCACAGCGCGCTGTTCGCCGGACCGGACGGTCTGTCCGTCATCAAGCCGATGATCTCGAACGTCGCGCGCTGGTTGCGCATCGGGGGAGCGGTCGGCATCGAGCACGACGACTCCAACGGCTCCGACGTGGCGGCACTGTTCGCGTCCCGCCGGGTGTTCGGCGAGGTCGCGGAGCACCCGGACCTCGCCGGCAAGCCGCGCTTCGTGGTCGCCCGGCGCGTCGCCACGGATATCGAGGCGCAGCGTGCAGGGGCCGTCGCCGAGGGTGAAAGAATGGGCGGGTGAGTACCGTTTACGACTGTGGCCGTCCCGATTCACGCTCCGCCGGAATGAGTGCGGCCAAGAATGCGCTGAAGGCCGGGCGGCTCGTCGTGCTCCCCACGGACACGCTGTACGGAATCGGCGCGGACGCATTCGACAGCGAGGCTGTCGCTGCCCTCCTGCGGGCCAAGGGTCGCGGACGCGACATGCCGGTTCCCGTGCTCGTCGGCTCGTGGAACACGATCGACGGCCTGGTGTACAGCGTCCGCCCGCAGACGCGCGACCTGATCCGGGCGTTCTGGCCCGGCGGGCTGAGTCTCGTTGTGGAACAAGCGCCTTCGCTGGCGTGGGACCTCGGCGACACCCGGGGGACGGTCATGCTGCGCATGCCGCTGCACCCGGTCGCCCTCGAACTGCTGCGTGAAGTCGGACCGCTGGCGGTGTCGAGCGCGAACGTCTCCGGGCGACCGCCCGCCACGACGGTCGAAGATGCGCGCGAGCAACTCGGCGGATCGGCGAGCGTGTACCTCGACGGCGGTCGGGCGGAGCAGGGGCAGGCATCGACGATCGTCGACCTCACCGGCGCGACCCCCCGGATCCTGCGTGAAGGTGCCGTGCCCACCGGCGATGTCGCCGACGTGCTCGGAGTGACGGCGGAGAGTCTGTCCGCCCAGTGAGTGCTGCCGAATCGGCCGGCGTGGCGCTGGCCCAAGCAGGTGGGGGCGCGGGTGTCCCGCTGCGTGAACTCCTGCTCGTCCTCTTCACCGCTGCGGTGGTCACCTACCTGGCCACCGGGGCCGTGCGGCTGTTCGCGCTCCGCTTCGGGGCGGTGGCGGTGCCGCGGGACCGCGACGTCCACGTGACCCCGACGCCCCGCCTCGGTGGGGTCGGCATGTATCTCGGCATGCTCGTGGCGTTATTGTTCGCGCAGCAGCTACCCGCCCTGACCAGGGGATTCGAGTTCACCTCCGACATTCCCGCGGCCCTGGTCTCGGGGTTCGTGATCGTGCTGGTGGGGGTGGTCGACGACCGGTGGGGCCTGGACGCGCTCACCAAGTTCGTCGGCCAGGTCACCGCGGCGGGGATCCTCGTCGTGATGGGGGTGAGCTGGTTCATCATCTACATGCCGTTCGGGGACGGCAGCACCGTCATTCTCGACCAGCTCCAGGCCGGTCTCGTCACGGTGGGTGTCGCGGTCGTGATGGTGAACGCCATGAACTTCGTCGACGGCCTCGACGGTCTCGCGGCGGGCCTCGGGCTGATCTCCTCGCTCGCGATCTGCGTGTTCTCGGTGGGGCTTCTGCACGATCAGGGCGGCGACGTCAGCGCGTATCCGCCCGCGCTGATCGCCGCGGCGCTGGCGGGTGCGTGTCTCGGATTCCTTCCGCACAACTTCCAGCCCGCCAAGATCTTCATGGGCGACTCCGGCTCCATGCTGATCGGCCTGATGCTCGCGGCCATCTCCACCAGCGCGTCCGGCCGCATCCCGCTGACCGCGTACGGCACCCGCGACCTGCTCGGACTTCTCTCTCCGCTGCTCCTCGTCGGTGCCGTCATGTTCATCCCGATCCTCGACCTGCTGCTCGCTGTCGTCCGGCGGACCCGCGCGGGGGTGAGCCCGTTCAGTCCCGACAAGATGCACCTCCATCACCGGCTCCTCCAGATCGGGCACTCGCACCGTCGCGTCGTGCTGCTCATCTACTTGTGGGTCGGTGTCCTGGCGTTCGGTGCGGTCGGGTCGGCCCTGTTCGACCGTCGCGTCGTCGTCCTCCTGGTTGCGGGGGGCCTCGTCTTCGCGCTGGTCGTCACGGCCGTCCCGTCGATTCGCGGACAGCAGCACGACCGTCGCGGCTGACCGGAGGGTTGCGGCGGACCGGCGAAGATCCACTACCCTTGGCGACCGTGACGTTCACCCCCGCCTCCGCCCCTGATCACACCGCGTCGTTGCGGGCTGCCGTCCGCTACGGAGTTCTCGGTCTGATCGTGCTGGCAGTGGTCGGTTCGATCATCGCCTTTCTCGTCGCGGGCAAGCCCGGTCTGTACGGCGCACTTCTCGGTGCCGCAGTCGGGGGAGGGTTCATCCTGTGCACCGCGCTGGGTGTGCTGTTCACCGCGAAACTTCCGGCCTTGACGGCGGGAGCGGTACTGCTCGGTACGTGGTTGTTGAAGATGATCCTCGCGATCACGGTCCTGGCGATCCTCAAACCGCTCGACTTCTACGACAAGACGGCATTGGTGCTGGTCATGGTGCTGTCGCTGGTGATCGTGCTGGGAGCGGAAACATTCGGAGTCCTGGGAACCAAGGCGCCGTACGTCGAGCCGACGCCGTCGGACGACGCCGGATCGCCGGAATCGGACGATAAGTAGTACTACGAGATGTAGTAAAATTGAATCGACCCGGACCCCGTCTACACAACGTCGTAGATGACTTGCTAAGGTCTGGGTCAAGCGAGAGCAATGAGAGTGCGAGTAAGTTACTCGCCGGTATTGCATGCTTGTAGGTGGCCGCACTTTCAGGGCCGCCGAGTCGACGAGAGTCGCCGACACCGACAGACGCTGGACTCGAACAGTCCGCAGCAGCTGACGAATACGCGAGTCGAGCTTGTCGACTTGTTTGATCGTCAATGTCCGATCGAACCGCAGTCAACGAAGGCTGCGGACCGACTACGGGAGAGAACGCTGAGCGTCATCAACGTGGCTGCTGGAGAAGAATTCCACGCGCCTTCCCTGAACGACTTCTTCCCGCCCGCGGTCCTGTTCGAAGGGACTCCGTTCGAACTCGACCGCCTGATGCTGGTTCGCATCCTGCTGTCCGGACTGATGATGCTCTTCTTCGTCATCGCGCTGCGCAGCCCGAAGATCATTCCGCGCGGTGTCCAGAACATCGGTGAGATCGCGCTCGACTTCGTCCGGATCAACATCGCGGAAGAGATTCTCGGCAAGGAGCAGGGCAAGCGCTTCCTGCCGGTCATCACCACCATCTTCTTCCTGGTGCTCGCCAGCAACCTCGGCAGCATCATCCCCTTCATCAACATCTCGCCGAACGCGCGTATCGGCATGCCGCTCGTGCTCGCCGCCCTCGCGTACATCGTGTTCAACTACGTCGGCATCAAGAAGTACGGCTTCTTCAAGTACGTGAAGAGCAGCATCGTGGTTCCCGGTGTTCCGCTTCCGCTGCACTTCCTGCTCGTGCCGATCGAGTTCATCTCGACGTTCGTCCTCCGGCCGTTCACGCTCATGGTTCGTCTCATGGCCAACATGCTGGCCGGCCACATCCTGCTGGTGCTGTTCTTCAGCGCCACCCAGTACTTCTTCTTCGTCTCCGGTGGCTTCCAGGCCGTGTTCGGTGTGGCTTCGCTTGCCGCCGGCATTGCATTCACCTTCTTCGAACTGCTGGTGATCTTCCTGCAGGCCTACGTCTTCGCGCTGCTCACGTCGGTGTACATCGATCTGGCGCTGCACGCGGATTCGCACTAGCACCACAAATTTCACGACCAGCTACACCAAGAACTGAGCCTCCCGCCGAATCCGGCGGAGGTCAACAGAAAGGGAACGGAACACCATGAGCCTCGCCTACCTCGCTCAGGAAGCTGTCCAGGAAACCAACTCGACGGGTTTCGGAGCCATCGGCTACGGCCTCGCCGCGATCGGCCCCGGCATCGGCGTGGGCATCGTCGTCGGTAAGGCGATCGAGGGAATGGTTCGCCAGCCCGAGATGGCCGGACAGGTTCGTACCACGATGTTCCTCGGTATCGCCTTCACCGAAGCCCTCGCGCTGATCGGCCTCGTCGCCGGCTTCATTTTCTAAGACCGTCATGGCAGCCAACATCGCAGTCCTCGCGCAGGAAGAGAGTCACAACCCTCTCCTGCCCGAGACGTATGACATCGTTTGGTCGATCGTCTGCCTGGTCATCGTTGGTTTCGTCTTCTGGAAGTACGTCCTTCCGATGTTCCAGAAGGTCCTTGCCGAGCGAACCGAGCAGATCGACGGCGGCATCAAGCGGGCCGAAGAGGCCCAGGCCGAAGCGAAGGCGGCGCTCGAGCAGTACCGCGCTCAGCTCGCCGAAGCTCGCACCGAGGCTGCGCAGATCCGTGAGGACGCGCGCACCCAGGGGCAGCAGATCATCGCCGAAATGAAGGCACAGGCTCAGGAAGAAAGCGACCGCATCGTGGCGGCCGGCAACAACCAGTTGGTTGCCCAGCGTCAGCAGATCGTTGCCGAACTGCGTGCCGATCTCGGCCGCACCGCGGTCGACCTCGCTGAGAAGGTCATCGGTGAGTCCCTCGCCGACGACGTCAAGCGGGCCGGCACGGTCGATCGATTCCTGAACGAGCTCGACTCCATCGGCGCAAATTCCGCAGCAGGGAAGTGAGCACCATGTACGCAGCGAGCCGTGAGGCCTTGACGCAGACCCGTGCTGCGTTGTCTTCGGCCTTGGGATCCGTCTCTGCCGGAGCAGCCACAGCGGCCGCGGCCCAGATCGGGGCCGAGCTGTTCTCGGTCGTCGAGATCCTGGACGAGCAGCGCACTCTCCGGAGTGCCCTGTCGGACACCTCGACGCCCGGGAACGTTCGCGAAGGTCTGGCCGAGCAGGTATTCGGCGGCAAGGTCTCGGCCGAGACCCTCGCCGTCCTGAAGGCGGCGGTGGGCCAGGACTGGTCCGTCACCTCCGACCTGCTCAACTCGCTGGTGCTCGTCGGTCGGGAATCGCTGCTGAAGGCAGCGGCCGATCAGGGACAGCTCGACGCTGTCGAGGACGAGCTCTTCCGCCTCGGCCGCATCGTTGCCGGTGACCCCAAGCTCGAGCAGTCACTGTCCGACCGTTCCGTGCCGGCGAAGAGAAAGCGTGAACTGCTCTCCAAGCTGCTGTACGGCAAGGTCACCGCTGTCGCCGAGGCGCTGGCGACTCAGGCAGTGGGCCGGTTGAAGAACTCCGCACCCGCGGACGCCTTCGACGAACTGTCGAATCTGGCAGCAGCACAGCGGGAAGCAGTTGTCGCCAAGGTGCGCAGCGCTGCTCCGCTGTCCAGTGAGCAGTCGGATCGGCTGACCGCCACCCTCACCCGTACCTACGGGAAGCCGGTGACGGTTCACGTGGAGGTCGATCCTGAACTCCTCAGCGGCTTGGTCGTCCGGGTGGGCGACGAGGTGATCGACGGCAGCGGCGCGGGACGTCTCGCAGCGTTGCGGAAGTCCCTCAAGTAGTCCGCAACCGAACCCCATACCCCAGATCTTTTCGAAGACCAGACACCGAGAGCAGGAAAAACATGGCGGAGCTGACGATCTCCTCCGACGAGATCCGTAGTGCGATCGAGAACTACACCGCGAGCTACTCCCCGGAGGCCTCCCGCGAAGAGGTCGGCCTTGTGACCGACACCAGCGACGGCATCGCGCACGTCAGTGGCCTGCCTTCGGCGATGGCCAACGAACTGCTGGAGTTCCCCGGCGGAATTCTGGGTGTCGCGCTCAACCTGGATGCCACCGAGATCGGTGCCGTCATCCTGGGCGATTACGAGAACATCCAGGAAGGCCAGGAAGTCAAGCGGACCGGCGACGTGCTGTCGGTACCCGTCGGCGACGCCTTCCTCGGCCGCGTCATCAACCCGCTCGGCCAGCCGATCGACGGCCTGGGCGAGATCGAGAGCAACGAGACCCGCGCCCTCGAACTGCAGGCTGCCTCGGTGCTCGAGCGTCAGCCCGTCGAGGAGCCGCTGCAGACCGGCATCAAGGCCATCGACGCGATGACCCCGATCGGCCGCGGACAGCGCCAGCTCGTCATCGGCGACCGTAAGACGGGCAAGACGGCCGTCTGCATCGACGCGATCCTGAACCAGAAGGCCAACTGGGAGACCGGCGACGAGAAGCAGCAGGTTCGCTGCATCTACGTCGCGATCGGCCAGAAGGGCTCCACCATCGCGGGTGTCAAGGCTGCCCTCGAGGAGCAGGGCGCGATGGAGTACACCACCATCGTCGCCGCCCCGGCCTCCGACTCCGCCGGTTTCAAGTGGCTCGCGCCCTACACCGGCTCCGCCATCGGCCAGCACTGGATGTACCAGGGCAAGCACGTCCTGGTCGTGTTCGACGACCTGACCAAGCAGGCCGAGGCGTACCGCGCCATCTCGCTGCTGCTGCGTCGCCCGCCGGGACGTGAGGCATACCCCGGTGACGTCTTCTACCTGCACTCCCGCCTGCTGGAGCGTTCGGCCAAGCTGTCCGACGCCCTGGGTGGAGGCTCGCTGACCGCGCTGCCGATCATCGAGACCAAGGCCAACGACGTCTCGGCCTACATCCCGACCAACGTCATCTCCATCACCGACGGTCAGGTGTTCCTCGAGTCGGACCTGTTCAACAAGGGTGTCCGTCCCGCCATCAACGTCGGTATCTCGGTTTCCCGAGTCGGTGGCGCCGCGCAGACCAAGGGCATGAAGAAGGTCTCCGGTTCGCTGCGTCTGGAACTGGCTCAGTTCCGTGAGCTCGAAGCGTTCTCCGCTTTCGCTTCCGACCTGGACGCCGCCTCGAAGGCACAGCTCGAGCGCGGTGCCCGCCTGGTGGAGCTGCTCAAGCAGGATCAGTACAGCCCGATCCCCGTCGAGGACCAGATCGTGTCGATCTACCTCGCCGGCGAAGGTGTCTTCGACAGCGTGCCCGTCGGTGACGTCCGCCGCTTCGAGGCCGAGCTGCTCGACGAGCTGCACCGCACCGCCTCCGGCGTGTACGAGAGCATCAAGGGCGGCAAGGCCCTCGACGCCGACAACGCCAAGGCGCTGGTCGAGGCCACCGACAAGTTCAAGGAAACCTTCATCGCATCCGACGGAAGCCGGGTCGTGAACGAGGCCGAGGCTGAAGCTCTGGACGCCGGCGAGGTCGGCCACGAGCAGATCAACGTCAAGCGCACCACCGTCAGCAAGTGAGCGGCCTGCCCATGATGCTGCGAAACATGAAGGGAGAGTGATCGATCGATGGCAAGCATTCTCGAACTGAGGTCTCGCATCAAGTCGGTCAACTCGACCAAGAAGATCACCAAGGCCCAGGAACTGATCGCGACCTCGCGCATCACGAAGGCACAGTCTCGCGTCGCCGCGGCGAAGCCGTACGCCGAGGAGATCACGAAGGTTCTGTCGGAGCTGGCGAGCGCGTCGGCTTCGCTGGACCACCCGTTGCTGAACGAGCGCACCGATCCCAAGCGTGCCGCGGTTCTGGTCGTCACCAGCGACCGCGGTATGTGCGGCGGATACAACTCCAACGTCCTCAAGGAGGCCGAGGAGCTGTTCCAGCTGTTGCGCAGCGAGGGCAAGGATCCGGTCATCTACGTGCTCGGATCCAAGGGTCTGGGGTACTACACGTTCCGTGGCCGCGACTTGGGAGGTGCGTGGACCGGGTTCTCCCAGGATCCGGGCTACTCCGACGCTGCCAAGGCGAGCCGGCACCTGGTCGACCTGTTCATGGCCGGATCCGGCTCGGAGGTCCCCGCGCCGAACGGCGAGGGCACCATCGAAGGCGTCGACGAACTCCACATCGTCTACACCCGCTTCGTGTCGATGCTGACCCAGTCTCCCGAGGTCCGCCGGATGGCTCCCCTCGAGGTGATGGTCTCCGAGGAGCACGTCGAACTCGGCGAGGACATGCTGTCGAACGGTCACGGGTCCAGCGACTCGGAACCGGTCGCCGGATACAACTTCGAGCCGGAACCCGACAAGTTGCTCGGCGCCCTGCTGCCGAAGTACATCAGCACCCGCATCTACTCCTCGCTGCTGGATGCTGCGGCGTCGGAGTCGGCTGCCCGTCGTACCGCCATGAAGGCCGCGACGGACAACGCAAACGAACTGGTGAACACGTTGAGCCGTCAGGCAAACCAGGCTCGCCAGGCCCAGATCACCCAGGAAATCAGCGAGATCGTCGGCGGCGCGAATGCGCTTGCCTCGAGCGCAGGAAGTGACTAAGCAATGACCGCAGCAGTAACCGAAAACAACGGGGCAGGCTCGGGTTCGTCCGTCGCCGGCCGCGTCGTGCGGGTCATCGGTCCCGTCGTGGACGTTGAATTCCCGCGTGGCGCTATTCCTGAACTGTTCAACGCCCTGCACGCCGAGATCACGCTCCCCTCGGTCGCCAAGACGCTGACCCTCGAGGTCGCACAGCACCTCGGCGACAACCTGGTGCGCACCGTCTCGATGCAGCCCACCGACGGCCTGATCCGCGGCACCTCGGTGTCCGACACGGGCAAGCCGATCTCGGTTCCCGTCGGTGACGTCGTCAAGGGCCACGTGTTCAACGCACTGGGCGACTGCCTCGACGCTCCCGGAACGGGTCGCGACGGCGAGCAGTGGGGCATCCACCGCAAGCCACCGGCCTTCGACCAGCTCGAGGGCAAGACGGAGATCCTCGAGACCGGCATCAAGGTCATCGACCTCCTCACCCCGTACGTCAAGGGTGGAAAGATCGGTCTGTTCGGTGGTGCCGGTGTCGGCAAGACCGTTCTGATCCAGGAAATGATCACCCGTATCGCCCGCGAGTTCTCCGGAACCTCGGTGTTCGCAGGCGTCGGTGAGCGCACCCGTGAGGGCACCGACCTTCACCTCGAGATGGAAGAGATGGGCGTCCTCCAGGACACCGCCCTCGTCTTCGGCCAGATGGACGAGCCGCCGGGAACGCGTATGCGCGTCGCCCTGTCCGCGCTGACCATGGCGGAGTACTTCCGCGATGTCCAGGGCCAGGACGTGCTGCTGTTCATCGACAACATCTTCCGTTTCACCCAGGCCGGTTCCGAGGTGTCGACCCTGCTCGGTCGTATGCCTTCGGCCGTGGGTTACCAGCCGACCCTGGCTGACGAGATGGGTGAGCTGCAGGAGCGCATCACCTCGACGCGAGGCCGCTCCATCACCTCGCTGCAGGCGATCTACGTGCCCGCCGACGACTACACCGACCCGGCGCCGGCCACGACGTTCGCGCACCTCGATGCCACCACCGAGCTGTCGCGTCCGATCTCGCAGATGGGTATCTACCCCGCTGTGGACCCGCTGACCTCCACCTCCCGCATCCTGGAGCCCGGCATCGTCGGTGCCGAGCACTTCCGGGTTGCCAACGAGGTCAAGCGCATCCTGCAGAAGTACAAGGAACTGCAGGACATCATCGCCATCCTCGGTATGGACGAGCTGCAGGAAGAGGACAAGGTGCTCGTCGGCCGTGCCCGCCGTCTGCAGAAGTTCCTCGGCCAGAACTTCATCGTCGCCGAGAAGTTCACCGGTGAGCCCGGCTCCGTGGTGCCGCTCCGCGACACCATCGAGGCGTTCGACCGCATCTGCAAGGGCGAGTTCGATCACCTGCCCGAGCAGGCGTTCAACAGCTGTGGTGGACTCGACGACGTCGAGGCTGCAGCCAAGAAGATCGCCGGGAAGTAGTCGACGATGGCTGAGATGACCGTGGAACTCGTCGCCGTGGAGCGACGGTTGTGGTCTGGTTCGGCGACTCTCGTCAGCGCACAGACGACCGAGGGCGAGATCGGTGTCATGCCTGGGCATGAGCCGGTTCTCGGACAGCTGGTCGAGGCCGGAGTGGTTGCGATCACGACGGCCGACGGTGAGCGTATCGTCGCTGCTGTGCACGGCGGGTTCCTGTCCGTGACCGCGAAGACAGTCACGATCCTCGCCGAGTCAGCCGACTTGGCCGAGGACATCGATGTGGAAGCGGCCAAGGCCGTGCTCGCAGAGAGTGGAGACGATCTCGAGGCGATTGCTGTCGCCAAGGGTCGGATCCGCGCTGTAGAGCGCGCTTAGGCTGCACGAGAAAGACCGCGACGGAGCCGACGAACAGTGACAATCGGAATGACTGTGTTGATCATTCTGGTTGTGCTGCTCGCGGCCTTCGTCGCGGTCTTTTTGTATCGGCTTGCAGTACTGCGCCGCGGCGGCACCGCGGCGATCCTCCGGGTGACGCCTGCCCCCGGGGACACCGGGTGGCGCCACGGCGTCATCCGCTACGGCGAGGGTTCCCTCGTCTTTTTCAAACTGTCGAGTTTGCGTCCCGGCCCTGATTCGCGCATCGACCGCCAGGGCATCGAAGTCGCAGGTCGTCGCAGCCCGGAGGGCTCCGAATTCGACATCATGTCCGAGGAAATCATCATCCTGTCGGTCAAGGACCGCGGTAGCTCGTACGAGATCGCATTGGACGGGGGAGCATTGACCGCGTTCCTCTCCTGGGTCGAATCACGACCGTCCGGCCGATCGGTTCGCGGTCGCCGACTCTGATCAGGACTGTCCGGCCCCGGGCTTCCAGAGCACGTCGCCCTCAGGGTTCGCGAGCCTGCTGACGATGAACAGCAGATCCGACAGTCGGTTGAGGTATTTCGCCGGCAGTGCGTTGGTGGTCTCCGGATTCGCGTCGACGGCTGCCCACGCAGACCGCTCGGCCCGCCGGGTCACGGTCCGCGCCACGTGCAGCAGAGCTCCCAGTGCCGTGCCGCCGGGGAGAATGAAGGAGTTCAGCGGCGCCAGGCGTTCGTTCAGTTCGTCGCACCAGCCCTCGAGACGGTCGATGTACTCGTCGGAGATCCGCAGCGGCGGGTACTTCGGTTCGGCCTCCACCGGGGTGGAGAGGTCGGCGCCGGCGTCGAACAGGTCGTTCTGGATCTGCCGCAGGATCGACCGGATCTCCTCGGGCGGGTCGCCCAATGCCACCGCGACCCCGATCGACGCGTTCGCCTCGTCGCAGTCGGCATAGGCGATCAGCCGCGGATCGTTCTTCGACACACGGGAGAAATCGCTGAGTCCGGTGGTCCCGTCGTCGCCGGTCCGGGTATAGATCTTGGTGAGGTGTACGGCCATAGCGTTACGGTACCGGCCTCCGGGGTCGGCATCCCTGGCTCTAGGCTGTGTTCTGTGAGCGAACGCTTCCTTGTCACCGGCGGTAACCGCCTCGTAGGTGAAGTGTCTGTCGGGGGCGCGAAGAACAGCGTTCTCAAGCTGATGGCGGCAGCGCTGTTGGCTGAGGGCACCACAACTGTCACCAACTGCCCGGACATCCTGGATGTCCCCTTGATGGCCGACGTCCTGCGCGGCCTCGGCTGCGAGGTGGACCTCGACGATTCCATCGTCCGGATCACCACACCCGCCGAGCCCAAACACCACGCCGATTTCGCGGCGGTACGTCAGTTCCGCGCGTCGGTCTGTGTGCTCGGACCGCTGGTCGCGCGGTGCCGGCGCGCGGTGGTCGCGCTACCGGGTGGTGATGCCATCGGTTCGCGGCCCCTCGACATGCACCAGTCGGGGCTGCGGTTGCTCGGCGCCCACAGCACGATCGAGCACGGCTGCGTGGTTGCGCAGGCCGACGACCTGCACGGTGCGAACATCCGGCTCGCGTTCCCGTCGGTGGGGGCGACCGAGAACATCTTGATGGCCGCCGTACTCGCCAAGGGCGAGACGGTGATCGACAACGCAGCGCGCGAACCCGAGATCGTCGACCTGTGCAACATGCTGATCCAGATGGGCGCGAAGATCCGGGGTGCCGGCACGTCCACGCTGACGATCCAGGGCGTCCCTAAACTCGAGCCAACCACCCACCGGGTGATCGGCGATCGGATCGTCGCAGCGACGTGGGGGATCGCCGCATCGATGACCCGTGGCGACGTGCGCGTTCGCGGAGTCAACCCGAAGCATCTCGGCCTGGTGCTCGACAAGCTGCGGGTCGCCGGAGCCGACGTCACGGCCGAGGCCGACGGATTCCGGGTGGTCCAGGAAGCACGGCCCACGGCCGTCAACTTCGCGACCCTGCCCTATCCGGGGTTCCCCACCGACCTCCAGCCGATGGCCATCGGTCTCGCCGCGGTCGCGGAGGGAACGTCGATGATCACGGAGAACGTCTTCGAGGCGCGGTTCCGTTTCGTCGAGGAGATGATCCGGTTGGGTGCCGATGCGCGGACGGACGGTCATCACGCTGTGATCCGGGGAATCGCGCAGTTGTCGAGCGCGCCGGTGTGGTCCTCGGACATCCGGGCCGGCGCCGGCCTGGTGCTGGCGGGGCTCGTCGCCGACGGGCTGACTGAAGTCCACGACGTCTTCCACATCGACCGGGGCTATCCCCGTTTCGTCGAGATCCTCCAGGAACTCGGTGGCCGGATCGAAAGGGTGGACGCAGATCCCGGTTCTCAGCGGTGAGTCCGGCGTCACAGCGGCCCGTGTGAGCGGCCGGGCGCTGGTTCGGTTCCGGCGCACCGGCTCTGACCAGCAGAATCCGAATCGACGAACACCGTGACCTGGCGATTTGGCAAGCAGTTTCCCTTCGCGTAACTTATTCCAGGTCAGAGCGACACGGACACCGACCCCGGCCGGAAGGCGGGGGACACGAGGTTGGACGAAGGCGCCTGGTAAATCGGAAGTTCACCGGTCGTGTACGGTGGTGCTTCCATCCCGGTTAGATTCTGATCAGCGTCTCGGCTTGCGCCGGTGAGGCTGGTAGGATAAGATGGAACGGTTGCCCCGGAGCGGCTGGCGAGTGTGCCAGTGGTGATGGTGTGTGCGTGTTCTTTGAGAACTCAACAGTGTGTCGATGAATGTCAGTGCCAAATGTTTTTGGTACTCCG
>NZ_NSDX01000011.1:0-557725 GCF_002300195.1 Rhodococcus sp. ACPA1 | reverse complement strand
CGCCGATGGTACTGCACCCGACAGGGTGTGGGAGAGTAGGACACCGCCGAACATCCGTTACCGAAAGCCCCCCAACCACGTTGGGGGGCTTTCGGCATTCCCAGGCACGAACACCCAAGCCGCACATTCTCTTTCACCCCGAGCCACCGCCGGCGAGGACCTGCAGTGCGCGGGAAGCCAGATGAAGATTCAGGCGTGTGTCGACGCTGCGGAGATCACGCCCGGTCAGTTCGTGAATGCGGGACATCCGGTATCGCAGGGTGCTGCGGTGGATCCTGAGTGCCTGCGCAGTCTCGTCGTACTTGCCTCCGCATTCGAGGTATTGGGCCAGTGTGGCCGTCATCGTGCTGCGGTGTTCCCGGTCGTAGTCGAGCAGTGGGCCGAGCCATTCCTGCACGAACGCCTCGACGTCGCCGGTGCTGCTGTGTGAGTCGAGGATGCGGTAGACGCCGAGTTCGTCGAACAGTGCCACGCCACGGGGCGAGAGCGACTGCTTTCTGATCTCGAGCGCCCGTATCGCGTGGGTGTACGAGTCGGGAAGGCCACTGGGGGAGATGCATTCGGATCCGACACCGATCACGCCCACCGCGGGACCGAGCGACTTCTCCAACGCCGTGAAGATGATGTTCACGTCTGTCTTCGCGTCCATGACGGCGGCCAGGACCCCGGTTCGGTGCTCGTTGCCGTGGACGAGGAGGGCCGACGAGTCGGTGGACGCCAGGTGACGCCGGAAGGACTCTGTGACGGACTCGACGGGTGTGTCCGGCGCCCAGTGGACCACCAGGACGCGTTGCGGGGTGTGCAGGTCGTAGCCGAGTGCGTCGGCCCGCGAGTAGGCGCTGTCGTCGTCCGTCCCGGCGAGCAGGTCGGCGCCCAGGTCGCGGCTCAGCCGCGCCTCCGCCTCGGCGAGTGATCTGCGATGCGCCATGTCGATGGCGAGCATCGTCGTGGCGGACTCCAGGGCGACCGTGTCGAGGTCGGTGGCCCGATGTTCCGGGTCGGACAGATACAGGACGCCCAGAAGTGTCTGGCCGGGCCGGACTATCTGCACGATCCGATTGTCGTGTCGCAGCGGGCGCCCTTCCATCGCGGCACGGCGCAGGACGTCGACTCGGTTCCCGCCGCCGGTCTTGCGGTACCGCGGGGCCTTGTCCGGGCCGGCCCAGACGCGGAGATTGCCGAAGGCGTCCTCGATCCCGACGGCGAGTCCGGTCACCTGGTGAAGTGTGTCGGCGATGGCGGACTCGTCGGCGCCGGTCGCGGCGAGGCGTCCGAACGTGTTGTGGATCCTCGCTTCCTCCTCGAGGCGCGCGACCCGCGCGCCGAGCGCGGTGATCTCGTCCGCGGCCTCGCGTAACTGACGTTCCTGTGTGGCTGCCCGGGAGCGGAGCGATGCGGCGCGCAGGGCCGACCCCGTGTGCTGAATCAACAACTCGAGCAGCGTGGCCTGCACCGGGGTAGGCGGGTAGTCGGCCCGTAGGGTGAGCGACACCGGCCTCGACCACGAATCGTCGAGCAGCACGCGGTGTCGCCAGACGTCGTCGTCGTGGCGTTCGCCCATCGGAGCCGACACGGGTTCGACCGTGAAGGGACCGACTTCGGGGAGAGCTTCGACCAGCAGGGCGAGGATCTCGTCCCGATTCCCGCAGTCGTGCATGTGCGCGGTGACGGCCAAGACCGCGGACAGGTTCGTCGCCCGCGGCGTGTGATCCACCCTCGGGTCTGGGGCTGCTTCCAGATCCATGGCTTGGAACTACCCCGTTTTGCGCCGTCGAAACCGGGACGCTGTCCGCTGAGGCCGGATTTCGGTGGATTCTTTCGTTCCGCCGTGACCATGTGGCGAGACGGATCAGCCGCCAATCTTGGTTACTGAGGGGTGGCACTATGACCCAATCCAATAATTGGCACGATCCCGATCTGAACATGATTCGCGATGTCGTCGCGCACACGTCGGACGGGTGCGAGGGCTGTCTCGCACTCGGTACCCGCTGGGAGCACCTGATGTTGTGCCTGACGTGCGGCTACGTCGGATGCAGTGACGGATCACCGATGCGGCACGCGCGACACCACGCCGAACGCAGCGGTCATCCGATCGTCCAGTCGCTCCACGCGGGGGACAACTGGCGCTGGTGCTTCGTGCACGACGCCCAGATCTGCACACCGTATCCGGCGACCGGGGCCCGGGTGGTCGCACCGAGCCTCGTGCCCGGACCGTCGGACGACCTCAGACACGGTCTCCGTATCGCGAAATCGCAGTGACGATCGCAGACCACACGGCGTCCGCCTGAACCTCGGGGGGAGCGTCGTCGAGCCAACGTGGGCGTACCAGGATTCCACCGGAACGCGGCGGCGTCGGAAGCGGTCCGGGAATTGCGGCGTAGGCGTCCGACGCCGACACCGGGGCGGACGAACCGTCGAACGAGGAATGGGACGTCTCCTCGTGTGCGCCGTGCCTGAGTTGGAGAACCTCCTGTCCCTCCCGTCCGCGCAGGAGGAAGAAGAGCAACGGGTCGTCGTCGAGCACCCACGCGGCCTGATACAGCACCGCGGCAGCGTGGCGGCACGGCACGTCCCACTCCTCGCAGGTGCACGTCGCGTCGGCATCGAACATCGACGGCACGAGGGACACGTCGACGGCAGCGAGGTCGTCGTCGAGTTCGCGGGGAAGCGTCCCACTCGACAACTGGGCGACGTGACCGCTCCGCGACGCGAGGGTCGCGAGCACCTCGCCCCACTGGCGCTCGTCCAGCTGGTCCACCCGGATCTGCACGTGCAGGCTCTCCTCGTCCGTGTGCACGTCCGCGGAGACGAGCCCGGCCGCGAACGTGAGCGGACCGACCAGTCCGCCACGGGCGTAGGCGCGTCCGCGTTTCAGCGTGTCCGAGTCGAGTGCGGCCTGCTCGACATCGTCGACCCACCGCTGCGCCCACCAGGTCCGGCCGCGGGTGCGGCGGCCCTTCTGCGCCGGAAAGCGGGGAAGCGTGACGGCGTCGGTCACAGATCACCTCCGAAGTCGTAGTCGGGGCTCAGCGCCACCAGCCGGGTGAGTTCGCGATCGGTCAGTTCGGTGAAGGCGTCGGCGCCGTGCGACAGGACGGAGTCGGCGAGCTGCCGCTTGGACGCGAGCATGCCGGCGATGCGTTCCTCGATGGTTCCGGCGGTGACGAGCCGGTGGACGACGACCGGGTGGGTCTGCCCGATGCGGTACGCGCGGTCAGTGGCCTGGTCCTCGACCGCGGGGTTCCACCAGCGGTCGAAATGGACGACATGATCGGCCCGGGTGAGGTTCAACCCGGTGCCGGCGGCCTTGAGGGACAGGATCAGGACGGGGATGTCGCCGTTCTGGAAGCGTTCGACCAGTTCCTCCCGGGCGGGGACGGGTGTGCCCCCGTGCAGGAAGTCGCAGCCCACTCCTCGCGCCGTCAGGTGCCGCCGCAGCAGCCGTCCCATCGTGGTGAAGTGGGTGAAGACGAGCGAACGCCCGCCCTCCGACAGGTTGGTGTCGATCAGCTCGTCGAGCAGACCGATCTTGTGGGAGCGGCCGGTGAGCGCCGCGTGCTCCTGCCCGAGGTACTGGGCGGGGTGATTGCAGATCTGCTTGAGTCCGGTCAGCAGCGACACGATGCTGCCGCGCCGCCCGATGCCGTCGCTCGTCTCGATCTGCTCCATGGCCTCGCGCACGAGGGCCTCGTACATTCCGGCCTGTTCCGGGGTGAGCGTGACGTCCAGGTCGATCTCCGTCTTCGGCGGAAGCTCGGGGGCGATCCCCGGATCGGACTTCTTGCGCCGGAGGACGAACGGCGAGATCAACGCCGCCAACTCCGCCGCGCGGTCGGTGCCGTCCTCGGCGGCCGAGCCGTCGTAGCGGCGGCGGAACTGCGCGTACGGGCCGAGGAGGCCCGGTGTGACGCCGTCGAGAATCGACCAGAGGTCGCTGAGCCTGTTCTCCACCGGTGTCCCGGTGAGCGCGACGCGGGCCTGACCGGGAATCGTCCGCAGTGCCCGGGTGACGGACGCCCCGCGGTTCTTCAGCTGGTGCGCCTCGTCCGCGACGACCAGACCCCACACCGTCCGGGCGAGTACGTCGCAATCGAGCCGCATCGTCGCGTACGTGGTGAGGACGACGGTGTCGTCGCCGCCCGCGACCGTCTCACCGGGAGGGCGCCGCTTCGGACCGTGGTGGACGAGGACGCCGGTGCCCGGTGCGAAGCGTTCGATCTCCCGTCGCCAGTTCCCGAGCAGAGACGCGGGACAGACCACCAGCGTGGGCCCTGCCGTTTCCGGTGTCTGCTGGCGGTGCAGGTGAAGTGCGATGAGGGTCAACGTCTTTCCCAGGCCCATGTCGTCGGCGAGACAGGCGCCCAGGCCTCGTGACGTGAGCCCGGCCAGCCAGCGGAATCCGGTCAGCTGGTAGTCCCGCAACTGCGCGCGCAGGGCTGCGGGGACCGGCACGGCCTCCGGATCCTGGTCGGACAGCTCACGCGCCACCGCTTCGGCCGCTCCGTAGGAGTCGACGCGGACGTCCTCCTCGCCGCGCCGGGCCCGGCCGGTCAGCGACGCGCGGAGGGCCTCGATGGACGTCATCGTTCCGGTCCGCCGCTGGAGGGTCTTTCGTATCAACGCCGAGTCCGCGACGACATATCGGTTGCGCAGTTTCACGACGGCGCGCTTTGCCGTGACGAGCTCCTCCATTTCCTCGCGGGTCAGGACGTCGTCGCCCACCGCGACGCGCCAGTCGAAGTCGAAGGCGCGGTCGCCGCGGAAAGCGGCTGCGCCCTCTCGGGACCCGGGCTCGCCGAGGATCATGCGGGTCGAGGTGTGCGCGAGCACTTCGCGCGGCCAATGGATCTCGACTCCGCGCTCACGCAGCCGACCGCCGGCGTCCCCGGCGAGGGACGCCAGGTCGTCGTCCTCGAGCCGGATGCGGTGTGGCGCCTCGGCTCGCAGCAGGTCTTCGAGCGGAGCCCAGTCCTGGGCCGCGCGGCGGAGGGCGTCGAGAACCTCGATCCGCGGGTCGGAGGCGAACGCGGACTCGGCGAGCGTCGGATGCCGCCACAGGTCGACGGCGTCGCACACCACCCCGGGCCGCGCGACACCGTGCACCTGGACCGTGGCGTCGAACTCGCTGTCCGAGAGGTCGACCGCGTGCGGATCCACGGGGTCGATCCGCAACGACAGCGCGATCGCATCGGGTGCCAGGGCGTCCGCCCACTCCTGGAGTGCGGGGGAGGTCTCGGCGTTCCATCCCCGGTAGGGGCCGGCGTCGGCCGGTGAGTCGAGTCGCGGGATCGTGTCGACGGCCGCGGTGAGGAAGTCGCGCAGCACGTCCACCGCGGCGGGGAGGCGAACTGCGGCGGCGGACGGATCCCCGAGCGGAATCGCGCGCGCTTCCGGTGGGAGCGCGGCGGCCAGCAGGCGCAGATGCGCTTCGTCCTCGTCGTCGAGGACGCCGAGCCGCCAGATGTCGTGGCCGCTGGGCGCAACCGAGGGAAGGACCTTGCCCGTCCCGACGTATCCGAGGGCGGTCCGGGTGCAGGCGGCCCAGAACGCGACCGATCGATGCGCTGTATCGCCGGGGGACAGTGCCAGGAGCATCGGCAGCGCATCGGCGATCGAGATGGTCTGTGTCGGAACGCGTTCCACGGTGTTCCCGGTTGCCATCCGGGTGTGGGAATCGATACTCGGTGGCAGCGGACCGTCCGGGGAATCACGCCAGAACGCCAGGCGGGAGTCGCGCGGAGGATCGGAGGGCACGAAGGTGGCCGCACAGGCGGCGAGGATGGGCTCTGCTGTCACTACTGCGCCTTTCGCCTGGTTTACGGTACGCCGTACGTCAACGAGGCGGCGGGCGGAATTGTTCCCGGGCGCCGTGGGAAGATCTCGGCATGGGTAGAAGCGCGACACCGGAGGGCGACCCCGCCCGCACCATGGAGCTGCTGTGGGGTGGCGGCAGTACGCCGATCTCGCGCCCCCGCAACGGGAAGCCGGGCCTGACGCTCGACCGGATCGTCGAGGCCGCCATCTCCGTCGCGGATGCCGAAGGGCTGGACGCCGTCTCGATGCGCCGGCTGGCAGCCGAACTCGGCGCCGGGGCGATGTCGCTGTACACGCACGTTCCCGGGAAGACCGAACTGGTGGAGGTGATGCTCGATCGCGCGCTGTCCACACTCGAGCCGGCCGACGACACCGACACGGGGTGGCGGGAGCGTCTCGCGGCCGCCGCTCACGACTACTTCCAACTGCTGTGCGCCCACCCGTGGATGCTCGGCGTCGTCGCGCTGAGCCGGCCGGTCTTCGGGCCCGGCGGGATGGCCAAGTACGAGCGGGAACTGCGCGCGGTCGAGGGACTGGGACTGTCGGACCTCGACATGGATTCGGTCGTCACGCTCCTCGACAGTTTCGTCGCGGGCGCGGCGCGGGCCGCGGTGGACGCGGCAGCGCTCGCCGCCAAGGGGGAGGCGGACAGTGAATGGTGGCAGCGCGTCGCTCCGCACTTCGAAAAGGTCTTCGACCCCGACCGGTTCCCGCTGGCCGCCCGGGTCGGGGCGTCGGCGGGGGAACACCACGACGCCGCGTACGCGCCCGCCCACGCCTTCGAATTCGGGCTCGCCCGGCTACTCGACGGAGTCGGCGCCCTCGTCGTCGACGGCGGAACCGGCGGGGAGTAGTTCGGCGGGAACGGCCAGCGTGGTCGGTTCGACACGGCCGCGCAGGGTGACGGTGTCGGTGAGTTGCCACCGCGTGCGTTCGTCCTCGGCTGCCGCGTCGATCGCCCGCTCGGACGCGACGACGTGTCCGGACACGTTCTTGGCGAGTTCGGACAACCGCGCCGCCTCGTTGACGGGATCGCCGATCACCGTGTACTCGAAACGTTCGTGGGCGCCGATGTTTCCGGCCACGGCGCGACCGGCCGCCACCCCGATTCCCGCATCGCACTCCGGTACCTCGGCGGTGAGCCGTTCGCGGAGGGTCCGAGCGGCGGCGAGTGCGGCACCTGCATGGTCGTCGAGCGCCACGGGCGCCCCGAAGATGGCCAGGGCGGCGTCACCTTCGAACTTGTTGACGAACCCGTCTCGCCGATCGACCTCGTCGACGACCACGTCGAAGAACCGGTTGAGCAGGTCCACGACCTCCGCAGGCGACCGGGTGGCCGCGATCGTGGTGGACCCGATGATGTCGACGAACAGGACCGCCACGTCACGTTCCTCGCCGCCGAGTTCGGGGTTGTGCCGCAGGGCCTGGGAGGCCACCTCCTGCCCGACGTGGCGCCCGAACAGGTCGCGGATCCGCTCACGTTCGCGGAGGCCCTCCGCCATCCGATTGAACCCGGTCTGCAGCGCGCCGAGTTCGGTGCCGTCGTACACGACGACCTCGGCGTCGAGATCGCCCTCCGCCACTTTCGCCATGCCCAGCGACACCGAGCGGATCGGTGCCTCGGTGGCGCGCACACTGATCACGACCAGCAGCAGGCCGAAGAGCAGGATCACACCACCCAGCGCGAGGATCGAGACCGCGAGGCTGGTGGGGCTCGCCGGCCGGATGAAACTGAAGATCGCGATGAGCATCAGACCGAGCACCGGAACACCCGTCCCGAGGATCCACGCCAGTGCGGTGCGGCCGGTGATGCCGAGGGTTCGGCGGGGTCGCGGTCCGTCCGATCCCAGTGCCCGGGCGGCGATGGGGCGGAGCGCGAACTCCGTCAACAGGTAGCAGAACGCGCAGACCGTGATCCCGGCAAACGCAATCGTGAACGCGACCTTCGGAATGGTCTGGGGATCGATGATGCCGTACAAAGTCGTGAAGAAGACCAGCCCGATGCCCCACAACGCCGCCTGGACGCGCGTCAGGCGCCACGGTGCGCGAAACGCCGCCGACCGGTCGTGGTCCGTGGGCGCGTCGTCCTCCGTGGCCCACCGGAGATCCGACACCAGTCGCTTGGTGCCCCACGTCACGCCGATCAGGACCGCGCACAGCACGAACACGGGCACCGCGACGAAGTTGGCGATCATGAACTCGCTCGACCACACACTCGGGCCGGGGACGACGACACTGACGAGCAGGCAGGTGATCACCGCGCCGACCAGGTTGGTGAAGACCAGCGGGGCGGTCAGCAGCAGCTGGACACGGATACGCCGCCTGCGGGGACTCTCGTCCGGTGATCCGAGCAACCACGACCCCAGCGGGGCGACGGATCGGCGAGGGCGGCGCATAGTCATTCGAGACTAGTCGGCACGATCCCTTAGGGTGGGCGGGTGCGCCTAGTGATTGCCAGATGCCGAGTCGACTACGTAGGCCGTTTGACGGCACATCTGCCCACCGCTCGTCGCCTGTTGTTGATCAAGGCCGACGGTTCCGTGAGCATCCACGCCGACGACCGCGCCTACAAGCCGCTGAACTGGATGAGCCCGCCCTGCTGGCTCGTCGAAGACACCGTGGAGGACGCCGAAGCGCTGTGGGTGGTGACCAACAAGGCCGGTGAGGAACTGCGGATCACCATCGAGGAGATCGAGCACGACTCCAGTCACGAACTCGGTGTCGATCCGGGGCTGGTCAAGGACGGTGTCGAGGCACACCTGCAGGAGTTGCTCGCCGAACACGTCGAAACGCTCGGCAGCGGTTACACGCTCGTGCGGCGTGAGTACATGACGGCCATCGGTCCCGTCGACCTGCTGTGCCGGAACGCCGACGGGGCTTCCGTCGCCGTGGAGATCAAGCGCCGCGGAGACATCGACGGTGTCGAGCAACTCACGCGGTACCTCGAATTGCTCAACCGGGATCCGCTGCTGGCGCCGGTGAGCGGTGTCTTCGCCGCCCAGCAAATCAAGCCGCAGGCCAAAACCCTTGCCACCGATCGCGGAATCCGGTGCCTGGTGCTCGACTACGAAGCGCTGCGTGGTACCGAGAGCACCGAGTTCCGGCTCTTCTGAGGCCTAGGCTGAACCCGTGCCCCGTCGTAGACCGCAGCGGAAGAACACGCGCCGCAGTGCGCCCCCGGACACCGAGGGGTCGCTGTTCGGTAGTGCGTTGATGCGTCAGGAGTCCGGGCCCGCGGGCTTCGCGGACGAGAGTTTCATCGTCCGCACGATCCCCGGGGCCCGGGCGACCAAGTCCTACCGGTGTCCCGGCTGCGATCACGACATCCGACCGGGCGTCGCCCACCTCGTCACCTGGCCGGCCGAATACGGCGGAGCCGAGGACCGGCGGCACTGGCACACCGGGTGCTGGTCGGGACGCAGCACCCGGGGCCTCACGCGCAGGTGGTCCTAGCTTCCCGTCTTCACGGTCCGTTGATCCGCCGGCCGATTCGCCGGGTTCTTCTCGACGGTGGACAGCACTGCAGTGTCCTCGTCCGAGTTGTCCGTCTCGTCCGCGGAGTTCTTCCCGGGCTCGCTCTGCGCGGTTTTCCGGTCCGCGGCACCGCCCGGTGCCGACTTGCTGTTGGTGTTCTCGTTCGAGCGCTTCTCCGACTTCGATGCCGCGGTGTCGGGCTGCGCGTCCAGGAGTTCACTCTCCCGGTTGACCGACGCCAACATTGCGGGAACGGAATCGAGCTGTCCTCGAATTCCCAAGAGCTGCGCCAGGATCCGGCCACGTAGCACGCGAAGTTCTTCCGCGAGTTCCTTGGCGTGGGCGATCTTGCGCTCCGACTGGTCGGTGGCCGCCTGCAGCCTTCGCTCCGCCTCGTGCGTGGCGTCCGCGAGACGGCGATGCGCCTCGGCCTTGCTGGTGGACTCGAGTTCGTTGACAGCCGTGATCGTCTTCTGACGGCGCTCGGACATCGCGAGGTCGAAGTCTTCCTGCACCTGCGACCGACGCAGTTCGGCCTCGGCGGCGAGGCGGTCGCGCTCGGACTGAGCGGCCTCGACGATCTTCGCCGCCTCCGTGCGGGCCTTGGCCATCGTCTGCTCGTGCTGAATCTCGAGAGCACTCCGGCGGTCTTCGAGTTCCGCGACCAGCGACTCGTACTGGCCGCGGAGCTGCGCGCCCTCCTGCTCGGCGACGGAGATCATCTCGGCGGCGTCGGCCTCGGCCTTCGCACGCACCTCGGACGCCTCGTCCGACGCGAGCCGGAGCATGCGCGAGATGCGGTCGCTCATTCCCTCCGCGGTGGTCGGCGGAACGGACAGGCGGTCGACATCCTTGCGGAGATCGTCGATCTCGTCCCGCGCATCGTCGAGCTGCTTGGCGAGATCCCGCGCCTGCGCCGCCGCGGCGTCGCGGTCGGCGGCAGTGACGCGGAGCTCGGCGTCGAATCGCTCGAAGTAGTTACGTACCTCGTCCCGGTCGAATCCCTTGCGCACGGTGGAGAAGGGAAGGGGGATCGAACCACGGTCCTGCTCGTTTACCATGGCCGCCAATCTACCTGGGCAAAGTAGAACTTGTCTCTGCGCCTGGTACCCGGCGGCCGGCCACAGCGCTAGTGGGTCGCCGACGGCTCGACGAGCTCGACGAGAACTCCGCCTGCATCCTTCGGGTGGACGAAGTTGATGCGCGAGTCTGCGGTTCCGCGGCGGGGTGCGTCGTACAGCAGGCGCACGCCGCGCTCGCGCAACTGGGCGGAGATGGCGTCGATGTCCGTCACGCGGTACGCGAGCTGCTGGAGACCGGGACCGCTGCGATCGATGAACTTGGCGATGGTCGAGTTCTCGTTCAACGGTGCGAGAAGCTGCAGCGCGGTGCTGCCCTCGGGGGAGCCGACGACGCTCAGCATCGCTTCGCGCACGCCCTGCTCCTCGTTCACCTCTTCGTGCGTCGACACCATGCCGAGGTGTTCGGAGTACCACGCGATGGCGGCGTCGAGGTCGGGAACGGCGATGCCGACGTGGTCGATGGCGGTCACCAGGTCCGAGGACAGCGGTGACGTGGTCTGGGTGGGGGAGGACTGTGTCATGGTCCCGACGTTAGCGCTACCGTTTCGGTAGTTCTCGTCGGGATGTGACTTCCGTCGCCCCGCACCTGTCTACTCGTCTCACGCGGAGGAAATCGTGACCAGTTCTGTGATCGTCGCCGGAGCCCGGACCCCGATGGGCCGGTTGCTGGGTTCGTTGAAGGATGTGTCGGGTTCGGATCTGGGTGGGGTGGCGATTCGTGGTGCGTTGGAGAAGGCGGGCGTCGCTCCCGAGCAGGTCGAGTACGTGATCATGGGGCAGGTGCTCACGGCGGGGGCGGGGCAGATCCCGGCGCGGCAGGCCGCGGTGGCCGCAGGGATCGGGATGGATGTGCCGGCGCTGACCATCAACAAGGTGTGCCTGTCCGGGATCGATGCGATCGCGTTGGCGGATCAGCTGATCCGGGCCGGCGAGTTCGAGGTGGTGGTCGCCGGCGGCCAGGAGTCGATGTCGCGCGCCCCGCACCTGCTGGAGAAGTCGCGGGAGGGTTTCAAGTACGGCGACGTCACGATGCGCGACCACATGGCCTTCGACGGGTTGTACGACATCTTCACCGATCAGGCGATGGGGAGTCTGACCGAGGCGAAGAACGCGGAGGACGGGCAGCGGATCAGCCGCGAGGAGCAGGACACGTTCGCGGCGGCGTCGCATCAGAAGGCGGCGCGGGCCTGGAAGGACGGGGTGTTCGACGACGAGGTGGTGCCGGTGCCGGTGCCGCAGCGCAAGGGTGATCCCGTGCTGGTCGGCGCCGACGAGGGCGTGCGCGGCGATACGACGGTGGAGTCCCTGGCCAGGCTGCGGCCGGCGTTCAGCAAGGACGGCACGGTCACCGCCGGGTCGGCGTCGCAGATCTCCGATGGCGCGGCCGCTGTCGTGGTGATGAGCAAGGCGAAGGCGCAGGAACTCGGGTTGTCGTGGATCGCGGAGATCGGTGCGCACGGGGTCGTTGCGGGTCCGGATTCGACGCTGCAGTCGCAGCCGGCGCGGGCCATCGCGAAGGCGTGCGCCAAGGAGGGGATCGAGCCGAAGGACCTGGATCTGGTGGAGATCAACGAGGCGTTCGCGGCGGTGGGGATCGCGTCGACGCGGGAGCTGGGGTTGGATCCGGAGATCGTGAACGTCAACGGCGGGGCGATCGCGATGGGGCATCCGCTGGGGATGTCGGGGGCGCGGATCGCGTTGCATCTGGCGCTGGAGTTGCGTCGTCGTGGCGGGGGTGTGGGCGCTGCGGCACTGTGCGGTGGTGGCGGTCAGGGTGACGCCCTGATCGTTCGCGTCCCCAAGGCCTGACAGACGACAGTCCGTGGTGGTGTACCTCACACCACTACGGACTGTCGTAGATGGTCGGGCACAATGGTCGGCATGGCGAACGTCTTCGATCTCAGCACCACGGCCAAGCGCTTCCGATTTGTCGCAATTCTGGAGGCATTCACCTGGCTCGGCCTCCTCATCGGCATGGCCTTCAAGTACCTGCCCGCCGACGGCAACGAGATCGGCGTGAAGATCTTCGGGCCCATCCACGGCGGCGTCTTCGTCCTGTACCTGCTCATCTCGCTGTGGACCGCCCGCAAGCTGAGCTGGAATCTCGTCACCACCTTCTGGGCGCTCGTCGCCAGCGTCCCGCCGTTCGGCACCGTCGTGTTCGAGGTCTGGGCGGCCCGCACCGGCCGGATGGGCGAACTGTCCCGGTCGAGCGCCGTGAAGAGCGAACCGTCGCTCGTCTGATCCGCGCCGCGGTAGGCACGGCCCGCATTCCGGTGCGCGCTCAAATCGTGACAAACTGGTGGACGTGACTCGACCAGGTTCTCGTCCGTCAGCGCGTTCCTCAGCAGTGGCCGCAGCCATGAGCGGAGCAGTCGATCTCTCCGCCCTCAAGGAGCGTGCGGCCGCTCCACCCCCGCCGGCACCCGCACCCTCCGGGGACGGCGCCGCTCCGGCCGCACCCGGGAGTACCGGACTCACGCCCGTCATCGACGTCACCGAGGCGACGTTCGAGGCGGAGGTGCTCGTCCGGTCCCAGCAGGTCCCCGTGGTCGTCGACCTGTGGGCCACCTGGTGCGAGCCGTGCAAACAACTCTCACCCCTGCTCGAGAAGCTGGCACACGAGGCCGGCGGCACCTGGGTGCTCGCCAAGGTCGACGTCGACGCCAACCCGCGGATCGCGCAGGCCTTCGGCGTCCAGTCCGTCCCGACCGTGGTCGCCATCGCCGGCGGGCAACCGCTCGCCGACTTCCAGGGCGCACAGCCCGAACTGCAACTGCGTCAGTGGCTCGCCGCCGTTCAGCAGGCAACCGCCGGCAAGCTGTCCGGACCGCCGGCCGGTGACGGCGACGAGGACGAGCCCGAGCCGGAGGACCCCCGTTTCGTCGCGGCCGAGGCTGCGCTCGACGAAGGCGACCTGTCGGCGGCCGAAGCCGAGTTCCAGAAGATCCTCGACGAGGAACCGGCCAACGCCGAGGCGCAGGGCGCGATCCGTCAGGTGCGTTTCCTCGCCCGCGTGCAGTCCGTCGATCCCGGTGCCGTCGCCGCGGCGGACGCCGCCCCGAACGACATCGACGCCCAATTGCAGGCCGCGGACGTCGAGCTCTACTCCCAGGCGCCCGACGCGGCGTTCGCCCGTCTCATCGGTGTCGTCGCCCGCAGCGCCGGCGACGACAAGACGCGGGTACGGACACGTCTGCTGGAACTGTTCGAACTGTTCGACCCGGCCGAGCCGGTCGTCATGACCGCCCGCCGGAAACTCGCCGCCGCACTGTACTGACGCGGAACCGGGGTGAGTGCTGTAAGCACTCACCCCGGTCACCTCGTCTGGTGGTCAGCTTCGAACGCGCTCCACGCGTCCGACCAGGAAGACGTAGGACGCGACCCCGACCGCGGTCACCACGGTCATGTAGACGAATCCCGGCGCGAAGCTGTCGTCGGTGACGAGCAACCCGATCACGATGGGTGTCGCGATCGACGACAGGTTGCCGATGAAGTTGAACATTCCACCGGTGAGCCCGAGCAGTCGTTCCGGCGCGAGCGCCGAGACCAGCGACCACGTGATCGACGCGAGCCCGTTGCCGAAGAACGCGATGGACAGGAACACGATCACCATCGCGGTCGAGTCGGTGAAGTTGGCGCCGATCATCGCAACGGTCAGCAACAGGCCCACGATGATCGGACCCTTCCGGGCGACTCCGAGAGACACGCCCTTGCGCAGCAGGAAGTCGGAGAACACCCCGGAGAACAGCACACCGACGAGTGCCGCGACGAACGGCAGCGAGGCGAGAAATCCGGACTTGATGTAATCCATGTCCCGGTACTCGACGAGATACGTGGGGAACCAGGTGAGGAAGAACCACAGCGTCGACGTGAGGCAGAACTGCCCCAGGTAGATTCCCCACAGCTTGCGCCGGCCGAGGACGGTGGCGACATCGTTCCGGGTCACCGCCGGACGTTCGGGTTGCTGCTCGTCCACGAGGTCGACGAGTCCGCCGCCGTCGCGGATCAGGTCGATCTCGGCGTCGTTCGCCCGGGAGTCGCGTGGCTCGCGGTAGAACGCGTACCACACGGCACCCCAGATCGCCCCGATCGTTCCGGTCACGATGAAGACCCAGTGCCACGACAGCACGGACTGCAGCCAGGACAGGAACGGCGTGAGCAGCGCCAGTCCGATGAACTGCCCGGAGGTGTAGAAGCCGATCACCGTCGCCCGTTCACGCTCGGGGTACCAGGCCGTCGCGACCCGGTTGTTGATCGGATACGCGGGCGCCTCGAACACACCGACCAGCAGACGCAACGCGATGAGTGCCACGAAGCCGCCGATGACCCCCATGAACGCGGTCGCAATCGACCACAGGATGAGGCAGGCGGGGTAGAGCAGTCTCGGGGGAATCCTGTCGACGAGCCATCCGCCTGGAATCTGCAGCGCCGCATAGGTCCAGCCGAAAGCCGACAGCAGAAGTCCCTGCTGCGCCTTGGAGAGATCCATTTCGTCCGCGATCGCGGGCATCGCGATCGACAGGTTTGCCCGGTCCATGTAGTTGATGACGACGGTCACGAACAGCATCACCGCGATGAGAACGCGCGCCTTCGACGCCTGCGCGGCGACCGTGGTGGACTTGCCGATCTTCTGTGTCTGCACCATTGCCCTCACCACTCCGCAAAGGATCCGTCGCTGTGGCGCCAGACCGGGTTTCGCCAGCGATGTCCTTCGGCGGCGCGTTCGATGACGTACTCCTCGTTCACCTCGATGCCCAATCCCGGACCGGTGGGAATTCGCACCTGACCGTCGGCGTAGGTGAACACGGACGGGTCGACGAGATAGTCGAGGAGATCGTTCGACGTGTTGTAGTGGATGCCGAGGCTCTGTTCCTGGATCGTCGCGTTGTAACAGCCCGCATCGATCTGCAGGCACGTGGCCAGGGCGATCGGCCCGAGGGGGCAGTGCAGCGCGAGTGCCACATCGTACGCCTCGGCCATGTGCGCGATCTTCCGGGCCTCGGTGATGCCGCCGCAGTGCGACGGATCGGGCTGGATGATGTCCACCGCCCCGGACGCGAGGACGGTTTTGAAATCCCAGCGGGAGAACAATCTCTCACCCAGCGCGATCGGGATCGGCGACTGTCGCAGCACGTCGACGAAACCGTCGACGTGCTCGGAGAGGACCGGTTCCTCGACGAACATCAGCCGGAACGGTTCGAGTTCCTTCAGCAGCACCTTGGCCATCGGCTTGTGCACCCGGCCGTGGAAATCGACGCCGATGCCGATGTTCGGGCCCACTGCGTCCCGTACCGCGGCGACGTTGGCGAGGCACTGGTCCACCTTGTCCCAGGAGTCCAGGTACTGCAGTTCCTCCGTGCCGTTCATCTTCACCGCGGTGAACCCCCGGTCGACCACTTCGCGTGCCGCCTTCGCGGTGTCCGAGGGGCGGTCGCCGCCGATCCAGGAATAGACCTTGATCCGGTCCCGGACGCGGCCGCCGAGGAGCTCGTACGCCGGCACGCCGAGGGCCTTGCCCTTGATGTCCCACAGGGCCTGGTCGATGCCGGCCAGCGCGCTCATGTGGATGCCGCCGCCGCGGTAGAAACCCGACCGGTACATGACCGTCCACAGGTCTTCGATCTGCGTCGGATCCTGTCCGATCAGGTAGTCGGACAGTTCCTCCACGGCCGCGGCGACGGACGCGGCTCGGCCTTCGAGCACCGGTTCGCCCCAGCCGACCACGCCGTCGTCCGTCTCGATCCGCAGGAACAGCCACCTGGGGGGAACGGCGTACGTGGTGAGTGACTTGATCTTCATGGAGTCCTCCTGTGCGGGGCTGTGGTGGTGGCCCCGGGGTCGTAGGTGTCGGTTCAGGCGGCTTCGGCCGACCAGATGTTCATCAGGGTGTGGGCGCGCTCGCGGACGGTCTCGGCGTCGTCCCCGGGCCGGTACAGGCAGGTTCCGAGTCCCGCCCCGCCCGCGCCCGCAGATGCCCACTCGGCGAGGTTGTTTCGGTCGACGCCGCCGACGGGGAGCAATTCGACCTCCGTCGGCAGGACGGCCCGCCATGCCTGCATCCCGGCTGTCCCGACCGAGTCGGAGGGAAACAGTTTGATGCTGCGCGCTCCCGCACCGACGGCGCGAAACGCCTCGGTGGGAGTGGCCGCTCCCGGATACGGGTGCAGGTTCCGGGCAACGGCGGCGCCGATGACCTCGACGTCGGTGTTGGGCGAGACGATGATCCGGGAGCCGGCTGCTTCGGATCGGATCACGTCGTCGACGCTCAGTACGGTTCCGGCCCCGACGACGCAGACGTCGCCGACGGCCGCCGCCAACCGCTCGATCGAGTCGAACGGTCGCGGCGAGTTCAGCGGGACCTCGATCGCGGTGAACCCGGCGTCGACGAGGGCCGAGCCGACGGCGACGATCTCGTCCGGGGTGATGCCGCGCAGAATGGCGATCAAACCGGTCCTGGTGGCAGTGGCTGTGGTGCTCATTGGGACTCCTTCTCGGGATTCGTGGATGGCGCCGGGTCGACCAGCCCCGCATCGACCGCCACGCGCCACAGACCCTGTGCTGCGGCTTCCTCGGGGACGATGTCGGCGGCCACGCCGTGAACGCGCAGTCCGGCTGCGTAGCGTCGGCAGAGATCGGCGTTTCCGCACAACAGGATTCGGCTTTCGGCCGCGTAGTGGGGCAGGAGATGCCGGACCTCGTCGGCGATGATCACGCCGGAGACGTAGTCGGGAAGCGACGCCGGATCGAGGAGTTCGTCGAGCACGAGGGCTCGTGCTCCGAACAGCTCCGCGGGTAGTCCGCGACTCGGTGTGGACGTTCCGGTGGCGAGGCCACGCTCGAACGCGGCGTCGTCCCGCAACTCGGGGGTTGCCGTTCGGCCGAGGATGCCGTGCTGGATCACCAGGCCGTACAACTCGCCCGACATCGATGTGGCGAACGAGACGATCTTGCGGTTCTCGACTCGTGCCCACTTGCTGTGTGTTCCGGGGAGCACGATCGTGAGTGGTCGGTCGGTCGGCGGGAGCATGCCCAATGCCCCGATGATCTGCGTCTCCTCGCCCCGCATGACGTCGCCGGCCACCGTGCCGTCGGCCGAGGGTGCGACGCGCAGTCCGGGTACGAGATGCAGTACTCCGCGCGAATGAGGAACCGTCGTCAGGTCGTCGGCGTCGATCGCGAGATCGGTCGGCGTGGTCAGATAGCCGGCTTCACGCCAACCCTGGGCGCTGCCGACCATGCCGCAGGCGATAGCCGGGAGATCGGGGGTGGCCGCGATCCAGTCGCCGCAGGCCTCGTCGAACGCGGCTTCGTAGTCACGCGTGCGCGATGCGGGGTCGTCTCCGGCGGTGCCGAGTAATCCGAAGTCCGGCCGGCGAACGTCCAGAATGCGGCCGCCGTCGCCGAGGAGCCAGGCACGCTGTGACGATGTACCCCAGTCGAGGGCGATCAGGCGCGGTGTCGATGTGTCGGGGGTGTTCTGGATCACGTGAACCACTATCGGACGCGAATCCCATAATGACGAACACGGTCCCTATATGTGGGACAGTGGGGTGTGGCGAATCCGACGTACGACATTCCACCCGGCACTCAGACGCTCGCGAGGGGGCTGGCAGTCATCCGCGCCGTCTCCGACGGCGCGCAGGATCTCCGCGCGGTCGTCGAGAGCACCGGGCTGGGACGCAGCACCACGCACCGGCTCGTGCAGTTGCTGGTCCACGAGGGATATCTCCGGAGCGGAAGCCGCGGCTACACACTCGGCCCGACATTGATCGAGCTGGGTTTCAAGGCCCTCCACGGCAACCCGCTGCCCGTCGTCGCGCGCCCGATCCTCGAAGAGCTGTCGGCGCACGTCCACGACACCGTGCACCTGGCGGTCGAGGACGGCGGATCGGTGCTGTATCTCGACAAATTGCCGGGGTCACGGGGTGCCGAGATGCGCTCCCGCATCGGTCACCGCATGCCGCTGACCCGCGCCGGTGTCGGAAAGGCGCTGCTGCTGGACTCGGCCGACCGCTGGGATGCGCTGTACGAGAGCGACGCCGCGCAGGGACCGAGCCCCCGCGGAGTGGCGGACTTCCGCGCGCGCATGGAGGACTACGCGCGGAGGGGCGCGGCGATGGACCTCGAGGACAACGAACCCGGAATCCGCTGTGTGGCGGCACCGGTGCGGGACGCGTCGTGCGCGATCGTCGGTGCGATCAGCGTGTCGGCCACGAGCCCGTACATGCCGGACGAGCGCATGCGCGGACTCGTGCCGGTCGTGTGCCGGGCCGCCGGGCGGATCTCCGCGGCGCTCGGCTACCGGGAGATCTGAGCCGGCGATCGGGTGATCTCGGTGGTGGGACGGTCAGCGGTACCGGCCCTCGCAGGCCTGCTCGCCGCCGAGCACTCCGGTGCGGAACGCGTCGACCCGGGAGAATCCGCTCGGAACGGTCTCCCCGTTGACGTCACTGGCGGCGAGTCCGTCGGTGAGCAGCCCCGACACGGCCTCGTCGAGATCGCCGGGGGACAGCCACACGCTGCCCGCCTCCAGGGTGGCGGGACTGTCCGGGCTCAACGCGCTGGTGATGACGCCGGACAGGCAGGCGGCTCGCAGCGCGGTCTGGGGCGAGTGCAGATCGTTGCCCCGGTCCCGCTGCAACGCCAGCGTGTACCGCGAGGCGAGCAGGACGTACGCGTTGTAGTCGCCGGTAAGTTTGGTCTGGAAGAGTTCCCGCCTGCCCGGGCGGCCCGGTGTGCCGCGTTCGGCGAGGGCGTCGACACTGACCCCGATCGTGTTGGTGGCCGGGCAGTACGACACCGGTTCGGTCGCTTCGGCGTCCGCGCAGTCGAGGTCGGCGCCGTCGAGTTGCAGCGTCGGGGGATCGCTGAGATCGAAAATCTGCTGGAACGACGTGAAGAACGCCTCGAGTGCCTCCTCGGTGACGGGGAGTTCGCCGTCGTCGCTCTCGTCGGCGAACCGCTGAGGCAGATCCGCGCGACGCGAGTCGATCTCCTTCTCGTCGATGCGCGTGCAGGACGCCGGACCGTCCGTGAATCCGATCTGGGTGGCGGTGACGCGTTCGAACGCCGAGCCGTGCACGTTGTCGGGATCGTTCGGGTCGGTGTCACCGATCGCCACCGCCGACGCCAGTACCTTGTTCAGCCCGTCCGACGTGTTCAGCGTGAAATGGGTCGCCTTGTCTTCCGCGATGTACCGCATGAACGCCCCCGCGAAGCAGTCGGCCTGCTGTTCCCGCACGATGCCACCGCCCACGTTCTCCTCGGCGATCCCCGCCTTCGTCTGGACGGCGTGCCCGTACTCGTGTGCCAGAACGAACACGGCGGCGACGACGCCGAACTTCTCCACGACCTCGGGCAGCAGCAGCGCCCGGTCCCAGCCGATCGTGTGGTCGGTGCTGCAGTAACCGGCGTTGAGGAGTTCCTCGGTGCTGTCCCCGCAGAATCGCGGGCCGTCGGCCTCCCGCGGATCCCAGGAGATCAATTCCTCGACCGGCTCGAACTTGCGCTGGAACAGCGCCGGGAACTCGGTGCGCCAGTAATCCTCGATGTCGCTCACCGCGTTGGCGGCCATCGTGTCGATCTCACCGCCGTCGGTGCCGGTGACGGGCACGTCGGCGTCGGCCACGCCCTTGCGGGCACCGCTCGGACCCGACGTGGCATCCAGCCCAGCCACCTTGAACGGATCGTCGTAGATGGACGCGGCCTCGCCGTCCACCGACCGCGTGCACCCGGACAGGACGACCGCGGCCACGGCCAGAACGCCCACGCTCGCAGCCCACTGCCGACGTCGGGTCAGCAAGGCCGTGCCTTCATCAACGCTCCAGACTCATCCAGATCGCGCCGTTCGCGGGCAGTGCCACCTCTGCAGAGGCGGGACGGCCGTGCCACGGCTGCGACGTTGCCGTCACCGCACCGAGATTTCCCCAACCCGAGCCCGCATAGACCTCGGCGTCGGTGTTGAGAATTTCACGCCATTCGCCCCGTTCTGGCAAGCCCACACGATAATGCGAATGCGGCGAACCCGAGAAATTGAACAGGCAGGCCAGGATCGACCCATCGGTGCCGTAGCGCAGGAAGCTCAGGACGTTGTTCGCGGTGTCGTTGGCGTCGATCCAGGAGAACCCGCCCGGTGACGTGTCGAGAGTCCACAACGCCGGGTGCTCGCGGTAGGTGGCGTTGAGGTCGTGGACGAGCCGGAGCAGACCACGGTGGAAGCCGCCGGTATACGGGTCGTCGAGCTGGTACCAGTCGAGTCCGCGCTCCTCGGACCACTCCGCCGTCTGTCCGAATTCCTGACCCATGAACAGCAGTTGCTTGCCGGGGTGCGACCACATGTACGCCAGCAGCGCCCGCACACCGGCGGCCTTCGCGTAGTCGTCGCCGGGCATCCGCGTCCACAGCGTGCCCTTGCCGTGCACCACCTCGTCGTGGCTGATGGGCAGCAGATAGTTCTCGCTCCACGCGTACATCAGGGAGAACGTGATCTCGTGATGGTGATAGCTGCGGTGGACGGGATCGTGAGCCATGAATCCGAGGGTGTCGTGCATCCACCCCATGTTCCATTTCATGTTGAAACCGAGACCGCCGACGTTGGTCGCGCGGGTGACACCCGGCCACGCCGTCGACTCCTCCGCGATGGTGACGACCCCGCGGTGCTGCTTGTGGACCGTGGCGTTGGTTTCCTGCAGGAAGGCGACGGCCTCGAGGTTCTCCCTGCCGCCGTGGATGTTCGGCGTCCAACCGCCCTCCGGCCGCGAATAGTCGAGGTACAGCATCGACGCGACCGCGTCGACGCGCAGACCGTCCACGTGGAACTCGTCGAGCCAGTACAGCGCGTTGGCGACGAGGAAGTTGCGGACCTCGCGCCGCCCGAAATCGAAAACGTACGTTCCCCAGTCGAGTTGCTCGCCGCGCTGGGGATCGCTGTGCTCGTAGAGCGGTGTGCCGTCGAAACGTGCCAGTGCCCACTCGTCCTTGGGGAAGTGGGCCGGTACCCAGTCGACGATGACCCCGATGCCGGCGGCGTGCAGGTGGTCGACGAACCACCGGAAGTCGTCGGGGGAGCCGAATCGTGAGGTGGGCGCGTAGTACGACGTGACCTGGTATCCCCACGAACCGCCGAACGGGTGCTCGGCGACCGGCAGCAGCTCGACGTGGGTGAATCCCGTCTCGGTGATGTGGGCGGCGAGTTGTTCGGCCATCTCGCGGTAGTTCAGCCCGGGCCGCCACGAAGCGAGGTGAACCTCGTACACGCTCATCGGGGACTGCGCCGGCTCGGTGGCCGCGCGCTCCGCCAGCCAGTCGGCGTCGTTCCATTCGTACGTGCTGACCGACACCCGGGACGCGGTAGCCGGAGGGACCTCGGTGGCGAAGGCCATGGGGTCGGCCTTGTCGCGGACAGTGCCGTCCGGTCCGTGGACCCGGAACTTGTACAGGTCGCCGACCTCGATGCCGGGAACGAACAACTCCCACACCCCGGTGGAGCCGAGCACCCGCATCGGGAAGTTCCGCCCACTCCACCCGTCGAAATCGCCGATCACACTCACCCCGCGGGCATTGGGAGCCCAGACGGCGAACGAGGTGCCGGTGACGGTGCCGTCGGGGGTGTCGTAGCGGCGGCGGTGCGCGCCGAGGATCTCCCACAGCCGCTCGTGCCTGCCCTCACCGAACAGGTGCAGATCGAGTTCGCCGAGCGTGGGCAGGAACCGGTACCCGTCGGCGGAGACGTCGTTGTGGCCACCCGGCCACGTCGTGGACAGCCGGTAGTCCATCAGATCCCGGTACGGGACGAGGGTGCCCCACACGCCGTGCGCCAGGTGTTCCAGCGAGAAACTCGTCCCCCCGATGACGGCGTCGACGCCCTCGGCGTGGGGGCGCAGTGCACGGATCACCGTGCCGTCTGGGTGCGGGTGCGCGCCCAGGATCGAGTGCGGGTTGTGGTGCTCGCCCCGGGACAGCAGGTCGAGGTCGGCGGCGTCGGGTGCGATGGCGACAGGCGGTTCGACGGTCACTATGTACCTCCGCGGTAGGCCAGCTTCGTTCTGGCCGGATAGGGGATCGACGGTAATGCCAGGATATGGGCCACCGCGCGCCACGGCTCCAGGCGCACGAAGTTGGCCTGCCCCCAGTGATACTGCTCCCCGGTGACCTCGTCGAGCACGGTCAGGTGGTCGTGCCAGTCGCGGCCCAGCGCGGGCATGTCCAGCCACACGTTGCCCTGCTCGGCGCCGTACGGGTTGAGGTTGATCACCGTCAGCACGGCATCGCCGGTGGTGGCGTCGAACTTGGAATAGGCGATCAGGGCGTCGTTGTCGACGTGGTGGAAATGGATGTTGCGCAGCTGCTGCAACGCCGGATGCTGCCTGCGGATCCGGTTGAGCGCGGTGATCCACGGTTCGAGGGACTCGCCGCGCGCGGCGGCCCCCTCGAAATCTCGGGGACGCAGCTGATACTTCTCCGAGTCGAGGTACTCCTCACTGCCCACGCGCACCGGAACATGTTCGTACAGTTCGTATCCCGAGTACACCCCCCACGTGGGGGACAGGGTCGCCGCCAGCGCGGCGCGCAGGGCGAACATTCCCGGACCGCCGGTCTGCAGGCTCTCGTGCAGGATGTCCGGGGTGTTGACGAAGAGGTTGGGGCGCGCCTCGTCGGCCTTGGCGGCGATCTCCTTGCCGAACTCCGTCAGCTCCCACTTGGCGGTCCGCCACGTGAAATACGTGTAGGACTGCGTGAAACCGCGGCGGGCGAGACCGTACAACCGTGCGGGACGGGTGAACGCCTCGGACAGGAACAGGACGTCCGGATCCGATTTCTTGACCTCGGCGATCAGCCACTCCCAGAAGTCCGGCGGCTTGGTGTGCGGGTTGTCGACCCGGAAGATCTTGACGCCCGCCGCGACCCAGTGCCGGACGACCCGCAGGACCTCCGCGTAGATCCCGTCGCGGTCGTCGTCGAAGTTGACCGGGTAGATGTCCTGGTACTTCTTCGGCGGGTTCTCGGCGTAGGCGATGGTGCCGTCGGGGAGCACGGTGAACCATTCGGGGTGCTTCTTCGCCCACGGATGGTCCGGTGCGGCCTGCAAGGCCAGATCGATCGCCACCTCCATGTGCAGCTTCCGGGCGGCAGCGATGAACGCCTTGAAATCGCGCATCGTCCCGAGCTGGGGATGAATCGCGTCGTGGCCGCCCTCGTCCGAGCCGATGGCCCACGGCGAACCGACGTCGTCGGGGCCGGGTGTCAGCGTGTTGTTGGGGCCCTTCCGGTTGACCTTGCCGACCGGGTGGATGGGTGGGAGGTACACCACGTCGAATCCCATCGACGCGATGCGGGGAAGTGCCGCCACGGACGTGGCGAACGTGCCGTGCCGCGGCTTGCCGTTCTCGTCCCAGCCGCCGGTGGATCGCGGGAAGAACTCGTACCAGGACCCGAACAGTGCGCGCGTGCGATCGACGAGCACGGTGTGCGGTTCGCTCTTCGTGACGAGATCGCGCAGCGGATGCGCGCGCAGCAGTTCCGTGACGTCCGACCCGAACGCCGGGGCCACACGTTCGGAGAGGTGACGGTCGGAACGCAGCGACGCCGCGACCGCGGCCAGCCGCGAGCGGTCCGCGCGGGGGACGCCCTTCGCGGCTCGCTCGAACAACCGCGCACCGATCTCGAGGTCGTTGGCCAGTTCGGCCGGCCCCTGTCCCACTGCCAGCTTGGCCTCGACCGCGTGCTTCCATGTGGTGAGCGGATCGCTCCAGGCCTCGATCCGGAACGTCCAGATGCCCTCGCCGGTCGGGGTGAACGAACCGTCGACGGTGTCGGGCACAGGACCGCCGGTCATCGGAATGCGGAAGGTCGCCGAGCCGCCCGACGCGGCACTGCGCGGTCCCCGCACCGCAAGCGTGGCGGCCACGGCGTCATGACCTTCACGCCACACGGTTGCCCGGACGGGAAACACCTCACCCACAACGGCCTTGGCGGGATACCGACCGCACCCGATGTTCGGTTCCACGTCGTCGATACCGAGTCGACCTGTCACACTGGGCTCCGTTCCATAGCCGGAAGTTGCCGGCGGCTCGTGGGCTGGGCCGCCCGTTCAACCGTAATGGAGTCGACCGGTTCCTGTCCGTATTGCAGTTCTGACGTCTACCCGCCCCGACACGGCGCAACGACGCCCGTAGTGCGTTATCGTTCGCGAGGTGAAAGCCTTGCGTCGGTTCACTGTCCGAGCCCACCTTCCGGAGCGGCTCGCTGCCCTCGGTCCGCTGTCCACCAATCTTCGCTGGTCCTGGCATCCGGCGACGCAGGAACTGTTCGGATTGCTGGATGAGGAACTGTGGCGGCAGGTGCAGTTCGACCCGGTCCGCATGCTCGGGGAGGTCGATCCGGCCCGCCTGGACGAACTGGCCGAGGACGTCGCGTTCCTGGCCCGGCTCGACGCCGCGGCCGCCGACCTCGACGACTACCTGTCCCGCCCCCGCTGGTATCAGAACCAGCAGGCCAAGGGAGTGTCGTTGGACGGTGGGATCGCGTATTTCTCAATGGAGTTCGGGGTCAGCGAAGTGCTGCCCAATTACTCCGGCGGTCTCGGAATTCTCGCAGGCGACCACCTGAAGGCGGCGTCCGATCTGGGCCTGCCACTGATCGGTGTCGGCCTGTTGTATCGCTCGGGTTACTTCCGGCAGTCGCTGACCGCGGACGGCTGGCAGGCCGAGCACTACCCGCCGCACGACCCGCAGGGCCTGCCGCTGCGCCTGCTCACCGAGTCCGGGCCGCAGTCGTCGGACGGGGCGCCCGTCCTCGTCCACGTCGCGATCCCCGGTGGCCGGGTTCTGCGCGCCCGCGTGTGGATCGCCCAGGTGGGGCGCGTCCCGCTGCTGCTGCTCGACTCCGACATCGCGGAGAACGACGCCGAGATGCGGGGCGTCACCGACCGTCTGTACGGCGGCGACCAGGACCACCGCATCAAACAGGAGATCCTCGCCGGCATCGGCGGTGTCCGTGCCGTGCGCGCCTACACCCACGCCTACGGCCTCCCCGATCCCGCCGTCTTCCACATGAACGAGGGACATGCGGGTTTCCTCGGCATCGAGCGGATCCGTGAACTGGTCACCACCGGCGGACTCGACTTCGACGAGGCGCTGGCCACGGTCCGGGCCGGTACGGTCTTCACCACCCACACCCCGGTTCCTGCGGGAATCGACAGGTTCCCGGCCGACCTCGTGCGGCACTACTTCGGCGGCGACAACGCTGCGAACGAATCGTCGCTGCTGCCGGGGCTGACGATCGACCGGATCCTCGGACTCGGCCGCGAATCGGATCCGTCCGTGTTCAACATGGCCCACATGGGCCTGCGGCTCGGGCAACGGGCCAACGGTGTGTCCAAGCTGCACGGCATCGTCAGCCGCGAGATGTTCCAGCCGCTGTGGCAGGGATTCGACGCCGAGGAGGTGCCGATCGGCTCGGTGACCAACGGTGTCCACGCGCCCACCTGGGCCGCACCCGAATGGATCGATCTCGCCACCCGAATCCTGGGCCCCGAACTGGTGGAGGAGGCCCGCGGCTGGGAGCGGCTGCAGGACCTGTCCGCCGAGGAACTGTGGTCGACCCGCAACGCGCTGCGCGGAAAACTGGTCGAGGAAGTGCGCCGCCGGGTCCGCGCGTCCTGGATCGAACGCGGTGCCACGTCCGCCGAACTCGGCTGGACGGACGAGGTGTTCGACCCGAACGTGCTCACCGTCGGCTTCGCCCGGCGGGTGCCCACCTACAAGCGACTGACGCTGATGCTGCGCGACCCCGAGCGGCTCCGCGCCCTCCTCCTCGACGAGAAACGTCCCGTGCAGCTGGTGGTGGCCGGGAAGAGCCACCCCGCGGACGACGGCGGGAAGGCCCTCATCCAGCAGGTCGTGCGGTTCGCCGACGCCGCCGACGTCCGGCACCGCATCACCTTCCTTCCCGACTACGACATGTCGATGGCGCGGTACCTCTACTGGGGTTGCGACGTGTGGCTCAACAACCCGTTGCGCCCGCTGGAGGCGTGTGGCACGTCGGGTATGAAGTCCGCCCTCAACGGCGGACTGAACCTGTCGATCCGGGACGGCTGGTGGGACGAGATGTTCGACGGCGAGAACGGCTGGGCCATCCCCACCGCCGACGGCGTCGTCGACGAGGCACGGCGTGACGACCTCGAGGCCAGCGCACTGTACGAACTGCTCGAGCGCGCCGTCCTGCCGAGGTTCTACGACCGTGCGGACGGCCTGCCGGTGCGCTGGGTGGAGATGGTCCGTCACACCCTGCAGAATCTCGGGCCCAAGGTGCTTGCATCGCGGATGGTGCGCGACTACGCCGTCCAGTACTACGCGCCCGCCGCCGAATCGGCCCGGATGGTGGCGGCGGAGAACTTCGCCGGCGCCCGCGAACTCGCCGCGTTCCGTCGCCGCGTCGAGGCCGCCTGGCCGTCGGTGGCGGTCCTTCAGGTCGACGGCGCGGGGCTGCCCGACACCCCCGAGATCGGCGCCAATCTGGTGCTCCGCGCCCGCATCCGCCTCGGCGAACTGTCCGTTTCGGACGTCACCGTGCAGGCCGTGATCGGAAAGGCCGGACCGGACGAGGAGCTCACCGACATCGTCACGGTCCCGATGACCCATTCCCCATCGGACGAGTCGGGGGAGCTGTTCGTCGCAGACCTGGCCCTGCCGCTGTCCGGGTCGGTCGGATACACGGTGCGGGTCCTTCCGCACCACCGGTTGCTCGTCGACCCGTCGGAGCTGGGTCTGGTGACGGTGCCGAACCCCTGACCGGCGCTACCGAGCCGTCACCGGCCGACGTCCCGGCGTCGGAATCCGGTGACGGCGGCGAGGAACAGGGCCGCCGCGAGAAGCAACAGAACCGCGAGGGGAGTCGCCGAGAAACTCTCGGCAGGCAGGGCCGGCGTGTAGTGGAAGGGGGAGAGCACCCCGAACCAGTCCGGGAGCACTTCCCCGAACATTCCGGCGACGAGAACGTAGCCCAGGAATGCCCACAACGCCGGCAGCGCGCGGGGAATCAGGCCGTAGACGGCTGCGCACGCACCGACGATCACCAGCACTGCCGGCACGGTGTTCAGGGCCGCGCCGATCAGCCGGCCGAGCGCGCCCGCATCGGACAGCGTGAACGCCGCGGTGATCCCCATGCCGACCCCTGCCGCCACCGTGATCGCGACGGCCGCACCGGCGATCACGGCCAGCTGGCCACCGAGCCACGACGCCCGGGACACCGGGGTGGACAGTGCCTCCTCGGCGCGACCGGACGATTCCTCCGAGCGGATGGATATGACGGCACCGACGGCGTACATCGCCGCCATCACCACCAGGAACACCAGATACAGGGCGAACGCACCGTCGGCGGCCGCCGCGGCGCCACCCGGCAGCAGCTGCGCGAGATCGGGATCCTGGTCGATGAAGTCGCTGATCTGCCTGCCGAGTGAACCGATCGGCAGCGACAGCGCGAACACACCGACACCCCAGGCGAGGATCTGGCCGCGCTGCTGACGGGCCGCCAGCGCGGTGACACCGGTCAGGCGGGGCGACGCCTCGGCGCGCCCGCCCCGCGGCGCGAGGAGCCCCGCCCCGACGTCCCGGCGACCGATGGCGGCATACGCGCACCCGACGGTCAGCGCCGCCGCGACGATGCCGATCAGCAACGGCCACCACCGTTCGTCGACGTAGGCGCGAGTGGCCTGCGACCAGCCGATCGGCGACACCCACGTCAGCAGGCTCCCGCTGTGTCCCTGCTGCACGTCGCCCACCGCACGCAGCAGATACGCGACGGTGATCGCGGAGATCCCGACACCGCTTGCAGTGCGGGCGTGTTCGGTGAACTGGGACGCCAGCGCTGACAGCGAGGTGAACACCAGCCCCACCACCAGCACACCCGCGGACATGTTCAGCGAACCCGCCGGAGGCAGACCCACGGCGAGCAGTCCGATGACGAGCAGAAGCGCGACGAACACATTGGCGAGCGCCGCGGAGATCAACCCCGCCGTGATTCCCGCGTATCGCCCGACGACGCCGGCGCGTACCAGTTCCGTGCGCCCGGTTTCCTCCTCCGTCCGCAGATGCCGCGTCACCAGCAGCACCGACATGATCGCCACGGCCACCATCGTCATGCCGGCGATCTCGTTGGCGACCATCGCACCGAGCGTGTAGTCGTCCAGGCCGTACCCCGGCCCGGCGAGAGCCGTGGCGGCCGGGGACGAGATGAGTTCGGCGCGGGCCTGCCGGGATTCGGCGGTCGGGTAGATGGTGGAGTAACTCGACGCGATCAGGACGGTGAGGCCCGCCACCGCGACCGTCCACACCGGAATCCGGACCCGGTCGGTGCGCACCGCCAGTTCGGCGAGCACCCCCGTTCCGCTCAGTCGACTCACTGGGGCCGTCCGATCCCGAGTGCCTCGACCTCGTCGCGGTACTCGCGGAGGAACAGGTCCTCGAGCGTCGGCGGGTTGGCGGTGATCGAGACGATGCCCAGCCCCGTCAGTGTGGTCATGACCGGATCGATCTGATCGGAATCGACGTCGAACGTCACCGTGTTCGCATCCTCACCCTTCTGCAGGTTGTGCACACCGGGGACGTTCGCGATGGGAGTGGGCCTGATCCGGGTGGTCGCCGTCACCGTGGTGCGGGTGAAATGGCGCAGTTCGGACAGTGTTCCCGCCTGCACGGTCCTGCCCGCGCGAATGATGGTGACGGCGTGGCACAGCGCGTCGACCTCGGCGAGGATGTGGCTGGACAACAGCACAGTGCGTCCGCTACGGGCGAATTCGGTGATGCATTCCTGAAACACCGCCTCCATCAACGGGTCCAGGCCCGACGTCGGCTCGTCGAGGATGAGGAGTTCGGTGTCGGCGGCGAGCGCCGCCACGAGGGCGACCTTCTGCCGGTTGCCTTTCGAATAGGTGCGGCCCTTGCGGGTGGGGTCGAGTTCGAACCGCTCGATCAGCGACGCGCGACGGACCGGATCGAGTCCGCCGCGCAGCCGCCCGAGGAGGTCGATCGCCTCGCCGCCGGACAGGTTGGGCCACAGGTTCACGTCACCCGGAACGTAGGCGAGTCGCCGATGCACGGGAACGGAGTCGTGCCACGGATCGGAACCGAGAACGGACGCCGAGCCGCCGTCGGCGCGCAGCAGACCGAGGAGCACCCGGATGGTCGTGGACTTGCCCGAGCCGTTGGGTCCGAGGAATCCGTGCACCTCACCCGACTTCACCTCCAGATCGAGGCCGTCGAGGGCGAGGACTTCGCCGAACTTCTTGGTGAGTCCGCGGACTGAGATCGCAAGGTCCATCGGTCGAGCATAGGTGCGCACCGATCCGCTGTCCGACTCAGTGCGCGACAGCGGTCACGGGCGCGAATCGCGGATCCGCCCCAGTGCCTTACGCACGACTTCCGGATCGGACGTCTCCCAGAACGGTGGCAGCGAGGCCCGCAGATACCCGGCGTAGCGGGCCGTGGCGAGCCGCGGATCGAGGACGGCCACCACACCCTTGTCGTCGACGCTGCGTAGCAGACGTCCCACACCCTGGGCGAGCAGCAGCGCCGCGTGATTGGCTGCGACGGAAAGGAACCCGTTTCCGCCGCGCGACTCGACGGCCTTCTGCCGGGCGACCAGCAACGGGTCGTCGGGGCGGGGGAAGGGGATGCGGTCGAGGATCACGAGGCTCAGGGACGGTCCCGGCACGTCGACACCCTGCCACAGCGACAGCGTGCCGAACAGCGACGTCGGCTCGTCGCCTGCGAACGCCCGGACGAGGGCGCCCGTCGAGTCGTCGCCCTGGCACAGGATCGGGGTGTCGAGCCGGTCGCGCATCGCCTCGGACGCGGCCTTGGCGGCCCGCATCGAGGAGAACAATCCCAGCGTGCGCCCGCCCGCCGCCTCGACGAGTTCGGCGATCTCGTCGAGATACGTGGGGGACAGGCCGTCCCGCCCCGGCGGCGGAAGCTGCTTCGCGATGTAGATGATGCCGGCGCGGGCATGGTCGAACGGCGACCCGACATCGAGGGCGTTCCATTTGAGCGTGCCCGAATCGGACGGCGCCTCGGAGCCGGTGGCCATCGCCGGATCGATCACGACGGACGATTCGGCCGGAAGTCCCCAGTTGACCGCCAGGCCGTCGAACGATCCGCCCACGGTCAGCGTGGCGGACGTCAGGACCACGGTCGATTCGGCGAACAGCCGGGAACGCAGCAGCCCGCCGACCGACAGCGGCGCCATCCGCACCACCCGGCGGATCGACCCGCGATTGTCGTCGGCGGCCAGCCACACCACGTCGTGACGCTTGGCCGGATCCGGCTCGTCGAAGGCGCTGAGAACGCGGACGGCGCTGTCGTGTACCTCCTCGACCGAGGCGAGTGCGGTGTTGCGTGCCGCCGCGGCCTCCGGGTCGCTCAACGCCATACCGGGACGGGACGGCCCGATCGCCGTGCGCAGCGACCAGGCGGCGTCGCGGACCGCGGCAAGAGCGGGGGCCGCGCCGGGCGGCAACGCCTCCCACCGTTCCGGCCGCAACTCCTCGAGGAGCGCGGCCCAGCCCTCGCCCGCAGCCTCGAGGCGGTCTGCGTCCTGCTCCTCGACGAGCTTCGCGCAGCGCCGCGCCGCGGCACTGATCGTCGACGCCGCCAACTCCGCGGTGGCGACGTTCGTGACGCGGTCGACCAGTTCGTGCGCCTCGTCGATGACCACGACGTCGTGTTCGGGGAGGATCGCGATCCCGGTGATGGCGTCGATGGCGAGCAGGGCGTGGTTCGTGACCACGACGTCGACCTGCGAGGCCTCCGCGCGGGCCCGCTCCGCGAAGCAGTCCTCGCCGACCGGGCACCGAGACTTGCCGAGGCATTCGCGGGCGGTGACGCTGACCTGGCGCCACGCCTTGTCGCTGACTCCGGGGGCCAAGTCGTCGCGGTCGCCGGTCTCGGTGTCCGAGGACCACTCGGTGAGGCGCTGGACCTCCCGTCCGAGCCGCGACACCGCGAACGGGTCGAACAGCTCGTCCGTGGGAGGCTCCTCGGCGGACCCGGTATGGATCTTGTTCATGCACAGATAGTTGTTGCGGCCCTTGAGGATCGCGAAGTGCGGTCTCCGTCCGAGCGAGCCCTCGAGCGCGTCCGCGAGCCGCGGCATGTCGCGGTCGATCAGCTGACGCTGCAGTGCGATGGTGGCCGTCGAGACGATGACCGTCTTCCCGCTCTGCACCGCATGCCGGACGCTCGGCACCAGATAGGCGAGGGACTTGCCGGTGCCAGTCCCGGCCTGGACGGCCAGATGCTCCCCGGTGTCGATCGAATGCGCGACGGCGGAAGCCATGGTCAGCTGGTTGGACCGCTCGGCACCGCCCAGCGACCGCACCGCCGTGCGCAACAGCTCGGGGACGTTGGGGAGGTTTTCAGGCACCCGAGCAGGTTACTCGGGACCTACGTCAGAAATCGTCACGCGGTCCGAGGGGGTGTCTGCATCGCGGCCCACGAGGCGCACCCCGGCGGCCCGCATCGCGGTGATCGCGGCCTCGACGGTCGCGGGGGCGACGCCTGCAGTGAGGGGGAGGTGGACGCGCGTCGGGAATCCGGCGGCCACGGCGTCGAGAGCCGTCGCGACCACGCAGTGATCAGTGGCGATCCCCACGACGTCGACCTCGGTGACTCCCGCCGCACGCAGCCATTTCTCCAGGCTCTGGCCGTCGGAGTTCTTGCCCTCGAAGCCCGAGTAGGCCGCCGAGAACTCGCCCTTGGAGAACACCGATTCGATGCTGCTCAGGTCGAGGTCGGGGTGGAAGTCCGCGCCGGACGTTCCCGATTTGCAGTGCACCGGCCAGGTGTCGACGTAGTCCGGTTCGTCGGAGAAGTGGTGGCCCGGCTCGATGTGGTGGTCGATCGTGGCCGCGACGGCGTCGTATTCGGTCGCCGCCAGGAAGCGGCTGATCGCGGCCGCGACCGCGGAACCGCCGTCGACGGCGAGGGAGCCGCCCTCGCAGAAGTCGTTCTGGACGTCGACCACGAGCAGCGCCCGCCGGAGGTCGGTGTTCTCGATGTCGGTCATGGTGCCCTCCTGGGTTCGGGTTCGGCGAAGCGCACCGGGATCGCGGGCTCGCCGTGGGAGAGCTTCAGGCCCTCCCAGGGCAGGCTCACGAGGCCCGCCGCCAGGAGGGATCTGCTGTCTTCCAGGGTAGTCGTGTCGCAGACGGTCTCACCGCCCCGCACCAGCGGGACCAGCAGGTCCCGCGCCTCGAGGCCGGCCGAGCCGGGTGCGTCCGAGTGTGCCGAGTACACGACCTCCTCCACCAGGGTTCCGGTGTCACGGGCGAATCGCAGCGCCCGCTTGGTGCCGCCCCGCGACGCCTTGTTGCTGCTCCTCTTCTCGACGGGGATGCCGTCCACCTCGACGAGTTTGTAGACCATGCCGGCGGTCGGCGCGCCGGAGCCGACGACGACGGACGTGCCGACGCCGTAGACGTCCACCGGTTCGGCCCGCAACGCGGCGATGGCGTATTCGTCGAGGTCGCCGGAGACGACGATCTTCGTCCTGGTCGCACCGAGGTCGTCGAGCTGCCTGCGGACCTGCCGGGCCAGGACGCCCAGATCGCCGGAGTCGATCCGGACGCCCCCGAGTGCGGGGCCCGCGACCTCGACGGCGGTCTTGACGCCCTCGGTGATGTCGTACGTGTCGACGAGGAGCGTGGTCCCGACTCCGAGCGCTGCGACCTGCGCGCGGAACGCCGCCGCCTCGTCCGGCCCGTCCGGGGTGGTGTGCAACAGGGTGAACGCGTGCGCGCTGGTACCCGCACCGGGCACTCCGTGCCTGCGGACCGCCTCCAGATTCGACGTGGCCGTGAAACCCGCCAGGTAGGCGGCGCGGGACGCCGCCACCGCGGATTCCTCGTGGGTGCGCCGCGAACCCATCTCGATCATGGGGCGTCCGTCGGCAGCGCTGACCATGCGTGCGGCGGCGGACGCGATCGCGCTGTCGTGGTTGAGGATCGACAGGCTCAGCGTCTCGAGTAGGACGCATTCCGCGAACGTTCCGCGGACGGAGAGGATCGGGGAGCCGGGAAAATAGAAGTCGCCCTCCCGGTAGCCGTCGATGTCCCCGCCGAAGCGATAGTCACGCAGCCATGCGACGGTCGCCTCGTCGAGGAAGCGGGACACGATCTCGAGTTCCCGCTCGCCGAAACGGAAGTTCGACAGCGCGGCAACCAGACGGGCGGTGCCGCCGACGACTCCGTAGCGGCGGCCGTCGGGGAGCCGGCGGGCGAACACCTCGAAACTGCAGCGTCGGTGGGCGGAACCGTCGGCGAGGGCCGCCGACAACATCGTCAACTCGTACTGGTCGGTGAACAAGGCGGTGCTGTCTCTGGACACCCGGCCACTGTAAGCCGCGGTGTCGCCCAGTGGAGGAGCGTCGTACCCTGGTGTCATGGCTCATTGCTCGACGACAGCTCCATTCGTGGATGCCATGCCGGCATCGCCGCAGGTCACCCCTGCAGAGTCGGAGGTCGCCGAGATCGATGAAGCCAATGATCGTCCCTGGATCACCGTCGTGTGGGACGATCCGGTGAATTTGATGCACTACGTCACCTACATTTTCCAGAAGCTCTTCGGGTACAGCAAAGCCAAGGCCACGGAATTGATGATGCAGGTTCATTCCGAGGGGAAGGCCGTGGTGTCGAGCGGCTCCCGGGACAAGGTCGAAAACGATGTACGCAAGCTGCACGCGGCCGGCCTGTGGGCCACGATGCAGCGTGACGGCAGCTAACTTTCCGTTCGGACAGTAAGGAACTCGGTACACGACGTGCGGATGTGGAGCAGGAAGAACTCGCTCGGCGGTGTGAAACTGCGTTCGGAGATGGACGCGCACGAGGCCACGGTGCTGCGATCGCTGGTCGCCTCCGTCCTCGGCCTCCTCGAGGAGCGGGCCGCGTCCGCCCCGGAGGACGAACTCGCGGCGCTCACCGGGATGCGGACGGGCAACACGGCGGCACCCGACGAGGAGGTCCTCGCCCGGCTGCTACCCGACTTCCACCGTCCCGACATGGACGCGCCGGACGACGACGAGATCCGCGCCGAATCGAAGGCCGACATCAACGGTGCGCTGCGCGGACTCCACGAACCGGAGATCATCGACGCCAAACTGGCGGCGGGCTCGGTCATTCTCCACACGGTGCCCGAGAACGGCGGCAAGGTGCTGCTCACGCCGGAGCAGGCCGACGCCTGGCTCAGCGGTCTCAACGACGTCCGGCTGGCGCTGGGCACCAACCTGGGCATCGACGCCGACACGCCCGACGAACTCGATCCCGCCGATCCCCGCGCACCGCACCTGGACATCTACCACTGGCTGACCTGGATGCAGGACTCGCTCGTTCAGGCACTCGCGCCGTGACGGCCACGACGCCGGGCCGCACCGATTCGCTCGTCGATGTGGTGGGCCTGAGCGTCGGGCACCACCACGAACTCGACGGCGACGCCACGCTCGGAAGCGGCGCCGCCACCGGGTGCACCGTGGTCCTCGCGCCGCACGGCGCGACCGGAGCGGTCGACGTCCGTGGCGGGGGACCGGGCACCCGGGAAACCGACCTTCTCGACCCCAGCCACAGCGTCCGGAGGGTTCACGCGATCGTCCTGACCGGCGGCAGCGCCTACGGACTCGCCGCCGCGGACGGCGTCATGCGGTGGCTCGAGGAGCACGGTCACGGAATCGCCATGGGGGAGCCCGATCAGGTGGTTCCGATCGTTCCCGCCGCCGTGATCTTCGATCTACCGGTCGGTGACTGGCGCACGCGCCCCACCGCCGAATTCGGTTACCGGGCAGCAGATTCCGCGTCCCACACCGTGCTCTCCGGTTCGGTGGGCGCCGGAGTCGGTGCGCGTGCGGGCGCGCTCAAAGGGGGTGTCGGAACGGCGAGCGTCGTCGTCACGGACGGTCCGGCGAAGGGCATCACGGTGTCCGCGCTGATGGTGGCCAATCCCGTCGGAACCGTGTTCGACCCGGCGACCGGACTGCCCTGGGGTGTCGCCACCGTGGGTGCAGCCGCATTCGGGCTCAGACCCCCGGACGCCGCCGAGGTGTCGGCGGCGCGCGAACTGATCGCCAAGAGCACCGTCCTCAACACGACCATCGGGGTCGTCGCGACCGACGCCGTCCTGGGGAAGGCGGCGTTACGCCGCGTCGCCGTCGCGGGCCACGACGGGCTTGCCCGCGCGATCCGGCCGGCGCACTCGCCGCTCGACGGCGACACGATCTTCGCGCTCTCCACCGGTATCCACCCCGTTCACCACCCGCCGGGAGTGCCCGACGCGTTCCCGCCCGACCTGCCCGTCGTCGACGCCGTCTGCACCGCCGCCGCCGAAGTGGTGGAGAAGGCCATCGTCGACGCCGTCCTCAGCGCCACCCCCGTCGCGGGAATTCCCACCTACCGCGAACTGTTCCCCTCTGCACTGCGTTCCTGAGGTACGCGTTCCTGAGGTACCGGCCGGTCGGTGGCCGACTCGCCGGTGCGCACCTAGGATGGCGCTCACGGAGGTGGATGACGTGCTGGTGATTCGATCGGACTTCGTCGAGGCGATGGTGGCGCATGCGCGCGCCGACCACCCCGACGAGGCGTGCGGGGTCATCGCCGGGCCGGAAGGCTCCGACCGCCCCGAACGGCACATCCCGATGATCAACGCCGAGCGTTCGCCGACGTTCTACCGCTTCGACTCGGGTGAGCAACTGAAGGTGTGGCGGGCGATGGACGACGCCGACGAGGTGCCCGTCGTGATCTACCACTCGCACACCGCCACCGAGGCGTACCCCAGCCGGACCGACATCTCCTTCGCGTCCGAACCGGACGCCCACTACGTGCTGATCTCCACCCGCGACCCCGACGCCCACGAACTGCGCAGCTACCGCATCGTCGACGGTGTCGTCACCGAGGAACCCGTCGACGTGGTCCAGAGCTACAAGTTCGCCCACACGTCCGTGGCAGACATCCCCGACAAGTGACGGTGCCGTCCCTCGCGACGGGCCCGCGGCATGCAAAGACACCCACATCCCGAGGAGCTGACCATGGCTGTCACAGTTTCGATCCCCACCATCCTGCGTACCCACACCGGCGGTGAAAAGCGGGTGGAGGCAACAGGTCCCACACTCTCCGCCGTCATCGACGATCTCGACGGCAACTACGGCGGCATCAAGGACCGCCTGATCAACGACGGCCGCCTGCACCACTTCGTCAACGTGTACGTCAACGACGAGGACGTCCGATTCTCGGGCGGACTCGACACCGAGGTGGCCGACGGGGACTCCGTGACGATCCTGCCCGCCGTCGCCGGAGGCTGATCGCGGCCGTGGCGCGGTTCGATTCGCTGATCGACACCCTGGGCGACACACCCCTCGTCGGGCTGCCCCGCCTGTCGCCGAGCTGGAACGGCGCTGCGCCGGTCCGCCTGTGGGCGAAGCTCGAAGACCGCAACCCCACCGGTTCGGTGAAGGACCGGCCCGCTCTCCGCATGATCGAGCAGGCCGAGAACGACGGCACCCTGACACCCGGCGCCACGATCCTCGAACCGACCAGCGGGAACACCGGGATCTCGCTCGCGATGGCCGCGAAACTCAAGGGCTACCACCTGATCTGCGTGATGCCCGAGAACACGTCCGTGGAACGCAGGCAACTGCTCACGATGTTCGGTGCGCAGATCATCGACTCACCCGCGCGCGGTGGATCGAATCAGGCTGTCGCCGTGGCCAAGGAGCTGTCCGCGGAGCATCCCGACTGGGTGATGCTGTACCAGTACGGCAATCCCGCGAATGCGCTGGCGCACTACGAGACCACCGGCCCCGAGATACTGCGCGACCTTCCCGAGATCACCCACTTCGTCGCGGGTCTCGGCACCACCGGCACCCTGATGGGTGTGGGACGCTACCTCCGCGAACACGTCGACGGCATCGAGATCGTGGCGGCCGAGCCCCGCTACGGCGAACTCGTGTACGGCCTCCGTAACATCGACGAAGGCTTCGTCCCCGAGTTGTACGACGAATCCGTCCTCACCTCGCGGTTCTCCGTCGGCCCCGCCGACGCCGTCCGCCGCACCCGGCAACTGATCGACAACGAAGGCATCTTCGCGGGCATCTCGACCGGCGCGATCCTCCACGCCGCGCTGGGGGTGGCGCGCAAGGCCGTCAAGGCCGAACGCGCGGCGAACATCGCGTTCATCGTCGCCGACGGCGGATGGAAATATCTGTCGACCGGCGCATACGGCGGTACGGTCGAGGAAGCAGAAGAAGCACTGGAAGGGCAGTTGTGGGCATGACGACAGGGGTGTGTGGATCATGACTTCGTCGTTCGACTCCTCGCGATTCGGCTCGCCGGTGCCCAGGGGCGGCGCGTCGCCGGCACCGAAGTCGAAGCCGCTGTGGCTGCAGTCCGCAATCCTCATCGGCACCTTCACGATGCTGCTGTACGTCATCGAGATCGTCGACGTGGCGTCCGACGAGCGACTCGAAGAGAACGGAGTCGGGCCGCGCTCCGTCGACGGGCTGTGGGGGATCCTGTTCGCCCCGGTCCTGCACGACGACTGGGCACACCTGTTCGCGAACACCGTCCCGCTGCTGGTCCTCGGGTTCCTCGTGCTGCTGTCGGGCATCGCCCGCGGCCTCGCCGCCACCGGGATCGTCTGGGTGGTCGGAGGTCTGGGCACCTGGTTGACCGGTGGATCCTATTCCAACCACATCGGCGCCTCCGTCCTGATCTTCGGCTGGCTCGCCTACCTGCTGGTCCGGGGAATCTTCGCCCGCAGCCTCGGCCAGATCCTCGTCGGCGTCGTGGTGTTCGTCGTCTACGGCAGCCTGCTGTGGGGTGTGTTGCCCAGCGCTCCCGGTGTGTCCTGGCAGGGACATCTGTTCGGCGCCGTCGGCGGTGTCGTCGCGGCCTGGCTGCTCTCCGCGGACGCCAGGAAGCAGCGGGCCCGGAAAGCGGTGGGGCCACAATCGTTCGGGTGATCACCTCGGGATGAGGCACGTGCGATCCACCGGCGTGTACGGCGCATCCGACCGCTGCGAGTAGGGCCTGCTGGTACGCTCCACCCGAGATCCGGGCACCCAGGAACTGCGTAGTTCAGAGCTGTCGACAGTGTCGTCACGGAGGGCCGGTGGAGGTGGTTCGAACTCACGGGTTCGCGCACACGCCGCGTCGCCGACGTCCGGGCGTGCCCAGCGGCGGATCTCCGTCGCCGCACCCCACCGCACCCTCAGGAGTTGATCATGGCTGTCACAGTTTCGACCCCCGACGTCGACGGCGAGTGTCCGTCCGTTCGCTGTGTAGTCACGGGAGGCTGATCGCTGCCGTGGCAAGGTTCGATTCGTACATCGACACTCTCGGGAACACACCTCTGGTCGGCCTGCCCCGGCTGTCGCCACGCTGGAACGGCAGCAGCCCGGTGCGGCTGTGGGCCAAACTCGAGGATCACAATCCCACCGGTTCGATCAAGGATCGCCCGGCGCTACGCATGATCGAGCAGGCAGAACGGGACGGCCGTCTCACTCCCGGTGCGACGATTCTCGAATCGACCAGCGGCAACACCGGTATCTCCCTGGCGATGGCCGCCAAACTGAAGGGCTACCAGCTGATCTGCGTGATGCCCGAGAACACGTCGATGGAGCGCCGCCAGCTGCTGACGATGTTCGGCGCCCGGATCATCGACTCTCCGGCCGCGGGTGGTTCCAACGAGGCCGTCGCCGTCGCGATGCGGCTGTCGGACGAGAATCCGGACTGGGTACTGCTCTACCAATACGGCAACCCGGCCAACGCGATGGCACACTACGAGACCACGGGGCCGGAAATCCTGCGGGATCTTCCCGAGATCACCCACTTCGTCGCGGGGCTCGGCACCACCGGGACACTGATGGGTACGGGCCGGTTTCTCCGCGAGCACGTCGACGGCGTCGAGATCGTGGCCGCGGAACCGCGCTTCGGGGAAATGGTCTGCGGTCTCCGCAACATCGAAGAGGGATTCGTTCCGGAACTGTACGACGAATCGGTACTCACCCGGCGATTCCGGGTACGTCACGCCGAGGCGATCCAGCGCACCCGCGAGCTGATCGACGTCGAGGGAATCTTCGCCGGTACGTCCACCGGCGCCAATCTCCATGCCGCACTCGATGTGGCACGGTGCGCCGTCGAGACGGGGCAGCGGGCCGACATCGCGTTCGTGGTCGCCGACGCCGGATGGAAGTACCTCTCGACCGGCACCTACGACCCACAGGTCCGGGTCCTCGAGGAGGCATGGGAACGGTAACGGCGGCGGATCCGCGGTAGATCGGCATGGTCAGGTCACAGTTCCCCATCGGTTGTGAGGTCGACGCGCCAATTCGGTCGGAAGCTTTTTCCGAAACGGGTCGTCGTGGCAGCATGGCGGGTATGCGCATTACCGTCCTGGGGTGTTCAGGGAGCGTCTCCGGACCAGACTCACCTGCATCGGGTTATCTGTTGACCGCGCCGGACACACCGCCGCTGGTACTCGACTTCGGACCCGGTGTCCTCGGTGCGCTCCAGCGGTTCGCCGATCCCGGCGAGGTCTCCGTCCTACTCAGCCACCTGCACGCGGACCACTGCCTGGACCTCCCCGGACTGCTCGTCTGGCGTCGCTATCATCCTCACCCGCCGAAGGGGCGCGCACTCGTCTACGGCCCGTCCGACACCGCCCGCCGGATCGGCGTCGCGTCCGCGGAGTGCGGCGGCGACATCGACGACATCTCCGACACGATCGACCTGCACCACTGGGCCGACGGCGAACCGGTCACGTTCGGCGACCTCACCATCACCGCGCGCCGGGTCAACCACCCGCCCGAGGCGTACGGGTTCCGCGTGACCAACGGCGCCGGGCGCACCCTCGTGTACACCGGCGACACCGGCATGTGCGAAGAAGTGATCGACCTCGCCCGCGCGGCCGACGTACTGCTCGCCGAGGCGTCGTGGACACACAGTCCGGACCGGCCCGAAGGGATCCACCTCTCGGGCACCGAGGCCGGTCAGGTCGCACACCGCGCCGGTGTCGCCGAACTGCTGCTCACCCACATACCGCCGTGGACGTCGCGTGAAGACGTCATCGCCGAGGCCAAGGCCGAATTCTCCGGCCCCGTGCACGCGGTGTCCGCGGGCGGCGTCTACACCGTCTGAAGCCGTGTGCCCGCCCCCCGGACGGGGGCGACTAGGCTCTCTGCCGTGACCACACGAGAAGACGGTAGGGCGGACGACGAACTCCGCGAGGTCAAGATCACCCGGGGTTTCACCACTCATCCCGCGGGATCGGTGCTGGTGGAATTCGGAAACACCAGGGTGATGTGTACGGCCAGCGTCGAGGACGGTGTTCCCCGCTGGCGTCAGGGTTCCGGACTCGGCTGGCTGACGGCCGAGTACGCCATGCTGCCCGCCGCCACCCACACCCGCAGCGGCCGAGAGTCCGTCAAGGGCAAGGTCGGTGGACGGACCCAGGAGATCAGCCGGCTGGTCGGACGCTCCCTCCGCGCCTGCATCGACCTCGCCGCCATCGGTGAGAACACCATCGCCCTCGACTGCGACGTGCTGCAGGCCGACGGCGGGACTCGCACCGCCGCCATCACCGGCGCCTACGTGGCCCTGGTCGACGCGGTGACCTACCTCCGCGCCGCCGGCCGTCTCGCCGACCCCCAGCCGATCTCCTGCGGCATCGCCGCGGTGAGTGTGGGCGTCGTCGACGGCCGTGTGCGCCTCGACCTGCCGTACGAGGAGGACTCGCGCGCCGAGGTCGACATGAACGTGGTGGCCACCGACACCGGTACTCTCGTCGAGATCCAGGGCACCGGCGAGGGCGCGACGTTCCCGCGGAGCACGCTCGACAAACTGCTGGATTCCGCGCTCGCAGGGTGCGAGCAGCTGTTCGAGATCCAGAAGGCCGCACTCGAACTGCCCTACCCCGGTGTGCTTCCGGAGCCGAAGGTCCCGGAGACGTCGAAGAAGAAGTTCGGGAGCTAGCTCGGTGCCGGGAACCACACGAGTGCTGGTGGCGAGCCGCAACGCGAAGAAACTCCGGGAACTGCATCGGGTGCTCGCGGCAGCCGGTGTCGACGGAATCGAACTGGTCGGACTCGATGCCGTGCCCGAGTACCCCGAGGCCCCCGAAACGGGTGCGACGTTCGAGGAGAACGCCCTGGCGAAAGCGCGCGACGGTGCCGCCGCAACCGGATTGCCCTGTGTCGCAGACGATTCCGGAATCGAGGTGGACGCACTGAACGGCATGCCCGGAATTTTGTCCGCACGGTGGTCGGGCACGCACGGAAACGATCCCGCGAACACCGCCCTGGTCCTGGCTCAGCTCGGTGACGTGCCCGACGACCGCAGGGGAGCGGCGTTCGTCTCGGCGTGCGCGCTCGTGGTGCCCGGTGGCGAGGAATCGGTGGTCCGCGGCGAATGGCGGGGGAGCATCGCCCGCGAGCCCGTCGGCGACGGCGGGTTCGGCTACGACCCGGTGTTCGTGCCCGACGGGGACACCCGATCGGCCGCCCAGCTGTCATCCGAGGAGAAGGACGCGTCCTCGCACCGAGGGCGGGCGCTCGTTCAGCTCGTCCCCGCCCTGGCGGCGCTCACCGGGCGCTGACACTCGCTACGCTTGACGGGAGGAGGTTTCTCATGTCGCCGATGATGGTGCCGCAGACACCGCTCGCCTGGCTGACCTACGTGATCGCGATGATCACCGGGCAGCCGGTCGTCATGTGAGGGAGCCGACCGGTTCGATCAGAGACCGAAGTCGCGGCGGACCTGCTTGGTCCGCTGGTGCTCCACGTAGAACGACAGGAACGGGATGGTGCCCGCGAGGAGCGTCCCGACCGTCCGGCCCGCGGGCCAGCGCACCTTGACCGCCAGGTCGAGCGTCACCAGCAGGTAGACGAAGTACACCCAGCCGTGGACCACGGCGATCCAGGTGGGCAGGTTGTCGACCTTGAAGATGTACTTGGCCACCATCTCTGCGGTGAGGACCAGCAGCCACACACCGGTGGCGTAGGCGAGGACGCGGTAGCGCAGGAGCGCGGGGGCGATCTTCTTCTGCTTCGCGGTGTCTGCGACCGAACCGGCAGTCGTCTCGTCTTGGCCCGTGCTCACGTGGTGCTCCTATCGGTCTCGCGAGCGGACAGCTCGGCGAGGTACTGGTTGTACTGCGAAATCTGCCGGCTCTCGAGATCGTCCGGATCATCGTCCTCGGCCACCGAGGGGCGAGGGGGCAAGACGTCTGCCGGGATCTCCCGCAGTTCGGTGGGAGCATCCGGGACGTCGGCGGGGTCAGCCGGTTCGGCGTCCTCGAGCTGCACGAATCGCCGATAGGCGTAGACGAGGAACGCCGCGAACAGCGGCCACTGGAACGCATATCCGAGATTCTGGCCGGTCCCGCCCACCGCTTCGAAACGTGTCCACTGCCACCAGCCGAGTGCAAGGCACCCGACAGCCCCGACGACCACCAACAGAATCAGCGCGGGGCGGCGTTGCTTACGGTTACCGGACACGTAACGACGGTACCTGAATCGCTGAATGCGCTGCTAGGAGAGGTTGCCGCTATGGCGGCGGTCACAGCCGCCACGTGCGCCCGACGGGCCGCGAGGCGCTGTCGAAGATGTAACCGCCGAATGGGCGAAAAGCCCGAGAAGTGCGCGAGGGGGGACTCGAACCCCCACGTCCTTTCGGACACCAGGACCTAAACCTGACGCGGCTGCCTAATTACGCCACTCGCGCGCGATGGACAGACTACGCCATGATCCAATGCACCCCCCGCAACACATGTCAATCGGCTCGTTCGCCCCCGTCGCGGCTCTTTCATCCGGCCCACGTCGCAGTCTGGCTGTGGCAGTTGGGGCACAGGAATCGAACTTGCTCCAAGCGGGAGTCCGACGGGTGACCCGTATGTGGTCCACGTGCAGGATCAGTGGGAGTCCGCACCAGTCGTCACCGAGGCCGCAGAGAACGCATTCGTATACGACTCCGGCCTCGATCAGGGCCCGGCGCAACAGATGTGGTTTCACTCGTGCGCTACCTGGTGGTCGTTCCACGAGAATCTCCTCCCACGACATGCGATTGCGAGCCGGCTTGCCCTTGGTGTGTGCACTCCCCGTGAAATGCGTCGTAACGATCCCGAACTTCTTGATCTGCCGACTCAGGTGCGCGTGCGTCCCACCCACCAGCGGGCTTCAGTCCGAGGTAGCGCATGACGCCGGCGTAGCCCGTCGATTCTGCGACCGCCTGCTCGGGCAATTCCCGCGTGTACTTCATCGCGCACCCGCCACCCGCCGCTGCGCGCGCTGGTATCGCCAGACGGCGTGGGTGAAGGCGGTAGGTGTGATCTCGAGCCGCGCTGCTGCTGCGGCGACGAGGTCTTCGGTGGCTGCAGTCGATGGGGGTGATTCGAGATCGAGTGCCTCGCCGAGAAAATCGCACACCAATTGGTGAGTTCCGGTGGTGCGGACGCCGAGTTGCATGGCGAAGCACTCCCAGGTGGCGATACCGAACCCGGGCACCCCCACGATCGCGTTCCGCTGGGCCTCGTCGTCGCGGAGATCCGCCGAGGTGGTGCAGCCCAGCTCGGCGAGCGAGCGTGCCGCCGAGGCGACGGCCTCGGCCTTGGTGGTGTAGTTCCCCGGTACTCGCTGCCGATTGTTCAGGACGGCCAGGAGGCCTTCGGGTTCATCGGCGTGCGCGGCGAGTGCCGTGAGGTCGTCGAGGGGTGCGGCCCGGTGATCGCGCCAGCGGGTGATGACGGCGCGAACCCCCGTGGTGGGTGTGCCGTACGTCGCGCGTGCGGAGAACGCGGCATCGAGCAGCCCGGCTTCGATCTCGTGCGGCCAGCCCTCCGTCCAATGCGGCCAAAGCTCTCGCGGCAGTTCGGCGGCGACGTGATCGAGTAGGGCGCGGACGTGGGCTGTGCTCATTTCTTCCCCCCGGAGAATGGCTGTCGGCAGTTCCTGGATTCGAACATTAGTGCGAGGGTCCGACAGGTTCGCTTTCGCTGGTCGCGGACCCGGATTCGGGGGCGCGGACCTGCATGAACCTGGGGCTTCGTCAAGGTGGTAACAGATTGATAACGATTAATATGAGGCTTTCCTCAGGTTCTTGGACGTCCTTGCACCGCCTCCGTACAGCGCGGACGCGATCTACCCACCGGTCACTTCGCGGGAGATCTGTGAGGGACATCACGCGATATTTCTCCGATGCACGGCTGTGACACCGGGGCGGCTCGTGAACGTGAGGAAATCCTCATGATTCTGTGTCAACCTTGAACAGCCCGGAAGAGCTGATCAGAGCCGATACAGCTGGCACACGATGCCGAGGGCGGCAGACACTATCCCCACCTCCCCCCAGAGGGGACCAGGAGAGGACATACGCGTGACGATTGACGACACGACACCCGCAGGAAACGGAAAAAACTCGAAGGGTTCGCGGCGCATCGGCGTAGACCGGGACGACACTCGGTCGTCGAGCAAGGGCACCCTCGTGGATCGTCTGCTCGGAGGTGAGCCGTACGCGCTCGCCTTCGGTGGTCAGGGTGCACCCTGGCTGAGCTCGCTGGAGGAACTGAGCCGCGACAACGGACTCGAGCCGGCACTCACCACGATCGTCAACGACGCGGCCGACTACCTGGCCCCCGTGGCGCAGGAACTCCTCGTCGTGCGCCCGGTCGGATTCGACCCCATCGCGTGGATCCTCGAGCAGGAACTCGCCGACGAAGAGGACGGCGCCCAGGCGGCCGGACCCTCCGCGGCAGCGCTCACCTCGGCGGCGGTGTCTCTCCCCGGCGTCTTCCTCACCCAGATCGCAGCGTTGCGTGCGCTGGCTGCTCAGGGCCTCGATCCCGCGGTTACGGCTCCCGTGTCGGTGATCGGCCACTCCCAGGGACTCCTCGCCGCGGAGGCCGTTGCCTCCTCGGGTCAGAAGGACGGCGAACTCCTCGCCCTCGCTCAGCTCATCGGTGCGGCCGCCGGCCTCGTCGGCCGTCGTCGCGGAGTGATTGCCGCCGCCGACTCCACCCCGATGCTGGCTGTCTCCAACGTCGACCCGGAACGACTCCGTCAGATCGTCGAGGAGCTCGCCGAGGGCCTCGAGCCCGAGCGTGCTGCCGTCCTCGGCATCCGTAACGCCCGTCGCCGCGTCGTGCTGTCCGGCCCGCCCGCCCAGCTGGCACGCGTCCAGCAGCGGTGCGAGCAGATCGAGGCCGACGAGGCCCGTGAGCGCGACGCCAAGAAGCGTGGGGGATCCATCTTCGCGCCCGTCTTCGAGTCCCTCGCGGTCGAGATCGGCTTCCACCACCCCGCACTCGCGGAGACGATCGACATCGTAGGCCAGTGGGCCGTGCGCTGCGGTCTCGACGAGGAGAAGGCCCGCGCTCTCACGAGCGCCTGCCTCGTCGATCCCGTCGACTGGGTCGCCGCCGTCGACAGCACCCTCGAAGCCGGTGCCGCGTGGATCCTCGATCTCGGACCCGGTGACCTCCTCACCCGTATGACGTCGGCCAGTGTCCGCGGCCAGGGCGTCGGCATCGTCGCCGCCGCGACCCGTGGCGGTCACCGCAACCTGCTCACCCCCGGCGCAACCCCCGAGGTTCCCGCCGCGTGGACCGAGTTCCTCCCGAAGCCGGTGTCGCTGCCGGGCGGCCGCATCGGCGTCGAGACCGCATTCACGAAGCTGACCGGTCGTTCGCCGATCCTGCTCGCCGGCATGACCCCGACCACGGTCGACCCGACGATCGTCGCCGCAGCAGCCAACGCAGGCCACTGGGCCGAGCTCGCCGGCGGTGGCCAGGTCACCGAGCAGATCTTCGCCGACAACGTCGAGAAGCTCACCGGGCTGCTCGAGCCGGGCCGCGCCGTGCAGTTCAACTCGATGTTCCTCGACCCCTACCTGTGGAAGCTTCACGTCGGTGGCAAGCGCCTCGTGCCGAAGGCCCGCGCCGCGGGTGCCCCGTTCGACGGTGTCGTCGTCACCGCCGGTATCCCCGAGCTCGAGGACGCCGTCTCGATCATCGGCGACCTCACCGATGCCGGTTTCAGCTACGTCGCGTTCAAGCCGGGCACGGTCGCGCAGATCCGCTCGGTCATCCGCATCGCCAACGAGGTTCCCTCGTTCCCCGTCATCGCCCACATCGAGGGCGGCCGCGCCGGTGGCCACCACTCGTGGGAAGACCTGGACGACCTGCTCCTCGACACCTACGCCGAGCTGCGTACCCGGCCGAACCTGGTCCTGTGCGTCGGTGGCGGCATCGGCACGCCCGAGCAGGCTGCCGACTACCTGACCGGCCGCTGGTCCGTCGCACACGGCTTCCCGGCCATGCCGCTCGACGGCATCCTGGTCGGCACCGCCGCCATGGCCACCCTCGAGGCGACCACCTCTGCCGAGGTGAAGCAGCTCCTCGTCGACACCCCCGGTACTCCGGACTGGGTCGGAGCAGGCACCGCCGAGGGCGGCATGGCCTCCGGCCGTAGCCAGCTCGGCGCCGACATCCACGAGATCGACAACGCCGCGTCCCGCACCGGCCGTCTGCTCGACGAGGTCGCCGGTGACGCCGACGCCGTCGCCGAGCGTCGCGACGAGATCATCGAGGCACTGAACATCACGGCGAAGCCGTACTTCGGCGACGTCGCGACCATGACGTACGAGCAGTGGCTGCGCCGCTACCTCGAGCTGGCCGTCGGCATCGACGCGGCGAAGGCATTCGACTGCGGCACCGACGTCCAGGACGCCATCACCGAGGCCACCTCGAGCCCGTGGCTCGACATCACCTGGCGTGCGCGCTTCGGTGAGATGCTGCAGCGCACCGAGTCGCGTCTGCACCCGGTCGACCGTGGCCCCATCCCCACCCTGTTCGCCGACGACGCGATTCTCGAGCGTCCCGAGGCAGCCGTCTGCGCCCTGCAGGCGCAGTACCCCGACTACGCCACCACGGTTCTGCACCCCGCCGACGTCTCCTTCTTCGTCTCGCTGTGCAAGACCCCCGGCAAGCCGGTCAACTTCGTGCCCGTCGTCGACGGTGACGTCCGCCGCTGGTGGCGTTCCGACTCGCTGTGGCAGGCACACGATCCCCGCTACACGGCCGACCAGGTCTGCGTCATCCCCGGCACCGTCGCCGTCGCCGGCATCACGCGCGTCGACGAGCCTGTCGGCGAGCTGCTGGACCGCTTCGAGAAGGCCACGTACGACGAGCTGGTCACCGCCGGTGTCGCGCCGCTGTCGCTGCCCGCACGTCGTCACGCGGACATCGCCCGCGGCCTCCTCGACACCGTGCTGTCGGCTCCCGACATCCAGTGGGCCTCGCGCCTGACGCTGAACCCGGTTCGCCGGCTCGGTGACCTCGACAAGTGGTCGATCGAGTCCGACACCCTCGCGGTGCACGAGACCACCGGTGCCGAGCTGTCCGTCATCGACGACCAGCAGGTGCTCCTCACCGTCCCGCTGGTGGCAGCCAAGTCCGTCCAGATCACCATCACCGTTCCCGCGTCCGTCGCGGACGGTGGCGCTCCCGTGGTCACCGAGGCCGACGCCGAGAAGTCGATGACCGCACTCCTCGCGGTCGCTGCCGGTCAGGAACTGCCCGCCGTCAAGAACGGTGTCGCACGCCTCAACCTCGCCTGGACGCCCGACCTGGTCGCCGACCATGCCGGTGTCACCGGCTCGGGTCTGCCCACGACGCTGAGCGTCAGCGGCAAGGCCGTCCCCGACGTGGTCGTCGGCGCTTGCTGGCCGGCCGTGTTCGCCGTGCTCGGTGCTGCCAAGACCGAAGACTCGCTGTCCGTCATCGAGGGCATGCTCGACCTGGTCCACCTGGACCACGGTGTCGATTTCGTCGGCGAACTGCCTTCGGAGACCAGCATTCTCGTCGTCAAGGCCGAGGTCGCCTCGGTTCTCGACACCGACCTGGGCCGCGTCGTCGAGGTCAAGGTCGAGGTCGGCGCCATGCTCGGCGAGGGCCTGGACGCGCCTGCCGTCGTCACCCTGTCGGAGCGCTTCGCGATCCGCGGCCGCACCGGCAAGGGCGAACTGTCCGACCCGGCCCGCGCCGGTGGCTCGCTGAGTGACGAGGCCGTCGACACCCCGCGTCGTCGTCGCCGCGACACCACGATCGTCGCTCCCCGCAACATGGGCTCCTTCGCCCAGGTGTCGGGCGACCACAACCCGATCCACACCTCCGACAACGCGGCACTGCTCGCCGGCCTCGGCAGCCCGATCGTGCACGGCATGTGGCTCTCCGCCGCTGCTCAGCAGGTCGTCACCGCCGTGGATCCGGCCGAGACCAAGACGCCGCCGCGTCGCCTCACCGCCTGGACCGCACGCTTCCTGGGCATGGTTCGCCCGGGCGCCGAGATCGATGTCCGCGTCGACCGCATCGCCGTGGACCGTGGCGCCGAGATTGTCGAGGTCGGTTGCCGTATCGACGGTGAACTGGTGATGGTCGCAACGGGTCGCACCGCCGCCCCGAAGACCGTCTACGCGTTCCCCGGACAGGGCATCCAGCGTCCCGGCATGGGCCTCGACGCCCGCGCCCGCTCCAAGGCCGCCCGTGAGATCTGGGACCGCGCCGACAAGCACACCCGCAAGGCCCTCGGCTTCTCGATCCTCGCCGTGGTCCGCGACAACCCGACGGTCGTCAAGGCCCGCGGTGTCGAGCACAAGCACCCGGACGGCGTCCTGCACCTGACCCAGTTCACCCAGGTCGCGATGGCGACGCTCGGTGTGGCTCAGGTCGCCGAGCTCCGCGAGTCCGGTGCCTTCGTCGAGGGTGCCCTGCTCGCAGGCCACTCGGTCGGTGAGTACAACGCTCTCGCCGCCGTCGCCGGTGTGCTGCCTCTCGAAGCTGTTCTCGAGGTGGTCTTCCAGCGTGGTTCCGCGATGCACGCACTCGTTCCCCGCGACGAGGCCGGCCGCTCCGACTACCGGATGGCTGCCATCCGCCCGTCGCAGATCGGTCTGGCCGACGACGACGTCGAGGCGTTCGTCGCCGGTGTCGCCGAGGCGACCGGTGAGTTCCTGCAGATCGTGAACCTGAACCTGCGTGGCTCGCAGTACGCCATCGCCGGTACCGTCGCCGGACTCAACGCGCTGGAGGTCGAAATCGACATCCGCCGTGAGGCTTTCGGTGGCAAGCGCGCGTACATCATGGTCCCGGGCATCGACGTCCCGTTCCACTCGACGGTGCTGCGTGGCGGCGTCGACGACTTCCGCGGACGTCTCGAGGAACTGCTTCCGCAGGACATCGACCCGGCCATCCTGATCGGGCGTTACATCCCGAACCTGGTCCCCAAGCCGTTCTCCCTGAAGAAGGAGTTCGTGCAGGAGATCGCCGACCTGGTGCCGTCGAAGCCCCTCGACAAGGTGCTGAAGGACTTCGACTCCTGGGCGAAGAAGCCGGTTCAGCTCACCCGCGTGGTCCTCACCGAGCTCCTGGCCTGGCAGTTCGCCAGCCCGGTGCGCTGGATCGAGACGCAGGACCTGCTGTTCGCCGACGAGTCCGAGGGTGGACTGGGTGTCGAGCGGTTCGTGGAGATCGGTCTGGGCTCCGTCCCGACCGTCGCGAACCTCGCGTCGCAGACCCTGAAGCTGCCGGGCCGCTTCGGCTACCCGGTCGAGGTCCTCAACATCGAGCGTGAAGCGTCCATCGTGTACTCCACCGACGTCGATCCGGCGCCGGTCGAGGACGACGAGCCCGCAGCACCCGCAGCCGAGGCGCCCGCCGCATCGGCTGCGGGTGCCGCCGCCCCGGCCCCGGCCGCTGCACCGTCCGGCGGACCGCGTCCCGACGACATCGCGTTCAAGGCCGCTGACGCCACCAAGGTCCTGATCAGCCTGTGGACCAAGCTCCGTCCCGATCAGGTCGGCCCCGTCGACACGATCGAGGCGCTGTGCGACGGTGTGTCCTCGCGGCGTAACCAGCTGCTCGTCGACCTCGGCTCCGAGCTCTCGCTCGGCGCGATCGACGGTGCCGCTGACGCCGACATGGGCTCGCTCGCCGGCACGGTCGACTCCCTGGCCCGCACGTACAAGCCGTTCGGCCCGGTGCTGTCCGACTCGATCAACGATCACCTCCGCAAGGTCTTCGGCCCCTCGGGTCGTCGTCCGGCGGCCATCGCAGACCGTGTGAAGAAGGTCTGGGAACTCGGCGACGGTTGGGCGTACCACGTCACCGCAGAGGTGGCGCTCGGAACCCGCGACGGTTCCAGCATCCGTGGTGGTGACCTCGGTGGTCTGGCCGGCGGCGGTCTCGCCGACGGCGCCGCAGTGGACGCCGTCATCGACAGCGCAGTGGCCGCAGTGGCCTCGCGCCGCGGGATCAGCGTCTCCCTCCCGTCCTCGGGTGGCGGAGCCGGTGGCACCGTCGACGCCGCGGCACTGGGCGAGTTCACCGAGCACATCACGGGCCGCGACGGCGTGCTGGCCTCGGCCGCCCGCCTCGTGCTCGAGCAGCTCGGCTTCGCAGGCGACACGGCGACGGCAGCGCAGCCGACCGACACCGAACTCGTCGACCTCGTGTCGGCGGAACTCGGTTCCGACTGGCCGCGCCTGGTCGCTCCGGCGTTCGACGCCAAGCGGGCGGTCCTGCTCGACGACCGCTGGGCCAGCGCACGTGAGGACCTCGCTCGTCTGTGGATCGATGCGGCAGGCGTGGAGTCTCTCGAGATCGAAGGCTTCGCCGGTGCAGGCAAGTCCGTTGCGGCGCAGGCCGCATGGTGGCAGGCCCGCGCAACCGACGAGGGTCGCACGGCTCTGGCCGAGAAGTACGGACGCATCGCGGAGGCGGCAGTCGTCGTCACCGACGAGACCCCGGAATGGGCAGACCAGGTCGCCGTCGTCACCGGTGCCAGCAAGGGCTCCATCGCGGCCTCGGTCGCAGGCAAGCTCCTCGCCGGCGGCGCGACGGTCTTCGTGACCACCTCGCGTCTCGACGACAAGCGTCTCGGCTTCTACCGCGACCTCTACCGCCGTAATGCTCGCGCCGGTGCCGCCCTGTGGGTGGTCCCCGCGAACATGGCGTCCTACACGGACATCGACGCGCTCATCGAGTGGATCGGTGAAGCGCAGTACGAGACGGCCGGTGGATCGAAGAAGCTCGTCAAGGAAGCGGTCACCCCGACGCTGCTGTTCCCGTTCGCCGCGCCCCGCGTGGCAGGCGACCTCGCCGACGCCGGCGCCCGCGCCGAAATGGAGATGCGCGTTCTCCTGTGGTCGGTGGAGCGCCTGATCGGCGGACTGTCGAAGATCGGTTACGACCGTGACGTCGACACCCACCTGCACGTGGTCCTGCCCGGTTCCCCGAACCGCGGCCTGTTCGGTGGCGACGGTGCGTACGGCGAGGCCAAGGCCGCGCTGGACGCAGTGGTCGGCCGCTGGAAGGCCGAGCGCAACTGGGCCGAGCGTGTCACCCTGGTGCACGCTCTCATCGGCTGGGTCCGCGGAACCGGCCTCATGGGCGGCAACGACCCGCTGGTCGAGGCCGTCGAAGGTGCCGGAGTCCGTACCTGGTCCACCCAGGAAATGGCCACCGAGCTGCTGCAGTGGTGCGAGCCCGAGGCACGTCGCCTCGCCTCCACCGAGCCGCTCGCGGCCGATCTGACCGGTGGGCTCGCCCAGGCGAACCTGGACCTGCCCGCGCTGGCGAAGCAGGCTCAGGAAGCTGCGACCGCAGCTGCCGAGGCCGACGCGGATGCGGACGAGCTCGACACCATCGCGGCTCTGCCCGCCCCGCCGCGGGTCTCCGCGTCGGTGGCACCGGCCTGGTCCGGCGTCACTGCGGCTCCGGAGGACCTCGTCGTCATCGTCGGCGCCGGTGAGCTCGGACCGTTCGGTTCCTCGCGTACCCGCTTCGAGATGGAGGTCGACGAAGAGCTTTCGGCGGCAGGCGTTCTCGAACTCGCCTGGAACACCGGACTCGTCGTGTGGGAGACCACGCCGTCCGCAGGCTGGTACGACGCCGAGACCGGGGAACTGGTTCCGGAGGCCGAGATCGCGGACAAGTACCACGACACGGTCGTCGAGCGCTGCGGCATCCGCCGCTACGCGGACGACGGCGCCATGGTCGAGAACACCGCACCGCTCCTCACGTCGGTCTTCCTCGACAAGGACCTGAGCTTCGTCGTCAGCACCGAGGCGGAGGCACTGGCCTTCGTGGAGGCCGACCCGGAGAACACGGTTGCGACCCCGGTTCCGGACAGCGGTGACTGGCAGGTCACCCGCCGTGCGGGCACCGAGATCCGCGTCCCCCGCAAGATGAAGCTCACGCGCAGCGTGGGTGGTCAGATCCCGACCGGATTCGACGTCACCAAGTGGGGCATCCCCGCCGACATGGCCGACTCCGTCGACCGCGTGGGCCTGTGGAACATCGTCGCCACGGTGGACGCGTTCCTCACCGGTGGGTTCACGCCCAGCGAACTGCTGCGGTGGGTGCACCCCTCGCTGGTCGCCAACACCCAGGGCACCGGCATGGGCGGCATGACTTCCATGAGGTCGCTGTACATCGACACGCTGCTCGGCGAGAACCGGCCGAACGACATCCTGCAGGAAGCCCTGCCGAATGTGATTGCGGCGCACGTGGTCCAGTCCTACGTCGGCGGTTACGGCGCCATGGTTCACCCGGTTGCGGCGTGCGCCACGGCCGCGGTGTCCGTCGAAGAGGGCGTCGACAAGATCAAGCTCGGCAAGGCCCAGCTCGTGGTCGCCGGCGGGTTCGACGACCTCAGCGCGGAAGGCATCATCGGATTCGGTGACATGTCCGCCACGGCCAAGACCGACGACATGCGGGCCAAGGGCATCGACGACCGTCGATTCTCGCGGGCCAACGACCGTCGTCGCGGCGGGTTCGTCGAGTCGCAGGGTGGTGGCACGATCCTGCTGGCCCGCGGTGACCTGGCACTCGAGATGGGCCTGCCCGTCCTCGGTGTGGTCGCCTACGCCGGCTCGTTCGCGGACGGTGTCCACACGTCGATCCCGGCTCCCGGAATCGGTGCGCTCGGTGCGGGTCGTGGGGGAGCGAATTCGCAGCTCGCCCAGTCCCTCGGCAAGCTCGGTGTCAGCGCCGACGACATCTCGGTGATCTCCAAGCACGACACGTCCACCGCGGCCAACGATCCCAACGAGGCGGAGCTGCACGAGCGCCTCGCCGGGGCACTCGGCCGCAGCGACGGTGCGCCGCTGTTCGTGGTCTCGCAGAAGAGCCTCACCGGACACGCCAAGGGTGGTGCCGCAGCGTTCCAGCTGATCGGTCTCTGCCAGGTGCTGGACCAGGGCATCGTTCCGCCGAACCGCAGCCTCGACTGCGTCGACGAGAAGATGGCCGAGTTCGAACACCTCGTGTGGGCTCGGGAGCCGCTCCGCTTCGGCGAGCAGTTCCCGCTGAAGGCCGGTCTGCTGACCAGCCTCGGCTTCGGGCACGTGTCGGGCATGGTCGCGGTCGTGCACTCGCAGGCGTTCGTCGAGGCCATCCCGGCCGACAAGCGTGAGGCGTACCTCGAGCAGGCACGCAAGCGCACCGTCGAGGGTCAGCGTCGACTGGCGAAGGCCATGGTCGGCGGCGGCAGCCTGTACGAGCGTCCGGCGGATCGTCGCTTCGGCGGCGACAGCGTCCCGGCTGCGGCGTCCCGTCAGCTCGAGGCGGACGTCCTGCTCACCGAGGCCGCGCGCCTGGGATCGGACGACGTGTACAGCTCGGGTCTGCCCGGCTGCAAGTAGGAACGACGGATGGGAGTTCTGGGGATCGGCTTCGATCTCGTGACGGTGTCGGAGTTCGCCGAGCAGCTGGACCGGCCAGGGACGGCAATGCTCGACAACTTCACACCGGGCGAGCGTCGGGACGCCGTGACCCGGAGCTCCGATCCGGCTAGACATTTCGCCGCCCGGTGGGCTGCGAAGGAGGCAGTGATCAAGGCCTGGTCCACGTCTCTCTTCGCCAGCCCGCCGGTGCTGCCCGAGATGATCCACCACCTGATCGAGGTGGTGACGGATGCGTGGGGGCGACCGAGCATCCGCTTACGCGGAGACGTCGCCAAGCATCTGACCGATGTGAAGATTCACATCTCCCTCACACACGACGGAGACATGGCGGGCGCGTTCGCCGTCATCGAGTCCCTGTAGGCGCCTCCGGCGCCCGTGCGCCTTTCTGGTAGCTCCGGCAACCGGAAGGGCGCACAGGCGCGTAGCGCCTAGGTGGAGCGCGATTCCTTCTCGGCGACCAACAGGTATGCCACCATCAGCCGTTTGAGTTCGGCGACGGCGTCCGCGTGGCTCTGGTTGTCCTGCACGGAGAAGTTGAGCATCGAGTACACGACGTGGACGAGCACCTCGGCCATCATCGTGCGCCGCTCCCGCGACGTCTGCGGGGTGAGCGGCGCGAGCATCCGTGACACCTGCTCCGCGAACGCCTTCTCGTGGATGGCGCCGGTGGCGCGCGTCGACGGCGTCGACTGCATCGCCAGCCACACCTCGCGCCTCGACGGGTCGGACGTCCACAGGCCTGCCATGTGGTCGACGAAGGAATTGAGGAACCGCAGCCAGTCGAGGGACGGGACCTCACCGTTGAACTGGGCGATCTCGTGCTGGACTCCGACGAGGTCCTGCCGGTTGAGTTCGCAGACGATCACGTACTTGTTCGCGAAGAACTGGTAGAGGGTGCCGATCGGGACGTCCGCGCGTGCGGCGACCTCTTCGCACGTGAACGATTCGAATCCCACGTCCACCAGCAACTCCCGCGATGCCGTGAGCAGCGCGTCGAACTTCCGGCGACTACGTTCCTGGGTCGGCCGTCTGCGGGGCAGGAGTTCCTGCGGGTCCGACTGCAGCTCCAACGCCGGGTCCACTCGGCGCGGCGCTTGCTTGCTGACTGAAGACTCCACCGCCCCAGGCTATCCGTCTTTCGTCCGGATTCCGAAGATCCCTCCCGGTGACGCGTCAGGTTTCACCTGGCGGAGACGACTCATCGAGCCGCTCTCCGGGTGAACAATGTGATCGCCCACAAGTAGCCGGCACAGGCGATTCCGACACACCACAACACCGCGATCAGAGCTGTGTCGTCGACGGGTGTGCCGAGCAGTAGGCCACGGACCGTTTCGATCACCGGCGTGACGGGCTGGTTCTCGGCGAAGGCGTGTAGCCAGCTCGGCATCGTGTCGGTGGGAACGAACGCGCTGCTGACGTAGGGGAGGAAGAGCAGGAAGAAGGTGAACCCGTTGGCGGCTTCCTCGGTGCCGGCGAGGAGCCCGAGCGCCGTCGCCAGCCAGGAGATGGCGAGGATGAACAGGGCGACGATCGCGAGTGCGGCCAGCCACTGTATCGGGCCTGCGGTGGGCCCGAATCCCATGATCATCGCGACGCCGATCACGACGAGGGACGTGAGGAGATTGCGGATGACACTGGACGCGACATGGCCGAACAGGAACGCCGAACGTGCGATGGGCATGGACCGGAATCGGTCGACGATGCCGTGCACCATGTCGCCGGTGACGCTCACCGCCGTCTGTGAGGATCCGAAACCGGCGCAGAGCAGGATGATTCCGGGCACCACGTAGTCGAGGTAGCCGGTGGCGGTCTGCATGGCTCCGCCGAAGACGTACACGAACAACAGCAGCAGCATCACCGGAAGGGCGACGCCCATGATCATCGTGTCCGGGCTGCGGAGCAGGCGCGTCAGGCTGCGGCCGGTCATCGCCGCGTAGTCGTCGAGGGGGCGTGACTGCGTGTTCGGGATCATCGGGCTGCGGCCTCGTTCCGGATCGGAGAAGCGTTCGAGTTGTCGGTGAGAGCGAAGAAGACGTCGTCGAGATCGGGGGAGTGGAGCGAGAGCTTGTCGACGGTGACGCTCTGGTCGTCGATTCGTCCGAGCAGCGTCTTCAGCTGGCCGATGCTGCCGTCGGTCGGGACCTGAACGGCCAGGCGGTCGGCGTCGAGGACGGCGTCGTCGAAGGCCTGGGCGACGTCGTGCAGTTCGGACGGCCGGGTGAACGTGAGCTCGAGGTGACCGCCGGGCACGAGTCGCTTCAGCTCGTCAGGAGTGCCCTCGGCCACGACCCTGCCGCCGTCGAGGACGGCGACCCGGTCTGCCAGCCGGTCGGCTTCCTCGAGGTATTGGGTGGTCAGGAAGATGGTGACGCCGCCGTCGACCAGTCTTCGGATCATCTCCCACATGGACTGCCGGCTGCGCGGGTCGAGACCGGTGGTCGGTTCGTCGAGGAAGATGATGTCGGGCCGCGAGATGAGGCTCATCGCCAGATCGAGGCGCCGGATCATCCCACCCGAGTACGTCCCTGCGCGGCGGGTTCTCGCGTCCACCAGGTCGAACTGCTCGAGTAGCTCGCGGGCGCGCCGCTTGCCCTCTGCGCGGCCGAGGTGGCTCAGCCGGGCCATGAGCCGGAGGTTCTCCTCGCCGGTGAGAAGGTCGTCGACCGCCGCGTACTGCCCGGTGAGGCTGATCTTCCGCCGCACTCCCTGAGGGTCGCAGCGAAGGTCGTGCCCGGCGACGTGCACGGTGCCCGCGTCAGGCGGTGTCAGGGTCGACAGGATGCGGACCATCGTCGTCTTTCCCGCACCGTTGGCGCCGAGGAGCGCGAACACGCTGCCTGGCGGCACGTCGAGGTCGACTCCGTCGAGGACGGTGACGTCTCCGTATGCCTTGCGTAAACCGGTGACCGAGACGGCCGACGCGCAAAACTGTGTATCTCGTATACTCATGGTGTGCAGCGTACGCAGTTTTAGGATGAGCGCAAGACCCCGACGAAGTGGACACGTGCATGCCCCGACCGAACGAAACCCCCGACGACCCCACCGTGGCCCTGCCCAAGGCCGTCCGGCTGGCCTGGGGGATCGAGGAACCGGGGACCCGCGGCCCCCGGAAGGGGTTGAGCCTCGAGCGGGTGGTCGACGCCGCCATCGAGGTGGCGGACGCCGAAGGCCTCGCGGGTCTGTCCATGAGCCGGGTCGCCAAGCAACTCGGATTCACCACCATGTCGCTGTACCGCTACGTGGACAGCAAGGACGACCTGGTGGAGCTGATGGCCGATCGGGCAATCGGTGAGCCCCGCGGACTCGTCGTCACGGGGGGCTGGCGGGACCGACTCGAATCGTGGGCGCTGGGCGAGTACCGGGCGGTCCGGACGCACGCGTGGTGGCCGGAGGTGACCATCTCCGCGCCTCCGACGGGCCCCAACAATCTCGCGTGGCTGGAGGCCGGTCTGCGGTCGCTGGCCGACACCGGCCTGAGCGAGGACCGGAAGCTGCAAGTGGTGCTGAATGTTTCGCTGTTCGTGATCGGGCGGGCGCGGTTCGCGCTGGACCTGGAACGGTCGGCGAAGGTGGAGCAGGTCGACTACGCCCGGCTGCTCCCGCTACTGCTCGACGAGAAGCGGTTTCCCGCACTGCGGGCGGCGATCGCCGGGGGTGCGTTCGATGCCGGCGACGCCGACGACGCGCACTGGCTCGAACACGACTTCCGATTCGGCCTCGACCGGATGCTCGACGGCATCGAACGGCTCACGGGCGGCTGACGAGTCGCAGCCGCCCGTCGCGTGGATCAGACGGACAGGTCCCGGCGCAGTTTCGCGACGTGGCCGGTGGCGCGGACGTTGTACTGGGCCACTTCGATCTTCCCGTCCTCGTCGACGAGGAACGTGGAGCGGATGACACCCTGCACCGTCTTGCCGTACATCTTCTTCTCGCCGAACGCGCCCCACGCCTCGAGTGTGGCCTTGTCGGGATCGGACAGGAGGGGGAACGTCAGTTCCTCGTTGTCGCGGAACTTGGCCAGCTTCGCCGGCTTGTCGGGGGAGATGCCGATCACGTCCAGGCCTGCGCCGTTCAGGTCGGCGAGGTTGTCGCGGAAATCGCAGGCCTGTTTGGTGCAGCCCGGCGTGCTCGCCGCCGGGTAGAAGTACACGACGACCTTGCGGCCGCGGTAGTCGGCGAGCGACACGTCGTTGCCGTCGGCGTCGGGCAGTGTGAAGGCGGGGGCGGTGTCTCCGGGTGCGAGTCTGCTGTTGTCGGTCACGAGAAGTCAGGCTACCGGGAAGGTCTGACCGTGGGCCGCGGCGCGATCGGGGGAGACGGAGTCGCAGGTCGCGTGTTCTCGTCTACGGTTGACGCAAGTGTGGGATTGTCGCGGTAGCGTCGCTCTCGCTGATCGAACCAGTCGAACAAGTTGGAGGACACGTGCCCAGGGACACCGAGAGCATCGAGCGTGAGATCGAGAACGCGCGTAATCAGCTCGCGAGCACTCTCGACGAATTGACGGTCCGCACCAACCCGAAGCGTCTCATGGAGAACACGAAGCGGACGCTGATCGCCAAGCTGAACGAGCCGGCGGTCAAGTACGGACTGATCGCCGTGGGTGCGGTGGCAGGGCTCCTGGTGCTCCGCAAAGCGTTGCGCTGAACGACCCTCGAACGGGCCGTCGGATGTGAAGTTCGCAGTGACTTCACGTTCCGGCGGCCCGTTCGTCATCTGACCGCCCCGCACGCACGCTGTGATGGTGGTGACATGAGAAAGGCCCCCATCCTCGTGAGAGGATGGGGGCCTTCGTGCAAGTGCGCCCACAGGGACTCGAACCCCGGACCCAGTGATTAAGAGTCACTTGCTCTACCAACTGAGCTATAGGCGCTCGCTCTTGCGAGACAGAACATTAGCGGGTCGCTTCTCGGGAATGCAAATCGCCTGGTGGCGACTGCCCGTGGCGACCCGATCCGCACGGTGGCGCGTAACAAGAGCGCCGCTGGTCACGATTGATATTCGAACGTTATTGAGCGGCTCGGCGCTTGGTTGGAACCGGTCTCCAGTGGCTGGCATCATTGGAGACCACACGGTCTCGACGTGCCGATTCGTCTTGCGAAGGCGAGGGACGTGCCGGCTTGAACGTGAATTCGGAGCGAGGACGTGAAGTGGGGTTATCCATGGGTGTGGGGCGTGGCGGGCGCGTGCGTGCGCAATCGGTGAGATCCGTCTCGAAGACGGCGACGATTGTGGCGGCATCACTCGTATTCGCAGTGTCGATCGCGGGGTGCACCGTCTCCGGTGCCGACAGCGTCACGTCGGAAGGTGAGGCGCCGATCGATTCCAATCCGGTCACCGAGCTCATCAAGCCGAAGCTGACGGCGTCGGCCGTCGATGGTGCGGTGGGATTCTCGCCCGGACAGCCGGTGACGGTGACGGTGGCCGACGGCACGCTGGCGGCGGTCACCATGCTCAACCCCGAGGGTGAGACGGTCGACGGCGCCATCGCGCCCGACGGGTTGTCCTGGGTCAACACGGAGCCGCTGGGCTACGACAAGGAGTACCGGCTCGAGGTGAAGGCGAACGGACTGGGCGGCGGTACCACCTCGACATCCGCGTTCACCACCAGCGCACCCGGCAACGTCACCAAGCCGTACGTGATGCCGTCGGAGGGCGACGTGGTGGGCATCGGTCAGCCGATCGCGGTCCAGTTCGACGAGAACATCCCCGACCGCAAGGCGGCGGAGGCCGGCATCACCGTCACGACGAATCCGCCCGTCGAGGGCGCGTTCTACTGGGTGAACAACCGTGAGGTGCGGTGGCGTCCGCAGAGCTACTGGGCCCCCGGCACCGCCGTGGACGTCAAGGTCGCCGTGTACGGCCGCGACCTCGGTGACGGACTGTTCGGCCAGGAGGACGTCCACACGGCCTTCACCATCGGCGACGCCCTCGTCGCGACGGCGGACGACAACACCAAGCAGGTGACGTTCGAGCGCAACGGCGAAGTGATCATGACGATGCCCACGTCGATGGGTAAGGACGACACACCCACCGACAACGGCGTCTACATCATCGGCGACCGGTTCGCGAACCTCGTCATGGACTCGTCCACCTACGGCGTGCCGGTCAACTCCCCGCAGGGATACAAGACTCCCGTCGACTGGGCCACGCGAATGTCCTACAGCGGCATCTTCTTCCACTCGGCGCCGTGGTCGGTGGGGCAGCAGGGCTACTCGAACGCGAGCCACGGCTGCCTGAACCTCAGCCCGTCCAACGCGAAGTGGGTGTACGACAACACGAAGCGCGGCGACATCGTGATCGTCAAGAACACGCTGGGCGGCACGCTGTCGGGCACGGACGGCCTCGGTGACTGGAACATCCCGTGGGATGTCTGGAAGGCGGGCAATGCCAACGCCTGACAGCAGGCGTCAGACCAATCGCAAAGAGGAAAGCCCCCGGCCGAGGCCGGGGGCTTTCCGTTTGGGGTGAGTGACGGGACTCGAACCCGCGACAGCCAGGATCACAACCTGGTGCTCTACCAACTGAACTACACTCACCATGTGCTTCAGACACCGCCCGGGGGCAGTAACTTCGGCGAGGAAGATACTAGCGCGTCCGGTGCCCGAGAAGCCAATCGGTATCTCAGGCTGGCCCGAGTTCCTCGACAACGGCGGCGATGTCGCTGGTAGACGGTCCGGGCTCGGCCACGAACGCCGTCTTCCGGTAGTACTTCAGTTCCCGGATCGACTCCTTGATATCGGCCAGGGCGCGGTGGGCGAGACCCTTTTCGGGCTGACCGAAGTAGATCCGCGGGTACCAGCGCCGGGACAGTTCCTTGATGGAGCTGACGTCGATCATCCGGTAGTGCAGGTAGGTGTCGAGGTCCGGCATGTCGCGGGCGATGAATCCGCGGTCGGTCGCGATCGAGTTGCCTGCGAGCGGCGCCGTCCCGGCGACCGGCACGTGCTCGCGGATGTAGGCGAGCACCTGCTGCTCGGCCTCGGCGAGCGTGACCGTGGACTGCCGGACCTCGTCGGTCAGCCCCGAGTTCTCGTGCATCTTGGTCACCACGTCGGGCATGGCCGCGAGCGCGTCGTCGTCGGCGTGGATGACGATGTCGACACCCTCACCGAGCACGTTCAGCTCGCTGTCCGTGACCAGAGCTGCGATCTCGATCAGCTTGTCGGTACCGAGCCGGAGCCCGGTCATTTCACAGTCGATCCACACAAGTTTGTCCTGCACCAGGAACACAGTAGTCACGTGAGTGACGGGATAAAGTCTGCGGTGGACACTTTCTCCCGACGTGCGTGATCCGAGGAGGGCTTGGATGACCCAGCAATCGCAGGACGGTGGCGCGACCTCGACTCCGGCGGAAAGGGCGGCGGCGGCGAGGGCGGCGGCCGCCGAAGCGGCCAGGATCGCGGCGGAGGCCGCGGCAGCGGCAGAGGCGGCGGAGCAGGAAGCCCGGGACGCGGAGGTTGAAGAGAACCGTGCTCCTGCAGGCGTCGCCGCCCCCTCCGGTGCCGCCGCGGCCATCGCGGCCGGATACTCCTCGGAGGGTGCGGCTCTGGAGCTGGGCACCGTGGTTCTCGACGGCGCCGTGGATCGGGCGGCCCGGGTGCGCATCCCCCTCGCGACGGTCAACCGGCACGGACTCGTCGCCGGCGCCACCGGGACGGGAAAGACGAAGACGCTGCAGGGTATTGCCGAGCAACTGTCGGCTGCAGGGGTTCCCGTGGTGATGGCCGACGTGAAGGGCGACCTGTCGGGCCTGTCACAGCCGGGTGAGGCGGGCGACAAAATCACGGCCCGAGCGTCCGAGACGGGTGACGACGAGTGGCGGCCGGCGGGATCCCCGGTCGAATTCCTCTCGCTGGGAACGGAAGGCCTGGGCATTCCCGTCCGCGCGACCATCACGGCGTTCGGGCCGATCCTGCTCGCCAAGGTTCTCGGGCTCAACGAGACTCAGGAGTCCACGCTGGGGCTGATCTTCCACTGGGCCGACGTTCAGGGGCTCGCGCTGCTCGACCTGTTGGATCTGCGATCGGTCATCGCGCATCTCACCAGCGACGAGGGCAAGGCCGATCTGAAGGGCATCGGCGGCGTGTCCCCGGCCACGGCCGGTGTGATCCTCAGGGCCCTCGTCAATCTCGAAGCCGACGGCGGCGACACGTTCTTCGGGGAGCCCGAGCTGGAGACCGAAGACCTGCTCCGGGTGATCGACGGCAAGGGCGTGATCGCGTTGTTCGAGTTGGGCGCCCAGGCCGCGCGCCCGGCATTGTTCTCCACCTTCCTGATGTGGGTGCTGGCAGACCTGTTCCAGACGTTGCCCGAGGAAGGTGATCTCGACAAACCCAAGCTCGTCTTCATCTTCGATGAGGCGCACCTGCTCTTCGCGGACGCGTCGAAGGCGTTTCTGCAGCAGGTGGAACAGACCGTGAAGCTCATCCGCTCCAAGGGTGTGGGGGTCTTCTTCTGCACCCAGTTGCCGACGGACGTCCCGAATGCGGTGCTGTCGCAGCTCGGCGCCCGGATCCAGCACGCGCTGCGCGCCTTCACCCCCGACGACCAGAAGGCGCTGACGAAAACGGTACGAACGTACCCGACCACCGAGAACTACGACCTCGAGAAGGCTCTCACCTCACTGGGCATCGGTGAGGCGATCGTCACGGTCCTGTCGGAACGGGGCGCGCCGACGCCGGTGGCGTGGACGAGGATTCGGCCTCCCCGCTCGCTGATGGACACCATCGGCAACGACGCGATCACGGCCGCGGCGTCGTCGAGCCCGCTGTCGGCGAAGTACGGGCAGACCGTCGACCGGGAATCGGCGTACGAGAAGCTGACGGCCAAGGTCGCCGGAGCGCCGGCCACGGAACCGGGCCTCGACCTGCCCCCGCTGCCCGACCTGCCGGCACCGCCGCCCGCACAGCCGGAGGGTCCGAACATGGCCGAGCAGATTCTCGGGAACTCCGCGGTGAAGAGCTTCCTCCGCTCGGCCGCGTCGGCCGCCGGGCGCGAGATCTCCCGCAGTATCTTCGGGACGGGCAAACGTCGCAGGCGCTAGAAACGCTGGGCGAATGTACCTTTCAGCGCCTCGGCAGCGGTGAACGGTACATTCACCCGGGGGTCATCCGCCCAGCTTCCTGTAGAACGTTCCGACGATCGGGGCGACCACCGCGCGCGGGCTGTACTGCCCGGCAACGGACATCGCCTTGCTGATGATGCCGGGCACGACGCGCATCTTGTTGTCGGCCAGCCCGTCGAGCGACACCTTGGCGGTGTATTCGCTGGAGATCCACAGGAAGTCGGGCACCAGCTTGTCCACGATCGACGCCTCCGCCGGATCGGGCTCCTCGGTGCGGACCGGGCCGGGTGCGAGGAGGGTGACGTTCACTCCCGTCCCCTTGAGTTCGCCGCGCAGCGACTCGGAGAAGGTGTTGACGAACGCCTTGCTGGCCGCGTACGTGGCGTTGTGAGGGATGGGCATGTTGCCTGCCGCGGAGCCGACCATGAGGATGGCGCCGGACTTGCGTTCGATCATCCCGGGCAACACCGCGAGGGTGAGGTCGTGCACCGCAACGGCGTTGAGTTCCACCTGGGCCCGCTCGTACGCGGGATCGAGTTCGGCGACCGGGCCGAACGTGGCGATGCCCGCGTTGTTGCACAGGACGCTGATCTCACGTCCGGACAGTTCGGTGACGAGGGTGGCCCGCGCGTCGCGATCCGACAGATCGCAGGCGCGCACGTCGACCTCGACGCCGTGCTTGTCGCGCAGGGTCCCGGCGAGTGACTCCATCACCTCGCCGCGGCGTGCGACGAGGATCAGGGAGTGGCCCCGGGAGGCGAGATCAGTCGCCAGCGCCTCGCCGATTCCGGACGAGGCGCCGGTCACGACGGCGCGGGCACTGGGAGTGGGGTTCGGCAAGCTCACGGTCAGCAGCGTAGTGCGTCAGATGCGTGCGGCGAGCCGGGTGCCCTGCTCGATGGCACGTTTGGCGTCGAGTTCGGCTGCGACGTCGGCGCCGCCGATGACGTGGGTGGTGACGCCGGCGACGGTCAGTTCGTCGACGAGGTCACGCACCGATTCCTGACCTGCGCAGATCACGACGTTGTCGACGGCGAGGGTGCGGGGCTTCTCGCGCTTGGCGCCGAATGTGATGTGCAGGCCGTCGTCGTCGATGCGCTCGTAGTTGACCCCGGACAGTTCCTGCACGCCCTTGTTCTTCAGCGCTGCCCGGTGGACCCAGCCCGTGGTCTTCGCGAGTCCGGCGCCGATCCGGCCGCTCTTGCGCTGCAGCAGGTACACCTCGCGCGGCGACGGTTCGGGAATGGGTGTGGTGAGGGCGCCCGCCGCCGCTTCGGGTTCGGTGACACCCCACTCCTGCTTCCACTCCTTCAGGTCGAGCGTCGGGGAGTGCTCGTGGGTGAGGAACTCGCTGACGTCGACGCCGATCCCACCGGCCCCGATCACGGCGACCGACTGCCCGACGGGCTTGCCGCCCCGCACGACCTCCGGATACGTGAGCACCTTCGGGTGGTCGATGCCCGGAATGGACGGAACGCGCGGCGTCACACCGGTCGCGACGATCACCTCGTCGTACTCGCCGACCAGCTCGGTCGCGGTGACGCGGCTGTCGAGCCGGACGTCGACACCGGCGAGTGGAAGCTGGCGGTTGTAGTACCGGATCGTCTCCGCGAACTCCTCCTTGCCGGGGATCTTGCGGGCGATGCCGAACTGGCCGCCGATCTCCGAATCCGCCTCGAACAGGGTCACCGAGTGGCCGCGCTGTGCCAGGCCCAGTGCCGCGGACAGTCCCGCGGGGCCGGCGCCGACGACGGCGACACGCTTCGCGGCCCGGGTGGGGGAGAGCGTCAGTTCCGTCTCCCGGCCCGCACGCGGATTCAGCAGGCACGACACGTGCTTGCGGACGAAGGCATGGTCGAGGCAGGCCTGGTTGCACGCGATGCACGTGTTGATCTCGTCGGGGGTGCCTGCCTCCGCCTTCCGCACCCAGTCGGGATCGGCGAGCATCGGCCGTGCCATCGAGATGAGCTGCGCGTCACCGCGGGTCAGGATTTCCTCGGCGACCTCCGGCATGTTGATCCGGTTCGACGCGGCCACGGGGATGCTCACGTGCTTCTCGAGCTTGCCGGTGATGTCGGCGAACGCGGCCCGCGGCACCGACGTCACGATCGTGGGAACACGGGATTCATGCCAGCCGATGTCGGTGTTGATGATGGTCGCGCCTGCGGCCTCCACTTCCTGTGCCAGCGAGACGATCTCGTCCCATGTCTGACCGCCCTCGACGAGATCGGCCATCGACAGGCGGAAGATGATGATGAAGTTCGGGCCCACCGCCTTGCGCGTGCGGCGGACGATCTCGACGGCCATCCGCCTGCGGTTCTCGGGAGTGCCGCCCCACATGTCGGTGCGCTTGTTGGTGCGCTCGCACAGGAACTGGTTGATGAAGTAGCCCTCGCCGCCCATGATCTCGACGCCGTCGTAGTTCGCCTGCTGCGCGAGCCGGGCGCAGCGGACGAAGTTGCGGATCTGCCAGCGCACGCCGCGGCCCGTGAGTTTGCGGGGCCGGAACGGGTTGATCGGGGCCTTGATCGACGAGGCGGAGACGCTGAAGGGCTGGTAGCTGTACCGGCCGGCGTGCAGGATCTGCAGGGCGATCTTGCCGCCCTCGTCGTGCACCGCCTTCGTGATCGCGCGGTGCCGCCGGGCCTCGACACGGTTGGTGAGCTTGGCGCCGAACGGCAGCAGCCAGCCCGTCCGGTTGGGCGCGTATCCGCCGGTGACGATCAGCGCGACACCTCCGCGGGCACGCTCGGCGAAGTACTCGGCCAGACGGGGAACGTCCTTCGCGCGATCTTCGAGCCCGGTGTGGATGGAGCCCATGATCACCCGGTTCTTCAGCGTCGTGAAACCGAGGTCGAGGGGAGCGAGGAGCTGAGGGAACTGAGTCATTGGCGGCGTGTCCTTACTGTGCGAGCGCGTCGAGTACTTCTTGGCACCAGTCGGCGAATCCCTCTTCGACGCGGATTCCGCCGCGCAGGACGAGGTACTGGTGCAGGGCTGCCCCGGAGAGCTGCTCCGGTGCGGGAAAGTCGCGTTTTTCGATCATGCGGTAGACCTCGAGCCGGGCGGCGTGCCCGTCGCGGTGGCGAGCGACCTCGGCCGTGAGTGCGGCGATGTCACCGTGCTGAGCGGCGCGGATCTTCACTGCCAGCTCGTTACGCAGGTGATTGGGCTCGGTCGGTTCGGCGATCCAGCGCTCGAGTTCCGCGCGCCCGGCCGCGCTGACCCGGTACACCTTCTTGTCGGGTCTGCCGTCCTGCGCCACGACCTCGGCGTCGACCCAGCCGGACTCGTCCATCCGTTTGAGGACGCGGTAGATCTGCTGGTGGGTGGCGCTCTGGAAGAAGCCGATGGACTTGTCGAACCGGCGCGCCAATTCGTAGCCCGAGCCGGAGTGCTCGGTCAGGGAGACGAGAAGCGCATGTTCGAGGGCCACGAACAGAAGTATGTATGCAACGAGGTGCGTATGCAACTGAGTGCACACTACGTCCTTCCGTCCGAACGGGACGCTCGTCGCGTCAGACCGCACGAACTCCCCGTTCGCTCGCATAGGCTCGCGGGCATGAGCACCGACGTTCGTCCGCCGGCCGGGATCGGCGAGGCCGCGACGCGCAGACAGGTTGTCGCGTGGGGGCTGTGGGACTGGGGATCGGCCGCGTTCAACGCCGTGATCCTCACGTTCGTCTTCTCCGTGTACCTGACGGACGCGGTGGGGGAGGACCTGCCGGGATCGATCTCCGCGAGCACGTGGCTCGGGTGGTCGCTCGGCATCGCCGGTTTCCTCATCGCCGTGCTCGCCCCCGTCACCGGGCAGCGATTCGACGCCGCGGGACGACGCAAGTGGGCGCTCGGCGTGCTCACGTTCGCGACGGTCGGATGCATGGCGGCGATGTTCTTCGTCCGCGACTCGTATCAGTACCTGTGGCTCGGGCTGGTGCTGCTGGCCGCCGGTTCGGTGATCTTCGAACTGGCCGGCGTCCCGTACAACGCGATGCTCAGGCAGGTGTCGACGCCGGCGAACATCGGCCGAGTGTCCGGGTTCGGCTGGGCGATGGGCTATTTCGGTGGGATCGTGCTCCTGCTGGTGTGCTACTTCGGTTTCATCTCCGGTGACGGCGACAACCGGGGATTCCTCGGCCTCACCACGGACGGCGGCCTGAACATCCGGATGGTGGCGCTGCTGGCCGCCGTCTGGTTCGCGGTCTTCGCAATTCCCGTGCTGCTGAAGGTCCCCGAGCTACCCCGCCCGCACGCGGATCCGGGTGCGGACAAGGCCGGCTTCGTCGAGTCGTACCGGGTGTTGTGGCGCGATCTCCGCGACCTCTGGTCCGCCGACCGGCGCACCGTCTACTTCCTGGTGGCGAGTGCGTTGTTCCGCGACGGACTGGCCGGTGTCTTCACGTTCGGCGCCGTCCTCGCCGTCAACGTCTACGGCATCGGTGCGGGTGACGTGCTGCTGTTCGGCGTCGCGGCCAACGTCGTCTCCGCGCTCGGCGCGCTCACCGCCGGCCGGTTCGACGACCGGATCGGGCCGAAGACCGTGATCATGACGTCCCTGATCGCGATGATCATCGTCGGTGTCGTCCTGATGGCCGTCTCGGGACCGGCCATGTTCTGGATCTTCGGACTGCTGCTGTGTCTATTCGTCGGTCCCGCGCAGTCGTCCGCGCGCACGTTCCTGGCCCGGATCACACCGCCCGGCCGGGAGGGGCAGATGTTCGGCCTGTACGCGACCACCGGCCGCGCGGTGTCGTTCCTCTCGCCCACCCTCTTCGGATTGTTCGCCTGGTGGTTCGCGGCGGATCGGGCGGGGATCCTCGGTCTGGTGATCGTGCTCGCGATCGGGCTCGCCGCGCTGACGGTGGTGAAGGCGCCCGAACGCGACTAGCGCCTCGCGCGACGATCCGGAGCTTCTCCGGGAACAGCCGCCGCTGCGTCAGCCAGCCCGCCGCGGCCACGACGATCCAGATCACCGTGGCGAAGAACTGCTGGGTGCCCTCGTTCGGATCCTCCAGGAAACCCAGTGGAGGGATGGCCAGCCCGAGTCCCGTCAACACCATGCTGGCGCCGCCGAGCGCCGTGAGCCACAACAACGCCCGCGCCCGGTACCGGTCGGCGATGAAACCACAGGCGACGGCGAGTGCGACGATCACGATTCCGCTGAGGAGCCAATTCGCGTCGTCGGGTTGCAGGACACGACTGAGCTTGGCCCCGATGACGGCGCCGGTGATGATCCCGAGAAAGAATGCGGCGAACTTGAAGATCAGGGTGGTGGCCACCCACGCCACGACCGCCCCGATCGCCGCGACCAGGAACGTCGTCTCGAGTGACAGCGACAGCAGATCCGCGAGGAGCCAGCCGAGGCCGAATCCCGAAGCGAGGACGGCGACGTGGAGTGAACCGACACCGGCGAAGCACAGAACGGCGCCGACGAGAAGGATTGCGATGCCACTCATGGTGCCCTCCCTGGGTGCACGAGACGAGTAGTGTCATCAAACCAGAACGAACGCCCCGTCGAGGGGAACGGCGGATTTCAGTTCGGTGCGGTTCCGGTACGCGTGAGGATCGCCTCCGCGAGGGCGTCGGGCCGCTGCTCCGGGATCCAGTGCGTGGCACCGTCCAGGACGACGAACTCGTAGGGCGCATCGACGAACTCGCCGCACCTTTCCGCTCCCGCACGCCCGAGCGCGATGTCGCCGGTGCTCCAGACGTAGGTCGTGGGAACGGTGACGGCGGGTGTCGCCTCGAAGTCGCTCGTCATGGCGCGGTACCAGTTCAGTGCGGCGGTCATCGCTCCCGGTTCGCTGAGCAGCGCGACGTGCCGGTCGACGAGTGCCGGCGGGACGACGTCACCGAACATGGCGCGCAGTGAGTGCGCGTTCTCGTCGAGGAGGACCCGCTCGGCCTTCCCCTCCATTCTCAGGAGCCGGATGTAGGAGGAGCGTTCCTTCTGATCGGCGTCCTCGCGCAGCGCCCAGCCGAATGCGCCGGGATGTGGCACCGACACGGTGGTGAGCGAGGTGATCCGGTCGGCGTGCCTGGCCGCGACTACCCAGGCCACGGCGGCGCCCCAGTCGTGGCCGACGAGATGCGCCGTGTCGAGGTCGAGTGCGTCGAGGAGTCCGATCACGTCCCCGACGAGGTGGTCGATCCGGTAGGAGTCGACTCCGTCGGGTCGCGCGCCGGGCGAGTATCCGCGCTGGTTCGGGGCGTACGTCCGCAGACCGGACTCGTTCAGCAGGGCACTGACGGGTTCCCAGGACGCGGCGCTCTCCGGAAACCCGTGCAGCAGAACGACGGGGACGCCGTCGGCCGGACCGCTGGTCGTGACGTCGAATGTCAGGTCGCCGAGGGTGATGTGCGCGTGTTCCGAGGTTGACAGCATGCCCCCACCGTACGGCGAGAGCGCGACTACTTTCCGGGATTCCACCCGCTCATGCCGAGCACGATCAGGCGCAGTTGCCGTTCGGCGCGCGCAACCACCTCGGCCTCGCTTCGGCTTCCGGGACGATCGGCCTCGAGCAGATCGACGACGACGGCGAACATGGTGGACACGATCAGGTCGGCCGCCATCTCCAGGTCGTCGTGGTCCCAGGACTGCAGACCCTCGATGCGGGACAGATCCACCGTGAGTTCGCTGACGAACAGTTTCATCTCGGTAGCGATCGCCCGGCGAATTTCGGGGACGCCGCCGTAGCGTTCACGGCTGAGGAACCGGAACTGCGCCTCGTGGCTGCGGACCTGCCGGACGAGGATGTCGAGGGATGCGCCTGCGCTCTTGGTGCTCGGGGTGCGCCGGGCGTCGCGCAGCATCTGCCGCAGAATTCGCATGCCCTCCTCGACGAGCACCACGCCGAGCTCCTCGATGGACGCGAAGTGGCGGTAGAACGCGGTGGGCACGATTCCCGCGGTGCGGGCGATCTCGCGCAGGCTCACGCCGGCGAAACTCCGATCCGCCATGAGTTCGAGCGTGCCGTCGAGAAGGGCCTTCCTCGTGCGCTCCTTGCGGGCTGCCCTGCTCTCCGGTTCGGCGCCGGTCGACTGACTCACGGCAGTGAGTGTATTCGTGACAGTGCCGACACCGGTCATCTCCGGGTGCTCGTACTCGTCATCCGGCATGCGTATCCGATCCCTGCCTCGAGTGTGCGTGCGGTCACATTCCGATTGACAACTTCCTGTCCCTCTCTGTCACACTATTGTCAGTGTACAGCCGTGCACTCAAATGGAGGAGGCTGACGTGTCAGTTGCCCACACCAGTCGTCCGGCGGAGGGACGCAGGTTCTCGCTGCTGTCGTTGTTCGAGGCGATGGCCACTCCGCACCAGCTCGACCGCTACCTCGAACTCGTCACTCCCATGGTCACCGTGCGCGACCTGCGCGCCGAAGTGGTCGAGGTCCGGCGGTCCACCGCCGACACCGTCACCCTCACGCTGCGCCCCACCCGTCAGTGGCGCGGATTCCGTGCGGGGCAGTTCGTGCAGGTGGGCGTCGTGATCGACGGGATTCGGCACACCCGGTGCTACTCACCGGCCAATGCACAGGCGTCCACCGACGGACTCGTCGAGCTGACGATCAAGGCGCATCCCGAGGGGCTGGTCTCGCAGTACCTGCACGCCCACGCGAGCCCCGGTCTCGTGCTCGACCTGTCTCAGGCGGCGGGAGAATTCACCCTTCCGTCTCCTCGCCCTCGCCGGGTCCTGCTGGTGAGCGGAGGCAGCGGAATCACCCCGGTTCTGTCGATGCTGCGCACCCTCGTCGACGAGCAGCACTTCGGAAGCATCACTTTTCTGCACTACGCGTACACCGAAAACGACGTCGCGTACCTCGACGAGTTGCGCGCACTCGCGGACGCGAACGCCAACGTCTCGCTCGTGCTGGCATACACCGATCAGGAGACCTGCGGCCATCTCCACGGGTTCTTCGGCCAGGAGCACCTCGACGCGGTGGCGCCCTGGTACGCGGACGCCGAAACCTTCCTGTGCGGCCCGCCCGGACTGATGCGTGGCGTTCGGGAGGTGTACCGCGAACTCGGCATCGAGGACCGTCTGCACACCGAGGAATTCGCTCCCGCCGCAGCCCCGGCGGAGGGTGAGGCCGGTGGTGAGGTGTCCTTCACCGCCAGCGGTGTCACCGCGGACAATTCCGGAGCGACGCTGCTCGAACAGGCGGAGGCCGCCGGGCTCCATCCCGAGTACGGATGCCGGATGGGCATCTGCTTCTCCTGCACCACGGTGAAGAAGTCGGGGTGCACCAAGAACGTCCGCACCGGCGACACCGACACCGATCCGGACAAGGCGATCCAGCTGTGCGTCTCGGTTCCGGTGGGCGACGTCGCCCTCGACATCTGATTTTCACTCGACATTTCAACGTTTGGAGACCGACATGTTTGGACTCTCGCTCTCGTTCCTCCCGTTCGTCGACGGCTCCGACGGTTCCCGTAACGACGCCCCGGTGGTGCTCAGTCACGACCAGGTCGAAGAGATCGGCCGGGAACTGGACGCCCTCCGCGACCGGACGGTTGCGGACCTCGGCGCCGAGGACCGCGAATACATCTACAAGATCATCAAGGCGCAGAGGGGATTCGAGGTCGCCGGCCGCGGGCTGATGTACCTCGGCTTCTTCCCGCCGGCCTGGATCGCCGGGGTCGGGGCTCTCGGTGTGTCGAAGATTCTCGACAACATGGAGATCGGCCACAACGTCATGCACGGCCAGTACGACTGGATGCGGGAACCGGGCCTGAACTCCCGTGTGTTCGAGTGGGACACCGTCTGCCCGGCTGATCAGTGGAAGCATTCCCACAACTACATGCACCACACGTACACCAACATCCTCGGCCGGGACCGGGACATCGGCTACGGCATCTTGCGGATCGACGAGGCGCAGAAGTGGAACCCCTACTACCTGGGGAACCCGGTCTACGCCTTCTTTCTGATGATGCTGTTCGAATGGGGCGTCATGATGCACGACCTGGAAGCGGAGAACGTGATCCAGGGCAAGCGGAAGTGGCGCGACGTCAAGCCGCTGCTGAAGGGCTGGTGGCGCAAGGCCGGTCGGCAGGTGCTCAAGGACTACGTGATCTTCCCCGCGCTCACCGGGCCGCTGTTCGTCCCCACACTGCTCGGCAACGTGACCGCCAACCTGATTCGCAACGTGTGGGCGTACTCCATCATCTTCTGCGGCCATTTCCCCACCGGCGTGCAGAGTTTCACCGAGGACGAGACCGCGGAGGAAACCCGCGGCGAGTGGTACGTCCGGCAGATGCTCGGCAGCGCGAATATCGAGGGGAGCCCGCTGTTCCACATCATGTCGGGCAACCTGTCGCACCAGATCGAGCACCACCTGTTCCCGGACCTGCCCGCCCACCGGTACCCGGAGATGGCACCCGCCGTGAAGGCACTGTGCGAGAAGCACGGGCTGCCCTACAACACCGGTGGCTTCTTCAAGCAGATCGGCTCCGTGTGGGGGAAGATCTTCACGTTCGCACTGCCGCCCGGTCTCGTCTCGTCCGACACCCCTCCCGGTGTTATCGTCGAGCGGCAGAAGACTGCAGCCTGAGAGGCGAAACACATGGTGGGGAAGTTCGAGCGGCGCAAGGACACCGTGCAGGAACTGACGGAGTCCGCGGCCACGCACGTGGGCCACATCGCGACGATCATCGCGGGCGCCGTCCGGGATGTCACCCGGGAGATCGGTGACTGGGTGTCCGACGGCATCGAGATGCGCGAGGCCGCGAAGAAGGCCCGCGAAGACGAGGGCGAGGACAAGCCGGTCGACTGAGTAAGTCGACCGGGCGTATCGCCCAGGGTAGAGATCCGGCCGCCGAGGGTGTGTTCATTGCACCCTCGGCGGCCTTTCTGCGGACAGGGCGCCCGGCCGATGCTGGGTGCAGCACGAAAACCGCCCCCGAAAGGAACCCATGTCCCCCATCGCAATCTCCACCACCGCGCGTATCGCGCTCGCCGGCTTTGCAGCCCTTGCCATTTCGCTGACCGGTGCCGCCGGTATGGCGTCGGCCAAGCCGATCTGTGAGACCGGCTGTTCCCAGCCGCTGCCCACCAAGAACCCCCGGCCCGACGTCAAGCAGATGTGCTGGGTCGAATGGGGGCAGACGCAGTGTCAGGTGAGCTGACACGTTCGCGCCGTCGAACGGTGGGGCGCGGCCGGCGACGGCCGCGCCCTTCTCGTTCTGCTAGATGACGCCGAGCGAGATCATGGCGTCGGCCACCTTCACGAAACCGGCGATGTTCGCGCCGTGCACATAGTCGCCCGGCATGCCGTACTCGGCGGCCGTGGCCACGGTCCGCTCGTGGATGCCGCGCATGATTCCGGCCAACCGCTCGTCCGTGTATTCGAAGCCCCACGAGTCACGGGATGCGTTCTGCTGCATCTCGAGTGCCGACGTGGCGACGCCGCCCGCGTTGGCCGCCTTGCCCGGGGCGAACGCCACCGAGGCATCACGGAACACCTGGACGCCCTGCGGGGTCGTGGGCATGTTCGCGCCCTCGGCGACCGCCTGCACGCCGTTCGCGACCAGTGTCTTGGCGGCCGCTTCGTCGAGTTCGTTCTGGGTGGCGCAGGGGAGCGCGACGTCGCAGGGCACATCCCAGATGGAGCCGTTCGGCACGAACCGGGCGTGCGGAACCGTGTCCGCGTACTCGCTGATCCGTCCGCGCCGCACCTCCTTGATCTCCTTCAGGAGCTCGAGGTCGATGCCCTTCTCGTCGACGAGGTATCCAGAGGAATCGGAGCTCGCAATTGCGATTCCGCCGAGCTGGTGCACCTTCTCGATCGCATAGATCGCGACGTTTCCGGAGCCCGAGACGACGACGGTCTTTCCGCCCAGTGAGCTGTTCGCCGCCTTCAGCATCTCGGCGACGAAGTAGGCGACGCCGTACCCCGTCGCCTCGCGACGCACCTGCGAACCGCCCCAGGTGAGGCCCTTACCGGTGAGGACCCCCGACTCGTAGGAGTTGGTGAGGCGCTTGTACTGGCCGAACAGGTAGCCGATCTCGCGCCCGCCGACGCCGATGTCACCTGCCGGGACGTCGGTGTACTCGCCGATGTGGCGATGCAGCTCGGTCATGAACGACTGGCAGAACCTCATGATCTCGGCCTCCGAGCGGCCCTTGGGGTCGAAATCGGAACCGCCCTTGCCGCCGCCGATCGGAAGTCCGGTGAGGGCGTTCTTGAAGATCTGCTCGAAGCCGAGGAACTTGACGATTCCCAGGTTCACGCTCGGGTGGAACCGCAGGCCACCCTTGTAGGGGCCGAGCACGCTGTTGTACTGCACGCGGAAACCACGGTTGACGTGCACGTTGCCGGAGTCGTCGACCCACGGCACCCGGAAGATGATCTGACGCTCGGGCTCGCACAGTCGCTCGATCAATCCGGAGTCGGCGTAGTGCGGGTGGTGGTCGAGCACGACCTGGAGCGACTCGAAGACCTCGGCGGCTGCCTGGTGGAACTCGGGTTCTCCGGCGTTCCGCAGGCGGACCTGCTCGTAGATCTCTGCTACCTGGTCGCGCGTTGACACAGACCCACCTGCCTGACGTGTGAGGAATTCGTTACCTGACGTTTACTTTGGAAACTATAGACCTGGCGTCAGACGTCCTGTATCGCGCCGTGCGGAGAGGTCAGGACTCCCGCAGTGGTGTGCGGGAATGCATTGCGACAGAGGTGTTCTCGACGGCCTCGCCGCAGTGCGCGCAGCGGTGTTCCAGCTCCAGTGAGTGCCCGCATTCGTGCACGAGCACCGACGGCGCCTCGTCGACGGCCCACTTGCTGCCCCATTGGAACAGCGAGAGCAGTAGCGGTCGCAGGTCCTCGCCCGCGGGGGTGAGGTGGTACTCGAAACGGGGAGGGTGCTCGGAGTACTGGCGGCGTTCGATGACGCCGACCTCCTCGAGTTTGCGTAGTCGCGCGGTGAGGATGTCGCGCGAGACGCCGATGTACCCGGCAATCCGGTCGAAGCGGTGCACCCCGTAACTCAGTTCGCGGATCACCAGCATGGACCAGCGGTCGCCGATCAGTTCCATGGTGGCGGCGATCGCGCAGGGTCTCGGCGCCAGTGGCATGCGGTCCATGACGATCTCGGGTGTCGCTCGCTCGGTGTCGGCGGTGTTCATGCACTCCATCATAGAGGGTTGTGTTTTCCAACTAATAGGGATTACTGTCGTGAAGGTAGTTAGTTGGAAAAGCAGACTTACTCTCTCGAAGGGGTCGTCATGACCACGATTCAAGATCGAACGGTGCTGGTCACCGGAGCGGGCCGCGGGCTCGGACGTGCCTTCGTCGCCGAGGCACTCGCGCGGGGAGCGCGAACGGTCTACGCGTCGGCGCGTGACGCGTCGACGATCGAAGAGCATCCGCGGGTCGTGCCCGTCGAGCTGGATGTCACGAACCCCGAATCGGTCTACGCCGCCGCGGAGTACGTCGGGGACCTCGGCGTGCTGATCAACAACGCCGGCATCCTCATCGGCGAGTCGCCGCTCACGGGTGATCTCGACGGAATGCGCCGGGAACTCGAAACCAACCTCTACGGCCCGCTCAACGTCACTCGCGCCCTCGCACCGATCATCGCCGCCAATGGGGGCGGCGCGATCCTCAACGTGCACTCCGTCCTGTCCTGGCTGGCCATCGGTGGCTCGTACAGCGTCTCGAAAGCCGCCCTGTGGAGTGCCACCAACGCGATGCGTGCCGAACTCGCAGCGCAGAACATCCAGGTGGTCGGACTGCACCTCGGGTACATGGACACCGATATGACGAGCGGTCTGGACGTGCCGAAGATCTCCGCGGCCGAGGTCGCGCGACTGGCCTTCGACGGCATCGAGTCCGGCGCTCACGAAGTCCTCGCCGACGACACCTCCCGCACCGTCAAGGCGGCACTGTCGGGTGACCTCGACGTGCTCTACCCACAACCGGCGCGGCAGGGGGCGGCATAGTGAGCGAGTCCGGAAACGGTGCAGTGGCGACTGTCGAGGGCGCGGCGGACGCGGAGTGGGGAGAGGTGCGGTCTAGGACCGTCGAGTGGCGCGACCCGGCAGGCCCGGCGCGGAAAGCGCGAGAACTCGACGGCCTCGGCTACCTGCGGGCGATCCTCGGCGGCGACATTCCCGCGCCCCCGATCGCCAGCCTGATGAACCTGCGGTTCCTCGAGGCCGAACCCGGAAGGGTCGTCTTCGCGCTGGACCCCGACGAGTCGCAGTACAACCCGATCGGCGCCATCCACGGTGGCGCCGTGTGCACCCTGCTCGATTCGGTCGCCGGCTGCGCCGTGCACACCACGTTGCCCGCGGGGTGGGGCTACACGTCGGTCGAGATCAAGGTCAACTACATCCGCGGGGCGACCCGGGACTCGGGGGCCCTCACGGCCATCGGAGTCGTGAAGAAGTCGGGTCGCCGCATCGCGTTCGCGGAAGGTGAGGTCACCGACTCGCAGGGCCGACTCGTCGCCACCGCCACCAGCACTCTGCTGGTGTTCGAGGTTCCACCGGAGAGCTGACGCCGGATGCGCGAGTAAAGGCAGCTGAACGCGGGAACCCGCCACTCGCGGAGGATCGTGGCGGGTCCCGGTGCACCGTTGCCCCGTCGGGTTGGGGCGATGCGCGAACAAGACTAATTGGTCGGTTTGTTACGCGCGAGTACGCAACCCCCGGTACGGACGAGGGGCGCAATACCTATCGGACGGTCGTACAGGACGTCGCCGGTCGAAGCCACCCTGTGGCGTACCGAAGTTTGATGTACTGAATTCGTCCTCATCAGCGTCATCCCAGAGCGGTCAAGGAAGGCAACCCATGGGCACGATCACTACCCAGGATGGCACGGAGATCTTCTACAAGGACTGGGGAACCGGTCAACCCATCGTGTTCAGCCACGGCTGGCCGCTGTCGGCCGACGACTGGGACACCCAGATGCTGTTCTTCCTCCAGCACGGCTATCGCGTCATCGCCCACGATCGGCGCGGTCACGGGCGCTCCACCCAGACCGGTGACGGCCACGACATGGACCACTACGCCGACGACCTCGCGGAGCTGACCGCGCATCTCGACCTCCAGAACGCCATCCATGTCGGCCATTCGACGGGCGGCGGCGAGGTGGTGCACTATCTCGCGCGGCACGGGGAGAGCCGGGTGTCGAAGGCCGCACTGATCAGCGCGGTGCCGCCGCTGATGGTGAAAACGGAGGCGAACCCGGGCGGCCTTCCCAAGGATGTGTTCGACGACTTGCAGGCCCAGCTCGCCGCCAATCGCTCGAAGTTCTATCGCGACCTGCCGTCGGGGCCGTTCTACGGATTCAACCGACCGGGCGTGGAATCGTCCGAGGCGATCATCGAGAACTGGTGGCGCCAAGGGATGATGGGTGGGGCCAAGGCTCACTACGACGGCATCGTCGCCTTCTCGCAGACCGACTTCACCGAGGATCTGAAGAAGATCACGGTGCCGGTGCTGGTGATGCACAGCGAAGACGACCAGATCGTTCCGTACGCCGACGCCGGACCACTGTCCGCGAAGCTTCTCGTGAACGGGACGTTGAAGACGTACCAGGACTTCCCTCACGGCATGCCCACCACGCAAGCGGAGACGATCAACGCCGACCTGCTGGCGTTCCTGAAGGGCTGACGACGGACCCCCGATTCCTGTTCGTCCAGGTGATCCCCGCCCCGAGCACGTTCCCGACAGGGGTCGGCCCGCCGTCACGTCGGCTTCTCCCCACTCTTCGGGAGACGAGCGCTGATCGTAGATCAGTCCTTCGCTTCGCGGACATCCTTTCCCTGCTCGGCGAACGCCTTGAAGTCCTGCATGTGCTGTTGCGACTGCTTGCGGAAGGCGCCGGGCATCAGGAGCCCCACCAGCCGCATCAGCAAGCCGCTGAACCGGTATTCGCTCTCGCTCACCCAGAGCGTCAACTCCGGACCCGCTTCGGTCAGCCGGTCGCGCACGGCGCTCCACATGCCCTCGCCGACGATCTCGCGGTCGAAGTGAACGACGCTCCCTTTCGGGATCCCGCGCAGGTCTGCCGGTTCCCGACGCGTGATGGTCTCGGTGCACTCGATCTTCTGCTTCCCCATCTGCATCACGACCCGCGATGTGGTACCGACCTGCCCGTGCGCCCCACTCAGCGGCTCGTGCAGCACCAGACCCCGCAGCCACTTCGGCAGGTGTGCCGAGTCGGCGAGCAGCTGTACCACTCTCTCCCGAGGCAGGGCGATCTCGATCGAGACGGTGTACTTCATCGCGGAGCGCTCCTGGTCCCCGAATAAAGAGGCCTACGCTAGCAGCCTCGCGTCATATTCTGAGGTCACGGCATGTTCAACGATCCCCCGGTCCGCGTGGTCACGGCGGGGCCTCGAGCACGTCATATTTCCGTCCTCGGCGGGCACGTACCGAGACCCCGACAACTTCGGCGGGCAGTGGAGACGCGCGCGGCGTCCTCGGCTTCGACTGGGTCGGAACGCACAGCTTCCGCCGGACCGTGGCCACCCGGCTCGACGACGCGGGGCTCTCGGCGCGGATCGGAGCCACGCGATCGCGGCCGACGCGCTTGCCGGATCCTGCGCAAACTGTGGGATAAAAGTGTGATCCGCGAATATTCGGGAATCTGGGAGCCGAAGTAAATCGTCTCTACCTCGAGTTTTGGTGCCCCCGGCAGGATTCGAACCTGCGACCAAGAGATTAGAAGGCTCTTGCTCTATCCCCTGAGCTACGGAGGCGCGCAGCAAATATTACCTGCCGCCTCGAGCGCTCCGACCGGGGCTGTGGTGTCCGCGTCACGAGCCCAGGCCGGCCGCGGAGAGCAGGAGTCCCGCGAGAACGAGCTCGACCACGAAGTAGAACCACACGGGGTAGAAGCGGGTCGGCCGGTCGGCGACGGCCGACACGACCCGGCCGAATGCCATCCCCAGCAGGGCGACGGCCACGGTCACCGAGGCGACGGATCGGATGCCGTACGCGTCGAAAGCCGCGAAGAACAGCAGGGCTGCCACCGCGACACCGAAGCCGCCGTAGACCGCGCGCACCTCGGAGCGGGAGGTCGCCGAATCCGCGGACAGACCGAACGGGGCGACCAGCCGGGCAGGCACGGCGAGCCCGTACACACCCATGCCCGCGAAGAACAGCGCCACAGCGATGATCAGAAACTCAGCCATCTCAGCCTCTCGTTCCCTCGGGACAGTCCCCGTCGACGGTAGCCGGAACGGCGACCGACCCTCGCGTCTCCGACGGCCTGTCGTAGGTCCTACCCTTGATGTATGGCTACACCCCAGCTCGCGGCGTCCGACCCGGCATCGAAACCCCCTAATCGCGCCGATTCGACCGCCCTGTTCGTCGTCGGCGGACTCATCGCCGGTCTGGTTGCGGCAATCGTCGTCGGACTTTCCGCTGCTCAGGCGCTCGTGCTGCTGGGAATTCCGGATCCCGGACCGATCACCACCTACGGGCTGCCCGCGATGCGGGCCGTGTCGGAGATCGCTGCGGTCATCACCATCGGGTCGTTGCTGCTCGCGGCGTTCTTCGTACCGCCGCAGAAATCGGGTGTCCTGGACGTGGACGGCTACCGCGCGGTCCGGACCGCGTCGTACGCCGCGATCGTGTGGGCCGCGACCGCCCTCGTCCTCGTCCCGTTGACATTGTCGGACACGTCCGGGCAACCCTTCGCCGAGGCGGTCAAACCGGCCAACATCTTCAATTCGATCGATCAGGTCGAACTCGCCGGCGCCTGGCGCTGGACCGCGATCATCGCGATCGTCCTCGCGATCGCATCCCGGCTCGTCCTGCGGTGGTGGTGGACGCCGATCCTTCTGGTCGTCGGCATCCTCGGACTGATGCCGCTCGCGTTGACGGGTCACTCGTCGTCGGGCGGTTCACACGACATGGCGACGAACAGTCTGATCCTGCACCTCGTCGCGGCCTCGCTGTGGGCCGGCGGCCTGTTCGCTCTCCTCGCCCATGCGCGCCGGCGCGGCGCCTACACCGACGTGGCGGCGCGCCGGTTCTCCGCGGTCGCGACGGTCTGCTTCGTCGTCATGGCGGTCAGCGGTGTGGTGAATGCGCTCGTCCGCGTCCAGATCGGTGACCTCGTCGACACCACGTACGGACGCCTGGTGGTCGCGAAGATCGTGGCGCTCGTCATCCTGGGCGTCTTCGGTTGGGCGCAGCGTCGACGGGCGTTGCCCGCACTGCAGAAGGACCCGGCCAGCCGTGGCAACCTGATCCGTTTCGCCGGCGCCGAGGCCATGGTCTTCGCCGCCACGATCGGTCTCGCCGTCGGGCTCGGCCGCACACCGCCGCCCCCGCCGACCGCGGCGCCCACCCTCACGGAGGTGGAACTCGGCTACAACCTCGCGGGGCCGCCGACGTTCGCCCGGCTGATGCTGGACTGGCGATTCGACCTCCTCTACGGCACCGCCGCGATCGTGCTGGCCGTCGTCTACGCGCTCGGCTTGCGCAAACTTCGGCGTCGCGGCGACAGCTGGCCGGTCGGCCGGACCGTCGCGTGGATGTGCGGATGCGTGGTGCTCCTGGTCGCGACGTCCTCGGGCGTCGGCCGCTACTCACCGGCCGTGTTCAGCGTGCACATGGGCGCGCACATGGCGCTGTCGATGCTGGCCCCGGTCCTGCTGGTGCTCGGCGCACCGATCACGCTGGCCCTGCGCGCTCTCGATCCGGCGGGCAAGAACGGTGTGCCGGGCCTGCGTGAGTGGATCCTGACCGCGCTGCACAGCCCGTTCTCCCGGTTCATCACCCATCCCGTCGTCGCCGCCGTGCTGTTCGTCGGCGGGTTCTACGCCCTGTACCTCGGCGGGATCTTCGAGGCCGCCGTGGACTCGCACTCCGCGCACGTCCTGATGAACCTGCACTTCCTGCTGAGCGGCTACCTCTTCTACTGGGTCGCGATCGGCATCGATCCGTCGCCGCGCAAACTCCAGCCGGTGACGAAGCTCGCGATGGTGTTCGGCTCGCTACCGTTCCACGCTTTCTTCGGTGTGGCGTTGATGAGCATGGGCGCCGTGATGGGCGAGTGGTACTACCGGTCGCTCGGACTGGGCTGGAACGCCGACCTGGTGGGCGACCAGCAACTGGGTGGCAGCATCGCGTGGGCGACCGGTGAGATCCCGCTGGTGCTGGTGATGATGGCCCTGCTCATTCAGTGGTCCCGGAGCGACGGCCGCACGGCGCGGCGGGTCGACCGGGCCGCCGACCGCGACGACGACGCCGACCTGGCAGCGCACAACGCGATGTTCGCGGAACTGGCGCGACGGGACCGAGAAGCCGGGCACTGACCGCTAGCACGTGGATCCGACACGGTCGGAGCTTCAGCCGCCGTTTCGGCTGTTTCATCCACACCCGCACCGTTTCTCCACAGATTTCGGATGCCCCCCGACAACGGCGGTGGCGGACGGCACGCTGTGAGTGAAGGCACCTTGCCGCACTCACAGGGGGTAGAGCGAATGTACGAAACACACGGCACCGTGGTCGGAACGGTCATCACCGGCCCGGTCACCCGGTCGAATGCGGCCGGTGACGAGTTCCTCAGTTTCCGGATGGCGAGCACGGTCCGGCGCCGTGATCACGCGACGGGCGAGTGGCGCGACGGGAGCACGCTCTACCTCACGGTGACCTGCAGGCGGCGACTGATGGCCGGTGTCGACCAGTCGATCGCGAAGGGGGATCCGGTGATCGTGACCGGCGAGTTGCGCACCACGGAGTACACGACGCGGGACGGCATAGCCCGCTCCGACCTGGAGCTGAGTGCGACCGCGATCGGACCGGATCTCGCCCGGTGCACGGTCGTCCTCGAGCGCGCGCCCAGAACCGGGGACGGGGGTGCGGCGACCCAGGCGACGGAACAGGTCGCCACTCGGTCCCTCGTCGCGTAGCGCACCAGCGGGTATCGGCGCCCACCCCGCATCCGCGGCGCCGGTGCCCGCGGCTTCTTCCGGCGAAGCCCCCGATCACGTCCCCGACCCTCCGCGATGTGGGTTCATCGCACTTCACCATTAGGCTGGCCCCATGGCTGAGTTCATTTACACGATGAAGAAGGTGCGCAAGGCGCACGGTGACAAGGTCATCCTCGATGACGTCACGATGAGCTTCTACCCCGGCGCCAAGATCGGTGTGGTCGGCCCGAACGGCGCGGGTAAGTCCAGCATCCTCAAGATCATGGCGGGGCTGGATCAGCCGGGCAACGGTGAAGCGTTCATCGCTCCGGGTGCCACCGTCGGGATCCTCATGCAGGAACCGCACTTGGACGAGACCAAGACCGTTCGCGAGAACGTCGAAGAGGGCCTCGGTGAAACCATGGTCCAGCTCAAGCGGTACAACGAGATCGCCGAGCTGATGGCCACCGACTACTCCGACGAGCTGATGGAGGAGATGGGCGAGCTCCAGGAGAAGCTCGACCATGCCGACGCGTGGGAGATCGATTCCCAGCTCGAGCAGGCGATGGACGCTCTGCGCTGTCCGCCGCCGGAGGAGATGGTCACTCACCTCTCCGGTGGTGAGAAGCGTCGCGTCGCCCTCTGCAAGCTCCTGCTCAGCAAGCCCGACCTGCTGCTGCTCGACGAGCCGACCAACCACCTCGACGCCGAAAGCGTCCTGTGGCTGGAGCAGCACCTGGCCGCCTACCCGGGTGCGATCCTGGCCGTCACCCACGACAGGTACTTCCTCGACCACGTCGCCCAGTGGATCTGTGAGGTCGACCGCGGTCGCCTGTACCCCTACGAGGGCAACTACTCCACCTACCTGGAGCAGAAGGCCGCCAGGCTCGAGGTCGCGGGCAAGAAGGACCAGAAGCTGCAGAAGCGCCTCAAGGAGGAACTGGCCTGGGTCCGCTCGGGAGCGAAGGCCCGTCAGGCCAAGAACAAGGCCCGCCTCGACCGCTACGAGGAAATGGCCAACGAAGCCGAGAAGACCCGCAAGCTGGACTTCGACGAGATCCAGATCCCGGCGCCGCCGCGTCTCGGCGACGTCGTGGTCGAGGTTTCGAGCCTCGACAAGGGCTTCGACGGCCGGGTTCTGATCAAGGACCTGTCGTTCACCCTGCCGCGTAACGGCATCGTCGGCGTGATCGGCCCCAACGGTGTCGGTAAGACGACGCTGTTCAAGACCATCGTCGGGCTCGAGGAGCCGGACGCCGGTGAGGTGAAGATCGGTCAGACCGTCAAGCTCAGCTACGTCGACCAGAACCGCACGGGCATCAACCCCGACAAGACGGTGTGGGAGGTCGTGTCCGACGGTCTCGATCACATCGTGGTCGGCCAGACGGAGATGCCGTCGCGCGCGTACATCAGCTCGTTCGGGTTCAAGGGCCACGATCAGCAGAAGCCGGCGGGCGTTCTCTCCGGTGGTGAGCGCAACCGCCTGAACCTCGCGATGACGCTCAAGCAGGGCGGAAACCTGATCCTGCTCGACGAACCGACCAACGACCTCGACGTCGAAACCCTCGGTTCGCTGGAGAACGCCCTCGAGCAGTTCCCCGGCTGCGCCGTCGTGATCTCCCACGACCGCTGGTTCCTCGACCGCACCTGCACGCACATCCTCGCGTGGGAGGGTGGCTTCGGCGACAACGAGGCCGCCTGGTACTGGTACGAGGGCAACTTCGAGGGCTACGAGGCCAACAAGGTCGAGCGGCTCGGACCCGACGCGGCACGTCCGCACCGGGTGACGCACCGCAAGCTCACGAGGGACTGACCTGGTGGAGCCGAAGGTCTTCACATACGAGATTCAGGTCCGGTGGGGTGACTCCGACCGGTTGGGGCACGTCAACAACACCCGCTTCGTCGAGTACATGCAGGAAGCACGTGTGCATTTCCTGTCCTCGGAGCTGGAGTCGGTGGGAGCCCGGGCGGGCGCCACGGTGGTGCGCAAGATGGACGTGGAATTCCTGCGTCCCGTCACCGACGCCTCCGGGCCGCTGACGATCGACGTGTCGGTACTCCATGTCGGCAACTCGTCGTACACGATCCGGCACGTCGTCACGAACCGCGACGGGGTCCGCTGCGCGACGGGCGACGCCCTGATGGTGGCGTTCGACGTGAAGACCGAACGCTCGCGTCCGCTGTCCGAGGCGGAGCGGAACGCGCTCGAGCAGTACCTCGCGCAGGTGACCACCGGCTGACGGATCCGGCACGCGGGTGCCCGAACTTCACCCTCTGTTCCCATCGCCGCGGGCTAGTCTCGAGAGAGTTGCCCGCGGCGATCGGAACGAAGAGGAAGTGAGCCCCGATGACGGAATCGGCAGCACTGAAAGATGCGGAGTGGGCGCGGAATCTGCCCGAAGGTCTCCGGTCTCAGGTGCCGACTCTCGCAGCCGTGTATTTCCGTCACGTCGATCGCGGTGACAGCGAGAGCGCCGTCAACGGTGCCTCCGGGGCCGTGCTCGGCGCGCATCTGACAGTTGCCCTGCACCGTCCGCCGGAACGCGCGGTCACCCGGGTCTACCGTCCGGGCGATGGGCACGAACTCGGTGCGTCCCTGCAGATCGTGACGGACGACATGCCGCTGCTCGTCGAATCGATCACCGCGCTGCTGAACCGTCTGGGCATCGGGATCAGCGAATTCGTGCACCCGATCATCTCGGTCCGGCGCGATCCGATCGGCGCGCTGCGCGGAATCCTCATGGGAGACAAGGCCAAGGATGCCGACGAGGACGCCATCTCCGAGTCGTGGATCCACGTCCAACTCGATCCACGTGCCGACTCCGCGGTTCTCGACACACTCGAGAAGGAAGTCGGCACCGTCCTCGCCGACGTGCGCCAGGTGGTCCGGGACACCGACATCATGCGCAAGCTCGAGCGGACGCTCGCCGACGAACTCGAGATGTCCACACCCTGTCCCGGCGTGTCGAAAGACGACCTGGAGGACTGCGCCGATCTGCTGCGATGGATGTCGCAGGGCAATTACGCGGCGCTCGGCTACCGCCGCTTCGAACTGGGGGAGCCGGACAGCTCCGGCGCCCGCAGCCTGCAGGTGGTGCCGGGCAGCGGTCTCGGACTGCTGCGCTCCGACACGGTCACCGAAGGCCCGCTGAGTCTGCCGCCGGCCGCCGAGATCCCCGACCGTCCCCTGCTCGTGCTCACGCAGGGTTCGTTCCCCGCGACCGTGCACCGCTCGGTCTACCCGTTCTTCGTCGGCGTGAGCATCCTCGACGAGAACGGCAACATCACCGGTGAGCACCGCTTCCTCGGTGTTTTCACGGTCACGGCGCTGCACGAGAACGTCCTCGACATTCCCGTGATCGCCCGCCGGGTGCGCAAGGTGATCGATCGGGCCGGGTTCCAGTTGAATTCGTACTCGGGGCAGGCGATGCTGGAGGTCATCCAGTCGTTCCCGCGCACGGAGCTGTTCTCGAGCGACGCCGACACCCTCTTCGACACGGTGACCGCCGTGCACAGCATCGGGCTCCGGCGTCAGGTGCGTCTGTTCGTGCGCGAGGATTTCCTCGGACGATTCGTCTCCTGCCTGATCTACCTGCCCCGCGACCGGTACACCACCCGGGTCCGGCTCGCGATGCAGGACATCCTGCTTCGGGAATTCGGCGGCGGCACTTTGGAATACACCGCGCGCGTCACAGAGTCCGACCTGGCGTTGCTGCACGTGACGATCCGCAAGAGCGCCGAACAGATGGGGTCGCGGCTCGACCTCTCGGACGCCGACCGTGAGCGGGTCCAGGGCATGCTGGCCGAGGCGAGCCGCAGCTGGGACGACCATCTCGGTGACCTTCTCCCGGTGACCACCGGTGTGGATCCCGTTCTGGCGCAGCGTTATGCCGCCGTCCTGCCCGAAGGGTACAAGGAGGATTTCGACGCCACGCGCGCGTTGTCGGATCTCGCGAGGCTGGAGGCGCTCGAAGACGGTTCCATCGATCTGCTGCTCTACCGCGACCCCGGGGCGGAGGTCGGGCACTGGCGATTCACCCTGTATGTGGGCGGGGACGGCATTTCCCTGAGCCAGGTGCTTCCGGTGCTGCAGAGCCTGGGTGTGGAGGTGCTCGACGAACGGCCCTACCTGATTCCGCGGCCGGACGGGTTGACGTGCTGGATCTACGATTTCGGGCTGTCGGTCCCCGCGGAGCTGCTCCGCTCCTCGGTCGAGGACGACCTGGACGCCGAACTCGCCGCCGAGGAGGCGTCCGCCGCCGCACCGAAGCTTCAGGAGCGGTTCACGGACGCCTTCACCGCGGTCTGGTTCGGGCGGGCGGAGGCCGACCGGTTCAACGAGCTGATCCTGCGGGCGGGAGTGTCGTGGCGGCAGGCCGTGATCCTGCGGGCGTACGCAAAGTACCTGCGCCAGGCGGGGTTTCCCTACAGCCAGTTCCACATCGAGGGGGTGGCGCTGGCGAATCCCCGCTCCGCGTACACGCTCGTCGAGTTGTTCGAAGCGATGTTCGACCCGGAGACGCCCTCACCCGACCTCGTCGCCGAACTCGACACCCGTCTGCGGGAGTACATCGACGCCGTGGTCAGCCTCGACGCGGACCGCATCCTGCGCGGTCTGTTCGGGCTGATCAAGTCGACGCTGCGCACCAACTACTTCGTCGTCGGCCGCACCGGGGAGCCGCAGTCGTACCTGTCGATCAAACTCGATCCGACCTCGATCCAGGAACTGCCGAAGCCCCGCCCGAAGTACGAGATCTTCGTGTACTCGCCCGACGTCGAGGGTGTGCACCTGCGGTTCGGATCCGTCGCCCGCGGCGGGCTGCGCTGGTCGGACCGGCGCGAGGATTTCCGCACCGAGATCCTGGGGTTGGCGAAGGCTCAAGCCGTCAAGAACGCGGTGATCGTCCCGGTCGGCGCGAAGGGCGGCTTCGTCGTCAAGAATCCGCCGACGCCCTCGGGCGACGCGGCGGCCGACCGCGCGGCCGCACTGGAGGCAGGCCAGGACTGCTACCGCACATTCATCTGCGGGCTCCTGGACCTCACCGACAACGTCGATCAGGCGTCGGGGGAGATCGTGCCTCCGGCCCGGGTGGTGCGGCGCGACGGCGACGACCGGTATCTCGTCGTGGCCGCGGACAAGGGGACCGCGAAATTCTCCGACCTCGCCAATTCTGTTGCGGAACAGTACAAATTCTGGCTCGGCGACGCGTTCGCGTCCGGTGGGTCGGCCGGGTACGACCACAAGGGGATGGGCATCACCGCGCGCGGCGCCTGGGAGAGCGTGAAACGGCACTTCCGGGAGATGGGCGTCGACACCCAGACCCAGGACTTCTCTGCGGTCGGTGTCGGTGACATGAGCGGCGACGTGTTCGGAAACGGCATGCTCCTGAGCCGGCACATCCGGCTGGTGGCGGCGTTCGACCACCGGCACATCTTCCTCGACCCCGAGCCCGACGCCGCCAGGTCCTTCGCGGAGCGGTCCCGCATGTTCGCGCTGCCCCGGTCGTCGTGGGCCGATTACGACACCAGCATCATCAGCGAGGGCGGGGGAGTGTGGGACCGGACCCGCAAATCGGTCCCGATCAGTGCCGCTGCGCGCACCGCGCTCGGACTCGACGACGCCGTCACCGAACTCTCCCCGCCGGAACTGGTCCGGGCGATCCTGCGTGCCCCGGTCGACCTGCTGTGGAACGGTGGCATCGGCACGTACGTCAAGGCGTCCACCGAGACCAACGCGATGGTGGGCGACAAGAGCAACGACTCCGTGCGCGTCGACGGCAACGAAGTGCGGGCGAAGGTGGTGGGCGAGGGCGGCAACCTCGGGGTGACCGCGCTCGGCCGGATCGAGTACAGCCAGAACGGTGGCCGGATCAACACCGACGCGATCGACAACTCCGCGGGCGTCGACTGCTCCGATCACGAGGTGAACATCAAAATCCTGCTGGACTCGCTGGTGAGCAGCGGCGGGTTGCCACGGGAGGAACGTAATCCTCTGCTGGCGTCGATGACCGACGAGGTCGCCCAACTCGTGCTCGCGAACAACATCGCGCAGAACGATCTCCTCGGTGTCTCCCGGACCAGCGCGGTTCCGATGCTGAGTGTGCACCGCCGCCAGATCGAGCACCTGGCGTCCCGTCGCGGACTCGACCGGAAACTCGAGGCCCTGCCCACCGACGAGGAGATCGCACGACGCAGGCAGGCGGGGCAGGGACTGACCTCTCCGGAACTCGCGACCCTCACCGCGCACGTGAAACTCACGCTCAAGGACGACCTCCTCGCGACCGACCTGCCCGACAGCGAGACGTTCGCGCCGCGGCTGCCGCGGTACTTCCCGACAGTGTTGCGCAAGCGGTTCCGCACCGCGATCAAGGCGCATCCTCTGCGCAGGCAGATCGTGGCGACGATGCTCGCGAACGAGACCATCGACAACGGCGGCATCACCTTCGCGTACCGATTGGCGGACGAGGCGGGTGCCAGCAGCACCGACGCCATCCGCGCCTACGCGGCGGTCACCGAGATCTTCGCCCTGCCCGAGCTGTGGTCGAGGATCCGGTCGGCGAACATCGCGGCGGACATCGAGGACGACCTGATTCTCGAGTCCGGCCGGGTTCTCGACCGCGCGTCCCGCTGGTTCCTGACCAACCGGCCTCAGCCCCTCGCGGTGGGCGCCGAGATCGCCCGGTACTCGGCCGACTTCCGCGCACTCTCGCCGAGAGTGCCGCAGCTCGTGCGGGGGCATCAGCTCGCCGACGTGGAGACGCGGGCGCGTCCGCTCGTCGTCCGCGGAGCGCCCGAGGACCTCGCGTTCGAGGTGTTCCGGCTTCTGGACAAGTTCTGCCTGCTCGACATCAGCGACATCGCCGACATCGCCGAACGCGACATCGACGAGGTCGCCGAGCTGTACTACGAACTCGACGCGCACCTCGGCATCGACTGGCTGCTGAGCGCCGTGTCCACTCTCGCGCGGGGTGACCGCTGGCATTCGCTGGCCCGCCTCGCGTTGCGCGACGACCTCTACAGTTCGCTGCGTCAGCTCACGATGGAAGTGCTCCTGGGTGGTGAACCTCACGAGACGCCGCAGGAGAAGATCGACGACTGGGAGTCGACGAACGCGTCCCGGCTGGCCAGGGCGAGGTCCGCTCTCACCGAAATTTTCGAGTCTGGGACCCTTGACCTCGCGACGCTCTCGGTGGCGGCGCGTCAGGTACGCAGCATGGTGCGAGGTATGGGCACCCGATCGGAGGTATGACGTTGAGCGAGGGCTTTCACGCGGAGGTCGAAGTTCGATGGTCGGACATGGACGTCTTCCAGCACATCAACCACGCACGGATGGTGACGTTGCTGGAGGAGGCGCGGATTCCCTGGCTGTTCGAGGACGACCGGCCCACTGTCACGTTGCGTGACGGCGCGGTCATCGCGGACCTCCATGTGCGCTACCGCGGGCAACTCCGGCACAGCGATTCACCGCTCGACGTCCTGATGTGGGTGGAGAAGGTGCGCGCGGTCGATTTCACGATCAACTACGAGGTCCGCCCGAAGGGCGTCGACGTCTCGGTCGCGCCGTCCATCATCGCCTCCACGCAGATCGCGGCGTTCGACATCGACACCCAGCGACTGCGCAGAATCACCGACGTCGAGCGTGCGTACCTCGAGAGCTGGCAGCGTGCATGAGCGCGTCCTGTCGATCCCGGACGCGACGGAACGCGGTGATCTCGCCACGTTCCTCACGCGGGTGGTCCGGTTGGACGAGTCGACGGTGGTGCGTCTGCGTCAACGGGGACCCGGCCGCCTGACGATCTGGGCGGCAACCGGTTTCGACGCGCTGGCGGTGCGCACGGTCGCGGGGACCATCACCCCCGACGACACGTCGGCTGCCGGCGACCAACTGCTCGCCGCCCTCGAAGCGGCGACCGCAGCCGACATCGATCCCGGGTTTTCGATGGATTCGGCGTGGCGGGGCGCTCTGCCTCCGACGGAGGGCTTCGTCCACCTCGACGACGTCCCGGCGCGTGTCCTCGTCGACCTCGCGCAGCGCGGTGCGGCCCTGGCGCAGGAGCACGGCAGCGGCCACGGACCGCCCGCATCACTCCTCGACCAGGAAGTCCTGCAGGTGGAGGGCGCGGAGCACACCGTCGGCATCCCGATGCGGGTGGTGTTCGCTCTCACCGCGATGGGATTCGTTCCGCACGCGGGCTCGGATCGGCTTACCGCCGACATCGACCTCGAGCGCATCGACGCCGCCGAACTGGTCCGGGTGCGTGCCACCGCGTCGTGGCTGCGGGTGGACGCCCGGTTCGGGTCGATCTACCGGCACCGCGGTGGGGGGATTCCGTTGTCGGTCGCGCGGTAGCGCGCCGTCAGCCGGACCGCAGCGTGCTGGTCGCCAGAACGGCGAGCGACGCGACGACGGCCGCCATGCCCAGCCCCGCGACCAGGGTCAACTGCTCGCCGAGCACCGCGGTCCCGAGCAGCGCCGCGACCACCGGTTCGGTGAGCGTCAGCGTCGCGACCGTCGCGGGTGGCAGCCGCCGCAGACCGGCGGCGAACAGCAGATACGCCAGCACGGTCGGGACGATCGCCAGATACACCGCGGCCGCAGCGCCCGGCCCGGTGTCGAGGCCGCCGGGCCACGTCGCGACGAGCACGGGGATCAGGAACAGTCCACCGAGACCGAACATCTGTCCCATCGCCGCCTCGGGACTCGCACCCGCGGCGAGCAGCGACGACCCGGCAACCGTGTAGGCGGCGTACCCGAGGCCGGCGATCAGCGCAGGCAGTGCTCCCGCCAGGATCCCGGCCGAGTCGGAGCCGCCCGTCGTGCCCGCCACGATCAACGCCATGCCGGCGACCGCGATGACGGTGGACACGGCCCACACCGGACCGGGACGGTGCCGGTGCACCGCCCATTGCAGTGCACCGGTGAACGCGGGGCCCGAACCCAGCGCGATCATGGTTCCTGCCGCCACCCCGGCACTCTGCACGCCACTGAAGAAGCCGAGTTGGTACGCCGCGACCCCGATCCCGCCCCACACGGCGGGCACGTACCCGCGCATCCCGGAGCCGTCACCGAACCCGAGTCCGCCCCGCAGAGCCGCGAACGCCGCGAGGAGCGCACCCGCGGCCACCACCCGGGCCGAGCCGACGGCCAGCGGGTCGAGGTCGTATCCGAGGGAGCGGGACGCAAGAGCCTGCGCGGTTCCCGTCGTGGCGAACAGGATCGATGCTGCGACGACCGCGGCAACTGCGGGAGTGCGGGTCAGATGAGCCACGCAGCCGCGTTCGGTGGGAGCTGTCCCTCGACGAGCGGCGCGCTGCTGAGCAGCACCTCGCCGGGTGGCAGCGAGATCGGTGCGCCGGTGGCGTTGAGGGCGCAGATCAGCCCGCCGCGCCTGCGGAAGGCGAAGCAGCCGGCGGGGCTCCCGTACCAGTCGACCCCGGGCCCGGAGAACTCCGGACGCAGCGAGCGCAGTTCGAGTGCGGCCCGGTACAGCGACAGCGTCGACGTGACGTCCTCGAGTTGCGACTCGACGGTGAGGTCCGCCCACTCGGGTGGCATCGGCAGCCAGGGCTCGCCGGTGCTGAATCCGAACGGCGGTTCGGTGCCCTCCCACGGAACGGGCACACGGCAGCCGTCGCGGCCGCGTTCGGTGTGACCGGACCGTTCCCACACCGGGTCCTGCAGCGCCGAATCGGGCAGGTCGACGTTGGGCAGGCCGAGTTCGGCGCCGTTGTACAGGAACGCCGCACCCGGCAGCGCCAGTTCGACGAGGATCATGGCCCGGGCGCGTGCCGTGCCGATCTCGCCGCCGCCGTACCGGGTGACTTCCCGTTCGACGTCGTGGTTCGACAGGGTCCAGGTGGGTGTCCCGCCCACCTGGTCGACGGCGGTCAGGGAGTTCTCGATCGCCTCCCGGACCGTCTCCGCCGAGAACTCGGCCTCGGCCAGCCGGAAGTTGAACCCGAGATGCAGTTCGTCGGGCCGGATGTACTCGCCGAAGCGTTCGTTGTCGCGAACCCAGATCTCCCCGACCGCCATCGTGCCCGGGTACTCGTCGAGGACCTTGCGGATGCCGCGGTGGATGTCGTGGACCGCGGGGTTGTCGAACCGCGGATCGTCGTCGGAGTTCTGCAGCAGTTCGTTGGCGGACCAGTCATGATCCGGCAGACCTTCCGGCTTCGCCATGCCGTGCGCGACGTCGATGCGGAATCCGTCGACGCCGCGGTCCAGCCAGAACCGGAGCGTCTTCGTGAGATCCTCGACGACCTCCGGGTTGTCCCAGTTCAGGTCGGGCTGTTCCGTCGCGAAAATGTGCAGGTACCACTGGCCCGGCTTGCCGTCGGCCTCGGTGATCCGCGTCCACGCCGGCCCGCCGAAGATGCTCGGCCAGTTGTTGGGCGGCTCTGCGCCGTCCTCACCGCGACCGTCGCGGAAGATGTACCGGTTCCGTTCGGGACTGCCCGGCGGCGAGGCCAGGGCGGCGCCGAACCATTCGTGCTCGACGCTGGTGTGATTGGGTACCAGGTCCATCGTCACCTTGATCTGGCGCGCGTGCGCGGCCTCGATCAGTGCGTCCATGGTCGCGAGGTCACCGAACAGTGGGTCGATGTCGCGGGGATCGGACACGTCGTAACCGTGATCGGCCATCGGGGAGCGCATGACCGGGCTCAGCCAGAGGGCGTCGACACCGAGCAGTTCGAGGTATCCCAGCTTGTCCCGCACTCCGTGGAGGTCGCCGACACCGTCACCGTTCGCGTCGGCGAACGAGCGGGGATAGATCTGGTAGAAGACGGCGTCGGACCACCAGGGTGCCGGCTGTGTGTCGTCGGCGGACGTTTCGGCGGGAGTGCTCACAAACGCCCATCGTGCCAAACGATCGCCCGCACCACGACTCGACCGGCGTAATCGAGGCGGGGCGGTTTCAGAAGGCGGAGTTCACCATCGACGCCGCGGCCATGTCCATGTACTCGGAGAGGGCCTTGCGGTGGGCGTCGTCGAGGGTTCCGGTGTCGATCGACGCGATGGCCGTGTGCATGCACCGGAGCCAGGCGTCCCGCTCGATCGGGCCGATCTTGAACGGCTGGTGACGCATCCGCAGTCGTGGGTGGCCGCGCTCGTCCGAATAGGTGTGCGGTCCGCCCCAGTACTGCTCGAGGAACATCCGCATCCGGCGCTCGGCCGGGCCCAGGTCTTCCTCGGGGTAGAGGGGCCGCACGATGTCGTCCTTGGCGACTTCCTCGTAGAAGCGCGCGGTGAGTTTGCGGAACGTCTCCGCTCCGCCCACCGCCTCGTAGAAGGTCTGCTGCACGTCAGTCATGGCGCCTTCCATTGTGCACGTGCGGGCGCGAACGGTCTTCGTCACCGTCTGTTCACCGAACGTCCTGCATTTTTGTCGGAAATGGACGTGCACGAGCAGGCAATTCATGGTGCACTTGGTGGCAATCTCCCGGAGGTCGCATGAAGAATCGACACAGCGCCCGCGCGCACCGACAACTCGTGCCCACTGATGCCCGGAGTGCCGGGGTTTCAGGGGCGTTTGCTTTACAAGTGATCACCGAAGGCTCCGCGCACAGCGCAGAGCCTTCTTTCCCGGGCGAGAATGCGGTTCCGCTCTGGATCAAGCGCCGGGTGCTTCTCCTGAATGTCACCTACGAGCCGCTCACCGCCCTTCCTGCCCGCCGCGCCGTGGTGTTGATGACCTGCGGTAAGGCCGATACCGTCCACGAGGATCCCCAGGCCCCGGTCGTCCACTCCGAGCAGTGGTCCGTACAGGTGCCGTCCGTGATCCGCCTCCGGAACTACGTCCGCGTCCCGTATCGCGCCCGCGTTCCGATGACCCGCGCAGCCCTCATGCACCGGGACCGGTTCCGGTGCGCCTACTGCGGCGCCAAGGCCGAGACCGTCGATCACGTAGTTCCCCGCAGTCGCGGCGGCGAGCATTCGTGGGAGAACTGCGTGGCCTGCTGCGCGCCCTGCAACCACCGCAAGGCAGACAAGTTGCTGACCGAACTCGGCTGGACGCTCAGGGCCTCCCTCGTGCCTCCGTCGGGGCCGCACTGGCGACTGCTGGCGTCCACCAAGGACCTGCACCCGTCCTGGATGCCCTACCTCGGTGAAGGCGCCGCCTGAGCGTTCCGCGCGTCCGCTTCGCGAAGTTCGGCCCTGACGCTTCCCCTCGCACGGTTCTGGGCTACCGTTTGCGTTGTGAGCATTCTCGAGACAGTGCTGATATTCGTAGGAATTCCGGCGTTGATCACCGCCTTCTTCGCGGGGATGTCGTTCGTCGGCAAGAAGACGCCGGGCCCCGTGCCGCCCGCGTTCCACCTCGGTGAGGAATGGACGCACGCGCCGGTGCTGTGGAGCGCCGTCGACGAGGTGACCACGCACGGTCATCACGGCGGACACCACGGCGCGCACGCCGGTTCGGCAGACCTGATTGGAGGCTCGGCAAGTGGCAAGTGGTGACCTGATTCCCGCGTCCGCGGTATCCGCGGACAATCTGCCTGTCGGCAGCGTCGTGACCTCCAGCGGTCGCATCTCGGGCGTGCACCGCGTCGGTGAGCCGTTCACCGACGACCTGCCGTTCACGACGGACGAACTCGTCCGCCTCGACGATGCCCTCACCGAAGGCACCCGCAAGACGAAGGTGCGCTTCAACGCGTACATCGGCGACCTCGGCGACGACACCGCGGCCGGCGCCGACGCGCTGTTCCCGACGACGCCCGAGGCGGAACGGTCCGTGCTCATCGCGGTCTCGCCCAACCAGCGGACGGTCGAGATCCGCAGCGGCCGGGCCGTGGCCAACCGGGTCACCGACCGGGTCGCTCAGCTCGGCGCCACCGCCGCCGTGTCGTCGTTCGGCGACGGAGACCTCATCGACGGTCTCGTGAGTGCCATCCGCGTGATGAGCGCGGCAATCGCCTCACCGTAGAACCTGCACAGATCAGCATCCGCGCGGCCCGATCCGGCTCAGTCCTCCTGAACCGGATCGGGCCGTCGGTGTCTCACCGGGTGCCGACGACGCGATCGGCGCTTTCGAGGGTCCGCCGAACGGCGTCGATGCCGAATTCCATCATCTCCGCGGTCCGGTCCGTGAGAGTCGCGGGCAGGATGTCCGCGATCCAGACGAACACGGTCGCGCCGTGGCCGTCGTCGCTCACCTGGGCGGAAGCATTGTGATGCCGGTAGGGGCCGTCGACGATCGACCAGGCCAGTCGGCGCGCGTCCTCGTCGCACGAGACGAGACGCTCCCGGACGACGGAACCGTCGAAGAACGTGATGACCCGATCTCCCCGATCGATCACCGAAGCGGTGACGAAACCCGCGGCGAGCCGCGTGTGCAACGCACCCCAGTCGCGCAGAGCGTCCCACGCGGCAGCGGGCGTGACATCGATGTGGGTGGACTCGTAGATGTATGACATGACTCCAGCCTGCCGCGAGGAACTGCCGTGAGGATTGAAGATCCTTGCAGGCCATCGCATGTGCGGGAAGGTGTCGGGCCCCACGGGTAACGTCCCCGTTGTGGCGGTGAGCGAGGTCGCACGTCTGCCGGGCGTTAGCGTCTGGGCGGTGGACTGCTGCGCCGTGCACCCGGGCTGGTCGGACGTGGAAGTGCGGGATGATCACCGGTTCGTGCTCGTCCGCGGCGGCCGATTCGTTCGCCGGATCGGCAGACGCGAGTCGATGGCCGACACGACCGTCGCGTATCTCGGAGTACCGGGCGAAGTGGAACAGTTCGCGCACCCCGCCGGTGGAGACCGGTGCACGTCGATCAGTGTCCGGCCCGAGCTCTGGCGTGCGATCGCCGGTGACGACTGGACGCTCGGCCGTTCGGATGTGTACGTCGATGCCCGCGTCGATCTTCTTCATCGACGCCTGCTCCGTGCCGGCCGGACCGGTGACGTCCATTTCGCCCTCGCCGAGGAGGTCGTCCGGCTCGTCACGGTTGCCGCGCTCGCCGCGTCGCGGGCGCGGTCGTGTTCACACCGGCGCGGCGGCATTCCGGACCACGCAGTGGCCGCGGCTGCCCGCGCGGCGGTCCTCGACGACGAGCCCGGCTCGGACGGTCTGATACCGCTTGCCGAGCGGTTCGGGGTGTCACCGTTCGCGCTCAGTCGTGCGTTCAGTGCAGTCATGGGCGTCTCGCTCACCAGGTACCGCAACAGGGTTCGCGTCGGGCGGGCGCTCGAGCGGATCGAGAACGGCGACCGTGACCTCGCCGGCCTCGCCGCTGGCCTGGGATTCTCGGATCAGGCGCACATGACCAGGACCATCCGGGCCCACCTCGGCGAGACACCCACCGCACTGCGAACACTGTTGTCGGCCTGAACGACGCTCGACTTCTGTCGGTGGTCGATGCGAACATATGTTCGTGTCCGATTCGCCGCGCCCGCGCATCTCGAGTGGCGCCGAGGCGACCATCCTGCACGCCGACCTCGATGCGTTCTACGCCTCGGTGGAGCAACGGGACGACCCCGGCCTGCGGGGGCGTCCGGTGATCGTCGGCGGCGGCGTCGTGCTGGCCGCGAGCTACGAGGCGAAGGCGTACGGGGTGCGCACCGCCAGCAGCGGTGCGCAGGCGCTGCGCCTGTGCCCGCACGCCGTCGTGGTGCGCCCACGAATGTCGGCGTATGCGGCCGCGAGCAAGGCGGTGTTCGAGGTGTTCGGCCGGACGACGCCCCTGGTCGAGGGACTGTCGATCGACGAGGCCTTCCTCGACGTCGCCGGTCTCCGCAAGATCGCGGGCGCGCCGGTCGACATCGCGGCGCGTCTGCGCCGCGACGTACGCGAGCAGGTGGGTCTGCCGATCACGGTCGGAATCGCGAGAACGAAGTTCCTCGCCAAGGTCGCCAGCGCGGTGGGCAAACCCGACGGACTGTTGCACGTGCCGCCGGACCACGAGATCGAGTTCCTCCATCCGCTGCCGGTCGAAAGGCTGTGGGGTGTCGGGGCGGTGACGTCGGTCAAGCTCCGCGACGCCGGGATTGCCACCGTCGGGCAGCTCGCCCACTATCCCGAAGAGCTGCTCGTGTCCGTCGTCGGACCCGCGGCGGGCCACCACCTCCACGCGCTCGCGTGGGCACGAGATCCACGTCCCGTGCAGGTGGGGCGCAGGCGGAGATCCGTCGGCGCGCAGCACGCTCTGGGGCGCAGACCGAAGTCGAGGGAGGACGTGGACGCCGCGCTGGTGACGTTGGTCGACCGGGTGGCCGGCCGGCTGCGCCGCGGCAAGCGGGTCGGGCGCACGGTGGTGCTCCGGCTGCGGTTCGACGACTTCACCCGGGTCACGCGTTCGCACACACTCGCGCAGCCGTCGGCTCAGACGCAGACGATCCTCACGACGGCCCGGGGCCTGCTGAACAACGCGATGCCGATGATCGAACGCCAGGGCATCACCCTCGTCGGAGTCGCGGTGGCCAACCTCGAGGACGACTGCCCGCAACAGCTGGCGCTGCCGTTCGACCCGTACACGAGCAGTTCGCTCGACAGCACGCTCGACAGCCTCCGCGACCGCTTCGGTTCCTCGGCCGTCACCCGCGCGGTGCTGCTGGGCCGGGATCAGGGTGTGACGGTGCCGATCCTGCCGGACTAGCCCGGCAGGATCGGCACCGGTCAGCTCGCGTCGAACTTCCGGGCCGCCAGCGACCGGACGATCCCGGCGCGGCCCTCGACCACCAGGCGGCGCAGGGCCGGCGGATGGTCGCCGGCCAGGAATGCGTCGGCTGCCGCCACGGATTCCTCGCTGATCGACCACGACGGATACAGACCCACGACGACGGTCTGCGCGACCTCGCTCGAACGCCGCTCCCACACCGCGGGAATGTCCGCGAAGTAGCGGGCCACGTACGGTGCGAGGATCTCGGACTGTCCGTGACCGGCGAAGGCGCCGATGATCGAGCGGGCGGTGATGTTCGGCACGGAATCGTCGCCGACCACCAGGTTCCACGCCTGTTCCTTCACCGCGGCCTGCGGGCGGACGGTGGCCGCCGCGGCGGCGTTGCGGGCACCTGCCGCGGTGGGGTCGCGTTCGGCTTCGGCGTCGATGAACGGCGTCTCGATGCCCTCGGAGTCGATCTCACCGGCCCCTGCGAGTGCGGTGACGAGACGCCAGCGCAGGTCCGTGTCGACGACGAGCCCCGGAAGCCCGACCGTCTCGGGTGCGGCGTCGAGCAGTTCCTGCAGAACCTCGGTGTGCCACGCCGACAGCTGCGCCCCCGCCAGCGCGTTGACGAACGCCAGCTGGTGATCCGAACCCGGCTCGGCTTCCCGCGCCAGTTCGAGGAGCCGGTTCGCGAAGTCCGGCCAGCCGTGTTCCTTGGCCCACTCGGGTTCGGCGTAGCTGTGCAGCGCGGTCTGGGCCTGCATCAGCAGTCGCTGGACGACGCCGACCTCGGTTTCGGCGCCGACGCCGCGCTGCACGAGGGCGACGAAGTCCCGCGCCTTGAGTTCGGCCTGACGCGTCATCTCCCAGGCCGCCGACCACACCAGGGTGCGGGGCAGGGGCTCGTCGATGTCGCCGATGCGGTCGATGGCGGTGGCGAGCGAGTCGGGATCGAGCCGCAGCGAGCAATACGTGAGGTCGTCGTCGTTGACGAGGATCAGCTGACCGCGTTCGACACCGACGAGTTCGGTGACGTCGGTGCGTTCGGTGGCGTCGAGGTCGAGTTCGACCCGCTTCGTGCGCACGAGCTTGCCGTCGCGGTCGTCGTACACACCGACGGCGATGCGGTGTACTCGTCGCTCGCCGGCACCCGGTGCGGCGCCGGACTGCAGGACGGCGAACCGGGTGAACTTGCCGTCCGCGTCGACGTCGAATTCGGGGCGCAGGATGTTGAGCCCGGTGGTCTTGAGCCACTGGGCTCCCCAGTCGGACAGGTCGCGGCCCGAGGACTTCTCGAGTGCGCCGAGGAGGTCGTCGAACGTGGCGTTGTCGAAGGCGTGGTCGCGGAAGTAGTCCCGCAGGCCGGACAGGAAGGGGTCGAGCCCGACATATGCGACGAGCTGCTTGAGGACCGAGGCGCCCTTCGCGTACGTGATGCCGTCGAAGTTCACCTCGACCGCGGCGAGGTCGGGGATGTCGGCGGCGATGGGGTGGGTGGACGGCAGCTGATCCTGCCGGTACGCCCACGACTTCTCGACGTTGGCGAACGTGGTCCACGCGTTGGTGTACTCGGTGGCCTCGCTCTGGCAGAGCACGGAGGCGAACGTCGCGAAGGACTCGTTGAGCCACAGGTCGTCCCACCAGCGCATGGTGACGAGGTCGCCGAACCACATGTGCGCCATCTCGTGCAGCACGGTCTCGGCCCGCCGCTCGTACGACGCCCGCGTCACCTTGGACCGGAAGACGTAGTCCTCGAGGAACGTCACGGCGCCGGCGTTCTCCATTGCGCCCGCGTTGAATTCGGGGACGAACAGCTGGTCGTACTTCCCGAACGCGTAGGGGGTGCCGAAATTGCGGTGGTAGAACTCGAAGCCCTGCTTGGTTTCCGTGAACAGGCGCTCGGAGTCCATGTGCTTCCCGAGGGAGGCGCGGCAGTAGATCGCGAGGGGGATGTCGCCGTGCTCGTCGGAGTAGTTGTCGGTCCATTCCGCGTACGGGCCGGCGATGAGCGCGACGAGGTAGGTGCTCATCTTCGGTGTGGTGCGGAAGATGTGGCGGCCGGCTTCCGGCGCCACCGTCTCGACGGTCGCGGAGTTGGAGATCACCTTCCAGTCGGCGGGGGACGTGACGTGCACGTCGAACGTCGCCTTCAGGTCGGGCTGGTCGAAGCAGGCGAACATGCGCTTGGCGTCGGCGGTCTCGAACTGCGAGTACAGGTACACCGCGTCGTCGGTCGGGTCCACGAAGCGGTGTAGCCCTTCACCGGTGTGCGAGTACGCGCAGTCGGCCTCGACCACCAGTTCGTTGCGTTCCGCGAGATCGGTGAGTGTGATGCCGGTGGACTCGTCGTAATCCGACACGTCGACGGGGGAGCCGTTCAGCGTGGCCGAATGCACACGGGCCGCGACGATGTCGACGAATGTGGACGCGCCGGGGGTGGCCCCGAACGTGACGGTGGTGCGGGAGGAGAACGTCTCGACTCCGGGCTGACCTGTCCCGTCGGTGAGGTCGAGTTCGATCAGGTAGTTGTCGACGGTCAGCAGTCCGGCTCGTTCGGCTGCCTGTTCGCGGGTCAGGTTCGGTGGGGCCACAGAGGTCTCCTCGTGATCGGCGGCGGTGCTCGTACTCGATGCTGCCATCCCATCACGAGTGGGCCGGGGGTGTTAACCGGACAGGTCGGTCAATGGCACTGCAGGGTCGGCCAGGCGGTCGGGATCGACCGGGGCGGACGAGGACACCAGTTGCTTGATCTGATCGGTGACATCCCAGATGTTGACGTTCATGCCGGCGAGGACGTGATTGTCCGCGTCGAGCCAGAAGGCCACGAACTCGCGTGCGGCGAAATCGCCACGCACGACCACCCGGTCGTACGAATCGTGCGGGGCGTACCCCACGTATTCCATGCCCAGATCGAACTGGTCGGTGAAGAAGTAGGGCAGGTTCCCGTATTCGGCCTCGTGCCCGAGCATGGTGGCGGCGGCCACGGCCGGCTGGTTGAGCGCGTTCGCCCAGTGCTCGACCCGGATTCGGGTGCCGAGCTGCGGATGCCACTGCGCGGCGATGTCGCCGACCGCGACGACGTCGGGGTCGCTGGTCTGCAACCCGGCGTCGACGAGAACGCCGCCGTCGACGTCGAGTCCGGCCCGCTCCGCGATCTCGATGTTGGGTGCCGCGCCGACGGCGACGAGGACCGCGTCGGCGGGCAGGACGGTGCCGTCGCCCAGCCGAACCCCGGTGGCCTTGCCGTCGTCGACGACGATCTCCTCGACCGTGGCGCCGAGGTGCAGTTGAACGCCGTGCTCGCGGTGGAGTTCGGCGAAGACCGAGCCGATCTCGGGGCCGAGCGAGCCGAGCAGGGGAACTTCGGCGGCTTCCACCACCGTCACGTCGGCGCCCTTCTCCCGTGCGGAGGCGCCCACCTCGAGGCCGATCCAGCCGGCGCCGATCACTACGAGTCGTCGGCCACCGGCGACCGCGTCGATGAGCTTGTCCGATTCGTCGATGGTGCGGAGGTAGTGGACTCCCTCGGCGTCGGACCCGGAGATCGGTGGGCGGCGCGAGCGCGAACCGGTGGCCAGGGCGAGCTTGTCGTAGCCCAGCGTGGAACCGTCCGGCAGCGTCACTGTGTGGGCGGTGAGGTCGAGGGCGGTGGCGGTGGTGCCGAGCCGCAGGTCCACGTGATGGTCGCGATACCAGTCACCGTGGTGGACGGTGAAGTCGCCGAGAGCCTTCTTGCCTGCGAAGTGTTCCTTCGACAGCGGAGGTCGCTCGTAGGGAAGATGCTCCTCCTCCGACAGGAGGATGATCGATCCGTCGAAATCCTTGTCACGCAATGATTCTGCCGTTTTCGCTCCGGCGAGGCCGCCGCCGACGACGACGAACGTGCGAGTGGAGGACATGTGAGGATGCTCCCTTCCGGTCGACCACGTTCGACCCTACTGCCGCGAGCGGGGTCTCCGGGAAGGATTCCCGGCAGGGAGGTGTTGACTGGACGGGAATGTGTACATCACCGAGAAGGAGCATCACGTGAGTGCTGGGACGAACGCCGGGACCGCCAGGGACGTCGCTGATTTCTGGTTCGACCCACTGTGCCCGTGGTGCTGGATCACCTCGCGATGGATCCTCGAGGCCACGCAGGTGCGCGACCTGGACGCGAACTTCCACGTGATGAGCCTGGCCGTCCTGAACGAGGGCCGGGATCTGCCGGAGGAATACCGCGAACTCATGACCAAGGCGTGGGGCCCGGTGCGGGTGCTGATCGCGGCCGCGCAGAAGCACGGCGACGAGATCCTGCTGCCGCTGTACACGGCGATGGGCACGCTCATCCACAACGAGGGCAACAAGGACTTCGGCGACGTGATCGTCAAGTCGCTCGCCGAGGTCGGGCTGCCGGCCGAACTGGCCGAGGCCGCCGAATCCGAGGAGTACGACGCCGCACTGCGCGAGAGTCACGCCGCAGGCATGGACGCCGTCGGACCGGACGTGGGAACCCCGACCATCCACGTCAACGGTGTCGCGTTCTTCGGCCCGGTCCTGTCGCGGATTCCTCGCGGCGAGGACGCGGGCAAGGTGTGGGACGGTGCGGTCGCACTGGCCGGCTACCCGCACTTCTTCGAGCTGAAGCGCACCCGGACCGAAGACCCTCAGTTCGACTGAGCCCCGTCCCGGGCACGGTCACCGAGTGACGGGCCCGGCCGGGTCGGCCGCGTACTGCAGTAGCTGCGGATCGCGGTAGATCTGGCCGGGTTTCACGAACAGGTGACCGTGCCGGGTCCTGTTCCGCAGGGCGGCGGCGCGCCAGGTCAGCACCGGATGTCCCGACAGCAGATTCACGAACCACGGGAAGAACCCGCGTTCGGTGGTGGCCCGGTCGGCGAGTTCGTCGAATCCGACGATGCTCACGAGATATTTACCCGCGCCCAGAACACCCATCGCGCCGCGGGCGCCCTGGGGCCGGACGCAGTAGCCGTGGTTGTCTGCGGTGTATTCCATCGATCGGAACAGGGCCGACCCGACGACGGGAATGTAATTGGCGGCGAACTGTCCCAGTTGCCGCCAGTAGGACGCGTGACCGGCCGCGATGTGACCGACTTCGTGGCCGATGATGAAGGCGAGCGCGTCGGGCTCGCGGGCCTCGCCGCCGATCTCGAACAGGTCGCTGTACACCACGACGAAGCGGCGGAAACCGTGTCCGGACGCGAACGCGTTGATCCGGCCGTTCCCGAGCACGACGTATGCGTCGGGCGGTTCGGTCATCCCGAACCGCGCAGCCGCTTCGGCCACCATCCGATACCCGTCGGGGAACTGGGTGGGCGTCATCTTGATCCCGTTCACCTGCTGCGAGCCGTAGAGTTGGCCGCGGCCGACGGCGATGAGAATCGGCGCGACCAGCACGATGAGCACCCAGGTGGACACCACGCCGAGGAAGAGCGCCGCGATCGCCGCGACGTAGGCGACGACGGTGAGAACGATCGCCGCCACGAGCAGCGGGATCTCCCACGAGTGCCGGGCGGGCCTGTCGTTCGGCATGAGGCCCGGCAACGGGACCGGAGGATTCCATCCCGTCCCGCCACTCCACTGGTGCGGCGCGGGGGCCTGCCGATGCCCCGGATACGGCTGTCCCCAGTTCTGTCCGTTGTCGGGATACATGCTGATCACGATAAGCGTCCCGGGCCCCTGACACGATTCGCGAGGACGCCTGACAGAATCACCAGTCATGCGCGTATACCTGGGTGCCGACCATGCCGGATTCGAACGTAAGAACGAGATCATCGAACACCTGAAGGCCGCGGGCCACGAGACCGTCGACTGCGGCGCTCACGTCTACGACGCCCTCGACGACTACCCCGCCTTCTGCATCGAGACGGCCCGTCGTGTCGTAGCCGACGAGGGCAGCCTCGGCATCGTGCTGGGCGGCAGCGGCAACGGTGAGCAGATCGCCGCGAACAAGGTGAAGGGTGCGCGATGTGCCCTGGCGTGGAGCGTCGAGACCGCGCAGCTGGCCCGCCAGCACAACAACGCTCAGCTGATCGGCCTCGGCGGCCGCATGCACTCGCTCGAGGAGTCCCTCGCGATCGTGGACGCGTTCCTCGCCGCCGAGTGGTCGAACGAGGAGCGCCACCAGCGCCGCATCGACATTCTGTCCGAGTTCGAGAAGACCGGCGTCGTCCCGGCCCTGCCCGAGGCCTGATCGTCCTTGCCCGAAGGTCACACCCTGCACCGGCTGGCCCGGCTGCACCAACGCCGGTTCGCCGGTTCGCCGGTGCGGGTGCTGAGCCCGCAGGGCAGATTCGCGGAGGACGCGGCCCTCGTCGACGGCCGTGTCCTGGTCACGTCCGAGGCCTGGGGTAAACACCTGTGGCATCACTACGAGTCCGGACTCGTAGTGCACGTCCACCTGGGACTGTACGGAGCGTTCACGGAATCAGCCGTCCCCATGGAACCGCCGGTCGGCCAGGTCAGGATGCGGATGGTCGGCGCCGAGTTCGGCACCGACCTCCGCGGTCCGACCGCCTGCGAGGTTCTCCATCCGCCACAGGTCGCCGCCATCGAGGCGCGGCTGGGCCCGGACCCGCTGCGGAAGGACGCCGACCCCGACAAGGCGTGGAAACGCATCTCGGCGTCGAAGACCCCGATCGGGGCTCTGCTGATGGATCAGGCCGTGATCGCGGGCATCGGCAACGTGTACCGGGCGGAGGTCCTGTTCCGGCACGGCATCGACCCCGACAGGCCCGGCCGCGCGCTGTCCCGTGACGAGTGGGACGCGCTGTGGGCCGACCTCGTCGCCCTGATGAAGGTCGGGGTCCGCCGCGGCACGATGCACGTCGTCCGTCCCGAGGACGATCACGGCGATCCGGCGTACGCGAAGGACCGTCCCCGGACGTACGTCTACCGGCGGGCGGGATCACCGTGCCGGATCTGCGGCACCCCGGTGGCCCACTCGGTCATGAAGGGCCGCAACCTCTTCTGGTGTCCGCGCTGCCAGCCCTCCTGACGGCCGGCTAGAAGTCGAACCCACCACCGAAGTCGAACCCGCCGCCGTCTCCGCCGCCGCCGCCGAAGTCGAATCCGCCGCCGTCGCCACCGGCGTCCCCGCCCATGTCGCCGCCGCCGTCTCCGCCTGCGTCACCGCCGTCCCCGCCTGCGTCCGCGCCCGCGTCACCGGTGTCCTGGGACGCGTCGCCCGCTCCGCTCTCGAAGCCCTGCGCGTCGTACCCCACTCCGGCCATCCCGGAGAACATCGCCGAGAACAGGAACATCGAGCCCAAGCCCCACGCGCCTGCGACGAGAGCGGGCTTCCACCACGGCTCCGAGTACCAGCCGGCCGGTACCGGGCGTCCCGCGACGCGGCCGCCGGGGTAGTAGTTCGGTGTCTTCGACGACGGGTTCGGCGACGCCGCGACCTGCCGCCCCTCGAACTCGACCTCGCGGTCCTCGGTGACCGCGCCCGCGGACTTCTGGCCGTCGATCGACGGAATCTCCGGGCCGGGGTCCATGCCCATGGCCGTCCGGGCAGCGCGGATGTAGTACAGACCCTCGAGTGCCGTCTGCTTGGCGAGACGCGCCTGGACGGGCGTCGTGGCCTGATCGATCTGGGAGCCGGCAGCGGTGTAGCGCTCGGACGCGTCGGCGAGTGCCTGCTGGGAGGCGGTGTCGGACCCGGTGAGGCTGTACACCTGCCCGCCGAGCCGTTCGATGGCCTGGCGAGCGTCCGCCTTGGCGTCCTCGAGCTGATTCGCGGTCTGCCCGGCGCGGTTGCTGCGGCTCCTCACCACCAGGAAGGCGACCGCCGCCACGATCACGAGAATGAGTAGCAGTTCCACGGTGGGCCTCCGGAGTTCTCGCGGACCGCCGGCTGCGGGGCGGCAACATCCACGAGTAGGGGACAAATCGGACATCTCCCAGAGTACTGACCGAAATCGTGGTTACGCGCTCGGCGAACGAGGGAGTGGTCCGCTGGAGGGCGAGTGGGGCCGCGTCCATCATCTATGTGACGCATGTCATAGTGGATGCGGTCTCCGCGGCCGCCCTCGAACGTGAAAAAAGGAGCGTCCCCTGGGGTGGGAACGCTCCTGTGTGGAGGGGATGACGGGAATCGAACCCGCGTAATCAGTTTGGAAGACTGAGGCTCTACCATTGAGCTACATCCCCGTGCATACGACTACCTGGGATCGCCATGCATGTCGTCTGCGATGAGTGACTGTACCCAACCTCGCTTTGGATTTCATAATCGGGGGGCCGTAGGATTCTTCCTCGGGTCCTCGCGAGGTTGGCGAGAGCCGGCTTCGACCGGGGTGTAGCGCAGCTTGGTAGCGCATCCGCTTTGGGAGCGGAGGGTCGCAGGTTCAAATCCTGTCACCCCGACCAGAACCACAGGGCAGGTAACTGCCGCACAGAAAAGCACGACCACACGAAGGAGCCAGTCCGTGAAGAGCACCGTCGAGCAGCTCAGCCCGACGCGAGTCCGTATCAACGTTGAGGTGCCCTTCGAGGAGCTCAAGCCTGATTTCGACAAGGCCTACAAGGCCCTCGCGCAACAGATCCGTCTCCCCGGCTTCCGTCCGGGCAAGGCACCGGCCAAGTTGCTCGAAGCCCGTGTCGGTCGTGGCGCAGTCCTGGAGCAGGTCGTCAACGACGCACTCCCGTCCCGCTACTCCGAGGCCGTCACCAGCGCCTCGGTGAAGGCGATCGGTCAGCCCGAGATCGAGATCACGAAGATCGAGGACGGCGAGCTCCTCGAGTTCAGCGCCGAGGTCGACGTCCGTCCCGAGATCACGCTGCCCGACTACAGCGAGCTGAGCGTCACCGTCGATCCGATCGAGATCACCGACGAGGCCGTCGAGGAGCAGCTCCTGTCGCTGCGTCAGCGCTTCGGCACCCTCACCGGTGTCGAGCGTGCGGTCGAGGACGGAGACTTCATCTCCATCGACCTGGCGGCCACCGTCGACGGTGAGGCCGTCCCCGAGGCCACCGCGAGCGGTCTGTCGCACGAGGTCGGTTCGGGTCAGCTCATCGAGGGCCTCGACGAGGCCGTCGTCGGCGTCAAGGCCGGCGAGTCCAAGGAGTTCACCTCGACGCTCGTCGCCGGTGACCACGCGGGCAAGGAAGCTGTCGTCACCGTCACCGTCGGCACCGTCAAGGAGCGCGAGCTGCCTGCCGAGGACGACGAGTTCGCTCAGCTGGCAAGTGAGTTCGACACCCTCGACGAGCTGAAGGCCGACCTGCGTGAGCGCGTCGGACGCGTCCGCAAGGTGGAGCAGGCCGGTCAGATCCGCGACAAGGTCCTCGAGACCCTGCTCGAGACCGTCGAGGTCCCGCTGCCCGAGGCCGTCGTCAAGGCCGAGGTCGACGCTGCACTGCACGATGCGGTGCACGGCCTCGACCACGACGAGGAAGCGCTGAACAAGCTCCTCGAGGAGCAGGGCACGAGCCGCGAAGAGTTCGACAAGGACGCCAAGGAGAGCGCCGAGCGCTCGGTGAAGACCCAGCTGCTGCTGGACGCCATCGCCGACGCCTCCGACGTCACCGTCGGCCAGGACGAGCTCACCGAGCGCATCCTGTTCCAGGCGCAGCGCTACGGCATGGCGCCCGAGCAGTTCATCCAGCAGATCCAGCAGGCCGGTCAGCTCGGCGCCGTCTTCGCGGACGTGCGTCGCGGCAAGGCTCTCGCCGGTGTCGTCGAGCAGGCCACCGTCACCGACACCTCGGGTGCCGCTGTCGACACCGCCGAACTGTTCGGCAACGGTGAGGCCGACACCGAGGAGACTGCGTCCACGGACGAGGCTGCGTCGGATTCCGCCGAGGGCGAAGACCAGAAATAATGCTGGTCGCGGGATGTTTCTCTCGCGTTCGGCTGTGAGTTGTTTTCCGCTTTGAGCGAAGTAGGGCGGCACCGGGACTCCGGTGCCGCCCTCCTTCGTTAGTGTCTGTGTCAGCAATCAACGATTTACGGAGAAGGCAGGTACCGTGACTTCCAATCACCTGGAGACTTTGCAGAGTCCCGCCATGACTTCAGCCACCGCTGGGTTGAACCTCAGCGACTCGGTGTACGAACGCCTGCTGCGCGAGCGCATCATCTTCCTCGGTACCCAGGTCGACGACGACATCGCGAACAAGCTGTGCGCTCAGATCCTGCTGCTGTCGGCAGAGGATCCCAGCCGGGACATCTCCCTCTACATCAACTCGCCCGGCGGTTCGGTCAGCGCCGGGATGGCGATCTTCGACACGATGCAGTTCGCCGAGTGCGACGTCGCGACGTTCGGCATGGGTCTGGCCGCGTCGATGGGCCAGTTCCTGCTCTCCGCCGGGGCCAAGGGCAAGCGGTACGCGCTCCCGCACGCGCGGATCATGATGCACCAGCCGTCCGCCGGAATCGGTGGTACCGCCAGTGACATCGCGATCATGGCCGAGCAGTTCGCGCACACCAAGCGCGAAATGGCCGAGCTGATCGCCGAGCACACCGGTCAGACGGTCGAGCAGATCACCGCCGATTCGGATCGTGACCGCTGGTTCACCGCGAAGCAGGCTCTCGAATACGGTTTCGTCGACCACGTCGTCTCCCGCGCGGCGCAGGCGGGCGGGACCGGGCTGTAGCGGCCCGGCTTCCTCACTGACCGCTCCCACACATCCTTTGGAGAACTGATGACCAACCTGTTCGATCCCCGCAGCCTGGGAGGCCAGGCGCCCGCAGGCCCCGAGTCGCGTTACATCCTGCCGTCGTTCATCGAGCACTCGAGCTACGGCGTCAAGGAGTCCAACCCGTACAACAAGCTGTTCGAGGAGCGCATCATCTTCCTCGGCGTGCAGGTGGACGACGCGTCGGCCAACGACGTGATGGCTCAGCTGCTCGTTCTCGAGTCGCTGGACCCCGATCGCGACATCACCATGTACATCAACTCGCCGGGTGGCTCGTTCACCTCGCTGATGGCGATCTACGACACCATGCAGTACGTGCGCGCCGACATCACGACGGTGTGCCTCGGCCAGGCGGCCTCGGCTGCCGCGGTCCTGCTGGCGGCCGGTAGCCCCGGCAAGCGTCTCGCCCTGCCGAATGCTCGTGTCCTCATCCATCAGCCCGCCACCGGCGGCATCCAGGGTCAGGTCTCCGACCTCGAGATCCAGGCTGCCGAGATCGAGCGGATGCGTCGCCTGATGGAGACCACCCTCGCGAAGCACACCGGCAAGGATGCCGACGTGATCCGCAAGGACACCGATCGCGACAAGATCCTCACGGCCGCCGAGGCCAAGGAATACGGAATCATCGACGACGTGCTCGAGTACCGCAAACTCAGCGCCCAGAAGTGATTTCCTGCCGCCCCGGCTCGGGCGACACGCCGTTACGGCGCGGTTGCCGCGAGCCGGGTGCGGGATCGGCAAGGCTGGCTTTCCCGGAAGATCGGTGCGCGAATCACCGACAACCAGTCGACCTCGCTCGCGATCTGCGGGTACGGTCACATAACGGGCTTTCGTTTTCGGTCGGTGCGCGCACGGCGTGGGATCGGTTCGATGGTTGCACGTAGACGAAGGAAGTAGGGACCTGACGAGATGGCACGCATCGGTGACGGCGGGGATCTGCTCAAGTGCTCTTTCTGCGGTAAGAGCCAGAAGCAGGTCAAGAAGCTCATTGCTGGGCCTGGGGTGTACATCTGCGACGAGTGCATCGACCTGTGCAACGAGATCATCGAAGAGGAGCTGGCCGAGTCCAGCGAGGTGAAGCTCGACGAGCTGCCGAAGCCGGCCGAGATCCGGGATTTCCTCGAGAACTACGTGATCGGCCAGGATGCCGCCAAGCGGACTCTCGCCGTTGCGGTCTACAACCACTACAAGCGCATCCAGGCCGGCGACAAGGGTCGTGACGCGCGCGGCGAGACGGTCGAGCTGGCGAAGTCGAACATTCTCATGCTCGGTCCCACGGGCTGCGGCAAGACGTATCTGGCTCAGACGCTGGCGAAGATGCTCAACGTCCCCTTCGCGATCGCCGATGCGACGGCGCTCACCGAAGCCGGCTACGTCGGTGAGGATGTCGAGAACATCCTCCTCAAGCTGATCCAGGCCGCCGACTACGACGTCAAGCGCGCCGAGACCGGCATCATCTACATCGACGAGGTCGACAAGATCGCCCGCAAGAGCGAGAACCCGTCGATCACGCGGGACGTGTCCGGTGAGGGTGTGCAGCAGGCTTTGCTGAAGATTCTCGAGGGCACGCAGGCCAGCGTGCCGCCGCAGGGCGGTCGCAAGCACCCGCATCAGGAGTTCATCCAGATCGACACGACGAACGTCCTGTTCATCGTGGCGGGCGCGTTCGCCGGCCTCGAGCGGATCGTGTCCGATCGCGTGGGCAAGCGCGGCATCGGTTTCGGTGCCGAGGTGCGGTCCAAGGCGGAGATCGACACGCAGGACCACTTCGCGGAGGTCATGCCGGAAGACCTGATCAAGTTCGGGCTGATCCCCGAGTTCATCGGCCGTCTGCCCGTTGTCGCGTCGGTGACGAACCTCGACAAGGAATCGCTCGTCCAGATCCTCTCCGAGCCGAAGAACGCGCTGGTCAAGCAGTACAACCGGTTGTTCGACATGGACGGCGTGGAGTTGGAGTTCACCACGGACGCGCTCGAGGCCATCGCCGACCAGGCGATCCTCCGCGGCACCGGTGCTCGTGGACTGCGCGCGATCATGGAGGAAGTCCTCCTGCCGGTCATGTACGACATCCCGAGCCGTGACGACGTCGAGAAGGTCGTGGTCAGCGCCGAGACGGTCAACGACAACGTGCTTCCGACCATCGTTCCGCGTAAGCCGGAGCGGGGAGAACGCCGAGACAAGTCCGCCTAGGCGGGAGCGCGCTGTATCCTGGGTGCGAACTAACTCACTAGTTCGTACAAATGGAGGTAATGCGCGCGATGACCGCTCCCGGACCGATCTTTGTTCTCAACGGCCCCAACCTGAACCTGCTGGGGCAACGGCAGCCCGAGGTGTACGGGCGGGAGACGCTCGACGACGTCGTGGAGTTGTGCCGCACGGCTGCCGCGAAGGCCGGACGTGAGATCGTCGCGCGGCAGTCCAATCACGAGGGCCACCTGATCGACTGGGTGCACGAGGCCCGGACCACGGCGTCGGGCGTCGTGATCAACCCCGGCGGTTTCACGCATACGTCGGTGGCGCTGCGCGACGCCCTGGTGACGCTCGAGGTGCCGCTCGTCGAGGTGCACATCAGCAACGTGCACGCCCGTGAGGAATTCCGGCACCACTCGTACGTGTCCGGAGTCGCGACCGGAGTGATCGCCGGACTCGGCATTCTCGGCTATGCGCTGGCCGTCGACTTCATCTGCAACAAGGGCTGACGGCACCATGGGACGACAGGTTCGTACGAGCGTTGCCACGGTATCCCTGAGCGGATCGCTGGAGGAGAAGGTCACCGCGATCGCGGCAGCCGGGTTCGACGGATTCGAGGTGTTCGAACCCGATTTCGTGAGCTCGCCGTGGTCGCCGCGTGAGCTGGCTTCCCGCGCAGCAGATCTCGGACTCACCCTCGATCTGTATCAGCCGTTCCGCGATCTGGATTCCGTGGACGACACGACGTTCGCGCGCAACCTGATCCGAGCCGAGCGCAAGTTCGACATCATGGAGCAGCTCGGCTGCGACACCCTGCTGGTGTGCTCCTCGCCGTTGCCCCAGGCGGTGCGGGACGACGCCCGCCTGACCGAGCAACTCCACACTCTCGCCGAGCGCGCACACAGCCGGGGACTCCGCATCGCGTACGAGGCGCTGGCCTGGGGCACGCACGTCAACACGTACCGGCATGCGTGGAAGATCGTGCAGGACGCCGACCATCCTGCCCTCGGCACCTGCCTCGACAGCTTCCACATCCTCTCCCGTGGCGACGACCCGTCCGGCATCCGCGACATCCCGGGGGAGAAGATCTTCTTCCTCCAGCTCGCCGACGCGCCCCGCATGTCGATGGACATCCTGCAGTGGAGCCGGCACCACCGGAACTTTCCGGGGCAGGGCAACTTCGATCTCGCGACGTTCGGCGCGCACGTCCAGGCCGCCGGATACACCGGACCGTGGTCGCTCGAGATCTTCAACGACACGTTCCGGCAGTCGTCCACGGGGCGCACGGCCGCCGACGCGCACCGCTCGCTGCTGTACCTCCAGGAGGAGGTCGCACGCGTGCAGGCCGAGCACGGTGAGGACACCGGTCGCGGTCTGGCGCTGTTCGAGCCGCCGCCGCGCGCACCCCTCGAAGGCATCGTGTCGCTCCGGCTCGCTGCCGGTCCCGGCAAGGATTCCGACCTTCGGCAGGCACTGCAGCACATCGGATTCCGTCTGGTGGGCCGGCACCGCAGTCACGACCTCCAGTTGTGGCGGCACGGCCGGATGACCATCGTGGTCGATGCGACCGCGGGCACCGTGTGGACCGCTCCGGGGTTGCCGGCGCACCTGCCGGTGCTCACCCAGATCGGTATCCGGTCGAGCGATCCCGACGCGTGGGGTGAGCGCGCCGCGGCGCTCGAGGTCCCGGTGCACGAGGTCCTGTTGCCCGGTGTCGACACCGCACCCGAATCGGATGTGGTGCGTCTCAAGATCACCGACGCGACGTCGCTGGATCTGCGCGGCCCGGGCAGCGCCGCGTCGTGGCAGTCGGCGTTCGATCTGTATCCGACGGAGTCGCGCTGGCAGGACGAGGTGCCCGTCTTCACCGGGGTCGATCACGTGGCGCTCGCCGTGCCGTCCGACAACTGGGACGGCATCATGCTGCTGCTCCGTTCGGTGTTCGCGATGGCGCCGCACGAGGGCCTCGACGTCACCGACGCGGTCGGAATGATGCGCAGTCAGGCACTGACGATGGATCAGACGGGTGCCGACGGTGTCGACCGTCCGCTGCGCATCTCCCTGAACATGGTTCCGGGCGCGGTGTCGGGCAACTCCCACATCGCCGCGGCTCGGCGCGGCGGCATCAGCCACGTCGCGTTCTCGTGCACGGACATTTTCACCGCCGCCGCGACCATGCAGTCCAACGGGTTCGAGCCCCTCGTGATTTCGCCGAACTACTACGACGACCTCGAGGCCCGCTTCGGGCTCTCCCGCGAGCTCCTGGACCGGATGAGCGGGTCGGGCATCATGTACGACCGCGATGCCCACGGCGAGTTCTTCCATCTGTTCACCCAGACGGTGGGCGCCGACCTGTTCTTCGAGGTGGTGCAACGCGTCGGCGGTTACGAGGGATACGGGGACGCGAACTCCGCGATGCGTCTGGCGGCCCAGTTGCGGGCGGCCGGCTGAGCGGTCGATTCGAAGGTCACGGAGCCCGCGGTCACGACCGCGGGCTCCGTGACTTCGGACACTTCTGGCGCGTGACCTCTGTCGTCGATGTGCGCTCACGGGGTGCATGTGACTGATGAGGTCGAGAAATCCAGTTCGAGACCTTGACCCCGTTCGAGCGCGTCAATGCGACGCGCGGGATTCAGCCTGATCCGTACTAACCTGTGTCGAAACCGTGACCGTTTCGTTATCGAACACGAACTCGACAGAGGAATGTGGTTTTGGCTCTACACCCGAACACCGTCCCGCAAGCCCGGCGCACCCGGCGCCTCGGTTCGACGAAGACCTCCCGCAGACGGCTGGTCGCGACCTCGCTGGCGGCCGCTGCACTGCTCGCATCCGGGGGTATCGCCTCCGCGGCCACCGGTGAGGTGGCGCAGGCGTCGACCGAGACGGGCGTGTCTCTCTCGACGCCGCCCCAGTTCCTGCAGGTCACGCGCCCGGTACCCGTCGACTACGCCGAACAACTCCAGCGCGCCGCCCAGCGTGAGGTCGAGCGGCTGGCGTTCGAGAAAGCCGAGGTCGAGCGCCTGGCTCGCGAGGCCGCCGAACAGGCTGCGCGCCAGGCGGCGGCCGAGGAAGCGGCACGCCGACCCGCTGTGCTGGTCCCGGCAGTCGGCACCTTCACCTCGGGCTTCGGTGCGCGTTGGGGTACGAACCACAACGGCATCGACATCGCGAACTCCATCGGCACCCCGATCAAGGCTGTCACCAACGGCACCGTGATCGAGAGCGGTCCGGCGTCGGGATTCGGGTTGTGGGTCCGCATCCAGCAGGACGACGGCACCACCGGCGTGTACGGCCACATCGACACGTCGCTGGTGTCGGTCGGGCAGCAGGTCCGGGCCGGCGACCAGATCGCCACCATGGGCAACCGGGGTCAGTCGACCGGACCGCACCTGCACTACGAGGTGTGGGCGGTCAACGGAACCAAGATCGATCCGGCGGGCTGGTTCCAATCGCGCGGCGTCCCCGTCCCCCAGGGGCAGGGCTAGGCGCGGGTGAGTCGCCGATCCACGCCGTCACGGCTGGTTGTACGGGGTGACCACCCGGATGGGTGACGCAGCGGTGGCGACGCCGCCGAGCGCGCCCGGGCCTGCAGCGGCATGCGGCACGCAGATGGGCGTCGGCCCGCGTGGCCGGTGCCGAAACTCCGCAGTGCGGCGCGGAACCCCATCTCCCGTTTCTCCTCGCCGCGGAAGGCATTGCTGCTCAGCGTGATCAGGACGATGGACGACGCGTTGCCGAGCCACTGGTCGGCAAGGTGGGCGGCGGTCGCCCCCGCGGCCCGGTTGTCGATCCCGATGTAGCCGGCCCGTGAGCTGCCCGGCACGTCGGTGGCATAGGTGACCACCGGTATCCCCGCCGCGGTGAGCCGGTCGATGGCCTCGACGACCTCGATGGAGTCGGAGGCCTTGACGATCACGCCCTGTGCCGCGGGCTCCGATCCGATCGAGCGTCTCGACCATCGCGGGTGTGGAGCCGGCTACCCGGAACTGGAACCGTGAGCGCACGACGGCAGGAGCGAGGGCTGGCAGTTCCGCCTCGACGGCCACGCGGAACGCGGTGGTGAAGCGCTCGGGTGACTGCATGACGACGTCGACGAGGAACTTGCGCCCACTCAGCTCGAGCTGAGTGCGATGTTTGTCGAGATCGCGGATTGCCTGCTGCACTTCCGCTCTCGTCGATTCCCGTACTCCGGGACGTTCGTGGAGGACGCGGTCGACGGTCGCCTCGCTCAATCCCGACTGCTGGTCTCACGAACCTTGTAGCGGTGCTTCACTGCCGCCTCCTGAGGTGAAAATGATGGGTTTCTGCTGTTGTTTGCCGCTCACATCACAGCAAGACTATTCCCATGACCATCACGACTCCTCCGCCGACCGGCCGGCGTGAGTGGATCCGCGACTCCGACTGCGACCTCGACGCGTTTCGCGCCTCGGTGGACCGCTCGACGGACCTCGCCGACTATCCGTTCGCTCACTCCGTGGAACAGAACGTCCTGCTGTACCGCAGTGACTCGCTGATTCCCCACCTCGACGACGCGCAGTCCCGCCGCGCCGTGCAGACCGAACTCGTGCGCGCGCTCACCGACGGCCCCGGAATCGTGGTGTTCCAGAACGCCTTCAGCGACCTCGCCGTGCTGGATCGCGCCACGGAACAATTCGACCTCCTCATCGCGCAGCAGCACGCGTCGGGTGGTGTGGTGGGTGACCACTTCGGCAAGGCGGGCGCCAACGACCGCATCTGGAATGCCGCGCAGAAGCTGGCTCTCGGCGCCCCGGAGGTGTTCGCCGAGTACTACGCCAACGACATTCTCGCGCTGATCTGTCAGAGCTGGCTGGGACCGCTGTATCAGGTGACGTCGCAGGTCAACGTGGTCAATCCCGGTGGTGCCGCGCAGGTGCCGCATCGGGACTACCACCTGGGTATCGTTCCCCGGGAGGAGCTGACCGAGTATCCGGCGCACCTGCACCGGATGTCGGCCGCCTTGACGCTGCAGGGGGCGGTGGCGCACTGCGACATGCCCGTCGAGAGCGGACCGACCCTGTATCTGCCGTACTCGCAACTGTTCGAGGCGGGCTACCTGGCGTTCTCCCGGCCGGAGTTCGTCGAGTTCTTCCGCGACAGTCATGTTCAGCTGCCGCTGCGGAAGGGTGACGCGGTGTTCTTCAACCCGGCGCTCTACCACGGCGCAGGCTGCAACCGTTCGGACGCGATCCGGCGGATGGCCAATCTGCTGCAGATCTCGTCGCCGTTCGGCCGGGCGATGGAGGTGCTGGACCGGGAGGCCATGGCGAACGCCGTGTATCCGGCACTGCTGGCACGGCAGAGTGCCGGGGCGAGCGAGCGCACCCTCCGCAATGCCGTCGTCGCGACGGCCGAGTGCTACCCGTTCCCCACCAACCTCGACCACGATCAGCCGGTGCACAGTCTCGCGCCGGCCACTCAGGTGGACACGGTGTGGGAAGCGTTGCGGGAAAACGCAGATCCGGCGGTGCTCGCCGAGCGTCTGGCCGCGCAGACCACCCGGCGGCGGCCGTGAGCGGGATTGCCGAAACGGCCACACTGTCACTACAACAGCACCGACCGGTGCGATTGGATGAAACACGTCGATGACGATTCGACTTGCAGGAGCACCGATTTCGTGGGGAGTGTGTGAGGTGGAGGGGTGGGGCCACCAGCTCGACCCCGACCGGGTCCTCACCGAGATGCGTGACGCCGGCCTCGCAGCCACCGAACTCGGTCCGGACGGATTCCTTCCCTCGGATCCGCACGAACTGACGGACACCCTCGCCCGGTACGACCTGACTGCGGTCGGGGGATTCGTCCCGGTGCTGCTCCACGATCCGGATCACGACGCGGTCGCTGCTGTCGGCGGGGCGGTCGACTCACTCGTCGCGTCGGGGTCGGAGGTGATGGTCCTGGCGGCGGTGACGGGAGCCGTCGGTTACGATTCCCGACCGGAACTCGACGACTCGGGATGGAAGACGTTGTTGCGCAACCTCGACCGCCTGTCATCGGCCGCTGCCGACCGCGGGCTCCGGGCGGTGATCCACCCCCACGTGGGGACGATGATCGAGAACCGCGTCGAGGTGGACCGCATCCTGGACGGCTCGTCGATCCCGCTGTGCCTGGACACCGGACACCTGCTGATCGGCGGCACCGACCCCCTCGACCTCGTCACGACGGCCCCCGAGCGGATCGCCCACGCGCACCTGAAGGACGTCGATGCGGCGCTACTCGGACGGGTCCGGGCGGGCGAGCTCACCTACACCGAGGCCGTCGCGCAGGGGATGTACACGCCACTGGGCACCGGAGACGTGGATATCGCCGGGGTGGTCGAGCAGCTGCAGAATCAGGGTTACGACGGCTGGTACGTCCTCGAACAGGACACCATCCTCGCGACGGAACCGGAGGACGAAGGCCCCGTGCGCGACGTCGTCCGGAGCGTCGAATACCTGAGGAGCATCACGAAGTGAGGCCGCCTCTGCGCTGAACCGGGGTGCCGGCGCGTAGGCGGCTACGACCGGGCCGGCCCGGTCGTGCCGCGCACCACCAGGTGGGGGTCGATCACGAAATCCTGCGGGACGAGGCCGTCGTCCTCGAGTCGCCCGATGGCGAACTGCACGGCGTGCCGCGCCAGACCCTCCGTGTCCTGCCGCACGGTGGTGAGGTCGATCCGCGACAACTGTGCCAGGTGGCTGTCGTCGTACCCGACGATCGAGATGTCGCCGGGCACGTCGACGTGGGCGCGGGTGAACACGTCCATGAGGCCGATGGCGCAGCGGTCGTTGCCGGCGAGCACGGCGGTCGGCAGGTGGTCCTCGGCCAGTAGGGTGTTCGCGGCGGCGATGCCTGCCTCCTCGGTGTGCTGACCGGGAATGACGCGAATGTGGTCGGAGAGGTCGTGCTTGCGCATCGCCGCGAGGTAGGCGCGACGACGCTCGGGTGACCCCGGGTCCGCGCCGCCGTCGACGTGCACGATCTCGCGATGTCCCAGTTCGACGAGGTGGTCGACGGACTGCCGGATGCCCTTGGCGTCCGCGGTCCGCACGGTGTCGACGGCGGTGTGGGGGAGTGCGCGGCCGATGACGGCAACGACGGCACGGTCCGCGAGTGTCCGTAGATAGTCGGCCTCGGACAGCGGACCGAGCAGGATCAGGCCCTCGCACCGGTGGCTGAGGAGTGCTTCGATCGCCTTGTGTTCGTCCCGGGCGGGTGCGCTCGCGGAGAGCAGGACCTCGTATCCGGCGGCCTCGGCCTCCGCGTAGATGGTTCCGATCAGGTCGGCCTGGAAGGTCTGGTGGACGTCGATCAGCACACCGAGGGTGCGGCTACGCCCACGGGCGAGCATGCGGGCGGCCCGGTCGAGTCGGTAGCCGAGTTCGTCGGCGGCCTGGAGGACGCGGTCCCGGGTCTCGTCGGAGGCGCCGGGTTTGTTGCTGAAGATCAGTGACACGAGGGTGCGCGACACCCCGGCCCGCGTCGCGACATCGGCCATCGTGGGGCGTCGGTGCAGGCCGGCGGGTAGCCGTTCCGCACCGTCGTGCGCGGTGGCTCGATCGTCGAGCATCTCGATCTCCCTCGGTCGCGTCGTCAGGGACATTCTCACGCATCGCCTCATCTGCCCTTGACACCCTCTGTGATTCACATCATAGTAGGTAACTGAAGCGCGTTAGTGAAGCGCTTCAGTCCAGGAGAGAACGCCCCTCTGCTGCATCGAGCCGAGCGCACTCGGGCGATATCGACACACGTGAACCGATCTTCCGTGTCGCGATGCGTGAGCATTCCCCAGAAAGGCCATACACCTGATGTCGACAACCCACTCGGCTGCCAGCGCCCGCGGAAGCGGCGGCGCTGCGCGTAACGAGCGCAGTCACAAACGCTTCCTGACCAAGCTCACCGTCATATCCACGCTCGGGGGTCTGCTGTTCGGCTACGACACCGGTGTGATCTCCGGTGCGCTGCTCTACATGAAGGACGAGCTGAACCTCAGCGCCGTCGGCGAAGCCACTGTCGTGAGCTCGCTGCTTTTCCCGGGTGCCGCCGTCGGTGCACTGCTGGGAGGCCGGTTGTCCGACGCCCTCGGTCGCAAGCGCACGCTGCTCGTCTGCGCGGGTCTGTTCCTCGTCGGCGCCCTCGGGTGTGCGATGGCCCCCAACGTGGAGATCATGGTGCTGGCCAGGATCATCCTCGGACTCGGTGTGGGCGCCGCCGCCGTCACCTGCCCGCTCTACCTGGCCGAGATGGCGCCGGTCGAGCGCCGCGGTCGGATGGTCACCATCAACGAACTGATGATCGTCACCGGTCAGATGCTCGCCTTCTCGATCAACGCGCTACTCGATCACCTCATCGAGGATCCGACGGTGTGGCGGTACATGCTGGCCATCGCCTCGGTGCCCGCGGTTCTCCTGCTGCTCGGCATGCTCGCGCTCCCGGATTCGCCGCGGTGGTACGCGTCGAAGGGCCGGCTCGCCGAAACCCGCAGCACGCTCGAATTGAGCCGCAGCGAGTCGGAGGCCGCAGTCGAGTACGCCGGCATCAGCCTCCACGCCGCCCGCGACCGGAACTCGAAGGTCAGTGGCGCCGTCCACTATCTGCGCGACTATCCCTGGATGCGCCGGATCCTCTGGATCGGCTGCGGTCTGGCCATCGTCCAGCAGGCAACGGGCATCAACACGGTCAACTACTACGCCCCGACGATCCTGGAACAGAGCGGGTTGGGTGTCAGCGCGTCCCTGGTTGCCACCATCGCGGTCGGTGTCACCTCGGTGATCATGACGATTCTCGGCATCATCCTGCTGGGCTTCGTGAATCGTCGCACGATGCTGCTGACCGGCTTCATCGGCGTGGCATCCTCGCAGGCCGCGTTGTCCCTGGTGTTCCTGCTGCCCTCGTCCACTGGCCGCAGCTACATCATCCTCGCCGCGATGATGGTGTTCGTCGCCTTCGTGCAGTGCTTCATCGGAACCTGCGTGTGGTTGCTGCTCTCGGAGATCTTCCCGATGGCCATCCGCGGGTTCGCCATGGGCATCGCGGTCTTCGTGCTCTGGACGACGAACGCCCTGATCTCGTTCGTCTTCCCGATCCTGAACTCCGTCCTCGGATCCACCGGAACATTCGGCTTGTTCGTCCTCGTCAACATCATTTCGGTGTACTTCGTTTACCGCTTCGTCCCGGAAACCAAGGGGCGCAGCCTCGAAGAGTTGGAGGACCGCCTAGGCGCAGGCAGGCCCGACGCGTCGGCTGCGGGAAGCGCCGCCACCGTCGCCACCCATTGATCGCAGGCTCTCAGGCACCGGCGCCGCCGCCTTCGGGTGGTGGTGCCGGTGTGTTGCGCTGTGCGGCCCGTCTCCCGTGCAGTTCGTTCAGATACATCGGAGAATCTTGCGGACGGCTCCGCCGCTCGTGCGTGCTCGAGGAGTCCAGAGACTCCTCAACCGCGCACGGGGAGCGGAGCTCCGTTCAGCAGCGCGTCCCTTGCCATCGTCGCGGCCCCGATCCGCTGGGCCGATTCGCCGAGTTGTGTTTCGCGGATCCGGGCGAGGGGGCGGTGCCCGGAACCGGTTGCGAGAGAGGCGTAGACGTCCCGCGCGTGGTCGAGGAACAGCGGAGCCGAACCGCTGACACCACCGGAGACGACGACGAGATCGGGGTCGTAGACGTCACCGACGATGGCGAGTCCGACGCCCAGCCACCGTGCGAACTCCTCCATGGTGCGCACGGCGAGCGGGTCGCCGTCCCGCGCGGCGCTCGCGATGCGGCGGCCGGTGAGCGATCCCGGGTCGCTCGCCACCTCGCGTGCGAGGACCGTCGAACTCGTCGGGTCGGCGGCGAGGAGCTCGATGGCCGTGTCGACGAGGGCGGTTCCGCTGCAATACCGTTCCCAGCACCCGCGCTTGCCGCAGGCGCACGGTCTCCCGCCCGGCACCACCTGGAGGTGGCCCAGCTCGGGAGCGACGCCGAAACTGCCCCGGTAGAGCGTGCCGTCGATGAGCAGCGCCGCACCGATGCCGGTGCCGATCGCGACCATCACGACATTGCGACCACCGGCGGCGGCACCGAACCGGTGCTCCGCCCACGCCGCCGCGTTCGCGTCGTGTTCGAGGACCACCGGCAGTCCGAGCCGGTCACTCAGATCGTTCGCGACCGGCACGTTCTTCCACGGCAGGTGCGGGGCGAATCGCACCGTGGTGAGGTCGGAGCTGATGAATCCGGCCACGGCGAGACCGACGGCGGCGATCCGATGACGGGACGCGAGCTCGCGGACGGCACGGTCGAGCGCGTCCTCGAGGGCTTTCGCCGACTGCGGTGTGGGTGCCTGGACGGAGTCGAGTACCTCGCCGGTGTCGTCGACTACGCAGGCCCGGATACTGGTACCACCGACGTCGATGCCGACGGTGAGAGCGGATGCAGGCACGGAGGCGACGGTACTCACCGTGCCGAGGCCGTCGCCGCCTCGGGTACCGCCCGGGAATCCTCCCAGGCATCGAGCCGGTTGATGGCCGTCCTCGCGACCACCTGCTGCTCCGTGACCGCCAGGTGACCCCGGGTCCTGCCCAGGAACGACCAGGTCCAGGACATAGCGGTCGCGAGTCGGCTCTTGAAACCGACGATGTAGACCAGGTGGATCAGGAGCCAGAGCAGCCAGGCGAGCAGCCCGGTCAATTGGAGGCGACCGACCTTCGCGACCGCGTGGAAGCGGGAGATCATGGCCATGCTGCCCTTGTCCGTGTATCGGAACGGGGCGCGTTCGGGCTTGTCGCGACCTTTCCCGTGGGCCCGCACCTCCGCGGCGATCAGCTGCGCGGCGTAGCGGCCGCCCTGGATCGCGACCTGCGCGACGCCGGGAAGTCCGTCGCGGTTCATCATGTCCCCGACGACGAAGACGTTACTGTGGCCGGGCAGGGTGAGGTCGGGTTCGACGAGGACGCGGCCCGCACGATCGGTCGCGGCGCCGGTCTGGTCGGCCAGTTGCCGGCCCAGCGGACTGGCTGCGACACCGGCGGACCAGATCTTGCAGGCGGCCTCGATCCGCCGCTCCCCGTCCTGGTCGCGGACAGTGAGTCCGTCGTCGTCGACGTCGGTCACCATCGCGCCTAGCTGGATCTCGACTCCGAGATCCTCCAGCGTGCCGGCGGCAGCACGACGCAGTTTCTCGTCGAAGGGCGGGAGCACCGTGGGGGCCGCGTCGAGCAGGATGATGCGTGCGTCCCGGGGATCGATGGTGCGGTAGGCGCCGGCGAGAGTGCGGTGCGCGAGCTGGGCGATCTCGCCGGCCATCTCGACTCCGGTGGGTCCGGCGCCGACCACGACGAACGTCAGGAGTCGCGCCCGCTCGGCGGGATCGGTGCTCACCTCGGCGCTTTCGAAGGCGCCCAGGATGCGGCCGCGCAGCTCGAGGGCGTCGTCGATCGTCTTCATTCCGGGTGCGTGCTCGGCGAAATGGTCGTTGCCGAAATAGGATTGGCGGGCGCCCGCCGAGACGACGAGGCTGTCGTACTCCGTGACCGTCGTGCGGCCGCGATGTGTGGAGGTGACGGTCCGGTCGGCGACGTCGATCGTCTCGACTCCGCCGATCAGGACGGACGCGTTCTGCTGGTCCTCGAGGACGAGCCGGGTCGCGGGCGCGATCTCACCCTCGGACAGGATTCCCGTCGCCACCTGGTACAGCAACGGCTGGAACAGGTGGTGCGTCGTCCGATCGATCAGAGTGACATCGACGTCCGTCCGTTTCAGGGCCTTGGTGGCGAAGAGACCGCCGAATCCCGATCCGATGACCACGACCCGATGACGGCGGGCGAGAGCGGTGTCGCTCATGAAGTTCCTTTCGATCGAACGGACTCCGCGCCGGACCGCGGACGGTCCGGCGCGGAGAACCAGTACCTATGCGTTCTGGGGGAATCCGAGGTTGAGGCCGCCGTGGCTGGGGTCGAGCCAGCGGGTGGTGACGACCTTGCCGCGGGTGAAGAAGTGGACGCCTTCGGTGCCGTGGGCGTGGGTGTCGCCGAAGAGGGAGTTCTTCCAGCCGCCGAAGCTGTAGTAGGCCATGGGGACGGGGATGGGGACGTTGATGCCGACCATGCCGACCTCGACCTCGTTCTGGAACCGTCGGGCGGCGCCGCCGTCGTTGGTGAAGATGGCGGTGCCGTTGCCGAATTGGCTGGAGTTCACCAGTTCCAGGGCGTCGTCGTAGGAGTCGACGCGGATGACGGAGAGGACGGGTCCGAAGATTTCGTCGGTGTACACACTCATGTCGGTGGTGACGTGGTCGATCAGGGTCGGGCCGAGCCAGAACCCGTCCGCACCGCCATTTGCCTGCACGGTGCGCCCGTCGACGACGATGGTGGCCCCGTCGTTTTCGCCGGCGTCGATGTAGGAGGCGACCTTGTCGCGGTGCACCTTGGTCACCAGCGGTCCCATGTCGGAGTCGCGGGTGCCGTCGCCGATCTTCAACGTGTCGGTGCGCTCTTTGATCTTGGTCACGAGTTCGTCGGCGATGTCGCCGACCGCGACCAGGGCGGAGATGGCCATGCAGCGTTCGCCGGCGGAGCCGAAGCCGGCGTTGACCATGGCGTCGGCGGCGAGGTCGAGGTCGGCGTCGGGCAGGACGATGGCGTGGTTCTTCGCCCCACCCAGGGCTTGGACGCGTTTGCCGTGGGCGGTGCCGGTGGCGTAGACGTACTGGGCGATGGGGGTGGAGCCGACGAAGCTGATGGCCTTGATGGCGGGGTGGGTGAGCAGTTCGTCGACGGCGGTCTTGTCGCCCTGGAGGACGTTGAACACGCCGGCGGGGAGTCCGGCTTCGGCCCAGAGTTCGGCCATCCAGATCGCGGCGGTCGGGTCCTTCTCGGACGGCTTGAGGACGACGGTGTTGCCGGCGGCGATGGCGATGGGGAAGAACCACATCGGGACCATGGCGGGGAAGTTGAACGGGGAGATGATGCCGACCGGGCCGACGGGCTGGCGGAGGGAGGAGACGTCGATGTTGGTGGAGGCGTTTTCGGTCATGCCGCCCTTGAGCAGGTGCGCGATGCCGCAGGCGAATTCGACGACCTCCTGGCCGCGGGAGACCTCACCCAATGCGTCGGAGACGACCTTGCCGTGTTCGGCGGTGATGATCTCCGCCAACTCGCCCTTGCGGGCGTTGAGCAGTTCCCGGAATGTGAAGATCACCTGGGTGCGCTTGGCGAGGGAGGTGTCGCGCCAGGCGGGGAACGCGGCGGCGGCGGCGTCGATGACGGCGCGGGCGTCCTCGACGCCGGCCAGGGCCACCTGACCGGTGACGGCACCGGTCGCCGGGTTGGTGACCGGGGCGGTGTTGCCGCTGGTACCGGCAAACGGCTTGCCGTCGGACCAGTGTGCGATCTCGCGAGTGATGTTGGTGCTCATGTGTTGTCCTTTCACCGCGTGCGCGCGATGTAATCCTTCATGGTCTTCAGTTGGTAGCGGGAGACGTCGTGAGCGTTCTCGTCTTCGGCGAAAACGCTGGACACCATCACCGTGTCGGGTTTGTCGTAGAAGCCGAGTTCGCCGAGCCCGCCGAAGAACTCGTCCCAGTCGAGGTCGCCGTCGCCGATCTTGAGGTGCTGGTGCACACGCACCGGGTTTCCGGGCGGGTTGGTGATGTACCGCAGTCCGTGGGAGCGGTGGTGATCCATCGTGTCCGCGACGTGGACGAGCCGCAGCATGTCGCCGGCCGCGCGCATGATCTCGAGCATGCCGGCGCCCATGTGGTACGAGTGGCACGCGACGTACACCAGTCCGAAGTTCTTCGAGTTGATGCCGCGGATCATCCGGACGGCGTCCAGACCGTTCTCCACGAAATCGTCGGGGTGCGGGTCGATGCGAACGTCGATGCCTTCACGCTCGATGATGGGGACGAGTTCCTCCATCGACCGGTAGAAGGCGCGCTCCGATTCCTCGGCCTTCTCCGGGCGACCGCTGAACTCGGTGTTCATCACGTTCACACCGAGGTCGACGGTGATCTGAATGGCGCGCTTCCAGTACCGCACCGCCGCCTCGCGGGCGTCCTCGTCCGGGCCGGACCACCGCAGGACCGGCAACACGGAGGCGATTCCGACGCCCGCGTCGCTGCAGGACTTGCGGAACTGCCGGACCAGCTCGTCGTCGGCCTTCGGGTGGTTGAAGAACGGGATCATGTCGCGATGCGGGGTGAGCTGCAGGTGTTCGAAGCCGAGCTCGGCAACCACGGCCGGCAGTTCGAGGAGCGAGTAGTCGTGGTGGAACGGGGTGGGATCGAGTGCAATCTTCATCGTGATCAGGCTCCCGGAATGGAGGAACGGTCGACCATGTCGACGGCCACGCGCTCGCCGGTCTCGAGCGACTGCACGCCGGCGGCGCACACGGCGGCGGCGGCATAGCCGTCCCACGCACCGGGTCCGTCGACGTAGCGGCCGGTCTCCGCACCCGTGCGGGCGGCGTTCACCCAGCGCTGGATCTCGACGTCGTAGGCCTGGCCGAAGCGTTCCTTGAACGACGGGGTGATCTCCCCGCCCCACGCTCCGGCGCCCGAGCGGCCGTCGCCCGCGCCGGTGCCGTACTTGCGGACGAGCCCGACATCGAGCCCGATGAACGCCGAACCTTTCTCGGCGACGATCTCGGTTCGCACCTCGTAGGCGACACCGGTGGTCACGAAGACCTCGACGTCCACGTGGCGACCGGACTCGGTGGTGAAGAACGCGATCTGAGGATCCTGAAGTCCCTCGGGCGCACCGGGGTTCGCGGCGGGCCGGAGAATCTGTACCGAGGTGATCTCCTCGTCGAACAGGAATCGGGTCACGTCCACCTCGTGGACCAGCGAGTCCTTGACGATCATCGAGCTGTCGAAGCTCGGCGGCACGGCGGGGTTGCGGTGCACGCAGTGGGCGAGGAGCACCTGCCCGAACGTGCCGTCGTCGATGAGCGACTTCAGCTGCTCGTACTCGTGGTCGAAACGTCGCATGAAGCCGACCTGGATCAGCTTCTTACCGAGCTCGGCTTCGCGCTTGACGATCTCGAGGGACGTGGCGACGTCGGTGGTCAGCGGCTTCTCGCACATCACCGGCTTGCCGTGCTCGAGGCAGGCGAGGAGCTGCTTCTCGTGGGTCGGGCCGGGGGTGGCCAGGACGACGGCGTCGACACCCGGGTCGGCGATCGCGTCGAGCGGGTCGCCGATCACCCGGCAGCCGGGGATCCCGGCCGCGATCTGCTCGGCCTTCTCGACGAAGTAGTCGTTGACGACGGCGACGGTCGCGCCCTTGATGCGCTCGGTGATGCGTGCGACGTGGTCGGCGCCCATCATTCCGACACCCAGGACGGCGATGCGCAGGTCGTTGCTTCCGGACATAGCTGACTAGCTCCTGACGTGGTCGGTTAGACGAACTTGACGGACGGGATCCCGCAGGACCCCAGGTACTTACGGGTGCGCTGGGCGATCGGCAGCGGAACGTCCACGGCGCAGGGGTAGAGATCCTGCTCGACGATCGCGAACACGTCGATGTCGAGCTTCTCGATCGCGGCGAGCAGCGGCGGCAGGTCGGGGATGCCGAGCGGCGGCTCGATCATCGCGCCGAGCTTGACGGCCTCGCCGAACGGCAGGTCTTCGGCCTCGACCTTGGCGCGGACCTCGGGATCGACCTGCTTGAGGTGCAGGTAGCCGATTCGCTCGGGAGCGCGCTCGATGATCGCGAGGTTGTCGCCGCCGCAGTAGCTGATGTGGCCGGTGTCGAGGCACAGGTTCACGTACTCGCTGTCGGTGCCGTCGAGGAAGCGGTACACGTTCTCCTCGGTGTCGACGTGGCTGTCCGCGTGCGGGTGGTACTGCGCTTTCACTCCGTACTTCTCGAACATCTTCTTGCCCAGCTCGTTCATGCCGCCGGTCTTCTTCTTCCACTGCTCCGCGGTGAGATTGCGGTCCTCGAGCACCTCGCCGCTGCTCGGGTCGCGCCACATCTCCGGGATCACGACCACGTGCTTGCCGCCGACGGCGGCGGTCAGCTTCGCGACGTCCTCGATCTGGGTCCACACGGCATCCCAGGAGTCGTCCTGGTGGAGGTGCTCGAACACGGTGCCGGCCGACAGTTTCAGATTGTGGGCCGCGAGTTCGTCACGGAGCTGCTGCGGATCGGTCGGCAGGTAGCCGTACGGCCCCAGCTCGATCCACTCGTAACCGGATGCCGAGACCTCGTCGAGGAACCGTCCGTACGGGGTCTGCTGCGGGTCTTCCGGGAACCAGACGCCCCAGGAGTCGGGGGCGGATCCGACGCGAATGACGCTCATCGGGAAATCCTTTCGAGAAAGTGTGTCGGGGGGTGTCAGTTGCCGGACGGGCGCAGGAACGGGCGCTGGATCTTCTTCCACTGCGCGTACGTCTCGTAGGCGGTCCGGGTGGAGTCGACGGTGCTGGTCTCGCTGACCGGGACGTCCCACCAGGATTCGCTGTCCGGGGCCGCGATTCGCGGGTCCGTCTCGACGTGGATGACGGTGGTGTTGTCGCTGGCCTTCGCCACCTTGACGGCGTCGGTGAACTCGGCGGCCGTGTTCGCGCGGATCACGTCGGCGCCGAGGCTCGCGGCGTTGGCCGCCAGGTCGACGGGCAGGATGTCGCCGTCGAGCCGGCCGGAGTCGCCCCGGTAGCGGTAATCGGTGCCGAACCGCTGGGAGCCGAGCGACTCCGACAGCGATCCGATGGACGCGAAGCCGTGATTCTGCACGAGGACCACGATGACCTTGACGTTCTCCTGCACGGCCGTGACGAGTTCGGTGGCCATCATCAGGTACGAGCCGTCGCCGACCATGATGAACACGTCGCGGTCGGGGCAGGCCATCTTGGCGCCGATGCCGCCGGCGATCTCGTAGCCCATGCACGAGAAGCCGTATTCGACGTGATAGCCCTTGGAGTCGCGGGTGCGCCACAGTTTGTGCAGGTCGCCGGGCATGGAACCGGCGGCGCACACGACGACGTCGCGCGGATCGGACAGGGTGTTGGCGAGTCCGATGACCTGATTCTGGTTCAGTCCGAGCGAGTCGTCGTCGATCTTGTAGACCGAGTCGACCGTGGACTCCCAGTGTGCTGCGAGTTCGGCTGTGCGCGAGCGATACTGGTCGGAAACATGGTAGTCGCCCAGTGCCGCGGTGAGCGCCTCCAGTGCCTCGCGGGCGTCTGCGACGACGCTGACGCCGCCCTGCTTCACCGAGTCGATCGACGCGACGTTGATGTTGACGAACCGCACGTCGGGGTTGTTGAACGCGGTGCGCGAGGCCGTGGTGAAGTCGCTGTAGCGGGTGCCGATGCCGATGATCACGTCGGCCTCGGTGGCGAGAGCGTTGGCCGCCGTGGTGCCGGTCGAGCCGATCGCGCCGACCGACTGCGGGTGGTCGTAGGGCAGTGAGCCCTTGCCGGCCTGACTCTGGCCGACCGGAATGCCGGTCGTCTCGGCGAACGAGGCCAGTGCCTCGGTGGCGCCGGAGTAGATCAGGCCGCCGCCTGCGACGATCAGCGGCTTCTTCGCCGACCGGATCACGTCCGCGGCCCGCGCGATCACCGACTTCTCGGGGAGCGGCCGGGCCAGGTGCCACGTGCGCTCGGCGAACAGTGACTCCGGCCAGTCGAACGCTTCCGCCTGCACGTCCTGCGGGATGGCGACGGTGGCCGCACCCGTCTCGACGGGGTCGGTCAGCACGCGCATCGCGCCGAGCAGTGCCGAAGGCAACTGCTCCGGCCGCCACACGCGGTCGAAGTAGCGCGACAGCGGTTTGAACGCGTCGTTGACGGTGACGTCACCGCTCGACGGCAGTTCGAGTTCCTGCAACACCGGTGCGCTCGCGCGGGTGGCGAACGTGTCGGCAGGCAGGAGCAGGACGGGCAGCCGGTTGATGGTCGCGAGCGCCGCGCCGGTCAACATGTTGGTCGAGCCGGGGCCGACGCTGGCCGACACCACCCACGTCTGCAGGCGATCCTTCTGGCGTGCGTACGCGACTGCGCTGTGCACCATCGCCTGCTCGTTGCGCCCGAGGACGTACGGCAGTTCGGATTCGGTACCGGATTCGACGGCGTCGATCTCGGCCTGCAGCAGTGCCTGGCCGAGTCCGGCGACGTTGCCGTGGCCGAAGATGCCGAAGCAGCCGGCGAAGAACTTGGTGCGTTCGCCGTCCCGCTCGACATACTGGTTGGCGAGGAATCGGATGGTCGCCTGAGCCACCGTGAGGTGGACGGTGCCCTCGGCGTTGGGGTTCTTACTCGCCGACATCGGCGCGGTGGACACCACGGTCATGCTCCTTCGGACGGTGCGTGGAGGGGGAGGCGGGGATCGACGGTCTGGTGTTCCCAGCTGCCGCGCAGCCAGGTGTGGGCCGGGTCGTCGCAGATGTTCCAGACGCGGCCTTCGCCCGGCCCGGCCATGACGTTCAGGTAGTACATGTGATGTCCGGGGGCGGCGATCGACGGTCCGTGGTACCCGTGCGGCACGAGGACCACGTCGCCGGAGCGCACTTCCTCGAGTACCTCGATGGGCCGCTCGGGAGTGCCGTACACGCGATGGTATCCGAATCCGGCTCCGCCGAAATCCACTGTGGTGGCATTGGCTTCGGCGATCTCGAAGTAGTAGATCTCCTCGAGCTGCGACTCGACGTCGCTGTTCTCGTCGTGTTTGTGGCTCGGGTACGACGACCAGTTGCCACCGGGAGTGATGACCTCGCACGCGATGATCGAATCGGCCTCGAAGCGATCGGCGGTGCCGAAGTTGTGCACCTGGCGGCTGCAGTTGCCCGCGCCGCGCAGTTCGACGGAGATGTCGGCTGCCGGGACGTACCGGAACGGGAACTTCTGCTGCGCGCGGGCCCCGCACAGGGCGAATCGTCCACCGGTCGCGCTCGTCACCGTGTAGGCCGAATCCCGCCCCACGTAGGCGAAGTCGCTCGGTCCGTCGAACACGGAGCGCCGTCCGGTGAGGGCGAACTCGGTGCCCTCGCTCGACACCGCCGCGGACCCGGCCAGTGGCACGACGATGATCTCGTCGTCACCGGACGCGAGTTCGGCCGAGCCGCCGGGGGCCAGGGTGAGCACCCGAAGGCTCGATTCGGTCCAGCCCGCCGATTCGGGGGTGACCTCGAGGTCGAACGGTCCGGTGGCCGCGGAACCGACCGGCACGTAGTACTTGCTGTTCATCGTGGGCCTCTCCGGCGTGCGTCAGTGAACGAGGGATACGGCGGTGTCGACCGCGGCGGCGACGTCCTCGTCCCGCGGGTACAGCAGGGTGCGTCCGACGATCAGGCCGCGGACCGACGGCAGCGCGAGGGCCTTGGCCCAGCTCGCGAACGTTTCCTCGGGGGCTGTCTGCGGGTCTCCGCCGAGCAGCAGCGTCGGAAGCGTCGTCGCGTCCATGACGCGTTCCATCTCGTCGACCACCGGAAGCTTCATCCAGGTGTAGGCGGACGTGGAGCCCAGACCCTGGCTGATGTGGATCGACTTGATCACGGCGTCGGCGCTGAGATCGTTCTTGACCTTGCCGTCGACCCGTCGCGACAGGAACGGTTCCACCATGGCCATCAGTCCGGCCTCGGCCAGCGCATCGACCGCCTGGGCGCACGCGGTGAGGGTGGAGAGCGTGCCGGGATCGTCGAGATCGATGCGGCACAGCATCTTTCCGCCGTTCATGCCGGCCTTCGCGGTGCCGGCCGCGGTGTAGCCGGTCATCCGGTCGTCGAGTTCGAAACTGGCGCCGGCCAGGCCGCCGCGGTTCATCGACGAGATGACCACCTTGTCGTCGAGCGCGCCGAGCAGCACCAGATCGTCGAGGATGTCGGCGGTGGCGAGCACGCCGTCCACGCCGGGGTTGCGCAGGGCGGTGCGGAGGCGGTCGAGGAGGTCGGTGCGACTGTTCATCGCGGTCGGACGGTCGCCGACCGAGAGTGCACCGCGGGCGGGGTGGTCGGCGGCGACGATCATGAGCCGGCCGTTACCGCGGACCGTGGGCCGGGCGATCCGGGTCGCCCAAGCGCGGTCGATGGCGGCCGGGTCGTTCGCGCGTACCTCGGTGACGTCGGCGTAGGACGTGCAGACTGCGCGGTGAGCGAGAGTTTCAGACATTGACAGCCTCCGAAGTGGTGGAATCGGCGAGCGCCCGGACCTCGTCGGCCGTCGGCATCGCGGTGGAGCATTCGAGCCGGGAGGCGACGATCGCCCCCGCGGCGTTGGCGTAGCGCAGGATCTTCTCGAGCGGCCACCCGGCGAGCAGGCCGTGGCACAGCGTGCCGCCGAAGCTGTCGCCGGCACCGAGCCCGTTGACAACCTGGACGTCGTTCGGGGGCACCGTGATGCTCTGGGTGCGTGTCTTCCCGAGGACCCCTTTGGGGCCCTGTTTGACGATGGCCAGTTCGACGCCGAGATCGAGCAGGGCGTCCGCGGCCTTGTGTGCGTTGGACTCGCCGACCGCGATCTCGCATTCCTCACGGTTGCCGACCGCGACGGTGACGTGCTGGAGGGCCCGCTGCACCTGAGCGGTGGCGTCGGCGGGGGAGGACCAGAACATCGGGCGGTAGTCGAGATCGAGGACGGTGTGGGTGCGACGTCCGCGGGCCTCCCAGGCTGCGAAATGCGCGCTGCGGCTGGGCTCTTCGGACAGCCCGGTGACCGTCGACCAGTACAGCTTCGCGTCGCGGACCGCGTCGAGATCGATGTCCGCCGGCGTCACCTGCAGGTCCGGGGCGACAGGTTTGCGGTAGAAGTACAGCGGAAAGTCGTCCGGCGGGAAGATCTCACAGAACGTGACGGGCGTCGGGTGCTCGGTGTCGATCCCGACGTAGCGGTTGTCGACGCCGAGGTCGGTGAGTGCCGTGCGGACGAAGCGTCCGAACGGGTCGTTGCCGACGCCCGAGATGAGCGCGCTGCGGCAGCCGAGGCGGGCGGCGGCGACGGTGACGTTGGCCGCGCTTCCGCCGAGGAACTTGCCGAACGTCTCGACGTGTTCGAGGCCGACTCCGGTCTGCAACGGGTAGATGTCCACACCGCAGCGCCCGATGGCGAGGACGTCCAATCCGTTCCGGTTGGTGTGCGTCTGGATGGTGGTCAAGGCTGACTCCCGAATAGGTCGTTGTGGGTGGTCTGCGCAGGGCGCCGAGGTCTGATGGAAACTGTGCTCCACATCACCGGCTCCTGTCAAGACTTTGTCCTGACATTATTACTTGAAGTCAATCTGGTGTTAGTGTTCGCATACACTGCCGGAAAGATCGGCGACGGCGACGTCGCCCCGCGCACGAGGATCGGAGTTGTCAGTGGGTGCACCACTCGCAGTCGAGCTCGACCGATCGAGCCCGGTTCCGCTGTATTTCCAGCTCGCGCAGACGATCGAGAACGCGATCATCGGCGGGGAACTCGCTCCCGGTGACCGCTTCGAGAACGAACTGGCGCTCGCCAAGCGGCTCAACCTGTCCCGTCCCACCACCCGCCGCGCCATCCAGGAGCTCGTCGACAAGGGGCTGCTCGTCCGCAAACGCGGTGTCGGAACGCAGGTGGTGCAGAGCGCCGTGCACCGGCCGGTCGAACTCACCAGCCTCTTCGACGACCTCGCGCGGGCGGGGCAGAGCCCGACCACCAAGCTCCTCGATTACCAGGTATCCGTGCCGGCCGAAGACGTCGCCGCCGAACTGAACCTGCAGCCCGGCGCCGAGGTCGCGTCCATCCGGCGGCTCCGCAGCACCAACGGCGAACCGCTGGCGCTGATGACCAACCACATCCCGGTGGACCTCGCGCCGGACCCTGAGGAGCTGGAGGCGCACGGCCTCTACCACGCACTCCGGGCTCGCGGCGTGCACATCCGTCTCGCCCGGCAGCGCATCGGCGCGAAAGCGGCGAGCAAGGCGGAGGCGTCGCTGCTCGACGAGAAGACCGGGGCACCGCTGCTGACGATGAGCCGGACCGCGTTCGACGACTCGGGAAGCGCCGTCGAGTTCGGCAGCCACTGCTACCGCGCGTCGCGGTACTACTTCGACACGACCGTTGTCGATCGCTAGAACCGCGCGCGCGACGTCGTTCCCCCGCGGAATGGCCCTGCTGGTGGCAGGTGCCCTCTTCATGGAGATTCTCGACGCCACCATCATCGCGCCTGCCGTCCCGCTGATCGCCGAGTCCTTCGGTGTCGACGCAGTCGACGTCAACATCGCGATCTCCGCCTACCTGGTGACGGTCGCCGTTCTCATCCCCGCGAGCGGGTGGGTGGCCGACCGGTTCGGGACCCGCCGCGTGTTCGTGGCCGCCATTGCCGTGTTCACGCTGGCGTCCATCGGGTGCGCGGCGAGCGTGTCGTTGCCGATGCTCGTCGCGATGCGGGTGCTGCAGGGAGTCGGCGGCGCCATGATGGTGCCGGTCGGGCGCCTCGCGGTGCTGCGGTCGAGCACGAAGAGTGACCTCGTCCGCGCGATAGCCCTGCTCACGTGGCCCGCGCTCGCAGCGCCCGTCATCGCGCCCCTGCTCGGCGGTGCGATCGCCACCGTCGGCTCGTGGCGATGGATCTTCGTCATCAACATTCCCATCGGCGTCCTCGGAATCCTGCTGTCCCTGAAGCTGGTTCACGGGGCGGGTTCGCGGTCGACGAGCAGGCTGGACTGGCGGGGCCTCCTCGGGGTCGGAACGGGGATCGCGGCAGCCCTGATCGCGCTGGAGAGCATCCGCGTGACGGGCACGGACTGGCGGCGGGTCGCGATCGGGGGAGTGGTCGCGGTCGTTCTGCTGGCGGCCTCGGTGCGCCATCTCGCCCGCACTCCCCATCCGCTCGTCGACTTCCGCGTGCTGCGCGTCCGGACGCTGCGGACCACCGTCACCGGGGGGTCGCTCTACCGCCTCATCGTCACGGCAGTGCCGTTCCTGCTGCCACTGCAGTTCCAACTCGGCTTCGGCTGGACGCCGTTCCTCGCGGGTCTGCTCGTCGCGGCGCTGTTCGCCGGCAACATTGCCATCAAGCCCTGTACGACGCCGCTGATGCGGCGCTTCGGGATCAGGCCGATCCTGCTGGTCAACGCCCTGCTGTCCGTCGGCTGCTTCGGGCTGCTCGCCGCCCTGAGCTCGTCGACCCCGATGCCGGTCATCGCGGGGGTCCTCTTCGTGAGCGGAGCCCTGCGCTCGGTCGGATTCACCGCGTACAACAGTCTCGCGTTCTCCGACGTCGATCGTGCCGACCTCACGCACGCGAACACCCTCAACGCCGCCGTGCAGGAACTGGCGGCCGGTCTCGGGATCGCGGTCGCAGCGCTCGCCCTCACTGCGTTCACGCCGTTGGCGACGTCGTCCGAGCACGGGTTCGGGTCCGAATATTCCTGGACCTTCGTCCTTTTGGGCCTGCTGATGCTGTGCACGGTGGTCGACACCCTGCGTCTGCCGCGCGACGCGGGGGCAGCGGTCACGCGCTGAGCGCGCCCGCACCCGCCCACGCATCTGCTCGATTTCCGGGCCGTCTGCGGGACACTCATGTCCGATCATTTGATATGTGGTCCTAATGTCCAGACAAACTATTGACTTTCGGGTGTGACGCGTATTACATCTAAGGCACACGGCCAAGACGTCACCGGGCCGTTCGTCCCCCCGAGAGGAAAAGCAGATGAACTTCCCCAACCGGCGTCGCGTGGCGGTACTGGCCTGCGCGAGCGCCTTGGTGATGAGCCTCGCGGCGTGCTCGAGCACCGGAGGCAAACCGGACAGCAGCGGGTCCGGGATCGGCGCGGGCACCGCCGACACCCCGCGCATCACGATCGCAATGGTCACGCACGCGGCACCGGGCGACACCTTCTGGGACCTGATCCGAACGGGCGCGCAGGACGCCGCAGACAAGGACAACGTCGAACTGAAGTACTCGTCCGATCCGCAGGCCCCCAATCAGGCCAACCTCGTGCAGACGGCCATCGACTCGAAGGTCGACGGGCTCGCGCTCACCCTCGCCACCCCCGAGGCGATGGCGCCCGCCGTCAAGAGCGCGCAGGACGCGGGCATCCCGATCTCCGCGTTCAACGCCGGATACGGAGCCTGGAAGGACATGGGGGTCACCCAGTACTTCGGGCAGGACGAGACCATCGCCGGCCAGGCCGCGGGGAACCGGCTGAACGAGGACGGCGCCAAGCACGTCATCTGCGTCATCCAGCAGCAGGGCCAGATCCAGCTCGAATCCCGTTGCGCCGGTGCCAAGCAGACCTTCCGCGGCACGTTCGAGACACTCAACGTGAACGGTGAGGACATGCCGTCGGTGAACTCGACGATCGCCGCCAAGCTCCAGCAGGACCCGTCCATCGACGGTGTGCTCGCGCTCGGCGCACCGATCGCCCTCACTGCCGTGCAATCGGTCGGTAACGCGGGCAGCCCGGCCAAGGTCTACACGTTCGACACCAACGCGGCACTTGTCGACGCCATAACCGACGGCAGCGTGCAATGGGCCATCGACCAGCAGCCGTACCTGCAGGGCTACCTGGCCATCGATTCGCTGTGGCTCTACCTGAACAACGGCAACGTCATCGGCGGCGGCGGGCCCACGCTGACCGGGCCGTCGTTCATCGACAAGTCCAACATCGAGAAGGTCGCCGAGTACGCCAAGGCCGGCACCCGCTGATCGGCGGTCGATCACATGTCAGGGCACACGATCCGGACCCCGGTGGGTCCATCTCATGCACACACCGTCACCGTCACCATCGACCCGGCCGCACGACCGGCCGGCACCGCACAACGCTGAGATCCACCGGCGCGGAGAGGAAATCATGTCCACACAGCAAGATCTGGACCTTGCCAGTCACAAGGTCGTCCACGACGAACGGGTGAAGGAGCAGAAACGCCTGCAGCGTCTGCTGATCCGCCCCGAGGTCGGTTCCCTGTTCGGTGCGATCGCCATCTTCGTCTTCTTCATGATCGTCGCACCCCCGTTCCGCAGCCCCGAAGCGTTGGCCACGGTGCTCTACGCCTCCTCGACGATCGGGATCATGGCATGCGCGGTCGCACTGCTGATGATCGGCGGGGAATTCGACCTCTCCGCCGGCGTCGCCGTCACCACCAGCTCCCTCGCGGCGTCGATGATCGCCTACAACCTGCACCTGAACCTGTGGGCCGGCGCCGCCCTGGCCCTGGTCGTTTCGCTGGCGGTCGGGTTCTTCAACGGGTACCTGGTGATGAAGACGAAGATCCCCAGCTTCCTGATCACGCTGAGCTCGTTCCTGATGCTCACCGGCATCAACCTGGCGGTCACCAAACTGATCACCGGGCAGGTCGCCACCCAAAGCGTCTCCGACATGCAGGGGTTCGACTCGGCGAAGAAGGTGTTCGCGTCCTCGTTCGTCGTCGGTGGGGTGTCGGTGCGGATCACCGTGCTGTGGTGGTTGCTGTTCACCGCGATCGCCACCTGGGTGCTGTTCAAGACCCGGATCGGGAACTGGATCTTCGCCGTCGGCGGCAACCAGGACTCCGCCCGCGCCATCGGCGTCCCGGTCACCAAGGTCAAGATCGGGTTGTTCATGACCGTCGGGTTCGCCGCCTGGTTCGTCGGGATGCACCTGCTGTTCTCGTTCAACACCGTCCAGTCCGGGCAGGGCATCGGCAACGAGTTCCTCTACATCATCGCCGCGGTCATCGGCGGCTGCCTGCTCACCGGCGGGTACGGCACCGCGATCGGCGCCGCGATCGGCGCGTTCATCTTCGGCATGACGAACCAGGGCATCGTCTACGCCGGCTGGAACCCGGACTGGTTCAAATTCTTCCTCGGCGCGATGCTGCTGTTCGCGGTCATCGCCAACAATGCCTTCCGTAACTACGCCGCCAAGAGGTGACCGGTATGAGTACCATCGAACAGATGCCCGTCGATACCGAACCCGGTGGTGGCGACAAGATCCCGCTGATCGAGCTCAAGCACGTCGGCAAGCAGTACGGCAACATCATCGCCCTGCAGGACATCAACCTGCGGGTGCGGGCCGGGGAGGTCACCGGTGTCCTCGGCGACAACGGGGCCGGCAAGTCCACCCTGATCAAGATCATCGCCGGCCTGCACCAGCAGAGTGAGGGTGAGTTGCTCGTCGACGGCGAGGCCCTCACGTTCGGCTCACCGAAGGAGGCCCTGTCCAAGGGCATCGCCACCGTCTACCAGGACCTGGCGGTGGTGTCGCTGATGCCGGTGTGGCGGAACTTCTTCCTCGGCCAGGAACTGCGGAAGGGACCGCTCAAGACACTGGATGCGAACGGGATGCGGGCCACCACGATGTCCGAGTTGTCGAAGATGGGCATCGAGTTGCCCGACGTCGACGCCCCGATCGGTTCGCTGTCCGGCGGGCAACGCCAGTGCGTGGCGATCGCCCGGGCGATCTTCTTCGGCGCCCGCGTCCTGATCCTCGACGAGCCCACCGCCGCCCTCGGCGTCAAGCAGTCCGGGATGGTGCTGCGCTACATCTCCGCCGCCAAGGAACAAGGGTTCGGGGTCGTGTTCATCACCCACAACCCGCACCACGCCTACATGGTCGGCGACCACTTCGTGCTCCTCAACCGCGGCCGGCAGAAACTGGACTGCACCTTCGACGAGATCAGCCTCGAAGAACTCACCCAGCAAATGGCCGGCGGCGACGAACTCGAAGCACTCACCCACGAACTGCGGCGTTAGGCACCGACACGACGATGCGCCCGGCACACGTGCCGGGCGCATCGTTCGTTTCCGAGTGGATCAGACCTTTGCGTTCGCCTTCGCCTTCGTGAGCGCGACGTCCTCCTTGTCGAGGTCGAGCAGCGGAGTGCGGGAGTTCTCCTTGGCCGTGGAGGCGGAGGCCGCGGCGATCAGTGCGCAGACGGCGGTGAAGATCGCCACCGGCACCCAGTTCTTGGGGTCGGCGCCGCGCAGTGCCTGGGCGATGGTCGGAGCGAATCCGGCGAGGGCGAAACCGAGCTGCGTGCCGATCGCCATTCCGGAGTAGCGAACCCGCGACGAGAACATCTCGGCGTAGAACGCGGGCCAGATGGCGTTGGTCCCGGCGTAGACGCCGCCCATCAGCAGGATGCCCGCGAGGAAGATCATGGCCACGTTGCCGGTGCCGATCGCGGCGAAGTAGAGGAAGATTCCGGCGGCCGAACCGATGGCGCCACCGATGAACACCGGCTTGCGGCCGATCCGGTCGGACAGCATGCCGAACAGCGGCTGCGAGACCAGGGCCACCGCGTTGGCGGCGATCGCGACCCACAGCATGGTGGTGCGGCTCATGCCGATCTCGGGGGTGGTGGCGTAGGCGAGGCCGAACACGGAGAACACGGTGCTGACGACGGCGATGAAGGCGCAGAAGACCACACGGAGAACGTCACGCCAGTGCGTGCGGAAGAGGTCGACGACGGGCAGCGGGGCGGGCGTCTCGTCCAGCGCTTCCTTGTTGGCGATGAAGATCTCGGGCTCTTCGAGCTTGCGACGCACGATGTAGGCGACGACGAGGACGAGGAGGCTGCACCAGAACGGGACACGCCAGCCCCAGCTGTAGAGATCTTCGTCGGGCAGCGCCGCGACAGGGATGAACGCGAGGCTCGCGACGATGAAGCCGGCCTGAGTGCCGGTGAGCGTCCAGCTGCAGAAGAAGCCGCGACGGTGGGCGGGGGAATGCTCGAGGGTGAGTGAGCCCGCACCCGACTGTTCGCCGGCCGCGGAGACGCCCTGGCAGATACGCAGGAACACCAGCAGCACCGGACCGACCATCCCGGCCTGCTCGGACGACGGCAGACAGCCGATCAGGAACGTGACGACACCCATGAGCACCAGGCAGAACATCATCACCTTCTTGCGCCCGGCCCGGTCGCCGAAGTGTCCGACGAACACGGCGCCGATCGGACGCGCGACGTAGGAGATGCCGAAGGTGGCCAGCGACAGCAGCAGCGGATTCTTCGATCCCTCGAAGAACACGTGCGGGAACACCAGCGCAGCAGCCGAGGCGAAGATGTAGAAGTCGTAGTACTCGAGCAGGCTGCCGAAGAAGGCGGCCTTCGCGGCCTTCTTCGCATTGGTGGGATCAGCGTTGGGGTCGACGGAGGAGCGGCCTTTGCCGTCACCGTTTCGACCGGAGACGCCGGTGCCGTAGTCGATGGTCATCGATACTCCTGGGGAGCGAGGAATGTGAACACTGGCGGCTCGGAAGAGCAGGTGTTCGTAGGTCGTAGAAGCAAGGTAACCCAGGTCACAGCCTCGAGTCAATAATGGTCGAAATAGTTAGTTCATACTTTCCCGGGCTGCTGCAGGTAGGCCAGGACGACGTCGCCGATCATTGCGCGCAGGTGGGGGCGGTTCTCCGCGCCGGTCAGATCCCAGTCGAACAGAGCCTTGAACGTGTACCGATTCGCCACCCGGAAGACGCAGTACGAGCTGATGAGCATGTGGATGTCGAGCGCCGTCGTGTCGGTGCGGAAGATGCCCGCGTCCTGTCCGCGCTGGAGGATCCGCTCGAGCGTGCGAATCGCCGGAGCCTGCGTCTCGGGGAGGCCCTCGGCCTGGACGAGGTTGGCGCCCCGATTCGTGTTCTCGATCGCGACGAGACGGATGAAGTCCGGGTGAGCCTCGTGATGGTCGAAGGTCAGCTCGGCGAGCGCGCGGATCGCCTCGGTCGGCTCGAGGTGGTCGACGTCGAGCTGGGACTCCTCGTAGCGGATCTCCTCGTAGGCGCGCTGCAGGACTGCCCGGTACAGCCCCTCCTTGTCGCCGAAGTAGTAGTAGAGCATCCGCTTCGTGGTGGCGGTCTTCGCCGCGATCTCGTCGATGCGGGCGCCGGTCAGCCCCTTGTCGGCGAATTCCGTCATCGCCACCCGCAGGATGTTCTCCCGGGTCTTCTCGGGGTTACGGGTCCGTTTGACCGTCTCCACCTCGGAGGTCGCGCCCGTCGTCTCGCTTCGTGTCATCGGTGTAACTCCTGCCTGTGCTGTCTTCCGCGCGGTATGGAGGTATGCTACCGTGACATAACTCACTAGATAGTTAATTAGCTCCCAGCCCTCTCCCGGAAGTGACCGCCATGACCTCTCGTGACCTCGATGCCCCCACCGCTCGCCCGTCGTACCTGTGCGGTCTGATCGGCACCGGGATCTCGAAATCGCTGACCCCGCCGCTCCACGAGGCCGAGGGTCGCGCGCAGGGCGTCGGATACGTGTACCGGATCCTCGACCTCGACACGCTGGGCATGGGCGTCGAGGGACTGCCGCAGCTTCTCGCGGCCGCCAAGCTCCTCGGGTTCAACGGGCTCAACATCACGCACCCCTGCAAGCAGGCCGTCATTCCGCTGCTCGACGACCTGTCCGACGACGCCCGCAAGCTCGGCGCGGTCAACACGGTCCACATCGACGGCGGGCGCCTGATCGGCCACAACACCGACTGGTCCGGATTCGCGCGGAACATGGACGAGGGTCTCGAAGGGGCGCCCATGAACCGCGTCGTGCAACTCGGGGCCGGTGGCGCCGGCGCGGCCGTCGCCTACGCCGCGCTGACCCGGGGTGTCGGTCACTTCACGATCATCGACGCCGATGCCGCGCGCTCGAAGGATCTGCGCGACTCGCTCGCCGAACTGTTCCCGGACCGGGAGATCGCCGCCGGCGACCTCTCCGCCGTTCCCGCAGCGGTCGGTGCGGCCCAGGGCCTCATCCACGCGACGCCGATCGGCATGGCGGCCCACCCCGGCATGGCACTCGACGCCGCACTGCTGCGCCCCGACCTGTGGGTCGCGGACGTCGTCTACCGTCCCGCCGAAACCGAACTCCTCGCCCGCGCCCGCGAGATCGGCGCCCGGACCCTCAGCGGAATCGGCATGACCATCGGACAGGCCGTCGACTCCTTCCGGATCTTCACCGGCCTCGAGCCGGACGCCCAGCGGATGCGTGAGCACATGGGTCTGCTGTTGCAGGCAGAGGACGCCGCCGCGCTCGCGGGCGCGTAAAGCGCTTACTCCCACCCACTTCTGCACCCGCACCCTATTTCTGCACCCGCACCACTTTTCGCACGCGAAAACGGGTGCGGATGCAGAGAAAGGGTGCGGATTCGCGCAGACTGTGACCGTGAGGTTATTGCTGCTGGCCGACACCCATGTCCCGAAACGGGCGCGCGACCTACCGGCTCGGGTGTGGGACGAGGTCGACCGCGCCGACGTGGTGATCCACGCCGGCGACTGGGTCGATCTCCCCACGTTCGAGGCGTTGCAGGCGCGATCGGCGCGGCTCGTGGCGTGCTGGGGCAACAACGACGGCGACGAACTGCGCGCCCTGATGCCCGAGCGGGCGGACGTGACCCTGGCCGGGGTGCGCATCACCGTCGTGCACGAGACCGGGGCCTCCGCCGGCAGGGAGAAACGGATGTCGGCGGCCTACCCGGACACCGACGTCCTGATCTTCGGGCACAGCCACATTCCCTGGGACACCACGACCGAATCCGGTCTGCGACTGCTGAACCCTGGATCACCGACCGATCGACGGCGGCAGCCGCACTGCACGTACATGACCGCCACCGCCCGCGACGGGGAACTCGGCGACGTCGAATTGCACCGGTTGTGACCTGCCCGACGTGACGGTTGTTCGGGCGCCCTTCAGTAGGCCGTCAGCGGGATCGTGCCGGTGGTCCGGCCGAGGGGGTCGAGGACGTGTCCGCCCCTCTTGTGCGTGTGCAGGGTGATGAACCTGTCGGTGATCACGAGCGACGGGAGTTCGCGGGTCAGTGCGGCCTCGAACGGCGCGATCTCGGCAGCCGCGCGAAACCACATGGTGGCGACGATCGTCGACGTTCCTGTGACGGCCTCGACGACACGACATCTGGGCATGCGGCCCAACAGGTTTCCCGCTGTGTTCAGCTCACCGGGCGGAACGGTCATCATGAAAGTCGTCGGCACGATGGGCCCGAGAAGTTCGGGGGCTCCCTCGCACCGCAGGGCGACACGACCCGAGTCCGTCATTCTCTCGACTCGGCGGCGCGCGGTCGGTCCGGTCGTCCCGCACCGAGCGGCGAGATCGGTCCAGGATTGCCGGCCGTCCGTCGCCAGGGCTTGAAGCAGAGCCCGGTCCAGGTCGTCGAGTGAGGAAAGCGGTGTCCGACGGGTGGAGGGGGTCGGCGGCACCAGGCGAGTGGACTGTTCCAGGTCCAGCGCTTGGACCCGCCACCGCGAACCCTCCCGGTAGGTGGTCAGCGCGACCATCGATGTCACCGCGGTGATTCCGTCGATTCGTTCGATCCGGTCGTCGAGAAGCCGAGCGAGATCTGCGATGCCGGGAACGAACACGTCGAGAAGGAAGTCCGCAGCGCCGGTCGTGCTGGACACGGTCGCCACAGCAGATTCGCCGACGAGTGCCCGGACTACGTCGCGTTTCGCCTGAGGTCTGCACTGGACGGCCAGGAATGTGGCACATCCCTGGCGAACGAATGCCGGGCCGGGAACCACCGCAACCCACGCGGAACCGCGTTCGGTCAGTAGCTTCCACCTTCTCGCGAGGGTCTTCGGTGTGTGCCCGAGGGTCTGAGCCAGCTCTGCCCAATCGACCCGCGGGTTCAGCTGGAGGGCATCGGTGATGGCGAGATCGAGCTCGGTTGCTACCTCTGGCGTTACATCCGGCATTCTGCAGGTCCTCTTCTGTGAGAAACCGGTCATCTTTCCAGATTAGTGAGGTGGGCCACCGAGAGTTGTCGCAGCGCGGGTGCGCAACCTGGAACAACCAGGCACAGCGAAGTCGAGGTCGATGATGCGAACAATATCGGTTGTGGGTGAGGACCTGAGGGCCAGACGGCTCCCGGTAGGGGCACTACTGGGCTCGATGGCCACCGTCGAGTTGCTCAGCGGCGTCACGCAGGGCTATCTCACACCACTGCTGCCTTCACTCGGCGACAGCCTGCAGATCACGGCATCCGGACAGACCAGGATCTATCTGCTGTCTCAGTTGGCGTTCGCAATCTGGACACCGCTACTCGCCAAACTGGGCGACTCGTTCGGATACCGCCGTTTTCTCCGCCTCTCCATTGCCCTCGTCGCTGCCGGGTCACTGATCATGGCGATCTCGCCGAGCGTGCTGACGATCTCGGTCGGTGTCGTTCTCCAGGGTGCGGTCGTGGGCTTCATGCCGCTCCTGATCGGGATCCTGCGACACCAGGCGCCGGCGAGTCGCCGCACAGGAGTCGGCCTATTGGTCGGCGTCCTCACCGCGGCGGTCGGCATCGGCGGTGTCGTCTCGGGCTCGCTCAGCGAGCGGTCGGCGACACTCGGGCTGTGGGTCGCGGTACCGGTCGCGGTCCTGGCGGTGATCGCCGGCTTCCTCATCCCCGATGGTGCTCCACGGTCGGGCGGCCGCATTCCGATCCTGTCCTTCGCCCTGCTCTCGCTCGGTCTCGCCGGCGTGGTGGCCGCGCTGTCGCTCGGTGCGGACTGGGGATGGACATCAGGAGAAACGATCGGATCGATGTCTCTGGGTGTCGTCGGTCTCGCCGCATGGATCGGCGTCGACTCGGTCTCGAAGTGTCCGATGGTGGATGTCCGCATGCTCGTCCACCCGCCTGTGGCTGTCGTCTCCGGGGTCACCTTCTGTCTGGCCTTCTCGACGATCGGCTTCTTCGGTGCGAACGCGGTCTTTCTCGGGTCCTCACCCGACGACAGCGGATTCGGCCTTTCTTACGGGCCGCGTTCGATTGCGCTCGTCGCACTGGCGCTCAACGTATTCGCGCTCGCAAGTTCGCTCTCCACAGCGACAATGCTTCGCAGGCTCGGCGAACGGCAGACACTTGCCCTTTCGGGCGTCCTGATCGCAGCCTCGTTCGGCAGTGTGCTCCTCTGGCATTCGACGGCGCCCCAGTATCTCGCCGCAATCGCTCTACTCGGCATCGGTTTCGGCGGCTATCAGGCCTCGACGCGCGCACTGTGCGTCGAATCGGTACCCGACCGCGAGACCGCCATGGCGGCGGGGATCAACGAACTCGCGCTCTCGATGGGTGCGGCGATCGGAGCGGCCACTGTCGGCGCAATCCTGTCCGCGACCAGCACTTCCGCGGGCGTCACGTTGCAGTCCTACGTGTGGTTGTGGTGCGTGTGTGCAGCGGTCGCACTCGTGGGGGCCGGCCTCGGACTGTGCTACCGCAAGGGAGCTGACCTCTCATGACGGACCGAAGGACGCTCGTCCCAGCCGATGTTGCGGCGAAGATCGAGTCCTCTGTGGAGACCTGGTCGAGCGCACTGATCACCCTGAGCCACAGCCTCCATCACGAGCCGGAACTGGCGTTCGAGGAACATCGATCGGTATCCAAGATCATCGACCTCGCGGAGGGTGCCGGGTTCGAGACGGCGAAAGGGGTCGGGGGCCTGGCGACGGCCTTCGTCGCGACCAAGGGTACCGGCGCTCTCACCATCGGCTTCTGCGCCGAATACGACGCGCTTCCCGAGATCGGCCATGCGTGTGGGCACAACGTCAACTGCGCCGCCGCGGTGGGTGCGGCAATCGCGTTGGCGGAGGTGGCGGACTCCCTGGATGTCCGGGTCAAGCTCGTGGGAACCCCTGCTGAGGAAGCGGGCGGCGGGAAGGCCATCCTGCTGCGAGCCGGCGTATTCGATGATGTCGCCGCCGCCATGATGGTGCACGCGGGCGGGCGAGACGAGGTGGGCGGATCCTCCCTGGCGATGAGCCAGTGGACGGCCGAATATGTGGGTAGGTCCTCGCACGCCGCGACCGCCCCGTGGCTGGGCGCCAACGCGCTCGACGCGGTGGCAGTGGCGTACAACGCCGTAGGACTCCTGCGTCAGCAACTCGAGCCCGGCCTCGTCGTATCGATCATCGTCACCGACGGTGGGCACGCCTGCAACGTGATTCCGTCGAATGCTCGGGTGGCAGTGGAGATTCGAGCGACATCGACGACCAAGCTCCGGCAGGTGCAGGCGAGAGTGCGAGCGTGTCTCGAAGCCGGTGCCCTCGCAACGGGCACGGACGTCAGCATCACACCCTGCGGCGAGGACTTCGCGGAACTGCGGCAGGACGATTTCATGACCCGCGCATACTCCCGGGCGATCGGCACCCGCGGCCGGACCGCCCTGTCCCGGGCAGGCGACCACATCGCGTCGACGGATATGGGAAACATCTCCCACGTGCTACCCGCCATCCACCCGACCATCGGGTACGACGTCGGTGATGCCGCACACCATACGGCCGAGTTCGCATTGCACGGCACGTCCCCGTCCGCCGACGAAGCGGTACTGGACGGGGCAATGGCGATGGCAGCGGTCGGGGCGGAACTCGCCCTCGATCGAGATCAGCGCACACGACTGCTCGACCGAGTCCAGAATCCACACCTCCGAAGGGAAGAAAAAGTATGAGCGTCGATACCGTTGCGCGTCATGGAGACGACTGTGCACGAGCCGAGGAGACCGTCGTAGTCGGCGTCGGAGCTGTCACACCGGAGCAGGTGCTCAGTGTTGCTCGCCGAGGCGCTGCCGTGACGCTGTCCGAAGACGCGCTCCTTGCGATGAGCGAGTCACGGCGGCGCATCGAGGCGCTGGCCGAGGATCCGAAGCCCGTGTACGGGATCTCGACGGGTTTCGGGGCCCTCGCCACCCGGCACATACCCTCTGCGCTGCGGACGCAGCTGCAGCGCAGTCTGGTGCGCTCGCATGCCGCCGGAAACGGTCCCGAGGTGGAACGCGAGGTCGTGCGTGCTCTGATGCTGCTGCGGCTGTCGACCCTGGCCACCGGCAGGACCGGCGCGCGGCCGGAGGTCGCGCAGGTCTACGCGTCGCTCCTGTCGGCGGGGATTACTCCGGTGGTCCACGAGTACGGCAGCCTCGGGTGCTCCGGCGATCTGGCGCCGCTGGCGCACGTCGCGCTCGCGGTGATCGGTGAGGGCACGGTGCGGGACGCGGACGGCGAATCGATGCCGGCCGCGAAGGCGCTGTCCGCCGCCGGTCTCGCACCGGTCGTCCTCGAGGAGAAGGAGGGGCTGGCCCTGATCAACGGCACCGACGGCATGCTCGGCATGCTGGTGCTGGCGTGCCACGACCTACGTCGGCTGCTGTCGCTCGCAGACGTGACGGCGGCGATGAGCGTGGAGGGGCTGCTCGGCACCGACAAGGTGTTCGCCCCGGACCTGCAGGCGCTGCGGCCGCACCCCGGACAGGCCCGCGCCGCCGCGAACATGGTCCGGTTGCTCACCGGCTCGGAGATCGTGCAGAGCCACGCCGATCCCAGCTGCACGGTGGTGCAGGACGCCTACTCGTTGCGGTGCGCACCGCAGGTGGCCGGGGCGGCGCGGGACACGCTCGCGCACGCCGAGCGGGTGGCGTCGTGGGAACTGGCGAGCGCCATCGACAATCCGGTGGTCACGCTGGACGGGCGGGTGGAGTCGAACGGTAATTTTCACGGGGCGCCGGTCGGGTACGTGCTGGACTTCCTGGCGATCGTCGTCGCGGACGTGGCGAGCATGAGCGAGCGCCGCACCGACCGCTTCCTCGACGTCGCCCGCAATCACGGGCTGCCGCCGTTCCTGGCCGACGATCCGGGGGTGGACAGCGGCCACATGATCGCCCAGTACACCCAGGCGGCGATCGTCTCGGAGCTGAAGCGGCTGGCGGCGCCGGCGAGTGTGGATTCGATTCCGTCGTCGGCGATGCAGGAGGATCACGTGTCGATGGGGTGGTCGGCGGCCCGGAAGCTGCGCCGGGCGGTCGACGGACTGACCCGGGTCCTGGCGATCGAGGCGTTGACGGCTGCTCGTGCGCTGGACCTGCGTGCCCCGCTGGCGCCGTCGCCCGCGACGGGTGCGGTGCGGGACACGATCCGTGAGCATGTTCCCGGACCGGGGACAGATCGTCACCTCGCGCCGGAGATCGAGGCCGCGGTCACCCTCGCGGCCTCCGGCGCGCTGGTCGAGACCGCTGAGGGTGTCGTGGGTGCGCTGGCCTGACGACAATCCGCGTTTCTGCGTCAGACCCGCGTTTCTGGATCAGACCCGCTCGAACACCGCAGCCAGTCCCTGACCGCCGCCGATGCACATGGTCTCGAGCCCGTATCGGGATTCGCGACGGTCCATCTCCCGCAGGAGGGTGGCGAGAATGCGTCCGCCGGTGGCACCGACGGGGTGTCCGAGGGAGATGCCGGATCCGTTGGGGTTGAGGCGTTCGTCGGTGGGGTCGAGGTCCCAGCTGCGGAGGACGGCGAGGGTCTGTGCGGCGAAGGCCTCGTTCAGTTCGATGACTCCCATGTCGGACATCGACAGTCCGAGCTGACCGAGGGCCTTCTCCGTGGCGGGCACCGGGCCGATGCCCATGGTGCGCGGCGGGACGCCGGCCACGGCCCAGGACGCCATGCGGGCGAGAGGCTTCAGCCCGAGTTCCTTCGCCTTCTCGGCGGTCGTCACGATGCACACGGCGGCGCCGTCGTTCTGCCCACTGGCGTTGCCGGCGGTGACGGTGGAGGCGGAGTCGATCTTGGAGCGGATGGCGCGGAGCTTCGACAGCGACTCCACCGTGGTGTCGGCGCGCGGGTGTTCGTCCTTGTCGACGACGAGCGGGTCCGACTTGCGTTGCGGCACCGTCACTCCGACGATCTCCTCGGCGAAGCGTCCCGATTCCTGTGCGGCGACGGCACGCTGGTGCGACTGCACGGCGAGCGCGTCCTGGTCCTCCCGGCTGATGTCGAACTCGGCGCGCAGGTTCTCGGCGGTCTCGATCATGCCGCCGGGCACGGGGAAGTTCGCGCCGCCGGCGGTGACGCGGGCGCGGGCGAGCCGGTCCGCGAGTTGCACCCCTTCGCCCTTGACGCCCCAGCGGATGTTCGGGTTGGTGTAGAACTCGGCCTGGCTCATGGATTCGGCGCCGCCGGCGAGGACGAGGTCGTTGCCGCCGGACGCCACCTGCAGCACGGCGGTGATGACGGCTTGCAGACCGGATCCGCAGCGGCGATCCACCTGCATGCCGGGGACGTCGATGCCGAGTCCGGCGTCGAGGGCCGCGATCCGGCCGATGGCCGGGGCTTCCCCGCCCGGGGACGCCTGGCCCAGGATGACGTCGTCGATCTGGCCGCCCTCGATGCCGGTGCGTTCGACGAGCGCCGTGATGACGGTGGCCGCGAGGCTCTGAGGGGTGATGTCCTTGAACACTCCGCCGAAGCGCCCGACCGGCGTTCGCAGGGGCTCGCAGATTACGACGTCACGCATGGAAAGACCTTTCATGAAGATTCCTCGGGCACTGCGTCAGCGATTGACGGTGGCGAGGTCCTGTTCGATGTCGGTTGCGGTGACCCGCAACGACGGGATGAGATCGGAATGCAGATCCTCGAGGCTGTAGCGCGCGGCGGGAGTGGAGATGTTCACCGCGGCGACGGTCAGCCCGGAGGCGTTGCGGATCGGGGCGGCCATCGACCGCAGGCCTGCCTCGAGTTCCTGGTCGAGAACGCAGATTCCGTCCGCGCGGACCGCGAGAATCGCAGCCTTCAGGTCGTCGCGGGCCGTGATCGTGCGTTCGGTGAGCCGCTCGATGTCGAGCTTTTCGAGGTACGCGTCGAGTTCGTCGTCGGGCAGTCCCGCCAGCAGGACCCGGCCCATCGAGGTGGCGTACGCGGGGAGGCGGGTGCCGATGGTGATGCCCACCGTCATGATCCGGCTGACGGGCACACGGGCGACGTAGACGATGTCGGCACCGTCGAGGATCGACACCGACGACGACTCGTGGACCTTGTGGCTCAGCCTCTCGAGGTGCGGCTGCGCGACCTCCGGCAGCGACAGGCTCGACAGGTAGCTGTATCCGAGTTCGAGCACCCGCGGGGTGAGCCAGAACGCGGAACCGTCCGTGGCCACGTAGCCGAGCTCGACGAGGGTGAGCAGAAATCGGCGTGCGGTGGCGCGGGTCAGGTCGGTGGCGCGGGCGACGTCACTGAGCGTGCGCCGCTGATTCCGGTTGTCGAAGCAGCGGATCACGGCGAGGCCCCGGGCCAGCGACTGCACGTAGTCGGGGGACGGGAGGATCTTTTCCGTCGGTTCGGTAGCGGTCATGTCTGCGAATTCTCCTCCGTGGCCCCGGTGTCGGTGGAGGACAGGTCGGCGAGGGCCTGTTTACCGAGTGCGAACCCGAGATTGCTGTTGGGCACTCCGGCGTAGACGGAGGTGTGGAGGAGCACCTCGCCGATGGTGTCGGCGTCGACACCCGCGCGGAGGGCGGCGCGGATGTGCATGTCTAGTTCGTGCTCGTTGCCGACCGCGGTGAGGACTGCGATCGTGAGCAGCCGCCGCAACTCGTGGTCCAGCCCGGGGCGCGACCAGATGTCGCCCCACGCGGTGCGGGTGATGAAGTCCTGGAACGGTGCCGTGAAGTCGGTGGTTCCCGCCACGGAGCGGTCCACGTGCGCGTCGCCGAGAACCGAGCGGCGCACCGACATTCCCTGCGCGTGCGCGGCGCGACGTCCGCGCGCGTACCCGCCGCCGGCGATGTGTTCGCGCAGCAGCGCCGTGACGGCGCCTGCCTGCTCGAGGTTCGCGACGTGGGCGGCGGGGGAGAGCACCTCGAACCGGGCACCGGTGATGCCGTCCGCGAGGATCTGCATGACCGACGGCGGGGTGGACGGATCCTCCTCGCCCGCGATCACCAGCGTCGGTGCGCTGATGCGGGACAGGTCGGCGGTGGAATCCCAGTCCGCGAGGGCGTCGCAGCACGCGGCGTATCCCTCGGGGGACGTCGACGCGATCATTTCGCGGTAGTGCCGGACGAATTCCGGATCGCGCTTGGCGAGCCCTTCGCTGAACCACCGGGCGACAACGGCATCCGCAAGCGACTCCGGACCGTCGGTGCGCGATGCCGCGGCGCGCTCGATCCAAGCCTGCGGTTCACCGAATTTCGCGGCGGTGCACAGCAGCGACAGCGACAGCACCCGGCGCGGAGTGTGCGCGCCGAGCCATTGGGCGATCGCCCCGCCCATGGACAGACCGACGAAGTGGGCGGCGTCGACTCCGAGCGAGTCGAGCAGGGCGAGGACGTCCTCGGACAGGTCGCGAACGGAGTACGGGCCGTCCGGGGCCGGCGACTCGCCGTGGCCGCGCTGATCGACGGCGACGACCCGGCATTCGTCGGACAGAGCCGCGATCTGCGGGTCCCACATGGACCGGTTGGAACCGAGCGATCCGAGCAGGACCACGACGGGGGCGTCCGCCGCGCCGTTTCGGGGTCCGGAGATTTCGTGTGCGAGTGCGACTGTCATCGCGTTCCTTCCCGGCCGCGGGCCACTGTCTCCAGTGCGCGGTCGACGATGTCGTGGGCGTGGCCGAGGTATCCGGCGGGGTCGAGCAGGGCGCGGATCTCGTCCGCCTGCAGGTATTCGAGGAGCCCCGGATCCTCGTCGAGAGGGTGTCCGGTCTCGCACGCGGCGGTGACGAGGTCGCGCGCGTTGTCGGTGCGGGCGGACAGGGCGCCGGTGACTCGTTCCGTGAGGAGCAGGCCGCCGGTGATGTCGAGGTTGCGGGCCATCGCATCGGGGTGAACGTTCAGTCCGCCGAGCGAGTCGGCGATGCGCGCGACGGCTCCGCCGGTGAGGCGCAGCAGGTCAGTGAGCGTTTCCCACTCGGCGTGCCAGGCACCCGCGGCGCGCTGCTGCTCGTGATCCATCGAGCCGAGGATCGTCGCGACGAGTCCCGGGGTGCGGCGTGCCGCGGCGCGGGCCGCGATCGCGGCGACCGGATTGCGCTTGTGCGGCATGGCCGACGAACCGCCGGGTGACCCTTCGCTGACCTCGCCGACCTCGGTGGACGACAGGAACACGATGTCGGTGGCGATCTTGGACACCGCGCCCGCGGCCGTTCCGAGCGCCGACGCGAGCAGTGCGATGCGGGTGCGATCGGTGTGCCAGGGCACGTCCTGACGTGCGAGCCCGAGCTCGTCGGCGAGCACGTCGGCGACGTCGAGGCCGTGCGGGTAGAGCGCAGCGGACGTGCCGGCCGCACCTCCCAGTTGCACGGGCAGGCCGTCCAGTGCGTCGAACAGCGCGCGAGAAGCCCTGTGCAACGCCGTCATCCACCCGGCGGCGAGCACGCCGAACGTGGTGGGGAGGGCCTGCTGGCCGAGTGTGCGGCCGGCGATCGGGGTGTCGCGCTGGGCCCGTGCGAGCGCCTCGGCGCAGAGCACCGCCTCGTCGAGGGACGCCAGGATGTGCGCACCCGACCGGCGGCAGAGCAGCATCAGGGCGGTGTCGAGAATGTCCTGACTCGTGGCGCCCTTGTGCACGTGGCTTCCGGGCACTCCGAGGTCGGCGGCCGCGACCTCGCCGCGGAGCAGTTTCACCAGCGGGATCACCGGATTACCCCCCGCCGCGGCCGCCTCGCCGAGGGCACCCACATTCATGGAGCCCCCGGCGACGACGCGCGCGAACACCGACGAGACGGCGTCGGCGGACGCGGCGGGGATGACGTCGCATTTCGCCTCCGCCCGGGCCAGTGCGGCCTCGACCTCGACCATCGCGGTGACCCACGCCCGGTCCGAGAGCAGTGCCGACAACTCGCCGGCACCGAACGTCGGATCGAACAGGGCACCCCGGGAAGGTTCCGGAGAGTTCACGCGCGACACCTTTCTGGGTTGTGACCGATTACAGCGCGAAGAACGGGGTTTCCCGTCCTTCTGTGTTCTGCACGTGGATCGTCAGGTGGTATCCGCGATCCGTCTTCTCCGCGATCAGCTTGGGGCGATCTGCTTCCGGGACGGCGGAGAGCACGGGGTCCGATGCGTGCGCGTCCGTGTCCTCGGGGAAGTAGAGCCGCGTGTACAGCCGCTCGAGCATGCCGCGGGCGAACAGTCCGACGTTGATGTGCGGGGCCTCGACGGCACCGTCCTCGGCGGGTAGTGCGCCCGGCTTCACGGTGTGCACCACGATCGTGCCGCTCTCGTCGGCGAACACGCGTGCCAGGCTGCGGAATCCGGCGGGGGTCGCCTCGGCGGCACCGCGGGGATCGGTCGGGCTGTCGAACCGGCCGGCTGCATCCGCCTGCCAGGTTTCGATCATCGCGTCGCCGATGGGCTGACCGGCGCCGTCGATGACATTGAAGGACACGGTGATTCGGCCCGGCGCGTCCTCGGGGACGGTGTTACCGCTGTTCTCCCAGGTGGGGTACAGGCCGATGTGGACATACGGGCCGACGGTCTGGGACGGGGTGACGCCGAACGGCACCTCGTCCTGGCTCTTGGCGAAGACCGGGTAGCGGGGGGCGTCGGGGTTCTGGGTGTCGATCATCAGTGGCCCTCGGTCTTGTTGAACGGCGTGTCCTCGAACGGGGTGGCGTCCTGACCGCGCAGGACGATGTCGAACTTGAATCCGACGGCCCAGTTGTCGTGGGTGTGGTCGTAGTCGAACGTGCTGATCATCCGCTCGCGGGCGGCTTCGGGCACGGAGTTGTAGATCGGGTCCTGGAAGAAGAACGGATCGTCCGGGAAGTACATCTGCGTGACCAACCGCTGGGTGAACGCCTGACCGAACAGGGAGAAGTGGATGTGCGCGGGCCGCCACGCGTTGTGGTGGTTGCCCCACGGGTAGGCGCCGGGCTTGATGGTCGTGAACTCGTAGTGGCCCTGCTTGTCGGTCAGGCAGCGGGCGACACCGTTGAAGTGGGGGTCGAGCGGGGCCGGCCAGGAGTCCATCTTGTGGCGGTAGCGGCCTCCGGCGTTGGCCTGCCACACCTCGATGAGGGTGTCGGGGATGGGTTTGCCCGCACTGTCGAGGACGCGGCCGTGGACGATGATGCGCTGTCCCTGGGCCTCGCCGCCGTTGGCGTGGGTCATGTCGTTCTCACCCTTGGCGATGTCGGCGTCGCCGAAGACCGGACCGGTGATCTCGCCGAGTCGCTGCGGGACCAGGATCAGGTCGTTCTTGGGGCTGCGCAGCCGAGTCGTCTTGTACTCGGGGAACAGCAGCGGGGCATTCGCTTCGTGCCCGGCGTGGTGGTGGGCTGGCAGATGCAGCATGGAAAAAGATCCTCACGTTCTCGATGTGAACAGTCGGCCGCTATTCGCACATAGTAGTCGCGTTCTGTGATGGGGCCAACAGGCGGGGCGCAACTTGTTCGCAATGTGGATGCGTGTTCACTACTCGAACATTTTGCGGTAGCCTGGGTCACATGGTCAACAAAGTCTTCGCAACGGCGGCCGAGGCCGTTGCCGATGTCCCCGACGGAGCGTCCCTCGCGGTGGGCGGCTTCGGCCTCGTCGGTATCCCCTCGGTCCTCATCGACGCCCTCCTCGCACAGGGTGCGACCGACCTCGAGACGGTCAGCAACAACTGCGGCACCGACGGTTTCGGTCTGGGTCTGCTCCTCGAGCAGCACCGGATCCGGCGCACGATCAGCTCGTACGTCGGCGCCAACAAGGAATTCGCGCGGCAGTACCTCAGCGGAGAGCTCGAGGTCGAGCTCACTCCGCAGGGCACGCTGGCCGAGCGCATGCGCGCCGGGGGAGCGGGCATCCCCGCGTTCTACACCCCCGCCGGTGTCGGGACGCAGGTCGCCGACGGCGGTCTGCCGATCCGCTACGACGGCCAGGGCGGCATCGCGGTGGCGAGCAAGCCCAAGGAGACCCGCGAGTTCGACGGGGAGGCCTTCGTCCTCGAACGCGCCATCCGAACCGACTTCGCGCTGGTCCACGCGTGGAAGGGCGACCGCCTCGGCAACCTCGTGTACCGGGAGACGGCCCGCAACTTCAACCCGGACGCCGCCGGCGCCGGTCGCATCACCATCGCGCAGGTCGAGTACCTCGTCGAGCCCGGCGAGATCGACCCCGCCGAGGTGCACACCCCCGGCATCTTCGTCCAGCGTGTGGTCGAGGTCGGCAAGCAGGAAACGGGAATCGAGAACAGGACGGTGCGGGCATGAGCTGGACGCGTGACGAAATGGCGGCCCGGGTCGCAGCCGAGCTCGAGGACGGACAGTACGTCAACCTCGGCATCGGCATGCCGACCCTGATCCCCGGTCACATCCCGGCCGGCAAGGACGTCATCCTGCACTCGGAGAACGGCATCCTCGGGGTCGGGCCGTACCCGACCGACGACGAGGTCGATCCCGAGCTGATCAACGCGGGCAAGGAGACCATCACCGTGGTCCCCGGCGGCGCGTTCTTCTCTTCCTCCGATTCCTTCTCGATGATCCGCGGCGGCAGCGTCGACGTGGCCGTTCTCGGCGCCATGCAGGTCAGCAGCCACGGCGACCTGTCCAACTGGATGGTCCCGGGCGCGATGGTCAAGGGCATGGGCGGCGCGATGGATCTCGTCCACGGCGCGGGCAAGGTCATCGTGATGATGGATCACGTCACCAAGAAGGGTGAGCACAAGATCCTCGAGGAGTGCACGCTGCCGTACACCGGCAAGCGCTGCGTGCAGAAGATCGTCACCGATCTCGCCGTCATCGACGTCACCCCCGACGGTCTGCGGCTCGTCGAGACCGCTCCCGGCCACAGCGTCGAGGACGTCCAGGCGGCCACCGGCGCGAAGCTCCTCGTCGACGCCACCGTCTAGAACGGCCCGCTCAGGCCCCGGTCTTCACGCGCTGGGCTCCGGCATAGACGTTCATCGACTCCCCGCGGAGGAAGCCAACGAGCGTCGTGCCGGATTCCAGTGCCAGGTCGACGGCCAGCGAGGACGGCGCCGACACCGCGCCGAGCATCGGTACCCCCGCCATCACGGACTTCTGCACCAATTCGAAGGACGCGCGCCCGCTGACGAGCAGAACGCTGCCCGACAGCGGCACCCGATCCTGTGTGAGCGCCCACCCCAGCACCTTGTCGACGGCGTTGTGCCTGCCGACGTCCTCCCGCAACGCGACGAGAGCGCCGTCGGGTGTGAACAGGCCCGCGGCGTGCAGTCCGCCCGTCGACTCGAAGATGCGCTGACCCGACCGCAGGGTGGCCGGCATCGACGACAACGTGGCCGCCGTCACCGACAAGTCGTTGCCGGACAACGGAAATCGTGACCGCGTGCGGACCTGGTCCAGCGACGCCTTGCCGCACACCCCGCAGGCCGACGAGGTGACGAATCGGCGTTCCGGTCCACCCGGCGCCGGGACGCCCTCGGCCAGAACCACATCGAGCACGTTGTACGTGTTGGCTCCGCTCTCGTCGACGCCGTCGCAGTAGCGGACGACGGACACGTCGTCGCGGCTCTCGATGACGCCCTCGGTCAGCAGGAACCCGTGCACCAGATCGATGTCGTCGCCCGGCGTACGCATCGTTACCGACAGCGAACGGCCGCCGACCCGGATCTCGAGGGGTTCTTCGACGGCCAGCGAATCCGGTCTGCGTGTCGTTCCGTGCTCGGTGATGCGGACGACCGGGCGCCGCGCGGTGACGCGCCCCATCACCTGGCGCCGGATTCGAGCGGACTGCATGCGGACGAGGGGCGGGTCATGAGTCCATAGTGGCCCCGAACCCGGCGCGACGGCCAGTCGTTCCGGCGCGCCGCCGCGGTGAGCCCGTACCCTCTGGACATGGGTGTGAGCGTGCGAGCTGCGACCGGATCCGACATCCCCGAACTGTCGCGCGTCCTGGCCGACGCGTTCTTCGACGACCCCGTGATGGTGTGGATGTGGCCGGATCCCGACCGCCGGCGGCGCGGCCTGCCGAGACTGTTCGCGGTGGAGATCCGCCATCACCATCTCGCCGGGGGCGGAGCCGAATTGGCAGAGGACGGCGACGGCGTGGTCCGTGGGGCCGCCATGTGGGATCCGCCCGGTGGCTGGAAGCAGTCCACGTTGTCGTCGCTCCTCAGCCTGCCGGGGCTGGTCCGCGCGTTCGGCTCCCGGCTGGGCGTCGGGGCCGCGGTGAGCGGAACCGTCGAAGACGTACACCCGGTCGATCCCGTGCACTGGTATCTGGCGACGATCGGAACGTCGAGCGCGGGACGGGGCGGCGGCTACGGGAAGGCGCTGTTGCGGTCGCGGCTGGACCGTTGTGACGCCGACGGGCTCCCGGCGTATCTGGAGTCGAGCAAGGAAGACAACATCTCCTACTACCAGCGATTCGGCTTCGACGTCACCGGCGAGATCCGGATCCCGGATGGCGGACCGACGGTATGGGCGATGTGGCGGGAACCCGTCCGGGCGACCCCTTAGGCTAAGCTCGGCAAGCCTTACCTAAGTGGATCGTAGTACCTGGTAGACGAGAGGGTCGCCGCATGAACGTGGGTCAACAGAGGATCGGCCTGAGCCGACGCGGATTCCTCGTGGGCACCGGGGGAGCGCTGCTCGCGTTCGCCGCGGCCTGCAGCAGCTCGGACGGCAACGGCAGCGGCAGCGAGCCGTCGGGCCCCGTCGTCGCCCACAAGTACGGCGAGACCCAGGTGCCGACCGACCCGCAGCGCATCGTCAGCGTGGGCTACAACGACCAGGACACGGTCCTCGCGCTCGGCGGGACGCTGGCCGGCACGTTCGACTGGTACGGCGACTACCCCTACGGCGTGTGGCCGTGGGCGCAGAACCTCCTCGGCGACGCGCAGCCCGAGATCGTGGGCACGGCGTCCACCAACATCGACTTCGAGAAGGTCGCGGCCGTCGCCCCGGACCTGGTGGTCGGCACCTACTCCGGCCTCACCCAGGCGCAGTACGACAAGCTGAGCGCCATCGCGCCGACGGTGGCGCAGCCCGCGGACTTCGCCGACTACGGCGTTCCGTGGCAGGACCAGACGAGGATTCTCGGCGATGCGCTCGGCAAGAAGGACAAGGCGGCCGAGCTGGTGTCCTCCGTCGAGACGCAGTTCGACGACGTCCGGGCCGCCAACCCGGCGTTCGCGGGAAAGACCGTCCTCGTCGGCGCGCTCAAGGGTCCGGGGCAGTTCGGTGTGTACGGCCCGGAGGACCCGAAGGTTCGCTTCTTCACCGAACTCGGCTTCGTGAACCCTCCTGTGACGGAGCAGATCACCGGCAACTTCGCCGAGATCAGCACGGAGCAGTTGTCGCTTGCAAACGTCGACCTCCTCGTCTGGTACGCGGGCGGTGGCTACGGCGACAAGCTGCGCGCGGAACTCGACAAGACGCCGATCTATCAGGAACTCGACGTGGTGAAGGCCGGACGCACGATCACGCTCGAGGACGCCGCCGCCGAGGCGATGGCGTGGAGCACCGTATTGAGCCTGCCGTACGCGTTGAACGAGATCCCGCCGCGGGTCGCGCCCCTGCTCGCCTGAGGCGCGGATGTCCGACGGTGTGACCCCGGTTCGTGATACCAACGACTCGTGACCGCGATTCCTGAACTCCACGCCGGAACTCCTTTCGACGACCTCGACGACTACCTCGCGCTCGGCCGCGTCGGAAGCCTCGCGCTGTCCGCGGACGGGCGAAGGCTCGTCGTCGCGCAGTCGACGCTCGGCGAGAAGGCGACGAAGTACGTCACCGCGCTGTGGGAGATCGATCCCACCGGCGAGTTCGCGGCGCGCCGGCTCACCCGTGGCCGCAGCGGGGAGTCCAACCCGACGTTCACCAGCGACGGCGATCTCCTCTTCACGTCCTCCCGTCCGACGCAGGACGAGGACGACCTTCCCGACGACCTGTGGCGACTGCCCGCGCGGGGCGGCGAGGCGGTGGTCGTCGCGCGCCGAGGCGGCGGCATCACAGGGGTTCGCGCCGCGCGGTGCGCGCCGCGTTTCGTCGTGACCACCGGGGTTCTGGGGCGATCCGGCGAGTCCGCCGACGACGAGCGGGTGCGCACCGAGCGCAAGGAGAAGAAGGTCTCGGCGATCCTGCACACGGGCTACCCGATCCGCTATTGGGACCACGATCTCGGTCCCGACGTGCCCCACCTCCTGTCCGCCCCACTGGACGCGCTCGCGGAGAACGGGCAGGAGCCGGAGCTGACCGACCTCACCCCGATGCCGGGTCCGGCGCTGCGCGAGGCCAACTACGCGCTGAGCGACGACGGCGCCTTCGTCGTGACGTCGTGGACGGTTCCCGGTCCGCTCGCGTCGATCCGGAACATCCTGGTGCGCGTCGACACCGAGACGGGGGCGCGCACGGTCCTCGTCGACGACGCCGACGCCGATCTGTCGGACCCGGTGATCTCCCCGGACGGACGGCACGTCGTATTCACGCGGGAATCGCATGCGACACCCGACTCCGCGCCTCGATTCACGCTGCACCGCTACAGCTTCGACAGCGGCACCGTCACCGAGGTGGCGCCGGGGTGGGATCGGTGGGCCACGTCCGTGGTCTGGCTGTCCGACGGTTCGGGGCTCCTCGTCACCGCAGACGACCGTGGGCGCGCACCGATCTTCCTGCTCCGTGACGGCGCGGACCCCACTCGGGTGACGACCGACGACTGCGCGTACACCGACCTGCAGGTGGCCCCCGACGGGTCGACGGTGTTCGCGCTGCGCGCGTCGTACGCGGCGCCGCCGCACCCGGTGCGCATCGACATCACCACCGGTGCCGTGTCGCTGCTGAAGGCGCCCGCCGGCCTCCCCGAACTGCCGGGCACGCTGACCGAGGTCGAGACGGTCGCCGCCGACGGCGCGGCACTGCGCGCGTGGCTCGCGGTGCCGACCGGCGCCTCCGCCCACGCGCCGGTGCCTCTCGCGCTGTGGGTGCACGGCGGCCCCCTGGGTTCGTGGAACACCTGGTCGTGGCGATGGAACCCGTGGCTCCTGGTCGCGCGGGGATACGCCGTGCTGCTCCCGGATCCGGCGTTGTCCACCGGCTACGGGCGGGAGTTCCTCGAGCGGGGCTGGGGTAAGTGGGGCAAGGCCCCGTTCACCGATCTCATGGCACTCACCGACGCCGCGGTGGCGCTGCCGGAGATCGACGAGAAGCGCACCGCGGCGATGGGCGGATCGTTCGGCGGTTACATGGCCAACTGGATCGCCGGACACACCGACCGGTTCAAGGCGATCGTCACCCACGCCAGCCTCTGGGCGCTGGACCAGTTCGGCCCCACCACCGACGCCGCCTGGTACTGGCAGCGGGAGATGACGCCCGAGATGGCGGTGGAGAATTCACCCCACCTGTACGTCGCGGACATCGTCACTCCGATGCTGGTCATTCACGGCGACAAGGACTTTCGCGTACCGATCGGCGACGGGTTGCGGCTGTGGTTCGAGCTGCTGTCCGAGTCGGGGTTGCCCGCGGACGACGACGGTCGCACCGAACACCGCTTCCTCTACTTCCCGGACGAGAACCACTGGATCCTCACCCCGCAGAACGCGAAGGTCTGGTACCAGGTGGTGCTGTCGTTCCTCTCCGAGCACGTGCGGGGCGAGGACGTCGCGCTGCCCGAGATCCTGGGCCGGTAGCTGGCGGACCGGAGCAGCGCCGAGGCGGATTCACGTCCGCTTCTCGCGACCCCGATCGAATTCCTTGCCACCCCACACGCCGGTCTGACCGGTGGCCCTGGCGAACAGCTCACAGCGCATCCGCAGTGGGCAGTGATGACAGACGTCGCGCGCGTACGCGAAATCCTCCGTCGGGAACGGGAACCACCGGTCCGGCTCGGGGTCGGCGCGGCACGCGGCGTCGACCCAGCCCGCGGGGTCGTCGGAGGCAGGCAGCAGGGTGGACAGGGTCGTGTCCAGGACGTCGGTCATCGGGAAATCTCCCCTTCCCGGGAGAAGGTCGGTCGGGTGGCGGCGGGTGCGGGGATCTCGCGGCTAGACCGCCGCGAGATCCCTCCAGATCTGCCGCTGCGCCTTTTCGATGTGCCGGGGCGCCTTCGGCTCCCAGAGGAGCGGCATTCCCGCCTCCTCCGGTGTGCGGTCGGCCTTCCGCTGGTTGCAGGGGACGCAGCAGGCCACGAGGTTGGCCCACGTGTTCGGGCCGCCGCGACTCCTCGGCAGCACGTGGTCGATGGTCGTCGCGACCGGCTCGGCGCAGTAGCCGCAACGATTGCGGTCGCGGCGGAACACGCCCGCGAACGTCGCGCGGCTGCTGTCGGTCACCAGCACGGAATGCGGGACGTAGACGTAGCGCAGCAGTCGAATGGTCTGCGGCAGGCTGATCTCGACGTGTTGCGAGCGAATCGGGAACGGAGGCTCTCGATCTGCGACCGTCTCGGCCGCACCGACGCTGATCAGCACGACGGCGCGCTCCGCGGGGATCTCGCAGAGGGCCTCGTACGTGACATTGAGGACGAGCACATCCGCGCGCGACCAACTGCGGGCGTCGAGGGTGCTGAGGGGCGGATTACGGGAGAAGTGCCTCACGGGAGATCTCGGTTCTGTCGTCGGTTCGCGGCGGTGGGGGCACGCCGGGCGACTGCGGTCGAGTCAGGCGTGTCGGGTGGGGCGGTTGGTCTTCGGGGCGGGCATGATCCCGCGTTCGCCTTGCCGGCCGGCGGGGTAGGAGGAGGCGCCCGTGCGTGACGGCTGCAACCGGGCTGCGTGGGCTGCGGGCAGTGCGCGCATCGCTACGTCCTTCCCGAACTCGACGTGTGAACCGATCGGAACACGTCGAGCATGACACAGGGCACAGCCCGCGTCCTGGCATTTTTCGCGCAATCGGACCCGTGAGCCGGGGCGTGTCGAATCGGACAGGATGCGCGACACGTCCGATGGATGCGGTGAAGTAGCGGTTCTCTCGCTACGGTGTTCGATACGTACCCCGAATGAAGGAGACATCGTGGCACTTCCCCAGCTCACTGACGAACAGCGGGCAGCAGCTCTCGAGAAGGCCGCCGCCGCTCGTAAGGCACGCGCAGAGCTCAAGGACAAGCTCAAGTCCGGTGACATCACCCTCAAGCAGGTCCTTTCCAAGGCCGATGTCGACGACATCATCGGAAAGACCAAGGTCAGCGCCATTCTGGAAGCCCTGCCGAAGATCGGCAAGGTGAAGGCCCAGGAGATCATGGCCAACCTGGAGATCGCTCCGACGCGCCGCCTCCGTGGCCTCGGCGACCGTCAGCGCGACGCCCTGCTGGCGCACTTCAGCTGACACGTTCCCCGGGCGCCCGCCCCATCGCCTTCCGGCGACGGGCGGGCGCCCGGACGCGTCTTTCCTGCCCCCACCCCCGCTAGTGCAACCTGAAGGTTGCGCAATTGGGCGCCGATGTGCAACCGTGAGGTAGCACATCAGCGAGAGGTGAGGATGATCATGAGCATTCCGGACGCATCCCAGGACAGGATCGAGCGCGCGATCCAGATCGACGCCCCCATCGAGCGGGTGTTCCGGCTGGTGAGTGAACCCGGCTGGTTCATCGGCGACGGCGAACCCGGCAAGACGACCACCACACGCGAAGGCGACGTCTTCGTCGTGGACTTTCCCCCGTACGGGCGCTTCCCGATACTTCCCGTCAAGTCCGACGCACCGCACTACGTCTCGTTCCGTGGGGGAGACGATCCCGCACAGCCGCTCGTGGAGGGCACGTCCACCCTGGTCGAGTTCTTCCTGTCGGAGCGGGACGGCGGCACGCTCCTCCGCGTCGTCGAAACCGGATTCGCCGCCCTGTACCCGAATGCCGAGCGCCGCGCGGCCGTCTACGAAGGCAATATCGAGGGCTGGGAAATGCAACTGGCGTTCGCCAAGCGCGACGCCGAACGCGGCGAATAGAGCATCGGTCGTGTCGACCTCGCTGACCGCAGTCGGGGGTTGCGGTCAGCGAGGTCGGTGCGCCGCCGATTCCGGAGGCACGCTCGGATAGTCGTCGGGTCAGTGCACTTCGTTACGCGCCTCGTCCGCTCGGATGCCGGCGCGACGAAATCGGGGAGTACGGACTCGGGTCGATGTCCGGTCGCCGTTCGTCCACGAGATCCGCGAGGATGCGGGCCGAGCCGACAGCCATGGTCCAGCCGACGTGACCGTGACCGGTGTTGAAGTACAGGTTGTCGTGGCGTCCCAGGCCGATCATCGGCGGGCCGTCGGGCGTCATCGGGCGAAGGCCCGTCCGGTATCTGGCCGTGTCCCAGTCCACCGCGCCGGGGAACAGTTCGTTCCCCGCGTCCACGATGCCCGCGTAGTCGGCGGGGGAGTGACTGCGGTCGTACCCGACGAATTCCGCGGTGGCCGACATTCTCAGCTCGTCACCGAACCGCGACCAGGCGACGAGTGTCTTCTCGTCGATGCCGCCCACCACCGGCGCGCGTTCGGGGTCCTTGACGGTCGCGGTCAGCGTGTATCCCTTCGCCGGGTAGACGGGCAGTCGCAGACCGACGCTCCTCGCGACGAGAGCACTCGCGGCCCCGGCGGCGAGAACGAAGGCATCCGCGCGAATGTGGCCCTGATCGGTCACGGTCGACGTGATGGCCGCACCGTCGGTCTCGAGGGCCACGACGGACGTGCCCAGGTGGAACCGGACCCCCAGCCGACCGCATTCCTCGGCGAGCCCCACCGAGAATCGGTGCGGGTCGCCGGTGCCGTCGGTGCGGTCGTGGATCGCCCCGGCGAACGTGGCCGTCCCGTGCCGGAGGGCGGGCTCCGCGGCCGCGATCTCCTCGGGTCCCAGCACGTCCTGCAGCTGTCCGTGGTCGCGGAGCATGTGCGAGTTCATCTGCGCTTGCTCGAGTTCCGCTTCGTCCCGGTACAGGTACAGCACGCCGTTCCGTGTCTGGCAGTACTCCAGGTTCTCGCGGGCGGTGAGTTCGTCCATCAGCTGTTGGCTGTACCGGGCCAGGCGGAGCTTCGCGAGAGTGTTCGACCGCGCCCGGGAGGCCGTGCATTCGCGGAGGAATCGCACACCCCACCGGGCGAGTTCGGCGTCCGCCCGGGGGCGGACGCGGATCGAGGTCGACGCGCCGAGCAACGATCGGACCAGCATGGCGGGAGCCGACGGCGACGCCCACGCGTAGGAGTGACCGGGGGCGATCAGTCCGGCGGTGCTCGCGCTGGTGTCGGACGCGACCTCGCGGCGCCGGTCGTACACATGAACCTCGTGTCCACGTTCGGCGAGCGCATGGGCGGTCGCGACTCCCACGACCCCTGCTCCGAGTACTGCCACCTTCATTCCGCTTCCTTTCCTTCGGTCGAACCCCGGCCCGTGACGGCAATGGCCTGTATCTCCACGAGCAGCTGCGGGTCCAGCAGGTCTGCGACCACGGTGGCCCTGGCCGGGCGGTGCTCTGCGGCGAACCAGCGCATCCATTCCTCGTTGAAGCGCGGGGCGTCGCCGGCGTTCGCGAGATACACCGTGGCCGAGGCGATGTCGTGCAGGGTGGCGCCGGCCGCGGCGAGGACCCTGTCGAGTCGTGTGAGGGAGTGACGGGTCTGTTCCACCACGTCGGTGCCGACGACGTTGCCGGTGTCGTCGAACGAGACCTGCCCGGAGACGAACACGAGGTCGCCGACCCTGCGCGCCGACGGGTACGGGCTGGTGCCGGTGGTCACGCCGGGAACGTCCACGATGTCACCCATGGTCGGGCTCGCCGGCTGTGGTGTCGCCGCGGTCGCCGCGCAGCACTTCCTCGACGTAGAAGCGCCAGCCGAGGAATCCGACCCACAGGGTGACGGTGATGACGGCGGTGGGTACCCCGTAATAGAGGAGGGTGGGAATCATGCGAATTCTCCTTCGGTGACGCGGACGGCAGGCTGCCGCCGGCGCGGATAGCGGGACGAGGTGGCCATCGCGACCGTGACGAAGACGAGCAGGTTGGCGACGACGCCGGGCACCAGCCCGTCCAGTCCGAACGGAGCGTCGAGGCCCCACTGCCACACCGCGGTGACGATCGCGCCTGCCGTGATCGCCGACAGTGCCGCCGGTGCGGACCGCACGCCGAACAGCACGGCGCCGAACAACGGAACGATGACCGTCGGAGCCCACAGGGTGTAGCTGTAGAGAAGGGCGTCGACGATGGACGGAACGCTGAGGGCGAAGATGGTCGCTCCGGCACCGACGACGACGCTGGTGGCCCGCTCGATGGTGAGCCGCCTCGACGGTGGCAGTTCGGCCGGGCTGAGTGGCTGGTAGATGTCCTTGGTCAGGACGACGGCGGTGGAATTGAGGTAGGAACTGGCCGTCGACATCACGACCGCCATCAGCGCGGCCACCACCAATCCGAGAACGCCGACCGGCATCAGATTCATCACCACGGTCGGAAGCGCCTGATCGCTTTCGATGTCGGGGTACAGGACGAGCGCGATCAACCCGAGAGACGCCGAGGTGAAGAAGAAGAAGAACGAGAAGAACCCGGCCAGTGCGTAGCCCTTACGGGCGTGCCGCGAGTCGGGGGTGGAGAACGTCCGCTGCGCGTACGGCGGGACGAGCGTCTCACCGAGCAGTAGTGCCGCGAAGAGAGTGAGGAACTGTGCGGGGGAGTAGTCGCCCATGAACGAAAGATGCTCGGCGGGAACACTGTCCAGGAGAGCCGACGGTCCGCCGACGGCGTCGAGCCCGATGAGGAGCGCAACCGGCAGGAGTACTCCGAGGAAGACGAACTGCAGCAGGTCGGTCTGGATCACCGCCCACGCCCCGCCGAACGAGGAGTAGAGCACTACCACTCCCATGCCGATGATCACCGCGGGCACGGTGGGCACGTCGAGGGTGGCGTTGACGACGGTGCCGATGGCCAGGGCCTGGGCGCCGAGGATGCCGGCGCACAGGACGACGGACAGTATGCCGGTGACGAGTCTCGCCGGCCGGCCGTAGTGGGCCTCCATGATGTCGCCGAGGGTGTGGGCGCCGATGTAGTTCTTGAGTCTGGGCGCGACGAAGTAGCCGACGAGCACCGTCTGAACGCCGAACGCGCAGAAGGCGAACATGTACACGTATCCGTCACGCATGGCGGCGCCGGCGACGCCGAGCGATGCTCCGCCGCCGAGGAAGGCTGCGGCCAGGCTGCCGAAGAAGACCGGCCAGATGATCCGGTTGCCCGCCACTGCGAAATCGTCCGGCGACTTGACGCGTCGCATGGTCTGGACGCCGATCAGGACGAGTAGCAGGAAGTAGGCACCGAGAAGTATCCAGTCGAGGATTGCCATGTGAACTCCTAGTTGGGATGAACTCATCGTAGGAACGTCATGTGACCGTCGTCACTAGGCAAGTTGCCCTTGATCTACACTGAAATCGATACCGAATTGTGCGATGTGCACAATTCCCAGAAGCGTTCAGAAGGGCAGTCGATGCTGAGTGAGGCTCTGGCGCAACAGATCGCGAACGAGATCACCGACGTCATCGGGTTCAACGTGCTCATCACGGATGCGGCCGGGACGGTGGTCGGCAGCGGGGACGAACGTCGCATCGGCCAGTTCCACGAGGCATCGATCGAGGTGATCCGTGCACGGCGCATGATTGCGCACTCGGCAGCGGACGTCCGCGACCTCGTCGGCAGTCTGCCCGGCGTCACCATTCCGCTCGTCATCGACGGTGACGTGGTGGGCACCATCGGGCTGTCCGGCTCACCCGAGCAGGTCGAACAGTTCGGGCTGGTGGTCAAGCGGCAGACCGAAATCCTGATGCAGGAGGCCTCGCGGATCGGTACCCGGCTGACCTACGAGCGGGCAGCGGAAGAACTGCTCCGCGACATCTGTGACTGGCATCGCTCCACGTTCACCGAGGCTCAGATCTCCCGGCGCGCAACCGGTCTGGGGTACGACCTGCGCCGTCCCCGGGTCATGGTGCTGATCAGCTACGACAGTCACACCGACGACGCCGCCGTGGAGGGACGGCCCGTGTCCCTCGAGGTCCTGCGCGCCGTGCAGGACACCTTCGACTCCGCGACCGATCTGGTCGCACCGCTCGCCCGGCAGGTCATCGCGGTCACCACCGTGGTGACCGCACCGACACCGGCTGCGGATGCGGCTTTGACGGACCGGTGCCGGAAGTATGTGTCCCTGGTCCGGGAACGGGGATGGGACACCCGTGTGGGGATCGGCTCGATCGCGCACGGGGTCGAGCAGCTCAATCTCTCGTCCCAGGACGCGTACGACGCGCTGCGGCTCGGCGCGGTTCTCGACCCACGCGGTCGGGTCTACGACATCGACCGGTTCCGCCTCCATCAGGCCGTCTCGGTGATACCTGCGGAAACCCGTGACAGACTGTCACGGACCGTGCTCGGCGCGTTGGCCACCGACAGCGATTGGCCGCAGCTGCAGGAGACGCTGATCGCCTGGGGGGAGTGCGGGTTCAACTCCAGCCGGGCGGCGAAGCGGCTGCACGTCCACCGCAATACCCTCGCCAACCGACTCGACAAGATCGCCCGGGTCCTCCGTCGTCCGCTGGACGAGCCGGGCCTGGGCATGACGCTCTACCTCGCCTGTGTGGTGGCGCAGCGGGCCGGCTGAGCCTCGCCGGCGGGCCGGCCGAGCCTTCAGCCGGCGTGTGTGTGAACACCGCCGGCGCGCCCGTCGCCGTGTCGCCGCCGATCGGCGGCATCTTCGATGCATACTCGACACTCTCGAGTGGTTGCCGCACTGGATGCGGCAGACGAACCGGAGGAATCCCTTGAACGACCATCACGTGCAGCTCTTCTCCGAGCTGCACAGCACCGCAGGATCCCAGGCAGGCGGCGAGGATGCCGGCGAGGCGTTGCGCCCCGTCGACCCGGAGCATCGCACCGCCACCGAGGTGCACCGCGCGCTGTTCAGCGACCAGTAGCGAGGCGGACGGTAGCCCCGTCGTCGGTCGTCCGTGCGTTCATTAGACTCGACGGGTGACCAGTGCAGCTCCAGAAAATCCCCAGAACCGTGCCGATGCCCTCCCGAAGAGCTGGGACCCCAGTTCCGTCGAGGACGATCTGTATCAGGGCTGGGTAGACGCCGGTTACTTCCGCGCGGACCCGCACAGCGACAAGCCGGGCTATTCCATCGTCCTGCCGCCGCCCAACGTGACCGGCAGCCTGCACATGGGTCACGCGCTCGACCACACGTTGATGGACGCGCTGAGCCGCCGCAAGCGGATGCAGGGCTACGAGGTGCTGTGGCTGCCCGGCATGGACCACGCGGGCATCGCGACGCAGACCGTGGTCGAGAAGCAGCTCGCCGTCGACGGCAAGACGAAGGAAGACTTCGGCCGCGAGCTGTTCATCGACAAGGTGTGGGACTGGAAGCGCGAGTCCGGTGGCACCATCGGCGGCCAGATGCGCCGCATCGGTGACAGCGTCGACTGGAGCCGCGACCGGTTCACCATGGACGACGGGCTGTCCCGCGCCGTCCAGACCATCTTCAAGCGCATGTACGACGACGGCCTGATCTACCGGGCCGAGCGTCTCGTCAACTGGTCGCCCGTGCTGCAGACGGCGATCTCCGACATCGAGGTGAAGTTCGAGGACGTCGAGGGCGAGCTGGTCTCGCTGCGGTACGGCTCCCTGAACGACGACGAGCCGCACGTCGTGGTCGCGACCACCCGTGTCGAGACGATGCTCGGCGACACCGCCGTGGCCGTCCACCCCGACGACGAACGCTACAAGCACCTGATCGGGACGACGCTCCAGCACCCCTTCACCGGGCGCGACATCCCGATCGTCGCGGACGAGTACGTCGATCCCGAGTTCGGCACCGGCGCCGTCAAGATCACGCCCGCACACGACCCCAACGACTTCGAGATGGGCCTGCGGCACAACCTGCCGATGCCGACCATCATGGACAAGACCGGCAGGATCGCCGACACAGGAACGCAATTCGACGGTCTCGACCGATTCGAGGCACGCGTCAAGGTGCGTGAGGCGCTCGCCGAGCAGGGGCGCGTGGTCGCGGAGAAGCGGCCCTACCTGCACAGCGTCGGACATTCCGAGCGCACCGGTGAGTCCATCGAGCCGCGCCTGTCGTTGCAGTGGTGGGTGAAGGTCGAGTCCCTCGCGAAGGCCGCCGGTGACGCGGTGCGCAACGGTGACACGGTGATCCACCCGGCCAGTCAGGAACCCCGGTGGTTCGCCTGGGTCGACGACATGCACGACTGGTGCATCTCGCGTCAGTTGTGGTGGGGTCACCGGATCCCGATCTGGTACGGCCCCGACGGCGAGGTCGCATGCTTCGGGCCGGACGAGGCCGCGCCCGAGGGCTGGGTGCAGGATCCCGACGTCCTCGACACCTGGTTCTCCTCCGGGTTGTGGCCGTTCTCGACCATGGGCTGGCCCGAGAAGACGCCCGAGCTCGAGAAGTTCTATCCCACAAGTGTTCTCGTCACCGGTTACGACATCCTGTTCTTCTGGGTGGCGCGGATGATGATGTTCGGCACGTATGTGTCGGAGGACGACGCCATCACGGGGCGGGGCGAGCGAAGCGACGGGGTGTTCAGCGAAGGCAAGTCCGGACCGCAGATGCCGTTCGAGGACGTGTTCCTGCACGGCCTCGTCCGCGACCAGTTCGGCAAGAAGATGTCGAAGTCGCGGGGCAACGGCATCGACCCGCTCGACTGGGTCGACCGCTTCGGCGCCGATGCGCTCCGCTTCACGCTGGCCCGCGGCGCCAACCCCGGCAGCGACCTGTCCGTCGGCGAGGATCACGCGCAGTCCTCGCGGAACTTCGCGACCAAACTGTTCAACGCGACCAAGTTCGCCCTCATGAACGGGGCCGCGCCGGCGCCACTGCCCGGACGCGGCGAGCTGACCGACGCCGACCGGTGGATCCTCGACCGCCTCGAGCAGGTGCGCGGGGAGGTCGACGCCGCATTCGACCGGTACGAGTTCAGCAAGGCGTGCGAGGCACTGTTCCACTTCGCGTGGGACGAGGTCTGCGACTGGTACCTCGAGCTGGCCAAGGTGCAGTTCGCCGAGAACGACACGGTCGCGGCGAACACGCGGGCCGTGCTCGGCAACGTCCTCGACGCCCTGTTGCGCCTGCTCCACCCGGTGATCCCGTTCGTCACGGAGACCCTGTGGAAGGCGCTCACCGAGAACGAATCCGTCGTCGTGGCGGACTGGCCGCAATCGAGCGAGGCCGCCGCGGATGCGGTTGCGGCGCAGCGCGTCGAGGACATGCAGCGACTGGTGACCGAGGTGCGCCGATTCCGTAGCGATCAGGGGCTCAAGCCCTCGCAGCGGGTGCCCGCACGGATCAGCGGCATCGCCGAGGCCGATCTGGACACACAGCTCGCCGCGGTCACATCGCTGGCCCGCCTGACGGACCCGGAGGACGGGTTCGCGGTGTCCGCATCGGTGGAGGTGCGCCTGAGCAAGGCGACCGTCACCGTCGATCTCGACACGTCGGGCAACGTCGACCTGGGCGCCGAGAAGGCCCGGCTGGAGAAGGACCTCGCGGCCGCGCAGAAGGAACTCGCCGGTACCACCGCCAAGTTGTCCAACGAGGCGTTCCTGGCCAAGGCCCCCGACGCCGTCAAGGAGAAGATCCGTACCCGTCAGCAGATCGCGACGGAAGAAATCGAACGCATCACCAAGCGATTGAAGGAGCTGGAAGGCGCGTGACCTCGCCCGACTTCACGCCGGAGGAAGTCAGTCCCGTCGACCTCGCGGAGCTGACACTGGTCGAGGCGGAACTCGACAAGCGGTGGCCCGAGACGAAGATCGAGCCGTCCCTCACCCGGATCGCGGCCCTGATGGACGTGCTCGGTTCGCCGCAGCACGGCTATCCCGCCATCCACGTCACCGGCACCAACGGCAAGACGTCGGTGACGCGGATGATCGATGCGCTGCTCACGGCGCTGCACCGGCGCACCGGCCGCACCACCAGCCCGCACCTGCAGCTCGCCACCGAGCGCATCAGCATCGACGGGCGCCCGGTCTCGCCCCGCCGGTACGTCGACACGTACCGGGAGATCGAACCGTACGTGCAGATGATCGACGAGCAGTCGCAGGCGGCAGGCGGCCCGGCGATGAGCAAGTTCGAGGTGCTCACCGCGATGGCGTACGCCGCGTTCGCGGAGGCACCCGTCGACGTCGCCGTCGTCGAGGTGGGTCTCGGTGGGCGTTGGGACGCAACCAATGTCATCGACGGCGAGATCGCGGTGATCACCCCGATCAGCCTCGATCACGCCGAGTATCTCGGCGACGACCTGGCCGGGATCGCCGAGGAGAAGGCCGGCATCATCAAGAAGGGCCGCGAGGACGCGCTCGTGCCCCGCGACGCCGTCGCGATCCTCGCCGAGCAGACGCCGGAAGTGATGGAGGTGCTGCTCCGCCGGGCCGTCGAGGTGGATGCCGCGGTCGCGCGGGAGGGCTCGGAGTTCACGGTGCTCGCCCGGCAGATCGCGGTCGGCGGCCAGCAGCTCGAACTCCAGGGCCTCGGCGGGGTCTACACCGACATCTTCCTGCCCTTGCACGGGGAGCACCAGGCCCGGAACGCGTCGCTCGCGCTCGCGGCCGTGGAGGCGTTCTTCGGTGCGGGCCCGGAACGGCAGCTCGACCAGGAGGCCATCCGGGAGGCGTTCGCCTCGGTCGTCAATCCGGGCCGGCTCGAACGGGTGCGCAGCGCCCCGACCGTCTTCCTCGACGCCGCGCACAACCCGGACGGGGCTCGTGCGCTCGCCGCCGCGCTGACCGCCGAGTTCGACTTCCGCAAGCTCGTCGGCGTCGTCAGCGTGATGGGGGACAAGGACGTCGACGGCATCCTGTCGGCGCTGGAACCGGTGTTCGACGAGCTCGTCGTGACGAACAACGGTTCCGCGCGGGCCATGGACGTCGACGATCTCGCCAATCTCGCGGTCGCCAAGTTCGGCGACGAACGCGTCGTCGTGGCGCCCACACTCGCGGACGCGCTGGAAACGGCCATCGGACTGGCCGAGGAGGTCGCCGAGCCGGGTGAAGCAGTATCGGGGGCGGGCGTCGTGGTCACCGGATCCGTGGTGACCGCCGGTGTGGCCCGCACCCTCTTCGGAAAGGACCCAGCGTGAGCGAGCCAGACTCGAGTGCTTCGGAACCGGAGTTCGGGCCGCCGACCAAGGACCCGTGGAAGGGATTCCGCGGCGTGGTCGCGGGATCTCTGATCCTGGAAGCCATCGTGGTGCTTCTCGCCCTGCCGGTCGTCGCGACGGTCGGCGGCGGACTGACCTGGTGGTCCGGAACGTACCTCGTGGGGCTGGCGGTGCTCATGATCCTCGGGGCGGGCCTGCAGGGCCGCCCCTGGGCGATGAAGTACAACCTGTTGTTGCAGGTGGGGCTCCTGCTCGGGTTCTTCGTCCACGTATCGATCGGTTCGGTCGGAGTGGTCTTCGCCATCCTGTGGGGATACCTTCTCTACTTCCGCCGGAATGTCCGCCAGCGAATGGAGCGGGGCCTGCTGCCGGGGCAGCGGGGCTGACCATTTAGGCTGTGCGCCGTGACTGAGCGCACCCTTGTACTGATCAAGCCCGATGCCGTTGCCCGCGGATATGTAGGAGAAATCCTCGGTCGTATCGAGCGGAAAGGTCTGACGATCTCCGCGCTCGACCTGCGCACCGCTCCCGGCGACATCGCAGCCGCCCACTACGCCGAGCACGAAGGCCGCCCGTTCTACCCGGGCCTGCTGGAATTCATCACGGGCGGCCCGCTCGTCGCGGCAGTGCTCGAAGGTCCGCGGGCGATCGCGGCGTTCCGTCAGCTCGCCGGTGGCACCGACCCCGTCGAGAAGGCCGTTCCGGGCACGATTCGCGGTGATTTCGGGCTCGAAGCCCAGGAGAACCTGGTGCACGGCTCCGACTCGGTCGAGTCCGCCGAGCGCGAGATCGCCCTCTGGTTCCCGCACCTCGTCGCCAACTGACCTACCTCTCCACCCACCCCTCGACCCACCGACCTGCCCTCCGGGCCGGCGGCGCCATCGCGTGCGGAACATGTTCCAGACCGATACGTGCGCCGCTGGCACGGACTGCGGCACACGTGTGGGATACTGAGGGTGGTCGGACCGCAATTTGTGCACCACGTGGCTTCGACCGGATGACACCACGGCTCGATGCCCTTCATCGCTGCCCCTACGTCAACAGGAAATACCTGGGCGTTCGGCACGCTGGATGATCAGGCGCTCGCGCCGCGGATGACGGCCATCCGCAAGGCACTACATGGGTGTGCAGTGAAAACGGACACTGCACGCGCTGTGTGGAGCGAGACCAGACAATCTCGCGCTCACATCTGGGGCGCGAGTACACATGATGCGCCCTCGCGTGGCCGCGTGACACTCCCAGACACGGGAGTGGACGCGCCCGGGGGCTGAGGAGACTACGTGGCCGATCAAGCGCCGCCCACAAATTCAGAGCCGAACGACACGGCCACCGCCGGGAGCGCGGTTCCCGCTCTTCCGGAGAAGATTCGCGTTCACGCCCTCGCGAAGTTGCTGGGCGTGACGAGCAAGCAGGTTCTCGCCGAGGCTGCGGCCCTCGGAACCGAACTGCGCAGCGCGCAGTCGAGCCTGCAACGCGACGTCGCCGAGCGTGTGCACGCGGCCTTCACCGCCGCGCAGAACGCTCCCACCGAGGCACCCGCCGCGGCCGAACCGGTCGCGGAGACCCCGGCCGCCGGACCGGTCGCGGAGAGCCCGGCCGTCGAACCGGCCGTCGAGGTCGCGCCGGAACCGGTCTCGGCCGCGGTCGTCGAGGAATCGGCGGCCGAGCAGGTTGCGGCCCCTGCGGCTCCCACCGAGGAAGCTCCGGCCGAGGAAACTCCCGCCCAGGAGCCGGTCGCGGAGGAGGCCGCGGTTTCCGAGCGCGACCTCGGACGTGACCTGTTCACCACCGCGTCCTACCAGGTCGAGGCGCCCGCCGCCGAGCCCGCCGCGGAGACCCCGCCCGCCGTCTCTCAAGTCCCGCTCTTCCTGCAGCCCGACCTCGCGGCGGTCGAGACCCCGCCGCGTCGCCGGCGCAGTCGCCGGGACGCCGGGACCCCGGAACCCACCACCGAGCAGCCGCCCGTCGCCGAATCGCGCGAGGAGGTGCCCGAGCCCGCGAAGGCCACGGACACCGGAACCGCCGAGACCGAGTCGGACGAGTCCGATGTCGACGGCGATCAGCCGCGTCGTCGTCGTCGCGGCCGTCGCGGCCGTGGTCGCGGACGGGGCGAACAGCAGAACGAGCAGGACACCGACACCGAGGGTGCCGAGGCCGAGGAATCCGCGCACGAGGAGCGCGAGGAGAAGGTCGCCGAGACACCGGCGCGGGAGCCCGAAGAGAAGCCGAAGAAGGATTCCGAGGAGAAGCCCGCAGAGGCCGAGCAGGCCGAAGCGGAGTCCGGTGACGAAGAGGCCGGTGAGGGTGACTCCGACGGGTCGAGCCGTCGCCGTCGCCGTCGTCGCCGTCGCAAGTCCGGTGGCGAGGGGTCGGGAGAGGCCACGTCCGAGGACGATCCGCCGAACACCGTCGTCCACGAGCGTGAACCTCGCAACAAGAGCCGCTCGAAGGACGAGGTCCAGGGCATCACCGGTTCGACACGGCTCGAGGCGAAGCGTCAGCGTCGCCGCGACGGCCGCGATGCCGGCCGCCGGCGTCCGCCGATCCTCACGGAATCGGAGTTCCTGGCCCGCCGCGAGGCAGTCGACCGCGTGATGGTGGTGCGCGACCGCATCGCCACCGGGCAACCGCACGCGACGACCCAGGTCGCCGTTCTCGAGGACGGTGTCCTCGTCGAACACTTCGTGACCACGTCGGCGTCGGCCTCGATGGTCGGCAACGTGTACCTCGGACGCGTCCAGAACGTGCTGCCCAGCATGGAAGCCGCGTTCATCGACATCGGCCGCGGCCGCAACGGCGTGCTGTACGCGGGTGAGGTCAACTGGGAGGCCGCCGGGCTCGGTGGCAACTCCCGCAAGATCGAGCAGGCTCTCAAGCCGGGCGACCAGGTGCTGGTCCAGGTCAGCAAGGACCCGGTCGGGCACAAGGGTGCGCGGCTGACCACGCAGATCAGTCTCGCGGGCCGCTTCCTCGTGTACGTGCCGGGCGGCACGTCCACCGGCATCAGCCGCAAACTGCCCGACACGGAGCGCAAGCGCCTCAAGGACATCCTGCGCGACATCGTGCCCTCGGACGCCGGAGTCATCATCCGAACCGCGTCGGAGGGTGTGAGCGAGGAGGAACTTGCTCGCGACGTGAAGCGTCTGCAGGACCAGTGGGCCGGGATCGAGGCGCAGGCCGCGAAGGCGGAATCCGGCAAGTCCGGTAACCCGCAGGCCCTGTACGAGGAGCCCGACCTTCTCGTGAAGGTCATTCGCGACCTGTTCAACGAGGACTTCTCCCAACTCGTGATCGAGGGCGAGAAGGCCTGGTCGACGGTCGAGTCGTACATCAAGTCCGTGGCCCCCGATCTCATGCCGAGGCTCGAGCAGCACACGTCGGACAACGGTGTCGACGTCTTCGTGGCGCACCGCATCGACGAGCAGCTGGCGAAGGCGCTCGACCGCAAGGTCTGGTTGCCGTCCGGCGGCACGCTCGTGATCGACCGCACCGAGGCCATGACCGTGGTCGATGTCAACACCGGCAAGTTCACCGGTGCCGGCGGAAACCTCGAGGAGACCGTCACCCGGAACAACCTCGAGGCGGCCGAGGAGATCGTCCGGCAGATGCGCCTGCGCGACATCGGCGGCATGATCGTCGTCGACTTCATCGACATGGTGCTCGAATCGAACCGCGACCTCGTGTTGCGACGGCTGACGGAGGCCCTGGGCCGGGATCGCACCCGCCACCAGGTGTCCGAGGTCACGTCGCTCGGCCTGGTTCAGATGACGCGGAAGAAGCTGGGCACCGGGCTGGTCGAGGCGTTCTCGACGACGTGCGAGCACTGCCACGGCCGGGGCATCATCGTCCACGCCGAGCCGATCGAGGTGAAGACCTCCGAGGACAACGGTGCGCGCGGGGGGGCGTCCCGCGGCGGCGACTCCGGTGGCTCGCGCAAGAAGCGGGGACGCGACAAGTCGTCCGGCGGGGAGACCTCGCAGCCTGTGCACGAGGAAGCCCCGACGGTGGACGCCACCGTCAAGCGGGCCCACCCGGTTGCTCTCGCGATGGCACACCACCATCACGAGGAGGAGGCCGCGCACGCACACAGCGGGCACGAGGCGGAATCCGCCGAGCAGCCCGCGGCGGCGGTTCCCGAGCCCGAGCAGCCGGTCGCCGTGGAGACGGAGACGCCGGCGGCTGACCTGCCCGGCATCGAAGAAGCCGTGGCCGAGGCCCCGGCAGCGGTCGCCGCGGAGGCCGTCGTGGCACCCGAGGCGGAGGAAGCCGCCGTCGAGGAAGCTGTCGCCGCGGAAGCCGTGGCCGAAGAGCCGGTCGTCGAAGCTGCGCCGGCCGAAGCGGCTCCGGTCGCCGAGACCCTGGAACCCGTCGTGGAGCGCGAGCCCGAGCCCCAACCGGAGCCGGTGGCCCCGCAGCGGCGCAGGAGCCGTCGGGTGTCGAGGGCAGCGGCAGCGCCGGTGTCCGAAACCCCGAGCGCCGGGACCGTGTTCGTGATCCCGACATCGGAGACCGGCGCGGAGCACGCACCGGAGCCGGAACCGGCCATGTCGGCTTCGGCCGTGAGCGGGCCGCCCGCGTCCTCGCCCGACGGCGCGGATTCGCAGGCAGCGCCGCGCAGGCCGCGTCGTCGCCGGGCGGCGGCACGTCCCGCCGGCCCACCGGTGGACGCCGACAACTGACGAGGGAGTGCGGGAAGGCGATCGACGCCGGTTTGTACGGAACGGTTGCCTTCCTGTAACCTTGACCAGTCGCTACTCGGCGATGAAGGTCAGCTGTGCCCTCACCTGTGAAGGCTGCGCGATCTCGACCGAGCTAGCCGTCACACCAGACCAGTCGCGCACACTGTGGCGCGAGCAAGTTCGAAGAAGCAAGGGGTAGCCCTCCGATGGCAACGTACGCGATCGTCAAGACCGGCGGAAAGCAGTACAAGGTCGCTGTTGGTGACCTCGTCAAGGTCGAGAAGATCGAGGGTGAGCCCGGCACTGCTGTCTCGCTTGCTCCCGTTCTCGTCGTCGACGGATCCGATCTGACGACCGACGCCGACAAGCTGGCCAAGATCTCGGTCACGGGTGAGGTCGTCGAGCACACCAAGGGCCCGAAGATCCGGATCCACAAGTTCAAGAACAAGACCGGCTACCACAAGCGTCAGGGCCACAGGCAGAAGCTGACGGTCCTCAAGGTCACCGGCATCAAGTAGCTAGAGCTTCAGAGCTGATTTCACCCGAGGAGGGTCAAGAACATGGCACATAAGAAGGGTGCATCCAGCTCCCGTAACGGTCGCGATTCAAATGCTCAGCGACTCGGCGTGAAGCGTTTCGGCGGCCAGTCCGTCAGCGCCGGCGAGATCCTGGTGCGTCAGCGCGGAACTCACTTCCACCCCGGCGTCAACGTCGGTCGTGGCGGCGACGACACGCTCTTCGCGCTCTCTGCCGGTGCCGTCGAGTTCGGCACCAAGCGTGGACGCAAGACCGTGAACATCGTTCCGGCGGCGGCAGAGGCCTAGTCCTGCCGCGAGTATGCATCGTCCCGTGAGGGACGTTTCAAGCTCCCAATAGGGGCGGACCTGGGTCGTGATACCCGGTCCGCCCCTATTGTTTTTTTCACGAGTGAGATCAACACAATTGACTGAGGAAGGATCCGGCAGTCATGTCCCGATTCATTGACCGCGTCGTGCTGCACGTCAGCGCCGGAAAAGGCGGCAATGGCTGCGCCTCCGTACACCGGGAGAAGTTCAAACCACTCGGTGGCCCGGACGGCGGCAACGGCGGGCGTGGCGGTGACGTCGTGCTCGAGGTGGACGGCAACGTCCACACCCTCCTCGACTTCCATTTCCACCCCCACGCGAAGGCCACCAACGGCAAGCAGGGGATGGGTAGCAACCGTGACGGCGCCCAGGGCGACGACCTGATCCTGAAGGTCCCCGACGGCACCGTCGTCCTCGACGGGGACGGCCGTATCCTCGCCGACCTCATCGGTGTCGGCACCCGCTTCGAAGCCGCCCAGGGTGGCCGAGGCGGACTCGGCAATGCGGCCCTCTCGTCGAAGGCGCGCAAGGCGCCGGGCTTCGCGCTCCTCGGTGAGGACGGCGTCGAACGGGAACTGGTCCTCGAACTGAAGTCCGTCGCCGATGTCGGGCTGGTCGGGTTCCCGTCGGCGGGCAAGTCCTCGCTCGTGTCCGTGCTGTCGGCGGCGAAGCCGAAGATCGCCGACTACCCGTTCACGACGCTCGTGCCGAACCTCGGTGTGGTGTCGAGCGGCGACACCACGTTCACGGTGGCCGACGTGCCCGGGCTTATCCCCGGCGCGAGCGACGGCCGCGGGCTCGGACTGGACTTCCTGCGCCACCTCGAGCGGTGCGCCGTGCTGGCCCACGTCGTCGACTGCGCGACGCTCGACCCCGGCCGCGACCCGATCTCCGACATCGACGCACTCGAGGCGGAACTCGCCGCGTACAAGGGCGCGCTGTCCGGCGACGCCGGGCTCGGTGACCTCGCGGACCGGCCCCGCATCGTGATCCTGAACAAGGCGGACGTGCCGGAGGCGGCAGAGCTGGCCGAGATGGTCACCCCCGATCTCGAGGCCCGCGGGTGGCCTGTCTTCACGATCTCGGCCGTCAGCCGAGAGGGATTGCGCCCGTTGACGTTCGCGCTGGCGAAGCTGGTTGCGGACTACCGTGAGGCGCACCCGAAGGCGGAGCCGAAGCGTCAGGTGATCCGCCCGGTGATCGCGAACGAGAACAGCTTCAGCGTCGTCGCCGACCCGGAGATCCCCGGTGGGTTCATCGTCCGCGGCACGCGGCCGGAGCGCTGGGTGCGGCAGACGCAGTTCGACAACGACGAGGCCGTGGGCTACCTCGCCGACCGCCTCGCGCGGCTCGGTGTGGAGACCGAGCTGGTCAAGCAGGGTGCGGAGCCGGGTGCGTCCGTCACGATCGGCAACGTGAGCTTCGACTGGGAGCCCCAGACACCGGCCGGCGTCGATCTCACCCGCACCGGTCGCGGTACCGACCCGCGGCTGGATCAGGTCGAACGCATCGGCGCGACCGAACGCAAGCACGCATCCAGGGTCCGTCGCGGTCTCGAAGGCCTCGACCCCGAAGACCAGTGAGCGCCACCCGGCGCACGATCGCGTCGGCGGGCAGCATTGTCGTGAAGATCGGATCGTCCGCGCTGACCAGCCTGGTCGGCGGGCTCGACGTCCGTCGACTCGACGAGCTGGCCGATGCGATCGAGGCACGGATGCGTGCCGGTTCCGACGTGGTCGTCGTGTCGTCCGGGGCCGTGGGCGCGGGTCTGGCCCCGTTGGGGCTGACCAAGCGGCCACGGGACCTGGCGACGAAGCAGGCCGCCGCGAGCGTCGGCCAGCTGGCGCTGGCTCATGCCTGGGGCACGTCGTTCGCCCGGTACGGGCGCACCGTCGGGCAGGTGCTGCTCACCGCGGACGACATCGCCCGCCGCGCGCAGCACCGTAACGCGCAACGCACTCTCGACCGCCTGCGCGCGCTGCACGCGGTCGCGATCGTCAACGAGAACGACACCGTCGCCACGGCGGAGCTGCGCTTCGGCGACAACGACCGGCTCGCGGCGCTCGTCGCCCACCTGGTCGGTGCCGACGCGCTGGTCCTACTGTCGGATGTCGACGGGCTGTACGACGGCGACCCCCGCAAGGGCAATGCGACGCTGATTCCCGAGGTGAACAGCCCCGAGGATCTCGACGGGGTGGTCGCGGGCTCGGGCGGCGCTCTCGGCACCGGCGGGATGGCGTCCAAGCTGTCGGCAGCGCGCCTCGCGGCCGATGCGGGCGTGCCCGTGCTGCTCGCCGCCGCCTCGGACGCCGGGGCAGCGCTGCGGGACGCCGGGGTGGGGACGGCGTTCGCGGCCCGGCCGTCCCGGTTGTCGGCGCGCAAGTTCTGGGTACGCCACGCCGCGGACGAGCAGGGGATCCTGCACATCGACGAGGGCGCTGTACGTGCCGTCGTCACCAAACGGCGGTCGTTGCTGCCCGCGGGGATCAGCGCGGTGTCGGGGCGGTTCTACGGCGGCGACGTCGTGTCGCTCCTCGGCCCCGACGAGCGTCCCGTGGCCAGGGGTGTGGTGGCGTACGACTCCGCCGAGATCAGCGACATCCTGGGCAAGTCGACCCAGGAACTGCCCGCGGAGATGCAGCGCCCCGTCGTCCACGCGGACGATCTGGTGCCGCTCTGACGGTCACGCGGGCAGTGCGGAGGACGCGTCGAGCAGTGCGGTGAGTGCTTCCGAGCAACCGGCGTGGAGGGTGAGGGTGGCGAACTCGTCGCCGCGTGTCGTCCCCCTGTTGACGATGACGATGGGGATTCCGCGTTTGGCGGCGTGCCGGACGAACCGCAGTCCCGACATGACGGTGAGCGACGAGCCGGCCACCAGGAGCGCCTCGGCCTCGTCGACCACGTCGTAGGCGGCGGCGACCCTCGGTTTCGGAACGGACTCACCGAAGTACACGATGTCGGGTTTGAGAAGTCCGCCACACGCCTCGCAGTCGACCATCCGGAAATGCTCGGTGCTGGTGATCACCGCGTCGGCGTCCGGTGCGATCTCCACTCCCTGTGCGGCAGCGACGGTTTCGGCGAAACCGGGGTTCGCACGCTCGAGCCGGTCGGCGAGCGTGGCCCGCGAGATCAGGGCATCGCACGCCAGGCACCGGACCTGGGCGTACGTGCCGTGCAGGTCGATCACCCGGCGACTGCCGGCCTTGGTGTGCAGCAGGTCGACGTTCTGGGTGATGACGGCACTCGCGACACCGGCCCGTTCGAGCCCCGCCAGCGCGCGGTGGCCCGTGTTGGGCCGGGCGGCGTCCATGTGCCGCCAGCCGAGGTGGTTGCGCGCCCAGTAGTGGCGGCGGAAGTCGGGGTCCCCGGTGAACTGCTGGTACGTCATGGGATTGCGCGGTGGCGAGTCCGGACCGCGGTAGTCGGGAATTCCGGAGTCGGTGGAGATGCCGGCGCCGGTGATCACACACAGGCGCCGGCCACCGAGTACGTCGATCAGTCGGGCGAACACGCACTCCAGGGTAGCGCCGGCTCAGTACCCGACGACAGGATCGATCAGAGCGGTGAGATTCTCACCCGCGACGAAGCGGGTGACATTCAGTGCCACGTGCTCGGCGAACGCCGGGGGACGGACCGCAGGCGGGTTGGAATCGTGGGGGGTGATGATCACGTTGGGCAGATCCCACAGCGGGTGGCCGTCCGGAAGCGGCTCGGGATCGGTGACGTCGAGTCCCGCTCCGCCGATCGTGTTGTCCCGCAGCGCTTTCACCAGTGCGTTGGTGTGAACGAGCGAGCCGCGCGCGACGTTGATCACCCACGCGGTCGGCTTCATCTGCGCGAACTCCGCCGCCCCGACCAGATGGTGCGTGGCGTCGGTGGCGGGAGCCCCGATCACGAAGTGGTCCGCGCGGGCCCACACCTCGCCGAGACGGGTGGTGGGGAGCGTCTCGATCGCGCCCGGCACCGGGCTTCCGGAGCGATTCACCGCGATGACGTCGGCCCCGACGCCCGCGAGCATCGGGATCAGTGCCCGGCCGATTCCGCCGGCACCCACGATGGCGACCGTGGTGCCCCGCAGGGTGCCGATCTTCGAGAAGAACTCCTGCTGACGCCAGGTCTTCGCCTCGAGGTGCTCCGGTAGTGCCCGCACCCCGGCCAGCAGCAGCGTCAGAGCGTGCTCGGCGACGGTGGCGGCGAACGCGCCCGCCGCCGACGTCCACAGCACGGTCGTGTCGGGTCTGATCAGCTTCGCGGCGAACCACTCCTCGACACCCGCGGAGTTCAACTGCACCCAGCGGATGTTCTCGGGAAGCGGGTCCGGGAACCCGATCGGACCCGTGGTCCAGACCAGGGCGTCCGCGGACTCGAGGGGGGCCACACGGGCACCGCCCCGGCGCACCGCATCCTCGAGGAGCGGGTCCGGGGCGGGTCCGATGGCTATAGCTGGAACAGCAGCGTCGTCGGCCATGGGGTCGAACTTACGCGGGAACCTCGATCAACGGGTAGACACCGTTTTCGTCGTGGACCTCACGCCCGGTGACGGGTGGGTTGAACACGCACAGCATGCGCATTTCGGTGTCGGGCTCGACACGGTGACGCTCGTGACCGTTGAGCAGGTACATCGAACCGGGGCCGAGTTCGTAGACCTTGTCGTTGTCGAGGTCGATCAACTTGCCGGTTCCCTCGACGAGCCAGACGGCCTCGACGTGGTTGGCGTAGTGGAACTCGTTGACCGAGCCCGCTTTGATCGTGGTCTCGTGGAACGAGAAGCCCACTTTGTCGCCGCCGAGGATGATGCGCTTGCTGCGCCAGTTTCCGTCCTCGCTGGTGATGTCGCGCTCGGTGTCGGTGATTTCTGCGGTGGTGCGAACGATCATGTGAGTGTCAGTCCTCTCTCTAGCTGCAAACCTTGCCGGTGGCGTCGGCGAGAATCGCGAGTCCGTGGTCCAGTTCCTCGTCGGTGATGGTGAGCGCCGGCAGGAGCTTGACCACCTCGTCGGAGGGGCCGGAGGTCTCCGCGAGCAGGCCCTCGTCGAAGGCGAGCTTGCAGACCTTGCCCGCGTTCTCCGGCTCGTCGAATACGAGACCCTGGACGAGGCCGCGACCGCGGGTGGAGATGGAGCCCTCGAACTGGTTCGCCAGATCGGTGAACGCCTGGTGGATCTTCTCGCCCTTGGTCAGCGTCGACTGGTGAATGGTGTCGTCGGACCAGTAGTGGTCCAGGGCCACCTTCGACGTGACGAACGCCGGGTTGTTGCCGCGGAACGTGCCGTTGTGCTCGCCCGGGCCCCACACGTCGAGCTCACGCTTGAACAGCGTCAGCGCCATCGGGAGACCGTAGCCGCTGATCGACTTCGACAGGCAGACGATGTCCGGGGTGATGCCGGCGATCTCGAAGGAGAAGAACGGCCCGGTGCGCCCGCAGCCCATCTGGACGTCGTCGACGATCAGCAGGATCTCGCGCTCGGCGCACAGGTCCGCGAGGGCGCGCAGCCACTCGGCACGGGCGACGTTGACGCCGCCCTCACCCTGCACGGTCTCGACGATCACGGCGGCCGGACGGTTCAGGCCACTGCCCGAGTCGTCGAGCACGCGGCGGAACCAGTGGAAGTCCTCGGTGACGCCGTCGAAGTAGTTGTCGAACGGCATCGGGGTGGCGTGCACCAGCGGGATTCCGGCGCCGGCGCGCTTCATCGAGTTACCGGTGACCGACAGGGCGCCGAGCGTCATGCCGTGGAAAGCGTTGGTGAAGTTGATGATCGACGAACGACCCGTCACCTTGCGCGCCAGTTTCAGTGCGGCCTCGACCGTGTTCGTTCCGGTGGGTCCGGGGAACTGGACCTTGTAGTCGAGACCGCGGGGTTTCAGGATTTTGTCCTCGAAGGTCTCGAGCAGGTCGCGTTTGGCCACGGTCGACATGTCGAGACCGTGCGTGATGCCGTCGCTGACGATGTAGTCGACGAGCGCCGACTTCAGGACCGGGTTGTTGTGGCCGTAGTTCAGCGAACCGGCACCGGCGAAGAAGTCGAGGTAGTCGCGGCCGTTCTCGTCGCGGATCCACGATCCGGACGCCGACTCGAAGACGGCGGGCCAGCCGCGGCTGTAGCTGCGAACCTCGGATTCGAGGTTGTCGAAAATGTTCGTATCGAAGTTAGTCATGTTGCTGCATTCCTCCGGGGCATGCTCTTAGCCGATCGTGTACAGATCTTCGGCTTCGTGTCCATCGGGAAAATCGTTAGGGGAGAACAGTTCTTGCTTGTTGATCGCCGTATCTCGGCGACGCGCCAATGCTGTGAACAGCGCGATCGAGGCCTCGTTGTCGGGGCTGATCGTCGTTTCGAGATGGGTAATCCCTTCGGGTGCAAGTCGATCGAGCAGCGCGCTCAGCATGCGACCTGCAATTCCCTTGCCGCGCTGGTCTGCGTCTACGGCAACTTGCCAGACGAACAGCGTCGCTGGGGATTCGGGGCGGATGAACCCTGATACGAATCCCACGACGCGCTCGTCGACGACTGCGACGACCGACGAGCGGCTGAAATCTCTACACCACAACAGGTATGCGTAGCTCGAATTGAGATCGAGCACTTCCGTGTTCTTGGCGATCTCCCAGAGCCGGACTCCGTCAGTGATCTCTGGACTTCTGAACAACACCGCGTCCGGCGCGGTGGTCGGGATGGCACTCTTCTGAACAGGCGTCATTGGAAATTCGAACCTAACAACCATCCCCTTCGATTTCACGTGCCTCGCGAAATTGGACAGTTCAGGTGGCGGAGCCTTGCAGGTGAGACGTGCAAAGTGATGCTCATCACATTATGTAACTTTTGGGTGAACCGCAAGCGACACACTTCGCCTATTTGAGACTCGCGAGCGCGAAGGGGAGGACCGACGCGGCACCCGCCGCGCGCAGCGTCCTGGCGGCCATCGTGAGGGTCCAGCCGGTGTCCGTGAGGGTGTCGACGAGCAGCACCGGTCCGGCGCCGTCGGGAAGCTCGGGGACCTCCCAGGCGTCGACGAGCCCGGCCACCCGGTAGGCGGAGTTGGCCGCGGACACCGGCGGATGTTCCGGGCGCAGCCGCAGAACTCCCAGGTCGGTGAGGCGTCCGACGGCGGCGAGTTGCCCCGCGATCGACGCCGACAGGAGGGGATGAGTGGCGGATTCGACGGCCATGACGGCGGTGGGACGCTCGGTCCAGTCCCAGGAGGCCAGCACCTGGATGCAGGCCTTCAGAACGGCGTCGGGGGCGGGCCCGTCCGGTTCGTCGAGCAGGGCACGCAGTCGCTGACCCCAGCCCAGGTCGGACAGCCGGCCCAGGACGCGCCCCGGTTCGGGGCCATCCGTGATCTTCCCGGACAGCGTCACGCCGAGCTTCGCGAGGCCCGTGGGCCACTGTTTACGGGGTGCCAGGTCCACGCCTGGGCGCTCGAGGCGCGTTCTGGTCTGTTGCACCGCCGCGGCGTCCACGGTCGCGTCGTGGCGTACTCCGGTGCAGTTGTCGCACCGCCCGCACTCCGAGGCGCCCGCCGCCAGACCCGGATCGTCGAGCTGCTCGCGCAGGAACGCCATCCGGCACGTGGTGATCCGCTGGTAGTCGATCATCGCCTGCTGCTCGGACTCGCGGGCGCGTTCGAGGCGTTCGTACCGGTCGGCGTCGTACGTCCAGGGCTCCCCGGTGCCCACCCAGCCGCCGCGCACCCGGCGTACGGCACCGTCGACGTCGAGGACCTTCAGGACCATCTCCAGCCGGGTGCGGCCCAGCTCCACCAGCGGCTCGAGGGCCTGCGTGGACTGCGGCCGCTCGGTGTCGAGGACCTCGATCACCCGCCGCACCACGTGCTCCCGGGGGAACGCCACCGAGGCGAAATAGCTCCAGATCTGCTTGTCCTCGGATCCGGGCAGCAGGATGACCTCCGCGCGGTCGGTGGACCGTCCGGCACGCCCGACCTGCTGGTAGTAGGAGATGGGGGACGACGGCGCACCGAGGTGCACGACGAACCCCAGGTCGGGCTTGTCGAACCCCATTCCGAGCGCGGACGTCGCCACGAGGGCCTTGACCCGGTTGCCGAGCAGGTCCTGCTCGAGGGTCTCGCGCTCGGCGGCGTCGGTTTGCCCGGTGTATGCGGCGACCGTGTGGCCCTGCTCGGACAGCAGGCTCGCCAGATCCCTGGCCGCCGACACGGTGAGCGCGTAGATGATGCCCGAGCCGGGCAGGCTGTCGAGTTTCTGGGCGAGCCACGCGGCCCGGGCGGTGGCCTCCGGAATCTGCACGACCGACAGGTGCAGCGACTCGCGTTCGAGGCCGCCGCGGAGGACGAGGGTTTCGGCGCCGCCCACCCCGAGCTGCGTGGAGACGTCGGAGACGACGCGGTCGTTCGCCGTGGCCGTGGTGGCCAGCACGGGGATGCCCTCGCCCAGCTCGGCGATCAGCGTGCGGATACGCCGATAGTCAGGACGGAAGTCGTGACCCCAGTCCGACACGCAGTGCGCCTCGTCGACCACGACGAGGCCCGCGTCGGCGGCGAGGGAGGGGAGGACCTGGTCGCGGAAGTCGGGATTGTTGAGACGCTCGGGGCTGACCAGCAACACGTCGAGTTCGTTGGCCGCGACCCGGGCGTGGATGTCGTCCCACTCGGTGACGTTGCCGGAATTGATGGTGGCGGCGCGCACGCCCGCCCGCTCGGCGGAGGCCACCTGGTTCCGCATGAGGGCCAGGAGCGGCGACACGATGACCGTGGGACCGTGCCCGTGCGCCCGCAGGAGCTTCGCCGCGATGAAGTAGACCGCCGACTTGCCCCAGCCCGTCCGCTGGACGACCAGCGCCCGTCTGCGGCCCACCACGAGCGCCTCGATCGCCGTCCACTGGTCGTCGCGGAGGGTGGCGTGCTCGCCTGCCAGCTCGCGGAGCAGCCGTTCGGCCTCGTCACGGAGTGCGGGTTCGGTGGCGGTCGTCATGCCCCCATGGTGCACGACACGGGTGACACGGAGGATCCGGGCGACGGCAGGAGCGCGCTCAGCCGGGCAGTGCCGCGTCGATCTCGGCGAGGGTGGGTGACGACGTGGAGGCGCCTCGGCGGGTGGTGGCGAGCGCGCCCGCCGTGCATGCGAACGGGACGGCGGCCGCGGGCCCGCGCCGCCACGAGACGGCCAGGGCGCCGGCGAACGCGTCGCCGGCCCCGGTCGTGTCGACCACCTCGACCTCGGGGGACTCGGCGCGGAGCGCGGTGCCGTCGCTGCTCGCGTAGTCCGCGCCCGACGACCCCAGTGTGGTCACGACGTGGGAGACGGCGCCGGTGACCTCGGCGCCGAGTTGCGCGGCCTCGGTCTGGTTGACGAGGAGCACGTCGACCAGCTTCACTAGTTCGGACGGAAGTGGCTGCGCCGGTGACGGATTCAACATCACGACGGTGCCGTGTGCCGCGGCGTGCGCCGCCGCGGCCAGCACGGTGCCCAGGGGTATCTCGAGTTGGCACAGCAGGACGTCGGCGTCCGCGACGGCCGCGAGTTCGGCGGATGTCAGGTCCACCACGGTGCTGTTGGCGCCCGGAACCACGACGATGCTGTTCTCACCGGCGGCGTCGACGGTGATCGCCGCGATCCCGCTCGGACCGTCCACTTCGCGCAGGTGCCGCGTGTCGACCTCGGCGTCCACCAGGGCCTGCCGCAGGTCGAGAGCGAACACATCGGAGCCGACGGCGCCGATGAAGGTCACGGCGCCACCGGCCCGCGCCGCGGCGATCGCCTGATTGGCGCCCTTGCCACCGGGGGTGGCGGCAAAGGCGCTGCCCAGGATCGTTTCTCCCGGCGCGGGCAACCGCTCGGCCGCCGTCAGCAGGTCCATGTTGATGCTGCCGACCACGGCGACCCTGGGAGCGGACATACCCCGAGACTAACCCGCGTCGGCGGCCGCCGTCTCCTGTGCGGGTGTCGCGGACGCGTCGCCTCTGGTGCGGCGGAGACGCTTCAGGATGCGGCGGGCCTCGGCGTCAGTGGCCACGGCGGGCGGCGAGCCCTCCAGCGGCTTCCGGGCGGTCTCGGAGATGAGCAGAACCGCGACACCGCCGATGACGGCCGCGACCATCATGTACATCGGCGCGACGAGGTCACTGCCCGTCGCGTCCTGCAGCGCCGTGAGGACGAGGGGGGTGGTGCCACCGAAGATCGACACCGCGAGGTTGTATCCGATCGCCAGCCCACCGTAGCGGATTCCGGTGGGGAACAGCGCGGGAAGGACCGACGGGAAGACGCCGACGAACAACAGCAGCAGCCCGCCGAGCATCGCGAGGCCGACGAAGACGGTGAAGTAGTGCCCGACGCCGATCAGCAGGTACGCGGGCAGCGACAGCGCGAAGAATCCGACGAAACCGGCCAGCAGCAACGGTTTACGACCCACCCGGTCGGACAGCTTTCCGACGAAGCTGATGCACACCATCATGATGAGCATCACGATGATCATGAGGACGAGGCCGTGCGACTCGTCGTAGCCGAGCGTGTTCGACAGGTACGTCGGCATGTAGCTGAGCAGGCCGTAGTGCGCGATGTTGTACGTGGCGACCAGGATGACGCACAGCACCAGCGGACGCCAGTTCTCCACCAGGGTCTCACGCAGTTTGCGTCCCGTGGATTCGTCTGCGAGCGAACGCTCTTCGGCCTGCTCCATCTGCTGGAACGCAGGCGTCTCCTCGAGCCGCAGCCGCAGATAGAGGCCGATCAGGCCGAGCGGACCGGCGAGCAGGAACGGAATTCGCCACGCCCAGTCCACCAGTGCGTCGGCGCTGACCACGGTGCTGATGATGGTGACCAGGCCCGCGGCTGCGACATACCCTGCGAGGGTTCCGAATTCGAGGAAGCTCGAGAAGAACCCGCGGCGCTTGTCCGGCGCGTATTCGGCGACGAACGTACTGGCGCCGCCGTACTCGCCGCCCGTCGAGAATCCCTGCACGAGCCGGAACAGCACCAGCAGAATCGGCGCCGCGAGCCCGATGGATCCGTAACTCGGGATCAGGCCGATGGCGAACGTGCTGCCCGCCATCAGGATGATCGTGGTGGCGAGCACCTTCTTGCGGCCGATCCGGTCACCGAGCGGACCGAAGAACAGTCCACCGAGGGGACGGACGATGAACGCCGCGGCGAAGATGGCGAACGTCGACAGCAGCTGTGCGGTACCGCTGGCCTCGGGAAAGAACACCTTGCCGATGGTGGTCGCGAGGTAGGCGTACACGCCGAAGTCGAACCACTCCATGGCGTTACCGAGCATGGTGGCCTTGACGGCTCGTTTGACGGAGGCCTCGTCGGTGACCGTGACATCAGGTGATTCGGCCACCTCGGCCGACGTGATCGAGTGATCTGGTGCATTCATGTCGTGCGCTCCCCAGCGCAGTTATCACCCGCGCGGGGCACGTACCTGATGCACGCATCTTTTCGTCGCCCGCACGGCGATTGCTGGTCGGGTTCGGCAACCCACGGCCCTTCGGCGCGATGCGGCCCCCGCCGATCGGCTCTGGCTCGTGGCTCGGTCCCGCCCCACCGTCCGGGGTGCGGGACTACCAGCTGTAAGAGCGATTACCGTAGCAAAGGATGTGCGGGCTTGTCGGCCCGAGCCTCAGTACGCCCGCGCGTACTGCGCCGGAATCTGCGGCGTCACCTGGGCATTCAAGACCAGGGCGGCTTTTCGCGGCCAGTACGGGTCGCGCAGCAGTTCGCGCCCGAGGAACACGGCGACGGCTTCTCCCGACTCCACGATCCGCTCGGCCTGCTCCGGCTCGGTGATGAGCCCGACGGCGGCGGCCGGGACCGTGGTCTCGTTCTGGATGCGGCGGGCGAACGGAACCTGGTAGCCGGGCGCGATCGGGATCCGGGCGGACGTGACGCCGCCGCTGGAGACGTCGACGAGGTCGACGCCGAGGTCGGCGAGGGCCTGCACGAGGGAGACGGTCTGATCCGGCGTCCAGCTGTCCGCGTCGAGGCCGGGCTCCTCGGACAGCCAGTCGGTGGCCGAGACCCGGACGAAGACGGGCAACTCGGCCGGCCACACCCCGCGTACCGCCTCGACGACCTCGAGCAGGAGGCGAATGCGGCCCGCGAAGCTGCCGCCGTACTCGTCGGTGCGGTGATTGCTGACCGGTGAGAGGAACTGGTGCAGCAGATAGCCGTGTGCCGCATGGATTTCCACCACCTTGAACCCGGCTCGCGACGCCCGCTCGGCGGCGGCGGCGAAATCGGCGACCACCTTCCGGATGTCGGCGGTCGTCGCCGCGGCCGGCGGGGTGTGGTCGCCGAAACCGATCGCGCTCGGCGCCACCGTCTGCCAGGACAGCCGATCGTCGCCGTCGAGGCTCCCGCCCCCGCGCCACGGCACGTGCGCGGAGCCCTTGCGCCCGGCGTGACCGAGTTGGATGCCCGGCACCGCGCCGAAGTACTCGAGCTGTGCGTTGATCTCCGCGAACGCCTCGGTCTGGGTGTCGTTCCAGATGCCGAGGTCGGCGGGGCTGATGCGGCCCTCCGGGCTGACGGCCGTCGCCTCGGTGAGGATCAGGCCGGCACCGCCGATGGCGCGCGTCACGAGGTGCGTCCGGTGCCAGTCGCCCGGCACTCCCACGTCGCGGCCCGTCACGTCGGCCGAGTACTGGCACATCGGTGCCATCCACACCCGATTGGGGACGGTGACTCCGCGGAAGGTGATGGGTTCGAACAACACGCTCACTACAGCACTCCTGCCTCTGATGGTCTCGACCAGTCGCAACCTGCGCGGGGGACGAAATCATTCCCGCACCCCTGTATATAGGCTGTCTTCATGACTGCAGTGACTTCCACCTCGTCGGCCGGTGCCACGGTGGATACCCGTGAAGCCGTCCACGCAGCGGCCCGTCGCGCCCGCACCGCGTCGCGGGTCCTCGCGCTGCTCACCACCGCGCAGAAGGATGCGGCGCTCCATGCGGCGGCCGACGCCGTGCTCGCCGCCTCCGCCGACATCCTCGCCGCCAACGCGGCCGACATCGAGACGGCCAGGGCGTCGGGCACCGAGGACTCCCTGCTCGACCGCCTGCGGCTGACCCCGGAGCGAATCGAGGGGATCGCGTCCGGACTGCGCCAGGTCGCCGGTCTGCCCGACCCGGTCGGTGAAGTGGTGCGCGGCTCGACGCTCCCCAACGGTCTCGAACTCCGTCAGCTGCGGGTCCCGCTCGGCGTAGTGGGCATGGTGTACGAGGCCCGCCCCAACGTCACCGTCGACGCGTTCGGGCTGGCACTGAAGTCCGGCAACGCGGCCCTGCTGCGCGGCTCCTCGTCCGCGGCGAAGTCGAACGCGGCGCTGGTCGTGGCGTTGCGGGCGTCGCTGGCGGCGCAGCAGCTGCCGGCGGACGCGGTGCAGTTGCTGCCGAGCGACGACCGCTCCAGCGTGACGCACCTGATCCAGGCCCGCGGCCTCGTGGACGTCGTCATTCCCCGCGGCGGCGCCGGCCTGATCAGCGCCGTGGTGCGCGACGCGACAGTCCCGACCATCGAGACGGGCGTCGGCAACTGCCACGTCTACGTCCACTCGGCGGCCGACCTGGAGATGGCCGAGCGGATCCTGCTCAATTCCAAGACGCGACGACCGAGTGTCTGCAACACCGCGGAGACGGTGCTGATCGACGCCGCGATCGCCGAGACGGCGGTGCCGAAGCTGCTGCAGGCCCTGCAGGTGCACAGCGTGACGGTCCACGGGGATCTGCCCGGACTGGTGCCCGCGACCGAGTCGGACTGGTCGGAGGAGTACCTCACCCTGGATGTGGCGCTCAAGGTCGTCGACGACCTGAATGCCGCGGTCGAGCACATCGACCGCTACGGAACCGGCCACACCGAGGCCATCGTGACCTCCGACCTCGCGGCCGCCCGGGAGTTCACCGCCCGCGTCGACGCCGCCGCCGTCATGGTCAACGCGTCCACCGCCTTCACCGACGGCGAGCAGTTCGGTTTCGGCGCCGAGATCGGGATCTCCACGCAGAAACTGCACGCGCGTGGCCCGATGGGGCTCCCCGAACTGACCTCCACCAAGTGGGTCGTCTGGGGTGACGGGCACACCCGCCCGGTCTAGACCGCCGCCGACCCCCCTTCCCTCAAGCCCCTCTGAAAGGAGCGAGCGTGGACCGCGCACTGCCCACCACGACGCCGTTCTTCGCGAGCGTCGACGACGTCATCGCTCGGCTCGCCGAAACCGGGTACCTGTCCGACAAGGGCACCGCGACCGCGGTGTTCCTCGCGGACAGGCTCGGAAAACCCCTGCTCATCGAGGGTCCCGCCGGAGTCGGTAAGACCGAACTCGCCCGCGCCGTCGCCGAGACCACCGGCGCCGAGCTGGTGCGATTGCAGTGCTACGAGGGCGTCGACGAGGCACGCGCGCTGTACGAGTGGAACCACGCGAAGCAGATCCTGCGCATTCAGGCGGGCAGCGACCACAGCTGGGACTCCACCAAGGCGGACGTCTTCTCGGAGGAGTTCCTGCTGTCGCGGCCACTGCTGACCGCGATCCGGCGCGAGGACCCGACGGTGCTGCTGATCGACGAGACCGACAAGGCCGACGTCGAGATCGAGGGCCTGCTCCTCGAGGTGCTCAGCGATTTCGCGGTCACCGTCCCCGAACTGGGCACCATCACGGCTACGCGCAAGCCGTTCGTCGTCCTCACCTCGAACGCCACCCGCGAACTGTCGGAGGCACTCAAGCGCCGCTGCCTGTTCCTGCATCTCGACTTCCCCGACGCCGAACTCGAGCGGCGGATCCTCGCGAGCCGGGTGCCGGAGCTGCCCGAGGCAGTAGCCGAGCAGCTGGTCAGGACCATCCGCGTGCTGCGCGGCATGCAGCTGAAGAAGCTGCCGTCGGTCGCCGAGACCATCGACTGGGGTCGCACACTCCTGGCGCTCGGGCTCGACACCCTCGACGACGACGCCGTGCGCGCCACGATGGGTGTCGTCCTCAAACACCAATCCGACCAGCTACGGGCCGCTGCCGAGCTGCGACTGAACTGAAGGACTCCCCCATGGCTGCTGGTGGTCCACTCGCGTCCCGGTCGAAGCCGGGCGGTCCCGCGGCGCCGCACGGGCTGCCGGGGCATCTCGTCGACTTCGTCGAGGCGTTGCGGCGGCGCGGCATCATGGTCGGACCGTCCGAGACGGTCGACGCCGGTCGGGTGATGTCGGTCCTCGATCTGCTCGACCGCGAATCATTGCGCGAGGGTCTCGCGTGCGCGCTGCTGCGGCGACCCACCCACCGGCCCACGTTCGACGCGCTGTTCGAACTCTGGTTCCCGGCGGCGGTCGGAAGCCGGGCGGACGGGGCCATCGACACGAGTCTGCCGCGGAACGCGAAGGGTGAGATCGACTACGAGGCGCTACGTGAGCTGATCGTCGAACTCCTCACCGACGGGTCGCCGGAGGCGATCGAGCTCACCGAGCTCCTGACCGCGCAGATGGTCGAGGAACTCGGGCAGTACCAGTCGGCGAACGGCCCGTCGTTCTCCGCGTACCAGGCGCTGCGGGACGTCGCGCCGGAAACCCTGCTGAAGAAGATCCTCGACGGACTCCTGGGCAACCAGCAGGACGGCGAAGCCAGAACGACGGAAAGCTACGAATCCGAGGTGGCCAAGCGCACCGCCGCCCAGCGGATCGCCGACTTCCGGAAGATGATCGAGACGGAGACGCGGCGACGGTCGGCCGAGAACCTCGGCAAGGAACGGGTGGCGTCGTACGGCGTGCCCCGACTGGCCGAGGAAGTCGACTTCCTGCGCGCGTCCGACGCCGAACTGACGGCGCTGAAACGCAACGTCACCCCGCTGGCCCGGTTGCTCGCCAGCCGCCTGGCCGTGCGGCGCAGCCGCAACCGGGCCGGTTCGATCGACCTGCGCCGAACCCTGCGCAAGTCGATGTCCACCGGCGGTGTGCCCATCGACCTCGTCCAGCGCAAGCCCCGGCGGGCGCGCCCCGAACTGGTCGTGATGTGTGACGTGTCGGGTTCGGTCGCGGGTTTCAGCCACTTCACCCTGCTGCTCGTCCACGCGCTGCGCGAGCAGTTCTCCCGGGTGCGGGTGTTCGCGTTCATCGACACCACCGACGAGGTCACCCGCTTCTTCGACGCGGGAGCCGACCTCGGCAGCGCCGTGTCGCGGATGATCCGGGAAGCCGACCTGGTCGGCTACGACGGGCACTCCGACTACGGCAACGCGTTCGGGGTGTTCGCCGAACGGTTCACCCAGAGCATCACGTCGCGGACGTCGCTGCTGGTGCTCGGCGACGGCCGCAACAACTACCGCGACCCGAATCTGGAGGCCCTGGCCCGGCTCGTGTCGGTGGCGAAGCACGCGCACTGGCTCAACCCGGAGCCCCGCGGTCAGTGGGGAACGGGCGACTCGGCGGCGAAGGTGTACAACGAGGTCATCAGCATGCACGAATGCCGATCCGCTCAGCAGCTGGCGTCGGTGGTCGCCGGGTTGCTGCCGGTGTGAACACGTAAGCTCGTCACTCGTGGAACAGGGAGCAGCGGGCGCGCGTCGGCGCCGCCTGGGAGTCATGGGCGGCACCTTCGACCCCATTCATCACGGTCACCTCGTGGCAGCCAGTGAGGTGGCAGATCGATTCAGCCTCGACGAGGTCGTCTTCGTGCCCACCGGCCGGCCCTGGCAGAAGCAGGGCAAGGGCGTCAGCCCGGCCGAGGACCGGTACCTGATGACGGTCATCGCCACCGCGTCGAATCCGCGTTTCTCCGTCAGCCGGGTGGACGTCGACCGGGAGAAGGTCACCTACACCGTCGACACTCTGCGTGATCTGCGCAGCTACCACCCGGACGCCGAGCTGTACTTCATTACCGGTGCGGACGCCCTGGCGAGTATCCTGTCCTGGCAGGACTGGGAGGAACTGTTCTCGCTGGCGAAGTTCGTCGGGGTGTCGCGCCCGGGATTCGATCTCAACACCGAACATCTGGCCGGTCACCTGGACGCGTTGCCGGAGGACGCGGTCACGCTGATCGAGATCCCGGCTCTGGCGATCTCCTCGACGGAATGTCGGCGGCGTGCCAGTCGACACCGTCCTGTGTGGTACCTCGTGCCGGACGGTGTGGTCCAGTACATCTCCAAACGGAACCTGTACCGGCCACCGGACTCCGAGCGCCTCGACGGCGCGACGACGATGTCCGAACCGGCCCCGGACAAGACCAAGAGTTAGTCAGCACTTTTCGAACCGAACTGGGAGAACATCGCGTGAGCGCAACGACCGAAGCCATCGAGATGGCACGCATCGCGGCAGTGGCTGCCGACGAGAAGCTGGCCTCCGATGTGGTGGTGCTCGATGTTTCCGAGCAGCTGGTCATCACCGACTGCTTCGTCATCGCCTCCGCCCCCAACGAGCGACAGGTCAACGCGATCGTCGAGAACATCGAGGATCGACTGCGTGAGGCAGGTCACAAGCCGGTGCGGCGCGAGGGCACCCGCGAAGGCCGTTGGGCACTGCTCGATTTCGTCGACGTCGTGATCCACGTCCAGCACAACGAGGAGCGCAACTTCTACGCACTCGACCGGCTGTGGAAGGACTGCCCGACCGTGCCCGTCGAGGGTCTCGGGCTGCACGGCCCGGCCGACGCGAACGGTGCGGGCACCGCCGCCGAGGCGGAGGAGTCCGAGCTGTGACGGATGCCCCCCGCGCCCCGCGACGTCTGATCCTGCTCCGCCACGGGCAGACCGAGTACAACGCCGACAACCGCATGCAGGGTCAGCTCGACACCGAACTGTCGGAGCTGGGGCGGTCGCAGGCCCGCGCCGCCGCCACCGCGCTCGTCGGGCGCAGACCGATCTCCATTGTCTCCTCCGATCTGCGGCGGGCCTACGACACCGCGGTGGAGGTGGGCGACAACGCCGGTCTGCCGGTGCAGATCGACGAGCGTCTCCGCGAGACGCATCTCGGTGACTGGCAGGGGCTCACGCACCTCGACGTCGACGCGCGCGCACCCGGCGCGCGCGCCACGTGGCGCGGCGACGCGACGTGGGCACCGCCCGGCGGGGAGAGTCGCATCGACGTCGCCCGCCGCAGCAAGCCGGTGGTCGCCGAACTCCTCGAGAAGCACGAGGACTGGGCGGAGAAGCCGGTGGTCCTGGTCGCGCACGGCGGTTTGATCGCCGCGCTGACCGCCGCCCTGCTGGATCTGCCCGTCGACCGCTGGCCGGTGCTGGGAGGGCTGGGCAACACCAGCTGGGTGCAGCTGAGTGCGTACGGAAACCCCGATTCGCTCAACTGGCGCCTCGACGTGTGGAACGCTTCTGCGAGTGTGGCCAGTGACGTCCTCTGACGTGGATGCCGGTTCCGGGGAACGCCCCGTCCTGCTCGTGCTCGCCGATTCGCTGTCGTACTACGGACCCAAGGGCGGTCTCCCGTCCGATCACCCGGACATCTGGCCCAATATCGTTGCACGTCAACTCGGTTGGGATGTCGAGTTGGTGGCGCGGATCGGCTGGACCAGCCGCGACGTGTGGTGGGCGCTGACCCAGGACCCACGCGTGTGGTCGGCGGTTCCCCGCGCCGGTGCCGTCGTGTTCGCGGTCGGTGGCATGGACTCCCTTCCGTCCCCGCTCCCGACGGCGCTGCGGGAACAGTTACGTTACGTCCGCCCGCCCGCGCTGCGCCGCGTCGTGCGGGCCGGCTACCAGTGGCTTCAGCCCAGGCTGTCCCCGCTGGGGTGGCCGGTGGCGTTGCCCCCGCGGCTGAGTGTCGAATATCTGGAGAGCTCACGGGCGGCGCTCGAGTACATGCGCCCCGAGTTGCCCGTCATCGGGACCTTGCCGTCCGTGCATCGCAGCGAGGCCTACGGCAAGGTGCATGCGGGTCGCCCCGGTGCCGTTGCCGCCATCACCGCGTGGTCGGAGGAGAAGAACGTGCCCCTCGTCGACCTCGCGGAGGCGGTGCGCGCCAACGTCTTCAGCGATCAGGGTAATCCGGACGGCATCCACTGGGGCTGGGACGGACACATCGAGGTGGCCGCGGCGATGCTGACCGCGCTCCGCGCGGCGGGAGTCGTTCCCGACTCCGCCGAGGGTGCGGTTCCGGCCGACCCGGTGTCGAGCGGAGCCGAGTAGTCCGATGCCCGTCGTCGTCGTCACCGATTCTTCGGCCTCGATCCTGCCCGAACTCGTCGAGCAGTACGGGATCCAGGTGGTCCCGCTCCATGTCCTCAGCGGCGGCCAGGATTTCCGGGAGGGCATCGACGCGCTCCCCGAGGATCTTGCCGGTGTCACCACGTCTGGCGCGTCCCCGAGCGAGCTGTCCGAGGCGTACGCGACAGCGCTGGAGCTGAGTGAGGGCGCAGGCGTTCTCGCGGTCCACATCTCCCGGCAGCTGTCCGGTACGTGGGAGGCAGGCCGCCAGGCGGCGCAGGAATTCGACGGCCGGGTGCGGATCGTCGACTCCCAGTCCGCCGGAATGGGATTGGGCTACCCGGTCCTCGAGGCCGCGCGGGCCGCGAAGGACGGTGCCAACCTCGAGACGGCGTACCGGCGGGCGGTCGACGTCGCGAGCCGCGGGCGTTGCCTGATCGTCGTCGACAGGCTCGATCAGTTGCGTCGCGGAGGCCGCATCGGCACCGCCGCCGCGCTGCTCGGCACCGCACTGGCGATGAAACCGGTGCTGCATCTCGTGGACGGCCGGCTGGTTCTGAAGGAGAAGACGCGCACCTCGACCAAGGCGATGGCCAGGATGGTCGACGCCGCGGTGGAGCTGGCAGGTCTGGACAGGACGGCCGTCGCTGTGCATCACATGCACGCCCCGCAGCGCGCCGAAGCGGTGGCGCAGCAGCTGAAGGACCGGATTCCGCAGGTCAGTGACCTCGTCGTCACCGAATTCAGCTCGGTGATCGGTGCCCACGTCGGGGTGGGCGCCATCGGCATCGTGCTGTGCCCGGAACCCGCCCTGCACCACGAAGACCGCGATTCATCCACAACTTCGCACTGATCCACAGGCCGATTCGGAAAGCCTGGTCGTCGCGGCGATTCCATGGACGGCGCACTCTACCGTCGCGTCCATGGGCATCAGGGAAGAACGTTCGAGGGGCCGGACCCGGCTCGCGTTCCTGACGTCGGGGGAACGCGACGCGGTGCCACCCGACACACCGGCGGCGCCGAAGTGGCTGGCCGAGCCGAGCGGGACCGTCCTCGACGGCGACGCGACGTGGTCCGCCGAACGCCGCCGGGGCGGATTCTCGCTGCCGGACCGGTGGCGGGACGCACGATTCGATCCCGGGCGGTCCGGGGCGTTGGTGCTGATCGTGGTGGGAATCGTCGTCGCGACGGCCACCGTGCTGGGCGTGCGCAGCGATCGGCCGGAGACGCAGTCCGTTCCGTCGTTACCCGCCGCCGGAGTGCATTCCCTGACTCCGGCCCCGGCGACGACGACTCCCGCCGCGGCGGCGTCGGCACCCGCCCCGGCGGAGGAGATCGTCGTCAGCGTCGTGGGACTGGTGGCGTCGGCCGGTCTCGTCCGGTTGCCACCGGGCTCCCGGGTCGCGGACGCTCTCGCCGCTGCCGGGGGAGTGCGCGACGGCGGTGACACCCTCGGATTGAATCTGGCTCAACGACTTTCGGACGGCGATCAGGTGCTCGTAGGTGCCGCGACCACCCAGGCGCCACCGAGCGCGGTGGGCGGTGCCTCCGCGGGATCGCCGGGGACCGCAGGCGCAGCGGCCGCCACGGGCGGAGGGCTCGTGAACCTCAACACGGCGACCGAGACGGAACTCGACGCACTTCCCGGTGTCGGGCCCGTCACGGCGGCGGCGATCGTCGCGTGGCGCACGACCAATGGCAAATTCACCGACATCTCGCAACTGGGGGAGGTGGACGGGATCGGGCCGGTGCGGCTGGAGAAGCTGCGCGGCCAGGTAACGCTGTGATGCCCGACGACGAACCGCGGCTCCTCGACCTGCGGCTTATTCCGTTCGCCGGGATATGTTGGGCCGCAACGCTGATCGGTATCCTCGGAGGCTCCCGGGCGGCGTGGGGCCTCGTGGCGACGCTGTCGGGAGCGGCGGTTCTCCTCGCCGCGGGATGCGCCCTGCGGGGGCCGGGGCGGTGGACGGCCGGGACGTTGGCGGTAGTGCTGTTCGGGTCCTGCTGCGCTGCAGGGGTGGCCTGGCGGGTCCAGGCCGTGGAACGGCACCCGATGACCGAACTCGCCCGGAACGAGACGTGGGTGACGCTCGTCGTCACCCTTGCCGACGATCCCCAGGAGATCGCCGGCTTCGGACGAACCGTCCTCGTGAACGCGAACGTCGTCGAGATCCGCAGGGCCACCGAGACGATCCACTCGGGCGGTGCGGTGGTCGTCCTCGCCCCGGCGGACGGGTGGCTCGGGCTCCTGCCGGGGCAGGATGTGGTCCTGCGCGGTCAGGTGAGCCCTCCGCGGCACCGAGACCTGAGCCTGGCCGCGGTCCGGGTGTCCGGACCGCCCGCGGACGTCGGTCCCGCGCCACCGCATCAGCGGTGGGCAGGCGCCCTGCGTGCGCGGTTCGCCGCTGCCGCCGCCGTCCTGCCTGCCGACGAGGCAGGACTGTTGCCGGGGCTGGTGGTCGGCGACACCTCGGCGTTGCCCCGGGAGGTGAAGGACGACTTCACCACGACCGGACTGACGCATCTCACGGCGGTGTCCGGGGCGAACGTCAGCATCCTGCTGGGAGCGGTGCTGCTCCTGGTCCGAGGGGTGGGGCTCGGTCCTCGCGCGGGTGCGGCGCTGGCCGCCGCGGCGCTGATCGCATTCGTGGTGATCGCGAGACCGTCACCCAGCGTGCTGCGCGCCGCGGCGATGGGCTCGGTCGCCCTGCTGGCGCTCGTGACCGGACGGCGGAAACAGGCGATGCCCGCGCTGGCGGTCGGTGTCATCGCCCTGGTGGCGTGGTCACCGGAGTTGGCGGTGGACTTCGGCTTCGTTCTCTCGGCGACCGCCACTGCGGGGCTGATCGTGATCGCGCCGGTGGGGGTCGACGTGCTGGTGGGCCGCGGCTGGCCGCGGGCGGTGGCCGAGACGGTGGCGGTATCCGTCGCCGCCTTCGCCGTCACCGCTCCGATCGTGGCCGCGATGGCGGGGACGGTGAGCCTGGTGTCAATCTGCGCGAACATCCTGGTCGCCCCCGTGGTCGGCGTGATCACCGTGGCCGGAGCGGTCACCGCGCTGATCGCGGGGGTCAGTGTTCCCGTCGCGGAAGTGGTGGTGCGCGTGACCCAGTGGCCGCTGTGGTGGCTCGTCACCGTGGCCGAGCGGGGCGCGCGGATTCCGGGTGCCTCGATTCCGGTGCCCTCCGGGCCCGCTGGTGCGGCGATCGTCCTCGGTGCAGTCGTGGCGCTCGGTGTGACGCTGCGCAGGCGCGGACCCCGGCTGGTGCTGGCGGGAATCGCGATCGGTGTGCTGGTGGTGTGGGCGCCGATCTGGCCGTCGTCGCTGGGTCGCTTTGTGTGAGCGCGTCCGGATCCGGGAAACCTGCGCAGAACTCGAGGAAAGGGACGACGACATGCAGGTGGGGTTCAAGCTGATGGCCGAGACGTTCGATCCGCGGGAGATCGTGCGGCAGGCGGTGGAGGCCGAACAGGCCGGCTTCGACTTCGTCGAGGTGAGCGATCACTATCACCCCTGGCTCTACAGTCACGGTCATTCGGGATTCGTGTGGTCGATGCTCGCGGCCGCCGCGGCACGGACCGACCGGATCGGTCTGGCGACCGGCGTCACCTGCCCGTTCGTCCGATATCACCCCGCGATCATCGCGCAGGCCGCGGCCACGACCGCCGTCCTCAGCGAGGGCCGGTTCACCCTGGGACTCGGTTCGGGGGAGCGGCTGAACGAACATGTCGTCGGTGGCGGTTGGCCGTCGGTGACCATCCGGCACCAGATGCTCCGTGAGGCGATCGACATCATCCGCCTGCTGTGGTCGGGTGGCTACCACTCGTACGAGGGCAAGCACCTCAACCTCGACGACGCGCGCGTCTTCGATCTCCCCGACGTGCCGCCCACGATAGCAGTCGCGGCGGGTGGCACGGAGGCCGTCGGGATCGCCGCGGAACTCGGCGACGGACTCTTCGCCACCGAAGCGGATCCGGACCTCGTGAAGGCCTATGCCGGGGCCGGTGGGTCGGGGCCGAAATACGGGGAGGTGCCCCTCGCGTGGGCGCGTGACGAGGAATCCGCGGTCGAGTCGGCGCATCGGTTGTTCCGGTTCGGGTTGACCGGATGGAAGGTTCAAGCGGAACTGCCGAATCCGATCAACTTCGAGGCGGCGGCGTCGTCGATCCGCACCGAGGACGTCCGAGAGGCCATGGCGTGCGGTCCGGACGTCCGGCGGCACCTCGAGGTGGCAGGCACTTTCGTCGATGCCGGGTTCGATCATCTGGCGCTGATCAACGCGGGGCCGGACGTCGACGGCTTCTTCGGATTCTTCGCCAACGAGTTGAGTGAGCCGCTGCGGGCGCTGACAACTTCCTGATATATGCTGTGCCGCTGTGACTTTCGTCTCCGGAGCGCGGCGCTCGGCACGCTCGGCCGGATGGCGGCGGAACGACTTCTGTATCGTTTCGACTTCGATTCCCGATGTGCGTATGCGACACCGAAACACCGACTACCATCCGGTGGCAGATGTTGAGGTGAACGGTCTTGGAACGCACCCGCATTGGAGGGCGAATGTCGGAATCGGAGCGGACAGATCTCGATGTGGACGACGAGCTCGACGCCGGGCAGGTGTGGAGAGCGCAACGGGTCGTTGCTGCCCAGTCACTCGACGCCGAAGACTGCCGCATGCTCCTGTCCATGCTCGGCATTGCGGGTAACCCCGATGCGCCGGAGGTGGACTGACCGACAGCGGTCAGGTCACCTTCCGGTGATGGTGAGCGACGATTTCCTGCGCCACCGTCGCCAGTTTGAGATTCATGTCCTGCGAGGTGGTGCGGAGAATCTCCATCGCCTGAGTCTCGGGAATGTTGTGGAACGCCATCAGCAGACCCACGGCCTTCCCGATTTCACGGTTGCTGGCCAGGCCTGCCCGCAGTGTCTCGGCCTCGGCGTGCTCGTGGACGGCCGCCAGTGCCACCGCCGCGAACGATGCGAGCATGATGCCCTGCTCGACGGACGTGGTGTCGAGGGCTCCCGCCGTGTCGGAGAACAGATTGAGGGCGCCGACCTTGCGCCCGAGGATCACGAGGCGGAATCCGGCCGCACCGCGCACCGGCGTGTGGGCCAGGACCCGCGCCGACAGCCGCGGCCACTGCGACGTGGTGGAGAGGTCCGTCTCGAACTGGGGCGTGTCGCTGACGATGGCATCGACGCACGGTCCCTCGTTCTCGTCGCGCTCGTACTCGTCGACGCGGGCGGCCACGTCGTCGCTGGCCGCGGCCGTCACGTAGCGGGATCCCTCCCGGAGCATGAGGCTCGCGTGGTCACAGCCCTCGACGAGTAGTGGCGCGGCGTCGCAGATGGCTTGGTGAACGTGCCCGAAATCCTGGCCCGCGTAGAGAAGATCGGCGAGGGTCGCGAACGTCGCGGCCGACCTGCCGACAGCCTGCGAGCGCGTCGTATCGGGCACTGTGTCTCGCATCGGTTCCTCCAGCGTGCGGGCATGTGCCCGGCTCACTGATTCAGTCTGCCAGAGAGGGCGGTCGCCGCAGGTCCGGGCCGGAGGAATTCCCGATCGGACTCCGGGGGCGGTCGTCCCGGGCGAAGATGGCGGCATGGTTTCGCGCACCGAGGACCCACAGGTGACCATCGGCCAGGGGACGCTGCGGGGTGTCCGCCTCGACGGCGTCCGGTCATGGAAAGGCATTCCCTACGCCGCACCGCCGGTCGGCGAGTGGCGGCTCCGCGCCCCGCGCGCGCCCGAACCGTTCGCCGGGGTGCGCGACTGTTCCCGGTTCGGTCCGATCGCACCGCAGAACGAGCACGGCCCGCTGCCCATCGATCCCGGTCTGACCATCGACGAGGACTGCCTCACCCTGAACGTCTTCGCCCCCGCGACGGACACGGAGCGACCGCGGCCGGTGATGGTGTGGATCCACGGCGGGGCGTATTACCTCGGTTCGTCCGGGCAGCGCATGTTCGATCCGAGTCGTCTGGTCGAACGCGGCGACGTCGTGGTCGTCACGTTCAACTACCGGCTCGGTGCGCTGGGGTTCCTGGACTTCTCCTCGTTCTCGACCGAGGAGCATCGGTTCGACACGAACCTGGGCCTGCGCGATCAGATCGCGGCACTGACCTGGGTCCGCGACAACATCGCGGCATTCGGCGGCGACCCGGGTGACGTGACGCTGTTCGGGGAGTCCGCCGGTGGCGGCGCGGTCACCACGCTGATGACGTCCCCGCCGGCGGAGGGACTGTTCCATCGCGCGATCGCCGAGAGTTCGCCCGCGACCTCCGTCTACGGCAGAGACCGCGCCGCGAGCATCGCCGAATCGTTCCTCGAGCTGCTCGACGTCGCGCCCGCCGACGCGGGCCGACTCCGCGACCTGCCCGTCGACGTGCTGACCAAGGCCTGCGTCGAACTCGTCCAGCAGGTGCCCGCACGGGTCCCCGGCACCCTGGCGGTTGCCCCGACCGTCGACGGCGACGTGGTCCCGCACTACCCCGTCGCGGCATTCCGAAAAGGCCTCGCACACCGAATTCCGCTGCTGATCGGGACGAACAAGGACGAGTCGTCGATGTTCCGGCTGATGAAGTCGCCCCTGATGCCGATCACGCCGGACGCCGTGCATCAGATGTTCGTGGCGATCGCCGCCGATCACCCCGACCTCCCGGCGGACGAGGAACAGGAGGTGGCGGCCGCATATCCCGACTACCCGAAGAAACGCTCGGCCATGGAGATCTCGCGGGATGCCGCGTTCCGGATGCCGACGCTGTGGATCGCGGAAGCGCACAGCCGCGTCGCCCCGGCCTGGCTGTACCGCTTCGACTACGCGACACCGTTCCTGCGCGCCGCGCGGATCGGCGCCACCCACGGCACCGAGGTGCCGTACGTCTTCGGGAACTTCGGCGTCGTCCCGCACGACCCCACGTTCAAGCTCGGTGGGCACCGAACCGCCGGTCACGTGTCGGAGCGGATCCAGCGACGGTGGCTGTCGTTCGCCACCGAGGGCACCCCGGACGGAACGGGAGAGGAGGTCGGCTGGCCACGGTACGACGAGGCGGATCGCACGACCCTGCTGATCGGCAAGAACGACGCAGTCGTCGCCGACCCCGACCGGGAACTCCGCCGGGCCTGGGGTGAGGAAGTCATCGGCTTCACCTGAGCGGCGGCCCCGGTTTCGTATCCGCGGAACGGGGGATACCTCCTGAATGAGCCCTGCAGCAACGGAATCGGGTCGCGACCTCAGTGTGGGAGTCGAGGAGGAGTTCTTCCTCGTCGACGAGTCCGGTCACCTCTCCGCCGCGGGACCCGACGTGGTCACGGAGGCCGGCCACGACATTCACGGGCTTCAGCGTGAACTCGCCCGATGCCAGATCGAGACGGCGACGGGTGTGTGCCACACGGGGGAGGAACTGCACGAGGAACTGCGCAGCCTGCGCCGCCGGCTGGCGAAGGCCGCCGCGGGCCGCGACCTGTTGCTGCTGCCCAGCGGGACGTCCCTGATCGTCGAGGGATTGCCCCCGGCGATCACCCCGAGCCCGCGGTACGAGGAGATGGCCCGCCACTTCGGGTCGATCGTGGACACCGTGACCACGTGCGGCTGTCACGTGCACGTGGGGATCCCGAGCCGCGACGTCGGTGTACAGGTGAGCAACCTGGTCCGCAGTTGGCTGCCCGTGCTGCTCGCGCTCGCCGCGAACTCCCCGTTCCACAGTGGGCACGACACCGCGTATCACAGCTGGCGGCACATCATGTGGTCGCGGTGGCCGTCGGCGGGACCGCCGCCCCACTTCGACTCCGCGGACCAGTACGAGGCGACGGTCGGCGCCATGATCGGAACCGGTGCCGCCATGGATCGGGGAATGATCTACTGGCACGTCCGGCTCTCCGACAAGCAACCGACCATCGAGGTCCGGATCGCGGACGTCGCCATGACCGCGGCGCACGCGGCGCTCTACGCGGTGGTCGTGAAGGGGCTCGTCGGGTGGGCGCTACGGTCGCTGGACGACGGCCTCGCCGTGCCGTGGCTGCGCGGCGAGCTGCTGCGGGCGCAGTTGTGGCGCGCGGCTCGCGACGGACTCGACGGGGAATGCACGAGCCCGGCCACGGAGCGGTCCCTGCCGATCCGCCTGCAGCTGGAAATGCTGAACGAGTGCGTGGCCCCGGGGCTCGGCGCGAGTGATCGGGCGTTCCTCGAGTCGGGGCTCGACACCGTGTTGCGGGAGGGCACGGGCGCCGAGAGGCAGCGGGCCGAGTTCGCGCGCGTCGGCACGCTGGCGGCGGTGGTCGACCTCCTGACGCGCGAAGTGGTCAGCTGACCGGGGGCGGCGGAGTCAGCTCGGAGACGCAGGCGGTGGTGGAGCCGATGTAGCCGGGATGCAGCAGTCCGGCGGATCCGACGCCCGTGAGCAGGGCGCCTGCGCTGGTGTCCGGTCCGGTGCGCAGCGGACCGGGGTCGTCGATCAACGCCTCCACGGTCGCGGTGTCGACCAGGCTGAGGTCGATGCGCTGCCCGACGGGTTGGTAGACGGCGAGGACCACCGGGTCGGGGTAGTGGGCGGCGGTGCGGCGCATGACGTGGAACGCGGGGTCGGTGCCCAGGGCGAGCACGGTGACCTCGGCGAACGACGCGAGCCGGCCGGCGAGCGCACGGCCGGCGGCGTTGCGCCACGTACGCCCGTACAGGGTGAGCCCGTCGGACAGGTGACGCTGCTCGGCCTCACCCCGCGGGCTGCCGCCCGCCGGGTCGAGCAGGGCCCGCCACCGGTGCTCGTAGAAGTCGCACGCCGTGTCGAAGTCGCCGTCGGAGCCGGCCGCCGCAACGTCGTGATGCGAGGGCGATGCGGGTTCGAGGACGGATCGACCACCCGCGAACAGAGTCTCGGCGTGCCCGGAGGCTGAGCAGCGGGCCACCAGTTGCACCGACCATCGGAGGAGCAGCCCGTCGCGGCAGGTGTACCGGAAACTCAGCTCGTACCGGTGCCCTGCCGTGCGATCGTCGTCGAGGTCGATCATGTGCGCGTAGTCCTCGCGGGTGACGCCGTCCACCTCGGTTTCCGCGGTCATATGATCGAGTGTCCACCGCCGACGCGACCGCTGCGTGGCGATCGCCCGTGTTCGGCCCGCTCGGTCCCGCTTTCGGGGTGTCGGCGACCGTGTCCGCCCCACATGGCACGATCTTCGCGTGAGCACTCCAACTCAGCTCGAACAGCTCCATCTGGTCCTCGGTGACGAGGAGTTCCTCGTCGAACGCGCGGTGGCGCAGGTCATCGGCCACGTCCGCGCGAACGCGGACGTGGCCGCGGGCGCGGAGCTTCCCGTCAACCGGTTGCGGGCGGGCGATGCCGGGGCGGCCGAACTCGCCGAACTGCTCAGCCCCTCGCTGTTCGCCGAAGACCGCGTGGTGGTGCTGGAGGCCGCCGCCGAGGCGGGCAAGGACGCCGTGGCACTGATCCTCGACGCGGCCGGCGACCCGCCGCCGGGCGTCGTCCTGGTGGTCCTGCACTCGGGTGGCGGACGTGCGAAAGCAATGACCGGGGCGCTGGAGAAACTCGGAGCCGTGGTGCACCCCTGCGCCAAACTGAAGTCGGGCGACCTCATCGGGTTCATTCGCGGCGAGTTCCGCACCCTCGGGGTCCGGGTGTCGCCGGAAGTGGTGCAGAGCGTGTTCGAAGGAGTCGGCTCGAATCTGCGCGAACTGGCCGCCGCGTGCTCGCAGCTGACGGCCGACACCGGCGGAAAGATCGACGTCGCCGCCGTACAGCGGTACTACTCGGGCAAGGCCGAGGTGAGCGGATTCGACGTCGCGGACAAGGCCGTCGCCGGCGACACCGCGGGCGCGATCGAGGCGCTGCGCTGGGCGATGCTGCGTGGCGTGCCGCACGTGTTGCTGGCTGACGCGCTGGCCGACGCGGTGCACTCGATCGCCCGGGTGGCCCCGGCGGGGCGGGGAGACCCGTTCCGGATGGCGTCGGAACTCGGCATGCCGCCGTGGAAGATCAAGAAGGCACAGGCCCTCGCGAAGGGATGGACTCCCACATCGGTGGGGGAGGCGCTGCGTATCGTGGCCGCCCTGAACGCCGACGTCAAGGGCGCGTCGGCCGACGCGGACTACGCCGTCGAGAGTGCGGTGGGCCGCGTCTCCCGGCTACGACAGGTCTGACGGAGACACGACAACAGCCGCTCGGTCCGAGGATCGAGCGGCTGTTGGAGAGCCTACGACGGAAGAACCGTCAGATCTTGTTGATCGCCTGCGCGAGAGCAGACTTCTTGTTGGCAGCCTGGTTGGCGTGAATGACGCCCTTGCTAGCTGCCTTGTCGAGCTTGCGGCTGGTGGCGACGAGGAGCTCGTTGGCCTTGTCCTTGTCACCGGCCGCCGCAGCCTCGCGGAACGAGCGGATCGCCGTGCGCAGCGAGGACTTCACCGACTGGTTACGGAGTCGGGCCGCCTCGTTGGTACGGATCCGCTTCACCTGGGACTTGATGTTGGCCACGCGTAAAATCCTGTCGTCTTAAGCTGGTTACGGTCGAGAAAGCTCTGGGCGCACACATATGCACCGACAGGCGAGATTACCAGTGATCGGTGTCCGATCTCAAACCGGCGCCGGACGCGCCGACAAATCCTGCGGCTGTTCTGCTGAACGGGTGTACATGTAGCAGCATGTCTGGGATGACGCCCCCAGCATCGAAGTCGTCAACAGTAACGAAATCGTCGGCAACCTCGAAAGCCCCCGTCCGAAAATCGGGGGGAAGCGCGCAGGCGGGTGCGAAGGCATCGGGAACCCAGCCGCGGACGCGGGTGACCGCCCGGCCGCGCAAGCCCGCAGAACCCGCCCACGTGTTCGACGGGTATACGGACATCGGGCGCTACGGGCTGGCGTTCGACGAGATGTTCGACCGCGACGGCACCGTCCGCCCGCCCTACAAGGGTGTATTCAAGGCGCTCGAGCCCGCGGACCGAGCCGACCTCGCCGCCCGATCCGAGGCCCTCGGCAGGGCGTTCATCGACCAGGGCGTGACGTTCTCGCTGTCCGGTCAGGAACGACCCTTCCCGCTCGATCTGGTTCCTCGGGTCATCGCCGCTGCCGAGTGGACGCGTCTCGAGAAGGGCATCAAGCAGCGCGTGCAGGCGCTCGAGATGTTCCTCGACGACGTCTACGGGGAACAGCGCATCCTGCGCGACCACGTGCTCCCGAAGCGGTTGGTCACCTCGTGCGAGCACTTCCACCGGGAGGCCTCGGGGATCGTCCCGCCGAACGGGGTGCGGATCCACGTCGCCGGAATCGACCTCGTCCGCGACGAGAACGGGGTGTTCCGCGTACTGGAGGACAACCTGCGTTCGCCGTCGGGAGTGTCGTACGTGATGGAGAACCGCCGCACGATGGCGCGGGTGTTCCCCGACCTGTTCATGTCGCACCGCGTGCGGTCCGTCGGCGACTACGCCTCCCATCTGCTGCGGGCGCTGCGCGCTTCCGCCGCCCTCAACGAGGCCGACCCGACCGTCGTGGTGCTGACGCCCGGTGTCGCGAACTCCGCGTACTTCGAGCATTCGCTGCTCGCGCGCCAGATGGGTGTCGAACTGGTCGAGGGCCGCGACCTGTTCTGCCGCGACAACATGGTCTACATGCGCACGACCGAGGGTGAACGCCAGGTCGACGTCATCTACCGCCGCATCGACGACGACTACCTCGACCCCATGCACTTCCGCCCGGACTCCGTGCTCGGGGTGGCCGGCGTGCTGAACGCGGCCCGGGCGGGCAACGTCGTGATCTCGAGTGCCGTCGGGAACGGGGTCGGTGACGACAAGCTCGTCTACACCTACGTCCCGCAGATCATCGACTACTACCTCGGTGAGAAGCCGTTGCTCGCGAACGTCGACACATTCCGGTGCTGGCTCGACGAGGAGTGCGAACAGGTCCTGGACCGGGTCGACGAACTGGTGATCAAACCGGTGGAGGGTTCCGGCGGCTACGGCATCGTCTTCGGCCCCGACGCGTCGCCCAAGGAACTGAACACGATCGCCCGGAAGATCAAGGCGGACCCGCGCGGGTGGATCGCGCAGCCCGTCGTCCAGCTGTCCACGGTGCCCACCAAGGTCGGGGACGAACTGGTTCCCCGGCACGTCGATCTGCGCCCCTTCGCGGTCAACGACGGTGACGACGTGTGGGTGTTGCCGGGCGGGCTCACCCGCGTGGCCCTGCCCGAAGGGTCCCTCGTCGTGAACTCCAGCCAGGGCGGCGGCAGCAAGGACACGTGGGTGCTCGCGAGCCGGAGCTCCGACGAGGAGCGGGAACTCGCGGGTGAGGAGCTCGTGGCCGAGCCTGCGCAGTCCGCCGAGGCCGAGCAGGGACCCGAACTCAGCACGACTCAACTGCAGCAACAGCAACAGCAACAGCAACAGCAACAGCAACAGCAACAGCAACAGCAACAGCAACAGGGCCAGGGAGGTGATCGCTGATGCTCGCGAGGAACGCGGAATCGCTGTACTGGATCGGCCGGTACGTCGAACGGGCCGACGACATGGCCCGCATTCTCGACGTCGCCGTGCACCAGCTGCTCGACGACGCCTCGGTGGACCCCGACCGCACCTCCCGGTTGCTGCTGCGGGTGCTCGGCATCGAAGCGCCCGACACCGAGCTCGACGTCCGGTCGGTGACCGAACTGGTGGCGTTCAGCCGCAACCAGGTGGGCTCGATCATCGACTCCCTCGCCAGTGCCCGCGAGAACGCGCGGGGTGCCAGGGAGGTCACGTCCAGCGAAATGTGGGAGTGCCTCAACACCACGTACAACGGCCTCGCCGAACGGGAGCGGGCGTCCAAGCGTCTCGGGCCGCACGAGTTCTTCCGGTACGTGGAGGAGCGCGCGGCGATGTTCGCGGGTCTGGCCGATTCGACGATGAGCCGCGACGACGGATATCGCTTCCTGCTGCTCGGCCGCTCGATCGAACGCGTCGACATGCTCGCGCGGATGCTGTTGTCCCGTGCAGGCGACCGCCCGTCCTCGCCGGCGTGGGTGACGGTGCTGCGCTCCGCGGGAGCCCACGACACCTACCTGCGCACGTACCGCGGCGCGCTGGACGCCAACCGGGTGGTCGAATTCATCCTCCTGGACCGGCTGTTTCCGCGGTCGGTGTTCCACGCCATCCGGCAGGCGGAGTTGTGCCTCGCCGAGCTCGACCACCAGCCCGACAGCCGTGTCGGACCCAGGGCCGAGGCGCAGCGTCTCCTCGGCAGGGCCCGGAGCGAACTCGAGTTCCTGCCGCCCGGCGTTCTCCTCGAGGATCTCCAGGATCGGCTCGCGGGGTTGCAGGAAACCTGCCGCGAGCTCGGAGAAGCCATCGCGCTGCAGTATTTTCACGCCGCGCCGTGGGTGGCGTGGACCGATGCACGGGCCGTCGGCGGCGAAGCCGTCGTGGAGGGAGAGCTGTGAGCTGGCGTATGAGAGTCGTGCACACCACCGGGTATGCCTACGACGCACCGGTCACGTCCTCGTACAACGAGGCGCGACTCACCCCACGCGGTGACAGTAGGCAGACGGTGATCCTGAACCGGGTCGAGACGACGCCGGCGACGCGGTCGTACCGCTACACCGACTATTGGGGCACCGCCGTCACCGCGTTCGATCTCCATGCGCCGCACAAGGAACTCGAGGTCACCGGTCTGTCCGTGGTCGAGACCGAACCGTTCTGGGAGCCGGAGGAGAAGGCGGACTGGGACGAGCTGGCCAGCCCCCCGCTCACCGACCGGTTCAACGAACAGCTCAGCAACACCACGTTCGTGCCGCGCAACCGCAAGCTCGACACCATCGCCCGGGACCTCCGCAAGGGCCGCACCCCCGACGAAGCCGTTGTCGCGGCGGCGGACTGGGTGCATCGGGAGATGGATTACGTTCCGGGCACGACCGGCGTCCACACGTCCGCGGTCGACGCCTGGGCCGAACGGCAGGGCGTCTGCCAGGACTACGCGCACCTGACGCTGGTCCTTTTGCGCAGCATGGGAATTCCGAGTCGCTACGTGTCCGGCTACCTGCACCCGAAACCCGATGCGGCGGTGGACGACACGGTGGCCGGGGAGAGTCACGCGTGGGTCGAGGCGTGGACCGGTGCGTGGTGGGGATACGACCCCACCAACGCCGTCGCGGTGAACGAACAGCACGTGTCGGTGGGTATCGGACGCGACTACGCGGACGTTCCGCCGCTCAAAGGCATCTTCTCCGGTGGCCGGGCGACAGATCTCGAAGTCGTCGTGGAGATCACACGCCTGGCGTAAAGTGCCAGCCAGATCTATCTGTGGAAAGCAGGACTAACGATCCATTTCGACGAAGGTGGGTTCAATGTCTCCAACCGCACAGGAATACGTAGAAGTCGAACCGATCTCGGATCTCAAGAAATACGTAGCAGAGGCGGTCGGAACGTTCGTACTGGTCTTCGCGGCGGTGGGTACGGCGGTCTTCGCCGGAGCCAAGGTCGGGAACCTCGGTGTGGCACTGGCATTCGGACTGACGCTCCTCTTCCTCGTCTACGCCATCGGCCCCATCTCGGGCTGCCACGTCAACCCGGCCGTCACGGTCGGACACCTCGCTCTCGGCCGGTTGTCCGTCGTGAAGGCGGGGTTGTACGTCGTCGCCCAGGTCATCGGCGGTCTCGTCGCCGGTGTGGTGGTCTACGCGATCGCCCAGAGCCTGCCCTCGTACAACCGGGCCGCCGACGGTCTCGGCGCCAACGGCTGGGGCGCCCACAGCCCGTCCGCCATCAAGGGACCGCTCGGCGGGGTCATCGAGAACGGGTACGGCATCGGTGCGGCGATGATCGTCGAAGTCCTGCTCACCGCGCTGCTCGTGTTCGTGGTCCTCGCATCCACCGACCAGATCTCCGACGTCCCCCTCGCCGGTGTCTCCATCGGTTTCACGCTCGCCGTGATCCACCTCGTGTCGATCCCGATCGACAACACGTCCGTCAACCCCGCCCGCAGTCTCGCCGTCGCGCCCTACCAGAACGGCGCGCTCGCCCAGGTCTGGCTGTTCATCGTGTTCCCGTTGATCGGTGGCGCGGTGGGAGCGCTGGTGTACCGGTCGCTGTTCGGCCGGTACGACCGACTGCAGAGCTGAGCACCGACGAGCAGGGGCCTGCGGGCCGCAATTCTCACGTGCGTCGTTCTCGCGCTCACCGGGGCGGTCCCGGCGACCGCGACCGCCGAGGACGCACCGCGGCGGGGACCGACATATGTGGCACTCGGCGACTCCCGGGCGTCCGGGCCGCTCATCGAGTTCTCCGCGCACCGCGACCTGTGCCTGCGATCACCGGACCTGAACTACCCGGCGAAGCTGGCGCAGCTGATCGGCGCGGCCACCGTCACCGACGTCACCTGTTCCGCCGCGAAACCCGCCCACGTGATCAGCACGCCGCAGTTCGTGGGGACGGGATTCGCTCCGCCGCAGATCGGCGCGCTCCGCCCGGACACCGACGTCGTGACGCTCAGCATCGGCGGGGGCGGTTCCAATCACCTGCCCGTGTCGGTGCGCTGCGGCGCCGTCGTTCCCGGCACAGATGCCGGTTGCCGCAACGACCCACGGGCGGAGCAACTCGCGGTCGAGGGGATCGCGCAGATGGCGCCCCAGGTCGACGCCGTGGTGGCTGCGATCGTCGCGAAGGCGCCGAACGCCGAGGTCTACCTGATCGGGCACGGCGGTTCCGTCGGACGACGCGGCTGCTGGCCGAACATGCCCGTGTCCGACGCCGACGCGGTCTGGCTCGAGCGATACTTCGCACGGTTCAACCAGATCTACGTCGATGCCGCGGCCCGGTACGGCGTGCACTACGTCGACATCGCGAAGGCCGCCGTGGACGGTGGGCACGACGCCTGCGCGCCGGCGGGACAGCGATGGTTCGAGGGCATCCTGCCGCAGTCACCCGCCGAACCGGCACATCCCAACGCGCTCGCGATGACCGCGATCGCCGAGATGATCGCCGAAGATCTGGGCCGGTGACCGCGTCACTGCCAGCTGAAGTCCGCCCGCAGACGGCGTGCCACGATCTCGAAAGTGTCCCGGGCCATCACGGCACCCTCGCGGCGGATCCCCGCCTCCGGCACGTCCAGCACCCGGTCCAGGCGGATCCAGCTCGGACGGCCCTCCGCATCCCACGCCCCCGAGCCGACCCCGATCCAGTCCCGGTCGCCGTCGTGCTTGCTCTGCGAGGACAGCATCAACCCCAGCAGGGTGTCGCCGTCGCGTCCGACGACGAGCACCGGGCGGTCCTTGCCCTGGCTCGGATCCTCCTCGTACGCCACCCACGTCCAGACGATTTCGCCGGGATCCGCGCGACCGTCCAGGTCGGGGGAGTACTCCACCTTCCGCGCCCGATGGGCTGTCGGGGCGGAGTTCGCGGTGACCGGACGACTCGGGGCCGGCTTCGGCGCGGCGGCCGTCGACCCGGTCAGGACACCGGCCGCGCGGTCCAGCGCGCCGGACTTCTGCAGCTGCTGGAGAAGCTGCGGGCCCTTGTCCCGTGCAAGTCGGCCCAACGTCTTCCCGATGCTGCTCCACGTGCTCGCCATGGCCGCCGAGCTTAGTGCGTGTATGCCGCGGCAGCCGCAACGCGGTGGCTTGGATATCCTGACAGGTGACAGTGGTCCGGAACCGGGCCGGTGCCGGTCCAGGTAAGGGGTCCCCCATCAGCAGCTTCGCCGACAAGACGTTCACGGATCCTGCCCGGATCCGGAATTTCTGCATCATCGCGCACATCGATCACGGCAAGTCGACGCTGGCCGACCGCATGCTGCAGCTCACCGGTGTGGTCGAGGAGCGGCAGATGCGTGCCCAGTACCTCGACCGCATGGACATCGAGCGCGAGCGTGGCATCACGATCAAGGCCCAGAACGTCCGGCTCCCGTGGAAGGTGGGCGACGAGGAGTTCGTCATCCACCTCATCGACACCCCCGGGCACGTCGACTTCACGTACGAGGTCTCGCGCGCACTCGAGGCCTGCGAGGGTGCGGTCCTGCTGGTGGATGCCGCGCAGGGTATCGAGGCCCAGACTCTCGCCAACCTGTACCTGGCGATGGAGAAGGACCTCACCATCATCCCGGTGCTCAACAAGATCGACCTGCCCGCCGCCGACCCCGACCGGTACGCCGAGGAGATCGCGCACATCACCGGGTGCGAGCCGGGTGACGTGCTGCGCGTGTCCGGCAAGACCGGTGTGGGCGTGAAGGAACTGCTCGACGAGGTCGTGCGGCAGATTCCCGCCCCCGTCGGCGACCCCGACGGTCCGGCGCGCGCCATGATCTTCGACTCCGTGTACGACGCCTACCGCGGAGTCGTCACCTACGTGCGCGTCGTCGACGGCCGGATCTCGCCGCGCGAGAAGATCACCATGATGTCGACGGGCACCACCCACGATCTGATCGAGGTCGGCATCATCTCGCCCGAACCGAAGGCCAGTATCGGCCTCGGCGTCGGCGAGGTGGGTTACCTCATCACCGGTGTGAAGGACGTCCGGCAGTCGCGGGTCGGCGACACGGTCACCGCCGCGCGCGGCGGTGCGACCGAACCCCTCGTGGGGTACCGCGACCCCAAGCCGATGGTCTACTCCGGCCTCTACCCGCTCGACGGTTCGGATTACCCTGTGCTGCGCGACGCCCTGGACAAGTTGCGGCTCAACGACGCCGCCCTGGCCTACGAGCCGGAGACGTCGGTGGCGCTCGGGTTCGGGTTCCGTTGCGGATTCCTCGGACTGCTGCACATGGAGATCACCCGCGACCGCCTCGAGCGCGAATTCGGGCTCGAACTGATCTCGACCTCGCCGAACGTCGTGTACCGGGTGGTGATGGAGGACGGCTCCGAGCACGTCGTCACCAACCCGTCGTACTGGCCCGAGGGCAAGATCCGCGAGGTCTACGAGCCGATGGTGAAGTGCACCGTCATCGCGCCGAGCGAGTTCATCGGCGCGATCATGGAGCTCTGCCAGAACCGGCGCGGCGAACTCGGCGGCATGGACTACCTGTCCGAGACCCGGGTCGAGCTTCGCTACGAGATGCCCATGGGCGAGATCATGTTCGACTTCTTCGATGCCCTGAAGTCGCGCACCAAGGGGTACGCCAGCCTCGACTACGAGGAGGCCGGCGAGCAGCAGGCCGACCTGGTGAAGGTGGACATCCTGCTGCAGGGTGAGGCGGTCGACGCGTTCTCGTCGATCGTGCACCGCTCCGCGGCCGGCGCGTACGGCGGACGGATGACGTCGAAGCTGCGTGAGCTGATTCCCCGGCAGCAGTTCGAGGTGCCGATCCAGGCGGCGATCGGGTCGAAGATCATCTCGCGTGAGAACATCCGCGCGATCCGCAAGGACGTGCTCGCCAAGTGCTACGGCGGCGACATCAGCCGTAAGCGCAAGCTGCTCGAGAAGCAGAAGGAAGGCAAGAAGCGGATGAAGACGATCGGCCGGGTCGAGGTTCCGCAGGAGGCCTTCGTGGCGGCGTTGTCGTCCGAATCGGTCGGGGACAAGCCGAAGAAGTAACGCGACCGCTCGGTTGTTCTCCTCCGTCGACGTCTGATCGAAAGGACGTCTGATCGAAAGTAGGTGCGGCACGTGGCCCTCGAAACCTGGCTCACCCGGACACTGGGAATCGAGGTACCGATCTTCGGAGCCCCGATGGGCGGACGGGCCGGCGGGGCCCTCGTCGGCGAGGTGTCGAAGGCGGGTGGGCTCGGCCTGCTCGGCGCGGCGCGCTACGCCACCCCGGAGTGGGTGGCGAAGGAGACGGCGGTCGCGCGGAGCATCGGCGGCGACGCCCTCGGGATCGGGTTGATGACCTGGGCGCTCGACGACGACGACGCTCTGCTCGACGCCGCGCTGGCGGAGAACCCGCGGGTCGTGTCGCTGTCGTTCGGTGATCCCGCCCCGTACGTGGAGCGGGTACACGCCATCGGAGCGCTCGTGGTGTCGCAGGTGAACACGATCGACGATCTACGCGTCGTGGAGGCGGCGGGCGTCGATTTCGTCGTCGCCCAGGGCGGCGAGGCGGGCGGCCACACCGGCCGGATCGGGACGTTGCCGCTGCTACAGGAGATCCTGGACGCCACCGCGCTGCCCGTGCTCGCCGCGGGCGGTATCGCGACCGGCCGCGGTCTCGCCGCCGTTCTCGCCGCCGGGGCGGACGGCGCGATGATCGGGACGGCACTGCTGGCCAGCCCCGAAACCATCGGACCGGACTACGCCCGCGACAAGCTGATTGCGGCGGGCAGCGCCGACACCGTGTACACGTCGGTGTTCGACCAGGCGCGCAGCCAGCCGTGGCCGGCCCGGTGGGGTGGCCGGGCCCTGAGCAACGAGTTCACGTCCCGCTGGCACGGCGCACACGCCCCCGACGCCGAACTCGCCACGGCCTACGACCCCGCGAATCCCGACCTCGGTGTCGTGTACGCCGGGGAGGCGGCGGGTCTCGTCACATCGGAGCGGCCGGCGGGTGTCGTGGTGCGGCAGATCGCCGCTGACGCGGAGCGGTTGCTGCACCGTTTCGCGGAATAGCCCGTAGCGCCGAATCCTCGGCCGGATCACCCCTCAACCGGAGGCGGTCGGCGCCTGATCACACCGCGTAGTGGGCGGGGTGGAAGCCGCTCGCCGCGGCCTCCTCGGCGCGGATGACGTGAACGACCGCGTTGATCAACGCCAGATGGGTGAACGCCTGCGGGAAGTTGCCCAGGTGCCGCCCCGACTCGGGATCGATCTCCTCCGCGTACAACTCGAGGGGGCTGGCGAACCCGAGGAGCCGCTCGCACAGGCGTTTGGCGCGGTCGAGCTCACCGATCTCCACGAGCGCCGACACGAGCCAGAACGAACAGATCGTGAACGTGCCCTCCTTGCCCGTCAGCCCGTCGTCCGTGGTCTCCACCCGGTAGCGCAGCACCAGCCCGCCCTCGGTCAGCTCGTCCGCGATGGCGAGCACGGTGGCGCGGATGCGCGGGTCGTCGGCGGGCAGGAACCGCAGGAGCGGAGCGAGGAGGAGTGAGGCGTCGAGTTCGTCGCTGCCGTACCGCTGGGTGAGGACTCCGCGTGCGTCGACGCCGTGCTCGAGAATGTCGGCCTTGATCTCGTCGGCGAGTTCGGCCCACTGGTCCGCGTAACTCGTCTCGCCCTGCTGTTCGGCGAGTTTCGCGCCCCGGTCGAGCGCCACCCAGCACATGATCTTCGACGATGTGAAGTGCTGCGGCTCGCCGCGCACCTCCCAGATGCCGCGGTCGGGGAGCTGCCAGTGCTCGATCGCCTCCTCGACCTGACGTTTGAGCATCGGCCACAGCGTCTCGGGCACCCGCTCGCGCGATCGCACGTGCAGGTACACGGAATCGAGGATCGTTCCCCAGATGTCGTGCTGGTCCTGGTCGTACGCACCGTTTCCGATCCGGACCGGACGCGCGCCGTCGTGGCCGGACAGGTGCGGCAGCTCCTCCTCGACGAGGGTCCGCTCGCCGCCGACGCCGTACATCACCTGCAGCGGCCGGTACTTGCCGTCGTCGGCACTGGACACGTCGTAGAGGAACGCGAAGAAATCGTCGGCCTCCCGGTCGAGTCCGAGGCTGTACAGACCCCACAGGGCGAACGTCGAATCGCGCACCCACGCGTAGCGGTAGTCCCAGTTCCGTTCGCCCCCGGGGGTTTCCGGAAGCGACGTGGTCGACGCGGCGAGCAGTGCGCCGGTGGGGGCGTACGTCAACCCCTTCAGGGCCAGGGCGCTGCGTTGCAGGTAGCCACGCCACTTGTGGTCGGGGAATCGGCCGGTCGTGATCCATTCCCGCCAGAACTTCGCCGTCTGCCACATCTTCTCGGCGGCCTCGTCGTACGTCTGCGGCGCAGGCAGGTGCGACCAGGACAGTGCGACGAACACGTTGTCGTCCTCGACCATCCGGGTCCGGGCGCGGGCCTCGCGCCCTTCCAGCCCGAGCTTCATGTTGCTGGTCAGCCGGAGTGTCGGGTGGTCGCCCGGACCGCTCGACTTGCAGGTGGCGGTGGCTTCCTCGTAGACCTTGCCGGTGTACTCCCACACCGCGTCGCCGCGGTGGTAGTCGAACGCGGGCTCGCAGCTCATCTCGAGGTCCACGGTGCCGTTCACGCACTTGACGGTCCGCAGCAGGACGTGTTCGGCATCCCAGTCCGTGGGGGTGCGGCGGCGGGAGCGGGACCGCTGCTCCACGTTGTGCCACGGGCCGAGCACGAGTGCGTCGCGGACGATCAGCCATCCCGTCTCGGTCTGCCACGTCGTTTCGACGATCAGTCCGCCCGGCAGGTAGCGGCGGGCGGCGGGCACGTTCTGCCCGTACGGTGCGATCCGGAAGTGGCCGGCGCTGCGGTCGAGGACGGCGCCGAAGATGCTGGGAGAGTCGGGCCGGGGGATGCACATCCACTCGACGGCCCCGTTCCGGGCGATCAGGCAGGTGGTCTCGCAGTCCGACAGGAATGCGTAATCGTCGATCGGCGGAAACGCGCGACGGTGGCGATGCGCGGCGGAGCGGGGCCGGTCGTCCGAGTGCGCGTCGAGAGACACCATCTGCTCATCATCGGCCGTCGTCGTCGCGGCGTCCACCTGTGCGCCGACCACGTGCCGGCGAACGATAGGGTGGCACGGTGGACCGGATGGCGAGTTGGTGGGACGGCTTCGAGCTGTGGATCGCCGGGCTCCCGTTCGTTCCGCAGGTCGCCCTCGTGCTGCTGGTGATGGTGCCGGTGTGCCGAGGACTGGCGTGGCTGCTCGATCGTGGCCTGGCCGCAGTCTTCGTCCTGCTCAGACGGGACGTCTCGAAGGTGGAGGAACCCTGATGCCGCGCTCACGCGTCACACTCGCGCTGCTCGCGCTGCTCGTCCTCGTCGTCGTCGCATGGCTGGTCACCCGGTAAATCCCGTTCGATGTGGGCGGTTGGTTCAGCCTCTGCTACAGTCCACGGCGTGTCTGAAGCCGCTGTACACCAGGTCCGCCATGAATTGGCGTTGATCGCTGTCGGCATGCTCGCAGTCGCCGACATCGACTGTTGTTGATTTCTCCTCGCACACAGCACTGCGCGCGGGTGACACCGTGCACGCTCGACCGGTCTCGCGCTGCTGATTTTCGTTCGCATTCCCGATTCCCGCTCGGGCGATCCCTGCGCTCCTCCTCTCGCACCACCCCTCACGTTTTTCGCACCACCCCTCTGTGACAGATCCCCAGGAAGGTTTCTCCCATGAAACGCCGTTCTCGTCGTCTTCTCACGGCCCTCGTGACGCTCGGAGCTGTGGCGCTGACCGCGTGCAGCGGCGGCGCCAGCGACACCGTCGGTGGCGACTCGGCCGGTGCCGACGGCAGTGCGGGCACCATCAACCTGTACGCGTACGCCGTGCCGAAGCCGGGCTTCGACAAGCTGATCCCCGCGTTCAACGCCACCGACGAGGGCAAGGGCGTGGCCTTCCAGCCGTCCTACGGTGCCTCCGGTGACCAGTCCCGCAAGGTCAAGGACGGCGCCGAGGCCGACTTCGTCAACTTCTCCGTCGAACCCGACATCACGCGGCTCGTCGACGCCGGCCTGGTGGACAAGAGCTGGAACCAGGACGCCTACAACGGGATTCCGTTCGGTTCGGTCGTCACCATCGTCGTGCGCGAGGGCAACCCGAAGAACATCCGCGACTGGGACGACCTGTTGCGGCCCGACGTCGAGGTCGTGACCCCCAACCCGTTCAGCTCCGGATCCGCGAAGTGGAACCTGCTGGCACCGTACGCGGCGAAGAGCAACGGCGGTCAGGACCCGGACGCCGGTCTGGCCTACATCACGTCGCTGGTGAACGACCACGTGAAGATTCAGCCGAAGTCGGGCCGCGAGGCGTCGGAGGCGTTCCTGCAGGGCACCGGTGACGTGCTGCTCAGCTACGAGAACGAGGCGCTGTTCATCGAGGGCAACGGTGACCCCGTCGAGCACGTGACCCCGCCGACCACGTTCAAGATCGAGAACCCGGTCGCGGTGCTGTCGAACAGCAAGAACCTGGAGAAGGCCAACGCGTTCAAGGACTTCCTCTACACCACCGAGGGCCAGAAGCTGTGGGGCGAGGCCGGATTCCGCCCGGTCGATCCCGCGGTGGCCACGGAGTTCGCCGACAAGTTCCCCGAACCGGCCAAGCTGTGGACCATCGCCGATCTCGGCGGCTGGTCCAAGGTCGACTCCGAGGTGTTCGCCAAGGACACCGGGTCCATCGCAGTGATCTACGACAACGCAACCAAGTAAGACCGACGTGAGCGACACGACGACGGCGACGGGCGGACGCGGCACCACGGTGCCGTCTCCGCCCGTTCCGCCTACGCGCAAGAAGGTCGCCCGGGTCACCGGTGCGGTGGGACCGCTCGGCATCGGTATCGCGACGCTCTGGCTGAGCATCATCGTGGTCCTGCCACTCGCCGCGCTCACCGTGGCCTCGTTCGGCGACGGGATCGCCGGCTTCGTGGACGCGATCACCTCGCCCGTGGCGGTGGCGTCCCTGCGCGTCACCGTCGTGGTGTCGGTGGTGGTGGCCGTGATCAACGTGATCATGGGCACGCTCATCGCATGGGTGCTGGTGCGCGACGAATTTCCCGGCAAGCGGGCCGTCAACGCGCTGATCGACCTGCCGTTCGCGCTGCCGACCATCGTGGCCAGCATCGTGCTGCTGTCGCTGTACGGCCCGGAGAGCCCGATCGGCGTCCACCTCAACGCGACGCAGCCCGGTCTGATCGTGGCACTGGCATTCGTGACATTGCCGTTCGTGGTCCGCTCGGTGCAGCCGGTGCTGATCGAGGTGGACAGGGAAGTCGAGGAGGCCGCGGCCTCACTCGGCGCGGACAACTGGACGATCTTCCGGAGCGTCGTGCTGCCCACCCTGACCCCGGCGATCATCAGCGGCGCGGGGCTCGCGTTCGCCCGCGCGATCGGCGAGTACGGATCCGTCGTCCTGATCGGCGGAAACATTCCCCGAGAGACCCAGGTCGCTTCCCAGTACATTCAACAGCAGATCGAAATCGATCGGCCGGCCGCCGCGGCGGCCGTGTCGGTGGCTCTCCTGGCCATCGCGTTCGTGACGTTGTTCGCCCTCCGGGTCTTCGCCAGCCGGGGGCAGCGTCGTGAGGAGCAGGCGGAATGAAGCTCTCTGGGTCCACCCGGATCGCCCTGCGCGCAGTCGCGCTGCTCTACCTGTTCGGCCTGCTGGTGGTGCCGATCGTCATCATCCTGTTCCGTACGTTCGAGAACGGGATCGGCGCCTTCATCCAGTCGATCAGCACCCCCGCCGCGATCTCCGCGCTCAACCTGTCCCTGCTGATCGTGGCCATCGTCGTCCCGGTCAACGTGGTGTTCGGGATCGTGACGGCACTTGCGCTGGTGAGGGGCCGCTTCCCCGGCCGCGGCCTGGTGCAGGCGGTGGTCGACCTGCCGTTCGCCGTCTCACCCATCGTGGTCGGTGTGTCGCTGATCCTGCTGTGGGGTGCCAACGGCTGGTTCGGCGGGCTCGAATCGCTGGGGTTCAAGGTGATCTTCGGGCTGCCCGGCATGGTCATCGCCACCCTCTTCGTGACGTTGCCGTTCGTCGTGCGGGAGGTGGAACCCGTCCTGCACGAGATCGGCGAGGAACAGGAACAGGCCGCCGCGACGCTCGGCGCGAGCCGCTGGCAGACGTTCTGGCTGATCACACTGCCCGCCATCCGCTGGGGCCTGACCTACGGTGTGGTCCTGACCGTCGCCCGCTCGCTGGGCGAGTTCGGTGCGGTGATCATGGTGTCCTCGGGCTTCCCCGGTGTGTCCCAGACCCTGACCCTGCTCGTGCACTCGCGCTACATCGACGACCACAACACGTTCGGTGCGTACTCCGCAGCCACCCTGCTGATGGGCATTGCGCTGATCACCCTGCTTCTGATGACTCTGCTCGACCGCAAGAGGAGCACCACATGATTACCGTGACCGGCGCCCGGAAGAACTACGGGTCCTTTGCTGCTCTCGACGACGTCACCATCGACATCCCCTCGGGTTCGCTGACCGCGCTCCTCGGGCCGAGTGGTTCGGGCAAGTCGACGCTGCTCCGATCCATCGCCGGCCTGGAGTCCCTCGACTCCGGCACCGTCGTGATCGGCGGGAACGACGTCACCGACATCTCCCCGCAGAAGCGGGACATCGGCTTCGTGTTCCAGCACTACGCGGCGTTCAAGCACATGACGGTGCGCGACAACGTCGCGTTCGGTCTGAAGATCCGCAAGCGGCCCAAGCCGGAGATCGACCGGAAGGTCAACGAGCTTCTCGAGATCGTCGGCCTCGACGGCTTCCAGCACCGCTATCCGGCGCAGCTGTCGGGCGGTCAGCGTCAGCGGATGGCGCTCGCACGGGCCCTTGCCGTGGACCCGAAGGTGCTTCTCCTCGACGAGCCGTTCGGCGCGCTCGATGCGAAGGTCCGCACGGATCTGCGCACCTGGCTGCGCCGCCTGCACGACGAGGTGCACGTGACCACCGTGCTGGTCACCCACGACCAGGAGGAGGCGCTCGACGTCGCCGACCGGATCGCGGTCCTCAACAAGGGCCGGATCGAGCAGATCGGCGAACCGGAGGACCTCTACGACCGTCCGCGCAACGACTTCGTGATGTCGTTCCTCGGGTCGGTGGCCAAGCTCAACGGTCAGCTGGTCCGGCCGCACGACATCCGCCTCGGCCGCGATCCCGACCTGGCCCTCGCGCAGGAGGCCGGCACGGCCGAATCGCTCGGCGTCACGCGGGCCACCGTCGAGCGAGTGGTGCACCTGGGATTCGAGGTGCGGGTGGATCTGCGTAACGAGGCGACCGGTGAACCGTTCTCCGCGCAGGTGACTCGTGGCGACAGCGCGGCGCTCGGCCTGCAGGAGGGCGAGACCGTGTACGCGCGCGCGACGCGGGCACCCGAACTCCCGGAGGCCGAAGTTCCGGTCTCCCTGTAACTCCCCGCCGATGTAGGAGGCGACTGTGGCGACCCCGGTGAATCCCGTCCGTGACAACGTTCTGATCGTGCATTGGCACGATCTGGGCCGTCATCTCGGGTGTTACGGCGCGTCGGGGGTGCGGAGTCCGAACCTGGACCGGCTCGCGGCGGAGGGTGTGCTGCTGACGGACGCGCATGCGGCGGCGCCGCTGTGCTCGCCGTCGCGTGGCGCCCTGTTCTCGGGCCGGTACCCGCACAGCAACGGGCTGATCGGCCTCGCACACCACGGCTGGCAGTACCACGACGACGTCCGCACGCTGCCGTCCCTGTTGGCGGAGGCGGGCTGGTACACGGCACTCTTCGGGATGCAGCACGAGACCGCGTATCCCAAGCGGCTCGGCTTCCACGAGTACGACGTGACGAACTCGTACTGCGAATACGTCACCGATCGGGCGTCGCGGTGGCTGGCGCGGTTCCCTCCGCAACCGTTCCTGCTGACCGCAGGTTTCTTCGAGACGCACCGCCCGTACCCGCTCGACCGGTATGTCCCCGCCGATCCCGAGGGTTTCGACGTTCCGTCGTACCTGCCCGACCGGCCGGAGGTCCGCGAGGATCTGGCCGGATTCCACGGGTCGATCGAGGTGGCCGATGCGGCCGTCGGCAGGTTGCTGCAGACGCTGGACGACGAGGGGCTCGACGACAGCACGTGGGTCGTGTTCCTCACCGACCACGGCGAGGCGTTCCCCGGTGCGAAGTCGACACTGTATGCGCCGGGCACGGGAATTGCGACGATCATCCGGCCACCACGGAGGTTGCGGGCGGCGCCCCGCGTCTACGACGACCTGTTCAGCGGGGTGGATCTGGTTCCCACCCTCCTCGATCTGCTGGGGGTCCCGATCCCCGCGGCCGTGGAGGGCGTCTCCCACGCCGGGCAGTTGCTGGGCCGGTCGGAGTCGACGGCGCGCGACGTCCTGTTCACGGAGAAGACCTTCCACGACAGCTTCGATCCCATTCGCGCGGTGCGCACCAAGCAGTTCAGCTACATCGAGAACTACGCACCCCGGCCCAAGCTCGATCTGCCCCTCGACATCGAGAACAGCCTGTCCGGTGCGGCGCTGGGCACCGAGCATCTCCGGCCGCGTCCGAGCCGGGAACTCTACGACCTGGTCGCCGATCCCGGCGAGCGCGACAACCTGGCCGACACCGAGGACTTCGCCGGGACACAGGCCGAGTTGGCGCTGGAACTCGCGACGTGGCGGCGGGCGACGGGCGACTCGATCCCGAGCGAGGCGGAGGGAACGGCCTACGCCCGGAAGGCCATGGAGGAATATCTCGCCACACTCGGCCGGGTGCCGGACGTGCGTTCGGCCTACAGTTCGGAACGCGGAATCCACGACGAGCCCCGGAGCGACATAGCCGCCGGGTAGTGGGCGGATGATGCGGTTTCGTCGCCGCGACCTGCACGGCAGTGGTGCACTGGAAGCGTGAGCGTCGACTGCCCGCGGTGCACCCCGCCGAAGTTGCTGCGCGAGATGGTGCGCCGCCTCGGCCGCTCGGCGACGCTCCGCGGGTCCGGCGAGGCAGCGGTGACGGGTATCAGCCAGGACTCTCGTCTCGTCCGGGTCGGCGACGTGTACGCGGCGCTGCCGGGGCGGCACCGGCACGGGATCGAGTTCGCGGTCGAGGCGGCAGCGCGCGGTGCTGTCGCGATGCTCAGCGACCGCGGGTCGGACGTCCTGCCGACGATCGTGGTCGACGATCCGCGTCGTGTTCTCGGTCCGTTGGCAGCGTGGGTCTACGGCAATCCGTCCGAGGCACTCGACGTCTACGGCGTGACCGGGACGAACGGGAAGACCAGCACCGCGTACCTGCTGGACGCGGGACTGCGTGCGGCAGGTGTCGCCACCGGCATGATGACGGGGATCACCGTCCGGGGACCGGACGGGTCACGCACCGCGACCCGGACGACTCCCGAGGCGTGCGAACTCCAGCAGACCCTCGCCGCGTTCGCCGAGCACCGGATCGGCGCCGTCGCGATGGAGGTGTCGAGCCATGGCCTCGCCCTGCACCGAATCGACGGAACGTCGTTCCGGGTGGGGGTGTTCACCAACCTCGCCCGCGACCATCTGGACTTTCACCCCGACATGGACGCGTACTTCGCGGCGAAGGCCAGATTGTTCGAACCGGGGCACTGCGCCGCGGCCGCCATCGGCATCGACGACGAGTTCGGACGTCGCCTCGCCGCCACCGTCACCGTGCCCCGCGTGACGTTCTCGTCGAGGACGGCGGCGGCCGACGTCCACGCGTCCGCCGTGCACGCGGACGAGCGCGGCACGTCGTTCACGCTCCACTGTGCCGGGGTGCGGAAACCGGTGCGGCTCCGGCTACTCGGAGTGCACCAGGTGGACAACGCACTCGCGGCGATCGCCGCCCTTGCGGCTCGCGGCGTGGACCTCGACTCGGCGGTCGCCGGGATCGAGAACCTCGACACGGTGCCCGGACGCCTGGAAGCGGTGGACGCGGGCCAGCCGTTCCTCGCGTTCGTCGACTACATGCACAACACGGCCGGACAGCGACGTCTGTTTCCGTACCTCCGCTCGCTGACACGAGGCCGGGTCATCGCCGTCGTCGGGGCGACCGGTGAGCGCGACCCCGGCAAGCGGGTCCCGCTCGGCGCGACCGCAGCCCGTTTCGCCGACACGGTCATCGTCACAGACGAGAGCCCGTACTCCGACGACGCGCAGCTCCTGCGCGAGGACGTGGCGCGAGGAGCACGCAGGGGTGGCGGCGCCGACGTGCTCGTCCTTCCCGACCGCGCCGAGGCGATCGTCGCCGCCGTCACCCTCGCTTCGCCGGGCGACGTCGTGGTCGTCGCAGGCCGCGGGCACGATCGGGTTCAGGCGTACGGACCGCACCGACGTGTGTTCGACGACCGGACCGCGCTCCACGAGGCGCTCCTCCGGCTCGCCGCACGCTAGGCGGGCAGCGTCTCGTGCCGGGCGAGTTCGGCGAGAATCCGCGCGACGAGGTCGTCGAGATCGGCGCCGGTGGTGTCGAACGCGAGATCCGGGTCCTCGGGGGCCTCGTACGGCGCGTCGATCCCGGTGAGACCGCGGAGTTCGCCTGCCCGCGCCCGGGCGTAGAGCCCCTTGGGGTCACGCCGTTCGCACTCGTCGACCGGCGTGCTCACATGGATCTCGAGAAATGGCAGTCCCGCGGCCTCGTTGAGCGCCCGCGCGATCGCGCGGTCCGAGCGCAGCGGCGACACCATCGACGCGATGGCGACCACCCCGGCGTCCGCGAACAACCGGGTGAGGTGTCCGACGCGGCGGATGTTCTCGGCCCGGTCGCCGGGCGAGAATCCGAGGTCGTCCGAGATGCCGTGCCGCACGTTGTCGCCGTCCAGCAGGTAGGCGGTCCGTCCGGCGTCGACGAGGGTCCGTTCGAGCGCGACCGCCACCGTCGACTTCCCGGACGCCGGCAGTCCGGTGAGCCAGATGGTGGCGCCCCGCTGCCCGGTCGCGGACCAGCGCCGATCCCGCTCCAGCGACGACGGGTGCCACTTGATGTCGTGCCGGGTCTGCTCGCCGGGCACGACTTCCCGGGCTTCGCTGACGGTGCCGGCGCCGACGGTGTCGTTGCTCTGCTCGTCTATGAGGATGAACGCGCCGGCGTCGCGATTGGTGGCGTAGGGGTCGGGGAGAACCACCGTGCTCGTCCGGAGCGTGATCCGGCCGATGTCGTTGAGGGCGAGTTCGCTGGGGGAGTCGTGTTCTTCGAGGGTTTCCGGATCGAGCCGGGTGTGCAATTCCTGAACCGTGGCGCGCACGGTGCGGCTGGTGTGCTTGAGCGCCACCCGGTCACCTGCCCGCAGCGGTGTCTCGCTCAGCCAGCACACCGTCGCGTCGATCTCGCGGGCCGGGGCGGGGGCGGCCGCGTCGGCGGCGGCGCTCACGACGAGGTCGCCGCGGGCGACGTCGAGGTCGTCCGCGAGTTCGAACGACACCGACAGCGGGGCCACCGCGACGGACCGGTTCGGATCGAGGGTGTCGAGGCCGGTGACCGTGCTGCGGGAACCCCCAGGCAGAACCACCACCTCGTCCCCGACGGACAGGGTGCCCGCGGACAGCCGGCCGGTGTAGCGGCGTCGCCGGTCGTCCGTGGGACGCGCCACCCACTGAATCGGCAGTCGCAGCTCGGACGCGGCCGCGGACGGCGCGGCGAGTTCCACCTCCTCGAGATACTCGAGGATCGTGGGCCCGTCGTACCAGGGTGTCGAATCCGACCGCATGACGACGTTGTCGCCACGGGTGGCGGACACCGGGATCACCGTGAGGTCGCGGCCGCCGAGGCGCTGCGCGAGCAGACCGAGTTCGGATTCGACTTCCTTGAACCGGGTCTCGTCGAAGTCGACGAGGTCGATCTTGTTGACCACGGCGACCAGGTGCGGCACGCCGAGAAGGTCGGCGATCCGCGCGTGGCGGCGGGTCTGCCGGAGCACCCCGGCGCGGGCGTCCACGAGCAGCACGGCCACGTGGGCGTTCGACGCACCGGTGAACATGTTGCGGGTGTACCGTTCGTGCCCCGGCGTGTCCGCGAGCACGAAACTGCGGGTGGGTGTGGAGAAGAACCGGTACGCCACATCGATGGTGATGCCCTGTTCGCGTTCGGCGCGCAGCCCGTCGGACAGGGCGGCGAGGTCCGCCTCGCCGTCGGCGTTCGTCACGGCCTCGAGGTGGTCGGTGGGCAGACTGCCGGTGTCGTGGAGGAGGCGGCCGATCAGGGTGCTCTTGCCGTCGTCGACGCTGCCCGCGGTGGCGAGCCGCAGCAACTGGCGGGGCCGGCTGGTGGTGGTCATCAGAAGTACCCCTCGCGCTTGCGGTCTTCCATCGCGGCAACGGAAGTTCTGTCGTCGGCCCGGGTCTCGCCGCGTTCGGAGACCGTGGCCGCGGCGATCTCCTCGATCACGCCGGCGACGTCGCCGGCGGCGGAGCGCACGGCACCGGTGATGGTCAGGTCCCCGACCGTGCGGTACCGCACCCGGAGCCGTTGCACCAGTTCGTCTTCGGTGGGCAGCGTGTACTCGGACAACCCAAGCAGGATGCCGTCGCGCTCGAACACCTGCCGCTCGTGGGCGAAGTAGATCGACGGCAGCGCCAGGTTCTCGAGTTCGATGTAGCGCCAGATGTCGAGTTCGGTCCAATTGCTCAGCGGGAACACGCGGACCTGTTCACCGCGGCGAATCCGCCCGTTGTACAGCGACCACGGCTCGGGCCGCTGCGAACGCGGATCCCACTGCCCGAACTCGTCGCGGAAGCTGAGCACCCGTTCCTTCGCGCGGGCCCGTTCCTCGTCGCGGCGCGCGCCGCCGAACGCGGCGTCGAAGCGGTGCTCCTCCAGGGCGTCGAGCAGGGTGCGGGTCTGCAGCCGGTTCCGGGACGTGCCGGGGCCGCCCGATTCGGTGACGCGGCCCCTGTCGATCGACTCCTGCACCGACGCGACGATCAGCCGGTGACCGTCCTCCGCGAGCCGGCGATCGCGGAACTCGATCACCTCGGGGAAGTTGTGCCCGGTGTCGACGTGCAGGACGGGAAACGGCAACGGGGACGGCCGGAACGCCTTCTCCGCCAGCCGCAGCAACACGATCGAGTCCTTGCCCGCCGAGAACAGTAGAACCGGCCGCTCGAGTTCCGCGACCACCTCGCGGATGATGTGCACGGCCTCCGCCTCCAGCGCGCGGAGTTCGTCCACCCGTGCCGCGGCGGTGACGGCGGCGCGGTGCCGCGGTGCCGCGGCGCCGACGACGGTCACAGCGGAAGTCCGTTCGCGGCGGCCTCGGACCGATACCGCAGGGCCCACTCCGTGGAGCGGCCGTCGCTCTGCCGCTTCAGCGGCGGCGGGGGCGCGAGATCGGCGTCGAGTCCCAGTTCGACGAGCACCTTCGCCGCCGTCGCCTGCGGCGCCGCGACGAGATCGTCGAAACCGATGTCGATGTGGTCGAGCCCCTCGGCCTCGAACCAGTTGCGCCACTGCTCATCTTGATCGCGCAGAATGCGGACGAGGTGCGCGATGCCGTCCGCGTGGTACTCGGCGCCGTCGTGCGGGGCGGGCGGCGTGGCGTCGTCGCGCCACACCTGAGTCTGCACCGCCCGCCACATCGACACCGCCTGCGCGACGACGTCACGCCGGTAGACATGGATGAAGGCGAGGTCGCGGCCCAGGATGTCGTCGAGGGCGGACCGGAGGTCGTCGCCGGACCGGTCCGTAAGTCCGGCGGCGCGGTCGAGGACGAGCGGCACCTGGTTCCACATCAGCTTTCCGCCCCACACCCCGTTGGGCGTGCGACCGAGGCTGAGGAGTTGATCGCGCCACTGCTCCGCGGTGCGGGTGTCGGCGGTCCCCGGTTCGAGCGGGGCGAGCAGTGAGAGCACCGCCTCGTCGGTGACGCCCTCGAACCACTGCCGCGGCTGCGGCGATCGACTGGTGGACGGCAGGTACTGGAAGAACTCCTCGGGGTTGCCGGCCACGGTCGTGGCGCGAAGGGATTCGACGAGCAGAGTGCTGCCGCTGCGCTGTGACGCGCACACGAGATATGAGCGTGGCTCCGACATGCCGGAAACTATAAACGCGAAATTCGGTGCCGAAATCTGGAGGAAATCGAATTAGCGTGATTGAAACACTTGGCATTTTCTGCTGCATGTGAGTGTCCGATATATGCGCCGTGACGTTATGCGTTTCGGCAGTTCAGGGCAGTGTTCGGGCATAGGAATTCGGATCGCGCCTCGCCGGGGGAATGGCGCCGCGAAGCGTGAATATGAATCAGGCTGATCGAAAAGGGGAGAAACGGATCCTGCCGGTGTTCAGCCTTTTCGGCAGATGAGCACCGGGCACCGAGCGTGGTGGATGAGGCTCTGGCTCGTCGAGCCCACGATCGACGCGGTGAACGGATTTCGCCCGTGACTGCCGACCGCGATCAACTGTGCACCGAACGAGTACTCGAGGAGCACCTTCATCGGCCCACCACGCTCGAGGCAGCGCGTGACCTCGACATCGGGATATTTCTCGTGCCACCCCGCGAGGCTCTCGGCGAGCCACGCCTCCTCGTGCTGGACCAGGTCGGACCAGTCGGTGAAGCGTCTTTCCTCCGAGTACCACGCACCGAGGGTGGAGTGCTCGGCCCAGGTGTGCACCGCGACGAGGGGAGCACCGAAGAACGCCGCGAACTCGAACGCGTGGGCCACCGCCATGTCGCTCAGTTCGCTGCCGTCCACACCCACCACGACGGGCCGGGTTTCGCTGACCTCGTGGCCCTGGATGCCGCGCCAGACGACGACCGGGCATTCGGCTCGATTCGACACCCGCACGACATCGGAACCGGCAACCACCGATTTCATCTCACTCGTGGCCGCGGGCCCGAGAACCAGCATCCGGGCCGTCTTGGACAGTTCCACCAACGCGTGGGCGGGCGGACCGGGGTGGGTGCTGCGCTCCACGTCCAGGTCCTGCTGCCCGTCCAGGACGATGCGCTCGGCGGCGTCGAGGAACTCGTCCCCTTCGGGGTGACCGTCCGCGGAATTCGGATGCTTGGGTAGCACGTGGACGAGGCGCAGCGGCTCCTCGAAGCGCCTCGCCGCGGATGCCGCCCACGCCGCCGCTTCCAGCGCGCCGTCCGATCCGTCGATGCCTGCCACGATGCCGCGTCGAATCCGTGCTGTGCTCATGGGGGTGCTCCTCACCTCCATTCCAGTTTGGTCCAGGACGGCGCCGACGCGCCAGAGGTAAATCGGTCGGCAGCCGATCCCGGCACGATCGAGGCGGTCGGCGTGGATACTCGAGTGACCTGCGAGCAACAACAGCCAGAAGGAGCGCGACAGCCCACCATGAAGAAGCGGACGAGCGGCTCGGAAGAGGGAGGCGGAGGTGACTCTCCCTCGCAGTTGATAGATGCGCGAATCGAGGAGCTGGGTGATTGGCGGGGCGAGACGCTCGCCCGGATCCGTGCCCTCGTCACGCAGGCCGACCCCGACGTCGTCGAGGAGTGGAAGTGGCGAGGGGTGCCGGTGTGGTCGCACGCCGGAATGATCTGCACCGGTGAGACGTACAAGAAGGCGGTGAAGGTGACGTTCGCCCAGGGCGCCTCGCTGGACGACCCGTCAGGACTCTTCAACTCCAGCCTCGAAGGCAACACCCGGCGTGCCATCGATTTCCACGAGGGCGACACGATCGACGAGAAGGCGTTCCAGGCGCTCGTCCACGCCGCCGTGGCACTGAACACCTCCTAATGTACGGGCCAAGGGTTTTCGGCCGCTGCGACCCGGCTCACCTGGGGTTTCCCTGTGTTTCGGTGGCGCGGTGAACCGGAGGCGCGGGTGAACCGTGTGTACTGCTGGGAGGTGGTGACCGATGCCGGATGCCCAGACGGAGCTGATGCACGCCCTGTACGAGGAGCATGCCCCCGCAGTGTGGCGGTATGCCCTGCGGCTGACCGGCGACCGCGCCCGCGCCGAGGACATCGTGCAGGAGGTACTGCTGCGAGCCTGGAAGCATCCGAACGTGCTCGACCAGTCGGAGTCGTCGGCTCGGGCGTGGTTGTTCACGGTCGCCCGGAACCTCGTGTTCGACGAGCACCGCAGCGCCCGCTCCCAACGTGAGATCGGGATGAGCTCCACACCCGAACGCGCTGCACCGGACAGCTCGGACGGCGCTCTCGACGCCTGGATGATGGGTGATGCGCTGGCCCGGCTCAGTCCCGACCATCGTGCGGTTCTCGTGCTCGGCTACTACCGGGGAATGTCGACCAACCAGATCGCCGACGAACTCGGAATACCGGAGGGAACGGTGAAATCCCGCATGCATTACGGATTGCGGGCCCTTCGATTGGCTCTGCAGGAAATGGGGGTGACCCGATGACGTTCGACGACTTCGAGTCGCATGAGGATCCCTACGTCCGCTGGGACGCCGCATACGTGCTCGGTGCGATGTCCCCGAGCGATCGGCGCGAATACGAGGCCCACCTCGCCCACTGCGCACAGTGCTCGCAGGCCGTGTCCGAGCTGGCGGGCATGCCCGGGTTGCTGGCCCTGATCACACCGGAAGAGGCGTTCGGCACGCTGCCCGGGAACGCTGTGCCCGAGGACGAGGAGTCGCCCGCACCGCGTGTGCTGACCCAGTTGGTGGGCACGGTGCAGCGGCGCAGACGCTACCGGCGAGCGGCGACGGCCCTCGCAGCGGCGGCCGCCGTGGTCGCCGTCGCCGTCCCCGTCGGGGTGCTGGTGACGCAGGACCACCGACCGGCCGCCCCGGTGACGGCCATGCCCCTCCCGGACCGCGCGAACACCACCGAGACGGTGTTCACGCCCGTGGTCCCGACGACGATCACCGCGAGCGCATCCGTCGCGTCGACGTCCTGGGGCACGGTCATCTTCGTCGAGTGCTCCTACGAGGACACGTGGCCCGGCGACGGTCGCTACGGCGCCGACACCGAGGGGTACGCGCTGACCGTCACCGACCGCTCCGGAGTGGTCACCACACTGGCCACCTGGACCGGTGAGGCCGGCAGGACGGTGCGGCCCACAGCCACCACCAGCCTGCCCGTCGACGCGATCGCGAGCATCGACGTCCGATCCGACGACGACCATCAGGTATTGCTGACCACGGCGTTGTGAGCGGGCTGCCACGGAGTCGGGTCGGTTTTCGTACCTCCTGCTCGCTCCACCGCCGTGTTTCGTTCGTCACGAACGTTTCCGGAAAAATGTTCTGCCACCGGTGAACCCGACCGGTCCGTGGTTCGTGTGTATATCCAGTGGGTGACCGCAGGTCGCCCCGTCCGATCCACGACACGGGGGTCTGCCGATGAATCTCACGGATCACGAGCCACGGAAAACCGGTCGCACCATGCGCGTCGCCGACTACATCGTCTCGGCGCTGGCCGCGGAGGGGGTCGAGCACGTCTTCGGTGTGGGAGGCGCGAACATCGAGGACCTGTACGACGCGCTGCATCGCTCCCGCGACGTCGAGGGCGTCGTCGCCAAACACGAGTTCTCGGCGACGACGATGGCCGACGGGTATGCCCGGACCTCGAACCGGATCGGGGTGGTCGCGGCGACGTCGGGCGGGGGCGCGCTCAATGTGATCGCCGGGCTCGGTGAGGCATTCGCGTCCCGTGTGCCGCTTCTGGCGTTAATAGGGCAACCGCCGACGACGCTCGAAGGGATGGGCGCATTCCAGGACACGAGTGGACTGGCGGGGTCGATCGACGCGACCCGGTTGTTCGGCGAGGTGTCCGTGTACTGTGCGCGTGTCGAGTCGCCGCTCGACCTCGAACGCCAGCTCGCCGAGGCGCTGGCCGCCGCGCGTCGCGGTGGACCGGCGGTTCTCCTGCTGCCGAAGGACATTCAGCAGGAGGTCGGCGAGTTCCCGGAACCGGCTCGAGCGGTCTCGACGGTATCCCACACCACCACGACGGACGTCGTGCGGCTCGCCGAAGCCCTGCGCGACGACTACGGCCGGATCACCGTCATCGCCGGCGACGAGGTCGCGCGAGCCGGCGCGCGAACGGAACTCGCGGAACTCGTGCGCGTGCTCGGTGCCCGGGTCGCCGTCACGCCCGACGCGAGGGACGTGCTCGATCCCGGTGCGCCCGGGCGGCTCGGGGTCACCGGCGCGATGGGGAATCCGGATGTGGTCGACGCACTGCAGGATTCCGATGTCTGCCTGCTCGTCGGCACACGACTGCCGGTGATGGCACGGGGAGGTCTGGATGCCGTGCTCGAGAAGACGCTGGTGTACAGCGTCGGCTCGGCGAAGCCGTATCTGCAGGCCCGTCACGTGCCGACGCGGGATCTGCGGGCGACGCTGCGTGGGCTCGTCACCGAAATCGGACCGGCGGCCTCGCGTGCGCCCGTCGCCCAGTGCGATCCGACCCCGATCGACGTGCCGTCGTCCGGCACGTCGGGCCTGCGCTACACGGACGCGGTGAAGGCGCTCTCCGCGGTGATGCCTGCGGGTGCCGACGTGTTCGCGGACGCCGGAAACACGGGTGCCGCTGTGGTGCATCGCCTTCCGGTTACTGCCGGAGGTCGGTTCGTGGTGGCACTGGGAATGGGCGGGATGGGCTACACGTTCGGCGCCGCGATCGGTTCCGCGTTCTCGCGCGGCCGCCGCACGTTCGTGATCGCCGGCGACGGTGCGTTCTACGCGCACGGGCTCGAGATCCACACGGCGGTCGAGTACGACGTGCCGGTGACGTTCGTCGTGTTCAACAACAACGCCCACGCGATGTGCCTGACCCGCGAGCAGGTGTACTTCGAGGGCGCTTACACCTACAGCCGGTTTCGTCCCGCCCACATCGCGGCGGGAGTCGGCGCACTGTTCCCCGGCTTGCCGTCCCACACGGTCGACACGCCCGCCGGCCTGGCCGACTCTCTCCGCGCCACGGCCGACTCGGCGGGGCCCGCTGTCATCGAAGTCGCCTGCGACGCCGACGAGTTGCCGCCGTTCCTGCCGTTCCTGCCCGCCCGACAGCCGACCGAGAGATCCGAATCCCGAGAAGGAGCCCGCCGATGACCGCTCGAGAGATCACCCCGCTGCCCGACCTTCCCGCCGACCTGCCCGGCCTCGTCCGCATCGAGACCTCCGACCGTCAGGCGACGACACCGATCATCATGGACATGCTGCGGTCGGTGTATCCGCACGACCAGGTGTTCGGAAAGTACTGCACTGTCAACGAATACATCAACTGCCCGCCGGACGAGGTGTTCCGCTACCTCTCCCACACCCGCAGCCTCGAGGAATGGACGTACAGCCTCCGGGGATTCACCCCGGCCGGAGAACCCGGGCTGTGGCTCGCGTACGACCGACTGGGTGACACCACCGAGATCTACACGCGCACCGTGGCACACCCGGCCGCGATGACCGTCGACTATCACTGCGCCTGGGACCAGGGCAAACACCTGTGGATGGTGTATCTGATGCGGGTGGTGGACGCGCGCACGGTCCTGGACGTCGACGGATCCGTCGTGTTGTGGACCAACTGCCACCATCCGTTCTACGACGACAATCCCTCCCCCGAGACCGCCCCCGCGGACCGGGTTCCGTGGGTGGGCGACTTCTGGGACATGTTCGCCGCCGGACACCAACTGGAGATGAGCAATCTCAAGGCGATCTGCGAATACCGGTGGGCGAACGACCTGCCCGTGACCCCGACCTGGATGAGTGAGTGAGACATGGACACCGTCAGCCTGATCGACATTGCCGGCTACCTACCCGAGAACCGGGTGGGAGCGGACTATTTCGCCCAGTTCGCCGCCACCGACCGGCTCGCCGAGAACATCATGTTCCGGGCGCCGAAATTCCGCCACCACATCGCGAGCGACGAGAACGCCGTCGACATGGCGGAACGTGCGATCGCCCCGCTGGTCGAGCGGAACGGTTCCGAACTCGTCGCCAACGTGGACATTCTCATCACCCACACCCAGCTGCCCGACGTCCCGATCCTGGGCACCGGCGGAGAACTCGCGCGCCGGATGGGAATCACCCCGGACTGGGTGGTGGACCTGCACAACGGCGGCTGCGCGTCGTTCGTGTACATGATCAAACTGGCACGTCAGATCATGCAGACCGGCGACGCGTCGACCGCCCTGATCGTGTCGGTGCAGAACAGCGCCGGCCAGATCTTCACGCAATCGGACGTGCGCGCGCTGGCACAGTCGGCGGTGCCCGGTGACGGCGCGGGCGCATGCCTGCTGGTGAAGTCGGAGGCCGCGCCGGTGCTCGGGCTCGAGTGCCGGACCTACCCCGAGTTCGCCGGGGACATGACGGCCGCCGTCGATCCGCCCCGCAAGTACTGGGAGGCGGGCACCGGCCAACTGCACATCGGGTTCACCGAATCGAAGATCGCGAAGGTCTTCGCCCGTGGGAACCGGCTCGTCCCCGAGGTGGCGCTCGCGGTGTGCAAGCAGATCGGCATCACCCCGGACGCGATCGACACCCTGGTCACCAACCAGCCCAACCGGCTGTTCCTCCGCAACTGGCGGGACGCACTCGAGCTACCGGCGGAACGACACCCCGACACGTTCGACGAATGCGGGAACCTGTTCGGCGCCGCGATCCCCGTCACCCTCGACATCGAGAACCGGGCAGGCCGCATCCCCAACGGTTCGCTGGTGATGATGTCCGCGTTCGCGCACGCGGGCGACTTCGCCGGGGCCGGGGCGATTCGATGGGGCGCCGCCCCGGCGGGGGTGTGAGATGACGACGCCGACCATCGCGGGACCCGGTGTGAGATTCGATCTCGCGCTGAGCGAGAACCCGTTCGCCCCGTTGCCCTCCGTGCTCGACGCGCTCGACGGTGTGATGCGCCGGGCGCATCGGTATCCGGAGTTCCTGCCCGAACGGCTGATCGAGGTCATCGCGGATCACGAAGGGCTCGACGCCGATCAGGTGGTCGTGGGCGCCGGTGCCACCGGCGTCGCACTGCAGATCATGCGCTCGGTCGCCGGGCCGGGGGAGCGGATCGTGTTCACCGCCCCGACGTTCGACGGGTACCCGATCATGGCGCGCATCGCGGCACTCGACGCGGTGCCGGTACCGATTCTCCCGGACGGCGGGCAGGATCTGGCCGCGATGGCGGCCGCGATCGACGACCGCACCCGGCTCGTCGTCGTCTGCCGCCCGCACAACCCCACCGGGACGCTCGTCGACACCGCCGAGCTGGCGGAATTCCTCCGTCGTGTGCCGGACCGGGTGATAGTCGTCCTCGACGAGGCCTACGTGGAGTTCGTCGACCGCCGACTGGTCCTGGACGTGCATCGCATCATCGCCGAACATCAGAACGTCGTGTTCCTGCGAACGTTCTCCAAGGCGTACGGTCTGGCCGGGTTGCGTATCGGTTTCGGCTTCGCGAATGCGGCTCTGGCGCGGACGATTCGAACGCTGCAATTGCCGTTCGGGATGGGCAGCGCCGCCGTTCCCGCGGTCACGGCGTCGTACGCCGCCGAGCACGAGCTCCGTACCCGGGTGGCTGCCATCGTCGCCGAACGGGAGGAACTGTGGCGCACGGTGCGGGCGATGGGAATTCCGGTCCCGCGCAGTCAGGCTAACTTCCTGTACATCCCCGGAGAGGAAGTCGGTGACGCTCTCGCCCGTGCCGGCATCCACGCGCGCACCTACCCCAATGGCGACGCGCGGATAGCGGTCGGGAGCCGGGACGCCGGGCGTGCGGTGATCGACGCGCTCAGGCCGACAGTGCCCGGTACCGCTGCAGCTCCGTGTGTGTCTGTGAGTACCGGTCGAGCATGACGTCGAGCAGCCGGGGGTGCGGTCCGATGGTGGCCGCGTAGGTGATGCCCGGTCCGCAGGATTCCGCCGCACGGCTCAACCGGTCCGTGAGCAGTCCCGGAGCCAGGAACCACGGTGCGATCACGATGCGCGCGGCACCGGCCTGCCGCAGCGTCGAGATCGCCTGCTGCACCGTCGGTTCCGCCGAGGTCGCGAAGCACGTCACCGCTCCCGACCATCGGGTGCCCGCGGCGACCGATTCGGCCAGCTCACGGGTTCGGTCGTTCGCGGCCGGGTCGGACGAGCCGACCGCGGCGAGGACGATACCGAGACCGGACTCGCCGACGGAACCGCCGGCCTCGCCGATGCGGTCACGGACCGCCTCGACCAGCCGCGCATCGTGCCCGAGAACGTCCGCCTGCCGGACGTGCAGGTGGGGGTGACGGAGACGGGCGGCGTCCAGGAGAGCCGGAAGATCGACGCGGGCGTGGAACGCGCTGCCCAGCAGCATCGGCACGACCACGGCGGTGGAATGCCCCTCGGCGGCGACCGCGTCGAGCACCTGGTCCACGGACGGCGCGTTGAGGTCGAGGAAGCACAGCCGGACGTCGAGGTCCGGTCGCTGCGCCCGGAGCGCCGACACGGCAGCCGCCACCACCCGCGCACTGCGGGGCTCGCGACTGCCGTGGGCGACAGCGATCAGCGGGGTCATCGCACTAGACGCGCTCGCCGAGCTCCACCGCTGCGATGGCATCTCCGACGAGGCCGGCCGCGAGCGTGTTGCCGCCGGCCGGGTCGATCAGCAGGAAGCTGCCGGTGTGGCGGTTCACGGTGTAGTCGTCCGCCACGATCGGCTCGGCGACGCGCACCGAGATTCTGCCGATCTCGTTGAGTTCCAACGACTCCGGGCTGGGCTCCGAGGTGAGTTCCTGCTCGTTGAAACGTTCGACGAGCGTGCCGACGATGGCTTGCGTGGTGCGGGTGCCGTGCTTGAGCAGCAGGCGCGCGCCGGGACGCAGCGGCTTCTCGGCCAGCCAGCAGACCGTCGCGTCGAACTCGCCGAGCGGCTCCGGGGCGTCGGCGGGGGAGGCGATGACGTCGCCGCGGGAGACGTCGACGTCGTCGGCCAGCACGAGAGTGACGCTGCGGCCGGCGTGGGCGCTGTCGAGTTCGCCGTCCGCGGTGTCGATGCGGGTGACCGTGGTGCGGACACCGGACGGCAGGATCACGACCTCGTCGCCCGGGGTCACCTCGCCGGCGGCGACCTGTCCCGCGTACCCGCGGTAGTCCGGGAACTCCGCCGTCCGGGGACGGATCACGTACTGCACGGGGAAACGGAGGCCGACGCGGTGCGGTTCGGCGTCCACCGGGATCGACTCGAGGTGCTCGATCAGGGTGGGGCCGTTGTAGTACGGGGTGTTCTCGGAGCGGACGGCCACGTTGTCGCCGTGCAGCGCGGAGACGGGGATCTCCACGACGTCCTCGGACGCCCACCCCAGCGAGGTGGTCAGCGCGTTGAACTCCTCGGAGATGTCCGCGAACACCTGGGCGGGGTTCTCGACCAGGTCGATCTTGTTGACCGCGAGCACCAGCTTCGGCACGCCGAGCAGCGCGAGCACGGCGGCGTGCTTGCGGGTCTGCGAGATGACGCCCTTACGCGCGTCGACCAGCAGGATCACCAACTGCGCGGTGGAGGCGCCGGAGACGGTGTTGCGGGTGTACTGCACGTGGCCGGGGGTGTCCGCGAGCACGAAGGTGCGGTTGGGTGTCGCGAAGTAGCGGTACGCCACGTCGATCGTGATGCCCTGTTCACGCTCCGCGCGCAGGCCGTCGACCAGCAGGGACAGGTCGGGGGTGGACAGCCCCTTGTCGACCGACGCCCGGGTGACGGCGTCGATCTGGTCTGCGAGAACCGATTTCGTGTCGTACAGCAGACGGCCGACGAGGGTCGACTTGCCGTCGTCCACACTGCCGGCGGTGGCAAGCCTCAGAAGGTCGCTCATGATCAGAAATAGCCCTCTCGCTTGCGGTCTTCCATAGCCGCTTCGGAAACTCGGTCGTCGCCACGGGTTGCGCCGCGCTCGGTCAGCCGGGACGCTGCGACCTCGGCGAGGATCGCCTCGTTGTCGCCGGCCTCGGAAAGAACTGCGCCCGTGGTGGACCCGTCGCCGACGGTGCGGTACCGCACCGACAGAGTCTGCAGGTCCTCACCCTCGGACGGTCCGCCCCACACACCGGGCGTCATCCACATGCCGTCGCGCTGGTACACCTCGCGCTGGTGCGCGTAGTAGATGCTGGCCAGTTCGACGTTGTCACGGGCGATGTACCGCCAGATGTCGAGTTCGGTGAAGTTGCTGAGCGGGAAGACGCGGACCTGCTCACCGGGGGAGTGCTTGCCGTTGTACAGGTTCCACAGTTCGGGGCGCTGCTTCTTCGGGTCCCACTGGCCGAAACTGTTGCGCAGCGAGAAGATGCGCTCCTTTGCCCGGGCGCGCTCCTCGTCGCGTCGAGCACCACCGAAGACCGCGTCGAAACGGTTCTCGGCGATGGCGTCGAGCAGGGGAACGGTCTGGAGCGGGTTGCGGATCCCGTCGGGGCGCTCGGTGAGCCGGCCGTCGGCCAGGTAGTCCTCGACCTTCGCCACGTGCAGGCGCAGGTTGTACTTGGACACGACGTGATCGCGGAAGTCGAGGACCTCCTGCAGGTTGTGTCCGGTGTCGACGTGCAGCAGCGCGAACGGCAGCGGTGCAGGCCAGAACGCCTTGATCGCCAGGTGCAGCAGCACCGTGGAGTCCTTGCCGCCGGAGAACAGGATCACCGGGCGTTCGAACTCGCCCGCGACCTCACGGAAGATGTGGATGGCTTCCGACTCGAGCGCGTCGAGCGTGTCGAACTGCGACCCGTCCAACTGCGGCCGGACGTCGGATTCGGCGAGGGAAGTGGAGATGTCGATGGTCATGAGGCGTGCAACCCGCATTCTGTCTTGGCCTGACCGGCCCAGCGTCCGCTGCGCGGATCGCTGCCGGGGGCTGGCTTGCTGGTGCACGGAGCGCACCCGATGGACGGATAGCCCTCGTCGACGAGCGGATTCACCAGAATCGAGTGCTCGTCGATGTAGGCCTGCATGTCTTCGTCGGACCACGCCGCGATCGGATTGATCTTCACCAGACCGAACGCGTCGTCGAACGAGATCAGTGGGGCGTTGGCGCGCGTGGGGGCCTCGACCCGCCGGATACCGGTGACCCAGGCCTTGTAGCCGGAGAGGGTCTTCTTCAGCGGGGCGACCTTCCGGAGCGCGCAGCACCGGTTGGGTTCGCGGGCGAACAGGTCCTTGCCCTCCGCCGCGTCCTGTTCTGCGACGCTCGCCTCGGCGCGCGCGTTGATGACGTTGACGCCGTACACCTGCTCGACGGCGTCACGGGTGCCGATAGTCTCCGCGAAGTGGTAGCCGGTGTCGAGGAACAGCACGTCCACGCCGGGATGAACCTGGGCGGCGAGGTGGACCAGAACGCCGTCCTGCATATTCGAGGCGACGATGTAGCTGTTCCGATACCCCGTCGCTTCGCTCGCCCCGGCCCCGAACGTGTCTTCCGTCCACTGCAGCAATTCCCGCGCGGACGCACCCTCGAGACTCGACGCCCCCTTCACGGCGAGTTCCCTCAGGTCGTCCTCGGTGACGCTGGAAAGGTCGACGCTCATCGCAGGTCCTCCTCTTCTGCTCGGACTGTCCACTCGGCGAATCGCTCGCCCTCGTTGCGGTGCTTGACGAACTGGCGCACCACGCGCTCGATGTAGTCGCCCAGCTCCCCGCTGGTCACCTTGTGCTGGCGCAGCTTGCGGCCGAAACCGGCGTCGAGGCCGAGGCTGCCGCCCAGGTGCACCTGGAAGCCCTCGATCTGGTTGCCCGCACCGTCGTCGACGAGCATGCCCTTGAACCCGATGTCGGCGATCTGGGACCGGCCGCAGGAGTTGGGGCAGCCGTTGATGTTGACCGTGATCGGCACGTCCAGGTTGGCGTTGATGTCCGCCAGGCGCTCCTCGAGTTCCGGCGCGAGCACCTGCGAACGCTTGCGGGTCTCGGTGAACGACAGCTTGCAGAACTCGATGCCGCTGCATGCCAGCAGGTTTCGACGCCAGTGCGACGGACGCCCGTGCAGCCCAAGGGGCTCGAGCTCGTCGATCAGCCATTCGACCTTGTCGTCCGGCACGTCGAGCACGATCAACTTCTGGTACGGGGTGAAGCGGACGCGGTCGGAACCGACGGCGGCCACCGCCTCGGCAACCTTCGTCAGGATGGTGCCTGACACCCGGCCCGCGATCGGGGAGAAGCCGATCGCGTTGAGCCCGTTACGCAGCTTCTGCACACCGATGTGGTCGATCGGGCGCTCCGGCTTGGCCGGTGCCGGGCCGTCGATCAGCTTCCGCTTCAGGTACTCGGTCTCGAGCACCTCGCGGAACTTCTCGATGCCCCAGTCCTTGATCAGGAACTTCAGCCGCGCCTTGGACCGCAGCCGGCGGTAGCCGTAGTCGCGGAAGATCGAGACCACGGCCTCCCACACGTCCGGCACCTCGTCGAGCGGCACCCAGGCGCCGACCCGCTGCGCGAGCATCGGGTTGGTGGACAAGCCGCCGCCGACCCACAGGTCCAGGCCGGGGCCGTGCTCGGGGTGGTTGACGCCGACGAACGCGACGTCGTTGATCTCGTGCACCACGTCCTGCTGGCCGGAGATGGCGGTCTTGAACTTGCGCGGCAGGTTGGAGTACTCGGGCTTGCCGATGTAGCGGCGCACGATCTCGTCGATCGCGGGCGTGGGGTCGAGGACCTCGTCGAGGGACTCGCCGGCCAGCGGGGAGCCGAGCACCACGCGCGGGCAGTCGCCGCAGGCCTCGGTGGTCTGCAGGCCGACGGACTCGAGGCGCTTCCAGATCTCCGGGACGTTCTCGATCTCGATCCAGTGGTACTGGACGTTCTCGCGGTCCGAGAGGTCGGCGGTGTCGCGACCGAACTCGGTGGAGATGCCGCCGAGGGTGCGCAGCTGCTCGACGTTCAGGGCGCCGGCGTCGCAGCGGACCCGCATCATGAAGTACTTGGCCTCGAGCAGATCGATGTTCTCGTCACCGGTGAAGGTGCCGTCGTAACCCTGCTCGCGCTGGGTGTAGAGACCCCACCAGCGCATGCGGCCACGCAGGTCACCCTTGTCGATGCTGTCGAAGCCCTGCTTCGAGTAGATGTTCTCGATGCGGGCCCGGACGTTGAGCGGGTTGTCGTCCTTCTTGGCCTGCTCGTTGGCGTTGAGGGGCTCGCGGTAGCCGAGGGCCCACTGGCCTTCGGCGCGTCGCCGGGCCGGCTTCGCCGTGCGCGTACGCGCGGGGGCTGCGTCGACGGCAGCGGGGGAGGCGTCGGTGGTCGACGTCATGGAGCACTCCTGAATCTCAAGATGCACCGGCTGAGGCCGAGGAGGAGGGCTGGTCCTCGCTCGGGGCATTCGAATCCGGCCGGAAGTCGAGAAGAATGATGAACGGGCTGACAGGCTGAATTACTGCGCGATACAGGGCAGACAACAACAGCTGCAGACACGCTTGAGATCGACGTGACGACGCGCCACAAGTCGCACTCCGGGTCCGGTCATGTCGACCATTGTGCCACGTCAGATCGCTCACGCAGAGCCGGGCACCGATTTCCACCATTTTTGCGGGAAATATCACGAGGCGGGGCCCGCGACAGTCGGGTGGACACCGGAGGTGAGCCGACCATGGAGACTGTAAGGGTGAACGGAACGAGCACTACCACGGTCGGTCGCGACGAGGCGGCGGCATTCGCGCTGCCCGGGAGTGCCCTGAAAGGTGTGGGGAGCCGCCCGTTCGGGATCTACGTCCACGTGCCTTTCTGCGCCACACGCTGCGGATACTGCGATTTCAACACATACACGGCAGGCGAGCTGGGGACGTCGGCGTCGCCGCAGTCGTGGATGGAGGGGTTGCGCCGCGAACTCGACCTCGCCGCGCAGATGACGGGCGCCCCGGCCGTCGACACGGTGTTCGTCGGCGGTGGCACACCGTCACTCCTCGGCGGCGACGGACTGGCGGACGTTCTCGGTGCGGTCCGCTCGAGCTTCGGCCTCGCGAAGGGCGCCGAAGTGACCACCGAGTCGAACCCGGAGTCCACGTCGCCGGAGTTCTTCGAGCGGTTGCTCGCCGGCGGATTCACGCGGATCTCACTGGGCATGCAGTCGGCGGCGCAACACGTCCTGAAGGTGCTCGACCGCACCCACACACCGGGACGTGCGGTGGCGGCGGCGCAGGAGGCGCGGGCCGCCGGATTCGAGCACGTCAATCTCGACCTCATCTACGGAACTCCGGGGGAGCGCGACGAGGACCTCGACCTCTCGCTGGACGCCGTGCTGTCCGCCGGGGTGGACCACGTATCCGCCTACGCCCTGATCGTCGAGGACGGCACCGCGCTGGCGAGGAAGGTGCGCCGCGGCGAACTGCCCGCGCCCGACGACGACGTCCTGGCGTCGCGGTACGAGCGCATCGACGCTCGGCTCGCCGACGCGGGCCTGACCTGGTACGAGGTGTCGAACTGGGCATCGGCTGACGCCGCGACGGGGGAATCACGCTGCCGGCACAACCTGGGGTACTGGGACGGCGGGGACTGGTGGGGCGCCGGGCCGGGCGCGCACAGCCACGTCGGCGGTGTGCGCTGGTGGAACGTCAAGCACCCGGCGCGCTACGCGGACCAGCTGGCTGCGGGAAGTCTGCCCGTCGGTGGGAGCGAACAGCTGACCACGGAGGACGTCCACGTCGAGCGGGTAATGCTCACCGCGCGGCTGCGGACGGGACTACCGGTGGCGGAGCTGGATGCCGCGGAGCGGCGCGCCGCCGAGACCGTGGTGGCCGACGGACTGCTGGTGCGCGAGGGCGAGCACCTGGTGCTGACCGACCGCGGGCGGCTCCTCGCCGACGCCGTGGTCCGGACGGTGCTGCGCTGACGCTCAGCCCTCGACCGCTCAGGCGGTGACGATGCCGGGCATCTCGTCGTAGTCGAAGACGCGGGCGTGGAGCACGACGCGGTTTCGCAGTGCCGAGCGCACGGCCCGGTGCAGCCCGTCCTCGAGGTAGAGCACCCCGTGCCACTGGACCGCGTGCGGGAACAGGTCGCCGTAGAACGTCGAGTCCTCGGACAGCAGCCGGTCGAGCTCGAGAACCTTCGTCGTGGTGACGATCTCGTCCAGCCGCACCTGCCGGGGTGGGATCTTGGACCAGTCGCGCAGCGACAACCCGTGGTCCGGGTACGGCTTGCCGTCCATGACACCTTTGAAAATCATCGCCTCGTCATCCGCCCGTGGTCGTTGCCTCTGCTCGTCTCCGGTCACCACAGTAAGGCCTGAACCGGTATCGGCGGCGCGGCGATTAGACTGGACCGAGCCGAGATGCACGTGCATCTGCACGTAGCTCAGGGGATGTGGCGGCCGATCCGAACGAAGGTTCGGTGACGCCGCTGCTCGTGATGATCGAGAACTGGAGGTGGACGGCGATGTCGAGTACGGACGACAGACGGTTCGAGGTTCTCCGCGCCATCGTCGCCGACTACGTCTCGACCCAGGAGCCGGTGGGATCGAAGGCGCTGGTCGAGCGGCACAACCTGGGTGTATCCAGTGCGACGGTCCGCAACGACATGGCGTTCCTCGAGAGCGAGGGCTACATCGCCCAGCCGCACACGAGTTCCGGCCGTGTTCCCACGGACAAGGGCTACCGGCAGTTCGTCGACCGCATCGCCGACGTGAAGCCGTTGTCGACGGCGGAGCGGCGCGCGATCCTCGATTTCCTCGAGTCCGGGGTCGACCTGGACGACGTTCTCCGGCGCGGTGTGCGCCTCCTCGCGCAACTCACACGCCAGGTCGCGGTTGTGCAATATCCCACACTCTCGGCGTCGTCGGTCCGGCACCTCGAGGTGGTCGCGCTGACGCCTGCCCGCCTGCTGCTCGTGCTCATCACCGATTCGGGTCGAGTGGATCAGCGCATCGTCGAACTCGGCGACGTGCTCGACGACCAGGACCTGGCGCGGCTGCGCGGACTGCTCGGGGGCGCCCTCGACGGGAAACGGCTGGCGGCGGCGTCCATCGCCGTCTCGGAACTCGCCGACGAGGCCCCGGAGGATCTGCGCGACGCCGTGATCCGTTCGGCCACCGTGCTGGTGGAAACGCTCGTCGAGCATCCCGAGGAGCGGTTGGTCCTCGGCGGTACCGCGAACCTGACCCGCAACGCCGCCGACTTCTCGGGAATCAGCGGGTTCCCCGGTTCGCTGCGCGCGGTCCTCGAGGCGCTGGAGGAGCAGGTGGTGGTGCTCAAACTGCTGGCCGCCACGCAGGACGCGGGCACCGTGACGGTGCGGATCGGTGAGGAAACCCAGGTGGAGCAGATGCGCGGCACCTCCGTCATCTCGACCGGCTACGGTGCGGCAGGCACCGTGCTCGGCGGAATGGGCGTGCTCGGACCCACCCGAATGGACTATCCGGGAACAATCGCGTCGGTGGCAGCCGTTGCGAGATACATCGGCCAGGTGCTCGCCGAGCGGTGACGGCCGGCCCCGGCGACAGCGCCGCCGTGGGGCGAGCACAGGTACCGGTAGCGAGATAACGAAGTAGAGAAGGACGAGAGACTCAACGTGGCACGGGATTACTACGCAACGCTCGGCGTCGATCAGAAGGCGACCGATCAGGAGCTCAAGCGCGCGTACCGCAAGCTTGCGAGGGAACTGCATCCCGACGTGAACCCCGACGAGGCGGCGCAGGCCCGGTTCCGGGACATCTCGACGGCCTACGAGGTGCTGTCCGATCCGGAGAAGCGTCGCATCGTCGACCTCGGCGGCGACCCCCTCTCCTCGGGTGGCGGCGGAGGCGGTGCCGGCTTCGGCGGCGGTTTCGGTGGCGGCCTCGGCGACGTGTTCGAAGCGTTCTTCGGCGGCGGAGGCGGTGCAGGCCGCGGGCCGCGCGGCCGCGTCCAGCCGGGCGCCGATTCACTCCTGCGCACCAGGCTGACGTTGGCGGAATGCGCGACCGGCGTGAGCAAGCAGGTCACCGTCGAGACGGCGATCCTGTGCGACAGCTGCACCGGTGCGGGCACCAACGGCGATTCCAAGCCGGTGCGCTGTGAGACCTGTGGCGGCGCGGGCGAGGTCCAGTCGGTGCAGCGTTCGTTCCTCGGCCAGGTCATGACGTCGCGGCCGTGTCCCACCTGCCGCGGCGCCGGCGAGACGATCCCCGACCCCTGCCACAAGTGTGGCGGCGACGGCCGGGTGCGCGCCCGCCGCGACATCACGGTGAAGGTGCCCGCAGGCGTGGCAGGCGGAATGCGGATCCGGCTCGCCGCGCAGGGCGAGGTCGGCCCCGGTGGCGGACCCGCAGGCGACCTGTACGTCGAGGTGGTCGAGCAGGCGCACGAGGTGTTCGTGCGCGACGGCGAAGACCTGCACTGCACGATCCGGGTTCCGATGATCGACGCCGCCCTCGGCACGACCGTGACGATCGACACGATCATCGACGGACCCAAGGAGATCACCATCGAGCCGGGAACCCAGCCGGGATCGGTGACGGTCCTGCGCGGGCACGGCATGCCGAAGCTGCGTTCCGGCATCCGCGGCGACGTGCACGCCCACCTCGAGGTCGTGGTTCCGTCGCGCCTCGACCACAAGGAGACGAAGCTTCTCCGCGAACTCAAGGACCTGCGCGACCGCGACGTCGCCGAGGTCGTCTCCACCCAGTCGCAGCACAGCGGCGGATTGTTCTCACGCCTGCGTGAAGCGTTCAGCGGTCGCTGACCGTGGCGGCGACGGTCTTCTTCCTCGACCCGCTGCCCGAGGTGGGGGGCACCGCGGTCCTGGACGGCCCGGAGGGCAGGCATGCCGCGACGGTGCGCCGGATCGGTGTCGGGGAGCGGATCGTGCTGGCCGACGGCCGGGGTGGTCTCGCCGACACCGAGGTGACGGGGGCCGGTAAGGACCGGCTCGAACTCACCGTTCACGAGCGTCGTCAGGTGTCGGCGCCGTCGCCGAGTGTGACTGTGGTGCAAGCGCTTCCGAAGGCGGAGCGGTCCGAGCTGGCGGTCGAGCTGGCCACCGAGGCCGGGGTCGACGCGATCGTGCCGTGGCAGTCGTCGCGCTGCGTGGCGCGGTGGGAGGGCCCCAAGGTCGCGAAGGGTATCGCTCGCTGGCGTGGCGCGGCTCTCGCCGCCGCCAAGCAGTCCCGGCGGGCGATCGTCCCCGAGGTGTCGGAACTGCACCGCACCGCCGGGATGCTCGCCGTCGTCCGTGAGGTGGTCGGCCGCGGCGGCGTCGTCGCCGTGCTGCACGAGGCGGCCACCCAGGGCCTCGCCGAGCTTCCGCTGCGCTCGGCGGCCGAGATCGTGCTCGTCGTCGGCCCGGAGGGCGGTATCTCCGACGAGGAGATCGCCGCGCTGACGGACGCCGGCGCCGTCCCGGTGCTGCTCGGTCCGCACGTTCTGCGGACCTCGACCGCCGCGGCTGTCGCGCTGGGCGCCATCGGTGTCCTCACGGACCGCTGGGGCGCGGCCCCGCTAGCCTGACTGTCCGTGGACCGCATTCGCATCGCCTACGGAACCGAACCGCAGCAGTTCGGGCACTTCTACCCGCCCGAGGATCCCGTGGCCGCCGCGGTCCCGGTGGTGATGGTCGTCCACGGCGGTTTCTGGAGCGGGAAGTACCACCTGAACCTGGGCACGAGCTTCGCGGTCGACCTCGCCCGCCACGGCGTCGCCGTCTGGAACATCGAATACCGCAGGCTCGGTGCGGGCGGCCGGTGGGACGAGATGTCCGCCGACGTTCTCGCCGCCCTCGACGCGATCGTCGGTCCGGTCGCCGAGCAGTCGCCCGTCCCGTTCGACCTGTCGAAGGTCCGGGTCGTCGGCCACTCGGCCGGTGGACAGCTCGCCGTGTGGCTCGCCGGGGAGAGGCAGACGACGGTCCGGCCGGAGCGGGTCGTGTCCCAGGCGGGCGCCCTCGACCTCGCGTCCCCGGGGGAGCGGGGCCGGCGGATCGGCTACCTCGAGGATCTCCTCGGCGTCCCCTTCGACGAAGACCCCGATCGGTACCGCGCCGCGTCCCCACGGCACCGCATCCCCACCGGGGTGCCGGTGGTGTGCGTGCACGGCACGGAGGACGCGCAGGTTCCGGCGAAGGTGAGTGTGCGGTACAGCGAGGTCGCGCGGGCGGCCGGGGATCCGGTCGCGCTGCATGTCGTCGAGGGCGAAGACCACTACGCGTTCCTGAATCCCGAGACCGACTGCTGGAAGATCTCGCGGGACGCCCTACTGTCCGACGCCGGCGAGTTCTCCGGCTGACGCCGGCCGACAGGCACGCGTCGTGGACGAGGCGCGGCACTGGTTGCGCGAGCATCCGGAGGTCCCGAAGTCGTGACGGCGTCGCGTAATCGGGTGGGCGCTGTGACCTGCGAGCGATAGACTTCCCTCATCACGACGACCGTCGTGACCGACCAGGAACCGGGAAGAAGGCCATATTCCTCACGTGAGCGAACAAGACCAGAACGGCGAGACGTTCGGCGCCACGCGTCCGGCGGAACGCACCGTGCGTTCGAGTATCGATCTCCCACCCGAAACGGTCCCGCCTCTCCTCGGTTCTTCCGACGAGAATCTGCGCGCTCTCGAACGGGTCCTGGACGCAGACATCCATGTACGCGGCAACGCCGTCACGCTGACGGGACGGCCCGGCGACGTCGCGCTCGCGGAACGGGTCATCGCGGAACTGGGCTCCATCGTCGGTCGCGGGCAACCGCTGACCCCCGACGCGGTGCGTCGCACGGTCGGCATGCTCACGCAGGGGCTGAGCGAATCACCCGCCGAGGTCCTGACCCTCGACATCCTGTCGCGACGCGGCAAGACGATCCGGCCGAAGACGCTGAACCAGAAGCGTTACGTCGACGCGATCGACGCCAACACCATCGTGTTCGGCATCGGGCCCGCCGGTACCGGCAAGACCTACCTCGCCATGGCGAAGGCGGTGCAGGCCCTGCAGACCAAGCAGGTGTCGCGGATCATCCTCACCCGCCCCGCGGTCGAGGCGGGCGAGCGGCTCGGGTTCCTGCCCGGCACGCTGCACGAGAAGATCGATCCGTACCTGCGCCCGCTGCACGACGCACTCCACGACATGATGGACCCCGAAGCCATCCCGAAGCTGATGCAGTCGGGTGTCATCGAGGTGGCGCCGCTGGCGTACATGCGTGGCCGCACGCTCAACGACGCGTTCATCATCCTCGACGAGGCGCAGAACACCACCGCCGAGCAGATGAAGATGTTCCTCACCCGTCTGGGCTTCGGCTCCAAGGTCGTGGTCACCGGCGACGTCACGCAGGTGGACCTGCCGGGCGGTGCCCGGTCCGGGCTCCGCGCGGCCACCGAGATCCTCGGTGACATCGACGACATCTACTTCGCCGAACTCAACAGCAGCGACGTGGTCCGGCACCGGCTGGTGTCCGACATCGTCGACGCGTACGAGCGTTTCGAGGCGGACCGGGACGGCAAGGTCGAGCTCGGGAACCGCGCACAGCGTAGAGCGGCGCACTCGCGTTCTCCGCGACGGTAGGGTGAGTGTCGCCGGAACCAGGAGGAAGCGACACACATGAGCATCGAAGTCTCGAACGAATCGGGCATGGACGTCTCCGAAGAGGAGCTGATCAGCGTTGCCCGCTTCGTGATCGCGAGGATGGACGTGCACCCCGCGGCCGAGTTGTCGATGGTCCTCGTGGACTCGGCCACCATGGCCGACCTCCACATGCGGTGGATGGACCTGCCCGGTCCCACCGACGTGATGTCGTTCCCGATGGACGAGCTCGAGCCCGGCGGTCGCCCGGACTCGCCCGAGCCCGGACCGTCGATGCTCGGTGACATCGTGCTGTGCCCGTCCTTCGCCGCGGACCAGGCCGAGAAGGCCGATCACCCGCTCGCACACGAACTCGCTCTGCTCACCGTGCACGGTGTGCTCCACCTCCTCGGCTACGACCACGCCGAACCGGAGGAGGAGAAGGAGATGTTCGGCCTGCAGAACCAGTTGCTCGAGGACTGGTACGAGGATCTGCGCAGGGCCGAACGCGACGCCGCACTCGCTGCCCGGGATCAGAAGCTGCTCGGCAAGGCCGGCTTCTTCGACTCACCGGACCAGTAACCGCCACGTGAAGGGTCTTCTGTGAGTAGCGCCATCGCGCTGATCGTCCTCGCGATCGTCCTCGTCCCGCTCGGTGGTGTCTTCGCCGCCGTCGATTCCGCACTCAACACGATCTCGTCCGCGCGCATCGAGGAGATGGCGAAGGAGGATCGCCCCGGCGCCACCCGCGTGCTCCGCATCCTGTCGGATCGCCCCCGCTACGTGAATCTCATGGTGCTGCTGCGCATCCTGTGCGAGATCACGGCGACGGTGGTGCTCGTCGGTGGCCTGTCCGATCTCCTCGAGCCCGTGTGGGCGCTCACGTTCACCGCGATCATCATGGTGCTCGTCGACTACGTGGTGATCGGGGTCGGCCCCCGGACGCTCGGTCGTCAGCACGCCTACTCGATCGCGTTGATCACGTCGTTTCCCCTGCAGGTCATCGGAACCCTGCTCGGCCCGATCAGTCGCCTCCTGATCCTGATCGGTAACGCGATCACCCCGGGTAAGGGGTTTCGCAACGGGCCCTTCGCCTCCGAGATCGAACTGCGCGAACTCGTCGACATGGCGCAGGAACGCGGCGTGGTGGCCGACGAGGAACGCCGGATGATCCAGTCGGTGTTCGAACTCGGCGACACGTCCGCCCGCGAGGTGATGGTGCCGCGCACCGAGATGGTGTGGATCGAGAACGACAAGAGCGCCGGACAGGCGACGTCGCTGGCCGTCCGCAGCGGACATTCGCGGATCCCCGTGATCGGGGAGAACGTCGACGACGTGCTCGGGGTGGTGTACCTCAAGGATCTGGTGCAGGAGACGTACCACTCGCGCGACGGCGGACGCAGCGTCCGCGTCGGCGACGTGATGCGGCCCGCCGTGTTCGTGCCCGATTCCAAGCCCCTCGACAGCCTGCTCGCCGAGATGCAGCGCGACCGCAACCATATGGCCGTTCTGGTGGACGAATACGGCGGAATCGCCGGGCTCGTCACCATCGAGGACGTCATCGAGGAGATCGTCGGTGAGATCGCCGACGAATACGACCAGGACGAGACGCCGCCCGTCGAGGATCTCGGCGACGGCATGTACCGGGTCTCCGCGCGTCTGCCGATCGAGGATCTCGGGGAACTGTTCGGCATCGAGGTGGAGAACGACGAGGTCGAAACAGTCGGTGGGCTCATCGGTTACGAACTCGGCAGGGTGCCGCTCCCGGGATCGGAGGTCGTGTCGCACGGTCTCGTCCTGCGCGGCGAGGGCTCACCCGACGTGCGCGGACGGGTGCGCATCAGCACGGTCTTCGTGCAACGCGCCCCCATCGACGAGGACGACGACAGTGGCGACGGCGACCGGGAGGGCGACGATGACTGAACTGGGCGACGAAGACGCCAAACTGGTCGTGCTCGCGCGAGGAGCGTTCGGCCGCACCGGAAGTGGTCAGGGTGCCGCGGTCCGCGATCTCGACGGCCGCACCTACTCGGCGGGCGCGGTCGCGCTGACGGCGCTGCCGCTGACCGCGCTGCAGGCGGCCGTCGCGGCGGCGGTGTCGAGTGGCGCCGAGGGTTTCGAGGCCGCAGTCGTGATCGGCGGCAGCCCGGAAGACCCGGGCATCGCCGCCCTACACGAAGTCAGTGCGCAGGCGGCCGTCGTCTTCGCGCGAACCGATGGATCCGTGATCGAGGAGCAACATGAGTAAAACCGAATTCCGTTCCGGATTCGTCTGTTTCGTCGGACGGCCCAACACGGGCAAGTCCACGCTGACCAACGCGCTGGTAGGCAGCAAGATCGCGATCACGTCGTCGCGTCCGCAGACCACCCGCCACACCATCCGCGGCATCGTGCACCGCGACCACGCGCAGCTGATCCTCGTCGACACCCCGGGTCTGCACCGCCCCCGGACGCTCCTCGGCCAGCGCCTCAACGACCTCGTGCGCGACACCTACTCCGAGGTCGACGTGATCTGCCTGTGCATCCCGGCGGACGAGAAGATCGGCCCCGGCGACCGGTGGATCGTGCAGCAGGTCCGTCAGATCGCGCCGAAGACCACGCTCGTCGGCATCGTCACGAAGATCGACAAGGTCAGCAAGGACATGGTCGGGCAGCAGTTGCTGGCCGTGTCCAAGCTCCTCGGTCCCGAGACGGATGTCGTGCCCGTGTCCGCCGCCTCCGGTGAGCAGGTGGAGGTGCTGGTCGACGTCCTCGCGTCGAAGATGGAGGAGGGCCCGGCGTTCTACCCGGACGGCGAGCTCACCGACGAACCCGAAGAGACGCTGATGGCGGAACTCATCCGCGAGGCCGCGCTCGAGGGGCTCGGCGACGAACTGCCGCACTCCCTGGCCGTGGTCATCGAGGAGATCATCCCCCGCGAGGAACGCACCGAGAAGCAGGGCGAACTGCTCGACGTCCACGCCCTGCTCTACGTCGAACGCCCGTCCCAGAAGGGCATCGTGATCGGCAAGGGCGGCGCCCGCCTCCGCGAGGTGGGGACCAAGGCGCGGCTGCAGATCGAGAAGCTCCTCGGCACCAAGATCTTCCTCGAACTGCACGTCAAGGTGGCCAAGGACTGGCAGCGCGACCCGAAACAGCTGGGCCGCCTGGGGTTCTAGGCGGCTGCGCCGCCCGTGCGCGGTTGACGAGCCCTGAGACTCGTCAACCACTCACGGGGCCGGCGGCCCTCAGAAGGAGGAGTACCGACGTCGCGAAGTCCTGATCGCCGTTGCTTCCGGTCGCGAGTCTCCTGAGCTGCAGGCCGGCGATGGTGGCGACGATGGTCGGGGCGACGGACGCGGCGTCCGGGACGCCGAGGGCGGTGAGGATCGTCACCGTCAAATCGTCGTACGCGGCGAAACATTCGGCGGCGGCCTGACGCAGCTCGTGGTCGCGTCCCGCCTGGATGTACAGCTCGAACGGGGCGATCCGCTCGGCGGAGAACGCCAGATCCTTCGCGACCTTCCCGGTGAGTGCCGCGGCGTCCTCGAGACTCAGCCCCTTGTCCCGGTATCCCTCCGCCAGCTCCGACAGCCGCTGCGTCTCCTCCGTCACGAACCCGGACAACGCGGCGCGCAACAGGTCCGTCTGCGTGGGGAAGTGGTACGTGATGGAGCCGAGCGACACGCCGGCCTGCGCGGCGATCCGTCGATTGGTCACGCCGGGAATGCCTTCCGTGCCGACGATGTGCAGCGCCGCCGCGAGGATGCGGTCACGAACGTCCGTCGAAGCCATCGGTCACCACCACTTCTCGGGACGTTCGAGGTCCCACCGCAGCACCGACTCGAGCTGGGCCGCAACCGACACCAGCAGTGGCTCGGCACCCTCGTGTCCCATCAGCTGGGCTCCGGTCGGCAGGTTGCCGGATGTGAACCCGGCCGGGACGTTCACGCTGGGCCAGCCCAGCACGTTCCACGGCCACGCGTACGGGCAGACCGCGGTGATCACCTTGTCCGTGGCCCAGGAGCTGATGCCGTCGATCCCCTCGACCCTCGGTGGGGGAGTCGCGGTGGTCGGGGCGAGGACGAGGTCGTACTCGTCGAAGATCGCGCCGACTCGTCGCTGCATCCTCGGCTCGGCGGCACGGGCGGCGCGTAGCGGTGCCCCGCGCAACAGTCGTCCGGTCCGGGCGTTGCCCTTCGTGCGGGGGTCGACGAGTGACGGGTCCGGGACCTTCCGCACCCAGTCGTCGATGCCGACCATCGACCGCGGGAGGAAGCCGAGCCCGAACATGATCCCGTAGTCGGGGTCGTCCACCACGACGCGATGCCCGAGCCTGCGCAGCGCCTCGGCGATCCGTGCGACGCCCTGGCGGACCTCGGGATGCAGCGACGTGGGGGTCGCGGTGAACGGGATCCGCAGCGACAGCGCGATGCGCAGCGGTCCGGGGTCGCGGCCGACCGCGTCGCTGACGGTGACCGGTGCGGGGGTGTGCAGGTCGCCCTCGTGCGGTCCCGATGCGACGTCGAGAAGCAGGGCCGCGTCGGCGACCGTGCGGGCCAGCGGGCCGTTGACGGTGAGGCCGTAGAACGCCTCGGCAGCAGGCCAGGTGGAGATACGGCCGCGTTGCGGCTTGATCCCGACGAGGTTGGTCCAGGCGGCGGGGATGCGGATGGATCCGGCGCCGTCCGAACCGATCGCCGCGGACACCACACCGGCGGACACGGCCGCCGCGGCGCCGCCGGACGACCCTCCGGGGGTGTGGTCACCGTTCCAGGGATTGCGGGTGTACCCGAAGGCGGGTCCGCCGGTGAGCGGCCACTGTCCCAGCTCGGGACTGTTGGTCTTGCCCACGACGACGGCGCCGACGGCGCGCAGTCGTCGCACCAGCTCGGAGTCGCGCGCCGCGGGCGGGAAGTCGCCCGGGCACCCGAACGCGGTCGGCTCGCCGGCCACGTCGACGTCGTCTTTCACGGCGATCGGGACCCCGAGCAGCGGCAGGCGCTCACCGGCGGCGATCCGGCGGTCGGCCTCGGCGGCTTCGGCCAGTGCCTTGTTCCGGCGGATCACCTTGAACGCGTTGAGCGTCCGCTGGCTCGCGTCGATGCGGTCGAGGGCGGCGCGGGTGGCAGCGACCGAGGTCGTGGCGCCGGAGGTCAGCGCCGTCACCTGCTCGACGAGTCCCGGGGCCCGATCCCCGTCGTCGTCGCGCTGCCGTCGATCGTCCAATTGTTCCGCGCTCATGTCGCCCCTCCCCGTAACTGTTCGTTCGAACGAACAGTATCAGCCGAGATGTCGCCGGACTACCCCGCCGATCGCCTCGGCTGCCCCGCGGGCCTGCGATTCGGGAAGCCGGGCGTACCCGCACACCAGTCCCCGCGGTCCGTCCGGGATGGTGCGGTAGTCGGCGAGGCTCGGAACCGTCACACCGTGTTCCCGCAGCTCAGCCGACAGGGCGACGTCGTCGACGGAACCGGGCAGCGTCAGGACGACGTGGAGACCGGCCTCGATGCCGGCGAGCCCGGCACCGCCCGTGTGGACCGCGGACAGTTGCCGCTGCAGTGCCGTGACGAAGGCGGCCCGGCGGGCCGAGTAGGTGCGGGAGGCGCGGGCCAGGTGCCGTGACAGCGCACCCGAGTCGATGAAATGCGCCAGCGCGAGGGCGGTGATCGAGCAGCACGCCTCACCGCTCGCGTCGAGGGCCCGGACGAGTCCCGGCCGCAGCGCCGGAGGCGCGATCACCCACGCCACCCGGATCGAGGGCGTGAGGATCTTCGACGCCGTGCCCACGTACGCCACGCATTCGGACCCGCGGTCGATGCTGCGCAGGGCGGGCAGCGCCGACACGTCGTAGCGGAACTCGCCGTCGTAGTCGTCCTCGATGATCACCGTTCCGGACGCCGCGGCGTCGGCCACGAGCCGGGCCCTGCGGCCCACCGGCATCCGGGCACCCATCGGATACTGATGGGCAGGCGTGCAGTAGGCCGCGGCGTCGGACGCACGCAGCAGCGCGGGGTCGAGGCCGTCGCCGTCCACGGACACGCAGCGCGTCCGCACCCCCGAACCGTCGAGGACGGTGCGGGCCCGGCTGTAGCCGGGCTCCTCGAACACCACGTCCCGGCCGCCGAGTCCTGCTGCGGCAACGAGGGTGCGGAGCGCAGCGCCCACTCCGGGGACGATCACCAGTTCGTCGGGGCGCGCGGCGATCCCCCGGGTGCGGCGTAGATGCGCCGCGAGAGACCGTCGCAACTCCGCGTGCGCGCCGGGGCCCGGGGCGTCCGACGTCACGGCCGCGGCGGCGGCCGACCGCCACGCCCGGCGCCAGTCGACGGTGGAGATCAGGGCGGGATCGGGGTGCCCCGGAGTGAGATCCCACAGCGCCGCCGGCTTCTCGGGGGCAGCGGAGGAGGCCCGCTCCGAGGATCGGGTGATCGTGTGCGAGGCGACGTGCGCGCGGGCCGCCACGTCGGCGCCCGGTGCGATCCGCGTGCCGGAACCGGCGCGGGCGTTCGCGTACCCGGACGCGCAGAGTTCGTCGTAGGCGTCGACCACCGACGCCCGCGCGACCGTCAGGTGTTCGGCCAGCGCCCGCGTGGAGGGCAGTGGGTCGCCGGGCCGCAGGCGACCCACGCGGATCTCGTCGAGGATCGACTCCGCGATGCGGTGCCGAAGCGGCGCGTCGGTGTCGGGGAGCCGCAACGTCAGGTGCAGTTCGGGGCTGATCCGGGGCATGGTCCTGACAATACTGGTCTGCCAATAATGGTGATTGTGGATCTGGAGGGGTGATCCACATGGGGGTGAGGATGGTCTCGTGGACAAGATCATCAGATACCCGGACCGTGCCCGCACCGAACGAGCGCAACTCGACGCCGTCCTCGACGCCGCGCCGATGGGCACCCTCGCCACCGTCGTCGACGGGCTGCCGTGGGCCGTGCCGATGCTCTACGCCCGCGACGGCGACAGGATCCTGCTGCACGGCTCCACCGGGGCCGGCGCGCTGCGGCAGGTGGCGGCGGGCGCACCGGCGGCGCTGTGCGTCGCGATGCTCGACGGAATCGTCGTCGCGGACACCCTGTTCGACTCGTCCGCCAACTACCGTTCGGCGGTGGTGCGGGGCAACCTCGTCACCCTCGGCGAAGACGAATCCGCCGACGCACTGAATGCGCTGTCGGACGTGCTGATCCCCGGCCGCAGCACGGAGGTCCGGGGGCACCGGCGCAAGGAACTCGCCGCGACACTGGCCCTCGCCCTCCCGATCACGCCGGGCCAGTGGACCGTCAAGGTGCGGGACGCGCCACCGGGTGAACCCACCGAGACCAGCAGCGCCTGGGCCGGCGTGGTCCCTGTGCGGTCGGTCGCGGGTGCGCCCGTCCCGGCGCCGTGGGTGGCGAGCGGCACACCCGTGCCCGCGTCCGTGTCGCGGCTGACCCGGACCGCGTAAGGAAAGCGTCAAGAGCCGTAGGAGTCCCGTAAGCGCTTCGTCAGCGCCGCCTCTGTCGCCGAGATCGCGCGTGATGCTGGCATGACACCCCACAACCGTGGGGTGTCATGCCTGCGCTGAACCGCAGGATCAGTACGAAGAGGGATCCTCACATGGCCGATGTGGCCTACGTCGCGCTCGTCCTCGGCGGATTCGCCTGTTGCGCGCTCGTTCTCCGTGCCCTGCAGACCGGACGCGTGAAATGACGGGCGCCGGAATACTCACGGTCGCGCTCGTCGCGATCGCCGCCGCGCTCGTCGTGTACCTCCTGATCGCGCTCATCGACCCGGAGCGGTTCTGATGACGCCTGCCCTGGCGGCCGGACTGCAGGTCGCCTTCGTCCTCGCGGTACTCGCGGTCGCATACGTGCCGGTGGGCGACTACATGGCGCGCGTGTACGAATCACGCCGTCACCTTCGCGTCGAATCCGTGCTGTACCGCCTGTGCCGCATCAACCCCCACACCGAGCAGACCTGGTACGGCTACACGGGCAGCGTGCTGGGATTCTCGGCGGCGAGTGTGCTGTTCCTCTACGCCCTGCAGCGCATCCAGGGAGTGCTGCCGCTGTCCGGGGACCTCTCCGGGGTCAGTCCCGCAGTGGCGTTCAACACGGCCGTGTCGTTCGTGACGAACACCAACTGGCAGTCGTATGCGCCCGAAACCACGATGAGCAACCTGACCCAGCCGGTCGGGCTCGCCGTGCAGAACTTCGTGTCCGCAGCGGTGGGCATGGCCGTCGCAGTGGCGCTGATCCGCGGGTTCGTCCGGGTGTCGCGCGGCGGTGAGATCGGCAACTTCTGGGTGGATCTCACCCGCGGCAGCCTGCGCATTCTGCTGCCGCTCTCCTTCGTGATCGCACTGATCCTGCTGAGCCAGGGCGTGATCCAGTCCTTCCACCCGGGCTTCGCGTCCACCGGTCTGGACGGCAACTCCGTCACCAACGCGCTCGCACCCGTCGCCTCACAGGAAGCGATCAAGGAACTCGGCACCAACGGCGGCGGGATCCTCGCCGCCAACTCGGCGCATCCGTTCGAGAACCCGACGCCGGTCAGCAACATCGTCGAGATCCTCGCGATCCTGCTGATCCCGGTCTCCCTCACCCGCACGTTCGGCACCATGGTCGGCGATCGCAAGCAGGGGCTGACCCTGCTCGCCGTGATGGGCATCCTGTGGGGTTCGCTCCTCGCGGTCACGCTCGCGGCGGAGTCGGGTCGGCGCGGCGTCGCCGCCACCGCCGCGGGCGCGATGATGGAGGGCAAGGAGGTTCGTTTCGGAATTCCCGGTACGGCACTGTTCGCCGTGAGCACCACCGGAACATCCACGGGCGCGGTGAATTCGGCGCACGACAGCCTGTCGCCACTCGGGGGCGGAGCCGTTCTGCTCAACATGCTGCTCGGTGAGATCGCGCCCGGCGGTGTCGGCACCGGGCTCTACGGAATCCTCGTCCTCGCCCTGATCGCCGTCTTCGTCGGCGGACTCCTCGTCGGCCGCACACCCGAATACCTGGGCAAGAAGCTGCGGCAGCGGGAGATCACGCTCGCCGCCCTGTCCGTACTGGTGATGCCGGCGCTGGTCCTGATCGGCACCGGGATCACCGTGATCCTGTCCTCGACCACCGGCTACCAGGGCAACAGCGGCGACCCCGGAAGTCCCGGATCCATCCACGGGTTCTCGGAAGTGCTGTACGCGTTCGCGTCGGCCTCGAACAACAACGGCAGTGCGTTCGGCGGGCTGACGGTGACGAGCGACTGGTTCCAGACCGCTCTCGGCCTGTGCATGCTGTTCGGCCGGTTCCTGCCGATCATCTTCGTCCTCGCGCTCGCCGGATCCCTGGCGTCGCAGAAGAAGACCGCCGCGGGCGCCGGAACCCTGCCGACGGCGGGCCCGATGTTCACCGGGCTCCTCACCGGCACCGTCGTGCTCGTCGCGGCGTTGACATTCTTCCCGGCCCTCGCGCTGGGACCGATCGCGGAGGCCCTGCAATGAGTGTGAACGTGACCAGTCGTCCGGAAACCGGGGCGGCGACCATGACGCCCGAGGCCGGCCACGACCCGGCGTCCGTGAAGGCGGGAATCTTCAGCCCCGCTCAGCTGGTGACGGCGCTACCGGGCGCCCTGCGCAAACTCGACCCCCGGCACCTCGCCCGCAACCCGGTGATGTTCGTGGTGTTCGTCGGTTCCGTCGTCACCACCGTCATGGCCGTCGCCGACCCGTCGGTGTTCTCCTGGGCCGTCGTCGCCTGGTTGTGGTTCACCGTGTTGTTCGCGAATCTGGCCGAGTCGGTCGCGGAGGGGCGGGGCAAGGCGCAGGCGGCGAGCCTGCGGAAGGTGAAGCAGGACACGGTCGCCCACCGGATCACGGTGAGCGGCCGGGTGGAGTCGGTGGCGGGTACCGAACTCACCGTCGGCGACCGGGTGGTCGTCGAGGCGGGGGAGGTGATACCCGGCGACGGCGACGTCGTCGACGGCATCGCGACCGTGGACGAGTCGGCCATCACCGGCGAATCGGCGCCCGTCGTCCGCGAATCCGGCGGCGACCGGTGTGCCGTCACCGGTGGCACGACCGTGCTCTCCGACCGGATCGTCGTCCGCATCACCGCGGCCCCCGGACAGTCGTTCGTGGACCGGATGATCGCCCTCGTGGAGGGGGCGGCGCGGCAGAAGACGCCGAACGAGATCGCGCTGAACATCCTGCTGGCGTCGCTGACGATCATCTTCCTGCTGGCCGTCGTCGCGATCGGTCCGATGGGCCTGTACGCGGGCCAGGAGCAGGATCCGATCAAGCTGATCGCGCTGCTGGTGTGCCTGATCCCCACCACGATCGGGGCCCTGCTGTCGTCCATCGGTATCGCCGGGATGGACCGACTGGTCCAGCGGAACGTCCTGGCGATGTCGGGGCGGGCGGTGGAGGCCGCCGGCGACATCGACACACTGCTGATGGACAAGACCGGCACCATCACGTTCGGCAACCGGCAGGCCACGGCATTGCACCCCGCGCCGGGGGTTTCCGCGATCGAGTTGGCCACGGCCGCACGGTTGTCCAGCCTCGCGGACGGCACCCCCGAGGGTCGCAGCATCGTGGACCTGTGCGCCCGCGACTTCGGGTTGGACCCCGCACCGTCCGAGATGGAAAGAGCAGCGGAGTTCGTGCCGTTCACGGCGCAGACCCGGATGAGCGGACTCGACATCGACGGCACCCGGATCCGCAAGGGCGCGAGCGACGCCGTGCTGACCTGGGTGCAGGCGCTCGGCGGGCGCGCGGCGCCCGCGGTCACCGACAGCGTGAACCAGATCGCGCAGTCCGGGGGGACGCCGTTGGTGGTCGCCGCCGTCCGCGGAGACGCGGCGACCGTCCTCGGCGTGGTCGCGCTGTCGGACGTGGTGAAACCGGGCATCGCCGAGAGGTTCGCGGAACTGCGGGCCATGGGGATTCGCACGGTGATGGTCACCGGCGACAACCCGTTGACGGCGAAGGCCATCGCGGCCGAGGCCGGAGTCGACGACTTCATGGCCGAGGCGACACCCGAGGACAAGCTCGCGCTGATCCGCAAAGAACAGGAGGGCGGCCGGCTCGTCGCGATGACCGGGGACGGCACCAACGACGCTCCGGCGCTGGCCCAGGCGGATGTCGGGGTGGCGATGAACACCGGCACGTCGGCGGCGAAGGAAGCCGGGAACATGGTGGATCTCGATTCGGATCCCACCAAGCTCATCGAGGTGGTGGAGATCGGCAAGCAACTGCTCATCACGCGCGGTGCGCTCACCACGTTCTCGCTCGCCAACGACCTGGCCAAGTACTTCGCGATTCTCCCCGCCCTGTTCAGCGGCATCTATCCGCAGCTGGACACGCTGAACATCATGCGGCTGGCCACCCCGGAGTCGGCCATCCTGTCGGCGGTGATCTTCAACGCCGTGGTGATCGTCGCGCTGATCCCGTTGTCGCTGAAAGGCGTTCGCTACCGTCCGGCGTCCGCGTCGACGCTGCTGGGCCGCAACCTGCTGATCTACGGCCTCGGCGGTGTGATCACACCCTTCGCCGGTATCTGGCTCATCGACCTCGTCGTTCGTCTCATTCCCGGAATTGGGTGATCCCGCATGCGATTTCTCATCGGCCTGCTCCGGCAGACCTGGGCCGGACTACTCGTCCTGCTCGCACTCACAGCAGTCCTCGGTGTGCTCTATCCGGCCGCAGTGTGGGGGGTGAGCAGGATCGGCGCCGGAGCGGCCGAGGGGTCTCCGGTGCGCGACAGCACCGGCTGCGTCGTCGGGAGCCGGTGGGTCGGTGTCGAGCCGCAGGTGCCGGCGGGGGAGCCGGATCCGTTCTTCCACAACCGGGTCACCGGGTCGGTGGCCGATCAGGATCCGTTCGCACCCGGCGACCCCGCTGTCGCGCTGCCCACCAATCAGGGACCGAGCAGCGAGATCCTGGCGACGTTCATCGCCGACCGGCGGGCGGCGATCGCCACCCGGGAAGGGGTGGACCCCGCCGAGGTACCGGCGGACGCGGTCACCGGTTCCGGCTCGGGCATCGATCCGCACATCAGCCCCGCATATGCGGCGTTGCAGGTGCCGAGGGTGGCGGCGGAGAACGGCCTCAGCGAGACCCGGGTTCGGCAACTCGTCGACGAGAACACCGAGGGAAGGCAACTCGGCTTCCTCGGTGAGGATCGGGTGAACGTCCTCGAATTGAACCTGGCCCTCGGCCGGACCGCTCCTGAGTGCACGGCCCCGACCGCTGGTGGATGATGGCGAGGTGAGTGGTACCGGAACCGACGGCGAGCGCCGGGACGTCGAACGCCGCCGCGGTGAACTGCGCATCTATCTCGGTGCCGCGCCGGGCGTCGGCAAGACGTTCGCGATGCTCGGTGAGGCGCACCGCCGCCGGGAGCGGGGGTGCGACGTGGTCGCGGCCGTGGTGGAGACCCACGGCCGCGACCGCACGGCGGCGCAGCTCGGTGACCTCGAACTGATTCCGCCCAAGCTGATCGCCTACCGGGGCACGCTCGGCCGGGAACTCGACGTCGAGGCGGTACTGGCCCGCAGACCGGCGCTGGTCCTCGTCGACGAGCTCGCGCACACGAACACGCCGGGCAGCGTCCACGAGAAACGCTGGGAGGACGTGGAGATACTCCTCGCCGCGGGGATCGACGTCCTCTCGACGCTCAACGTCCAGCACCTCGAAAGCCTCAACGACGTGGTCCAGCGGATCACCGGCGTGGTGCAGCAGGAAACGGTTCCCGACGAGGTGGTGCGCGCCGCCACCCAGGTCGAATTGGTCGACATCACGCCGGAAGCATTGCGCCGCAGGCTGTCCCACGGCAACATCTACGCCGCGGACAAAGTCGACGCGGCGCTGAGCAACTACTTCCGGAAAGGGAATCTCACCGCACTCCGCGAACTCGCCCTGCTGTGGGTGGCCGACCAGGTGGATGCCGCACTCGCGAAATATCGTGCGGAGAACAAGATCACCGACACGTGGGAGGCCCGGGAACGGGTGGTGGTCGCGGTGACGGGCGGACCGGAATCGGAGACGCTGGTTCGGCGCGCCGGCCGGATCGCGTCGAGATCCAGCGCCGAACTGATCGTCGTGCACGTGGTGCGCGGCGACGGCCTCGCGGGTGTCTCGGCTCCGGAGATGGGCAAGGTACGGGCCCTCGCCGCGAATATCGGCGCGAGTCTGCACAGCGTCGTCGGCGACGACGTCCCGGCCACGTTGCTCGACTTCGCCCGGACCGTGAACGCCACACAACTGGTGCTGGGCACGTCGAGACGTTCACGGTGGGCGCGGATCTTCGACGAGGGCATCGGCGCAAGCGTGGTGCAACAGTCCGGGTCGATCGACGTGCACATGGTGACGCACGGCGAATCCCACCGCCCGAGGCGGTTGTCGCCGGTGGGATCCCGTTCGCGCAGGGCGATCGCCTGGATCGCCGCGGTCCTCGTACCGACGGTGGCCACGCTGGTGATGAGTGCCGTCGACCGTTGGCTCGGATTGGTCGGCGAGGGAGCCCTGTTCTTCATCGTGGTGCTGCTCGTCTCGCTGCTCGGCGGTGTCGCCCCCGCGGCCTTCTCCGCGCTGATCTCGGGTCTGTTCCTCAATTACTTCTTCACGCCGCCGGTGCGGAGCTTCACCATTGCCGAACCGGACAACTTCATCACCACGGTCGTGCTGCTCGTGGTGGCCGTCGCCGTCGCGGTCCTGGTCGACGCGGCCGCCAAACGGTCACGGGAAGCCCGCCGGGCGTCGCAGGAAGCCGAGTTGCTGGCACTGTTCGCCGGATCGGTGCTGCGCGGCGCCGACCTCGACACGCTGCTCGGGAAGGTGCGTGAGACCTACGGCCAGGATTCGGTCAGCGTGCTGCACCGCGACCGCGGTCCGGTGGGGTCCGTCGGGCCGCACCCACCGGTGAGCATCGCCGACGCCGACACCGTCTGCGAGGTGGGGGAAGGGGAATACGCGCTCGCCCTGCACGGCAGCGAACTGCACGCCCGGGATCGTCGGGTGCTGCTCGCCGTCGCCAACCAGGCGGTGGGCATGATCCGCCAGACCGAGCTCGCGCAGGAGGCGGGGCGGGCGCAGGCCCTGGCCGAGGCCGACCGGTTGCGGCGGTCGCTGCTGTCCGCCGTCAGCCACGACCTCCGGACCCCGCTGGCCGCGGTCAAGGCCGCCGCGTCCAGCCTGCGCAGCGACGACGTCGACTTCTCCCCGGAGGACACCGCCGAACTGCTCGCGACCATCGAGGAATCGGCCGACGTGCTGACCTCTCTCGTCGGGAACCTGCTCGACTCTTCCCGTCTCGCGGCGGGAGTGGTGACCCCGACGCTGCGGCCGGTGTACCTCGACGAGGTGGTGCACCGGGCGCTGGTGGGTCTGGGAATCGGCGGCCGGACCGGGACCCGGGCCAGGGAAAGGGTGGAAGTCGACGTCGGAACGGTCACGGCGATGGCGGATTCGGGCCTGCTCGAGCGGGTGCTCGCCAATCTGATCGACAACGCACTCCGCTACGGTGAGGACTCCGTGATCCGGGTCGGTGCCGCGGCGGTGGGCGACCGCGCCGTCATCACCGTCGCCGACACGGGGCCGGGAATTCCGCGTGGGCGGGCAGACGAGATGTTCGCCCCGTTCCAGCGGCTGGGGGACCGCGACACGACCACGGGAGTCGGGCTCGGGCTCTCCGTCGTCCGCGGATTCGTCGACGCGATGGGCGGGACCATCAGCGCCACCGACACCCCCGGCGGTGGTCTGACGATGGTGGTGGAGCTGGCCGGGGCGGGAGGGGAGCATTCATGACGAGAGTTCTCGTCGTCGACGACGAACCGCAGATTCTCCGCGCCCTGCGGATCAATCTGAGCGTGCGCGGGTACGACGTGGTGACGGCCGCCTCCGGGGCGGCCGCCCTGCGCGCCGCGGCCGAGCGACCGCCGGACGTGATCGTGCTCGACCTCGGGCTACCCGACATGGACGGGACCGAGGTGCTGGCCGGCCTCCGCGGGTGGTGCCCCGCACCGGTCATCGTGCTGTCGGCCCGGACGGATTCCGCGGACAAGGTCGAAGCTCTCGACGCCGGCGCCGACGACTACGTCACCAAGCCGTTCGGGATGGACGAGTTCCTGGCCCGGGTGCGTGCGGCCGCCCGCCGGGCGACGACGGCCGTCGACACGAGTGAACCTGTGGTGGAGACGGATTCGTTCACGGTCGATCTGGCGGCGAAGACGGTGCGGCGGGCGGGGGCCGAGGTGCACCTGACACCGACCGAGTGGGGAATGCTCGAGATGCTCGTGCGCAACAAGGGCAAGCTGGTGGGGCAGAAGGAACTGCTGCGGGAGGTGTGGGGCCCGGCGTACGCCACCGAGACCCACTACCTGCGGGTGTATCTGGCGCAGCTGAGGCGCAAACTCGAGGACGACCCGTCCCATCCGCGTCACCTCATCACCGAGGCCGGGATGGGGTACCGGTTCCAGGTGTGAGTCGGCGAGTAGTGGGGCCGGAAGCCGCGCCGCGCCGGGTATTGGTTAGCCTTGCCTTATGCGAATGAGGAGTCTCGTCTCGGTGTCACTGCTGGCCCTGGCGTTGGCCGGCTGCGGGAGCGACAGCGAGGGTGAACGCGAGGCGACGACAGGCGCCGGCGATGCCGCGTTCCCGGCAATCGTCGCCACGAAATTCGGCGATGTGACGGTCGAGTCGAAGCCGGAGCGCGTGGTCGCCCTCGGGTGGGGTGACGCCGAAACCGCGCTGGCGCTCGGTGTCGAACCCATCGGGGCCAGCGACTGGGTCGCCTTCGGCGGCGACGGTGTCGGACCGTGGGCGGACGAGATGTACACCACTGCGCCGGCCGTCATCGGAACCCTCGAACCGTCGTACGAGCAGATCGCGGCGCTCGAACCGGACGTCATCCTCGACACGAAGAGTGCCGGCGACAAGGAACGCTACGACCACCTGTCGCAGATAGCGCCGACGATCGCGCTGCCGGAGGGTGCCGATAACTACAAGACTCCGATCGAGAGTCAGGTTTCGATGGTCGCGACCGCTCTCGGCGCGCCGGAGCGGGGCGATGCGCTGCTCGCCGACATCGACCGGCGGTTCGCGGAAGCGGCCGCGGCCCATCCCGAGTTCGCCGGGAAGACGATCACCGTCGGCGCGTTCTCGGGGGCGGGATGGGGCGCCTACACGGCGGACACCGAGCGCCTCCAGTTCATGAAGAAACTCGGATTCGTCAGCAATCCGGCGGTGGACGCGCAGCCGGCGGTGAAGTTCTCCGTCCCGGTGTCGGAGGAGAATCTCGGCGTGATGGACGCCGACATGGTGGTCGTCTTCCCGATCGGCAGGCCGGCCGCCGACGTCACGAACCGGCCGCTTTTCCAAGCGATCCCGGCTGTGAGCGACGGACGGTCCCTCGTGTTCGACGATCCGGATGTCGCCAAGGCGTACTCCACGAACTCCGTGCTGTCGTTGCGGTACGCACTCGACACCGTCGTGCCGCTGGTGTCCGAGCGGCTGCGGTGACGTGACCCGGCACGCCCCTCAGTAGAGCAGCGTGCGGTAGTACTCCTGTCGGCGAGGCGTATCCGGGCTGTGGTCCAGCTCGTGCTGTTCCGCGTGCATTTCCCGCAGCGACGGGATCTCGTCGGGGTCCGGCCACGATTCCGGGTCCCACATGCGCGACCGGAGGATCGCCCGGGCGCAGTGGGTGTAGACCTCGTCGATCCGGACCACGACACCGAGGTTGGCGGGTTTGCCCTTGATCGACATCGACTGCAGCAGTTCGGGATCGACGGTCAGGGTGGCGGTTCCGTTGACCCGGACCACCTCGTCGATCCCGGGTACGACGAACAGGATGCCCACGTGCGGATTGTCGAGGATGTTGCGGTACGAATCTGCGCGCCGATTGCCCGGTCGGTCCGGGATCACCAGGGTCCGGTCGTCGAGGAACATCGTCTTCGGCGTGATGTCTCCGCGCGGCGAGCAGTCGCAGTGACCGTTCGCGTCGGCGGTGGCGAGGACGAAGAACCGCGCCTCGGAGATGAAGCGGCGGATCAGGGGCATCGTGTGATCGGTGTGCTTGGTGACGATGGAGGGATGGGGAACGCCCAGTACCTGCTCGAGTTCGTCGAGGGAGGTGATCGTGTGCTCCGGCGAGGGGGCGTGCGCTGCCACTGGGGTGTTCCGTTCGTCGAGGGTCGTTCGAGTTAGGGTACCCTTCGACAACTTCGGGCGTCGTGTGGCCTGCGGGCTCACACGATGCGATGATTCCGGCCGGCTCCGGGAGTCCTACCTTCGACCGCAGCATCACACTCGACCGGAGGAGCCACGAATGCCCGCACCGAAGACCCCGCAACCACTCGCGCACACCTTCACGGCGCCGATCCAGAAGGACGGGGCGTTCGCGACGTACGTGACCGTGCCGGACTCCGCCGAACTTCTCGGAACGCGGCGGCCGGTGAAGGTCGGCGGGACGATCGACGGCCACCCGTTCAATGCGACCCTGATGCCCTCAGGCGAGGGTCCGCACTGGCTGCCCCTGAAGATCGCGCTGTGCAAGCTCATCGGCAAGGACGCGGCCGGCGTCGAGGTGTCGGTGCATCTCGACCAGCGGCTGAGCTGACCGGGGGGCGCCGCCGTTTGAACGCAGCTGACCGGGGTATGGAACCCCGGGAGCGCGGTGCGTTTCCGGACCGGTTCCGAGGTGTGTCGTGCCGAACAGGCAACGGTTGTCGAGGTGGCTCCCGGCAGTGGGTGTCGTGTTGCTCGTCGCCGCGTGCGGAACCGATGACGGCGACGGCGCGAGCAAGGATTTCGCGGGCACCGTCGACATCGGCGGGGACCGCCACATCTATCTGGAGTGCGCGGGCACGGGATCACCGACGGTGGTCTTCGAATCGGGTCTGCGGTTCGGCGCCGATCAGTGGACCACCACGGCCGATCCGGCCGCCACCTCGGCGTTCGACGGGGTCGCCGAGTTCACCCGAGTCTGCTCGTACGACCGGCCGGGAGTCGTGCTGGGCGACGACGCATTGAGCCGCAGCGACCCGGTTCCGCAGCCGATCACCACCACGGACGCGGTCGCCGACCTCCAGTCGCTGCTGGGCGCCACCGGCGAGGCCGGCCCCGGCCCCTACGTGCTGGCCGCCCACTCCTACGGCGGTCAGATCGCGAGACTCTTCGCCGGCACCCATCCCGACGAGGTGGCGGGCATGGTGCTGATCGACGCACAGTCGGAGGAGTTGCAGACACTCCTGCCCCCGGAGCAGTTCGAGGAGTTCCTGCGGCTCAACACCCCGCAGCAGGACAGTCTCGACGAGTACCCGGACCTCGAGCGTGTCGACTTCGTGCGCAGCTTCGACGAGATCCGCGCCGCCGCACCGATCCGGCCCCAGCCGCTCGTCGTCCTCTCCGCCGACCGGTCGGTGGCGCCGCAGATCGCGGAGGGCATTGCGAACGGAAGCCTCCCCGCCGACATCGATCCCGGCTACGGCCCGGCCCTCGACGCCGTGCAGCCGAAGGCGCAGGCGGATCTGGCGCAACTCGTCCCGGGTGCCACGCATGTCACGAACACGAACAGCGGCCACAACATCAACATCGAGCAGCCGCAACTCGTCATCGACGGGGTCCGCGACGTCGTCGACGCCGTGCGCGACGGGCGCACCGAGCCCTGACCGTCGCACCCGGCTCGGCCTGCGGAATGCGGTCGCCTCGACGTGGGAGACTGGACCGGTGAGGTTGTATCGAGACACTGCGGTGGTGCTGCGCCAGCACAAGCTGGGCGAGGCCGACCGTATCGTCACACTCCTCACCCGGCAGCACGGTCTGGTGCGCGCGGTCGCCAAGGGGGTGCGCCGCACGAAGTCCAAGTTCGGCGCCCGGCTCGAGCCGTTCGCGCACATCGACGTGCAGCTCTACCCCGGCCGCAACCTCGACATCGTCACCCAGGTCCAGACGGTCGACGCATTCGCGACCGACATCGTCGACGACTATTCCCGGTACACCACGGCGTGCGCGATCCTCGAGACCGCCGAGCGGCTCGCCGGTGAGGAGCGGGCTCCGGCGCCGCAACTGCATCGACTGACGGTCGGGGCGCTGCGGGCCGTCGCCGAGCACAACCGCTCGTGCGAGCTGATCCTCGACGCCTTCCTGTTGCGGGCCATGGGTTTTGCGGGATGGGCTCCCGCCCTCGACGACTGCGCGCGGTGCAGCGCCCCCGGACCGCACCGGGCATTCCACGTGGCCGCCGGGGGAGCGGTGTGCGTCCATTGCCGGCCGCCGGGCGCCGCCACGCCGTCACCGGGTGTCCTCGACTTGATGGATGCGCTGATCCGCGGCGACTGGGCGAGCACGGACGACGTGCCCGAGTCGTTGCGGGGGCAGGCCAGCGGTCTGGTCGCGGCGCATCTGCAGTGGCACCTCGAACGGCAACTCCGCACTCTCCCGCTGATCGAACGCGCACGACCGCATGCGGCGGTAGGGGTGGAGGATTCGGTCAGGCAGGATGGGGACCGTGATTCGACGACGCGAACCTCGAGCCCCGCATAGTTCCGGGGCCGAGCGCCAGATCCGGCCGCCGGACCCGCACCCCTCGGGCGCCCGCCCGCCGGGCCTGCAACCCGAACTCGTGCCCCGGCACATCGCGCTGGTGATGGACGGCAACGGCCGCTGGGCGCAGGAGCGGGGACTGCCCCGGACCGCCGGCCACGAACGCGGCGAGGCCGTGTTGATGGACGCCGTCTGCGGGTGCATCGAGATGGGCGTCGAATGGTTGTCGGCCTACGCGTTCTCCACCGAGAACTGGAAGCGCAGCCCCGAGGAGGTCCGCTTCCTGATGGGCTTCAACCGCGACGTGATCCGCCGTCGCCGCGACGAGATGCACGAGATGGGAGTGCGCGTGCGGTGGGCGGGCCGCCGGCCCAAGCTGTGGCGCAGCGTCATCAAGGAACTCGAGATCGCCGAGGAGCTCACGAAGCACAACACGGTCATGAACCTGACCATGTGCGTCAACTACGGCGGGCGCGCGGAGATCGCGGACGCGGCGAAGGAGATCGGCAGGCGGGTCGCGGCGGGGCAACTCGACCCGGAGAAGATCACCGAGGCGACCGTGGCCCGGTACCTCGACGAGCCGGACATGCCGGACGTCGACCTGTTCCTCCGGCCGTCCGGCGAGCAGCGCACGTCCAACTTCCTGATCTGGCAGTCGGCCTACGCCGAGATGGTGTACCAGGAGAAGCTGTTTCCCGATTTCGACCGCCGGGACCTGTGGGCGGCGTGTGTCGAGTACGCGTCGCGTGACCGTCGGTTCGGTGGGGTGAAATGACCGTCGACGGGGCGCCCGCGCTGCTGGCGCGGGCGGCGGACGCGCTCGAGCACTTCGCCACCGTCACCCGGGCGGAGGACGGTTCGCTGAGTTTCGAGTACGCCGGGGCGCTGTGCTCGATCAGTGCGATGACCCTCACCGAGGGCCTCGACGTGCTGTCGATGACGTGCGTGCTGGCCTGGGATCGGCCGGTCAGCGCGTCGCTGCACAAGAAGGTCGCGGAACGGAACAGCGCACTGCAGTTCGGTTCGATCGCGGTGTTCGGTCACGGCCGGCTCGCGGACGTCATCCTGCGCTACACGTTCCCCGCCGCCGGGCTCGAGGACGAGGCACTGACCACGATGCTGCTTCTCGTGCTCAGCGGCGCGGACACCGCCCGGCAGGGGCTGATCCCCTGACGCTCACTGCGTCGCGGTGCAGTCTTTGCAGAGGCCGAAGATCTCGATGGTGTGGCTGACGTCGGAGAAGCCGTGGGCGTCGGCGATCGACTGCGACCACTGCTCGACGGTCGGTCCCTCGACCTCGACGGTGTAGCCGCAGGCACGGCAGACCAGGTGATGGTGATGTCCGGACGAGCAGCGCCGGTACACGGATTCGCCGGTGTCGGTGCGCAGGACGTCGACCGTTCCGGCGTCGGCGAGCGTCTGCAGGGTGCGGTAGACGGTGGTCAGCCCGATGCCCTCACCGCGCTTGCGGAGTTCGTCGTGCAGTTCCTGCGCCGACCGGAACTCCTCGATGTCGTCGAGGAGCGCGGAGATGGCGCTGCGCTGCTTGGTCGCGCGTACTCCCACGACGACGGGCTTGCGCTGACCGGTGTTCTGGGTCAAGGCTTCTATCCTTCCTCGGCGTGCGCGACGGCGTCCACGACGATGTGGGCGAGGTGGTCGTCCACCAGGCGGTAGAGGACCTCACGTCCGGTGCGTTCGCCGCGCACGACTCCCGCGGCCTTGAGCACGCGAAGATGCTGGCTGATCAGTGGCTGGGTGACTCCGAGTGCCCCGACGAGTTCGTGCACGCACCGTTCCGATTCGCGGAGCTGGAGGACGATCGCGATCCGGACGGGGGCCGCAAGGGCGCGCAGGATGTCGCCGGCCGCCGCGAGGGTCTCCTTCGACGGCACGGGGGCGGGCGCCGCCGCCTCGAACGGATGCAGATCCCCGGGATCGACGACGCTCACCAGTGATCTCCTTCGGTGTGCCGGACAATGGACGGGACCGTGGCCGCGAGGCCGTCGGCCCGGGAGGATCACCCTCACCTTATTGCAAATCGATTCCATTTTGATATGCACGAATACGCATGTCAACCGGGTGGGTGAACCGACTGCGGTCGGGCAGATAGGCTGGGCTCCGAAAAGCGCACGTGAACCATGCATCTATTACCCAGATGGAGAGCACCCGAGTGGCACCGAAGTCCAAAGTCGAAACCGTCGTCAATCTCGCCAAGCGTCGTGGCCTGGTCTACCCGTGCGGTGAGATCTACGGAGGCACGAAGTCGGCCTGGGACTACGGCCCCTTGGGCGTCGAGCTCAAGGAGAACATCAAGAAGCAGTGGTGGCGCAACATGGTCACCAGCCGCGAGGACGTCGTCGGCCTCGACTCCTCGGTCATCCTGCCGCGCGAGGTGTGGGTGGCGTCCGGTCACGTCGGCGTGTTCAACGACCCGCTGGTCGAGTGCCTCAACTGTCACAAGCGTCACCGCCAGGACCACCTGCAGGAGGCGTACGCGGAGAAGAAGGGGCTCGACAACCCGGACGACGTCCCGATGGACGTCGTGGGCTGCCCCGACTGCGGCACTGTCGGTCAGTGGACCGAGCCCCGCGACTTCAACATGATGCTCAAGACGTACCTCGGCCCGGTCGAGAGCGAAGAGGGCATGCACTACCTCCGCCCGGAGACCGCGCAGGGCATCTTCGTGAACTTCGCGAACGTGCTCACCACGTCGCGCAAGAAGCCGCCGTTCGGCATCGGCCAGATCGGCAAGAGCTTCCGCAACGAGATCACGCCCGGAAACTTCATCTTCCGCACCCGCGAGTTCGAGCAGATGGAGATGGAATTCTTCGTCAAGCCCGGCGAGGACGAAGAGTGGCACCAGTACTGGATCGACTACCGCATGGACTGGTACACCGGGCTCGGTATCAACAAGGACAACCTGCGCCTGTACGAGCACGCCCAGGACAAGCTGTCGCACTACTCCAAGCGCACCGTCGACATCGAGTACCGCTTCCACTTCCAGGGCAGCGAGTGGGGCGAGCTCGAAGGTGTGGCCAACCGCACCGACTTCGACCTGTCGACCCACTCGAAGCACTCCGGCACCGACCTCAACTACTACGACCAGGCCACCGGTGAGCGCTACACGCCGTACGTCATCGAGCCGGCAGCCGGTCTCACGCGTTCGCTGATGGCGTTCCTCGTCGACGCGTACACCGAGGACGAGGCGCCGAACGCGAAGGGCGGCGTCGACAAGCGCACCGTGCTGCGTCTGGACCGTCGTCTCGCCCCGGTGAAGGCCGCGGTGCTGCCGCTGTCGCGTAACGCGGACCTGACGCCCAAGGCCAAGGATCTCGCCGCGACGCTCCGCCAGCACTGGAACGTCGAGTTCGACGACGCCGGCGCGATCGGCCGCCGCTACCGCCGTCAGGACGAGATCGGCACACCGTTCTGCATCACCGTGGACTTCGACACGCTCGAGGACCACGCCGTGACCGTGCGTGAGCGTGACTCCATGGCTCAGGAGCGGGTCGCGCTCGACCAGGTCGAGGGCTACCTGGCGCAGCGCCTCATCGGTTCCTGATCCGCCGTCACCTGCGCGCGCCGCAGGTGACGGTCAGATAGTTCGTCAGGATTCGCCGGTTCTCCTCGGACACCGGGATGCGCGAGTATTCCGGTTCCGAGGAGCCGACGGCGATCCACAGCGGAAAGACGAAGGGCTTCTTCGCTTCCGCGAGCGCATGGGGATCGCAGCGCGCCGCATCGATCGTGATGTCGACGCTCAGCCGGTCCTCGTCCGCCCGCATGGTGGCGGGCAGCGCACCGTGCAGCGCATACAGGACGCTGCCGCCGATCTCGTCCACCCGGACGTCACCCGACGCCGTTCCCCGGCTCACGACCAGTTGGGCGGGGAGAGGCGCGGTCGGCTCGGGCGGAGCCGCCGCCGGGATCAGTGTCACCGGTACGGCGCGCGCCAGATCCTGTGCGGCGCAGTCGTCGTCGTGAACACGGGCGAGGACGTCGTAGGGGGCGGCGAGCGGCACCCGCACGGGCGAGCCGTCCCGATCGGCGACACCGATCAGGGCGTACGCCGGCTCCGGGGACGTGTCGCAGCGAACCGGGCCGTACACGGCCTCGACATCGATCCGGTTGCCGGGGCCGAGTTCGACCTCGCGCCGGGTCGCGGGCGCCGCCTCGAAGCCGGGACTGTCCAACGCCACGGATGTCACGGCGACGGGCGCATCGCCGGTGTTCGCTATCCGCACGTGAATCCGCCCACCCGCCGCGTCGTCCTCCCGGCTGCGATAGGCCTCGGCCGACAGCGGGATCACGTCGCCCTCGGTCGGGCCCCCGCCCGCGCAGCCCGACAGGACGCCGCAGGCGGTGGCCGCGACGCAGGCGAGTGCGACGAAGACTCGGGAGGACGTCAGAATCGGCCGCCCCCACTTATCCGGCCGGAGCTGCTCGGCCCGCCGAAGGACCGCGGGCCGCTGCTGCGCCCGCCGCCGGAGCCCCGGCTTCCCCAATTACCGCCGCCGCTGAATCCGCCGCGCAGGATGCTGTCGATCAGGATGCCGCCGAGGATCGCTCCGGTGGCATTCCCGCCACCGCTTCCGGGTCCGGGGCGCTGGCGGGACTCCCAACGGCTCACGTCGTTCTGCGCCAGGCGCAGTGCGTCGGCCGCCAGGCCGGCCGCGGCCTGAGCGTGCTGAAGCGCGCGGGAGGCGTCGGTGGCGCGGAGTTGCTGCGCGCCCGCCAGGTGCCGCTGCGCCTCGGTCAGGCGGGTCCGGGCGTCCGCTCCCACCGCGCCACGTCGGGTGCCGATGAAATCCGACGCCGCCGTGACCTGTGACTGCGCGGCCACGATGTCCTGCTCGAGACGCTGCTGCGCACGCTCGGCCTGCTGCCGGGATTCCTGCGCCTCGGCGAGGACGGCGTCGAGTTCCGCGTCTGCCTTGACGATCTGGGTGAAGCTGCCGAGCGGGTCGGTGTCGGCGGCGGTGCGGGCCGCCGCCAGTGCTGCCTCGGCCGCGGCGCGGGCCGACGCGAGCCGGTCCCCACCCTGCTCGGTGAACTGGGCCGCGGCCGCAATCCCGGCCTCCACGTCGGTGATCGCGGCCGGCAGCGTGGCGATGGCGTGCCGGATGTCCTCCGCGGCGTGGTCGACGGCGTCGAGTAGCGTCCGGGCCTGTTCGAGGGCGCCCTCGGCTCCGCGGATCGCCGACACCGCAGGTCCCTGTTTTCCGGGCGGCAGGGCGATCGCGTCCCTGCCGTCGGCCACGGCCCGTTCCGCGAACGCGAGCCGCTCCTCCGCCATCGTCACGTTGTGGGCGACGGAAGCGAGTGCGGCGGCCGGGAATTCGGTCTGCAAGGTGGCGAGGGTCTGTGTGGAGTCGGGGATGCGCACGGTCAGCGCGACCATGTCCCGGGTGAGCGCGTCGAGCCGGTCGGGGGCGTTGATCAGCAGGTCCCGGAGCCCGTCGAACTCCTGGACCCGCTCGTTGAGTTCGCGGTCGGCGCGCCCGCACGAGGTGATGATGTCGATGAGCATTTCCCGCTGCTGCTGCGGGGTCTCGGGGATCGCGTCGTCGAGTCGCTGACGGACGGTGAACGCGGCCGCGAGTGTCGCCCTCGCCGTGTCGAACGCCGCCGTGAACGACGCCGTGGCCTGCTCGCCGAATTCGCCGCGGGCCAGGTCGAGTTCCTCCTGGCTCGTGCGCAGCGCGTCGTCGGTCTCGACGAGTACCTCCTTGGCGCGCTCGTCCAGGGTCGGCAGCGGGAGCGCCGTCAACGCGGCCGTGTCCTCGGGGCTGATGCTGCGCGCCGCCTCGATACCGGCCCGGGTGCGGTCGTGCTTCTTCTTCCGCGAATAGAGCACGACGCCACCCGCACCCACGACGACCACACCGCCGCCGATCAGCAGTGTGCGCACCGACATTCCTTGGCCCGGAGACATCGCGTCGCCCAGGCCGCCCGCCGCGGCGATGGCGCCTCCGGCCCAATCCTCCTCGCGCAGGGCGGGTTCCACCGCGTCCACCCGGATCGACTCGGCCTCGTCGCTGGTGATCTCCGACAGTCCGTCCGGCGCGATGAGGGCATACTCGCGGTCGACCGTCGCGACCGCGAGCAGAGCGTCGCGGTCGCCGAGCGAGGAGGCCTGCGCAGTCTGATCCGCCCACGGGCCGGCGCCGAGACCGTTGAAGTCGGGAACGTACACCACCCACAACCGCACCTTGTGCTCGTCGTACAGCTGGTCGATCGCGGCCTGGACGTCGCTCTGCTGGTCGGCGTCGAGCACGCCGACGGTGTCCGTGATCTGGCCGGGAAGACGGAACGGTGCGTCCGCCGAGGCAATCGCGGGAGAGAAGAGGATCGCCACGAGAGTCACGAGTGCGGAGACGGCGCCGAGGGCGGCGAACCGCCGAGCGCGGGGAAGTCGGGGGCGGGACGACGGCGTCTGCTCGAGGCGCGGTGCGAGTGGCATGGCAGCAAATCTATCGGGTGTGGCGAGTCGTCATCGGGACAGTTCGGCGACAGCTGGCAGAATCAGGGAGTGAATTCTGCACCGAGCCGTGAACGCCACGACCTCCCGCGCCGTCCTGCGCGCCTGGGGTTCGCCGGCACGCTGGCCCGGTGGACCCGCCGGATCATCGCCGGCGTGGTCCTCCTCGCCGCCGCGCTGGTGCTGGGCACCGCGGTCCGGGTGTGGCAGGTCGCGCGGATCGACGACACGTCGGCCGCCGACGCGATCGTCGTGCTCGGCGCCGCCCAGTACTCGGGAACACCGTCGTCGGTGTTCGAAGCCCGGCTCGAGCAGGCGTACAAGCTGTACGAGCGTGGGGTGGCCCCCGAGGTCATCACGGTCGGCGGCAAGCAGGAGGGCGACGAGTACACCGAGGCGGCGTCCGGCAAGAACTATCTGATCTCGCGCGGCGTCCCCGCCGACAGCATCACCGCGGTCGAGGAGGGGTCCGACACCCTGCTCAGCATCGAGGCGGTGAGTGAGGCGATGGGGGAGCAGAGCATCGATTCGGCGGTCCTGGTCAGCGACCCCTGGCATTCGCTGCGAACGCGGACGATGGCACGCGACGCCGGACTCGACGCCTGGACGGCACCCACCCGCCAGGGGCCCGCCGTGTTCACCCGCGAATCTCAGTTGCACGGAATCGCCCGGGAGACAGGGGCGTTGATTTGGTACCAGCTCACCCACTTCTCGGCCGACTTCCCCTACACGGCGGGACAGTAGACATTCGATGACAGCACACACGACACCCCTCGGCGACGTGTACTCCGCGCACGACATCGCCCGCCGGGTCCGCGAGGCACCGAAACGGGCGGGAATCCCGGGCAGCCAGATCGCGGCCGCGCAACACCGATCCGTCTTCTCCCGCGACCGCGCCCGCGTCCAGCACTCGGCCGCGCTCCGCAGACTCGCGGACAAGACCCAGGTGGTGGGCCCCCGGGACGGTGACACTCCGCGGACGCGGTTGACGCACTCGATCGAGGTGGCGCAGATCGGCCGCGGGATCGCCGACGGTCTCGGCTGCGATCCCGATCTGGTGGACCTCGCCGGCCTCGCGCACGACATCGGTCACCCGCCGTACGGTCACAACGGGGAGAAAGCCCTCGACGAGGTCGCGGAAAGCTGCGGCGGGTTCGAGGGCAACGCCCAGAATCTGCGCATCCTCACGAGCCTCGAACCGAAGGTGCTGTACCCCGACGGGAGCAGTGCCGGGCTCAACCTGACCCGCGCGTCGCTGGACGCGGCGATCAAGTACCCGTGGACCCGGCCGCGCCCCGGCGCGAAGTTCGGGGCCTACGACGACGACGCCGACGTGCTCGCGTGGATCCGCGAGGGCGCCCCCGACGGCCACCAATGCCTCGAGGCGCAGGTCATGGATTGGGCCGACGACGTCGCCTACTCCGTGCACGACGTCGAGGACGGCGTGATCGACGGCCGCATCGATCTGCGTTCACTGGCCGATCCGGTGGACCAGCGGGCCCTCGCCGAGTTCGGTGCGTCGGAGTTCCCGGGACTCGACGTCGAGGACCTGGTCGAGGCCGCGACGCGGTTGAGTCTTCTGCCCGTCGTCGTCGAGGTGGGCAGCTACGACGGCACGCTCACCAGTTCGGTCGCCCTGAAGAACCTCACCAGCGAACTGGTCGGCCGGTTCGCGACCGCCGCGATCATCGGGACCCGCGACGTCCACGGCGACAAGCCGGTCGCCCGGTACGACGCCGACCTGGTGGTCCCGCCGGTCGTCGCGGCGGAGGTGGCGCTGCTCAAGACGTTCGCGCTGAACTACGTGATGTCGGATGCCGGCCACCGGGCACGCCAGGCACGCCAGCGTGACCGCGTGCACCGCGTCGCCGAATGGCTGCTCGCGACCGCACCCGCCGGTCTCGACCCGATCCTGATTCCCGCCTGGAACGCGGCGGCCGACGATCCCGCACGCGTCCGGGTCGTCGTCGACCAGATCGCCTCCTACACCGAGAGCCGGCTCGAACGCGTCGACAAGTCCAGTCTCGGAGCCCAGGCGAGCTGGGGCTGACAAAGCCGGAAGTCGGACCCGTCCGGCCACCGCGGTGCTACGAATAGGTCTACAGACAGCTTGCACCCAATGGTCAGGGAGACCGGATGAAGTCTGCAGTGCGCAAGATCATCGGTTCGACGTCCGCAGCGCTGGCGGTGGCGGTCGGCGCCGCCCTGCCGGCCCCACCCGCGGCACAGGCCGCGCCCGTGTACCCGTTCGCGGACCCAGATCCGTTCTACGGTGCGCCCGCCGACGTCAGGGCACGCGCCGACGGTGACGTGCTGGCGAGCCGACCGGTCGCCGCCACCGGTTTCCCCACCGCCGACGCCTGGCAGGTGAAGTACAAGTCGACCAACTCCGCCGGAGCGCCCATCGCCGCGATCACCACGGTGCTGGTACCTCGCGGCACTCCCGCGAACCGGCCGCTGGTGTCCTATCAGCCGTTCGTCAACGCGCTCGGGCTCGAGTGCGCGCCGTCGCATCAGCTGTTCAACGGCGGAATCCAGGAGGGGCCCGCCCTCAACGCCCTGCTCGCGCGGGGCTGGGCCGTCGCCGTGCCCGACCACCTCGGACCGACCAGCGCGTACGGGGCCGCGAAACTCGGCGGCCGCCTCGTCCTCGACGGCGTCCGCGCCGCGCAGCGGCTCCCGGAGGCCGGACTCGGAGGTAGTCCGGTCGGGCTGGCCGGCTACTCGGGCGGCGCCATGGCGACCAACTGGGCCGCGGCGCTCGCACCCACCTACGCCCCGGAACTGAACATCGTCGGCGCCGCCCAGGGCGGCACACCGGTCAACATCGGTGAACTGGCCGACCGTCTGGGCGGCACCCGCTCGCAGGCGTTCGGCCTGGGTTTCGCGGCCGCCATCGGGCTCGAGCGTGAATACCCGACGCGTTCACCGCTGGGGGACGGCCTCAACGGTGAGGGACTCGACCTCCGCACGCAGATGAGCAACACGTGCACCGACTCGATCCTCGGCGCCGGTGCGGGGAGGTCGCTGCCCGACCTGACCAACGGTCCCGGGATCCTCGCCGATCCGTCCGGCCGCTCGGTGATGGACGAGAACAGCGTCGAACTGTATCCGGAAGTCCCGAGGACGCCGATGTTCGTCTGGCACGGCAGCGCGGACCCCCTCGTCGCCATCGGGCCGGTGCAGAACACCGTCGCCCGGTACTGCTCACAGGGTGCGCGCGTGCAGTTCGACGTGATCCCGGGCGCCGACCACGGCACCGCCACCATGCTCGGTGCCGGCCCCGCATTCGGCTATCTCGGCGACCGATTCGCCGGGATTCCCGCCCCGTCGAACTGCTGACACCGAGGCGGAAGTTCGGACTGCGGAAGAGCGCCTAGACTGTCCTCCGTGGCTGGCAGAATCCCTGATCGTGACGTTGCGGCCATTCGCGAGCGCACACGGATCGAGGACATCGTGGGGGAGTACGTCTCCCTCAAGCGCGCGGGCGGCGACTCCATGAAGGGGCTGTGCCCGTTCCACGACGAGAAGTCGCCGTCGTTCCACGTGCGGCCCAACCACGGGCACTACCACTGCTTCGGGTGCGGCGAGGGCGGCGACGTCTACTCGTTTCTCCAGAAGATCGACCACATCAGTTTCGTCGAGGCCGTCGAGCAGCTCGCCGACCGGTTGAACTACTCCATCTCGTACGAGGGCGGCGGCACCTCGGTGCAACGCGACCGCGGCACCCGCTCCCGGCTGGTCGCGGCCAACGCGGCCGCACAGGAGTTCTACTCGGCGCGCCTGCAGGAGCCCGACGCGCAGGCGGCCCGCGACTACCTGACGGAACGGAACTTCGACGCGCAGGCCGCGCAGCAGTTCGGGTGCGGGTATGCACCCGACGGCTGGGACATCCTCACCAAGCACCTGCTGGGCAAGGGTTTCGACGTCAAGGAGCTCGAGGCCGCGGGCCTGTCGAAAGCCGGGCGCCGTGGTCACATCGACCGCTTCCACCGGCGCCTGCTCTGGCCGATCCGCAACCTGTCCGGCGACGTCATCGGGTTCGGTGCCCGCAAGTTGTTCGACGACGACACCATGCCCGGCAAATACGTCAACACGCCGGAAACCATGCTGTACAAGAAGTCTCAGGTGCTGTTCGGGCTCGACCTCGCCAAGCGCGACATCGCCAAGGGGCATCAGGCCGTGGTGGTCGAGGGATACACCGATGTCATGGCGATGCACCTGGCCGGGGTCAAGACCGCCGTCGCCGCCTGCGGCACCGCGTTCGGTGAGGACCACCTCGCGATGCTGCGGCGACTGCTGATGGACGACAGCTACTTTCGCGGCGAGATCATCTACACGTTCGACGGCGACGCCGCCGGCCAGGCCGCGGCGATGAAGGCGTTCGAGGGTGACCAGAAGATGGCCGGGCAGACCTTCGTCGCCGTGGCACCCGAGGGCATGGACCCGTGCGAGCTGAGGCAGAAGTCCGGTGACGCCGCGGTCCGCGACCTGGTGGCGCGTCGCACACCGATGTTCGAGTTCGTGGTCAAGTCGATCCTCACCGAGCACGACCTCGAGACCGCCGAGGGCCGGGTCGAGGCGCTGCGGCGCACCGTGCCGGTGGTCGCCCAGATCAAGGAAGCGACGCTGCGTGACAGCTACGCCGTCCAGTTGTCCGGCTGGGTGGGCTGGGACGACATCGCCGCCGTCCGGCAGCGGGTGCGGGACGAGGCGCGCAAGCGGGCGTCCACCCGCGGGTCGCTGCCTGCGCCGCTGAAGAAGAAGGCCTCCCGGGACGAGGACCAGGACACACCGCAGTTGCCGGTCGGCCTCTCGCGGCCCCGGCCGAACGATCCGACGCTGTGGGCGCAGCGCGAGGCACTGAAGGGCGCGTTGCAGTACCCGGCGATCGCGGGCACCGTGTTCGACTCGCTGCCGGTGGAGACGTTCACCCATCCGACGTACGTCGTGATCCGTGAGTCGATGATCGCGTCCGGCGGCACCAGCGCAGGACTCGGTGGCGGCGAGTGGGTCGACGCGGTCAGCCGCGGAGTCGACGACGTCACCGCGGCGTCCCTCGTGTCGGAACTCGCCGTCGAGCCGTTGCCCGCCGAAGAGGACACCGTGCCGCGATACATCTCCGGCGTGATCGCACGCCTGCAGGAGGTGTGGGTGGGAGAGCAGGTGGCGGAACTGAAGTCCAAGCTGCAGCGCATCTCACCGGCGACGGCGTCGGACGAGTTCCATTCGCTGCTCGGCGACCTCGTTGCCCTGGAGCAGTACCGCCGCAGCCTGCTCGATCAGGCGATCGGCGACACCAACCGGGACGGGATGGCCGGCTGAACCGGCCGCTGCCCGGCTACTTCTTCTTGAGCTGATCCTGGGGAACCAGGATGGTCGTTTCCTCGTCGAGCGGTTTCATGGGCTCGAGCTTCGGCTGAGTGTTCAGGGAGTCGGACAGCTTCTGACGCGACATCTGCAGCACCTTCCTCGTGGCCGGGCTGGTGGCCACGGCCTTGGTGGCCCGGCTGATCTGTTCGTAGCGCGCACGTCCTGCTCGCGTACCCAGCACGTACCCCGCAGCGATACCGATCAACAACCGCATCATTCCCGCTTCCTCCCGACGCACAACGACCTGCACCCATCCTGCCTGATGCGTCGACAGGCAGGCGATTTGGTACTGGGGTGGGGCTATGCGCTACAGTTTCTCTCGCATCGCCGGGAACGGCGAAGCACAGCAGAATAATCCCCTGTAGCTCAATTGGCAGAGCTTCCGACTGTTAATCGGACGGTTGCTGGTTCGAGTCCAGCCGGGGGAGCATCGAAACCCCGCCCGGTTCATCCGGGCGGGGTTTTCTGCTGCGCCCGGCCAATTCGGATCGGTGCGCCCTCCCGGACGAGTACATTCCCGCTGTATCGGCAGCAATCGACCGCGGGGTGTGCGATGAGCGAGGACGGCGGCGAAACCGAGCGGACAGGGTCGATCGGGCGCTTCGGCACCCGCGATGCCCCGCGGTGGCTGCTGCCCTCGGTTCTCTACGTTCTGCTGGCCGTCGCCGCCTACCAATTGTCGGGATGGCTGTTCGTCAACCTGCGCGGATTCCTGGAATTGCTGTTCCTCGCGTGGTTGTTCAGTATCACCCTCGAACCAGTCGTCGACTGGCTCGAGCGCCGGGGGTTGCGGCGCGGAGCCGCCACCGGGCTGGTGCTGTTCGCACTGTTCGTCTTCGCGATCGGCTTCCTGGCCCTGTTCGGGACCCTGCTCGCGCAGCAACTCGCCCAGCTCCTCAAGGCGCTGCCGGACGCGCTGTCCTCGGTGACCGACTGGTCCAATCGTGTGTTCGACACCGACTTCGCGACCGGTGAGGACCTCATCCGCCTCACGCCCGAAACCATCCGAGACCTCGCCGAACGATTCACGCCGGGAGTGCTGGGCGTGTTGTCCTCGCTGCTCGGCGTCGTATTCCAGATGCTGACGCTGCTGCTGTTCGTGTTCTACATGTCCGCGCAGGGGCCTGCGCTTCGCCGCACGATCTCGAGTTGGTTTCCGGCGCGGCAACAGCGAGTCATCTCGGTGGTCTGGGAGATCTCGGTCGAGAAGGCCGGCGGATACGTGGTGTCGCGGCTGATCCTCGCTGCGGTGAGTTCGGTCGCCACGGGCATCTTCCTGGTGGCGATCGGCGTGCCCTACTGGCTGCCGCTGGCGTTGTGGACCGGCATCGTCTCACAGTTCGTCCCCACCCTGGGCACCTACCTCGCGATCGCGCTCCCCGCGATCATCGCGGCGGCGTCCCAGCCGATGGACGGTGTGTGGGTGATCGTGTTCGGGACCGTCTACCAGCAGATCGAGAACTACGTGCTGCACCCGCGCATCACGTCCGCGACAGTCTCGATCCACCCCGCGGTCGCGTTCGGATCGGTGATCGTGGGCGCCTCGCTGTTCGGCCCGGTCGGCGCGCTGGTGTCGGTGCCGGTGGTCGCCGCGATCGAGGCCCTCGTCGAAACGTACGGGCGACGGTACGAACTCGTCGCCGACGCACCGGCGCCGGTCACCTCAGTCGAACAACGCGAACACGCGGGCGACGAAGAAGGCCGCGACCGCGAGGACGAGTAGCCCGACCACGATGAACGCGAGGATCGGCACCGTCCGGCTCGGCATCGGCTGCGGATGCGACAACCCCGAGGTCTGGCCGGCATCCGGTGGCGTGTCACCCGGCTGAACGCCCCCTCCGTCGTCGAGCGCCGGCGCATCTTCCGGTTCCGGTCCTGGTCGTTCGACGCTCATCCTGTGCTCCCGTCTCATGGTCCTCCGCAGTGCGGATCACATCCGCGTACCCCGGGAGGCGCGTTCGCACACACGGTGACGAGGCAGCGTCCACGTCGGGACACCGATGTGGTCCGCCGACCACGAAAAGTCCTGTCAGGGCGGGTTCGTCCCGGCTACGCGCCCGCGGCGGGCGCACGGTAACATCGGCACGCCGCGATCACGCGTAGTGCGGCGATGGGGCGGTAGCTCAGTCGGTTAGAGCCGTGGACTCATAATCCATTGGTCGCGGGTTCGAGCCCCGCCCGCCCCACCGTTTTCCGCGGACCCCCGATGTCGAACGCCCGCTCCGTCGTTGTTCTCCGTGCCGGAGCGGGGCAGACTGAAAGGCATTCGAGGAGGCCATCGTGGAGCTTCAGGTTGTGGCGATCGACAAGCCCGACGACATGAACGTGATCGTCGGACAGTCCCACTTCATCAAGACCGTCGAGGACGTGCACGAGGCGCTGGTGGGAGTGAGCCCCCACATCCGGTTCGGTATCGCGTTCTGCGAAGCCTCGGGGCCTCGCCTCGTGCGCTGTTCCGGCAACGACGACCGTCTCGTCGAGTTGGCCACCCGCAACGCTGTTGCTGTCGGCGCAGGACACTCGTTCTTCGTGTTCCTGGAGGACGGCTACCCGGTGAACGTCCTGAACACACTGAAGCAGGTGCCGGAGGTGTGCGGCATCTTCTGTGCCACCGCCAACCCCGTCGAAATCATCGTGGCGGAGACGGAACTCGGCCGGGGGATTGCCGGCGTGATCGACGGTCGCCCACCCGCCGGTGTCGAGACCGATGCCGACGTCGCCGACCGCAAGGCGTTGCTCCGGACGATCGGTTACAAGCTCTGAACGATCGGGTGCTCGGTGGTGTCCGGCGTCGCGGCAGCGGGCGTCGCATCCGGGGATACGTTCACCTGAGTGCGGGCACGGGTGGTATGCGAACGACGTTCGCGGGGGAACAGCTTCTCCGTCAGCCTCGAGACTGCCGCGAACAGTTGATGTGCATCCATGGGAAGTGTGCCCTCTCCGTCATAGAGGCGCGACTCGGCGGCCCTTCTGATAGCCCGATGATAACCATGTTTCGGGGGACTACCTACGCTCTGACCGCTTTTCACGGTAGATGGACAGACTGTTGTCAGGAAACATCGACTCGAGCAGTCGAGCGTTCAGTGTTGTGCGGGAGAATCCGGCAGGACCGCTGCTTCGGAACGCCGATGATCCTGCACTGGTTATCGGCCCGGACTAGGCCGGCGGATCGACGCGTTCCCAGGCAATCGGGAGTTGCTCGGCGGAACCGGTCCATCGCGAACCCGTAACCCTCGGCGATGTGACGCGTCGACGGCGAACCGCCGAATTCCGCACCGCGGCACTCGCGGGTCGGGATCTGTGGTCGCTCTACGATGACGGCCATGGCGATCACTCCCGACACGAAGAACTGGACGTGGGTCCTCGACCGGGCGTGCCCCGACTGCGGGTTCGACTCGGCGGCAACCCGGTACGAGGACATTCCGGCGCTGGTCCGGGCGAACGCGGAGGCATGGTCGCCGGTCCTCACCCGCCCCGATGTGACGGTCCGGCCGGACGAGCAGACGTGGTCGGCGCTCGAGTACGCCGCACACGTTCGCGACGTGTTCCGGATCTTCGACGTCCGGCTCCGGCTCATGCTCGATGAGACGGACCCACTGTTCCCGAACTGGGATCAGGACGAGACCGCGGTCGCCGAGCGCTACAACGAGCAGGATCCGGCCGTCGTGGACGCCGAGCTGCGTGCGGCCGGCGCGGCGGTGGCGGACGACTTCGAGGCCGTCGCGCCGGAATTCCGGGTGCGGACCGGACGGCGGAGCGACGGCGCATCCTTCTCGGTGGAGTCGCTGGCCAAGTACTTCGTCCACGATCCGATCCACCATCTCCACGACGTGTCGGGGTAACAGTTTCGGATTCCCGGACCCGATTCGGTAGAACGTGTTCCAATTCGGACCGTTTGTGTCTATCGTCACATCAGCAGATGCGCAGACATGAATGAAGGGTTGGGAGTCACATGAAGACCAAGGGTGCGATCCTGTGGGGCCTGAACGAGCCGTGGTCGGTCGAGGAGATCGAGATCGGCGATCCGGTTGCGGGCGAGGTGCAGATTCGCATGGAAGCCGCCGGAATGTGCCACTCCGACCACCACATCGTCACCGGTTCGATGCCGATGGCGTCCTTCCCGGTGATGGGCGGGCACGAAGGGTCCGGCGTCATCACCAAACTGGGGCCGGAGGTGAAGGACCTCGAAGTGGGCGACCACGTCGTGCTCTCGTTCGTGCCCGCCTGCGGACGCTGTCCGGCGTGCTCGGCGGGACACCAGAATCTCTGTGACCTCGGGATGGGACTCCTGAGCGGGCTGGCGATCAGCGACGGCACCTTCCGCATCCACGCGCGCGGCGAGAACGTCATCCCCATGTGTCTCCTCGGGACGTTCTCGCCGTACATGGTCGTGCACGAGACGTCGGTCGTGAAGATCGACAAGGACATTCCGTTCGACGTCGCCGCGCTGGTCGGCTGCGGCGTACCCACCGGGTGGGGTTCGGCCACGCGGATGGCGGAGGTGAAGCCGGGCGAATCCGTCGTCATCATGGGTGTCGGCGGCGTGGGCATGAGCGCACTGCAGGGCGCGGTGGCGTCCGGGGCGCGCCAGATCTTCGCCATCGACCCGGTGCCGTGGAAGCGGGAACAGGCGCTGAAGTTCGGGGCCACCCACGCGTTCGAGAGTGCCGCGGCCGCAATCGAGCCGATCATCGCGCTCACCAACGGGTTGATGGCGCAGAAGACGATCATCACGGTCGGGGAGATGCACGGCGAATACGTCGAGGAAGCCCTGTTGCTCACCAGCAAGTTCGGCACGTGTGTCGTCACGGCCATGGGCGCGATGACCGACATGGACGTCAAGCTGAACCTGTTCCTCTTCTCGATGCTGCAGAAGGACCTGAAGGGCACCATCTTCGGCGGCGGAAACGCCCGGGTCGAGATCCCGAACCTGCTGGCCATGTACAAGTCGGGGCAGCTGAACCTCGACGACATGATCACCCGCACCTACACCCTCGAAGGTGTCAACGACGGGTATCAGGACATGCTCGACGGCAAGAACATTCGCGGCGTCATCCGGTACACCGAAGCCGACTGGTGACGGCTCGCCGCAGCTGACCGCGGGCCGCTCTCGTAGGCTGACCGGGTGCAGAGTCTCGATCAGATTGCCCGATGGCCCGTGGACAACGCCGCGGCGGTGGTCCTGTCGCGCGACGAAGGGGTGATCGGCGAGTACGGCGACCAGCAGCGAGTCTTCCCCCTGGCCTCGGTGACCAAACTGCTCTGCGCGTACGCAGTCCTGGTGGCCACCGAGGAGGGGGCCGTCGAACTCGACCAGCCCGCAGGCCCGGAGGGCTCGACGGTGCGTCACCTGCTGGCGCACGCGTCGGGTCTCGCGTTCGACGCGAACCGTGTGCAGACGGCACCGGAGCGCAAGCGGATCTACTCGAGCGCCGGCTACGAGTTGCTCGCCGACTTCCTCACCGCCGAGACGTCGATCGATTTCGCCTCCTACGTCGCGGAATCCGTCTTCGCGCCACTGTCGATGGGCGCGTCCGCGCTCGTCGGGCCCGCCGGCCACGGAGCGCAGGCGTCGGCGGGCGATCTCGGCCTGTTCGCAGCAGAACTGTTCCGCCCGGCCCTCATTTCGCCTCAGACGTTCACGGACGCCACATCCGTGCAGTTTCCCGGACTGGACGGAATCCTGCCCGGATACGGCTCACAGCGGCCCAACGACTGGGGTCTGGGATTCGAGATCCGTTCGGACAAGAGCCCGCACTGGACGGGCACCGGGAACTCGCCGCGGACGTTCGGCCACTTCGGTCAGTCCGGCACCTTCCTGTGGGTCGATCCGGCCGCCGGACTGGCGTGCGTCGCGTTGACGGACCGGGATTTCGGCGACTGGGCCAAGCCCCTGTGGACCGAGCTGAGCGACGGTATCCTCTCGGAACGCAGAAGATGATGACACACCGATTGCTCGAATCACTGGCGCAACACAGGCATCACAAGGCACACTGGTCAACCGAGCGTGCTGCACACACCGACTGAGGCCGTTGGGGAAGACGTCCCTCGTCGAAGCAGGAGGCTCGAGTGCGCGCATTGAATCAGTTCGCGGACGCGACGGCTGGTGTTGTCTACATCCACTCGTCGCCCGCCGCGTTGTGCCCCCATATCGAGTGGGCGTTGACCGCGACCCTCGACTGCCGAGCCAACCTGAAATGGACCTCGCAGCCGGCCTCCAACGGCGTTCTGCGCGCGACCACCAGCTGGGTGGGGCCTGTCGGCACCGCCTCGCGGCTGGTCAACGCGCTTCGCGCCTGGCCGATGCTGCGGTTCGAGGTCACCGAGGACGCCAGTGAGGGCGTGGACGGCGAGCGGTACAGCCACGTGCCCGGCATGGGTCTGTGGCACGGGTCCACCAGTGCGAACGGCGATGTCGTCGTGGGGGAGATGCGCCTGCGGGCACTGATGCAAGCGGGGGGCGACATCGCCGCCGAACTGGACTACGCACTCGGAACCGCCTGGGACGAGGCTCTCGAGCCGTTCCGCAGTGGCGGAGAAGGCGCCGAGGTCACCTGGCTGCGCCGGGACGTCGGCTGACACCCCGCTCACGAACGCGAAAAGGCCCCCGCCACAACAACGGCGGGGGCCTTCTCTCGAACAGAGCTCAGATCACAGCGGGATGTTCTTGTGGTCGCCGCGGCCGGCGGGAGCGGCGGCGAGGGCGGCGGTAATGACACTGCGCGTCTTGGCGGGGTCGATCTCCTCGTCCACCACACCGATCGCGACGGCACGGTCGACGCCACCGGCGATGCTCTCGTGCTCGACGGCCAGACGCTCGTGCAGGGCCTCACGCTCATCTTCCGGCGCCGCGGCCAGGGCGCGCTTGTGCAGGATGCCGACGGCGGCCTTGGCGCCCATGACAGCGACCTCGGCATCGGGCCACGCGTAGACGGCCGTGGCGCCGAGCGCGCGGGAGTTCATGGCGATGTAGGCGCCGCCGTAGATCTTGCGGGTCACGACCGTCACGCGGGGGACGGTGGCTTCGGCGAACGCGTGGAGCAGCTTGGCCCCGCGGCGTACGACGCCTTCCCATTCCATGCTCACACCGGGGAGGTATCCGGGAACGTCCACGATCACCACGAGCGGGATGCCGAATGCGTTGCACAGCCGGACGAAACGAGCTGACTTCTCGGCGCTCTCCGAGTTCAGGCAGCCACCCAGGCGGAGCGGGTTGTTGGCGATGACACCGACGGTGCGGCCACCGAGGCGGCCGAGACCGGTGACGATGCTGCGGGCGTAATTGCCCTGCAGTTCCTCGAAACTCGACTCGCCCTCGACGTTGTCGAGAAGTTCGTGAACGATCGGACGGACGTCGTAGGCGCGCTTCGCCGACTCGGGCATGAGCGCGCGGAGATCGGTGTCACCGTGCGCGGCCGCGGCCTGATCGAACTCGCCCTGTTCGCAGAACATCGACACCAGGCGGCGTGCCCGGTGCAGGGCGTCGCCCTCGTCGTGGGCGGCGATGTGCGCCACACCCGACTTCTTCGTGTGCGTGTCCGGACCGCCGAGGGACACCATGTCGACCTGCTCACCCGTGACACTGCGGACCACGTCCGGTCCGGTGACGAAGACGCGGGCCTCCGGCGCCATGATGACGATGTCGGTCAGCGCGGGACCGTACGCCGCACCGCCGGCTGCGAAGCCGAGGACGACGGAAATCTGTGGGACGCGGCCGGACGCGCGGACCATGGCCTCGAAGACCAGTCCGACCGCGTGCAGGGCCTCGACGCCCTCGGCGAGACGCGCGCCACCCGAGTGCCAGAGACCCACGATCGGGGCGTCTTCCTCGAGGGCGGTGTCGATCGCCGTCACGATGTGCTTGCAGCCTTCGACGCCCATGGCACCGCCCATGACGGTGGCATCGGAGCAGTAGGCGATGGTGCGGACACCGTCGATGTGGCCGGACGCGGCCAGAACACCGGACTTGTCCCGCGGATGGAGTGGGACGACGGTCCCGGCGTCGAACAGCTTCTCCAGGCGCGCAAGGGGATCGCGCGGATCGATCGACGCATCGGACTTAGTCGCGGGTGCCAAGATTGTCATCGCGTCCTCCTTGTGGCGGGCCCGGGTGGGCTGTCGATGGGTGGAGACCCCTTCAGAGAAGGGGTCTCCACCCGCGATCTAGCAGGACCGGCTGTCAGGCCCGGCCGAAGGCGAGCGCGACATTGTGCCCACCGAAACCAAACGAGTTGTTGATCGCGAAATCGATCTCGCCGTAACGGGCTTCGCCCTTGACGACATCCAGGTCGATCTCTGGATCCTGATTCTCGAGATTCAGCGTGGGCGGAATGACTCCGTCACGCAGACTCAGGACCGTGAGCACCGCCTCGAGCGCACCGACGGCGCCGATCGAGTGCCCCAACGCGGACTTCGGTGCGTACACCGCAGCATGGTTGCCGACGGCAGCCTTGATGGCGTTCGCCTCTGCCGTGTCACCGATCGGTGTGGCCGTGGCGTGCGCGTTGATGTGCTGGATGTCCGTCTTCGTCAATCCAGCAGTCTCGATCGCCCTCGTCATGGCCCGCGCAGCGCCCGAACCCGAAGGGTCGGGTGCGACGATGTGGAACCCGTCGGAGGTGATTCCCGCGCCCAGCAGACGGGCGTGGATGGTGGCACCGCGAGCCTTGGCGTGCTCCTCGGTTTCGAGGACCATCATCGCTCCGGCCTCACCGAACACGAAGCCGTCACGATCCTTGTCGAACGGCCGCGAAGCCGCCTTCGGATCGTCGTTGCGGGTGCTCAGCGCGCGCATCATCGCGAAACTCGCGATCGGCACGGCGTCGAGGTATCCCTCCACACCACCGGCGACGATGATGTCCGCGTCACCCATCACCAGCATGCGGTACGCATGGGCGATGGCCTCGGAACCCGAGGAGCAGGCCGACACGGGAGTGATCACTCCGGCGCGGGCCCCGAGCTCGAGACCGACGGTGGCCGACGGGCCGTTGGGCATCACCATCTGGACGGCGAACGGCGACACCTTGCGGTACCCACCGGCCTTCATCTTCTCGACCGCGTCGATCAGAGCTTCGCCGCCGCCCAGTCCGGTGCCGATCACGACGCCGAGGCGATCCTTGTCGACCTCCGGGCTGCCGGCGTTCTCCCAGACCTGACGGCCCAGGACGAGCGCCAGCCGCTCGACGAAGCTCATCCGGCGGATCTCGACCCGGGACAGCGACTCGTCGGGCGACACCTTGAGCTTGCCGCCGATCGTCACCGGAAGATCGTTCTCCGTGACGAAGGCTTCCCGGATGGTGTCGATGCCGCTCTCGCCGGCCAACAGGCCCTTCCACGTGGCATCCACGTCACCAGCGATCGACGTCGTGGCCGCGAGGCTGGTGACGACGATGTTGGGGAACTGCTTCCCGTTGGTCGAGGCGGAAGTCACGGCTGAGCTCACTCCTCGTCGTTCTTGGCAGCTTCGAGCTTCGCCTTCACGGCCTCCGCGTCGGCGCCACCTTCTGCTTCGAGCTTCTGGATGTAGGACACGGCGTCACCGACGGTGCGCAGTCCGGCGAGATCCTCGTCGGGGATCTTCACGCCGTACTTGTCCTCGGTCTGGACGGCGATCTCAACCATGGAGAGGGAGTCGATGTCGAGGTCGTCGACGAAAGACTTTTCGATGGTCACCTCGGACGGCTCAATACCGGTGACCTCCTCGATGATCTCCGCGAGTCCGGCGATGATGTCTTCCTGGGTGGCGGCCACTGAGTGGCTCCCTTCTGATTCGGTGTAGATGTATCTGGAGTTGTGCAGGCACGTCCCCATCGGCCGCGCCTGCGGGCCCTGCACGCACCGAGGTGCGCGCAGCAAACTAGCCGAGTTCTGTCAGTTCGGCTAGCGCGGAGATATCCCCCGGGGTCTTGAGTGCCAGAGTCGGCGTACCGCGCATTTCACGCTTGGCGATACCGACGAGGGTTCCGGCTGGTGGAAGTTCCGCGATCGCGGAGACCTGAGCGGTCCGCAGGCTTGCGGTACACAGGTCCCAACGCACAGGTCGGGTTACCTGCGCGGCCAGTTTAGTCAGTGCGTCGGCTCCGGATGCGACCGGTGCGCCGTCGGCGTTGGAGAGCAGAGTACGGGTGGGTTCACCCGGTGTGATCTTGGACGCAGCCTCGGTGACGGCCTCCTGCGCGGGAGCCATGAACCGGGTGTGGAACGCGCCTGCGACGGGAAGTGCGCGAACCCGCGCCTTCTCCGGCGGGTTGGCCGCGAGTTCCTCGAGCGCCGACAGCAGACCTGCCGCGACGATCTGGCCCGCCGCATTGCGGTTGGCCGGTTCGAGGCCCAGTTCGTCGAGGCGGGCGAGCACCTCGACCTCGTCGCCCCCGAGGACCGCGGACATGCCGGTCGGTTCGAGTGCGCAGGCCTTCGCCATCTCCGCGCCGCGGACGGCGGCGAGGGCGACGGCGTCGTCGGCGGAGAGGACTCCGGCGACCGCGGCCGCGGCGAGTTCACCGACCGAGTGCCCGGCCGCGATGGTGTCTGCGGGAACCAGGCCACGCGCGTCGAGTTCCTCGAAGGCGAGGAGTGCGGCGGCCACGACGAGAGGCTGAGTCACCGACGTGTCGGTGATCTCCTCCGCTGTCGCGGTGGTACCGAGGCGGACGAGGTCGAGGCCGGCAGCCTTCGACCACAGTGCGACACGGTCATGAGAACCCGGCAGCTCCAACCAAGGGATGAGCATGCCGGGAGTCTGAGAGCCCTGACCCGGGGCGAGCAACGAAATCACTCTTCAAGAGAACACCGTCAACGGCGTGCCGCGAGATGTCGTTGCGGATGAACCTTTGTCGGCGGATTTGTTGGGTTCCCACAAAATTGCACGTGGGGTCCTCGCATCGAATCTGGACAGACGTTCGTTACAGCCCTGCTTCTCCGAATGGGAAGGGTGTGACTGGTGTTAAACGTGATATGGGTTCGTTATGGGAATGTGTCAATCGACCCACTGTGGCAGCCACTCTGAGTACATACGCATCCCGCGGATTCGTCGGATCGCGACCGGTGACTTCGGCGATTCTCTTGAGTCGATACCGCACAGTATTTGGATGAACAAACAGCTGCCGGGCACAAGTCTCAACCGCACCTCCACAGTCGAGATATGCGTCCAAAGTGTCGGTGAGAACACCTCCGGCGGCCGCCAGCGGCGCGACCAGATGGTCGTTCAGAGCGGTGACCGCGGCGTTGTCCCCGAGCAGTGCGCGCTCGGGTAACAACTCGGCGGCGTGGACGGGCCGAGGGGCGCCCCGCCAGCCGGCGACCGCCTGCATCGCGGCGAGCGCCTCGACGGCACTGAAGTGCGCCGCACCCAGCGTCGGCGTGGTCGGCCCGATGATCACCGGCTCGTCCGAGAACTTGCCGAGCAGGTCGGTCATGAAACTCGAGTGCCCCGACCCCTCCTGGAGTTCGCCGCTGACGACCATCACGAGCCGCGAACCCTGCACCACGGCGAGGGCGGCGCGACCGTGCTTCTGCGCGATGGTGTGGACCGTGCCGACGACGGAGACCCGTTCGTCCTCGGGGGGAGTGCCGACGATGACGGTGGCGGGAGCGGTGGCGTCCCAGTTGAGGGTCGCCGCCCGCGACAACATGTCCGAACCCGTGTCGCCACGGACCACGGCGTCGACCACCAGTGCCTCGAGCCGGGTGTCCCAGGCGCCGCGGGACTCCGCGGCACTCGCGTATACCGAGGCGGCCGCGAAACCCAGTTCGCGACCGTAACGGAGGACGGCCTCGGTGAGGGCGATCAGCTGCTGGTCGTTGCGGGCGAGCGCCGGGAGCCACTGCTCGAAGAACTCCATCGCCACGCGGACCATGTCCACCGTCTGGCTGAGGGTGAGCCTGCGCGCGAGATCCTGCGGAATCACCTGGAACGCGTCCAGGCTGAACCGGATGTCACTGTCCGGATTCTTGAGCCACTCGAGGAAGTTGACGACCGCCGTCTGAACCAGCAACTGCACGTTGGAGCGTTGAGCGGCGTCGAGGTCGTCGAAGAACGGCAGTTGATCCTGCATCGTCGTGACGGCCTCGGTCGAGAGGCGACCGGAGAACTGTTTGACGCGACGCAACAGTGCGTCGGGCAACGGATCCCGGGTTTGTCGTCTGCGGGAGACCAACGGACTCTGCTCGACCATAGTCAAGAACCTACGCCCACCGCCGCCCGTGTTGTCCGACGGACACACGGGCGGCGGTGGGTGAGGATGTCGGCGTTACGCGCTGCCGGTATCCGTGTAGGAGACGGCCGCGGCGCGGACGTCGTCGATGCGGTACCGGTTGGCGGCCTCGACGGCCTTGGAGCGGTCGAGGGTGCCTTCGCCGGCGAGGGCGGACAGCACGGCGACGACGATGGATTCGGCGTCGACGTTGAAGTACCGGCGGGCGGCGGGGCGGGTGTCGGAGAAGCCGAACCCGTCGGTGCCGAGGGTGGTGTACGAGCCGGGGACCCACTGACGGATCTGGTCGGCGACCGCGCGCATCCAGTCCGAGGCCGCCACGAACGGGCCGGCGGCGTCGGACAGGGCCTGCGTGACGTACGGCAGCGGGGCGTCGGTGCCGGGGTCGCGCAGGGCCTGGCGCTCCGATTCGATGCCGTCGCGGCGCAGTTCACCCCAGGAGGTGACCGACCACACGTCGGCGGCCACACCCCACTCGTCGGCGAGCAGTTGCTGGGCCCGCAGCCCCTCGGGCATGGTGACACCGGAGACCAGGATCTGCGCCTTCGGGCCGGATGCCTCGGACTTTTTGAACAGGTACATGCCCTTGAGCAGGCCCTCGACGTTCAGGTCGGCGGGTTCGGCGGGCTGGGAGTAGGGCTCGTTGTAGAGGGTGATGTAGTAGAAGATGTCCTCCCCACCGAACCCGTCCACCCCGTCGGTGCCGCCGTACATGCGGCGCAGCCCGTCCTTGACGATGTGCGCGATCTCGTAGGAGAACGCCGGGTCGTAGGCGACGGCGGCCGGGTTGGTCGAGGCCAGCAGCAGCGAGTGCCCGTCGGCGTGCTGCAGGCCTTCGCCGGTGAGGGTGGTGCGGCCGGCGGTGGCACCCAACACGAAGCCGCGGGCCATCTGATCGGCCGCCGCCCACAGGCCGTCGCCGGTGCGCTGGAACCCGAACATCGAGTAGAAGATGTACAGCGGGATCATCGGCTCACCGTGGGTGGCATAGGAGGTGCCGACCGCGGTGAACGAGGCGGTCGAGCCGGCCTCGTTGATGCCCTCGTGCAGGATCTGCCCGATCTCCGATTCCTTGTACGCGAGCATCAGGTCCGCATCCACGGCGGTGTACAGCTGGCCGTTGCGGTTGTAGATCTTGAGCGAGGGGAACCAGGAGTCCATGCCGAAGGTGCGGGCCTCGTCCGGGATGATCGGCACGATCCGCTTGCCGATCTCCTTGTCCCGCAACAATTCCTTCATGATCCGCACCAACGCCATCGTGGTCGCGACCTGCTGCTTGCCGGAGCCCTTGCGGACCACGTCGTAGGTCGAGTCCGGCGGCATCGGCAACGGTGCCACACTGGTGCGGCGCTGCGGCAGGAACCCACCCAACGCCCGGCGCCGGTCGAGCATGTACTGGATTTCCGGGGCGTCCTTACCGGGGTGGTAGTACGGCGGCATCTTCGGGTCCTTCTCCAACTCGGCGTCGGAGATCGGGATCCGCTGCAGGTCCCGGAAATTCTTCAGATCATCGAGGGTCAGCTTCTTCATCTGGTGGGTGGCGTTGCGGCCCTCGAAGTGCTTGCCCAGGGTGTAGCCCTTGATGGTGTGCGCCAGGATCACCGTGGGCTGCCCCTTGTGCGCCATCGCCGCCGCGTACGCGGCGTAGATCTTGCGGTAGTCGTGGCCGCCGCGCTTGAGGTTCCAGATGTCCCGATCCGAGAGGTTCGCGACCAGTTCCTTCGTCCGCGGGTCCCGGCCGAAGAAGTGCTCCCGCACATATCCGCCGTCGTTGGCCTTGTACGTCTGGTAGTCACCGTCCGGGGTGACGTTCATCAGGTTGACCAGGGCGCCGTCCCGGTCCGCGTGCAACAACGCGTCCCACTCGCGGCCCCACACCACCTTGATCACGTTCCAGCCGGCGCCGCGGAAGAACGACTCCAACTCCTGGATGATCTTGCCGTTGCCGCGGACCGGGCCGTCGAGGCGCTGCAGGTTGCAGTTCACCACGAACGTCAGGTTGTCCAAACCTTCGGTGGCCGCCACGTGCGCCAGACCCCGGGATTCGGGTTCGTCCATCTCGCCGTCACCCAAAAACGCCCACACGTGCTGATCGGAGGTGTCCTTGATGCCGCGGTCGTGCAGGTAGTGGTTGAACCGGGCCTGGTAGATCGCGTTCATCGGGCCCAGGCCCATCGACACGGTCGGGAACTCCCAGAAATCCGGCAGCAGGCGGGGGTGCGGGTACGACGGCAGCCCGCCGCCCTCGTCGGCGTGCGAGTGTTCCTGCCGGAACCCGTCCATCCGCTCCGCCGGGATCCGCCCCTCCAAGAAGGCGCGGGCGTAGATGCCCGGCGAGGCGTGGCCCTGGATGAAGATCTGATCCCCACCCCCGGGGTGGTCCTTGCCGCGGAAGAAGTGGTTGAACCCCACCTCGTACAGCGCCGCCGACGACGCATACGTCGAAATGTGGCCGCCGACGCCGACCCCCGGCCGCTGCGCGCGGGTCACCATCACCGCCGCGTTCCACCGGATGAACGCCCGGTACCGGCGCTCGGTCTCCTCGTCCCCGGGGAACCACGGCTCGTTCTCCGTCGGGATGGTGTTCACATAATCGGTCGACGTCAACGCCGGCAACGCGACGTGCTTCTCCCCGGCCCGCTCGAGCATCCGCAACATCAGATACCGGGCACGGGTCGGTCCGGACCGGTCCAACAGTCCGTCGAACGATTCCAACCACTCCGTGGTCTCGTCCGGGTCGATATCCGGCAGATAAGACGCAACACCCTCACGGATGACGCGAACGCGGCCGTCGGAACCCGGGGTCGCACTGGGGTTGGAAGGTTGGGCCGCTCCGGCGCCGGGTGTGGCGGAATCCGGTTGAGACGCGGGTCCCTGGATCAGGTCTGACAACGTTGCTCCTCATTGTGGTGGGACGCGCGGTGTGGCGTCCTCTCCATGCGATCGCGGCCTTGTTAGGCCCGACCCATCTCCTTTATGAATATGGCGCGACCCTTATCTTTCACCATCGCGGCGCAGTCGGCACACTGTGTTCGGGTTACTCTCCGGTAGCGTTTGCGCAGATCCGGGGCCGAATGTTGAACTTGTCGATGTCGTCGAAAACATGGGGGAGACGAATGCGCACGTCGAGGCGCCGCTGGGGGCCGGCGAGTGCTGCCGTCGCGGCGATCGTCGGGGTGGGCGTCATCGCCGGATGCGGCGGCGCCATCGAGGGGACCGCGCAGCAGAACGATTCTCAGGCCGCCGAGTACGCCGCGGAGGCGACGTCCTCATCGGTGGCCGCGTCGTCCTCACAGAAGGCCGCAGCCGAGCGGGAGGCGCTCGTGGAACAGTGCACGATGTTCGTGAACCGCGCCGGCGACACCATCGACACCTACAACGCCTTCATCGACGCCGCCAACGCCGATGCCGCGGATACCGGCGCGAAGGCGAGCGCCGCGGCGGCGGCCCTTCGGGCGGCGGCCGACGGTGCGAACGCCGCCACACCCACGCTTCCTGCCGAGCTGACCGGATTGCTCACCGATTACGCGAACAACTATCGGGAACTCGCGGCCGCGGTCGACGGTGGGCAACGCGGCGACATTCTGAACACGCTCGCCAGCCGTGGAGACGAGCTCAGCGACTCGATTCGGGCAGCCTGCCCCACATCGTGACTCCCGCACCGTAGGCTCGGTCGATGACCACGCATCACTACTTTCTGAGAAAAATTCGCGTGGTCGGCTTGCGCGAAAGCGTTCGAGCATGTTCGCTTTCACCTAATTGATCTTCATCCGGCAGGTGTTCGGGTATCCGAGCACCGTCAACAAAAGGAGGACCCCACCGTGGTCGCCGCGGCGGACGCCCAAAACTACGCTCAGAAACTCGGGATCACTGCCGACATGGCGGTACAGGAACTGGGCTGGGACGAGGACACCGACGACGACCTGCGTGCCGCGGTCGAGGACACCATCGGTGGAGAACTGCTCGACGAGGATTCCGACGAGGTGATCGACGTCGTGCTGCTGTGGTGGCGCGACGAAGACGGAGACCTCGTCGACGCCCTCATGGATGCCATCGGCCCCCTGGCCGACGAGGGATTCGTGTGGGTCCTCACCCCCAAAACCGGTCAGCCCGGTCACGTCGAGCCCAGCGAGATCGCCGAGTCCGCACCTACAGCCGGTCTCACCCAGACGTCGGCGGCAAACCTCGGGGACTGGTCGGGAAGCCGTCTGGTTCAGCCGAAGTCGCGTCCCGCGAACAAGCGCTGAACAGCCTCACCTTTTCGTTCACTCACCTAAGGATCACGTCATGCCGCTCGAGGTGGGCACCACCGCCCCCGATTTCACCCTCAAGGATCAGAACAATCAGGAAGTGACGCTTTCCGATTACCGCGGAAAGAAGAACGTCCTGCTCGTGTTCTACCCCCTCGCGTTCACCGGAACGTGTCAGGGTGAACTCTGCAAGGTTCGCGACGAACTGCCGAAGTTCGAGAACGACGAGACTGCGATTCTCGCGCTGTCCGTCGGTGCGTCGCCGACACACAAGATCTGGTCCGCCGAGCAGGGATACACCTTCCCGCTGCTCGCCGACTTCTGGCCGCACGGTGCGGTCGCGCAGCAGTACGGCGTCTTCAACGAGAAGCTGGGCTTCGCGAACCGCGGCACCTTCGTCATCGACAAGGAAGGCGTCATCCGGTTCGCCGAGATGAACGGGCCCGGAGAGGCCCGTGACCAGGGAGCTTGGGAGAAGGCGCTCGCCACGCTAGAGTCCTGATGCGCATCCGGCGAGGTTCTCGCCGGATGTTCGGGCGTGTAGCTCAGTGGTAGAGCTCTGGTTTTACACACCAGCGGTCGGGGGTTCGAAACCCTCCGCGCCCACCGTCAGGCAAAGCCCCGATCTGCGTTTCCGCGCGGGTCGGGGCTTTCTCGATGCCGGTGTTCGCGCCGCTGCCGCGTTCGGCTGCCGCTCACCTCGTCTCACTCCTCGGTGAGTTCCATGAGCTGTTCGGCGGCGGTGATGTTGCCGTTGTCGGCGAGGCGGCGAAGTTCGTTCATGTCGCCGAGTTCGGTGGCGACTTCGATGAGCTGGTCGGCCGCGTCGGAGCTGCCGTTGTCGGCGAGGCGCCGGAGCTCGTCCATGTCACCCCGCTCGCCGACGAGCTCGATCAGGATGTCCACCGCTGTGGCGTCACCGTTCTCGGCGCGCTCGCGCAGGACGGACAGGTCGGATTCAGTCATGATGTACTTCCTCTTCTCGCTCGAGTTTCCTCGTGTGCCGATCCCGGAGCGCGTCGCGATGCGTGTGCCACTCGTCCAGCAGGGCGGGGAGTCGCTCGCTGAGGAAGTCGGCCAGCGCGACCATTTCCTCGAGTGGGGCGCGGCGTTCGGGTGGAGCGTCGGCCAGTAACGCCAATCCCTCCCGGAACAGCGCCGCATGCTCCCGGTGCAGGGCGGAATCGAAGTTCTGCGGTTGCTGACTCGCCGGGTCCAGGCTCACCCGGTCCACCCGCTCGCCGGCCACGCGGGTTCGCCGCGCCATCCGATAGCCCTCGAGCAGCTTGACCGCCCCGGTGATGGCGCTCCGGCTCGCCAGCAGCGCCTCGCCCAGTTCGTCGATCGTCTGTTGCGGCGGATCGCAGACGAACAGGTATCCCAGCAGCCGTCCCGCCATCGGCGGGAATCCGTACTGGCGCGCGTAGAAGCGGCCGACATGGTCGGCGAAGATCAGCTGTGTGTCGGACGGCACAGTATCGAAGATAGCAGTTCTGACTGAAATGACACAGATTTGTGTCATTTCAGTTCGGCTGCGGTGCTGTGACCGGTTTCGTGAAGTTAACCTGTTCATCGCCCGGAGCTCCGCCCGCAGTGGCATATTCCAGACATGCCCAGGTACAAGGTGACGCTGCGGAACGGCACGTCGAGCGACAAGACCTTCGAATCAGACTTCCAGGCCGTCAACGAGACGCACCGGCCCACCGAATCCGGGGCGGGCATCGTGAAGATCGACCGCTACGAGGAGGACGGGGAAGTGACCGGCGTCTGGTCCGCGCCCGCCACGAGCCGCACGTCCCGCACGTAGCCCGTCAGGTCGCGTCGCGCGAGATCGCGGAGCCGCGGCGATCGAGTTCGGCCTCGAATGCCGTGATCCGGCTGGTGACTCCGCGGACCGTTTCGCAGCCGTAGTCGTTCGCGATCGACTCCCCGAGCAGGGCTCGGTGCTCATCCAGCTGGGCGAGCAGTTCGTCGTCGCCGAGCTTCGTCAGGTCGCTGCACACCTCTCGATCGTCCCAGGCGCAGTCGGCGAAACCAATGCCTCACACGAATTTCCACCGGACGCGCAGAACCCCGCCGGGCCACGTGGGTGTGTTGAGTCAGCACCGAAGATGTGAGCAGGGCGGGGCCGTGCGCCGCCCCTGAATGGGGGGAACGAGGCGACATTTACCATGGTAGGCGCAGGAAAGGGCGCTTGGCGAGATACTCAGCAGAGTTTCAGGAATCCGACATTCCGACCGGAACGGGTGCGTCGGTCGCAGCTGCCGGCGGATTGGTGAGACGCACACGCTATTGCGCGGCTTTCCGGCGAATCGGTGCGCAATTGTCCCCTCCGCTAGCGCGCGCGAGTGCCCGGACCCACGGTGTCGTAGGCCTCGGCGAGGAGCGCGGCCAGAGTGTCGTCGAGCTGATCGTCGGACGTGATCGTCAATCGGTGCGTGATCACCGTCTTCGTGGTGGGAAACGCTTCGCGCAACTGGGGGTGATGGACGCGCCTGCGCAGGTCGAGGGCGATCTCGAGCCGCGACGAATAGATGAACGCGGCAGCGAAGACACGGGCACGGGCCCACGCGATCTCGGTCCGGTGGACCCGCTCGTCCACCTCGCCGCACGCGAGTACGAGGTCACGGAACTGCAGTAGGCGCTCGGTGGCGTCCGGGTCCTTGCCTGCCAGGTACTCGTCGATCGCGGCACTCATGGGACGCTCCTTTACATCGCCTGCAACGTTAGTTGATACAAATATCGGCGTGCATCGAACCTCCCGTCCCGCGACAGCGCGTGCTGCCGGCCTGCTGCTCGGCTTCGCCGCCGACCGTGTGTTCGCCGATCCCGTCCGGTGGCATCCCGTGGCCGGATTCGGCCGCACGGCAATGGCATTGGAGAAGGCGACGTACCGCGACTCCCGGTCGGCCGGGATCCTGCACGTGGCCGTCCTCGTCGGCGGAGCGGCGGGGCTGGGGGTCGCCGCGACGCGGGCGGCGCGGCGCGGGGGATGGGCAGGCGAGGCGGCCGGAACGGCCGCCGCGACGTGGGCCGTGCTCGGCGGAACGTCGCTGGGACGGACCGGATCGACGATGGCCGCACACCTGGAGGCGGACGATCTTGCCGCCGCCCGCGCCCTGCTGCCGTCGCTGTGCGGTCGCGACCCCGGCGTGCTCGGCGTCGACGGGCTCACGCGGGCGACGCTGGAGTCGGTCGCCGAGAACACGTCCGACTCGGCTGTCGGGGCATTCGTGTGGGGCGCGGTGGCAGGCATCCCCGGACTGTTCGTCTACCGGGCGTCCAACACGCTGGACGCGATGGTCGGGTACCGCTCGCCGAAGTACCGCAACTTCGGCTGGGCGGCGGCGCGGTGGGACGACGTCCTCAACCTGCTGCCCGCCCGCCTGACGGGTGCGCTGACCGTCGCGGCCGCGCCGACGGTCGGCGGGTCGCCGAACGAGGCGTGGGAGGCGTGGCGGCGCGACGCGTCCCAGCATCCCAGCCCCAACGCCGGCGTCGCGGAGGCCAGCGCGGCGGGCGCACTCGGGATCTCGCTCGGTGGGCGCACCGAATACGCGCACGGCGTCGAGATGCGACCCGTACTCGGCTCCGGGGCGTCGCCCTTGCCTGTCGACCTCGACCGTGCGGTGAAGCTGTCCGTCGCCGTGCAGGGCGGCGCCGCGCTGGTGTCAGCGGCCCTTGCCGTAGCGGTCGGCCAGCTTCGCTTCCGCCGCCGTCCGAGGCGCTGATTCCACCGGCTTGCTTCGGGTGAACGGCTTCTTCCGGGCCACGGGTGCGGGAGCCGGAGCGGAGTCCTCGGAGGTCTTCGCGGACTTCTCCTTGCGGCGCTCGCGCCACTCCGCGCGGATGAAGTAGGCCAGACCGAGCGGGGCCATGATGCCGAACGCCAGCCACTGCAAGCCGTACGACAGGTACGGGCCCGCGTCGAGTTGCGGGAGCGGGATGGTCCCGAGGCCGCCGGGCTGATCGGGTTCGAGTTGCACGTACGCGTCGACGAGATCGGTGCCGATGAAACCGCCGATCTGACCCGCGTCGATGTAATACACCTGGCGGAGCCCGTTCTCGTCGATCGGCTCCTTGCCGGCGATGGTGCCCTCCGACTTGCGGACGCGACCGTCGAGCGTCACCTGCCCGGCCGGTGGCGGATCCACCGGCGGCGGCTCGGTTCCCTGGACCGGTCGGACGTAGCCGCGGTTGACCAGGACCGTGCGACCGTCCGTCAGTTGCAGCGGGGTCAGGACCTCGTAGGCGGGCTGCGATTCGATGGACCGCAACCGGACCAGCAGATCACTGTTCTGGACGTAGGAGCCGGTCGTGGTGACGCGGCGCCACTCGTCGTCCGGATTCGGGGCCGAGCCGGACAGCAGGGTCTCCAGCGGAACGGGGTCGGCGTCGACCGAGTCGGCGATCAGCTGGTTCCGGTGCTCCGTCGACGTGTTCTTGCCGAGCTGCCACGGCGCGAGCACGTAGAAACACATGAATGCGAATCCGGCGACCACCAAGGCCAACACCAACCAGCCGGGTCGCAACAGAAATCTCAGCCTTCGCACGCCTCCACGGTAGCCGCTCGCAGGTGGGGACCCTGATCGTGGGTTACCGGCTGCGCACCCAGTCGAGCAGCCCGGGCACCGCGGCCTCGATCTGCAAGCGGACCCGTTCGAAGTCCTCGAGGTCGCCGTAGAAGGGGTCGGGGACGGACGACGTGTCCGCATCCGGGTCGAAACTGCGCAGCAACCGGCGGCGCTCGTCGGGCACCCCCATGTGGGCAAGCTCACGGTCGTGGTTGGCCGCCAGTGCGACCACCAGATCGGCGCCGAGATGGAACGGCCCGACCTCCGCGGCCGTGTGGCCCGTCGGGTACCCGTTCAGCTTCAGGGTCTCGTTGGTGCGGATGTCGGCCTCGCGGCCGACGTGCCAGCCGTGGGTCCCGGCGCTGCTCACCGTCACCCGGTCGTCGAGGGCTTCCCGGCGGAGGTGCTCGGCGAAGATCTTCTCGGCCATCGGGGAGCGGCAGATGTTTCCGGTGCACACGAACGTCACGTGCAGCGGGGTGTCAGGCAGCGGCATCGAGCATCTTCCCGAGGTGGGCGACGGTCTGCGCCGTCGTGTGCGCGCGCTCGGCCTCGGCGGGGAAACCGTAGCCCCACTCGACGAACACAGCGGGGATGCCCCAGTGCGCGGCACCGAGGACGTCGTGGTCACGGTCGCCGACCATCAGGACGTCGGGGGTGGCGCCCTCGGTGGCGGTGACTCCGAGGTTCCGGAGGGAGTGTGCGATCACGTCCGACTTGGCGCGCCGACTGCCGTCGTCGCTGGCGCCGCCGATGAACTCGAAGTAGTGGGCCAGTTGGAAGTGTTCGAGGATGCGGATCGCGAACCGCTCGGACTTCGACGTGGCGACGGCGAGCCTCCTGCCGCTGTCGCGGGCGTCGACGAGGACCTTCTCGATGCCGTCGAAGACGGCGTTCTCCGCCCATCCCACGCTGTCGTAGCGCTCGAAGTAGGCCGCGATCGCCTGCTGCACGACGTCTTCGTCCAGACCCATCGACCGGAACGTGTCGATCATCGGCGGGCCGATGACGGCGTCGATCATCTCGTCGGTCGGTTCCGGCTGTCCGATCGTCGCGAGCGCATGACGGAACCCGGCGTGAATGCCGGGCGCGGAGTCGGTGAGCGTGCCGTCGAGGTCGAACAGCACGATCGGCGCCGACAGGGCCGAAGGGGCGGAGGACAGGGAGGTGGAGAGAGATGTCACCGGACCATTGTCCCTTAGGCTCGACGGTTGTGGACATTCGTGCCGGTAGCCGGGAGAGCCTGCGTCACCACGGAGACGTGGATGCGGGGCCCGGTCTCCTCGATTTCGCAGTGAACGTGCAGGGCGACGGGCCCCCCGAATGGCTGCGACTGCGCCTCGCGGACGCGTTGCCGCGCCTGGGCTCCTATCCCACCGTCGCGGCCGATCGCGCAGCCCGGACCGCCGTGGCCGCCCGGCACGGCCGCTCGCCCGACGAGGTGCTGCTCCTCTCGGGTGGGGCCGAGGGCTTCTCCCTGCTCCCGCGGCTCGGGGTCCGGGAGGCGGCACTGATCCATCCGTCGTTCACGGAACCGGAGTGGGCGCTGCGGGAGGCGAACGTGCCCGTCACACAGGTGCTGCTCGACGCTCCGTACGTTCTGGACGCCGCCTCGGTCCCCGAATCCGCCGACCTGGTGGTGATCGGCAACCCGACCAATCCGACGTCGGTGCTGCACCCGGCGGAGGAGATCCTGGGGCTGCGCCGCCCCGGCCGGATCGTCGTGGTCGACGAGGCGTTCGCCGATGCGGTGCCGGGCGAGGTCGAGTCGCTCGCCGGTCGTTCGCTGCCCGACGTGCTCGTGCTGCGCAGCCTCACCAAGACGTGGGCACTGGCCGGACTGCGCTGCGGGTACGCGCTCGGCTCCCCGGAGATCCTCGAACGCCTGCAGGTGGGGCGGGCGCACTGGCCACTGGGAAGCCTGCAAGTGGAGGCGATCGCCGCATGCAGTGAACCGGACGCTGTCGCCGCCGCCCGGGAGCACGCCGGTGTGCTGGGTGCGTGGCGGGAATACATGATCCGTCGGCTGAGCGAGATCGGCGTCGCGGTGCACCAGCCCGCCGTCGCACCGTTCCTGCTGCTCCGACTGCCGGACGGCGAACTCGCGCGGAAGCAACTGCGCGAGCGGGGCATCGCCGTGCGGCGGTGCGACACGTTCCCCGGGCTCGGTCCCGACTTCCTCCGGGTCGCGGTGCGGCCCCGCGAGCAGGCCGATGTCCTGATCGACGCGATGAAGGAGATCCTGTGAACCCCGTGCGTCTCGCCGACGTGATCGCGACCCTGGATGCGGCGTACCCGCCCGCCCTCGCGGAATCGTGGGACTCCGTCGGCCTCGTGTGCGGCGACCCCGACGACACGGTGGCGACGGTGGCGATCGCGGTCGATCCGACCGCCGCGGTGGTCGACGAGGCGATCGACGCCGGCGCCGACCTTCTCCTCGTCCACCACCCGCTGCTGCTGCGCGGCGTCGACACCGTCGGCGCCCACACGCCGAAGGGCGCACTCGTCCACAAGCTGATCAAGGCCGGATGCGCCCTGTTCACCGCACACACCAACGCCGACTCCGCTGACCCCGGCGTCTCCGACGCCCTGGCCGCGGCGCTCGGACTCACCGTCACCGGACCGATCGACCCGCACCCCACCGACAACCTGGACAAGTGGGTCGTCCTGGTCCCGGCAGCCGACGCCGACACGGTGCGCCGCGCCCTGTTCGACGCGGGCGCCGGGCACATCGGCAACTACCGCGACTGCAGCTGGTCCGTCACCGGGCAGGGCCAGTTCCTCCCGACCGACGGCGCGACCCCCACCCTCGGCGCGGTCGGTGCGCTCGAACGTGTCGAGGAGAGCCGGGTGGAGGTGATCGCTCCGCGCGGCATCCGGCAGAAGGTGCTCGCCGCGATGCGCGCCGCCCACCCGTACGAGGAGGTCGCGTTCGACGTGTTCGAGACGGCGACGTTCCCCGGACCCCGCGGACTCGGGCGGGTCGGGGAGCTCCCCGAGCCGCTGTCGCTGCGCGACTTCACCGACCGGGTGGCGGACGCGCTGCCCGCCACGACGTGGGGCGTGCGGGCAGCGGGCGACCCCGAAGCCACGATCCGCACCGTCGCGGTGTGCGGCGGCTCCGGAGACTCGTACCTCGCCGCCGTCTCCCGGCTCGGCGTGGACGCCTACGTCACCGCCGATCTGCGACACCACCCGGCGGACGAGCACCTGCGCGCCGGGGGTCCGGCCCTGATCGACGTCGCGCACTGGGCGAGCGAGCAGCCGTGGTGTGACCAGGCCAAGGGCGTCCTCGACACCGCGTTCGGCCAGACACCGGACTGGCAGGTTCGGGTGTCGGCCGTACGGACCGATCCGTGGTCGGTCAGCGCGTCGCCGTCGTAGCGCCGTCCGGCCGAAACCCGTGATCCGCCGGGGTACGGTTGACACCCAGCAATCTGCACACAAGAACCCTTCACAGAAGACAGCAGGAGTTACCACGCGTGAACGTCGAACCACAGGTGCAGTCCAAGCTTCTCGACCTCGCCGGCGTCGATGCGGAGCTGTCGAGGATCGCCCACCGACGCACCGCGCTTCCGGAGCGTCAGGAAGTCGAGCGGCTCGAGGCGGAGCGCGTCACCCGTAAGGACGCGGCCGTGGCCGTCGAAATCGTCCTCGACGATCTCGACCGCGACATCCGCAAGCTCGAAGGTGAGGTCGACGCCGTCCGTCAGCGCGAGGACCGCGACCGCACCCTGCTCCAGAGCGGAACGGTCGGATCGAAGCAGCTCACCGAACTCGAACACGAACTCGGCAGCCTCGTCCGCCGTCAGGGCCTCCTCGAGGACGAACTGCTCGAGGTGATGGAACGGCGCGAGGCGTCGCAGTCCGACCACGACCACGCCGGTGCGCAGTTGTCGCAGATCGAGGAAGACCTCATCGACGCCGCCCGCCGCCGGGACGACGCCGTGGCGGATCTGGACGCCGCCGAGCAGCGCTGCATCCGCGACCGCACGGCGCTGGCCGACCAGTTCCCCGCCGACCTGATCGCCGTCTACGAGAAGCAGCGCAGCCCGAACGGTGTCGGAGCGGCGCTGCTGCAGGCCCGGCGCTGCGGAGCGTGCCGCATCGAACTCGACCGCGGCGAGATCTCCCGCATCACCGCCACCGCACCCGACGTCGTCGTGCGCTGCTCGGAATGCGGCGCGATCCTGGTGCGCACGAAGGAGTCGGGTCTGTGAGTGCCGGTCGGGTCGTCGTCGAGGCCGACGGTGGTTCGCGCGGCAATCCCGGACCCGCCGGCTACGGCGCCGTGGTGTTCGACGCCACCCACGGCTCCGTTCTCGCGGAGCGCAAGGAGAGCCTCGGGATCGCCACCAACAACGTCGCCGAGTACCGGGGCCTGATCGCCGGTCTCGATGCCGCCGCCGAACTCGGCGCGTCCGAGGTGGACGTGCGGATGGACTCCAAACTGGTGGTCGAGCAGATGTCCGGGCGCTGGAAGGTGAAGCACCCGGACATGATTCCGCTGCAGCGCCAGGCGTCCACACTCGCCCGGCAGTTCGATTCTGTGACGTACACCTGGATTCCGCGGGCGGAGAACGCGCACGCCGACCGCCTCGCCAACGAAGCCATGGACGGCGCCGCCGGCAATTCCGACGCCGAACCGGAACCGGCCGCGGTCCAGTCGGAGAAGGCCACCCCCGCGGCACCGGGCTGGATGGACACAACGGGCGCCCCGACCCGGATGCTGCTGCTCCGGCACGGGCAGACCGCGCTGTCCGTCGACCGGCGGTACTCGGGTCGCGGGAACCCGGCCCTCACCGAGATCGGGCAGGCCCAGGCGAACGGCGCGGCCGCCCGCTTCGCAGGCAACAACGGAATCGCGGCCGTGGTGTCGTCCCCGCTGGGACGCGCGCAGCAGACCGCGGCGGCGGCGGCGAAGGTGCTCGGACTCCCGGTCACCGTGCACGAGGGCCTCACCGAAACCGACTTCGGCGAGTGGGAGGGCCTCACGTTCCGGGAAGCCGCCGACCGCGACCCCGAACTGCACCGCAAGTGGTTGTCGGACACGTCGGTGTGCCCGCCCGCGGGGGAGAGCTTCGACGAGGTGCGGGAGCGCATCCTGAAGGTCCGCGACGACCTCACCGCCTCCTATGCCGGCTCCACGATCCTTGTGGTCACCCACGTGACCCCCATCAAGACCCTGTTGCAGTTGGCGCTCGACGCAGGACCGTCCCTGCTGTACAAGCTGCATCTGGATCTGGCCTCGCTGAGCATCGCCGAGTTCTATCCCGACGGCGGCTCGTCCGTCCGCCTGGTCAACGACACCTCCCACCTGTGAGTACTTGTCAACCGCCCGCGGTTGACAAGTACTCACAGGCCCAGAGGGCAACGACCGCGGCGAGCAGGGTCAACGGCGTGGTCACCAGCGCGAGAATCGTGAACGTCCGGAGATCTGCGGGAGATCCGGCGCGCGCGGCGACGCGCCGCCACAGCATGATCGCCAGCGACCCCACGTACGTGAGGTTGGGGCCGAGGTTCACACCGAGCAGCATCGCCAGCACGAGTGCCGTCGGAGCGTGCGGTCCGAGCGCTGCCAGCAGGAGCAGCGTGGCGGGGAGGTTGTTCACCAGGTTCGCGGCGACCGCGGCGACGACGGCCATCGTGAGCAGTGCCGTGAACGACGTGTCGGCTGGCAGCCGCGTGGCGATCCATTCGCCGATCGGACCGTTCGCGACCCCGGCCACGACGACGCCGAGGATCAGGACGAACCCGCAGAACCACACGTCGATCGAATACACGATCCGGCCCAGGCTGGTCCGGCCGTCGCGCAGGGCGACGACGCCCAGCACGATCGCCCCCGCCGCGGCCACCCACGCCGGTGCGACCCCGACGAAGCCGGACACCGCGAACCCCAGGAGTGTGGCCGCGATGATCGACAGTGCGACTACCGGCGCCGGCGGGTCACGTTTCGGCTCCGGCTCGGCTTCGGGCCGGACGAGGTGACGCCGGAAGAACACGCGGAACAGGACCAGTTCGACGACGATCGCCACGGCCCACGGCAGCGCCATCACGGCGGTGAAATGCAGGAAGGTCAACCCGGTCGCCGAGAACGCGATGAGGTTCGTCAGGTTGGAGACGGGCAGCAGGGTCGACGCAGTGTTCGACAGGTGCGCGGTGGCATACGAATGGGGGCGCGGATCCATCCGCAGCGAGCGGGCTGTGGCTATCACCGCCGGTGTCAGCAGGACCACCGTGGCATCGAGACTCAGCACCGCGGTGGTCAGCGCCGCCGCCCCGAACACGAGGGTCAGCAACCTCTTCGGATCCCCCCGCGCCCCGCGCCGCAACCGGCCCGCGATCCAGGTGAACACCCCCATGGCGTCCGCCAGGTGCGCAAGGACGAGGATCGCCGCCAGGAACCCGACGGTCGGGGCCATCTCCGACACCTCGTCCCAGGCCTCCGACGGCGTCACCAGACCGGTGGCGAGGACGACGACCGCGGCCGGTGCGGCCGCGACGATCTCGGGCAGCCTGCGTGGACGCACGACCGCGAAGACGAGGACTCCGGCGACGAGCGCCACCGCCAGAACTGTCACCGACGGGTCACTTCAGGAGTTTGTGGAGGGTGCGCAGATTCCGGGTCGTGGTGAACGCCTTGAGCTTGGGGGCGCCGGTGCTCTTGCCGAACCTGCTCTTGAGCGTCATACCCCGTTCGACTTCCCAGTACAGGACGCCGGCGCCGGCCTGCACTCGTTCGACCTCCGGATCCAGCTCGTCCCGGATGCTCAGAAGTGTGTCCAGGACCTCGGGTTCGGGCGTCACCAGCACGTACGGGTGCCAGCCTTCTCGCTCGGGGTCGAACGGGTAGTCGTCGACGATCTTCCGGACCGTGTCGAGGTCGAGGACGAAAACCCAGGCTTCGTAGTGGAATTCGGCACGCAGCCCGGATTCGATCTCACTCTTCAGTGCGGGGACGTCGTCACGGTCGGAATCGAACAGCACGTTGCCCGACGCGAGAACGGTCTTCACGTTCTCGAATCCCAGATCGGCGAAGGTGTTGCGGAGGTCGGCCATCTTGATGTTGATGCCGCCCACATTGATACCGCGCAGGAGGGCGGCGTATCGGGTCATGAACAGACCATAGTGCGGCGGCATGACACGTTCGCGCGAACTGTAGGCTGATCGGGCGGACGAGTTGGCCGGGCGACCGCGGCACAGGGAACCAGCACATCAGTGCACAGGCCCTGAGTCGAGGAAAGTCCGGACTCCACAGAGCAGGGCGGTTGTTAACGGCAACCCGAGGTGACTCGCGGGACAGTGCCACAGAAAACAGACCGCCGACGCCACATCCTCCGGGGCGAGGCGTCGGTCAGGGTGAAACGGTGCGGTAAGAGCGCACCAGCACCCCGGGTGACCGGGGTGGCTAGGTAAACCCCGCCCGGAGCAAGGTTGAAGGCCGCACCGGATCCTCCGGGATCCCGGTGCGGCTGCGCAGGTGTTCGAGGGCTGCTCGCCCGAGCCTGCGGGTGAACCGCTCGAGGTACCCGGCGACGGTGTGCCCAGATGGATGGTCGCCACCCGGCGCTTCGGCGTTCGGGGACAGGATCCGGCTTATACGCCAACTCGTCCGCCTCACCCGTGCGCCAGTCACGGAGGTCTCGACCCTGACTGGCGAGTAACAAACAGACCGGTTAGCATCTTTCCCGCAACGGCCCGACTGACCCGAATCGGGGTCGATGCCGGGGCCCGTCGCCCATGTCCGTGGGCGATGGGGCCCCTCTATCGGAGGTAGTAGATGTAACTCGTGATAGCGGTAACATCTGTCCATGGACTTGCCCCACGACATCGCCGGCTCCGGCCCCACTCTGATACTCGTGCACGGGGTGGTGCATCGCCGGCAGGCCTGGAACGCCCTGCTCGACCAGTTGACGCCCTATCGCCGGGTGGTCACCGTCGACCTGCCGGGACACGGAGAATCGGCCGCACTCGAAGACGGCCCGGACATGATGGATCAACTCCTCGAGGAACTGAGCGGGTTCGTCCGCTCGGTGACGCCGCCCGGCGAACGGCCGCACGTCGCCGGAAACTCGCTCGGAGGCTGGCTGTCCCTCGCGCTGGCGGCCCGGGGCGAGGTCGCCTCGGCCACGGCGCTCTCACCGGCCGGCTTCTTCGTCAACCGCGCCGATCAGGCCCGCACCATCTACACGTTCCGGGCGCTGCGCGGATTCGCCCGGGCGTTGGGTCCGAATGCTCCGAAGGCTTTGCGATACAAGGCTGTCCGCTACCCCTCGCTTGCCGCCTTCTTCGCGCGGCCCAGCCGGGTGCCGTACGAGGATGCCGTGATCGACGCGCACTCGCTCACCACCAACGCTCTGGTCGACAAGGGGATGACGGCCTCGTTCGATCTCCCGCCGGTCGTCGACGCGACGGTTCCGGTCACCGTGGCGTGGGGGCGACGCGACCTGATTCTGCCGGTGTATCAGGCACGGCGGGTGCGCCGATTCTTCCCGCAGGCGCGGATACTGGTCCTGCCCGGCATAGGGCACGTCCCGATGACCGACGACCCGAATCTGATCAGCACGATTCTGCTCGGCGGCAGCTCGGCGACTTCCAGCGACTCCCGGAACTGACCTCGGCCCTACCGCGCTTCGGCGACGACGACGGCGCCGAAACCGAAGAGGACCGTTCCGGTGATCCGATCCAGGACCCGTCGCACCGACGGCTTCTCCAGCGTGGTGCGCGCACGGGTCAGCAGAAGGCTGTACGCGCCCAGCCAGACGATCCCGAGGAGCCCGTGAACGAGCACGAGCAACGCCAGGGTCGGGGCGGTCGGCCACCCGGGCGGAACGAGCTGGGGGAGCAGGCCGGTGTAGAACACCGCGATCTTCGGGTTCAGGAGGTTGGTCAGGAACCCGGCCCGCCAACTCGACCCCGGCGACGGAACCTGTGCCGCTACGGTCGCGGCGGTGCGTTGTCGCGACCGGCTGCGCCAGAGGGTGGAGAGGCCCAGATACACCAGGTACATCCCGCCGACGATCTTCACGACGGTGTACGCCTCCGCGGAGGCGGCGAGCACCGCGCCGAGCCCGACGACGGTCAGCGCGCCCCACACCATCAACCCGGTGACCACGCCGAACGTCGCCCGCAGCGCGGCGCCGCGTCCTCCGGACAGGCCGGCGCGCGTCACCACCGCCATGTCCGGGCCCGGAATGACGGTCAGGAGCCCGAGCACCGCGAACGCGGTCACCACGACACCGATCATCGGCCCAGTATGTCGGGCGCGCTCAGCGCAGTGAAATCCAGACTTGTGACTTGCCGAGCACGGTGTGTCCGTCGAACGTCACGGTCAGGTCGATCCTCGCGGTGCCCGCGGCCTCGTCGACCTGTGCGGCCTTCGCGACGACCTCGACGACCGCGCCGTCGTCCGGGGCGACGATCACCGGCTTGGTGAAGCGGGCGCGGTATCCGGTGACCCGTGCCGGGTCGCCGAGCCAGTCGACGACGCACTGCGTCGCCAGTCCCAGCGTCAGCATTCCGTGCGCGAGCACACCGGGCAGGCCCACGGCGTCCGCGACGTCGTCCCGGTAGTGAATGGAGTTGAAATCGCCGGACGCCCCGGCATAGCGAACCAGGGATTCCCGGGTCACGTGATATCGGGCCTTGGCGACGGTGTCGCCGAGCATGATTCGCCCCGGCGACGTCATTCCTCCCCCCTGACGAAGAGGGTCGACGTCATGGTGCTCACGTGATCGCCTGCGGCGTCGAGGATCTCGATGTCGGCGACGAGCAGCGTGTGCGGACCGCGTGACGTCACGTTCGTGACGGTGAGCACGGCGGAGAGTTCGTCGCCCGCGACGACCGGGCGGATGGACGTGGCGTGTTCGGTACTGTGCACCAGATTGACCGGCTCGATTCCCGACGTCGGATCGGCAACGAGCTGCGCCAATGCGCGTTCCTGCACGATGACGGGAAACGTGGGTGGGGCAACGAGATCGGCGTGACCGGCGGCGCGGGCGCTGCCGACGTCGAACGACGTCGGGTTGGTGGCAAAGACGGCGCGGGCGAATTCCCTGATCTTCTCGCGGCCGACGAGGTAGGGCTCGGTCGGCGGATAGACACGACCCTCGATCGCTGGATTCACTGCCATCAGGTCAGCCTAGAGACGTGCAGTCCCCGGAGCAGGGCGAAGCGTCCGGAGAATCGTCACGAATGTGTCGCGGACGTGCCTGCCCGCTCACGACGAAGCCCCCGCCGGACAGGTCCGGCGGGGGCTTCGAAGTATCGACTGATCGATAGCCGTCAGACGGGATCGACCATCAGCAGTTGGGCCCAGTAGGTGGCGCCTTCGGCACCGAGGTAGGGAAGTAGCTGATCAAAAATGATCGTTGACATGCTCGCTCCATTCTCTGTTCGGGCACTGCGCCGGGAAGGCGAGCCATCGGCACCGCAATGACCGGCGCCGGGGACCATATCACCGGACAGGACTCCGAGGGTAACAGTCTGAGCGTGATCCACAACCCCACACGTCCCACCGGTGCCACACTGAGGGCATGACTGACGAAGATCATCTCTGGTACTACAACGTCGAGGACGGCACGGTCACGCAGGGGAAGGCGGCATCGTCGATGTCCCGGATGGGCCCGTACCCCGATCGCGCGTCCGCTGAGAAGGCGCTGCAGATCGCCGCGGAGCGGAACAAGGCGGCGGACCGGGCAGACGAGGAGTGGAACAAATAGCGTTGCGGAGAGGGTGCGCGTGAGGTACCGATGAGTCGTTTCGTCGCGCGCGGAATCGATTTCGGCGCCGTGCGTACCGAATTCCACCTGCCGGAGGGATATCCGCCCGCGGCGGTCGCACAGGCGCGGGCGGCGTCCGACCGGTACGCGTCCGAGCGGGAGGACCGCACCGATCTGGCGTTCGTCACCATCGATCCGCCCGATTCCCTGGACCTCGATCAGGCGTTGCACCTCGACCGGACACGCGACGGATTCGTCCTGCACTACGCGATCGCGGACGTCGGCGCCGTCGTGGAGCCCGGTGGAGTGCTCGACGTGGAAACCCGCAAACGCGGGCAGACGTTCTACCTCCCCGACGGCAAGGTGCCGCTGCACCCCAAGGAACTCTCGGAGGGATCCGCGAGTCTCCTCCCCGACGAGGACCGCCCGGCGGTGGTGTGGCGGATCGAACTCGACGAGTCGGCCAGACCCTTGTCCTGCACGGTGTCCCGTGCGACGGTGCGTTCCGTGGCACGGCTGGACTACGCCGGTGTGCAAGCCGATTCGGAGGCGGGACGACTGCATCCGTCCATCGCGTCGCTTCCGGAGTTCGGCCGGCTCCGCACGGCGGCGGCGGTGGCGCGCGGAGCGATCGAACTCCGGCTCCCCGAGCAGGAAGTGGTGCCGGACGGCGACGGCTGGCGCGTCGACCTCGCGCCCCGCACCGAGGCCGACGACTGGAACGCCGAAGTCTCGCTCCTCACCGGAATGTGCGCCGCGGCCATGATGCTCGATGCGAAGGTCGGGCTGCTCCGCACCTTGCCGCCCGCCGGACCGGACGCGGTCGAGGCGCTGCGACGCACGGCGTCGGCATTGGGGATCGACTGGCCGGAGAGCGTCGGCGTCGGTGAACTCCTGGCGCGGCTCGACCCGAATTCGGCGTCGACGCTGGTGCTGATGACCGAGGCGCCGTCGCTGCTGCGGGGCGCCGACTACGCGGCGTTCGACGGCGCCCTGCCCGAATTGACCACGCACGCCGCCATCGGCGCCCCGTACGCCCACGTGACCGCGCCGCTGCGCCGGCTCTCGGACCGGTACTCCACGGAGGTGTGCCTCGCCGTCACCGCCGGAACGCCGGTGCCGTCCTGGGCGCGGGACGCCCTGGGCTCGATGCCCGAGATCATGGTCGGCTCGGATTCCCTCGCGAGCAAGATCGACCGCGCCTGCATCGACCTCACCGAAGCGACCGTGCTCGCCGACCGGGTGGGCGAGACATTCGACGCGACCGTGCTGCGGTCACGGAACGGCAAGCGCACCGCGGACGTGTTCGTCCCGTCCGTGTCCGTGATGGCGAAATGCGTGGGCGACCCCGCCGAGGGCGAACAGGTGAAAATCAGGCTCGTCTCCGCCGACGTCGCGAAGCGGACCGTCGAGTTCGGTTACCCCGCATAGCGCGTCAGTCGCGGAACCGGTCCGTTGCCTCGACGAGGTGATGCACGATGCCCGGCTCCATCGCCGAGTGTCCCGCGTCGTCGACGATCTCGAGTCGCGAACCCGGCCAGGCCCGGTGCAGCGCCCACGCGCTGGTCGCCGGGCACACCACGTCGTAGCGTCCCTGCACGATCACGCCCGGAATGCCGTCCAGTGCGGCGGCGTCCCGGAGAAGCTGACCCTCGTCCAGGAACCCGCGGTTGTGGAAGTAATGGTTCTCGATGCGGGCGAAGGCCAGCGCGAACCTCGGCTGGGACGTCTCCACCACTCGTTCCGGTTTGGGGAGCAGCGAACTCGTCGCGCCCTCCCACGTGGACCACGCGACCGCGGCCCGCGTCGCGACGTCGGGATCGTCGGATTGCAGCAGCCGGTGGTAGGCCTCGACGAGGTCGCCGCCCCGCTCCGACTCCGGCACCGGCGCCAGGAACTCCTCCCACAGTTCGGGGAACAGATGTCCGGCACCGCCGTTGTAGTACCAGTCGATCTCGCTGCGACGCAGCAGGAAGATGCCACGCAACACCAGCTCGGTGACCCGATCGGGATGCTTCTGGGCGTAGGCGAGAGCCAACGTGGAGCCCCACGACCCGCCGAAGACCTGCCACCGGTCGATATCGAGATGGCTGCGCAGCAACTCCACATCGCCGAGGAGACGGTGGGTGGTGTTGACCGACAGATCGGCCCCGTCGGCGACGTGGGGTGTGGAGCGTCCGCATCCGCGCTGGTCGAGCAGCACGATCCGGTACACCTGCGGGTCGAAGAACTGTCGTTGCGCGGGATCGGTGCCGCCCCCGGGCCCGCCGTGGAGGAACACGACCGGCTTCCCGTCGGGGTTGCCGCTCTGCTCCCAGTACATCTGCTGACCGTCGCCGACGTCGAGATGCCCGAACTGGTACGGCTCGAGCGGCGGGTACAGGGTGCGCAGCTGGGTCACGTCGGCCTCAGAACCCGATCAGGCCGGACGCCAGGTCGGGGATCACCAGTGCGGTCACCGCTTCCTGCCGGATGCCGGGGCAGGCCGCCGTCGTGATGACGTCGATCCGGCCCCGGTCCTGCAGGAAGTCGAGCGCGTTGAGGTTGTTCTTCGCGATCCACGTGCCGACCAGACCGTTCAAGCCGGTCTTGCCGATGGTCGGCGTGTAGGTGCGCCAACTCTGCAACTGACCTTCGAGGTCGGTGCACAGCTGGGCGGCCTGCGCCTCGGTGACGCCACCCGCCACCAGTGCGGTGCCGGGAACCGCCGTGGTGGCCGGTGCTGGGGGCGCGGTGGAGCCGGGCGCGGGTGCGGGGGGCGGTCCGGCACACCCCGTGACGACCGCCGCGGCCGCCACCGCCGCGGCCACCATCACGGCCAGGCGGTGACGACGTCCGGTGCCCTGCACGCGTCGCTGTCCCATGAACATCCCCCTCGAGTGTGTGCCGGCCCGGTGAGTCGAGGACGACCTAGAAGCTGTGCTCTTCCGCCGGGAACGTTCCGGCGCGTACCTCGGTCGCGTATGCGGCGGCCGCGTTACGCAACTCGTCACCGACGTTACCGAAGCGCTTGACGAACTTCGCCGTCTTGCCGCTGGTGTAGCCGGCCATGTCCTGCCACACGAGGACCTGGGCGTCACACTCGACGCCCGCGCCGATGCCTACGGTGGGGATGGTGAGCTTGCGGGTGACCTGGCCTGCGATCTCGGCGGGCACCATCTCCATGACGACGGAGAACGCGCCGGCCTCCTGCACGGCGATCGCGTCGGCGACCAACTGTTCGGCGGCGTCGCCGCGGCCCTGTACGCGGAAACCGCCGAGCGAGTTCACGCTCTGCGGGGTGAACCCGACGTGGGCCATGACGGGGATGCCTGCCGCGGTGATGGCGGCGATCTGCGGCGCGACGCGCTCGCCGCCCTCGAGCTTGACCGCGTGGGCGAGCCCTTCCTTCATGAACCGGGTCGCGGACGCGAGGGCCTGCTCCGGGGAGCTCTCGTAGCTGCCGAACGGGAGGTCCGCCACCACGAGAGCGTGCGGCGCACCGCGGACGACGCCGCGAACGAGAGGGAGAAGTTCGTCAATCGTGACCGGGACGGTGGTCTCGTATCCGTAGACGACGTTGGCGGCCGAGTCGCCGACGAGGAGAACGGGAATCCCGGCTTCCTCGAAGATGCGGGCGCTGGAGTAGTCGTAGGCGGTGAGCATCGCCCAGCGTTCGCCCTCGGCCTTCATGGCCTGAAGGTGGTGGGTTCGGGTCTTGCGCTTGGGAACGTCGTGCGATGGTGCTGATCCGTAGAGCCGATCTTCTGACGTGCTCGCGGACGACTTGCTATCGGACATCGTTGTCCCTTTCTGGCCTCGAGGCCCTTGACGGGTCCCCGGGTGCGGGTGATGACGCCTACAGTCTGCCACCGGCCCGCGGGGGAGCGAAGGGCTCGCGCGGGTGCAATAGGTCACACCCACCGTCTGTCCTCTGACCTGCGGGAAGGCCTGCCGGCGCAGAACCCCTGGCACGATCGTCCTATGTCGAAGAGTGCTCGGGTACCGGCCGCGTTCGCGGGGTGCGTCGCCGTCGTCCTTGTCGTCGCAGGCTGTGCGGGAGGCGGACCGGACGCCGGCGAGGCCGTCGCCGAACCGTCGGCGGCCGAGGCGGCCCCGGCCGGACCGATCCCCGCCGGGCTCGAGGAGTTCTACACGCAGCAGGTGCAGTGGGGGTCGTGCGAGGGCTACAGCACGGACGGGTCTCCGCTCGGCGACACTCTCGACTGCGCGAAGGTGACCGTGCCGAACGACTACGCGAACCCCGGGGGCGCCACCGCACAGATCGCCGTCTCCCGGTCGAAGGCGACCGGCGACAAGGTCGGATCGCTCCTCGTGAACCCCGGTGGCCCGGGGGCGTCGGGTATCGGGCTGGCGTCCGTGGCCGACGGCACCGACATCGCGGAGCGGTTCGACGTCATCGGTTTCGATCCGCGCGGCGTCGGCGCGTCCACGCCGCAGGTGAGCTGCCTGACCCCGCCGGAGGTGGACGCGCGGCGCAAGGACGACGACGTCGACATGAGTCCCGCCGGAATCGCGCAGACGGAGGCCGAGAACCGTGAGTACGCGGACAAGTGTGCGGAGCGGACCGGCGTCGACGTCCTTGCCCACGTCGGAACGTACGACGTGGTGCGCGACATGGACGTCATCCGGTCGGTGCTCGGTGACGAGAAGCTCAACTACCTCGGCTACTCGTACGGCACCCGGCTCGGCTCGACGTACGCGGAGACGTTCCCGGGAAACGTGCGCGCGATGGTCCTCGACGGTGCCCTCGACCCGGAGCAGGACCCGACGGAGGAAGTGATCCTGCAGGCGGCCGGATTCCAGTCCGCGTTCGACGCGTTCGCCGCGGACTGCATCCAGCAACCGGACTGCCCGCTCGGCACCGACCCGGCACAGGCGGACGCGAGGTTCCGGGCGCTCGTCGACCCGCTGATCGCCAAGCCGGCCGCGACCACCGACCCGCGCGGACTCAGCTACACCGATGCGATCACCGGCGTCCAGCAGGCCCTGTACTCGCCGAATCTGTGGGGCCCGCTCCGCGGAGGCCTGGAGAGCCTGCAGACGGGGACGGGCGATTCGCTGCTGATGCTGGCCGATCTGTACGAGGGGCGCGCCGACGACGGCACGTACTCCAACCTCAACGACGCCTTCAATTCCATCCGCTGCATGGACGATCCGCCCGTCACCGACCGCGCGGCCGTCGGGGAGGCGGACGTGCGGTACCGCCAGGCGGCGCCGTTCCTCGACGACGGTCGCGGCACCGGCAGCGCGCCGCTGGACGTCTGCGCGTTCTGGCCCGCGCCGAACACGGGCTCGCCGCACACCGTGTCGGCGCCCGGGATCCCGCCGGTCGTCGTCGTGTCGACGACCGAGGACCCGGCGACGCCGTACCAGGCGGGCGTGGATCTGGCGAAGCAGATGAACGGCTCGCTCGTCACGTACCGGGGCACTCAGCACACCGTCGTTCTCGACGGCGAGGCGTGCGTCGACGACGCCGTCTCGGACTATCTCGTCGACCTCGCGGCGCCGCCCGCGGACCTGACGTGCTGACCCACGCATGTGACGGGGTCGTCCGAGGTGCCCGCACGCTGGCACGATGCGGAATCCGGCATAGTCGAATCAACGAAGTAACACAGATTTAACGAACTTTGCTTACTCTCGCGGACATGGATCGCCAAAAGGAATTCGTGCTTCGCACCCTCGAAGAGCGCGACATTCGGTTCGTCCGATTGTGGTTCACGGACGTTCTCGGATACCTGAAATCGGTGGCGATCGCCCCCGCGGAACTGGAAGGCGCCTTCGAGGAAGGCATCGGGTTCGACGGATCCGCGATCGAGGGCTTCTCCCGGGTGTCCGAGGCGGACACGGTCGCGAAGCCGGACGCGTCCACCTTCCAGGTGCTGCCGTGGAGTTCGAGCAAGGGGCACCAGCACTCCGCCCGCATGTTCTGCGACATAGCCATGCCCGACGGTTCCCCCTCCTGGGCGGATTCGCGGCACGTGCTGCGCCGTCAGCTGAACAAGGCGAGCGATCTGGGCTTCAGCTGCTACGTGCACCCCGAGATCGAGTTCTTCCTCCTGGAGAACGGGCCTATCGACGGCACGCCGCCGAAGCCCGCCGACTCCGGCGGCTACTTCGACCAGGCCGTCCACGACTCCGCTCCCAACTTCCGCCGGCACGCGATCGACGCACTCGAGTCGATGGGCATCTCCGTCGAGTTCAGCCACCACGAAGCGGCTCCCGGCCAGCAGGAGATCGACCTGCGGTACGCGGACGCCCTGTCGATGGCCGACAACGTGATGACGTTCCGATACGTCGTCAAGGAGGTCGCGATCGCCGAGGGCGTGCGCGCCACGTTCATGCCGAAGCCGTTCAGCGATCAGGCCGGCTCGGCGATGCACACCCACATGAGCCTGTTCGAGGGCGACACCAACGCCTTCCACAACCCGGACGATCCGATGCAGTTGTCGGAGACCGGTAAGGCGTTCATCGCCGGCATCCTCGAGCACGCCAACGAGATCAGCGCCGTCACCAACCAGTGGGTCAACTCCTACAAGCGTCTGATCCACGGCGGCGAGGCCCCGACGGCGGCGTCCTGGGGCCCGTCCAACCGGTCGGCGCTGGTCCGCGTCCCGATGTACACGCCGAACAAGGCGTCCTCGCGGCGCGTCGAGATCCGGAGCCCAGATTCGGCCTGCAACCCGTACCTGACGTTCGCGGTGCTCCTCGCCGCCGGTCTGCGCGGAATCGAGAAGGGCTACGAACTTCCGCCGGAGGCCGAGGACGACGTGTGGGCGTTGACGTCGGCCGAGCGCCGCGCCATGGGCTACCGGGAACTGCCCGGCAACCTCGACGGCGCGCTGCGTGAGATGGAGAAGTCGGAGTTGGTGGCCGAAGCACTCGGCGAGCACGTGTTCGACTTCTTCCTGCGCAACAAGCGTCGCGAGTGGGAGGAGTACCGGAGCCACGTGACGCCGTTCGAACTCAAGACGTATCTGGGGTTGTGAGCAAGAGCATGGTGAAGCCTCCGGCAGCGCGTTCTGCCGTTCCCGGTCCGGGTCGTCTGGGTCTCGTCGAGCCGACCGCTCCGTCCGAACTCCGCGATCTGGGCTGGGTCGGTGAAGACAGCATCGAACTGCTCTGGTCGTTGTCGCGGGCCGCGAACGCCGACCTCGCCCTCCGCACCCTGGTGCGCCTGAAGGACGGGCTCGGTGAGGGCTGGGCCGAACTCGATGCGGCGCTCCGCACCGACAAGGGCCTCCGTGGCCGACTGTTCGGGCTGTTCGGCGCGTCCAGCGCGTTCGGCGACCACCTGGCCGCGGATCCTGCGTCCTGGAAGATCCTGGCCGGCGACGTCCGCCTCCCGTCGAAGGACGAGGCGACCGCCACGATGATGGCCGCCGTCGGGGCCGAACCCGAGGACGGCGCCCACCCGGACGCAAAACTGTACCGGGCGAAGGTGACCGGACCCGATGCCATCGCGGCGCTGCGCAAGGCGTACCGCGACGAGCTGATGCTGCTCGCTGCCGTCGACCTCGCGGCGACTGTCGAGAACGAACCGGTACTTCCGTACCAGACTGTCGGACATCAGCTGTCCGATCTGGCGGACGCCGCGCTGAACGCCGCCCTCGCGGTGGCCGTCGCAGCCGTGTGCCCGGACGCGCCGTGCCCCGTGCGGCTGGCCGTCATCGCCATGGGCAAGTGCGGCGCCCGCGAACTCAATTACGTCAGCGACGTGGACGTGGTCTTCGTCGCCGAACCCGCCGACGCGATCGCCAGCCGGATCGCGGGCGAGATGATGCGCATCGGGTCCTCGGCCTTCTTCGACGTGGACGCCGCGCTGCGGCCGGAGGGCAAGCGCGGGGAACTCGTCCGCACCCTCGAATCGCATGTCGCGTACTACAAGCGCTGGGCCAAGACCTGGGAATTCCAGGCGCTGCTCAAGGCCCGCCCGATGATCGGCGACGTCGCGCTCGGACAGCAGTACGTCGACGCCCTCAGCCCGATGGTGTGGACCGCGTCGGAGCGCGAGGACTTCGTTCCCGAGGTGCAGGCGATGCGCCGCCGGGTGGAGGAGATGGTTCCGCCGGAACTCCGCGAACGCGAACTGAAACTGGGCCGCGGCAGTCTGCGCGACGTCGAGTTCGCCGTCCAGCTCCTGCAACTCGTGCACGGCCGCGCGGACGAGGCGCTGCACGTCCAGAGCACCATCGACGCGCTGACCGCCCTCGCCGCCCGCGGCTACGTGGGCCGCGACGACGCCGCGAATCTCGCTGCGTCCTACGAATTCCTGCGGTTGCTCGAGCACCGGCTGCAGTTGCAGAAGCTGCGGCGCACACACACCCTCCCGCCCGCCGACGACGAGGAAGCGCTGCGCTGGCTGGCTCGCGCGGCGCACATGCGGCCCGACGGCAGCAAGGACGCACTCGGCGTTCTCAACGCGGAGATCAAGCGCAACTCGCACCGCGTGCGACGGCTGCACGCCAAGCTGTTCTACCGGCCGCTGCTCGAATCGGTGGCGCGCATCGACAAGGAGGCGCTGCGGCTGAGCCCGGACGCGGCCATCCGCCAGCTGGCGGCGCTGGGCTACACCGCCCCGGAGAACGCGCTCGGGCACCTCACCGCACTCACCAGCGGCGCGTCCCGCAAGGGCCGCATCCAGGCGCTGCTGCTGCCGACGCTGCTCGAATCGCTCGCCGACACACCGGATCCCGATGCGGGTCTGCTCGCGTACCGGCGCCTGTCGGACGCGATGACCGATCAGACCTGGTTCCTCCGCCTGCTGCGTGACGAGGCCTCGGTCGCCGAGCGGCTGATGACGGTACTCGGATCCTCGGCCTACGTTCCCGACCTGCTGATCAAGGCGCCGGACGTGGTGCGCCTGTTCGCGGATTCACCGGCCGGACCGCGACTGCTGGAGTCGAAGCCGGAGGACGTCGCACGCGGCATCCTGACGGCCTCGGCACGCCACGACGACCCGGCCCGCGCGATCGCGGCGGCGCGCTCCCTGCGCCGCTACGAGCTGGCCCGTATCGCCTCCGCGGACATCCTCGGCATGCTCGACGTGCCGGGCGTGTGCAAGGCGCTGTCGTCCGTGTGGGCGGCCGTGCTCAATGCCGCCCTGGCGGCCGTGACCAAGGCGAGCGAGAAGGAACTCGGCACCCCCGCTCCCGCGACCTTCACGGTGATCGGCATGGGCCGGCTCGGTGGCGGTGAGCTCGGCTACGGTTCCGACGCGGACGTGCTGTTCGTGTGCGAGCCGCGCGAGGGGATCGACGAGACGGTCGCCGTCAAGTGGGCCAACAGCATCGGCGACAAGGTGCGGGCTCTGCTCGGCGCGCCCAGCACCGATCCGCCGCTGGAGGTCGACACCGGCCTGCGCCCGGAGGGTCGCAGCGGCCCGATGGTGCGCACGCTGGCGTCCTACGAGGCCTACTACGCGCAGTGGGCGCAGGCCTGGGAGATCCAGGCACTGCTGCGCGCGCATCACGTCGCGGGCGACGCCGATCTGGGGCTGCGCTTCCTGCACATGATCGACAAGACCCGCTACCCGGAGGGCGGGGTGTCGGAGCAGGCGGTCCGCGAGATCCGGCGCATCAAGGCGCGCGTCGACTCCGAGCGACTGCCGCGCGGCGCCGACCCCGCGACGCACACCAAGCTCGGGCGCGGCGGTCTAGCCGACATCGAATGGACCGTGCAGCTGATCCAGCTCCGGCACGCCCACGAGATCGAGTCGCTGCACAACACGTCGACACTCGAGACACTCGACGCGATCGGCGCGGCCGAGTTGCTCAGCGAGTCCGACGTCGATCTGCTGCGTGACGCGTGGATCACGGCGACGAAGGCGCGCAACTGCCTCGTGCTCGTTCGCGGCAAGGCCACCGACCAGCTGCCCGGTTCGGGCCGGGTGCTGTCCGCGGTCGCGCAGATCGCCGGCTGGGGTGGCGGCGATGCGGGCGAGTTCCTCGACAACTACCTGCGGGTGACCCGGCGGGCCAAGGCTGTGGTGGAGAGAGTCTTCGGGGAGTGATCGCCACCTGGGGGGTGCGGGCGCTGATGGCGCTCGGGTGGCTCGCGGTGCTCGTCGGCGTGTTCGGCGTCGTGCTGAGGTTCCTCGACGTCCAGAACCAGCGTCTGCTCGTGCTGGCGTCCGCGGCGCCGTACCTGATGGCGGCCGCCGCGGTCGGGGTGCTGCTGCTGGGAATCACCCGGCACTGGATCGGTTTCGGGGTCGCGCTGGCCGTGGCCGCGGTGGCCACACTGTCGCAGGGCCCGCTGTACGTGGCGAACAGTTCGGTGACGGCGTCCGGGCCGGAACTGACGGTGATGCAGGCCAACATCTGGCTCGGCAACGCGGACGCCGACTCCCTCGTCCGGCAGATCCGGGACCGCGACGTGGACGTGCTCACCACCAACGAACTCACACCGGAGGCCGTCGACCGGTTGGTGGCCGCGGGAATCGAATCGACGCTGCCGTTCTCGTTCCTCATGCCCGGCAGTGGCGGCGAGGGAACCGGGATCTGGAGCCGGTACCCGCTGACCGACAAGGTCCACCACTCGGAATTCGTCCTGTCCGCGCTGTCGGCCCGGGTGGAACTCCCGGACGGTGCGAGCACGGCTCTGTACGCGTTCCACCCGGTTCCGCCGTGGCCGTCGGATCCGTCGCTGTGGTCGCGCGAGATGGACCGCATCACAGTCATTCTCGACGCCGTCCCCGCCGACTCGGGACCGGTGATCGTCAGCGGCGACTTCAACTCCACCCGCGACCACGTGAAGTACCGCAACCTCGTGACCGGACGCTACCGCGACGCCGCGGACCAGGTGGGTGCCGGAATCCAGAACACGTATCCCGCCGACCGGCAGCCGTTCCCGCCGATGATCGCGATCGACCACATCGTCACGAGCGGAGCGCAGGCGGAGTCCGTGGAATCGGTTGCCCTGACGGGTTCGGATCATCGAGGCCTGATCGCGAAGATCGCCCTCGGCAGCTGAGCGTCACGGGAGCGTGACGAATCCCTTCTCCACCAGCCAGTCCCGGGCCACGTCCGCCGGTTCCTCGCCCTCGACGTCGACCCGCCGGTTCAGTTCGGTGATCTCCTCGTTGGTCAGCGCCGCGGAGATCGGGGCCATCACGTCCGCCACCTGCGGATGTGCCTCGGCGAAATCCTTGCGCATGGTGATCGCCGGGTTGTACTTCGGGAAGAACTGGCGATCGTCCTCCAGCAGCACCAGATCGAGCGCGATGATGCGGCCGTCCGTCGTGAACACCTCGCCGAACTTGCACTGCGTCCCGTCCGCGGTGGCCTGATAGATGATGCCGGTCTGCAGGATCTGGCGGTTCGCGCGGGCGGGGTCGAAGCCGTACTTGGCGGCCATACCCGGGAACCCGTCCTGCCGGACGTTGAATTCGGTTTCGACGCAGGTCGTCGCCGCGGCGGGGTCGCGGTTGACCAGATCCGCGTACTCCGACAGGGTGGTGATCCTGGTTTCCTCGGCGGTCTGCCTGCTCATCGCGAGTGCGTACGTGTTGTTCATCGGGGCCGGATCCACCCACACCATGCCGTTGCTATCGAGGTCCTCGTCGCGGACCGCCTCGAACTGCGCGGTCGGGTCGGGAATCGGAATCTCGTTGCCGAGGTAGTTGATCCACCCGGTCCCGGTGTACTCGTAGGTGACGTCGATCTGCCCGTCCAGCTGGGCGTCCCGCGTGCTGTTGGACCCCTGGATGTTGGTGAGGTCGCGCACCTCCGCGCCGGCGGCGCTGAGCGCGAACTCGATGATGTACCCGAGGGTGACCTGCTCGGTGAAGTCCTTGGAACCGACGGTGATCTTGACGTCCTCGAGTTCGGGGACGGGCTGGATGCTGCCCGGTTCCACCGACAGCGGCAGGGCGCCACCGGATTCGAGGCCGCAGGACACTGCGAGGACACCGCACAGTGTCACCGCCGTCGCGGCGATCGCCTTCCGGAGGTGGTTCATCAGCGCAGCCCCTTCGGGCCGAGGAACTCCTCGGCCAGGGCGCCGCACCAGTCGACGAGCAGCGCGAGCGCGACCGCGAGCACGGCTCCCACCACCAGGGTCACGTTGTCGCGCAACTTGTATCCGGTGTCGATGAGGATTCCCAGACCGCCGGCGCTGACGAGGAAACTGAGTGTCGCGGTGCCCACGGCGAGCACGAGCGACGTGCGCAGTCCCGCGAGGATGTACGGGACGGCGAGCGGGAACTCGACCTTCCGCAGGACGAGACCGGCGGTCATGCCCTGTCCGCGCCCGGCGTCGATGACGGCGGGATCGACCTCCTGCAGACCCAGGATCGTGTTCCGGAGAACGGGCAGGAGAGAGTAGAACGCGATGGGGAGCACCCCGATCCAGAATCCGGTGGTCCCCGTCGCGAGGAAGAGCAGCACCAGCAGTCCGATGGCCGGCGCGGCCTGTCCGATGTTGGCGATTCCGAGGAAGATCGGTGCCAGCTTGGTGAACCCGGGCCGCGTCAGGAGGATCCCCAGCGGAACCGCGATGACGACGACGATCGCGACCACCGCGACCGTGATCAGTACGTGCTGCCACGTCAGGGTCGCGATGTTGGCGGCGTTGAGACTGCCCTTCTGCGTGGCGGTGAGTTCGCGGTTGAAGGCCCAGGCGAGCACACCCGCCACCAGGATCACGACGATGATCGGCTGGACCAGCAAGCGGGCCCGCTCCGACCGCCGGGCGGCAGGTGCGGTGGGCTTCGTGGCGACGGCCGCCGTCATGACGGTGTCCCGCCCTCGCTCGCCCCGTTCTGCTTCGGCTCGCTGTCCTCGTCGTCGTGCGCGTGTTCCTCACGCATCGCGGACAGGTGCGTCACCAGTGTGTCGATGGTGATCAGGCCGCGGTACTCGCCCCGCCGGCCGGTGACGATCGTCGACGCACTGCTCTCCGCCAGGAGCGCTTCGAGGGCGTCCTGCAGCGTCGACTGGGTGGACACCACCTCTTCGATCGGGTCGCCGATGTCGCGCAGCGAGGTGGCGTTGGCCAGTTGCCGCAACGACACCCAGTGGGTCGGTCGGTCCCGCGCGTCCAGGAGGACGCCCCACTTGATCTTGCGGGGTGCGATCGCCGCCCGCAGATCGTCCACCGAGCCGTCCTCGTACGCGGTGGGGCAGTCGAGGAGTTCGACCTCCGCTACCCGGGTGAGCGTCAGCTGCTTCAGCGCCGCGTCCGCGCCGATGAACCCGGCCACCATGTCGTTGGCGGGATGGGCGAGGATCGCATCCGGAGTGTCGTACTGCATGATGTGCGACTGGTTGCCCAGGACCGCGATCCGATCGCCCAGCTTGACCGCCTCGTTGAAATCGTGCGTCACGAAGACGATCGTCTTGCCGAGATCGGACTGCAGTCGCATCAACTCGTCCTGCAGCAGTCCGCGCGTGATCGGGTCGACCGCGCCGAACGGCTCGTCCATGAGCAGGACCGGGGGATCGGCGGCCAGCGCCCGCGCCACCCCGACCCGCTGCTGCTGACCGCCCGACAACTGCCGGGGGTAGCGCTCGCGGTAGAGGTCGGGTTCGAGTCCGACGAGGTCGAGCATCTCGTCGGTGCGGTCGGCGATCTTCTTCTTGTCCCAGCCGATCAGACCGGGGACCGTGCCGACGTTCTTGGCGATCGTGAGATGCGGGAACAGTCCGGCCTGCTGGATCGAGTAGCCGATGCCGCGCCGCAACTTGTCCGGGTCGATGGACAGGGCGTCCTTCCCGCCGATCGTGATCTTCCCCGACGTCGGTTCGATGAGCCGGTTGATCATGCGCATGGTGGTGGTCTTGCCGCAGCCGGACGGGCCGACGAGAACCACGATCTCCCCGGCGGGGATGCGCATCGACACGTTGTCGACGGCCGCCTTCTCCTGGCCCGGGTAACTCTTGACGACGTCTTCGAGGACGATGTCCACGCCCGAGACGGTGCTTCCGTTGGTGTGCGGTGTATCGAGGTCAGGCACGGATCCCCCTGGAGGTGGTGAGTCGGCCGATGACGGCGAGGACGCCGTCGAGTACGAGGGCGAGGATCACGATGAGAACGGTCCCCGTGAGGGCCTGCGGTATCGCGGTCGGGCTGCCGACGCGGGACAGTCCCGAGAAGATGAGGTTGCCGAGCCCGGGACCCTTCGCGTAGGCGGCGATCGCGAGGATGCCCATCAGCATCTGCGTGCTCACCCGCATGCCCGTCAGAATCGACGGCCAGGCGAGCGGGAGTTCGATCCTGCTCAGCACCGTCGTGCGGCTCATCCCCACGCCCCGGGCGGCGTCGGTGACCGCGGGGTCGACGGAGGCGAGTCCGAGGATGGTGTTCCGGATGATCGGCAGTAGTGCGTACAGCACGAGAGCGGTGACGGTAGGGGCGACACCGAGGCCGAGGATCGGGATCAGCAGGCCGAGCAGAGCGAACGACGGGATGGTGAGGATCGTGCTCGCGAGTGCGGTGGCGATCGAGGAGCCCGCCGGACTGCGGTACACGAGGATACCGATCGCCACCGCGACGATCGTGGCGATCACCACCGACTGCACGACTGCGCTGACGTGCAGGAACGAGTCGGTGACCAGTTGCTGCTTGCGGGCGGAGACGAAGTCCCACAGTTGCTGCATGTCCAACCGTGAACACCTTTCTCCCGATGTGAAACAGACCTCGGTCCTTCACAGTGCTACGTACCCGAACATCGCGCAGGTGAATCGGAAAGTCTGTTACGTGGTCGGGATCATGAACAGAAGGGTGCACACGGCGATCGAAATCCCGAACAGCGCGATCATCACGGCGTAACCGAGGTTCCGCCGGCGGGGGGAGATCGCCGGGTCCATCCACCACCCGAACACCTTGAACGCCGCCGGTACCGCCCACCAGCCGAGGATCTGGGTGGTGACCAGGTTCGCGAGAAACAGGGCGACGGCGATCGGAACACCGTGCGCCTCGATGAACGGTGCACTGACGAAATGGCCCCAGATCACCACCAGCGGATACAGCACCAGCAGAGCCAGGAGATTGCTCCGGGCGACGGGCACCGGGGGCGGCTCGTCACCGCCCGCGCCACGGAACCAGAAGTCGAAACCGTAGCTCGCTTTGCGGATTCGGAGATTCTTGTTGAACCTCTCGCCCTCCTTCAGGAGGGCTGCCCGCTCGGGTGAATCCATCCACGACGCCAGGTTGTCCTCGGTGTCGAAGCTCAGCACGATCGTCCAGTCCTCGGTGATCCCCTGCACCGGCCTCTCGACCTTGTGCCCCCGGAAACCCCGGAACCCCGCCTCCGCGGCGGAGATCTTCCGCTGCCAGTCCATGAACGCCGACTCGTCCTCGGGGTCCACGTGACAGGAGATGACCACCGACGTCGCCGACTGCTCCCGGGTCTGCTCGCCGGTGAGCAGGTGGACGTCCTCGTTGCCGATGAAGGCGTGCTTGATCTCCGCCACGAGTTCCGTCCGGAGGTCGCTGTCGAGCCACGCTCGGGCGTCCTCGATGGTGGCGAACCGCAGCACGTCCACCCAGTCGTCCTGCACAGGCGGCGACGGCGGCACGATGTCCTGATCGATGAAACCCGGAACCGTCGCGAGGGCCTCCGCCGCTCGCTTCTGCCACCGTGCGTAGTCGGCGTAACTCGCGTCGTCGACCCGGCGTTGGAAGATCACCGACACCGGGGACGCGGCAGGGCTGCGCGGGTGTGAATGCGGCACGTGAGGTCACCTCCGTTCTGGTCGTGGTGCGGGCGCGGCGGAGGGGGAACCCTGGGACCGCCGGGTGGACGTGGTGAGGAGCAGCAGGATCCCGGCACCCGCGCCCAGGGTCAGGTACAGCCAGCCCAGCGGTGCCTGGCTGTTCTCCGGCAGCACTCCGGCGACGGCCATCGCCGCACTGACGACGAGATAGCAGGCCGCCGTGACGACACCGCCGATCAGTCCGAGATTGCGGGTGAACAGTCCGAGGGCCAGCCCGTACATCTGCGGGCACAGCACTCCGCATCCGGCGAGCGCGAGGCAGGCGCCGATCGTGATGGCCGGTGCGGTCACGACGGACAGCCCGGCCGTGACGGTGAGAACGAGCGCGCCCGACACGAACACCCACCATGCGCTGAACGCGAGCCGGCGTGTGCCGACCCGGACAGCGAGCGCGCTGCAGGCGAGTTCGCCGAGGAGGTTGGCGCCGCCCACGACGAGCGCCACCGCACCGTAGGCGGCCGGGGAGAAGCCCAGAATCTGCTGGTAGAGGAAGGGTGCGACGACACCGAACACCATCTGAGCCGACGCCATCAGTCCGAACACGAGCACGAACCCTACGAAGATGCGGTGGCGCAGAGCCGCACCCAGCACCCGCGCCGCGGCGCCGACGTCGACCGGTGCCCGCAGTTCCGGCGGAAGCGTCTCCGGTAGTCCCGCGACGACGAGGGGAACCGCGAGGGCCGCCAGAAGCGCGATCAGCCCGAACACCAGACGCCACGAGATGAACTGCACCAGTACCCCACCCACAGCGGGTGCGAGAACGGGTGCCAGCCCCCACGCGGCCCCGAGGAGACCGGACACGGACGTGAGCCGGGCGCCGCGGTAGCAGTCGGCGGCGATCGCGTAGGCGAGGACGAGGCACGCGCACCCACCGATACCCTGCACGAATCTCAGACCGAGCAGGAGTGTGATGTTCTGCACGAGTGCGCATCCCACGCTGGTGACGACGAGGATCGCCAGGCAGGTCAGCAGAGTTCGTTTGCGGCCCACCGCATCCGCGATCAGGCCGACCGGAATGAACGCCAGACTCATGCCCAGCATGTAGGCCGTCACCGTGTTCTGCACCACGGCCGCGGACGCGTCCAGATCGAGCACCATCTGCGGCAGCGCCGGGGTGTAGATGTCGAGCGGGATCTGGCTGAGCGGAATCACCAGCAGCAGAATGACGACGACACGGCGCGGAACCGGCACGCCGGACGGCGTCGTGGGCACTGACATCCCGCACCACCTGCTTCTCGACCCGAGGGGGCTGGAGAACGGAGCAAGTATCCCGAAAGGCGTCGACCGCACGCTCCGCAACGGTCCGTGCGGTCGGTTCCCTGGATCATACGACGCAGCCCGCGGCGCTCGGGCGGGTTCCGGACCGTGCGGTTGGGGGAGTGACAGACGAAACGACGGGGGCCGGCGTCCGTCGTAGGCTGAATCTCCCATGAATGGACAGGAGGCTCAGGTGGCCGAGACGGCGCTGACCGAGACGACGGTGGCCGAGGTGATGGCCGAGCTGGCCGAGCTCGAGGACCCGAGGGCACGCGAGGTGAACGAGAAGCACGGCGACGATCACGGTGTGAACCTCGGCAAGCTGCGTGCGCTCGCGAAGAGGCTGAAGACGCAGCAGGAACTGGCGTGCCGGCTCTGGGAGACGGGTGACACCGCGGCGCGACTGCTGGCGATCCTGATCTGCCGCCCGAGGGCGTTCGAGCGTGACGAGTTGGACCTCATGGTGCGCGAGGCGCGCGCACCCAAGGTGCACGACTGGCTCGTGAACTACGTGGTGAAGAAGAACCCGCACTCCGAGGAGCTGCGCCTGGCGTGGTCCGCCGACCCGGATCCGGCGGTCGCGAGCGCCGGCTGGGCACTGACCACCGAACGCGTCGCGAAGAAGCCCGAGTGCCTCGACCTCGCGGGACTGCTCGATGTCATCGAGGCGGAGATGAAAGATGCCCCGGATCGACTGCAGTGGGCGATGAACCACTGCCTGGCTCAGATCGGGATCGAGCACGCGGAGCACCGCGCTCGCGCACTCGACATCGGTGAGCGCCTGGAGGTGCTGAAGGACTACCCGACGTCCCCGGGCTGCACGTCTCCGTTCGCGCCCGTCTGGATCACCGAGATGGTGCGCCGACAGAGCGACAAGTAGAAGGTTCGACCCGACCGACCGCGGCGGCCATCTGTGGCCGGACGCAGAAGAGCCCACCCGCGCCGCGATCGGTGTAGTGATCGCGGCGCGGGTGGGCTCGACCGAAGCTACTGCGTACCGGGGCGCTCTACCGAACGCCCCGACGCAGGTCAGCGGCTGCGGACGACTTACACGTCGTAGTACAGCTGGAACTCGTAGGGGTGCGGACGCAGGTTGACCGGAGCGATTTCCTGCTCACGCTTGAGCGAGATCCACGTCTCGATCAGGTCGGACGTGAACACGCCACCCTCGGTGAGGTAGTCGTGATCTGCCTCGAGGCGATCGATGACGGCCGACAGGCTGGTGGGAGCCTGCGGGATGTTGCGGGCCTCCTCCGGCGGGAGCTCGTAGAGGTCCTTGTCGACGGGAGCCTGCGGCTCGATCTTGTTCTTGATGCCGTCCAGGCCGGCCATCATCTGCGCCGCGAAGTTCAGGTAGGGGTTACCCGAGGAGTCGGGGGCGCGGAACTCGAGGCGCTTGGCCTTCGGGTTGTTGCCGGTGATCGGGATACGCACGGCCGCCGAGCGGTTGCGCTGGCTGTACACGAGGTTGATGGGGGCTTCGTAGCCCGGCACCAGACGGTGGTACGAGTTGATCGTCGGGTTGGTGAACGCCAGCAGCGACGGTGCGTGGTGCAGGATGCCGCCGATGTAGTGACGCGCCATGTCGGACAGACCCGCGTAGCCGGCCTCGTCGTGGAACAGCGGCTTGCCGTCCTTCCACAGCGACTGGTGGACGTGCATGCCCGAGCCGTTGTCGCCGAACAGCGGCTTCGGCATGAAGGTGGCCGACTTGCCGTGCTGCCAGGCGGTGTTCTTCACGATGTACTTGAACAGCTGCAGGTCGTCTGCGGCCGCGAGCAGCGTGTTGAACTTGTAGTTGATCTCCTGCTGGCCGCCGGTGCCCACCTCGTGGTGGCCGCGCTCGAGCTCGAAGCCCGCGTTCTGCAGGTTGGTGGAGATCTCGTCGCGCAGGTCGACGTAGTGGTCGTACGGAGCGACGGGGAAGTATCCACCCTTGGGGCGGACCTTGTAGCCCAGGTTGGGGCTGCCGTCGGCGTTCACGTCGTTGCCGGTGTTCCAGGAACCCGAGATGGAGTCGAGCTCGTAGAACGCGCCGTTGATGCCGGAGTCGTAGCGGACCGAGTCGAAGATGTAGAACTCGGCCTCGGCGCCGAAGAAGGCGGTGTCGGCGATGCCGGTCGACTTCAGGTACTCCTCGGCCTTGCGCGCGACGTTACGCGGGTCGCGGCTGTAGGACTCACGCGTGAAGGGGTCGTGCACGAAGAAGTTGATGTTCAGCGTCTTGGCCGCGCGGAAGGGGTCGATCTGGGCGGTGGCGACGTCGGGAAGGAGCATCATGTCCGACTCGTGGATCGACTGGAAGCCGCGGACGGACGAACCGTCGAACGCGAGGCCGTCCTCGAAGACGTCCTGGTTGAACGCGGACGCCGGGATCGAGAAGTGCTGCTGCACGCCCGGCAGGTCGCTGAACCGGATGTCGACATATTCGACGTTCTCGTCCTTGATGAACTTGATGACCTCTTCGGCCGTGGTGAACGCCACGCTTGTGCTCCTTAAGTCGCTTCAGCCAAGTGGATATTGGCGAATTCGTCGAGCCAGACGGTAAGGACTTGGTGTTGCCCGCTGGTCAACCTTTTGTTTCGCCCGTGTTACGCGTCGAATCTTCCTGGGCTTTTGCACCGGCTGTGACTGCGCACACAGCCCAAAGCTCCGGTGTGAGGTCCTCGGAGAGGCGACGCCTATCCTGGACAGCATGGCACGTATCACCGGTTCCTGGCTTTCCGGACCTTCGGCTGCACTGCCGAACGGCGCGGACGAGACGAAGCAGTCCTTCCGGGGCGAGCGCCTCGGCCTGCAGGCGGAAGGTCCCGGTTCACTCGCGAGCACGGGACGCCGTCTCGCTGCTCTGATGATCGACTGGGTGTCGTCGGCCGGCGTCGCGGCACTGATCATCGGTGACAACTTCTTCGAGGGTCCGTTCTCGACCTTCACTCTGCTCGTCTGGTTCGTCGTCGGTGTCGCCACGGTGTCGCTGTTCTCCTTCACTCCGGGGCAGCTGTTCCTCGGCATGCAGGTGGCGCGGGTGGACGGACCCGCCCGGGTCGGCTTCGTCCGGGCCCTGGTGCGTCAGACGCTGCTCGTGTTCGTCGTGCCCGGGACCATCACGGACATCGACGGTCGCGGCATGCAGGACCGGGCCACCGGCACCGCGCTGATTCGCACACGCTGACCCCGCAGAACGTCTTCCGCCCGATGTCGGATCGACATCGGGCGGAGTAGTGGGGCGACAGGCTTCTAGCGACGACGGATGGTGCGCTGCACGCCGCGCATCTTCGCGCCGCCGGGCATCGGACCCTTGGGCAGTGCGGCGCCGCCACCGCGGCTGCTGAGCGCGGCGAGCCGCGACTCGATGGCGTCCATCCGCTTGGTGTCGATGTTCTTCGGGAGCTTGTTCAGGTGCTTCTGCAGCTGCGACAGCGGGACCTGGCCCTCGTCGTTGCCGATGACGATGTCGTAGATCGGGGTGTCGCCGACGAGGCGCGCCGTCTTCTTCTTCTCCTGGGCCAGGAGCGACTTCACGCGTTGCGGCGATCCCTCGGCGACGAGGATGACGCCGGGTCGTCCGATCACGCGGTGAACGGCGTCCAGCTGCGTGGTGCCCGCGACCGCGCTGGTCACGCGCCAGGAGCCCTGCATGTTGTCGAGCGCCCAGGCGGCCGCGCCTGCCTGGCCCTCGGCCTTGCCGTACACCGTCTTCTGGACGCGCCGGCCGAAGATGATGAAGGCCCCGAGCACGCCGAGGAGGAGACCGATCGGGAGGAGGAACCACTGGAGGCCCCAGATCAGACCGACGAGGAAGAACACCACCGCGAGTCCGATGAGCGTGCCGAGCATGAGCGGCAACAGCAGCTTGTCTTCCTTGCGCTGCATCTGGAACGCCTGCCAGAGCTGAGTTCTGCGTTCCTTCGACGCCTGCCTGCGGGCTGCCTTGGCGGCTGCCTTTGCTTCTTTACTGGGTTTGCCCGCTTTACCGGATTTACTGCCGTTCGCCATGCTCTTCAGGATACGTCCCTGGCCGTGCGCGGTGATGACCCGTCCGGTGTCGACCACCGCGCACGCGTGGAGGTCAGCGGGCGAGCCGCGCCATGAGGGAACTTGCCTCCTGCGACGCATCGCCGCTTTCGGTGAGATGTGCCTGTCCTGCAGGCAATTCGCGGCCGTGGTGGGCCATCGCCTGTGCGTAGAGGCGGCCGGCGCGGTAGGAGGAGCGGACGAGGGGTCCGGCCATGACGCCGGCGAAGCCGATTTCCTCGGCGGTCTTGGAGTGCTCGACGAACTCCTCGGGCTTGACCCACCGTTCGACGGGGTGGTGGCGGGGGGAGGGGCGCAGGTACTGGGTGATGGTGATGATGTCGCAGCCGGCGTCGTGCAGGTCGTGCAGCGCCTGGGTGACCTCGTCGGGGGTTTCGCCCATCCCGAGGATGAGGTTGGACTTGGTGACGAGGTTGTCTTCGCGGGCGGCGGTGATCACGTCGAGGCTGCGCTGGTAGCGGAACGCGGGCCGGATCCGCTTGAAGATGCGGGGGACGGTTTCGACGTTGTGGGCGAGCACCTCGGGGCGGGTGGAGAACACCTCGGCGAGCTGGTCGGGCTTGGCGTTGAAGTCGGGGATGAGCAGTTCGACGCCGGTTCCGGGGTTGAGCTGGTGGATCAGGCGGACGGTTTCGGCGTAGAGCCAGGCGCCGCCGTCGGGGAGGTCGTCGCGGGCGACGCCGGTGATGGTGGAGTAGCGCAGTCCCATCGCCTGGACGGATTCGGCGACGCGGCGGGGTTCGTCGCGGTCGAGGTCGTCGGGTTTGCCGGTGTCGATCTGGCAGAAGTCGCAGCGGCGGGTGCATTGCTGCCCGCCGATGAGGAAGGTCGCTTCGCGGTCTTCCCAGCATTCGTAGATGTTGGGGCAGCCGGCTTCTTCGCAGACGGTGTGCAAACCCTCGCGTTTGACGAGGCTTTTGAGCTCGGAGTATTCCGGGCCCAGCTTCGCTCTCGTCTTGATCCAGTTCGGTTTGCGTTCGATCGGAGTCTCCGCATTTCGGATCTCGAGGCGGAGCAATTTGCGTCCTTCTGGGGCCACAGTCACGGAGACGATCGTACGCCCGGCCCGTCGCGCCCGGCGGGTCGGGGAGCGGAGGTCAACCGTACTGAACAGTAGTGAAGGTGGGCGCGGACGACGTCGTCTCGGCGGCGGCGGAGTCGAACGTGACCCGCTCGATGTCGTGTTCGGTCACCGGAAGTTCGCCGTCGAGCGCGGCGACGACGGCCGCCGTGACGACGGGCGTGACCTCCTCGACAGTGACGTCGCGGCCCAATTCCCGCGACAGCGACGTGACCCCGGCGTCGCGGATACCGCACGGGATGATCGCGTCGAACCCCGTGAGAACGGAATTGCAGTTGAGCGAGAAGCCGTGGAGTGCGACACCACGCTGTACCCGCACGCCGATGGCCGCCACCTTGCGCTCGGGCAGCCACTGCCCGTTGTCGAGGGACGCCGGCAGCCACACACCGGAGCGACCGTCGACCCGGCCGCAGTCGATGCCGAGGTCGGTGCACACGGTGATCAGTGCCTGCTCGAGCCGGCGCACGTACCGCACGACGTCGACCGGTTCGGCCAGTTTGACGATCGGGTAGCCCACCAGCTGACCCGGACCGTGCCAGGTGATCTTCCCGCCACGGTCGACGTCGATGACGGGAGTGCCGTCGGTCGGACGGTCCTCGGGTTCGGTCCGGCGCCCCGCGGTATAGACGGCCGGGTGTTCGAGCAGGAGGAGCGTGTCGGTACCCACGTTCTCGGCGCGTTCGGCCGCCAGCTCGCGCTGTCGATCCCAGGCGTCGACATACCCGATCGTGCCGAGATGTTCGACGGAAATCGGGGAGGGGCTGAAACGGGCGGATTGTGTCGCGCTGCTCATGCGCTAGAGGTTACGCCGGGGCTGCGGCCGCACCGCGACGACGTGGGTTCACCGCACGAGCGCGGCGTCGAGCGCTTCCCCGATGGTGTTGTGCCGGAACCGGAATCCCGTGTTCTCGAGCACCGTGGGTATCGCGCGCTGCCCGGCCAGGATGCCTTCCTGCGCAAACTCGCCGACCAGTGCGCTGAGCGCGAACCCGGGAACGATCCACGGTGCGGGACGGTGCAGCGTCCGCGCGACCGCGCCGTTGAACTGGGCGTTGGTGACGGGCGCCGGGCCGGTGACGTTCACGGGGCCGGCGACGTCGTCGCGGGCGAGGACGAACTTGATCGCATCGACCTCGTCCTCCAACGAGATCCACGACAGGTACTGGCGGCCGTTGCCGAGCCGGCCGCCGAGCCCGAACGAGTACAGCGTCTTCAGCCTGCCGAGCAGGCCGCCGTGGGGCGAGAGGACGATGCCGCTCCGCAGCAGAACCGTCCGGATCTTCGAGGTGTGGGCGGGGGCTGTCGCGGCCTCCCAGTCGCGGCAGGTGTCCGCGAGGAAACCCGTCCCGGAGGGCGAGGTCTCGTCGACGACCCGATCGCCGGTGTCGCCGTAGTAGCCGACTGCGCTCGCATTCACGAACACGGGCACCGCGGCCTCGGCGACGCCCTCGGCCAGGACGTCGGTGGCGGCGATGCGACTGTCCCGGATCAGTTGCTTGTACGCCCCGGTCCAGCGTTTGTCGCCGACCCCGACGCCGCACAGATTCACGACCGCATCGGCGTCCGCGAGGATCCCCGTGTCGATCCGGTCCTTCTGCGGATCCCAGCGTGACTCGTCGGGACCCGCGGACGACCGGCGGACGAGGCGGACGACGTCGTGACCGTCGCCGCGGAGAGACGAGACGAGAGCGGTGCCAATCAGCCCGGAGGAACCGGCGATGACCACTCGCATGTGCAACAGCCTCCTTCACAGCGCAGGGGCACCATCCCTGATGGAAATGGTGCCCCTGCGAAACTACGTTCGGCTCGAAGTCCGGTGACGATCAGAGGCCGAGGTCGGCCTCGAACGCTCCCTGCTCCAGACGCTGCTTGATCGTGGTCAAGAAGCGGCCGGCGTCGGCACCGTCGACGAGGCGGTGATCGTAGGTGAGCGGCAGGTAGCACATCGAGCGGACGCCGATGCTCTCACTGCCGGACTCGTCGGTCACGACCACGGGACGCTTGACGATCGCGCCGGTTCCGAGCATCGCGGCCTGCGGGGGCACGAGGATCGGGGTGTCGAACAGGGCGCCCTGGCTGCCGATGTTCGTGATCGTGAACGTGCCACCGGACAGCTCGTCCGGCTTGAGCCCACCGGAGCGGGCGCGCTTGGCGATGTCCGCGATCGCGCGGGCCAGGCCGGCCAGCGACAGGTCGCCGGCGTTGTGGATCACGGGGGACAGCAGGCCCTGGTCGGTGTCGACCGCGATGCCCAGGTGCTCGGCGTCGTAGTAGGTGATCTGCTTGTTCGCCTCGTCGTAGCTGGCGTTGATGTTCGGGTGCGACTTCAGCGCCTCGACGACGGCCTTCGCGAAGAACGGGAGGAACGTGAGCTTGACGCCCTCGCGCTCGAGGAAGGTGTTCTTGGCCTGCGCGCGCAGGGCCGCGATCTTGGTGACGTCGATCTCGAAGGTCTGGGTGAGCTGCGCCGTGGTCTGCAGCGACTCCCGTGTCTTCGTGGCGGTGATCTGACGAATCCGGTTGGCCTTCTGCGTGGTTCCGCGCAGGTGGGCCAGTTCGGGGCGGACCCCGGCGGAGGCGGCTGCGGGAGCAGCGGCGGCAGCAGGCGCGGCAGCGGCGGCCGGTGCCTTCTTGGCCTCGGCGGCAGCGAGGACGTCCTGCTTACGGATGCGGCCACCGACTCCGGTGCCCGTCACCGAGGACAGGTCGACGTTGTTGTCCGTAGCGAGCTTGCGCACCAGCGGGGTGACGTACGGGGTGCTGTCTCCGGACGTGGCCGCGGGAGCGGGTGCGGCGGCTGCGGGAGCCGGCGCCGATGCTGCCGGTGCGGCGGCCGGGGCCGGTGCACTCTTGGCGGGCTCGGGCTTCGCGGGCTCCGGGGCCGGAGCGGGCTTCGCGGGCTCGGGTGTCGGCTCGGGCTTCGGTTCCGCGGCCGGCTTGGCGGCGGGCGCGCCCGAACCGATGACGGCGAGCTGACCGCCGACGGAAACGGTGTCGTCTTCCTCGGCGCTGATCTCGAGGAGAGTACCGGCGACGGGGGACGGGATCTCCGTGTCGACCTTGTCGGTGGACACCTCGACGAGCGGCTCGTCCACGGCGACCTCGTCGCCGACGGCCTTGAGCCAGCGGGTGACGGTGCCCTCGGTGACGGACTCGCCCAGTTCGGGCATCTTCACGGCGGTGCCCTCGGCGGAACCGTTGCCGGATGCTGCGGGCGCGGGCTCGGCGGCCGGCGCCTCCGCGGCGGGAGCCGGCTCCGCGGCGGGCTCTTCGGCGGCGGGTGCGGGAGCGGAGTCGGAGGCAGGAGCCTCACCGGCGTCGCCGATCACGGCAAGCTCGCCACCGATTTCCACGGTGTCGTCTTCCTGAGCAACGATCTTGCTGAGAACGCCGGCCACGGGAGACGGGATTTCCGTGTCCACCTTGTCCGTGGAGACTTCGAGCAAGGGTTCGTCAACTTCGACCGTGTCTCCTTCCTGCTTGAGCCACCGCGTGACAGTTCCCTCGGTGACACTCTCACCAAGCGCTGGCATCTGGACGGAGAAGGCCATGTCTTTTGACTCCTCGACAGTTGTGTTCGGGTTGTTGAATTTTGTCGACTTGTGGTCGTGAACCATTGTGCTTCGAGATGCACGTGTCTTGCGTCTACTTGCAGGTAATTCCGATTCGTCGTCACCCACTCGCTGTGTCGGCGCTCCACATCTTTCCATTGATCCGGCGGGCGTGTCCGCCGAGGGGCACCCGTCGGGGACTCCGGTGTGTCGCGACGTAATCGCTACCGGCCAGTAGTTTTCGTGTGCGGCGGAAACCGGGCGTTCGCTGGCAAACTTGGAGGACAGTCGCCGGCATCGTCGGGCGCACGCACTCGAGGAGGCTCGACGTGGGGTTGTTCGACCGATTCTCGCGGCCTCGGTCCGGCCGATCTCAGGCGTCCCCGGAGGACGCCGCGTATCTCGCGAACTGGACTCGCACGCACCTCGGTGTGGAGGCCTACGTGGAACCTCAGACGACAGTGACGGAAGTCACTGTCGTGCTCGTTGCGGCGGACGGCGAGTGGACCCGGCGCCGGGTGGGCGGTGAACGCGGCGCCCGCAAACTCGGCGAGGACCTCCGCATCCCCGTGTACGACGTCCGCAAGACCGGCTACCCGCAGCGGATGCGCGACCACGACGCGCGGCGCCGCATCGAGCGGAAGCGGGAGCGCGAGCGCGACCTCTAGGCGGCTTCGCCGCCGTGCGCCTTGCTGGTTGTTCCAGCTACCAGAAAGGCGCACGGGCGCGGAGCGCCTACCCGTTGGCGGCGATGTCCTCGATCACCGCGATCATGGTGCGCACGGGCACGCCGGTGCCGCCGCGGCCGGTGTATCCCCACGGTCCCGACGAGTTGTACGCCGGTCCGGCGACGTCGATGTGCGCCCACTGGACGCCGTCGGCGACGAACTCCTTCAGGTACAGGGCCGCCGCGAGCATGCCGCCCCAGCGGTGGTTGGTGACGTTGGCGAGGTCGGCGACCTTCGAATCGAGGTCCGAGCGCAGTTCGGCGGGCATCGGCATGGCCCACGCGTTCTCACCGATTTCCTGGGAAATGGCGGCGACGCGGTCGCGGAACTCGTCGGTGCCCATCACACCGGGCGTCCGGTTGCCCAGTGCCACCATCTGCGCGCCGGTGAGGGTCGCCGTGTCGATGAGGTAGTCGGGGTCGTCCTCGCACGCGCGGACGATGGCGTCGGCGAGGACGAGACGTCCCTCCGCGTCGGTGTTGATGACCTCCACCGTGGTTCCGCCGTACTGGGTGAGGACGTCGCCGGGACGCTGCGCGGTGGACGACGGCATGTTCTCGGCCATCGGGACGGTGGCGGTGACGTCGACCGGCAGTCCGAGCTTGGCGGCGAGGACAACGGTGGCGACGACGGCTGCGGCGCCGCCCATGTCGGACGTCATGTTCTCCATGCCTGCGGCGGGCTTGATGGAGATGCCGCCGGTGTCGAACGTGATGCCCTTGCCGACGAGCGCGACCTTGGGGGCGTTCCGCTTCTTGGCGGAGTAGCTCAGCCGGACCAGCCGCGGCAGCCGGGACGAGCCCTTGCCCACCCCGAGGATGCCGCCGTATCCGTTCTTTTCGAGTGCCTTCTCGTCGAGGACCTCGACCTTCAGTCCGGCGTCGGTGCCGAGAGCCTTTGCGCGGTCGGCGAATTCGGCGGGGAAGAGGTGGCTCGGGGGAGTGTTGACGAATTCGCGCGCGGTGGCGACGGCGTCGGCGATCGCCGCGGAGCGCGCGAGGGTCTCCTTCGACTCCTTGGCGCGCGGGGACGACACCAGCAGCTCCACCCGCGAGACGGGCTGTGCGTCCGGGCCGGGAGCGGATTTCGCGGACTTGAACTCGGTGAACCGGTACGCGCCGAGGGCGAAACCTTCGGCTGCCGCACCGAGATCGAGTACGGACAGGGTGGTCGCGACGGTGCCGACGCCACTGAGCGAACGCGCCGCGGCGCCCGCGGACTTGCGGATCTGCTCGGCGTCGAGCTTCTCGGCCGAACCGAGTCCGACGGCGAGCACACTGTCGACCGGAAGCGTGTCGGGTGCCGGGATGCGGGTCGTCTCCTCCGCCTTGCCGGAGGCGCCGACCGAGACGAGCGTGTCGAGCAGATCGGTCAGCACCGATTCGTCGACGATGCCGTCGCCGAGGGCGATTTCGGGTCCGTCCGAGCTCGACGTCAGCCCGATCACCAGCACGTCCACCCGCTTGCCGACGGTGCCGGCCAGGGCGAGTTGTGGTCCGAGGGGTCGGGCTGTGTGAGTGCTCACGGTGTCTCTCCTGCAGCGGTTCGGGATCGGGTGGTGTCGGATGGTCGACGTCCGTCCCGATGGTAGTGCTCGTCCGCCGTCGCCTACCCGGTGCGCCCGGGGGTCGGATAAGTTGAGGCCCATGACCGAGGAGCAGTTGTCCCAAGGCCCCGTCCACGCCGTTCACGTCGAACTCGGGGCCACGTTCGCTCCCTTCGGGGGCTGGGAGATGCCCGTCTCGTACGCCGGGGTCGTCGCCGAACACACCGCGGTGCGCGAGTCGGTGGGGGTGTTCGACGTCAGCCACCTCGGCAAGGCCCTCGTGCGGGGCAGTGGCGCCGCAGCCTTCGTGAACTCGGCCCTGACCAACGATCTCGACAAGATCGGTCCCGGCAAGGCGCAATACACGCTGTGCTGCACGCCGTCGGGCGGAGTGATCGACGATCTGATCGCCTACTACGTGAGCCCCGACGAGGTGTTCCTCGTCCCCAACGCGGCCAACACCGCGGACGTGGTCGCGGCACTGGCCGCCACGGCCCCAGAGGGCGTCACCGTGGAGAACCAGCACCGGGATTTCGGTGTGATCGCCGTCCAGGGCCCGAAGTCGGCGGACGTGCTCACCGCACTCGGCCTGCCCACCGACATCGAGTACATGGCCTTCGCGGACGCCACCTGGGACGGGGTTCCCGTCCGCGTGTGCCGCAGCGGGTACACCGGCGAGGTCGGGTTCGAACTGCTGCCGCGCTGGGAGGACAGCGAGAAGGTGTTCCGGGCCGCGGTCGAGCAGGTCCGCGCGCACGGCGGCCAGGTCGCCGGTCTCGGTGCCCGGGACACGCTGCGCACCGAGATGGGATACCCGCTGCACGGGCACGAACTGTCGCTGGAGATCTCCCCGCTCGAGGCGCGATGCGGCTGGGCGATCGGGTGGAAGAAGCCGAAGTTCTGGGGCAAGGAGACGCTCACCGACGAGAAGGAGTCCGGCCCGGCGCGCAAGCTGTGGGGCATCAAGGCGCTGGACCGCGGGGTTCTCCGCGCCGGTCAGACCGTGCTGCGCGACGGCGAGTCGATCGGCGAGACCACGTCGGGCACGTTCTCGCCCACGCTCAAGGTCGGGATCGCATTGGCGCTGCTCGACTCCGGAGCCGGCGTGTCGGCGGGAGACGAGATCGCCGTGGACGTCCGGGGACGCTCCCTGCGCGCCGAGGTGGTGTCTCCGCCGTTCGTGGAGATCAACACCAAGTAAGCGCCTGTCGCGGACGACCTGTCGGCCGTGGGGCGGCGGAAGGCGTTCGATAAGATCACGGGCATGACAGGTGTCACCGAGTTCGTTCGCGTCCCGCATCCCGCCCTCACCTCCGACGAGGTACGGCGAGAGATACTGGCGGCGCCCGGATTCGGTCGGTACTTCACGGACCACATGGTGTCGATCACCTACTCCACGGAGCTCGGCTGGCACGACGCCAAGGTCGAACCGTACGGGCCGCTCCAGCTCGACCCCGCCGCGATGGTGCTGCATTACGGACAGGCCATCTTCGAGGGGCTGAAGGCGTACCGGCAGCCCGACGGTGGCATCTCGACGTTCCGCCTCGAGGCGAACGCCGAACGACTTGCGACGTCGGCTCGTCGTCTCGCGATGCCGGAGCTGCCGGAGGAGTTGTTCGTCAAGTCGATCACCGAACTGCTCGAGCTGGATCACGAATGGGTGCCCGCCGCCGGCGGTGAGGACGCGCTGTACCTCCGCCCGTTCATGTTCTCCACCGAGGCCGGTCTCGGTGTGCGTCCGGCCGACGAGTACCGCTACCTGCTGATCGCCTCGCCCGCAGGCGCCTACTTCCCGCGTGGAGTGAAGCCGGTCAGCGTGTGGCTGTCGACGGAATACGTGCGCGCCGCACCCGGTGGCACCGGCGCCGCCAAGTTCGCGGGCAACTATGCGGCTTCGCTTCTCGCGCAGGCGCAGGCCGCCGACGAGGGTTGCGACCAGGTGGTGTGGCTCGACGCGATCGAACGGTCGTACGTGGAGGAGATGGGCGGCATGAACCTCTTCTTCGTGTTCGGCTCCGGCCCCGACGCCCGCCTCGTGACGCCGTCCCTGTCCGGTTCGCTGCTGCCGGGTATCACCCGCAACTCGCTGCTGACCCTCGCGACCGACGCAGGTTTCGCGGTGGAGGAGCGTCGGATCAGCACCGACGAATGGCGCACCAAGACCAAGTCGGGTGAGATCACCGAGGTGTTCGCGTGCGGTACCGCGGCGGTCATCACACCCGTCGGCCGGGTCAAGTCGGCCGAGGGTGAATTCACGATCGCCGACGGCGAACCCGGCGAGGTCACCATGGCCCTGCGCGACACGCTGACCGGCATTCAGCGGGGAACGTTCGCCGACACCCACGGGTGGATGACCAAACTGCGCTGATCTCGGTTCCGGCGGTCGATCAGAAAGTGAGACCGATCGCCGAGACGGTGACGGTGATCTCGAGCGCGGCGCCGAGCACGTCGCCGTTCAGGCCGGCGAATCGCCGGACGCAGTGGGCCACCAGCAACGCGGTGAGCGTCAGCGCGACCGCCGCGACGATCGGCCCCTGCCACCACGGCGAGGTGCACCACGCGGCCGCCGCGAGGAGCGGAACGGTCCAGGCGATGCCGGTCCACGGTGACTGGGTTTCGGCGACCAGTGCGCCGAATCCTTCCGTCGACGACGCGGGAATTCCGCGCCGGCAGGCGAACACGACCGCCACCCGCCCGGCCGCCACGGCGACGGCCACGCACGCGAATTGTCCTGCGGCGGCCAGAGATCCGAACGCCAGTCCCTGCGCGCCCAGGCAGATCACCAGGGCGCACACCCCGAACGGGCCCGCACCGCCGCTGTGCATCACGGCCCGCGCCCGCTCCGGCGGCCCGTAACAGCCGAGCCCGTCGACCGTGTCGGACAGGCCGTCGATGTGCATGCCCCGGGTGGCGAGAGCATGAGCACCCACCGTCATCAGGCCGGCGAGGGCGGGGTCGAGACCGGCGGACACGAGCGCCCACAGCACCCCCGCGGCCAGGACTCCCAGCGCGATCCCGGTCACCGGCGCCGCCCGGATAGCGCGGCGACCTGACACGCGGTCCACGGAATCCGGTCCGTGCAGGGGAAGAACTGTCAGCCAGGAGAACGCGAGCAGCACGCCCGACACGGTCAGCCCGCGGTATCGGCGGCGGAGCCGGTCTCGGTGCCCTCGCCGTCCTCGGCGTCGCGGGTGCTGACTCCGGCCTCCGCGAACGTCGCCATCTCCGCGAGCGTGGCGACGGCGCCCTGCAGGATCGGCAGTGCGGTGACGGCGCCGGACCCCTCGCCGAGTCGCATGTCGAGTTCGAGGAGGGGGTCGAGTTGCAGGTGCTTCAGTGCGATCGTGTGAGCCGGTTCCGTCGAACGGTGGCCGGCCAGCCACCATGCGCGGGCGCCGTGCGCGAGTTCCTCCGCGACCATCGCGGCCGCGGTCACGACGACGCCGTCGAGAATCACCGGGGTCTTGCGGGCGGAGGCCTGGGCGAGGAAGCCGGCCATCGCGGCGAGGTCGGCGCCCGACACCGTACGCAGGAGCGCCACCGTGTCCCGGACCACCGGCCGGGCCCGGCGCATCGCGTCGCGGATCGCCGCCGTCTTCCGGATCCAGCCGGCGTCGTCGACACCGGTGCCCCGGCCGACCGCAGCCACCGGTTCGGTGTCCGTCAGCGCGGCGATGAGAACGGTGGCCGGCGTGGTGTTGCCGATTCCCATGTCGCCGGCGATCAACAGGTCTGCGCCGGAATCGATCTCGGAGTCGGCGATGGACCGTCCGGCCTCGATGGCCTTCAGTGTCTCCTCGTGTGTGAGCGCGTCCTCGCGGTCGATCGCCCCCGATGAGCGGCGAATCTTGAACGTGGACACCGACGGATCCGTGTCGCCGTCGACGGACAGGTCGACGACGCGCACGCTTGCGCCGGCCCGGTTCGCGAGAGCATTGACGGCTGCCCCGCCGCCGACGAAGTTGGCGACCATCTGGGCCGTCACCTCGGGCGGATACGCCGAGACGCCGGTCCGTGCCACTCCGTGGTCGCCGGCGAACACCACCACCCGCGCCCGCGCGAAGGGGACGGGCGGGCAGACGCCCTGGCAGGCCGCGGCCCAGCACGCGAGCGTCTCGAGACGTCCGAGCGAGCCGGCCGGTTTGGTGAGCTGCAACTGACGGGCCTCGGCCTGGGCGCGCACCCCTTCGTCGGGTGGGGTGACGGGTTCGAACCGACCGGGGTCGGTGCTCACGGACTCGCTGGTCACGCTTGGCCTCTCGCTCGAGTGGACACTTCTGCCCCGCACGACTCGTGTGCGGGATCATCTTTCAAGGTCATGGTCAGTCCGGCGACGACCAGGACCACGCGATCGCAGACCTGGGCGAGCCGCGCGTTGAGGGCGCCGATCTCGTCGCGGAACAGGCGACCGGACCGGGTCTCGGGGATGACGCCGAGACCTACTTCGGGAGTCACCAGCACGAGTGCGCCGCGATAGTCGCGGACGCTCGCGACGAGTTCGTCCGTGCGTGGGGTGATGGTGCCCCGCGGCGATTCCCAGGCTGCGGCGCCGTCGAGTTCGACGGTGAGCCAGGTGCCGAGATCGTCGACGAGGGTGGCCGCGGCTTCGGTGGGGGAACGCAGTTGGTCGACGAGGTCGCGCCGGTGCGCGGTTTCCACGGTGAGCCAGCTGCCGGGACGCCGATCGCGGTGCTGAGCGATGCGGTGTTCCCAGTCGTGGTCGTCGGGGTCGCGGTGACTGGTGGCGACGTAGCGCACCCGGCCCGCCCCGGCCAGGGCCTGGGTCAGTTCCTCGGCGTGAGCGGATTTTCCGGAGCGTGCACCGCCGAGCACCAATGTTCGCGACGTCTGGTTCGGACGGCGCGGGCGGTCCGGGGAATCGGCGGTGGGCACGGAGGGAAACGCTACCAACCCACAGGAGTGGCAGTATTTTGACGAAGAACGTCAATTCCGCCACTGTTGGCGGGAAGTGAATGGGCGGAAAATTTCAGCCATGACCGAATTCCTCGTCCTCGTTGCACTTCTCCTCGTGCTGCATACGGCCGTGATGTACGCCGGTCGGCACCTGGGTCCACTCCATCCGCGACTGCGGAAAAGCTACCGCGACAACTTCTTCCGACCGGCTGATCCCATGACCGACCTGTCGTACGACCGCGACGCCGAACTGGGGCGGCTGCTCGCCGAGACGCACCGCGCGCCCCACAACTGACCGTCAGATGGCGTCGCCGGGGCGCACCCGCGGCTTGGGGGCGCGCAGCTTGCGGATCTGCGACGCACGCACGAACGCATACCACCCGAGCTTGAAACCGCCGTCGGGGGTGTCCGGGAAGCGCTCCCGCACCTGATTGTTGATCTTGCGGCCGAGCCAGACGCCCTCGATGGCCATGAACATCATCATGATGAGCATGGCGAGCGTCACGATCGCCTGCAGTGCCGGGCTGACGAACATCGCCATGATGAGAACCAGGGCCAGCGGCATGAACAGGCCGACCAGGTTGCGCCGGGCGTCCACGATGTCGCGGACGTACGCGCGGACCGGCCCCTTGTCGCGGGGGAGGAGGTACTTGTCCTCGCCGGCGAGCATGCGGGCGCGTCGCTCGGCGGCGGTGGCGCGCCGCTCCGCCGCGGCGACCTTGCGCTCTTCCTTGCTACCGCGGGTGGCCTTCTTACGGGCGCGTGCCTCTTTCGCCGTCAGGGGTGCGGGCGCGACCGGTCCGCGTCGCTTCGCCTCGGCGTCGCGTCGCTTGGGGGTCGGGCGGCCCTTGCCCGCCTGTTCGGCGGACTCCGCCTCCGAGGCCGTGGACGACTCGGCGACCTCGACGTCCCGCTTGTCTGAATTGTCCGAATCACCGCGGCGTAGCAATTTCACCCTTCCAGAGTATGGGAAGACGGCGCCGGGGGGAAAACCGCCCTCACATCGAAATGCCGGGTCGCGCCCGTCGCCATACACTTCGCCGATGCGAGTGATGATCGCACCGGACTCCTTCGGTGAAACGCTGACCGCCGTCGAGGCAACCGCCGCGATCGCGGCGGGATGGTCGGCCGTGCGCCCGGACGACCAGCTGATCGAGGCGCCGCAGTCCGACGGCGGCCCCGGATTCGTCGACGTGGTCGCGGCTGCGGGCGGCACCGTCCGGACCGCGGTCGTGGAAGGGCCCCTCGGCGCCGACGTCACGGCCCGCTGGCTCCTCGACGGCACCGACGCGTACCTCGAATCCGCCCAGGCCTGCGGACTCGGACTGCTGGGCGGACCGCCGACGCCCCGCACCGCCCGCGACGCGCACAGCAGGGGCGTCGGCCAACTCGTGGTGGCGGCCCTCGACGCCGGAGCGAGGAGAATCGTCGTCGGTCTCGGCGGCAGCAGCTGCACCGACGGCGGCCGCGGTCTCGTCGAAGCCCTCGCGCAGGGTTTCGGGAGCGCGGACGCCGCCGTCGCCCGCCTGCGGTCGGTGGAACTGGTGGCCGCGTCCGACGTCGAGCATCCGTTGCTCGGCGAGCACGGCGCCGCCCGCGTGTTCGGACCGCAGAAGGGTGCCGACCCCGACACCGTCGCATTCCTCGAGGACCGGAACGCCGCATGGGCGGGGCAACTGCAGCGGGTGACGGCCCGGGAGGTCGCCGCCGAGGCCGGAGCCGGCGCCGCCGGTGGCATCGGGGCCGCCCTGCTCGCCCTCGGCGCGAGCCGCGAATCCGGTGCTCACGTGGTCGCGCAACGCACCCGGCAGGACCGGCAACTCGCCTCCGCCCAGCTCGTGATCACCGGGGAAGGCCGCCTCGACCAGCAGTCGCTGCGCGGGAAACTCGTGATCGCGCTCGCCGCTGCCGCCCGCCGGCGCTCGATCGCGACACTCGTCCTGGCCGGGCAGGTCCTCCTCGACACCGCGGACCTCGACAGCGCGGGCATCGACGACGCACTGTCGCTGGTGGACCACGCGGGATCGGTCGAACTCGCGATGTCGGACGCATACGCGCAGCTGAGAGACCTTGCCGCGGCCGCAGCCCGCGGTTGGGACGGTGCGGCCGCAGGGCAGTAACCCGAATCCGCGACGTCGGATACCATGGACGTGGATCGATCTGCGGACGCTGCCGCAGGGAATGGAACCCGGGAATAAGTCGGGCGCGGAGTACCGTTGAAGCGTTCACGGGTTTGTTACGAACTACAGGGAGAGCCCATGACTGTGCAGAACGAGACCGCCGTCCACGGCGTCAAGATGACCGAAGCCGCGTCCGCCAAGGCGAAGGCGCTGCTCGATCAGGAAGGTCGTGACGACCTCGCACTGCGTATCGCCGTGCAACCCGGCGGCTGCGCAGGACTGCGTTACCAGCTGTTCTTCGACGACCGGAACCTGGACGGCGACCTGATCGTGGACTTCGGTGGCGTCGCCCTCGCGGTGGACCGGATGAGCGCGCCGTACGTCGAGGGTGCCTCGATCGACTTCGTCGACACCATCGAGAAGCAGGGTTTCACCATCGACAACCCCAACGCGACCGGTTCGTGCGCCTGCGGCGACTCCTTCAACTGAGTCCCAGGCCGAAGTACAACTGAATCGACAAGTCTGACGCGGCGCCGACCGGCTGCCGCGTCAGACTTTTTTCGTGCCCGATCTCCACGTACCCGGGTCCCGTGCTGCCGACCGATCACGGTGGTACTCCGGGGTACGGTGAGAAATCCCGACCGAACTCATCGAAAGGCATCCGCCCGTGACAATTGCGGTTACCGGTTCCATCGCCACCGACCACCTGATGCGGTTTCCGGGCCGGTTCGCCGAGCAACTGCTCGCCGATCAGCTCAGTCACATCTCGTTGAGCTTCCTGGTCGACGACCTCGTAGTCCGGCGCGGGGGAGTGGGCGGCAACATCGCCTACGCCATGGGCGTCCTCGGTGGATCTCCACTGCTGGTCGGGGCCGTCGGGGCCGACTTCGCGGACTACCGCCAGTGGCTCGAGAGCAACGGTGTCGACTGCACCGCCGTCCGGATCTCGACCACCGCGCACACCGCGCGTTTCGTGTGCACCACCGACGAGGACATGGCGCAGATCGCGTCGTTCTACCCCGGTGCGATGAGTGAGGCCCGCGAAATCCAGCTGTCCGGTATCGCGCAGGACGCCGAAGCGCTCGAACTGGTCCTGATCGGCGCCAACGACCCCGAGGCGATGATCCGCCACACCGAGGAATGCCGCCGGCAGGGAATCCCGTTCGCCGCCGACCCGTCGCAGCAGCTCGCCCGACTGAACGGCGACGAGGCGTCGGCGCTGATCCGCGGCGCAAAGTACCTGTTCACGAACGAGTACGAGTGGGGGCTGCTGCAGCAGAAGACCGGACTGTCCGAAGAGGAGATCCGCGCTCAGGTCGGCGTCCGTGTCACGACGCTCGGTTCCAAGGGCGTCGAGATCGTCGACTCCGAGGGCAACTGGACCCGTGTCGCCGTCGTTCCCGAGAAGGCGAAGGTCGACCCGACCGGTGTCGGTGACGGATTCCGGGCCGGATTCCTCCTCGCGCACAGCGCGGGCCTGAGTTTCGAGCGCTCCGCGCAGCTGGGGTCGCTGGTGGCGGTGCTCGTGCTGGAGACCGTCGGAACCCAGGAATGGACATTCGACCGCGATGAGGCTGTCAAGCGCCTCGCGGACGCCTACGGCTCCACCGCCGCCGACGAGATCGCTGCCGTTCTTCCGTAGGAGGCGGCTCCGCCGCCCGTGAGTGGTTGACGAGTCCCTGGACTCGTCAACCACTCACGGGCGCGAAGCGCCTACAGCGAGACCGGGTACGCCGGCTCGGCGATCTCCGGAACGATGCGGTTCTCCACGAAGATGCCGTGCCAGACCATGAAGATCAGCACGGTCCAGAGGCGACGGCTGTGGTCGGACACGCTGTCCCGGTGGTCGTTCAGCATCTTCGCGATCGCGGCCTTGTCGAGCAGGTGATCGGTGCCCGACGCCGCGATCTGCTCGTGTGCCCAGTCGAACAGTTCGGTGCCGCGCAGCCAGTGCCGCAGCGGCACCGGGAAGCCCAGCTTCGCCCGATGGAGCACGTGCCCGGGCACGATGCCTTCCAGTGCCTGACGCAGCGCGTACTTGGTGGTGCTCTTGGTGATCTTCTGATCCAGCGGCACCTGCGACGCGACCTTGAAGACCTCGGGGTCGAGGAACGGCACTCGAAGTTCGAGCGAGTTGGCCATCGTCATCTTGTCGGCCTTGACGAGGATGTCGCCGCGCAACCACGTGAACAGGTCCAGATGCTGCATCCGGGCCACCGGATCCCACCCCTGCGACTGCGCGTAGATCGGGTCGGTGACGTCGCGGTGCGTCCACTCCGGCCGGAAGTCGCGCAGGACGGCGCGCAACTGTGCGTCGTTGAAGCTGCGCGCGTTGCCGTAGTACCGCTCCTCCAGTGTCAGTGAACCGCGGTTGAGCAGGCTCTTTCCGCGGGTGCCCTCGGGGATGCGCTCGGACAGCTTCCCGGCGGCCCGCCGCAGTCCCTTGGGCAGGTACTCGAACGGCTTCAGCGAAATCGGCTCGCGGTAGATGGTGTAGCCGCCGAACAGTTCGTCGGCGCCCTCACCGGACAGCACGACCTTGACGTGTTTGCGCGCCTCCTTGGCCACGAACCACAGCGGAACCAGCGCGGGATCGGCGACCGGGTCGTCGAGGTACCACACGATCTCGGGGATGGCGGCGGCGAACTCGGACGGGCTCACCACCTTGACCACGTGACGTGCGCCGATCGCTTCGGCGGACTCGGCTGCGACGTCGACCTCGGAATAGCCCTCGCGCTCGAAACCGGTGGTGAACGTGATCAGGTTCGGGTTGTGGCGCATCGCGAGCGCCGCGATGGCCGTCGAGTCGATGCCACCCGACAGGAAGGAACCGACCGTGACGTCGGCGCGCATGTGCTTGGCGACCGAATCCTCGAGCGCCTCCGCGATCTCGCGGTACCGGGCCTGCTCGGTGCCCGCGGCGAACGGGCGCACCGGGAACGTGGGCGCGAAATAGCGGGTGATCACGGGTTCTTCGCCCGGCCGCACACGCGCGAAGCAACCGGACTCGAGCCGGCGGATCTGCTTGTGGAGGGTTTCCGGCTCCGGCACGTACTGAAGGACGGTGTAGTGCTCGACGGCCCGCGGATCGAGTTCGGTGCCGATGCCGATCAGGCTCGCCAGCTCCAGCAGGCTCTTCTTCTCGCTACCGAACGCGGTGCCGCCGACGCCCGTCGCCAGGAAGAGCGGTTTGATGCCGAACGGATCGCGCGCGATGAACAGTTCCCGCGTCTCCGTGTCCCAGATCGCGAACGCGAACATGCCGCGCAGGCGGCGGACGGCGTCCTCGCCCCAGTAGTGGAACGCGGCGACGATGGCCTCGCTGTCGCCCTCTGTGACGAACTGCGCACCGAACTGCTCGGCGAGTTCGGCCCGAACCTCGAGGTAGTTGTAGATCTCGCCGTTGAACGTCAGCGCGTAGCGTTCCGGATTCTCCGCCGGACCCCACCGCAGGGGCTGGTGGGAGTGTTCGATGTCGATGATCGACAGTCGATTGAACCCGAAGACCAGGTGGTCGTCGTGCCAGGTCCCGTGCTCGTCCGGCCCACGGTGCCGCAGGCAGTGCATCGCCTGGTCGACCTGTGAGACGGCGTTGTCGCTGGTTTCTCCAGAGGTCAGTAGCCCGAGCAGTCCGCACACAGCGTCCGGTACCTCAATTCAGAATCTTGGAAGTCTCCACGAGGTGGAGTGGTCAGGGATCTCTGCCGGAAAGTATGCCGCAGATTGCCGGAGCGTCCGGTTCGGGCCGCCGGTGACGGTGCCCGGCTCGAACAGCGGCACCGCCGCGGCGTCGGCAGCGACACGTCGTCGCCCGACCCGAGGATGGAGAGCCGCCACCTTTGGTCTACGCTGCGTAGTAATTGGGCCTTCCCATCGGGTGTGCCCTAGTGGAATTTGCGGCGATCAGGAAGGCGTGAACGTGGCGCAAGGTCGGATCCTTCGGCGGGCAGGGTTGGCAGTATCTTTGGGCATTGCTGCCTTGCTGCTGTCGGGTTGTTCAATCGACAACGAGGTGCTTCGTTTCGGGTGGCCTTCGGGCGTAACCCCGCAGGCGCACCGCATGCGTGAACTGTGGACCTGGTCGGTCATCGCCGCCCTCGTCATGGGTGTGCTGGTGTGGGGACTCACCTTCTGGGCGGTGATCTTCCACCGTAAGAAGAAGGACTCACCCGAGTTCCCGCGGCAGACGGCATACAACGTGCCGCTCGAGCTGGCGTACACCGCGGTTCCGTTCGTCATCATCGCCGTGCTGTTCTACTTCACGGTGATCGTGCAGAACCATGTCCTCGAGAAGGAGGACAACCCCAACGTAGTGGTGGATGTCACTGCATACCAGTGGAACTGGAAGTTCGGCTACCGATCCATCGACCTCGGTGAGGGTGGCGGCAAGTACGACGGCGTCGATCAGGAAGCGCAGGCTGCGGTCGAGTCCGCACCGGCATCCGAGGCGGAGGCCGAGGGTGAGCACGCCCAGCCCGGACCGATCCACGGCAAGACCCCCCAGGACCTGTCCTACCTGCACTACGACAAGATCGAGACGATCGGCTCGAGCAACGAGATCCCGATCCTCGTCCTGCCGACCGGCAAGCGGATCCAGTTCGAACTGGCTTCCGCCGATGTCATCCACGCCTTCTGGGTGCCGGAGTTCCTGTTCAAGCGCGACGTGAACCCGAACCCGAAGGAGAACCACTCCGACAACGTCTTCCAGATCAGTGAGATCGAGAAGGAAGGTGCCTTCGTCGGGCGCTGCGCCGAGATGTGCGGCACGTTCCACGCGATGATGAACTTCGAGGTTCGCGCCGTGAGCCCCGACAAGTTCGCGCAGTACATCGAGCTGCGCAAGCCGGCGAGCGAGGGCGGCCGGGATCTGACCACGGCGGAGGCTCTGCAGGCCATCGGCGAGTCCCCGGTTGCGACGTCGACGTCTCCCTTCACCACCGATCGCGGCTACAAGCAGGCGAGCGGTGTCGAAGGTAACTGAACCTGCTGCTGATACCTCACTGACCAAGGACAAGTGCTGATATGAAGATCGAAGCCAAGCTCTTCGAGATCCTGACGGTATTCTTCATTCTCGTCGCGATCGTCTACGGCGTCTTCACCGCCGTTTCACGAACCGGTATCGAGTGGGCGGGTCTGACGGGCATCTGCCTGTCGGCGGGACTGACGCTGATCATCGGAACGTACTTCCGGTTCGTCGCCCGTCGCCTCGACACCCGTCCCGAGGACTATGAGGACGCGGAGATCGCCGACGGCGCAGGCGACCTGGGCTTCTTCAGCCCCGGTAGCTACTGGCCGATCCTGCTTGCCGCTTCTGCTGCCTTCGTGGCAGTCGCGATGGCGTTCTTCCAGCCGTGGATGCTCGTGGTCGCCGTGATTGCCGTGCTCGCGGCCGCTGCCGGCCTCGTCTTCGAGTACTACGTCGGGCCCGAGAAGCACTAGTTCCACCCACGATCAGACGGCGGAGGCGCCGAATCCCCCTGGGGTTCGGCGCCTCCGCTGTGTCGTCGGCCCTGGCCGGCCGGGTCCGCCGCGGCGGCGAGGAGTGCCGCCGCCTGATCGGACGCGAGTCGCACGGCCTCGGGAAACACGTGCAATCCGTGCGAGACCAGGGCGCCTTCGTGGAGCAGCATGATGGTGCGCGCGAGTGTCTCCCGATCGTGCACCTCCGCGTCCCGGCACACGCCGCTGAACAGGTCGAGCATCCAGCGCTTCTGGCCGATGATGACCGCGTACGCCGGATGTGACGGGTCGCTGATCTCCGCGTGTGCGTTGACCATGCTGCACCCTTTCGCGCTGTTCTCCGCGGTCCACTCCCTGGACGCGTCGAAGATCGCCGTCAGGCGCCGCTCGGGGGAGTCTGCGACGGTGTCGAGGTGGGCTGTGAGGAATGCCCGCCACCGTTCGTCCCGGTCGGCGAGGTACTCGACCACGATCTGTTCCTTCGATCCGAAACGGTCGTAGAGCGTTTTCTTCGTGACGCCGGCCTCGGCGGCGATGAGATCCACGCCGACGGCGTGAATTCCCCGCTCGTAGAAGAGGCGCCCGGCCGCGTCCAGCGCTCGTCTCGCTCCCGGGGTCATTGCGACGCGTCGCGGTGACGGCACAGAATCCATGACAAAAGTATACAGATCGGTATAAGTTGAAGAGGTATACCGATCTGTCTACTTGGGTGGTGATCAGTTGTGAATGCGCTTCTCGCCGTGCTGTTCGTCCTGTGCTGGAGCTCCGGCTTCATCGGGGCCAAACTCGGCGCCGGGGACGCGGCCCCACTGACGGTACTGACCTGGCGGTTCCTGCCACTCGCCGTCGCACTTGCGCTGGCCGCCGCGCTGTTCGGACGCGCACGGTGGCGGGGGCTCGGGTCCCGTGCGTTCGGTCGTCAGGTGACGATCGGTGCGCTGTCGCAGACCGGATATCTGCTGACCGTCTACCAGGCGATCGGACTCGGCGTCTCGACCGGTACCACCGCGCTGATCGACGGCACCCAGCCCCTGGTCGTCGCCGCACTGGCCGGCCCTCTGCTGGGTCAGTACGTCGCGCCCCGGCAGTGGTGGGGGTTGCTGCTGGGAGTGGCGGGGGTCATGATCGTCACCGCAGGCGACGCCACCTCTGCGTCCGGCGTGTCGTGGTGGGCGTACCTCGTGCCGTTCGCCGGGATGCTGTCGCTGGTGGCCGCGACCTTCCTGGAGAGTCGCTCACCGACCGACACCGACCCCGTCGTGTCCATGACCGTGCACTGCGCGACCAGCGCCGTGCTCTTCACCGCCCTCGCCGCGTGCGCCGGACAGGTGTCGCCGCCGCCGACGGCGTCGTTCTGGTGGTCGGTGGCCTGGCTGATCGCCCTGTCCACGTTCGGCGGCTACGGCCTGTACTGGCTCGTGCTGCGTCGGAGCGGGGTCACCCGGGTCAATGCCCTGATGTTCCTGATGGCACCGGTGACGGCGATCTGGGGGGCCGTGATGTTCGGCGAGCCGTTCGGAATCCTCACCGCGCTCGGTCTTCTCCTGGGACTCGGGGCGGTCGTGCTCGTGTTCCGCGCGCAACCGCGGGGGAGGGGAGCGGGCACGGTGCCCACCGACGAGCAGAGCCCCGAACCGGAAGTGGTTCGGGGCTCTGCTCGGTTGCGGAGGTGAGGCTAGTGGGCCTCGCCATTGCCGGACGATCCGTTGCCGGAAGCCGACGAACCGTTGCCGTGGGCGCGGTCCTGGTACTCCCGCAGCATCGTGAGCTGCTCGTGCTCGCCGTGGTGCAGGGCGTGCTCGAGAGCCAGGCTCTCCTCGACCGGGTCGGCCGTGACAAGGCTGCCGGAACCGGGCTTGCCGGCGGAACCGAGCTTGTTCATCTTCTTCGGGACGGTCGCACCCTGGTACTCGAGCGGGATCGGGTGACCGTGGTCGTCGACCGGGCCGAGCGGCTGGTGGATCTCGATGTACTGACCGTTCGGCATCCGCTTGATGATGCCGGTCTCGATGCCGTGCTCGAGGACCTCACGGTCGCTGCGCTGGAGACCCAGGCAGAACCGGTAGGCCACGAAGAAGGCGATCGGAGGCAGCAACACCATGCCGATGCGGCCGATCCACGTCATCGCGTTCAGCGAGATGCTCAGGTGGTACGCGATGATGTCGTTGATGCAGGAGATCGTCAGGACGGCGTAGAACGTAATCGCCATCGCACCGATCGCGGTACGCACCGGAACGTCACGCGGACGCTGCAGCAGGTTGTGGTGAGCGTCGTCCTTGGTCAGGCGCTTCTCGATCCACGGGTAGGCGATCAGCACCGTGAACACCAGACCCATGATCAACGCGACAGCGAACACCGACGGAATGGTGTAGCGGTCGAACAGGTAGATGTCCCATGCCGGCCACAGACGGGCCAGGCCGTCCGTCCACATCATGTAGATGTCGGGCTGCGAACCGGCCGACACCTGCGACGGGTTGTAGGGGCCGATGGTCCAGACCGGGTTGATCTGCAGCACGCCACCCATCACGGCCAGAACGCCGAACGTGATCGCGAAGAATGCACCCGACTTGACGGCGAACACCGGGAGGATGCGCACGCCCACGACGTTGTTCTCCGTGCGGCCGGGGCCGGGGAACTGCGTGTGCTTCTGGTACCAGACGAGCGCGAGGTGACCGGCGATCAGGGCGAGGATGATGCCCGGGAAAAGCAGGACGTGCGCGACGTACAGGCGGGGGATGATCAGGTCGCCGGGGAAGTCGCCGCCGAAGATCAGCCAGTGCATCCAGGTGCCTGCGATCGGGATGCTCAGCGTGATGCCGGAGAACGCGGCGCGCAGGCCCGTGCCGGACAGCAGGTCGTCGGGGATCGTGTAGCCGAAGAATCCCTCGAACATCGCCAGGATCAGCAGCAGGCAGCCGATGACCCAGTTGGCCTCACGCGGACGCCGGAAGGCGCCGGTGAAGAAGATGCGCATCAGGTGCACGACGATCGACGCCGCGAACATCAGCGCGGCCCAGTGGTGGATCTGACGGACGAACAGGCCGCCACGGACCTCGAACGAAATGTTCAGCGTGGTCTCGTACGCGCGGGACATCGTGACGCCGCGCAGGGGCTCGTACGCACCGTTGTACACGACGTGCGCCATCGACGGATCGAAGAACAGGGTCAGGTAGACACCGGAGATCAGCAGGATGACGAAGCTGTACAGCGCGATCTCGCCGAGCAGGAACGACCAGTGGGTGGGGAAGACCTTGTTGATCTGCCGCCGCATCCCCGCTGCGAGGTGGTAGCGCGAGTCCATCGCTTCGGCCTGGCCGGTGGCCATCGCGCTCAGTTTGGACGGTTTGTTGTCGGTCACGGTCGACGCTCCCAAAATGCCGGGCCGAGAGCTTCGATGTAGTCACCCGTTGTGACTAGGAAACCCTCTTCGTTCACTGTAATAGGCAACTGCGGAAGTGCACGAGCGGCCGGACCGAAAATCGGCTTTCCGTAGGTCAGCGCATCGAACTGCGACTGGTGGCACGGGCAGAGGATTCGGTTGGTCTGCTGTTCGTACAGGGAGGTGGGGCAGCCGAGGTGGGTGCAGATCTTCGAGAAGGCGAAGTAGTCGCCGTAGTTGAAGCTCTCCTGGCCCTTGCGCTTGGTGACCCGTGCCGCGTCCTCCGTGCGGAGGCGGATGAGCATGGTCGCGTTGCGGATGCCGCGCAGCGCCTCGAGCAGCGCGTCGTGATCGCCGCGGTCGGACTCACGGAACGGGAACACCGTTTCCATGGCGCCGGCGTCCAGGTCTTCCGGGCGAACGAGGACGACGTCCTCGGGGCGACCGGTGTCGCGGCGCAGGTAGATGGTTTCGCCCTCGTAGCGGGGGGTCCATCCCGAAACCCACAGCGGGGAGTCGTCGCGCTTGGCCCACGGGTTCTTGATCAGACCACCGAGGGGCATGACGGACATGATGCCGAGGGCACCGCCGCCGAAGATGAGGGTGCGCTTGAGGAGCTTGCGGCGTCCCAGCGTCGACGTGTCGAACGAGTCGCCGAGTTCCGCGACGATCGTCTTGCGATCGACCTCGGACGATCCACCGTCGTGGCGGTCCTGGATGGACACCTCTTCGGGGATGAACTTCTTGGTGAACTGCACCGCACCGACACCGAGGCCGAGGATGGCCAGACCCATGGTGAGGCCGATCAGCGGCGTGTACAGGCTGTAGGCCGAGTAGTGCTCCTCGCCGGCGCCTGCGTACTCCCAGGGCCAGAAGAGGTAGATCGCGATGAACGCGATCGCGGAGATGCCGGAGAGGGCGAACCAGAAGGCGACCGACCGTTCGGCGCGCTTCTCGGCTTTGGTCCCCGGAACCGCCCAGCGGTTGCGGCGGAACGCGACGTCGACGTGGTCGAGGTTGGTTCCGAGCTCGACCAGTTCGTCGCGGCTCAGGTTCTCGAGTTCTGCATCCGTGTACTTCTTTGGCGTGGCGCCGCCCGGCTGGCCAGCGTCGCTCATGACCTTGCTCCGATCCACAGTGCTGCACCGACGACAGCGATGATTCCGATGACCCACATGGCCAAGCCCTCGGAGGCGGGACCGATGCCGCCGAGTCCGTAGCCGCCGGGCTGCTTCGTCTCGCCTGACGACTTGATGTAGGCGATGATGTCCTTCTTCTCCTCGAGGGTCAGCTGACGGTCCGAGAACTTGGGCATGTTCTGCGGGCCGGTGACCATCGCGGTGTAGATCTGCTGCTCGCTGGCCGGGTCGAGGACCGGCGCGTACTTACCGGACGAGAGCGCACCGCCGCGCCCCGTGAAGTTGTGGCAGGACGCGCAGTTGAGGCGGAACAGTTCGCTGCCGCGTCCGATGTCGCCGCCGCGCAGCGAAGACTGGGCGACCTCGCCGTTCTCGTCACGAATGACCGTGGGGCCGCCGCCGTTGGCCTGGACGTACGCGCCGATGGCGTCAGTCTGCTCGGCGTCGAACTTGACGGGCTTGCGCTCGACCTGGGCCTCGTTACGCGAGGCCGGCATGCGTCCCGACGACACCTGGAAGTAGACGGCGGCCTCGCCGACACCGATCAGGCTCGGGCCGCGGTCCTGCACACCCTGCAGGTTCGCGCCGTGGCACGTGATGCACGAGGTGTCATACAACTGCTTGCCCTCGCGGATCAGTGCTGCCTGATCGTCGGTGGCCGTGGCCACCTGCGGGGTCGGCGTCAACGCGGACGCGAGGAAACCGGCGCTGACCAGTCCCATCATCAGGACCAGGGCGCCCGTGACGCGCCTGCGGAGCTTCCGCTGGCGGCGTGCCTTCGCGGCGGACGCTGTGGTATCGGATGCGGGAGGGGGGGATGAACTCATCTGTATCCCTTTGGTATGTCGGGACGGACTGGACGTCAGGGGGCTGCCTGGGGCGTTCAGCTGATCAACGGATGAAATAGATCGTGGCGAACAGACCGATCCACACGATGTCGACGAAGTGCCAGTAGTACGAGACGACGATGGCGGCGGTGGCCTGGGCGGGCGTGAACTTGCTGACCTTGGTGCGGGCGATCAGGAAGACGAACGCGATGAGGCCGCCGATCACGTGCATGCCGTGGAAGCCGGTGGTCATGTAGAACACCGAGCCGTACACGCTGCTGGAGATCGAGGTGCCTTCCTCGACGAGGTGGATGTACTCGTATCCCTGTCCGAGGACGAAGAACGTGCCCATCGCCAGGGTCAGGAGGTACCACCGGCGGAGGCCGAAGACGTCGCCGCGCTCGGCTGCGAACACACCCATCTGGCAGGTGAACGACGAGGCGATCAGCACCAGCGTCACCGGTACGGCGAGGAACAGATTCAGCTCGGTCGGCTCCGGCGGCCAGTTCCCATTCGCCTGCGCTCGCGCCACGAAATACATGGCGAAGAGCCCTGCAAAGAACATGAGCTCACTTGACAACCACACGATGGTGCCAACGCTGACCATGTTTGGTCGGTTCAGCGAGTGCACGCGTTGGGTGATTGCTGATCCTGAAGTCCCTACTGCGCTCGTCACAGACAGAAGTATGACGCTTCGTCGTAAGAGACGACTACCCGGGTCCACCCTCGGCGCGTCGATGCGCCCCGCTTGTCCGATTCTCCCTGCTGACAGCCTGGTGGCGGACCGTGAAAGGGTGGAGCCATGCGCTCTCGTGACAACAGTACGGGGTGGCTGCGGAGGCTGTTCGGCAGTCGGCAACCGGCCCCTCTCGATCAGGATCGGCACGACCTCGTGGTCGTCGCCTCGAGCTTCGACGACGTGGAGGCGTGCTCGACCGCGCTCGACCGCGCCGCCGCCGAGGATCCGCGGTGGGACGCCGACGCGGAAGCGGTGCTGCGGCACCATCTGCGGCTGCCCGCGTCGTCGGTGGCCGACGCCGTGTCGATCGCCGCCCAGGACGGCTACCGACCGCAGGATCCGGACGGGCAGGCATCCGCCGGCGAGGACGGTGCGACGGTCGGACTCGTGCTGCAGCGGGTCCAGATCCTCGACGCGCTGCACTGTTCTCAGGAACGGTCGAGAATGGCCGGGCTGGCGCAGCGGCTCGGTGGCTCGGTCGACGGCTGGGACGCGACGCAACCGGCGCGCGAGTCCGATTCGCCCGGTGACTAGGCTGCCAGGACCGGATCCGCCACTAGTACAAGGGGACACGACGATGCAGAGCCCGACTGCTCAGGGGACGAACGACGGTGTGCGGCCGGCACGCACGTGGCCGTCGGTCCTCGGCACGCTCACCGACGGACGTGACCTCTCGGTGGACGAGGCGAAATGGGCGATGGACGAGATCATGTCCGACAACGCCACGTCCGCGCAGATCGCGGCGTTCGGTGTCGCCCTGAAGATGAAGGGCGAGACACCGGAGGAGTTACGCGGGCTGGCGGACTCGATGCTCGGGCACGCGCGCAAGGTCCCCGTCGACGACGACGTCGTCGACATCGTCGGAACCGGTGGTGACCGATCCAACACCGTGAACATCTCCACGATGGCGTCACTCGTTGTCGCGGCGTCCGGCATTCGCGTCGTCAAGCACGGAAACCGGGCGGCGTCCTCCAAGAGCGGTGGGGCGGACGTTCTCGAGGCACTCGGGGTGAAGATCAATCTCGGTCCCGACGAGGTGGCGCTCTGCGTCCGGGAGGTCGGCATCGGTTTCTGCTTCGCGCCGGTGTTCCATCCCGCCCTGCGGTTCGCGGGCGCGCCGCGCAAGGAAATCGGCATCCCGACCGTTTTCAACGTGCTCGGACCGCTCACCAATCCGGCGCGTCCGCGGGCCGGCCTCATCGGCTGTGCGTTCCCGGGCCTGATCTCGGTGGTGGCCGGTGTGCTCGCGCAGCGCGGCAACTCGGCGCTCGTGGTGCGGGGTGACGACGGACTGGACGAGTTGACGACGTCGACCACGTCGACCGTGCACATCGTGGCGGACGGGGCGGTGACCACCCGTCAGCTCGACCCCCGGGACATCGGGATCGCGCGGGTGTCGCTCGACGAACTGCGCGGCGGCGATGCCGAGGTGAACGCGGCGGTGGCCCGGCGACTCCTCGCCGGTGAGACCGGACCCGTCCGCGACGCGGTGCTCCTCAACGCCGCTGCGGCGATCGCGGCGTACCGGGGACTCGGCGGCCGCACGCTCGAAGACGCGTTGTCGGACGGACTCTCGACGGCGGCACAGTCGATCGACAGTGGAGCAGCCGCGACGCTGCTCGCGCGGTGGGCCGAACTGACGTCGGGACTGGCCACCAGCAAATAGCCGGGGAACTATTCGCCGATCGAGAAACCCGCTTCGACGTCGGCGCTGGAGTAGGACTGGAACGCGATGTGCGTCGCCGTCCGGGAGACGCCGTCCACCTTGTTGATTCCCTCGGTGACGACCTCCGCGATCTTCGCGTGGTCCCGGACCCGCACGATCGCGATCAGGTCGACGTCGCCTGCGCAGGAATAGACCTTGTCGACGCCCTCGATGTCGGCGACCGCCTGAGCGGTCTCCGGGATGCGGTGGGCTTCGGCGTGGATCAGGACGATGGCGTTGATCATGATCGCCAGCCTAAGCGGTGGTCGGCGGAACTCGGCGCGGGTGGTCGGGTCTCGGCTTCCCGTGTCGACGCGCTCCCCGCTCGGGCGAGTGCGCACCACTCGGACCAGGATCCGGCGCCCCGCGCGGGCTCGCACCAGCCCGCGGAGGCGCTGACGATGCGGGTGTCCTCCTGGTCGAGCCAGCGCGCCAGCAGTCCGGCCTCCTCCGGGGACGCGCCGCGAAGCGGAGTTGCGTCGGGAACGACGGTTTCGGCGGTGAGGACGAGCGCATCGACCACCGGCATCGGATGGATTCCGCGCCGGGCGCAGCCCGCGGACGCGAGTCGCCCGGAACGGATCACCGCGAACTCCCAGCCGCCGGTGACGGCCGGGCGAGCGGCCACGAGCTGATCGAGGGCGGTGAGGGCGGCCAGGCGCTGCATTCTGCGCAACGCGAGGACGACCTCCGCGGTGCGATCACGCAGGCGTGCGGCGTTCTCGAACAACTCGCCGGCGGCCAGCTCCTCCACCCGTGCGCGCATGCGGTGCAGCGGGGAGTCGTCCAGGCCGCGCAGGAACTGCCGGAAGAGTTCCGGCCCGGGACGGTAGGCGTCCTCCGTGACGCGGTCGTGGACGGACGCCGGGCAGCGTCCGAGCTCGCGGGGCGGGCACTGCGGACCGTGCTCCCTTCCCTTCGGGATGCGGCTCGTGCAGGTGCGGAGAATGCAGTACTCGGCGAGGACGTCGGCGACGTCGACGGCGGTCGAGCGGGACCGGAACGGACCGAGCGAGTCGGCGGTCGGGGTACGCGCCACCGACAGCCGGGGGAAGGCCTCCGCGGTGAGCGTGATCCACCAGCCGCGTTTCGGGTACTTGGATCTCCGGTTGTACGGCGGCGTATGCGCGGCGAGCAGCCGGAGCTCGCGCACACCGGCCTCGAGCGCATGCGCGCACTCGACATGGTCGATCCGGGTGGTCAGGGCCACCATCTCCTTCATCCGGCCGCGCGTCTCGGAGCCGGTGAAGTAGTTGCGCACCCGCCTGCGCAGATCGGTCGCCGTGCCGACGTAGAGGACCTCGTCGGACGGTCCGCGGAACAGGTAGACGCCGGGGGCGTGGGGGAGATGGCCGGCGAGTGAGCGTTTCGCCCGCTGGTGTGAGGAGACGTCGGGCAGGTAGTCGACGAGTTCGGTGAGACTGTGCACTCCCTGATTGCCGACCCTCGCGATGAGGGCGTGCAGGACGTCGACGGTGGCACGGGCGTCGTCGAGCGCCCGGTGGGTCGGAGTGGTCCCGACGTCGAACAGCCGGGCCAGCGACGACAGCTTGACGGACGGCGCTTCGTCGCGGCTGAGGACGCGCCGGGCCAGTTTGACGGTGCAGAGCACGGTGAACTTGGGCCAGGGGGTGTCGGTGGCGGACGCCGCGGCCTTGAGGAAGCCCGTGTCGAACGGGGCGTTGTGGGCGACGAGCACGGCCCCGCGTGCGAACTCCAGGAACGCCGGCAGCACTCGCTCGATCCGCGGGGCGTCGATCACCATGGCGGTGGTGATGCCGGTGATCTCCACGATGTGCGGCGGGATGGACCGTCCCGGGTCGACGAGAGTGGCCATTTCGGCGATCACCTCGCCGCCGCGGATCTTCACGGCGCCGATCTCGGTGATGGCGTCCTCGCCCGGCCGTGCGCCGGTGGTCTCGAGATCGACCACCACGAACGTGGTGTCCCGCAGTGGGGTGTCGAGCTCGTCGAATCTCAGCTGTTCGGGTACACCGGGGGCACTCACGGCTCAGAGCGTATGGACGGGCACCGACAGAACCGCCCGGAGTGCCCGGAGAGACGAGGATCACACTGCCCGTCTCGGGCGGCGGTCGCGGGCGGTGCGAGGGGCGGCCGCGGGGCCGCGAACGAGGGATTCGCGCGGGGTGGCGGTCGGTTGCGGCGGGTCCGGCGTGTTCCGCGGGTTCGGTCCGCGGCACCCCGTTGAACAGGAGGAACACGGCGTGGGGAGAAATCGGGGAGTCGCGAGGCTCCGCGAAATGCCCACTCCCGCTGTCGAACAGAGATCGGAAACAAACCGCCTGTTATCCAGTCGTTACCGAATGTAGGTACCGCGCGCCCGCAAAGCCGGAATCGGCCCAAACGGACACTTTCCGCGTGTTCCGGTCGACATCGGGGTATTCCATTTCGTAACCTTCCTGAGACCTAGCGGAGTCTCGCAGCCCCAACACCGGGGCAGCATCGCTAGTCACCGCCTAATCGGCCACTCGCGAGAGCGGTCGTACCGGGAACCCAAGTTTCTACTGGGGTGAATCCCGCCGGGACGTCCTCACGCACCGGTGGGTAGGGCTGATCTTCCCAGCCCGAACCCGTCAGCTAACTCGGTCGGCGGATGAATGGAAGAAACGGAGTACCCCTTTCGTGGCGTCACAAGTTTCCAAGCGGAATGTGCGACGGGCAGTCGTCGCCGGCGCGCTCGCAGTCGGAGCGCTCACCGCTACCGCGGCCCCCGCGGCCGCAGACCCCGTCACCATCCCCGGAGTCGGAACCTTCGAGATCCCGGGTGTCGTCATCCCGCAGATCCCCGGTGTCCCGAACCTGCCCGCGCCCCCGGCGCCGGCCAGCACCGCAGGTGACAAGGCCGTTCAGGCCGCTCAGACCAAGCTCGGCTCGCCGTACGTCTACGGCGCCGCCGGCCCCAACTCGTTCGACTGCTCCGGCCTGGTGCAGTGGGCGTTCAAGCAGGCCGGACTGAACCTGCCGCGCACCAGCTACGCGCAGGCGGCGGCAGGCTCTCCCGTGTCGCAGTCCGATCTCCGCCCCGGCGACGTGGTCTCCTTCTACGGCGGATCGCACTCGGGCATCTACGCCGGCAACGGCAACGTGATCCACGCCTCCACCGAGGGTCAGCCCGTCAAGTTGGCGCCCATCGCGTCCATGCCTTTCGACGGCGCACGCCGCTACTGATCCACGCACGAGGCGAGGCATCCACCGTGTCGAGGGCGGGGATGCACGGGGTAGCTTCGTAGGATCTCGCACGACCACCGAGGGTGGGTTCGAATCACGATTCGAACCCACCCTCGATGTCGTTGCGCCCCAGGCAGACAGCGAGTCGTCCGCTCGTCGGGTGGTCCCCGCCACCCGTTCGTGACATGGGTGGACACAAACGTATGCCATTCCGTAACCTATCCGAGACCTTGCGAAGTCTTGTCGCGCCAACCGGGCGGCAACGCGGGTCACCACCTCTTCGGCACTCCACGGTCGCCTCGGCCGCGGAAATCCCTGAGCCGCGCACCGGACAACCGACCCGGCTGGTGGAGATCGACGATCGGAGAACTGCATTTCCGTGGCATCACACAAGATGAAGCGCTCCCTGGGCAGCGTGCTGACAGCCGGCGTGCTGTCGGTGGCGCTCGTGTCGCTGCCCGCGATCCAGGCGGGTGCAGACCCGGTCACCACCAACCCGACCGAAGCGCTGACGAAACTCGGTGACCTGTCCCGGCAGTCCGAGCAGACGTCGGAAGCACTCCACAACGCGCAGATCGATCTCGAGGCCAAACAGTCGGCGCAACGCGACGCCGACGCCAAGCTCGCGGCCGACCAGGGTGTGCTCGACGCCGCCAACGCGCGCGTCGCCGTCTTCCAGCCCGTGGTGAACAAGCTCGCCACCGCCAACTACCAGGGCGCACGGACCAATCGCCTCTTCGCCGTGATGGTGAGCGATTCGCCGCAGCAACTCCTGGACCAGATGTCCGCTCTGGACGCCATCTCCAACGACACCCGCAATCAGGTCGCGCAATTCCAGTCGGCCACGTCGGAAGCCACCGAGGCGGCCGAGGCGTCGAAGAAGTCCGCCGATGCCGCGCGGTCCGCGACCGAGCAGGCCAAAGCGGTGAGCGACGACCTGCAACGCAAACAGAGCGACCTGCAGGCGCAGATCGCCGACGCGATCAAGGCATTCGGAGATCTCACCGGCGCCGAACGAGACCAGCTGGCGGGGACGCCCTTCCCGCCCGGCTTCGATCCGAACACGATCCTCGCGCACCTCACCCCCGGCTCGGGCACGAGCGCGCTGCAGGCAGGCATGACCCGCATCGGCGACCCCTACGTGTGGGGCGCCACCGGTCCGGACGAATTCGACTGCTCGGGACTCGTCGTGTGGGCGTACAAGCAGATCGGCAAGACGCTGCCGAGGTCCAGTCAGGCGCAGGCCAGCGGCGGCACCCCGGTGTCCCGCGACGCCCTGCAGCCCGGCGACGTCGTCCTTTTCTACAACGACGCGTCCCACGTCGGCCTGTATGCCGGAAACGGCAACATTCTCCACGCCTCGACGTTCGGCGTTCCGGTGAAGATCGAGTCGATGGCGAAGTTCCCCTTCTACGGGGCGCGCCGCTACTGACGGCGACCATCCGACAGCGGCGTCCGGGCGTGCTCATACACTCACCGGCGTGCCCGCTTCAGACCCGTCTCCCGCAACGGATCCGACCTCGCGCCGTCAGGCGCGCCCGTGGGAGCTGGCCGCACTGGCCGGACTCGTCCTCGCCGTCGTCGTCGTACTCGCACTGACCGGGTTCTCCCGGACCGAGCGGGCCGCCGACGGAGCCGTCGGCACCGTGCAGGCCGATGCCGAGGCGCGTGCGGCAGCCGTCCAGACGCTCCTCGACACCTGGGCGTCGGCCGTGCGGACGAACGACGCGGCCCGGTTGTCCGGTCTGATGGATCAGACGGCGGCACCGGGATTCCTGGCCGCCGAGACGCGGCGGGCGGGCAACGTTGCCGGGGTGGAGTTCTCGGACTGGGGCTACGAGATCGCGGAGGGCGGCGAGACGGCCGTGCCGTCGAGTCTCGTCGACGCGATCGGGGCCGACGAGGTGTGGGCCCCCGCCGTGCAGCTCCGCTACGCGATCGCGGACGAGGGTCCCACCCGCAAACCGGTGGCTCTCGTCGTCGCCCGGCGCGGCGACCGCTGGGCACTCGTCAGCGACAGCGCCACCGTGGACGGCGAGCGGCGGACCTGGCGCGGACCGTGGGATTTCGGACCCGTCGTGTCGCGCCGCGTCGACACCGGTGACGGGCGGACGTCGGTGGTGCTCGGACATCCCGAGAACGCCACCATGGTCGACCGGCTGGCGGACGAACTCCCCGCCGCCGTCGTCAACGCCACCCAGCTGTGGGGTTCGAACTGGGCGGGCCGCGCGCTCGTGTGGGTCGCGGGATCGCAGGACGAGTTCACGGCGCTCGTCGGCCCGAATCACGACGGACGCGACATCGCCGCCGTCGCCATCTCGGACGCCGTAGACCCCGACGCCGCCACGGTCAGCGGACAGCGGATCGTGTTCAGCCCCGCGTCGGCGGACCGGCTGACCGAGGTCACCCGGCGGGCGATCCTGCGGCACGAGCTGATCCACGTGGCGGCGCGCGCCGAGACGGTGGACCGCTCACCGATGTGGGTGCTGGAGGGCTACGCGGAGTACGCGGCCTACCGGGGGACCGGCGAGGCCGAACGGCAGATCGCGCCGGCACTGACCGCGCAGGTGGGTGCCGAGGGTCCGCCGACCGAGTTCCCCGAGGACACCGACTTCTCCGGGTACGGCGAACGCGGTTCGGTCGCCTACGAGACAGCGTGGTCGATCAACGCCTTCGTCGCGGAGCAGTACGGCGAATCGAGGCTGACGGAGCTGTACCGGACGCTGGCCGTGGGAGACGCCGATCCGGAGACGGTCGACGGGCGGCTGTCCGATGTCCTCGGCGTCGACGCCGATCAATTCCGTGACCGCTGGACCGACTGGGTGGGTGCTCACCTGGGGTGACCCTGCGTCGGTCGCCGCACGGTCCACCGCCTACGGTGAGCACATGCGCCGAACCCTGTTGGTGACGAACGATTTTCCGCCGCGACCCGGCGGAATTCAGTCGTACCTGCACACCTTCGCCAAGCACCTGCCCGCCGACGACCTGGTCGTCTACGCCCCGCGCTGGCGCGGCGACTCGCACATCAAGTTCGATGCGCGGCAACCGTTTCAGGTCGTCCGGCACCCCACCACCTTGATGGTGCCCACACCGTTCGTCGCCCGCCGAGCCGCCAAACTGCTCGCCGAACACGACTGCACGGGCGTCTGGTTCGGCGCAGCCGCCCCGCTCGCGCTGCTGAGTTCGACGCTGCGCCGCGCCGGGGCGGAACGGGTGGTCGCGAGTACCCACGGGCACGAGGTCGGCTGGTCGATGCTCCCCGCCGCCCGCCAGGCCCTCGGACGGATCGGCGACCGGACCGACGTCGTCACGTATGTCAGCCGGTACACGAGGGGCCGCTTCGCGTCCGCATTCGGCGCGAGTGCCGCGCTCGAACACCTGCCGCCCGGAGTCGACACCGACCTGTTCACCCCGGACAGCGGGGCGCGGGCCGAACTGCGGTCCCGCTACGGGCTGGGGGAGCGGCCGACGGTCCTGTGCCTGTCCCGTCTCGTGCCGCGCAAGGGTCAGGACATCCTCATCAAGGCGCTCCCGGGCATCCGCGAGCACATCGACGGCGCCGTGCTCGTGATCGTCGGCGGAGGCCCCTACGAGGACCGTCTGCGCTCGCTCGCGCGCTCGGTCGGGGTGGAGGACCACGTCGTGTTCACGGGCACGGTGCCGTCCGCGGAGCTGGCAGCGCACCACACGATCGCCGACGTGTTCGCGATGCCGTGCCGCACGAGGGGCGCGGGACTCGACGTCGAGGGCCTCGGCATCGTCTTCCTCGAGGCGTCCGCCACCGGTGTGCCGGTCATCGCCGGACAGTCCGGTGGCGCCCCGGAAACGGTGCGGCAGAACGAAACCGGCATGGTCGTGGACGGCACGTCGGTGTCCGAGGTAGCGCGTTCGGTGATCTCGGTCCTGTCGGACCGCGACCGTGCGGCCGCGATGGGTGCGGCCGGCCGCGAATGGGTCAGGGCGGAGTGGCGATGGGACGTGCTCGCTGCCAAGCTCCAGGCACTGCTTGCGTGACCGCCCGTGAGTACTTATTAACCGCGGGGGGTTGATAAGTACTCACGAGCCGCAGGCATTACTTGGCGTAGATGGCGGCGATGTCGTCGGCGAAGCTGTCGTGCACCACGTTGCGCTTGAGCTTCATCGTAGGCGTCAGCTCGCCGGTCTCCTCCGTGAAGTCGACGGGCAGGACCCGGAACTTCTTGATGGCCTCCGCGTGCGACACGAGCTTGTTGGCCTCCGCGACGGCCTCGTCGATCTCGGCCGTGAGGTCGGCGTCGGCGAGCAGATCCGCGACCGTCGTCCCTGCGGGCTTGCCGTTGCGCTCGTTCCACGCGGGCAGCGCGTCGGCGTCGATGGTGATGAGCGCGCCGATGAACGGCTGCTGGTCCCCGACGACGATGGCCTGGCTGATCAGCGGGTGGGCACGCAGGTGATCCTCGAGCTGGGCGGGGGAGACGTTCTTGCCGCCCGCTGTGACGATGATCTCCTTCTTGCGGCCGGTGATGGTGATGTACCCGTCCGCGTCGACCGATCCGAGGTCGCCGGTGTGGAACCAGCCGTTCTCGATCGCGTCGGCGGTCGCGTTCTCGTTGCGCCAGTAGCCGCTGAAGACGACCGGCCCCGACAGCAGGATCTCGCCGTCGTCGGCGATGCGAACGGAATTGCCTGCCAACGGCTTGCCGACCGAGCCGACCTTCTGCTCGCCGATCGTGTTGACCGCGAACGCCGCGGACGTCTCGGTGAGGCCGTAGCCCTCGTAGATCGTGATGCCGATGCCGCGGAAGAAGTGGCCGAGGCGGGCGCCGAGCGGGGCGCCGCCCGAGATCGCCAGCTGGCACTTGCCGCCGAGCGCCGCCCGCAGCTTCGAGAACACCAGCTTGTCGAACAGCGCGTGCTTGGCCTTGAGCACCAGCCCCGGCCCGCCCTTGTCCTGAGCCTCGCTCCAGGCGATGGCCGTCTCGGCGGCGGCGTCGAAGATCTTGCCCTTGCCTTCGCCGTGGGCCTTGGCACGGGCGCTGTTGTACACCTTCTCGAACACGCGCGGCACGGACAGGATGAAGTCGGGGCGGAACTCGCCGAACGTGGGGACGAGGTTCGGGATGTCGCTGGTGTGTCCGAGTGCGGCGCCGGCGTCGAACGACGCGATGCTGACGGCGCGCGCCAGGACGTGCGCCATCGGCAGGAACATGAGGGTGCTGACGCCGGGCGTCTTCAGCAGGGTGCCGAGGCTGGAATCGAGGATGCCCTTGGACTCGGCGATGAGGTTGGAATGCGTGAGCTGGCAGCCCTTGGGTCTGCCGGTGGTGCCGGAGGTGTAGATGAGGGTGGCCGGATCGCTCGACTTCAGCGCGGCCACGCGGGCCTGGACTTCGGAGTCGGGCACGTCGGCGCCCAGTTCGGTCAGTTCCTCGACGACGCCACGGCCGCCGTCGGACGCCTCGATCTGGTAGACGCCGCGGAGCGCGGTCGCCTCGGCGGCGACGGCCTTCACGGTGGCCGCGTGCGTCGCGTTCTCGACGACGAGATCGATCGCGGCGGAGTCCTCGAGGATCCACCGGACCTGCTCGGCGGAGGACGTCTCGTAGATCGGGACGGTGACGCCGCCCGCTGCCCAGATCGCGAAGTCGACGAGGGGCCACTCGTACCGGGTGGCCGACATCAGTGCCACCCGGTCGCCCTGCTGGACGCCGAGGGCGATGAGACCCTTGGCGACCGCGGTGACCTGAGCCGCGAACTCGGCGGCCGTGACGTCGGTCCAGCGTCCGCCGATCTTGCGCTTGTACACGACCAGCGTCGGGTCGGCCGCGGCGTGGGCGAACACCGAGTCGACCGCGGACGCGTCCTCCGCGATCGTGAACGACTGTGGCGCGCTGAACTCGGGCACGAAAACCTCCGACACTGAAGATACTGACGAGTAGGATTGTCGTCCCAACTTTAGACCTTCCCCCGCCCGGTCTGTTTCCAGGCCGAAGAAGCGTGGTCAGAGCCCTGCCGGTGAGGTGCTGCGGAACCCCGCGGCCACCGCAGGCAGCGGTATGTGAAGCTAGTCGCCGTGAGCAGCATTCAGGTCGCAGACCAGACGTTCATCGCGGCCCCACCACAGCAGGTCGCGGCGGCGATCGCCCCGCCGGCCCGCTGGCGCCGGTGGTGGCCCGATCTCACTCTCGCCGTCCGCGAGGACCGGGCCGAGAAGGGCATCCGGTGGACGGTGGCCGGACCCCTCACCGGAACGATGGAAGTGTGGCTCGAGCCGGTGCTGGACGGGGCGATCATCCACTACTTCCTCCACGCCGAACCGGCCCGCAGCGAGGGCACCCCCGATCTGGCCGCACTGAACCGTCGCAGGCGCGTCGAGGGAAAAGTCATGTCCTTCGAGGTGAAGAAGGAACTCGAGGCCGGTCGCGCTGCGGGAGAACCGCCGTCCTGAGGCAGATCCGGCCGCGCGGCGGGGTCGGCATTGTGTCAGGGCGCCGAGATCGTGTGTGATAGTCGGGCACAACACAGACATACGAAACCGGTAACGGCGTGGCCCCGCGATCGACGAGCGGGTCGGCCAGGCGAAAGGAAGCGTTCACTCCATGCCCGAGAGGACCAAGAGGTCGATCAGTATCGAGGCGCCGCCCGCCCGGGTGATGGATGTGATCGCCGACTTCGACGCGTACCCGGCGTGGGTGGCCGCAGCGAAGTCCGTCGAGGTCATGGAACCCGGACAGGGCGGCCGGGCCGACCGGGTGCGGTTCGTGCTCGACGCGGGCATGGTCAAGGACACGTACGTACTCCGCTACGACTGGGCTCCCGACGGCAAATCGGTCAGCTGGGAGCTCGAGTCCGGTGAGATCCAGAAGTCGCAGTTCGGTTCGTACGTTCTGGAGGACGAGCCGGGTGGCGGCACCACCGTCACGTACGAGCTCACCGTCGACCTCACCATTCCGATGATCGGCCTGTTCAAGCGCAAGGCGGAGAAGGCGATCACCGACACCGCGCTCAAGGAACTCAAGAAGCGGGTGGAAGGCTGAGCAGCGAGGGTCGTGCCGGACCTGCGCGGGTCCAGTTCTTCGTAGGGAAGGGGGGCGTCGGGAAGACGACGCTCGCGGCCGCTACGGCGCAGGCGGCCGCTGAGGCGGGAAACCGGACTCTCCTCGTCTCCCTCGACCAGGCGCACTCCCTCGCCGATGTGGTCGGGATCGCCGCCGCCCGGGACCTCGTGTCCGTGACCGACACCCTGGACGTGCTCGAACTCGACACCCTCACGTTGCTCGAGAACAGATTCCGGAGTCTGGCAGCGGTTCTCGCGGCCGCCGGATCGCATGACCACGGTGCCCAGTTGTCGGCGCTCGAACCGGAGGAGCTGACCGGGCTTCCCGGCGTGCAGGACGTGCTCGGGCTGCGCGAGATCGTCCGCTTCGCCACCGAGGGCGACTACGACGCCGTCGTGGTCGACTGCCCGCCCACCGCGGACTGTCTGCGGACGCTCGCCGCGCCTGCAATGGCTCTCGAGTACATCGAGCGGGTGTGGCCGCAGCACCGCCGCATCGTCGCGCTCCTGGGTTCCGATCCGCGCCTCGTCATGCTGGTGACGTTGATCGAACAGGTCGTCGCCGCGGTCGGCGAGGTCCGGGAGATGCTCGCCAACCGGGCGAAAACCACTGTGCGACTGGTGACGACGCCGGAGCGGGTGGTGCTGACGGAGACCCGGCGCACCGTGGCGGTGGCCGCGCTGTCCGGCCTGCGCGTCGATGCGATCCTCGTGAACAACCTTCTGCCGCACTTCGATTCGCCGGCAGGACACGACGATCCCGGTGTGGCATGGTTGATCAGGCGGCGAGCCCTGCAGCAGCGGGTGCTCGCCGAGCTGACCGCCTCCGCGGGCGCTACGGTGATCCTCTCGGTGACCCGGTCGGTGACGGAGCCGGTAGGGTGGGCCGATCTCGGCGGAATCGCCCGGGAGTTGTATGCCGACGACACGGACGCGGTTGCGGTGTTGGGGAAGAACCCGCCTGCAGTGCGGGTGGGGCTGGAATCGGGGGCCGGTGTGGATTCTGTGTACACGATGCGGATGTATCTTCCGCTCGTGAACCCGTCGACCCTCACGTTGGGTCGAGTGGAGGACGACTTGGTCGTGGGAGCTGAAGGGGTGCGCCGCCGGGTCCGCCTCGCCTCGGTCCTGCGCCGGTGCGTCGTCGCGGGCGCAGAACTCGACGGAAGCGATCTGGTCGTGCGCTTCACGCCCGACCCGCAGGTGTGGCCGGTATGAACGACGACCACGCGCAGCTGGTGGCGGAGCTGCGGGCGCTCGCCGAGACCGCCCTGGACCGTCTCGAGCCGATTCTCCAGCGCGCGGCGGCGCCGCACGCCCAGGCGGACGCCGAGGGTGCGGTGCCCGGAACCGGGCAGTGGTCGGGGTGCACGTGGTGCCCGGTGTGCGCACTCGCGGCCCTGATCCGCGGTGAGCAGCACGATCTCGTGACCCTGCTCGCCGGCCAGGCGTCCGTGCTGATCGCGGTGCTGCGGCAGGTCCTCGACGAGCATGCCGTTCACGACACCCCGGGCCCCGGCGGCCCCGACACTCCGGAACCCGGCCCCGGCGGTGGAACGCCCGAACCGGACGGCGGCTCGGCGTTCGAGCCGATCACGGTCACCATCAAGCACTGAGCGTGCTCCGTGCGGGCCGGATCGCCGGACTCGTGCACGTCGGCGATCCGGCATGGGCACAATCATCTCCATGAGCACAGGCACGGGCAGCGAACGTGGCGGCAGCGCGGCGCTGACCATCGGCATCGACGTGGGTGGAACGAGCATCCGTGCGTCGGTGGTCGACTCGGCCGGTGAAGTGCTCGACTCGCTCCAGTCGCCGACCCCGGCGTCGGCGAAAGCACTCGAGAACGGCCTGGACCGCGCGGTCCGGGAGCTGTCCGCGCGGCACGACGTCGCCGCGGTGGGGCTGGCGGTCGCCGGGTTCATCACCCCCGACCGCACGACGGTGCGGTTCGCGCCGCATCTGCCGTGGGTGGGTGCACCCGTCGGCCGGGACCTCGGGCAGCGTCTCGGTCTGCCGGTGATCCTCGAGCACGACGTGAACGCGGCGGCCTGGGCCGAGCACCGGTTCGGTGCGGCAGCAGGCGGCCGGAACGTGGTGATGCTCGCGATCGGCACGGGCATCGGCGCGGCGCTCCTCGCGGACGGCCGGCTGTACCGCGGCAGCCACGGCGTCGCACCCGAACTCGGCCACATCCAGATGGTCCCCGACGGACGCCCGTGCGCGTGCGGCAAACACGGGTGCTGGGAGCGGTACTGCAGCGGGACGGCCCTCGTCGACACCGCCATCGAACTTCTGGCCGCGGATCCGGCGACGTCGACCGTCCTGGCGCGGGAGGTGGCGGTCGACCCCGGTGCGCTGACGGGCCGGCGGATCGCGGGCGCGGCACAGGACGGCGATCCGCTGGCACTGGAGACCATGCGGAAGTTCGCCCGTTGGCTCGGCGTCGGCCTGGCGCTCATCGGGGACGTGTACGACCCGGATCTCGTCGTGATCGCCGGTGGGGTCGCGAGTTCCTCACCGCTGTTCATCGACGAGGCCCGCGAGCATTACGCGTCGCTGACGACGGGGGCCGGGCACCGTCCGCTGGCCCGCATCCGCCCGACCCAGCTGGGGGAGGCGGCGGGCATGATCGGAGCGGCGGAACTCGCTCGGGCCGTCCTGCCCGATCGGGTGGGTTGACGTCCGGCCTACTGCTGTAAACCCGCAGAGTGTGATGCTGTGCGGACCTCCCGGGCGTGTGTAGCGACCCTCACCCACCCGAAGTAGAGTCGACCCGAACGAAGCTTGGGTTGTGAACGGGAGGGACGCCATGTGGTACTGGCTCTTCAAGTACGTGTTTTTGGGGCCGGTTCTCTGGGGGCTGGGTAGGCCGACCGTGGAGGGTACGGAGAACATTCCGGCGGAGGGTGGGGCCATTTTGGCGAGTAACCATCAGGCCGTGCTGGATTCGTTCTTCCTGCCGTTGCGTGTGCCGCGGAGGATCACTTTTCTCGCCAAGAGCGAGTACTTCACCGGGACGGGACTCAAGGGCGCTTTCCAGCGCTGGTTCTTCTCGGTGGTCGGCCAGGTGCCGATCGACCGGACGGGCGCCGACGCCGCGCAGGACGCACTGAACGCCGGGTTGCGCGTCCTCTCGCAGGGCAAGCTGCTCGGCATCTACCCGGAGGGCACCCGGTCGCCCGACGGCCGCCTCTACAAGGGCAAGACGGGCCTGGCCCGCATGGCGCTCGAATCCGGTGTGAAGGTCATCCCGGTCGCCATGATCGGAACGGAGAAGGTCAACCCGATCGGCTCCCGGGTCTGGCGTCCTTCGAAGGTCACCATCCGCGTCGGTGAGCCCATCGACTTCTCGCGGTTCGAGGGCATGGGCGGCAACCGTTTCGTGGAGCGGGCCGTCACCGACGAGGTCATGTACAAGCTGATGAAGCTGTCGGGTCAGGAGTACGTCGACATCTACGCGGCGACGCTGAAGAAGAGGGCGCCCGCCGCTGACGCCTCGGTGCCCGATGTGGCGCCGGCGAGCGACGCCACCACCGTCACGCGACTGCCGGACACGCGGGCGAGCTGACCGCCGCGACCTCTCAGCCGACGGGGACGGTGAGATCGTCGGAGGTCTCCGACCGATCGTCCTCGTCGGACTGTGAGGGGCGGGTGCGGAACGCGACGACCGCGACCAGCACCACGGCGAGTCCCCACCACACGTACGACGACGCCAGGAACTGATCCCACAGATTCCAGTGGGTTCCGCTCCAGCGGCCCACCCCGAGTTTCCAGTGCGCGGCGAGCCTCACGACGACGACGCCGGCCACGGCCGTGACCGCCAGGGCGACACTCCGGCGACGGTAGGCGAGGACCCCGAGCACGAGGATCACCGGCACCGACCACACCCAGTGGTGCGACCAGGACACAGGGGAGACGAGCAGTCCGAGAACGGCGTTGAGTCCCAGCGCGAGCGCGGTCTCGCCGGACCGGAGCGCCCGCGCCATCGCGAGAATCACGAGTGCGAGAACCACGACGCTCAGCAGCAGCCAGATCGGGGTGCGCACCGAGTCGCTCAGGCCGAGCCGGGCCAGCACACCGGTGATGCTCTGGTTCGCCGGATACGCCGGGGTGCCGATCCGATCGGAATCGAAGAGCGTGTGCGTCCAGTAGGTGACGGAGTCGTTCCACGTCGCGATCGCGCCCACTGCGCTGAACGCGAGGAAACTGACCCCGGTCACGACGGCGGAGCGGAAGTCCTTGCGCACCAGGAAGTACAGGATGAACACGGCAGGCGTCAGCTTCACCGCAGCCGCGAGGCCGATCAGCACGCCGCGCGGCCACGGCGTCTTCTTCGGCAGGCAGTCCGCGGCGACCAGCAGCATCAGCAGGATGTTGATCTGCCCGTAGTCCAACGTCGACGAGACGGGTTCGAGGGCCATCGACACCGCGAGCGCACCGAGGGCAGTCCACACCAGCGTGGTGCGGGGTGCGATGCCCAGCGAGTCGAGCGTGACGACGAGAACACCGAACAGCGCGATCAGCGACAACACCGTCACGACGGTCCCGGCAGTCGCCAGCGACACCGTCGACAGCGGACTGAAGACGACGGCGGCGAGCGGCGGGTACGTGAACGGGAGGAAGTTCCCCATCTGGGTGGCCGGCATCGACCCGTACAGGGTCGGGCCGTGCAGGAACACCGAACCGCCCAGGCGGTAGACGTCGAGATCCAGCCGGTAGTAGCTGCCGAAGTCCCGCAGGCCGGGCAGTCCGAGCAGGTTGTAGGCGAATCCGATTGCGAGCCCGGCGAGGACGAGGACTCGGACGACGAGACCTCCGACACGGAGATGCAGAGGCACCCGCGGGGGGTCGATCGGGTCCGCGACAGGGGCGGCGGACTGTCGACCGTCGGAGGTTGCGCGCACCGAGGCCTCCTTCACGAGGTAGGGGTGGATCCGGATGACGCCAACGGGTGAGGCATAGTTTGCGGGCGTGCGTTACTTCTACGACTGCGAGTTCATCGAGGATGGTCGCACGATCGACCTGGTGTCGATCGGGGTGGTCGCAGAGGACGGACGTGAATTCTACGCGGTGTCCACCGAGTTCGATCCCGACCGCGCAGGCAAGTGGGTGCGCAGGAACGTGCTGCCGAAGCTGCCGCAGCCGTCGTCGCCCCTCTGGAAGAGCCGCGCCCGCATTCGCGACGACCTCTACGCGTTCCTGATTCCGCGGCCCGGCATCGTCCCCGAACTGTGGGCGTGGGTGGCCGCCTACGACCACGTCGCTCTCTGCCAGTTGTGGGGAGACATGACGGAGCTGCCGCAGTCGCTGCCCCGGTACACCCGGGAACTCCGCCAGTACTGGGAGGAGCACGGCAGCCCGGCGCTCCCACCTGCACCGGGTGACGCGCACGACGCCCTCTCCGACGCCCGGCATAACCTGGCGAAGTTCGAGGCAGTTCAGGCTGCGCGCTCACTCCGGTGACCTGACTCGCCATCGCTCCGGTCGAGCGAATATCCTGTATGGGTGAACTGGACTGTCGACGTGCCGATCGACCGCTTGCCCGAACTCCCGCCGCTGCCCACCGAGATGCGTGAGCGCCTCGATGCAGCGCTGGCCAAGCCCGCTGCACAGCAGCCGCAATGGCCCGAGGGTCAGGCCGCCGCGATGCGGACCGTCCTCGAGAGCGTGCCACCGATCACGGTGGCCAGCGAGGTCGTGGCCCTGCAGGAGAAGCTGGCCCAGGTCGCGCGCGGCGAGGCGTTCCTTCTCCAGGGCGGGGACTGCGCCGAGACGTTCGCCGACAACACCGAGCCGCACATCAAGGGCAACATCCGCACCCTGCTGCAGATGGCCGTGGTCCTGACTTACGGAGCGAGCCTGCCCGTCGTCAAGGTCGCCCGCATCGCCGGCCAGTACGCCAAGCCGCGGTCGTCGAACGTGGACGCCCTGGGCCTGCAGTCGTACCGCGGCGACATGATCAACTCCCTCGTCGCGGACGAGGCCGTGCGCGCCCACGACCCGTCGCGGCTCGTGCGGGCGTACGCGAACGCCAGCGCCGCGATGAACCTGGTCCGCGCGCTCACCGGCGCGGGCATGGCCGACCTGCACAAGGTCCACGACTGGAACCGCGAGTTCGTGGCGTCGTCGCCGGCCGGGGCCCGGTACGAGGCACTCGCCGCGGAGATCGACCGCGGACTGCAGTTCATGAACGCCTGTGGCGTCACCGATCCCAGCCTGCACCACGCGCAGATCTTCGCCAGCCACGAGGCGCTCGTCCTCGACTACGAACGCGCGATGCTGCGCCTCGACAACGACGACGACCACGCCAAGCTGTACGACCTGTCGGCTCACTTCCTGTGGATCGGCGACCGCACTCGTCAGCTCGACGGGGCGCACATCGCGTTCGCCGAACTCGTGTCGAACCCGATCGGCCTGAAGATCGGACCCAGCACCACACCGGAGATGGCGGTCGAATACGTCGAGCGCCTCGACCCCACCAACAAGCCGGGTCGTCTCACCCTGATCTCGCGCATGGGGAACAACAAGGTCCGCGACCTGCTGCCGCCCATCATCGAGAAGGTCCAGGCCACTGGTCACCAGGTGATCTGGCAGTGCGACCCGATGCACGGCAACACGCACGAGGCGTCCACCGGATACAAGACCCGCCACTTCGACCGCATCGTCGACGAGGTCCAGGGATTCTTCGAGGTCCACAACGGTCTCGGCACCTACCCGGGCGGCATCCACGTCGAACTCACCGGTGAGAACGTCACCGAATGCCTCGGCGGCGCGCAGGACATCTCGGACCTCGACCTGTCCGGTCGCTACGAGACGGCGTGCGACCCCCGCCTGAACACCCAGCAGTCGCTGGAACTGGCGTTCCTCGTCGCGGAGATGCTGCGCGGCTGATCGCCCGCATCATTCGAACCCTCACTGCCCTGCACCTGCGGGGTCAGGGCAGTGAGACCAGGGTGACCGTGCTCCCGGGCTTCACCAGATCGCCGCTGCCCGGGTTCTGGCTGATGACGAGAGACCTGTCCGTGTCGGTCACCGAACGCACCTTCACGTCGAGTCCGAGGCGGCTCAATTCGTCGCGTGCGGACCCGACGGTCCGTCCCAGCATGGACGGCAACCGCACCGCATTCGACACACTCAACGTCACGCTGGTACCGGCATTGACGCTGGTGCCTGCCTTGGGGCTGGTCGCGATCGCGTCCCCGGCGGCGACGTTGCGGTCGAAGTCCGTGGTGACGTCCTGCACGACGATGCCCACCGCCTCGAGTGACGCGCGGGCCTCGGCTTCCGACATGCCCTTCACGTCGGGAACGTCTACCGGCGGTGCACCTTTGCTGACGATCAGTTTGACCGTGGAACCGGTCGCGAGCTCGGTACCCGGTGCCGGGTCGAGCGCGGCTACCGCGCCGATCGGGACTTTCGCGCTGAACGCCTGACCGCCGTCGACCGGTGTGAACGTGCGATTCCGCAGTTCCTGCTCGATTCCGGCACGCTCCCCGCCCGCGGGCAGGGGCGGGACGGTCGGCCTCCCCAGGGACACGAGGAGAGCGACCGTGCCGTCGCGGGAGATCCGCGAGCCGCCCGTGGGATCGGTACCCAGCACCGTGTCGAGCGCAGCCGTGTCGGAGTACTGCCCCCGGATCTCCGTCGACAGACCTGCCGCTTCGATCGCCGTCACCGCAGCACCGCGATCGAGACCGTCGGTGGTCGGGACCGCGGTGAAGCGGCCCGAACCCATCCACCAGCCACCGAAACCCACCGCCAGGGCGAGCATCAGGATCACGAGCAGCCACACGATCGTGGTCCGGCGCGACCGTTGCCGTTCGGCGGCGAAGTCGGGGTAGTGATAGCCGTCGTCGGGTTCGTCCTCCACCGCGAACGACGGTTCGTCGATCGGCGGGCGCGGAGTCTGGGTGGTGACGACCCGCGTGTGCTGGACACCGGGCTGCGCCGGCAGCGGGCTGGGCGGCGACAGCGGCGCGGCGGGGGGAAGGTGCACGGTGGGCGGTGCGGCGGGGCCCGGCGGCGCGCTCAGGGGAGGCGCGCTCGCGGCGGCCGCGGCGCTCAGGTGCTGCGCCGAGCGTCGCGGGGCGGGCACCCGATAGGCGGGCAGGTCGAGCGCCGCCGCGATGCCGCGCAGGGCCGAGCCCATCTGCTCGGCGTTGGCGAACCGGTGCGACGGCTCCCGGTGGGTGGCCTCCGCGACGAGTTCGTCGAACTCGGGCGGGACGCCCGCGATGAACGAACCCGGCCGGGGAACGTCCTGGTTGATCCGCTGATAGGCGACGGACAACGACGTGTCCCCGGTGAACGGGGTCCGTCCGGTGAGGAGTTCGAACAGCAGGACACCGGTGGAGTAGACGTCGCTGCGGGTATCCGCGATCCCGGACGTCACCTGCTCCGGCGACAGGTACGCCGCCGTGCCCAGAATCACACTGTTCGACGTGGTGGTCGACGCGGCGGCGGCCCGCACCAGACCGAAGTCGGCGATCTTCACCTCACCGCCGTCGGAGATCAGGATGTTCTCGGGTTTGACGTCGCGGTGCACGAGACCGGCCCGGTGGGCGACGGCGAGCGCGTCGAGAACCGGGCCCGCGACCGCGGCCACCGCGTGCGGCGGCATCGGCCCGCGTTCCCGGAGCAGCTCGCGGAGCGTTCCGCCGTCGACGAGTTCCATCACCAGGAACGCGTGCTCGCGGTCGTGCCCCTGGTCGTAGACCGCGACCAGCGACGGGTGCTTGAGCCGTGCGACCGAGCGGGCCTCGAACTCGAACCGGGTGACGAACGCCGGGTCGGCCGCGAACTGCGGATCCATCACCTTGATGGCCACCGGACGGTCGAGACGCGTGTCGAGCCCCCGGTAGACGGTGGACATGCCGCCACGCGCGATCGTGGCATCCACCCGATAGCGCCGGTCGAGCAGCTCGCCGATCAAACGTTGACCTCCATCGTGCACAGTGTCCGTTCCCCCGTCAGTGCGCGCAGCCCGGCCACGCGCCCCTCAATCGTAGCCAGCGACACCGACCGGTAGCGCCACGCAGGAAGCGACCAGATAACGTTAGGGGAGTGAGTGCCATCCCTTACTGTGACGATGTCCTGGACCCTTCCGTCTCGCTCCTCCAGTTGGTGGACGTCGCGAAGAACCTCGGTGTGGCCGTCACCCGTGTGCAGCAGCTTCTGCGCGATCAGCAGTTGATCGCCGTCCGACGCGACGGCGTCCTCGGTGTTCCCGAACTCTTCTTCGACGAGACCGGCGAGACCGTCAAATGGCTGCCCGGTCTCATCGCCGTGCTGCACGACGGCGGATTCAAGGACGAGGAAATCCTGCTGTGGCTGTTCCGTGAGGACGACAGCCTCCCCGGCGCACCCGTCCAGGCCCTGCACGGAGACCTTGCCCGCGAAGTGATCCGCCGCGCTCAGGCGATGGGATTCTGACCGCCGGTCACCACGCTCGGCCACGGGCCGGCACCGCGAGCCGGGCGAACTGAGGCAGTGCCGTCGCCCACCGGTGTCTCCGGGACACGGTGGCGCGCCGGTCGAGAACCCGGTAACCGCCTCGCTCGATCTCGTCGAGAATGCGGGAATACAGCACGAACGCGGTCCGGATGCCGGGTTGCACCCGTCGGTCCAGCATCGCGATGCCCGGTTCCGCGTCCCGGTACACGGAACGGGTGATCGAGATCAGGTGGGCGAGAGCCCGCACGATCCGCTGGTCCGTCGTGCCGCTGCGACGACTGTGCGCGAGGACTTCGGTGTCGACACCGAACGCGGCCAATTCGTCGGCCGGGAGGTAGACCCGGCCCCGATCCAGGTCCTCGCCGACGTCGCGAAGGAAATTGGTCAGCTGGAACGCCTCACCGAGAGCCGCAGCGTGCGGTTCGGCATCGGCGACGGGCCCGGTGGTTCCGAGGACGGGCAGCATCTGCAACCCGATCACGACGGCCGATCCGTACATGTACGTCCGGAGTTCGGTCATGGTGCCGTACTCGGCCCGATGCTCCGCGGTTCCCGGAACATCCATCCGCATGGACTCCAGGAACGCGAAGAAGTAGTCGTGGGGGATGTCGAAGGATGCCACGGTGTCGAGGAACGCGGGAAGGACCCGTCTCATCTCCGGTGCGCACGCGTCCGGCCCGACCGCGTTCCGGTCGGTGAAGCCGAGTCGCAGTGCCGCATCGATCCGATCGAGTTCGGCGGCGCAGTCGCCCGCCGTCCGACCGGGATCGACGTCCACGATGTCGTCGACCGTGCGGGCGAACCCGTAGAGGGAATGCACGGCGGCCCGGCGGCGCTCGGGAAGCAACCGGGTCGCGAGATGGTAGGTGCGACCGTGCTCCGCCGTCACCGCGCCGCAGAACCGGTAACTGTCGGCCAGCTCGGTCATCGACCGGTCATTCGACGCGGGACGACGTCGCAGCACTTGCGAGGTCGTCGGTGCGCACTTCCTCGACGGGCCGGGGTGCGCGCAGCCGCAGCGGATCGACCGTGCGGAGCGAGACGGCCGCGACGACCGCGGCGAACGTCGCGAGCACGACGTGCGGGAACGTGTAGAGGCCGATCGAGCCGTCGGGCTGGAACACCAGCATCAACCAGGTGGACAACCCGACGAGGATCATCAGGGTCCGCGTCGACAACGCGAAGCCGGCCGCGATGGCGATCGGCCACGAGTAGTACCAGGGCAGTGCCGCGGGCGACAGGATCACGATCGCGACCAGGACGATGAGAATTCCGAGAATCGCGTCACGCTCGGTCTTCCGGTAGCGCCACCAGGCCGCCAGCACGATCGTGACAAGGGCCACCGCGCAGATCGGGCGGGTGATGGCCAGCACCTCACCCAGCCGCAGCTCCGCGAACCACGACGTTCCGACGGTCACGATGTGGGCGAGGATCGTCGGCAGCGACAACCAGTTGATGATCTTGTTCGACCCGGACAGCGCGGTCATCCAGCCGAGCCCGACACCGGCGACGGCGGACGCGGCCGCGAAGATCGCCACGAACACGGCGAATCCCGCGCCCGCGGTCTTCGCGAACGACGCGAGCGGCGACGCGGGTGTGCGCCCTTCCGCCTCGGCCTTCTCCTTCTCGTGGAGCATCCAGATCCACACCATGAAGGGCAGCGCGGCGCCTGCCGTCGCCTTGATCGCGACCGCGACCGCGACGAGGGCGATCCCGGCGAGATGGCGACGTTCGAGGACGAGTGCGATGCCGGCGATCATCAGGCCGACCATCAGCAGTTCGTTGTGGACACCGCCGATGAGGTGGACGAGGACCAGAGGATTGAGCACGGCGAGCCACAGGGCGATCGCCGGATTGCCGCCGAGGTGCCGCGCGAGGTGCGGGACTCCCCACACCATGAGCGCGAGTCCGGGCAGCATCGTCACGCGCAGGAGCATCGTCCCGGCGATCACGTTGTCGCCGGTCAGCCCGGTGATCCCCTGACTGAGGAGCAGGAACAGCGGACCGTACGGCGCGGTGGTGGTGGTCCACACGTTGCTGACGTTGTCGAGGAGCACGCCCGGGTTGACCACCGGCCCGACGGCGTAGGGGTCGAACCCGTCACGCAGGAGCGCACCCTGCGCCAGATAGGAGTAGGCGTCCCGGCTGAACATCGGCACGGCCAGCAGCAGCGGCGCCGTCCACACCGGCACCACCATCCGCAACTGCCGGAGGGTGACGTCGCCGCCGAGCGTCGCCCGGCCCAGCCGCACCCAGGCCGTGATCATCGCGACGACACCCACCCACACGATGACGGTCGACAGGATCTGACCGTGACCGAACCGGAGCCACGACAGGTGCATCGCCTCCAGGAGCGGATCCTCGCGGCGGACGCTGCCCGCACCGAAACCACCGAACGTCATCATCACGGCGCCCGCGAAACCGAGGATGGCGGCGTGCCCCTCCGGGCTGCGGAGGAAGTCGGCCGTGGTCTGGGGCCACGACCGCTGCGGCGTGGTCGTCGCAGCGGCGACGGTCGCCTGCCGGGCAGAGGACGTCATGAGTGCAGATTCCTCCCCCGAGGTGAGTTCGGTTGCGGTCGGTGCGCTCGTCGTCGTGCGCATCGCATGGTCGAGGAACCAGTTTAATTGCTGCCGGCACCAGTTCCCGCCACGCCTCGCCCTATCCTCCCGCACTTGATGCTTCCGGGTGTCTTTCCGCACTTCGTGCTGCGGTGGGTCTTTCCGCACTTCGTGCTGCGGTGGGTCTTTCCGCACTTCGTGCTGAGGTGGGCCCGGTGATGCGCGCGGCCGCGAGCTTCCCCGACAGCAGGACGGTCGGAACTCCGACGCCCGGGACGGTGCCGGAACCGGCGAGCACGACGTTGTCCAGCCCCCTGACCAGGTTGGGGCGCCGGAACGGTCCGGTCTGCCGGAACACGTGCGCTGCTGCGAACGGACTGCCCGCCGCCATGCCCTTGCCGAGCCAGGTCAGGGGGGTGTCGACGTGGTCGATCGTGAAATGCTCCGCGATCCCGGTGTACCCGCGCGTCTCGAGTTCGCGCAGCAGTTCGTTCACGTACGGGCCGGTCAGCGACGACCACTCCAGCGGTGCGCTGTGCAGGTTCGGGCAGGGCGCCAGCACCGACAGCGGTTCCGAGGGAGTGCCCGCGCGATCCACGGCGAGGCCCGGATCCGACAGGGCGGGCCGGGTGATCAGCAGCGACGGGTCCGTCATGAGCCGTCCGCGCCCCGCGCGAGCGGTGATCTCCGCGAACGTCCGCTTCCACGCGTGACCGAAGTCGATGGTGTGGTGCCGTTGGGCGGCCCACTGCGACGCGACCGCGGTGGGGACGGTCCCGTGCAGGACCACGGCGGACGGCGACACCCGCACCCGGCGGGGCGTCCGGCGTGTCACCGGGCGGAGCAGTGTGTCGACGACGGCGGTGTCCGGGGTGAGCACCAGCGCGTCGCAGTCGATGCGGTCACCCGCCGCCGTGACGACGGCGCCGACGCGGTCGCCGCTTCGCTCGAGTGCCGCGACCTCGGTGTCGAACCGGATCTCACCGCCCGCGGTGGTGAGGGCGTCGGCGAGGGCGAGCGCGATCGAGCGCATCCCGCCGCGGGGGAAGTAGACGCCGAGCGAGGTGTCCATGTGGGCGATCGCGCCGTACACCGCGAGTGCGTCGGCGGGAGCGACCCCGGCGTACAGGGCCTGGAACGTGAAGATCCGGCGGAGTCTCGGATCGGTGATCGTGCGGTCGACCCGGGCGCCGAGCCTGCCGAACCCGCCCAGGGCGGTGAGCGTCAGCAGATCCCGCGCGGCCGCGGGGGACGAGACGAGATCGAGCGGCGAGTCGAAGTTCGCGTCCATGAAGCGGTGGTACTCGGCGTCGAAGATCCGGCCGAGCCAGCGCCGCAGCCGCAGGTACCTGGCCGATTCCTCCGGCCCGCACACCCGGCTGACCTCGGCGACCATCGCATCGGGATCGGAGTGCACGTCCAGCGAGGAACCGTCGGCGAACCGCGCGTGATACGCCGGCGCCAGCCGCTCGAGGACGAGCGCCGGCCGGGTGGACTCGAAATCCGAGCCGACGGCGGCCAGGGCCTCGCCGACCAGTTCGGGCATCGTGAGGACGGTGGCACCGTTGTCGATGTCGTAGCCGGGACCACGGTAGGTGCCCACCCGGCCGCCCGGTGACGACTCTCGTTCGAGGACGGTGACGCGCCGGCCCGATCCGGCGAGGTACAGAGCGGCCGAGAGACCGGCGAGGCCGGCACCGACGACCACGACGTGATCGGTGCGGCCGGGAACCGTCCGGAGCGCGCGGGCCATCCCGGACCCTCAGTAGTCGCGGCGCGTCGCGGCGACGGCCATCTCGGTGAGCTGCTGCTTCGCCTCGGTGGTGGCGGTGCTCGCCGCCAGCGTCGACAGCGCGTTCCCGACGAGGTCCTCGATCTGCTTCTCCACGTCCGCGACCGCGCCGAGCGAGGTGATCGTGGTCCGGAGGGTGTCCACGTCCGAATCGGACAGATCGGTGCCGATGCCCTCGCGGAGGAGTTCGGCCGCCGCGGGGTCTTCGGCGTCGGCGCGCTGCAGCGACATCGCGAACAGGACGGTGCGCTTGCCCGCCCGCAGGTCGTCGCCCGAGGGCTTGCCCGTCACGGCCGGATCGCCGAACACGCCGAGCAGGTCGTCGCGGAGCTGGAAGGCGATACCGATGTCGGTGCCGAATCGGCGATACGCCGAGACCAGGGTCTCGTCGGCGCCTGCGAGCGCCGCACCGAGGTGCAGGGGCCGCTCGATGGTGTATGCCGCCGTCTTGTACCGATTCACCTTCATGGCGGCGTCGATCGACTCGTCCGCCCGGGCCTCGTTGCTGATGTCGAGGAACTGCCCGCCGAGCACCTCGGTGCGCATCGCGGACCAGACGGGGGAGATGCGGGCCGACGCGTCCGCGGTGATGCCCGATTCGCGGATCATGTCGTCGGCCCAGGCCAGCGCGAGATCGCCGAGGAGGATCGCGACGCCCTCGCCGAAGTGAGCGGAATCACCGCTCCACGCGCCCGCACGATGCTGTTCCGCGAACTCGACGTGGACGGTGGGGAACCCGCGGCGCGTCGTGGACGCGTCGATGATGTCGTCGTGGACCAGTGCGCAGGCCTGAACCAGTTCCAGCGCGGAGCAGGCGCGGAGCACGGATCCGGCCTCGGGGCCGCGAGCGTCGCCGCCCGCCCCGAGCCAGCCGGTCCACGCGAAGGCCGGACGGACTCGCTTGCCTCCGCGCAGGACGAAGTCTTCGAGGGTGGTCACGGCCTCGCGGTAACCACCGCCCACGGAGTCGACGAGGTCCTGCCGGCTGGTGAAGAAGTCGCGAAGCGCATTTTCGACCTCGGCCGCGAGTGCGGCGGGGCGCGTTCCAACGGACAGTGTTGCCTCCAGGATCGAATTCTCGCGTGCGCGCCGAGACCGGCGACAGGCGTCGACACCACCATAGTGGGCGCCCTCCCGGGTGGCCGGATACCCGGATCCCGCCGCTCGTGCAGACGCAGTGGGTGCATTGCCCCGGGCACTACCTATGCTGGACGGGTGACATTCGATTCCGTCAGGGGGCGGGCCAGCGAAGGTTGGGTGACCCGCACTCCGTCCATCGTCGACCGGATCCGGTCGTCCAGCGACGGCCGGGTCCCCTTTTCCGTCGAGTTCTCGCCGCCGCGTGACGAGGCCGCCGAGGCTCGTCTGTGGCGTGCCGTCCGGGAGTTCGAGCGGCTGGGTCCGGCCTTCGTGTCCATGACCTACGGTGCGGGCGGCTCGACGCGGGACCGCACGGTCCGCGTCACCGGCCAGCTCGCCGAGGAGACCACCCTCCTGCCGGTCGCGCACCTCACGGCCGTGTCCCACAGTGTCGACGAACTGCGGTCGATGGTCGGCGCCTACGCCGACCGCGGAATCAGCAACATCCTGGTCCTGCGCGGCGACCCGCCCGGCGACCCGCTGGGCGAGTGGGAGAAGCATCCGGACGGCGTCGAGTACGCCGAGGACCTCGTCCGGCTCGTCCGCGACCTCGGCGACTTTCACGTCGGCGTCGCGTCGTTCCCCGAAGGCCACTACCGCGCGCCCGATCTCGCGCACGACACCCGGTTCCTGGTGTCGAAGCTGCGCGCCGGCGCCGAGTACTCGATCACCCAGATGTTCTTCGACGTCGACGACTACCTGCGGCTGCGCGACCGGGTGTCGGCGTACGACCCCGAACAGGGTGCGAAGCCGATCATCCCCGAGATCATGCCGATCACGTCGCTGCGGTCGGTCCGCCGCGTGCTCGAACTGTCGGGGTCGCGTCTCCCGGCGCACCTCGAGAAGCGTCTGGCCACGGCCGCGGGGGACGGTCCCGAGGAGAACCGTGCCGCCGTGCGCGAGATCGGCATCGACGTCGCCACCGAGATGAGCGAACGTCTCATCGCGGAGGGTGCGCCCGGTCTGCACTTCATCACCCTCAACTTCGCGCGCGCCACGAGCGAGGTGCTGGCCCGGCTCGGCGACAAGGTCGGTTCGGGTGTCGCGGATCCCGCCCCGGTCACCCCGGCGCGGGTCAGCTGAGCGTCCGCCCCTTCCATCGGGTGCGCCCGCGGCGATGATTGCGGTGTGACGACACCGTCAGGGCCGTCACCGCGGCGACGGACAGCGGGTGCGCGACCGCGCCGGCCACGTCGGCGGCGGTGAGGCGGCCACCCCGTTCGAGTGCCCGGGCGCACAGCCGGGACGCCGTGGCGGCGAGATACCCCACCGCACCCCACCCGCGCACGCGTCCCCGTCCGGCAGCGAACGCGATCGGCGGCGCGAGGTACGCCACACTTGCCGCACCGAGGACCGCGACGGCACCGAGGCGGGAGCCGAATGCCGTCCACAGCCAGCGGTCGTAACCGCGGCGCAGCGCGTCGGCGTCCTCGTACATCCGGCACGACGCCGACCGGCCGGCCACGACGAGTGTGGTCGCATGCCCCCGCGTCCGGAGCAGGCGAGCGATATCGAGGTCCTCGGTCACGCTGTCCGCGACGGCCCGGTGACCCCCGCCCCTGCGGTACGCGGCGGAATCGAAGACCATGAACTGACCGCAGGCCACGGCCGTCGACGGGCGTCGTGATCGGTTGGCCACGCGGATCGGCAGTGTCGCCGCCCACGACCACGCGAGCAGCGGCTGCACCAGGACCTCGGTCCCCGATCCCGCCTGCTGGAACGGCCACGGGCAGACCAGCGCTGCTTCGGACTCGCGCAGCGCGGCGCAGGCGGCATTCAGCGCGTCCGGACGCAACCGCACGTCGGCGTCGAGGAACACGAGTATCCCGCCGTCACCGCGGCCCTGCGCGAACGCGTGCTCACTCACCCGATGGCACGCCGCGGGTTTGCCCACCCAGCCCGGCGGCGGTTCCGCGGTTCCCCGCACCACGGAGAAGCGGGGGTCCGCGCCGCTCGCGGCTTCCGCGGCCTCGGCCGTCCGGTCCGTGGAGGCGTCGTCGTAGACGAACACCCGCAGGTCGTCGACGCCTCGCTGCTCTCGCAGGTCGCCGATCAGGTCCGGCAACCGGTCACGCTCGTCCCGGGCCGGGATACAGACCGTGACGGGTTCGGTGACCGGGCGGTCCGCTGTGGGGAGCCGCGGGGCGCGGCGCAGGTTGGCGACGGCCGTGGCGAGACCGAGAACCGAGATCAGGGAGCCGATCCGGACGACCCGCTCGATCGGCGGAGCGGTCACACCTCCGAGTGGTCCCGTGCCCGACCGCTGCCGATCACCGGATCCTTGTTGCGGGCCATCCAGGCCAGCGCACCGACGATCACGGCGACGCCCAGCGTCACGCCGGCCATGATGCCCGCCCAGCCCGCGAAGCTGCGGGTGCTGGGGTCCGAATACCGCACCTCGGCGCGGATCGTCGAGGTGTCGCCGGCGGGAAGTTTCCACGACACGATGGAGTCACCCTCCCGGGTGCCGTTGGTGGTGGCGACGCGCGCCGGGAAGGCGATCGTGAACTGCACGTCCGTGCCCTGGGCGGGTACCGAACCGAGATCGGCCTTCCCGTCGAGGGTCACGAGGTCGCCGGTCCGCTTCAGCGAGATCTGGAAACTTCCGTTGGCCTGCTCCGACATGGTGCCGAGCTGTTGCACGTCGCCGAAGGTGAGGTCGCTGAAGAACGCCTGGCTGCCGACGTACCCGTCCTTCTTGTACTCCTGGACGCGCACCTTGCCCGACAGCGAGTCGGGCGGAGTGAGTTGCGGGCCCTTGTCCTGATCGTTCGCCGGCACGGCGGCCGCGACGATCTGGCCGGAGACCCGGTCGTCGGCGGACACCCCCATCGACACCTGAACCCGCAGGCATCCCGCGAGGAGGGGCACGAGGAGGAGGCCGAGGGCCGCGAGGGACAAGGCCCTCCGCGAGCGGGTGGAGGTCGGAACTGAGGGCGGCTGCACAGTCGTATCGTGCCAGGGGAGTGGATCGGTGTCAGGCGTGAGGGTGCGTGTCGTGGGTCCGGGGTCGCCGGGCGCGCGGCCGAAGCAGCGATACGAGCAGGGGAACTCCCAGGATTCCCATCGCCAACCACCCGTAGATCGCCGAATACCGCAACTCGGGGGCGCCGAGGAACACCGAGTGCGCCAGCGCCGAACCGAGCCACGTCCACAGGAACAACCCGATCGGGACACCGTCAGGGTGCCGGGTCCCGGCGTCCAGGCGATGGTCGATGCGGTCCACGGCGACGGCCATCACGGCCGCGACGACGAACCACCCGGCGTAGTTGGTCAGCGGAATGTGTTCGATACCGGGCAGGCCGGCGTCGGTGACACACCAGTGCCACTGCCCGTCCGCGACCATCTGCGGGTCGAGGTACAGGTCCCAGCCGACGACACCGATCGTCGTCAGCGCGATGCGCGTCAGCCGTCGGTGCGGGCCGCGCGCGAGCACGGACGCCACGCACCACACCGGATAGAACCCGGCCGTCCAGGCGAACGGCACCACGAGAGGCACCCCGGCGAGTGCGGGCCCGAGCCGGTCGACGCTGTAGTCGTAGCAGCCGTAGGGGAAGCCGGTGGCCGTGCCGACGACCTCGGAGCACAGACCGAGCCCCGCAGTCACGAGCACCAGTCCCACCGTCCAGCGGGCACCCCGGGTCGCGGCCGCGTGCGCGACGGACGCCGCGGCGAGCAGCGCGACGACGAGCACGGTGACGACGTCGCGGGTCCCGCCGTGCACCAGCGGGTAGACGATCTGCGCCGCGATCGCCGTGCCCGCGAGCAGCAGGGGCAGGCGGGAGGTCATCGCCGGCGCCGCAGGCGTCCCAGGCCCCACCTGTCGTCGTGGAGCGCGATGCGTGCGGCGCTGCGGCCACTCGCGCCGGACACCCCGCCACCCGGATGGGTCGAGGCGCCGGTGAGGTACAGGCGGTCGGCCCCCGGCACCCGGTGTCCGGACAGTTCGGGGAGGGGACGCCACATCATCATCTGGTCCAGCGACATCTCCACGTGCATGACGTTGCCGCCGAGCAACCCCATCTCGTCTTCGAGGTCCTGCGGCGACTGCACGTGCCGGTCGAGGACGGATTCACCGAAACCGGGTGCCAGAGCGTCGATCTCCGCGACGATCCGATCGGCCTCCGGCCCGGCGAGATCGCTCCAGCGCCGGCCGCTGGTCAGCCGGTACGGCTGCCACTGCGACCACAGCGTCACCTGGTGCCTGCCTTCGGGTGCGATGGTGGGGTCGAGGCCGCTGAAGCTCATTCCCAGCACCGCGGGCCGCGGCGGGAGTTCCCCGGCGAGTGCCGCGCCGTGCGCGAGCCGCAGGTGTGCGCGATCCGAGACGAGCAACTGGAGCCCGTGGGTGACCGAGGCGTCGGGCGCGCTCGGATAGGCGGGGAGGGCGTCGGTGGCCAGCCGCACGACCATCCCGATCCCCGGGCCGACGCGGATCCGGCGACGCCACCGGTCGAGGGTCTGCGCGTCGTACCCACCCCGCTCGAGCAGGCCGAGGGTGGTCAGCACGTGACAGCCCGCGACCACCGCACGCGAGCGGATCTCCCGCCCGGACGCCGTCCGCGTCGTCCAGGAGTCGCCGTCGCGGCTCAGCGAGACCACCGAGTCGCCGAGCGAGACGGTCCCGGAGTCGGCGCGCAGCTTCGCGGCGAGAGCCGCGGTCAGGGCTCCGCTGCCGCCGACGGCCCGGCCGGGCGGAATGGTGTGCATCAGGGCGGCGAATCCGACCATCGGCGCCGTCCCCGGCTCCGACATCGGCGGACCGGACTGGGCGCCGAACCACGCGAGGGCGGCCTTGAGGCGCTCGTCGTCGAAGTACTCGTCGAGCAGCGCGTCGCCGGAACCGAGGAACTGCCGGGAGAGGTCGCTGCCGCCGCCGCCCGTGTCGAGCCCCCAGAACGACGAGAGCAGCGCGGGCCCGGTCGGCGGATTCGAGAACGCGCGCATGACGCGTGCGCTGCGCGGACCCCACACCGCGACGAACCGTCGGTACGCGTCGGCGTCCGCGGCGCCACAGGACTCCTCGATGGACCGGCACGTCGCGTCCAGGCTGCGGCGGAACACGATCCCCGGCCGATCCGAACCCGCGGGGGCGGGGGCGAACGCCCACGGATCGCAGTCGAGGTACCGCAGGCCGTGCGCGCCGAGGTCGAGTTCCTCGACGATTCCCGTGTGACGGACCATGATGTGCGCGGACGACCCACGGTCGACCTTGTACCCGGGGAAGCGTTCCACCGTGGACACCGCGCCACCGATGACGGTGTCGCGTTCGATCACCTCGACCGACCATCCGGACCGCGCGAGGTAACACGCCGACACGAGGGCGTTGTGTCCCGATCCCACCACCACCGCGTCGATCACAGGGGAAGCCCGCGTCCCAGAACGGCGAACGGCCGGTTGTCCCCGGCGAATCGGAAGTGGCGCAGGACATCTCTGAAGCCGAGGCGGCGATACAGCCGCCACGCGCGGTTGTCCTCGTCCGCCACCTCCGGGGTGGAGAGCAGCACCCCGCGTTCGGGCCTGCGGTCGAGGAGGCGGAGGAGCAGGGTCTCGCCGAGCCGATGTCCCTGGGCGTCCGGGTGGACGTGGAGTTCGGTGAGTTCGAAGTAGTTGCCGAGGATCACGTCGATCTGGTCCCGGGTCCACCCGGTGTGGCGCAGACCGGAACGGACCTGCTGGTGCCACCACTGTTCGGGCGCCCCGCGGTAGCCGTAGGCGACGGCGACGAGACGGGCGGCCGCGTTGTCGGCGGATCCGTCGCCGGCCGGGACGAGCGCGCCGACGCCACGCCACCCCGAGCGCTGCAGGTGCTCGTTCCACATCGGCGCCCGGTGGTATTCGGTGCCGTGGGGATAGCCCATGGCGGCGACGTAGATCGACAGCGCCTCGTGCAGGCGGTCGCGGAACTCGGTGGCCGTGAGTTCGACCACGAGTGGAGTCTGGTCAGCGTTCGTGTCGACCGGTCTCACCTTTCTCTTGACGACGTGTCGGTGGGTCCAGCTATATTGAATAGGTCGAACGGATGTTCGATAGCGGGGATCCGGCGATGCTCGAGGGAAGCGAGCATCGCCGGCCCCCGAACTCACGAACTGACTACGCCCGGCGGGGTGGTTGCACCGGGGTTTTGGAGGTGTTCGAGGTGATGACGAACCCGGTCACGGGACCGACCTCTGGGAACGCGCGCCGACCGGGTGACGTACGCAACCCGGGCTCCAGGCGGGGTTCGGCGCTGCTCGATCGCGCCGACGCGCTCCTCGCCCAATCGGTGGGGGCCGGTGGGCCGGCGGATCGATTCCACAGTGCGTATCTGGCCGCGCTCCGCGGCGCGGGCGCAGTGCTGGCCGCCGTCGAGGGGCCTGCGGCGGGGAGCAGACGGACACGAACGCGTAACGCCTGGGTTCTCATGGCCGACGCGGCGCCGGAATTCGTGAACTGGGCCGACTACTTCGCCGGGCACTCGGCCACCCGCGCCGCGATCGAGGCGGGAATGTCGCGAACCCTCACCGATCTCGAGGCGGACGAGTTCTTTGTCGAGGTCGGGCGCTTTCTCCAGCACGTCGAAGATCACATCGGACGGGGCGCAGGTCTCGATCTGCGGGCGTCGTAGCCGGGCTGTGGGCCGGAAACGGCGGGAAAACGGTGAGGCGTCCGCGACATTGCGGTGCCCCGAACGGGGTTCGGTGCGGGAGTCCGTAAGGTTGGTGTCGAACTCGTACGTGGAGTAGGTGGTACGGGGATCGAACTGCTCGTATTATTAAATCTAGGTAGCCGCCAAAGTCGGTTACCCACCGTCTCGCACCGTGAGGCGGTGGCCAACACTCCAGTGCCGGGGGAGGTACCGTGCCACTCTCCGAGCACGAGCAGCGCATGCTCGACCAGATCGAGAGCGCTCTCTACGCCGAGGATCCCAAGTTCGCCTCCACTGTGCGAGGCGGTCGCATGCGTGCGGCATCGAGTCGTCGTCGATTGCAGGCGGTGGCCCTGTTCGTTCTGGGGCTGGTCCTGCTCATCGCCGGCGTCGCCCTACCGATCAAGCCGGGCGGTTTTCCCGTCATCAGCCTGATCGGCTTCATCGTCATGTTCGGTGCCGGAGTCCTCCTCCTGTGGGGTGGAGGAAAGAGCAAGTCCGGACAGTCCTCACGTGGTGGCTCGACCACGCAAGGCGAGACCGGCCGTGCCGATCGCGGTAAGCCCCGAGGCGGGCGCAAGAGTGGCGGATTCTCGTCGCGAATGGAAGACCGCTTCAAGAAGAGATTCGAGCAGGAGTAGTTCGACCCGCTCGGCAACACAGTGGCGGCGTGGCAGGTGATGCCACGCCGCCACTGCTGTGTCCGGTCCGTGCTCCGGTCGCCTGGGTGCGGTAGGTCAGGGTCGATCCGGTGGGGCCAGTGAACGTTCCGGCCCACGAATCCCCACCCTCACCCACCTCGTTTCCCCACTTTCCCCCTGCGCCCCGCGATGGACCGCGAGGTGGGGGCGCCGGCTCCTCGTACTGTACTTTCACCTGGGCTTTTGCTGCTTATGGGGCCGATGTGCGACCGAGCCCGATCGGCTCGGCTCGTGTCGGTGATCACGTCGGGAATTTTCCCCCACCTTCTGCAATAAGCGTTGACCAGCAAGTATTGGGCAAATTGGGCGACAACACGCCGTTATCCACCTTGTGAGTGGGGGAAAGTGGGGTACTGTGGTGCGCAGCGGGGAGCGAAGGTGAACCGCCCGGGCATACGGCGTTCGATACGAACGTGGTGGGAGGTGTCGAGTGTTTCTCGGTACCTACACGCCGAAGCTCGACGACAAGGGGCGGCTCACGTTGCCCGCAAAGTTCCGGGATGCGCTGGCGGGAGGGTTGATGGTCACCAAGGGTCAGGATCACAGCCTCGCGGTGTATCCCCGGGAAGAATTCACCGCTCTCGCACGCAAGGCCGCGGCCGCGTCGAGAAGCGATCCGGAGGCGCGAGCCTTCGTTCGCGGACTGGCGGCAGGTACCGACGAGCAGCACGCAGATGCCCAGGGGCGCATCACCCTCTCGGCAGATCACCGTCGTTACGCGGGTCTCTCCAAGGACTGCGTAGTGATCGGTTCGGTCGATTTCCTCGAAATCTGGGATGCGCAAGCCTGGCAGACCTACGTCGAGGCGAACGAGGAGAACTACTCGCAGGCAACAGGAGTCGCGCTCGGCGAGATCGTCTGAGCGTGACCGCGTCCCCGCGAATGCCGCGAGGCCTCTGTCCGACGGAACCCTGACGCACTTCCCCAGCGCCAGGTTTTCATTTCGGGCAGGGACCTCGAAGCATTCGCCACGGCAACTGGCCGACAAGAGAAGTTCGAGCAGTGAACCCCGGCTTCGGGCGCTTCACCCGCACCACAGAGCAGGAGCCGGAGGGATCATGGTGGATCACGAGGGGGAAGATTCCTCGCCCGCCGATGGTTTCGGTCACATCCCGGTTCTGCTCCACCGCGCAGACGAACTGCTGGGCCCCGCGCTCACCGTGAACGACCCGCAGGGCGGGGGAGCCGTCATGATCGACGCGACCCTCGGTCTCGGTGGACATTCCGAGCACTTCCTGCGGACCTACCCTCAGCTGAGGCTCATCGCCCTCGACCGTGATCCGCACGCGCTCGAGATCGCCGGTGGCCGGCTCGCTCCGTTCGCCGATCGCATCACGTTCGTGCACACCCGCTACGACGGCATCGAGGATGCGCTCGCCCAGGCGGGCCTCCCCGCGCAGGAGTCGGTGCACGGGATCCTCTTCGACCTCGGTGTCTCCTCGATGCAGCTCGACGAATCGGATCGGGGATTCGCGTACTCGATCGACGCGCCCCTCGACATGCGGATGGACCCGACCACCGGCATCACCGCGGCCGAGGTCCTCAACACGTACAGCCACGGAGACCTCGCTCGCATCCTCAGCACGTACGGCGAGGAGCGCTTCGCAGGCAAGATCGCGTCGGAGATCGTCCGGCAGCGCGCGAAGGAGCCGTTCACCACCAGCGCAGCGCTGGTCGAACTGCTGTATCGCTCCATTCCTGCGGCGACCCGCCGTACCGGGGGACATCCGGCCAAGCGGACGTTCCAGGCCCTTCGAGTGGAGGTCAACGGCGAGCTCGATTCACTGCGCGCCGCGGTCCCGGCAGCACTCGACGCGTTGACCGTCGGGGGACGCGTCGTGTTCATGTCGTACCAATCCCTGGAAGACCGGGTCGTCAAGCAGGAAATCACTCCCAGGTCGAAGTCGAAGAGCCCCGAGGGGCTTCCTGTCGAACTGCCGGGGATGGGACCGGAGTTCCGGATCCTCACACGAGGGGCGGAGCGCGCGTCCGAACAGGAAGTCGAAGAGAACCCACGATCAGCCCCGGTGCGTTTGCGCGCTGCAGAAAGAATTGCCAGGAGGTCGGCGGCATGACGGTTCAGGTGAGTTCCACCGAGATGCGGCCCGCGCGGGCGGCCAACCGGACGGGCGCGGCTGAGCGGGCGTACAAGAAGCGCACCCAGCGCGCGGCTGTGCACAGTGGATCCGCGATCGCCGTCTCCGGCAAGAACCGCACCGGCACCCTCACCGCCCGCATCCCGTTCGTGGCGACGATCCTCGTTCTGCTCGCGATGGGCCTGGCCATGACGCTGCTCCTGACCACCCGATCCGCCGAGGACTCGTACCAGTTGAGCGCCGCCCGCGCTCACAACCAGTCGCTCGCGGAGGAGAAGGCGGCGCTCGAGCGTGACGTCGAGACCGCCAACTCCGCCCCGAAACTGGCGGAGGAAGCAGCCAAGCTCGGCATGGTGCCCGCCAACGATCCCGCTCGCCTCGTCGTCCACCCCGACGGCAGCGTCGAGGTCGTCGGAAAGCCGGCCCCGGCGTCGGGTGCACCCGTGCCGCCGCTGGACGTCGCCGCTCCGCCCACCCAGCGCGGCAACGCTGTCGCGACCGCCCCCAACCGCGGGACGACGCAGTCGCCGCGCGCCACGCCGCAGCCCGGCAATGGCACGGAGATCCAAGCGCAGGGTGAACAATTGGTTCCCGTGATCCCCTCGACCACCGCTCCGACGACTGCTCCACCGTCCGGCGGTCGCCGGTGAGTCGAAGCGCACCGAGAAGTCGTCCCCGGCGCCCCAAGGGCGCCGGTACGGCGTCCTTTCCGTTCAGACAACGGTACGGACGCCTGGTGATGTTCTTGGCGCTCGGCCTCGCCGCAGTGCAACTTCTGTGGATCCAGGTCATCGACGCACCACAACTGTCCGCGGAGGCGGCGAACCAGCGCACCACCACCGAGGTGGATCCGGCGCTGCGCGGGTCGATCACCGACCGCAACGCCAACCCCATCGCATTCACGATGGAAGCGAAGGCCCTGACGTTCCAGCCCGCACGCGTGCGGAAGGAACTCGAGGAGGCGAAGGCCAAGAGCGACACCGCCCCCGACGTCGACTCCCGTCTCGACGCGATCGCGAAGGAGATCCACGACCGGCTCGGCGACGCCGCACCCGAGAAGGAGCTGAAGGAGAAACTGCACGGCGACGACACGTTCGTCTATCTCGCGCGCAGCGTCGACCCCAACATCGCCGCGCAGATCAGCGACAAGTTCCCGGAGGTCGGACTCGAACGCCAGGACATCCGCGAGTACCCCGGCGGATCCCTTGCCGCCAACCTCGTCGGCGCCACCGGCTGGGACGGTCACGGACTGCTCGGCCTCGAGGACTCGCTCGACTCCACTCTCGCCGGCACCGACGGCTCCCAGACCTACGACCGAGGCTCCGACGGCGCGGTGATTCCCGGCAGCTGGCGCGACAAGCAACCGGCGGTGGACGGGTCGAGCGTCGAGCTCACCATCGACTCCGACCTGCAGTACTACGTCCAGCAGCAGGTGCAGATGGCGAAGGACAAGTCCGGTGCGAAGGACGCGTCGGCGGTCGTGCTCGACTCCCACACCGGTGAGGTGCTCGCGATGTCGAACGACAGCACGTTCAATCCGGCGATCGGGGTGGGCAACAATCCGCGGACCGTGGAGATGGGCAACCTGCCGGTGAGCACGCCGTTCGAACCGGGCTCCGTCAACAAGATCGTCACCGCGGCGGCCGCGATCGAGTACGGGCTCACCACACCGGACGAAGTTCTCGAGGTCCCCGGCAACATTCAGATGTCGGGTGTGTCGGTGAAGGACGCGTGGGACCACGGGGTCGCCCCGTACACGGCCACGGGCGTGTTCGGTAAGTCCTCCAACGTGGGCACCCTGATGCTCGCCCAGCGCGTGGGGGAGGACCGCTACGCGGACATGCTGTCCAGGTTCGGTCTCGGCCAGCGCACCGACGTCGGGCTACCCGGTGAGAGCGCCGGCAACGTCCCCAGTCGCGACCAGTGGTCGGGGGGCACGTTCGCGAACCTGCCGATCGGCCAGGGCCTGTCGATGACACTGCTGCAGATGACCGGCATGTACCAGGCGATCGCCAACGACGGCGTCCGCATCCCGCCGCGCATCGTCAAGGCGACGGTCGACGCGTCCGGGAACCGGACGGAGACCGAAGCGCCCGAGGAGGTGACGGTCGTCAGCCCCCAGACCGCGTCCACCGTTCGCGACATGTTCCGGTCCGTCACCCAGAACGACACGGGCAACCAGCGGGGTACCGGGGTGCAGGCCGCCGTCGACGGATACCAGATCAGCGGCAAGACGGGCACCGCCCAGCAGGTCGATCCCGCCTGCAAGTGCTACTCGAACTCGAACTACTGGATCACGTTCGCCGGGATCGCCCCGGCCGACAACCCGCGGTACGTCGTCGGAATCATGCTCAACGCGCCGACACGCAGCGCCGACGGCTCCGGCGGGCAGTCCGCCGCACCGCTGTTCCACAACATCGCGTCCTGGATGCTGCAGCGCGACAGCGTGCCGATGTCCCCGGACCCCGGACGCAGGCTGGTGCTGCAGGCCGATTGAGCGAAGGTCGGCCGAATCGGGTTCCGAGAGCTCTCGCGGTAATCTGACACGTCGGCCGTTCAGTGGACACGGACTTTTCCGTGGACGCAGGGAACTGCCGAGGTAGCACGCTGTATCGATCCGTGCACTACGCCGTTGTCAATGAGAGTCGACATCCGAGAGGAGCCCGGTGCCTGTTCCGTCCCGCCCGCAGTCGGCGTCAGTGGAGGTGAAGGTCACAGACAGCCTTCGCCCCGCCCAGCCGGTCCGTACCACGGTGAGCGCTCTGGCAGCGCTCGCCGGAGCGAGGGTCGAGGCACCCACCGGAACCGCCGAGCACGTGATCGTCACCGGGGTGGATCTCCGCGCCCAGGGGATCATCGAGGGCGATCTGTTCGCGGCCCTTTCCGGGGCCCGCGCGCACGGCGCGGAGTTCGCCGCCGACGCCCTCGCACGCGGCGCGACCGCGATCCTCACCGACGAGGCCGGATTCGAGCTGGTGTCCGCACTGGGCTCCGACATGCCGGTGCTCGTCCACGACGACCCACGGGGCGTTCTCGGTGAGCTGTCCGCCACCATCTACGGCCGACCCTCGGAGAAGATGCAGGTCATCGGCATCACCGGAACGTCGGGGAAGACCACGACCTCGTACCTCGTCGAGGCCGCGCTCACCGCCGCGGGGCGGACGACCGGTCTCGTGGGCACCATCGAGACCCGGATGAGTGGCCGCCGGGTGCCGAGCGCACTGACGACCCCCGAGGCGCCGCAGCTCCACGCCCTGTTCGCCGTGATGCTCGAGCAGGGCATCGACACCGTGGTCATGGAGGTGTCCAGCCACGCGCTGTCGCTCGGCCGCGTCGACGGAGTCCGCTTCGATGTGGGCGCGTTCACGAACCTCTCCCAGGACCACCTGGACTTCCACCGCGACTTCGAGGACTACTTCGCCGCCAAGGCGCGGCTCTTCGCAGCCGATTCGTCCGTGCACGCACAGCACGCCGTCATCTGTGTCGACGACGTGTGGGGGCAGCGGATGGCCGACGTCGCGCGGGGCGCGCACTCGATGGTGACGACGGTGGCCACCACGCCCGAGGCCGAGGGCGCGGTGTGGACGGCGGGCCCGGCGACGGTGTCGCCCTCGGGCTCGCAGACCTTCGCGCTCACCACGGCCGAGGGCACCACACTCGACGTGGAGCTCCGTCTGCCGGGGCAGTACAACGTCGCCAACGCCTCCCTCGCCGTTGCGCTGTGCGCCGCGCTGGGTGTCGATCCGCGCGACGCCGTCGAGGGCATCGCCGGGGTCGACGTGCCGGGCCGGGTGCAGCGGATCGACCGAGGGCAGGACTTCCTCGCCGTCGTCGACTATGCGCACAAGCCTGCAGCGGTCGAGGCCGTGATCGCCACGCTGCGCGAGCAGGTGCACGGCCGCGTCGCCGTCGTCGTGGGTGCGGGCGGCGATCGCGACGCAGGCAAGCGGCCGCTGATGGGCGCCGCGGCCGCCCGCGGAGCCGACCTGCTGATCATCACGGACGACAACCCCCGCACCGAGGATCCGGCGAAGATCAGGGCCGCGGTCCGCGAGGGCGCTCTCGGAGTGCCCGAATCCGAGCGGGGACAGGTGTGGGAAGTAGCGGACCGAGCGAAGGCGATCGCCGACGCCGTCGGCTGGGCGCAGGCAGGCGACGTGGTTCTGGTCGCAGGCAAGGGACACGAGATCGGTCAGGAGATACACGGGGTGAAGTACCCATTTGACGACCGCGACGTACTGGGCGACGCGATCGAGCGACAGGTCGGAGGAGCGCGATGATCCCGATGACACTCGCTCGCATCGCCGAGATCGTGGGCGGCGAACTGCACGACGTCGCCGATCCGTCGGCCGAGGTGACGGGAACGGTCGAGTTCGACTCGCGGAAGGTCACCGCCGGCGGACTGTTCCTCGCACTGCCCGGCGCCCGAGTGGACGGCCACGATCACACGGCCTCGGCGGTCGAGGCCGGTGCGGTCGCGGTCCTGGCGGCACGCCCGGTCGGCGTCCCCGCCGTCGTCGTCACCCCGACACCGAGCGACGTCCCGAGCAAGGCGATGGCACTCGAACACGACACCGACGGATCGGGCGCCGCCGTGCTCGCGGCCCTCGCGAAGCTCGCGCGCGCATCAGTCGACGACCTCACCGCGAAGGGGCTCACCGTCGTCGGCGTCACCGGATCAGCGGGAAAGACGTCGACGAAGGATCTGCTCGCCGCCGTCCTGCGCCCCCTCGGCCCCGTCGTCGCGCCGCCCGGATCGTTCAACAACGAACTCGGCCACCCGTGGACCGCCCTGCGCGCGGACGCGGACACGGGATTCCTGGTTCTGGAGATGTCGGCCCGCGGCCGCGGCCACATCGCCTCCCTCGCGAACATCGCGCCCCCGAAGATCGGGGTCGTCCTCAACGTGGGCACGGCGCACCTCGGCGAATTCGGTTCGCGTGACGCGATCGCCGCCGCCAAGGGCGAACTCGCGGAGTCGCTGCCCTCGGCGGACGACGGTGGCGTCGCGATCCTCAACGCAGACGATCCGCTGGTGGCAGCCATGGCCCCGCGCACGTCGGCCCGGGTGGTCCTCGTCGGCCAGTCGGAGTCCGCGCACGTGCGGGCCACCGACATCGTGCTGGACGAGAAGGCAAGGGCGCGTTTCACTCTCACGGCGCCGGCGGGCAGTGTGTCCGTCGAGCTCGCCGTGCACGGCGAACACCAGGTCGGCAACGCGCTCGCCGCGGCGGCGGTGGCGCTCGAATGCGGGGCGGACCTCCAGCAGATCGCGCAGGCTCTCTCCGATGCCGCCGCCGTCTCGGCCCGCCGGATGGACGTCCGCGACCGGCACGACGGTGTGACCGTCGTCAACGATTCGTACAACGCGAACCCCGACTCGATGCGGGCGGCCCTGAAGGCGCTGGTATCGATGGCCAGGACCGGCCGGGGGGCGGCGCGCCGGAGTTGGGCGGTGCTCGGAGAAATGGCCGAGCTGGGTCCAGAATCAGTGGTCGAACACGACGCCATCGGCAGATTCGCCGTCCGGCTGGACGTGAGCAGGCTGATCATCGTCGGAACGGGCAGGCCCGCCCGCGCGATGCACCAGGGTGCGGTCATGGAAGGTTCGTGGGGTGAGGAGTCGATCCTCGTCCCCGACATCGCCGGTGCGGTCGCATTGCTCGAACAGGAACTGGCGCCGGGTGATCTGGTGCTGGTCAAGGCGTCGCAGTCCATCGGATTGTGGGAGGTTGCGGACACGGTGTTGGCGGGAAGCACGGGACAGAAGGGTTCGGAGGCTACGCGGTGAGACAGATCCTCTTCGCGGCGGGCATCGCGCTCGCCGTCTCGATTCTGCTGACCCCCGTTCTCATCAAGGCCTTCTCCCGTCAGGGGTTCGGCCAGGAGATCCGTGTCGAAGGTCCGGCGAGCCACCAGTCGAAGCGCGGCACCCCGACGATGGGTGGCGTCGCCATCCTCGCCGGACTGTGGGCCGGCTACTGGGGTTCGCACCTGATCGGCATCGGCTACAACGCGGACGGGCCGTCGGCATCGGGACTGCTGGTTCTCGGCCTCACGACGGCGCTCGGCGGGGTCGGGTTCCTCGACGACTTCATCAAGATCCGCAAGCAGCGCAACCTCGGTCTGAACAAGACGGCGAAGCTGGTCGGCCAGCTCATCGCGGCAGTGGCGTTCGGCATTCTCGCGCTGCAGTTCCGGGGCGCGAACGACCTCACGCCGGGCAGTGAGCACCTGTCGTACGTGCGTGACATCGCGACGGTCACGATGGGCTCCGTCGTGTTCGTCGCGTTCTGCTACCTGCTGGTGAGCGCGTGGTCGAACGCGGTCAATCTCACCGACGGCCTCGACGGTCTCGCTGCCGGTTCCATGAGCCTGGTGCTGGGGGCGTACGTGATCATCACGTTCTGGCAGTACCGCAACGCGTGCGAGACGAGTCCCGGCAAGGGCTGCTACGACGTCCGCGATCCGCTCGACCTGGCCCTGATCTGCGCGGCCGGTGCCGGTGCGTGCATCGGATTCCTGTGGTGGAACGCGGCGCCCGCCAAGATCTTCATGGGCGACACCGGTTCGCTGGCACTCGGCGGCATGCTCGCCGGACTGTCGATCACGACGCGCACCGAACTGCTGATGGTCGTGATCGGCGCGCTGTTCGTCGCCGAGGCGGCATCGGTCGTGATCCAGGTCGCGGTGTTCCGGTCGAGCCGAAGACGAGTGTTCCGGATGGCTCCGTTCCACCACCACTTCGAACTCGCCGGGTGGGCGGAAACCACGGTGATCATCCGGTTCTGGTTGCTGGCCGCCATCGCCTCCGCGATCGGGCTCGCGCTGTTCTACAGCGAGTACCTGGCAGCGATCGGGGGCTGACGACGTGGCAGAGGAACACGGCGGGCTCGACTGGTTGCGGGGTCGCAGCGTCCTCGTCGCCGGTGCGGGAGTCTCCGGCCGGGCCACCATCGAACCTCTTCGTGACCTCGGTGCGCTCGTCACCGTCACCGACGCGAACGTCGACGCCCTCGCCGAGTGCGCGCGACTCGGCGCCGCGACCGTCCCGATCGACGATCTGCTCGCCGAGCGGGACCGGGTCGCCGAGTTCGCGCTGGTCGTGACGAGTCCGGGGTTCCGTCCGGACGCGCCGCTGCTCTCGCTCGCCGCCGGGGACGGGGTGCCGATCTGGGGCGACATCGAGTTCTCCTGGCACGTCGACCGGGCCGGGCTCTACGGTCCGCCCCGGCGGTGGCTGGTGGTCACCGGAACCAACGGCAAGACGACGACGACCTCCATGTTGCAGTCCATCCTCGAGGCGGCCGAGCTGCCGAGTCTGGCCTGCGGCAACATCGGGCTTCCGGTACTCGACGCCCTGCGGCAGACCGAACCCCGGGCAGAGGTGCTGGCGGTCGAACTCTCGTCGTTCCAGCTGCACTGGGCGCCGTCGGTCCGGCCGACCGCAGGCGCGATCCTCAACATCGCCGAAGATCATCTGGACTGGCACGGCGGGATGCAGCCGTACATCGATGCGAAGGCCCGCGCCCTGACCGGTGAGGTCGCGGTGCTGGGGCTGGACGACGAAGTCGCGTCCTCTCTCTTCTCCTCGTCCCTCGCAGTCCGGACCCTGGGTTTCCGGCTCGGTGTGCCGGCGTCGGGCGAACTGGGTGTCGAGGACGGGTATCTCGTCGACCGCGCGTTCGGGGACGGCGAGCGGCTGGCTCCGGCCGAGGGGATCACCCCGCCCGGGCCTGCCGGACTGATGGATGCCCTGGCCGCGGCGGCTCTGGCCCGGGCGATCGGAGTTCCGCCGGATGCCGTCGCTGCAGGTCTGGCCGCCCACGTCGTGGGCCCGCACCGAGCGGCACACGTCGCCGACGTCGGGGGAGTGACGTTCGTCGACGACTCCAAGGCCACCAACCCGCACGCCGCCCGCCCGTCGATCCTCGCCCACGAGCGGGTGGTGTGGATCGCCGGTGGTCTGCTGAAGGGTGCGCGGGTCGACGACCTCGTCCGCGAGGTGGCCGGTCGCCTCGCCGGCGCCGTCCTGCTCGGCCGCGATGCGATGCAGATCGCAGAGTCCCTTGCGCGACACGCCCCCGAGGTTCCCGTGGTCACTGTCGAAACGGGAGACGATGCAGGTGTGAGTGCAGTCCCGCAGACCGCGACGCACCGGGTGGTGCTGCCGGCGGACACCGACAGCGACGCCGTGATGGGTGTCGTCGTGCGCGAAGCGGCTGCGCTCGCAACGGCAGGGGATTGCGTCGTCCTGGCGCCCACGGCGGCCTCGCTCGACATGTTCGACAGTTACGGCCACCGGGGGCGCAGCTTCGCGGACGCCGTCGGCAGGCTCGACGAGTCGGACATCTCCAGGACGCTGCGATGACCTCCGCCGGAGCCCGCACCCGCCGCGTCCCCGAGGGACAGCGGTCCCCGGCCCGCACGGCGGCCGCCCCCGGGGTGGCGAAGCGTGCAGCGTCGAGTCCTCGCACGCGCACGGCACCTCCGCGCGGCCCGCGCACCCGGATCGGGGCCTGGCTGTCGCGGCCTCTGGCGTCGTTCCACCTCGTGGTCACCATCGCGTTTCTGCTGACGGTGCTCGGCCTGGTGATGGTGCTGTCGTCCTCGAGCGTGGAGGCCTACGCCTCCGACGGTTCGGCGTACACCCTCTTCACCCGGCAGGCGCTGTTCGCGGCTCTCGGACTCGGCCTGTTCTACGCGGCGCTGCAGATCCCGGTCCGGGTGATGCGCGCCCTGTCGTTCCCGGCCTTCGCGGTCACGATCATCCTGCTGGTCCTGGTCCTCATACCCGGCATCGGCACCGTGTCCCAGGGCACCCGGGGCTGGTTCGTCGTCGCGGGATTCTCGTTGCAGCCCGCCGAGCTCACGAAGATCGCGCTGGCAGTGTGGGGTGCGCACATCCTGGCGTCGCGGCGCAGCGACATCTCCAGTATCCGGGACATGCTCGTTCCGCTGGTGCCGGCCGCGCTCGTCGCGTTCGTCCTGATCATCCTGCAGCCCGACCTCGGAACGACGGTCTCGCTGGCCATCATCCTGATGGCGCTGCTGTGGTTCGCGGGCCTGCCGCTGAAGCTGTTCATCGCGATCGTCGGCACCGGCTTCGGCGGAATCGTGATCCTCGCGCTCACCGCCGGCTACCGCTCCGCTCGCGTGCGCGAGTTCCTCAATCCCGGTTCCGACCCGCAGGGCATCGGGTACCAGTCGCGGCAGGCGATGTATTCGCTCGCCGACGGCGGGATCCTCGGGCGAGGGCTGGGGCAGAGCCGCGCGAAGTGGAGCTACCTGCCGAACGCCCACAACGACTTCATCTTCGCGATCATCGGCGAGGAGCTCGGATATCTCGGCGGCGCCGCCGTGCTCGGCTTGTTCGGACTGTTCGTGTACACGGGCCTGCGCATCGCGGCCCGATCCGCCGACCCGTTCCTGCGCCTGCTCACCGGAACGGCGACGGTGTGGATCACCGGACAGGCGTTCATCAACGTCGGATACGTGATCGGGCTGCTGCCCGTCACCGGCCTGCAGTTGCCGCTGGTGTCGGCCGGCGGAACGTCGACGGCCACCACTTTGTTCATGTTCGGCCTCGTCGCCAACGCGGCGCGGCACGAACCGGAGGCGGTCGCCGCGCTGCACTCCGGACAGGACGGCCCGTTCGGTCGTCTCCTGCGGCTCCGCAAGCCGGAGGCGTATTCGCCGGTGCGGGCCGACGCGGCACGCGCCGAGGCCGTGCGCCGCGCCGAGGCCCGCCGGCGGGCCGGTCGCGAGATGGCCCCACGGACCCGCAGCGTCACATACGAGAAGGGCCGCCCCGAACGCGGCAAGGGCCGCACCCCCGAACGAGGTGCACGTCAACAGCGAAGCTCGGGTGGCCGAGCAGGAGAGCGAGGATTTCGTAGGTGAACGGCGACAAGTCCACCCTGTCGGTGATCGTGGCCGGTGGTGGTACCGCCGGGCACATCGAACCGGCTCTGGCAGTGGCCGATGCGATCAAGGCGATCGACGACACCGCGGTGGTGACCGCTCTCGGTACGGCGCGTGGCCTCGAAACCACCCTGGTTCCCGAGCGGGGCTACCCGCTCGAGCTCATACCGCCGGTTCCGCTGCCCCGTAAACCCACCCTCGACCTGCTGCGGCTTCCCGGCCGGGTGCGCGCGTCGGTGCGCCGCACCCGCGAGGTGCTCGACGCGACCGGTGCCGACGTCGTCGTCGGATTCGGCGGGTACGTCGCGCTGCCGGCCTATCTGGCGGCCGGCCCCGGACTGCTCCGCCGCCGGCGTCGCATTCCGATCGTGGTGCACGAGGCGAACGCCAGCGCGGGGATCGCGAACAAGATCGGTGCCCGCCGCGCCGCCCGGGTCCTGGCCGCGGTCGCTGGTTCCGGAGTCTCCGCACGCGGCCGCTCGGACGCGGAGATCCTCGGGATCCCGGTCCGGGCGTCGATCACCGGTCTCGACCGGGCGGCCCTGCGGGCGGAGGCGCGCGCACACTTCGGGCTCCCCGCCGACGGTCCCGTGCTGCTCGTGTTCGGCGGTTCGCAGGGCGCGCGGTCGCTCAACGAGGCCGTGTCGGGCGCGGCCGAGTCGCTCGCTGCGGCCGGTGTGGCCGTCCTCCACGCGCACGGACCGAAGAACACGCTCGACGTTCCCGCGACACCGGGCGGCCCGCCGTACGTGGCCGTTCCCTACCTGTCGCGGATGGACCTCGCGTATTCGGCCGCGGACGCGGTGATCTGCCGGTCGGGAGCGATGACGGTGGCGGAGGTGTCGGCGGTGGGACTTCCCGCGGTATACGTGCCGCTGCCCCACGGCAACGGGGAGCAGGAACTGAATGCGCGACCGGTGGTCGCGGCCGGAGGTGGAATGATTGTCGCCGACGGAGACCTGTCCGCCGGATTCGTCGCGGAGACCGTGATCCCTCTGCTGCGCGACCCCGCACAGCTCGAGGACATGGGACGACGTGCGGCCGGCGCGGGTCACCGCAGCGCAGCCACCGAGGTTGCGCGGATCGTGCTCGACGTGGCCGCGCTGACAAGGGGAACCCGATGACCGACCTGCCCGCGGAGTTGGAACGTGTCCACATGGTCGGGATCGGCGGCGCCGGAATGTCCGGAATCGCGCGGATCCTGCTGGCCAGGGGTGGGCAGGTGTCCGGATCGGACGCCAAGGAGAGCCGCGGCGTCCTCGCGCTGCGCGCCCGCGGCGCGCACGTCCGCATCGGCCACGACGCCGGCGCGCTCGACCTGCTGCCCGGCGGCCCGACGGTCGTGGTCACCACGCACGCCGCCATCCCGAAGGACAACCCGGAACTCGTGGAGGCGGCCCGGCGCGGGATACCCGTGATCCTGCGACCCGCGGTGCTGGCCTCGCTGATGCAGGGGCACCGCACCCTGCTGGTGTCGGGCACCCACGGCAAGACGTCGACCACGTCGATGCTGGTGGTGGCGCTGCAACACTGCGGTTTCGATCCGTCGTTCGCAGTTGGCGGCGAACTCAACGAGGCCGGAACCAACGCCCACCACGGCAGCGGCGACGTGTTCGTCGCGGAGGCCGACGAGAGCGACGGTTCGCTGCTCCAGTACGAACCGGACGTCGTCGTCGTCACGAACGTCGAAGCCGACCACCTCGACTACTTCGGCAGCACCGAGGCGTACATCCAGGTGTTCGACGATTTCGCGGCACGTCTGTCGCCCGGCGGTCTGCTCGTCTCCTGTCTCGACGATCCGGGGTCCGCGGCGCTCGCGCAGCGGGTGGCGGCGCGGGGACTGCCCGGTGTGCGGGTGCTGGGATACGGCAGCGCCGAGAACGCCGACGGGGCCTTCGCACCTGTCGACGGCGTCGAGGTCGGCGCGCGACTGCTGAGCTTCGAGGCCCGGGACGTCGGCGGAGTCCTGCAGTTCCAGCTGGCCGGCGAGCAGTCGCCGAGGACGGTCCGGATGGGTGTGCCCGGCAGGCACATGGCGCTCAACGCGCTGGCCGCTCTCCTCGCCGCCCGGGAAGCCGGCGCCGACGTGGACGAGATCCTCGAAGGCATTGCCGGATTCGGGGGAGTGCACCGCCGGTTCCAGTTCACCGGCCGCGAGCACGGGGTCCGCGTGTTCGACGACTACGCGCATCACCCCACGGAGGTGCGCGCCGTGCTCGGCGCCGCCGCCGATCTGGTGCGCCAGCCCCACGAGGCCGACCGTCGCGAATCCGAGGATTCGGTGCGCAGCGGCAAGGTCATCGTGGTGTTCCAGCCCCACCTGTACTCCCGTACAGCAACATTCGCGGAAGAATTCGGGCACGCGCTCGACCTCGCCGACGAGGTCGTGGTCCTCGACGTGTACGGCGCGCGGGAAGAACCGCTCCCGGGCGTCAGCGGCGCCCTGGTCGCGCTGTCGGTGTCGAAGCCGGTGCACTACCAGCCCGACCTGTCGCAGGCGCCGCGGCAGGTCGCGGCACTCGCGACCCCCGGGGACGTGGTGATCACCATGGGTGCCGGTGACGTGACGATGCTCGGCAACCAGATCCTCGACGCTCTGCGTGCGGCTCCGCACCACCACCCGTCGCGATGACGCGGGAGCGTCGGGGCCGGTCCGAGCGGCCGGACCGCCCTGTCCGCCGCGACGTCCAGCGCAGTCCGAGGCCGGGGCGTGCGGCCGGTGCCCGCGCGACGGCGAGCGATCGGACGTCCTCGCGCCGGCGCACCTCGACGGTCACCGACCCCGGAACGCGGCGCACCCGCGAATCGGCTTCGGCGGCACGGAAGTCCGCGGCGGCGGAGACGCCGCGGCGGCCGTGGTACCGGCGGCCGGCGGTGATGGGCGTCGTCGGTGTCGTCGTGGTCGTGGCGCTCGGTCTCGTCGCCTGGTTCACGCCGCTGCTGTCGGTGCGGGAGACGGACGTCGCGGGGGCGACGTCGATCTCCGAGGAGCAGATTCGCCAGGTGCTGGCGGTGCCGCAGGGGCAGCCGTTGCTGCGTGTCGACACGGAGGGCGCGGCTCAGCGGGTCGCCGCGATCCCGAAGGTGGCGACCGCGCGCGTCCAGCGGGTGTACCCGTCCACCATCCGGGTCACGGTAACCGAGCGGGTGCCCGTCGTGTTCGTCGACAGTCCCGGCGGTACCCATCTTCTCGACGCGGAGGCCGTGGATTACGAGATCGCACCGCCGCCGCCCGGGGTGCCGCGTCTGGTGACGGAGACGCCGGGGTGGGGTGACCCGTCGACGGAGGCGGCGATCGAGGTGCTGGAGTCGATGCCGCCTCAGCTCCGCGGTCAGGTGGGACAGGTTGCGGCGAAGTCGATTTCGGATATCTCGGTGACGCTGCTCGACGGCCGGACCGTGGTGTGGGGCGGCACGGAGAAGTCCGAGCGCAAGGCTGCGGTCACCCTGCCGCTGCTCACCCAGCCCGGGCAGACGTACGACGTGTCGAGTCCCGACCTGCCGACGGTACGGTGAGGGGTCGTGACCCGGATGCGAAAGAGTTGCGGGCGAGTTCGTCAAATAACTCGGCGCGTCTCGGCGCGCCTAATGGCGTATCCGTATGGCGGTGCATAGCGTTTCGCTCTAGTCGAGCAGCACTTGACATAACCGTAACCCTATGGTTGAGGTTGAGGGTTCAGGCTGGACTGATCTGTACGAAAGCGTGATACACACTCATGGAAGGCGAGAGCCGATGACGCCCCCGCACAACTACCTCGCCGTAATAAAGGTCGTCGGCATCGGCGGCGGCGGCGTGAACGCAGTCAACCGGATGATCGAGCAGGGACTCAAGGGAGTCGAGTTCATTGCCGTCAACACCGACGCGCAAGCGCTGCTGATGAGTGACGCCGACGTCAAGCTCGACGTCGGCCGGGAACTCACCCGCGGGCTCGGAGCCGGCGCGGATCCCGAAGTCGGCCGCAAGGCCGCAGAAGACCACAAGGACGAGATCGAGGAAGTCCTCAAGGGTGCCGACATGGTGTTCGTGACCGCAGGCGAGGGCGGCGGCACGGGTACCGGTGGCGCACCGGTCGTGGCGAGTATCGCGCGCAAGCTCGGAGCCCTCACCGTCGGTGTCGTCACCCGCCCCTTCTCCTTCGAGGGCAAGCGCCGCGGCGGCCAGGCCGACACCGGCATCCAGTCGCTGCGTGAATCGTGCGACACCCTCATCGTGATCCCGAACGACCGCCTCCTGCAGCTCGGCGACGCCGCAGTCAGCCTCATGGACGCGTTCCGCAGCGCCGACGAGGTCCTGCTCAACGGTGTCCAGGGCATCACCGACCTCATCACCACCCCCGGTCTGATCAACGTCGACTTCGCCGACGTCAAGGGCGTCATGTCCGGCGCAGGTAGCGCGCTGATGGGCATCGGATCCTCGCGCGGCGAGGGCCGGGCCATCAAGGCCGCGGAATCGGCGATCAACTCCCCGCTGCTCGAGGCGTCGATGGAGGGTGCGCGCGGCGTGCTGCTCTCGATCGCCGGTGGCAGCGACCTCGGCCTGTTCGAGATCAACGAGGCCGCGTCGCTGGTGCAGGAAGCTGCCCACATCGACGCGAACATCATCTTCGGCACCGTCATCGACGATTCGCTCGGCGACGAGGTGCGGGTCACCGTCATTGCCGCCGGGTTCGACGGCGGCGCCCCCGCCCGTCGGCCGGTCGAGTCGGGCGCTGCCGGTCGCAGTGCCATCGGTGCCGGGCGGGCGGGCGAGGTCGGACAGCAGGCCGAGCAGCAGCACAGCGAGCCGATGTCGGTGACCCGCGAGACGATCAGCTCCCACCAGAGCCCGAGCAGTCTGCCGCCGCTTCCGGGAAACGGTCAGTCCCGCGCGGTGCCGGTGTCCGACGAGGAGGGTGAAGACGAAGTCGACGTGCCCTCCTTCATGCGTCGTTGAGTTCGTCGTCCGCTCCCGATTTCAGGGTTCGCCGGGTCGTCACCACCCGTGCCGGAGGACTCTCCGTCGCACCGTACGACACGTTCAACCTCGGTGATCACGTCGGCGACGATCCGGCCGCGGTGGAGGCGAACCGGCGTCGGCTGGCCGACAGCATCGGCGTGGCCTTCGACCACCTGGTCTGGATGGAGCAGATCCACAGTCGCAACGTGACCGTGGTCGACGGGCCCACCGACGTGCCGGTTCCCGCCACGGACGCGCTGGTGACGACGGTGCCGGGGCTCGCACTCGCGACCCTCAGCGCCGACTGCGTCCCGGTGCTGCTGTCCGACGACGAGGCCGGGGTGATCGCCGCCGTCCACGCCGGCCGGATCGGCGCCCGCATCGGCATCGTTCCGCGGGTGCTCGACGTCATGGTCGAGCAGGGGGCGCGGGTCGACCGGATCGGCGCGTTCCTGGGTCCGGCGGCGAGCGGCCGACAGTACGAGGTCCCCGCGGCGATGCAGGCGGACGTCGAGAAATTCCTTCCCGGCAGCGCCATCCGCACCGTCAAGGGGACCCCCGGCCTCGACCTGCGGGCCGGTCTGCGGAAGCAACTGCTCGACGCGGGTGTCGCGGGAGTGGCGGAGGATCCGCGCTGCACCATCGAGGACCAGACGCTGTTCAGTCATCGCCGGCAGGCCCCGACCGGTCGGCTCGCGGCGGTGATCTGGATGGATACTGGGCAAGACAGCATGTGACGACGGCCGCCGGTGGGCGGCGAGGATTCGGTGTGGGAGTGGAAACGATGGGCAGGGTCGGGGAGATCGAGGCTGCGCTGGGCGCTGTGCGCGCACGGCTCGACGCGGCGTGCCGGGACGCCGGCCGCGACCCCGCGGAGGTGTCGCTGCTGCCCGTCACCAAGTTCTTCCCCGAATCCGACGCGCGGATCCTGTACGACCTCGGGTGCCGCGAATTCGGGGAGTCACGTGAGCAGGAGGCCACGGCCAAGATTGCGGAGTTCCGGACCGCGGTGACGGATCCGTCGGTGCGGTGGCACATGATCGGGCACCTCCAGCGCAACAAGGCGAAGGCCGTCGCGCACTGGGCGTACGCCATCCACTCGGTGGACAGCGAACGACTCGTCGGCGCCCTCGGCCGGGCGGCGACCACGGCTCTCGAGGCGGGGGAGCGGCCCGAGCCGCTGCGGGTGCTGCTGCAGGTCAGTCTGGACGGCGATCCGCAGCGCGGCGGTGCCGCGATCGACGACCTCGAACATCTTGCCGCGCAGGTGCAGTCGTCGCCGGGACTCGAATACCGCGGGCTGATGGCGGTTCCGCCGATCGACGCCGACCCCGACGCGGCGTTCGAGGAACTGGAGAAGATTCACGCGCGGCTCCGGCGCGACCATCCGGATGCGACGGACCTCTCAGCGGGCATGACGAATGATCTCGAGCACGCTGTCCGACACGGGTCGACGTGCGTGCGTGTCGGAACCGCGCTGTTGGGTTCGAGGCCTATAACCTCGAAATAGATCGCCCAGGTGATCGCCAACCCGTCCACACCGCTGCGACCGGTCGCAGTTGGATCCTGTCCGCCGCGCCAAGGAAGGTCGATCAATGAGCAGTCTGCACAAGTTCAAGGCTTACTTCGGCATGGTTCCCCTCGACGACTACGAGGACGAGTACCTGGACGAGCCGGAACCTGCGCGCAGGCCCGCTCGACCGGCGCGTGACAGTGGACGTGATCCATACCTCGACCGTGACGACCGTGACTTCGTGGAGCCGGCCTTCAGCAAGGCCGCCTACGCTCCCGGCCGCCGGGACGACCTCGACGACGACTTCGACCGGTACGACCCCCCTCGGCACTCGTCCCGGGTCGAACCCGTGGCCGTCCGGTCGGCCCGTCCCAGTGCGAGCGGTGCTGTGCGCGGCAGCACCCGTGGCGCGCTGGCCGTCGACACGCGGTCCGAGCGGGTGGAGAGTCGTCGCGGACCCCTCTTCGACGAAGGGGGCCCGCTGTCCAAGATCACTACGCTGCGGCCCCGCGACTACGGGGAGGCCCGGACCATCGGCGAGCGGTTCCGTGACGGCACCCCCGTCATCATGGACCTCGTCGAGATGAGCAACGCCGACGCCAAGCGTCTCGTCGATTTCGCCGCCGGGCTGGCATTCGCGCTGCGCGGGTCCTTCGACAAGGTGGCCACGAAGGTGTTCTTGCTCTCACCCGCAGACATCGACGTGTCCGCCGAGGAGCGTCGCCGCATCGCGGAAACCGGCTTCTACAGCCAGAAGTAAACCGGGGAGCGGGGGAAACGACCATCGGGATCCGAACGTCCGAAACGGCGCGGGCCGCGGCGGCTGTGGCGAAGAAAGCCCTGGCCACGCGGCTCGTTTTGATCGGCCGGACATTCTCAGGCAGAGTGAAGGTGTGGCCTTGTTCTCGGTGATCTACTTGATACTGTTTGTCTTTTGGCTGCTACTCATCGGCAGAATCATTGTCGAGTTCGTACGGACCTTCGCACGAGACTGGCGGCCAACCGGCGTCGTGGTCGTCATTCTCGAAGCGATTTTTACGGTCACCGATCCACCGGTCAAACTGCTCCGGCGGTTGATCCCCCCGATCAATCTCGGTGGGGTGCGGTTGGATCTATCCATCATGGTCTTGCTGTTCATCGTCTTCATCCTGATGTCGATCGTTCAGGGACAAGCGCGTGCCACGGGTCTGGTGTGACAGAATGGACCCCATTGATCCAGTCTTGTTTCACCGTTACGTAGACTGCGCTGTAACTGAATGCTTGCTAGACCGCCAAATGACGCGTGAAGGGATCCTTCCATGCCGCTGACTCCCGCTGATGTGCACAATGTCGCGTTCAGCAAGCCACCGATCGGTAAGCGGGGCTACAACGAAGACGAAGTCGATGCGTTTCTCGACCTCGTCGAGCAAGAGTTGTCGCGCCTGATCGAGGAGAACGCCGACCTTCGGCAGCGAGTAGGGGAGCTCGACAAGGAGCTCGCCGATGCGAAGAAGGCTCCACGCCCCGCGTCCGCGGCGCAGACTCCCGCTCCCAAGGCGGAGCCGGCTCGCGTCGTCGAGCAGCCCAAGGCTCCCGCGCCGGCACCGGCTCCCGCCGCTGCGGCTGCGGCCGCTCCCGCACAGGGCGCCGACGCTCACATGCAGGCCGCCAAGGTTCTGGGTCTCGCCCAGGAGATGGCGGACCGCCTCACGAGTGACGCGAAGACGGAGTCCGAGCAGCTGCTCGGCAATGCGCGCACCAACTCGGAGCAGCTGGTCAGCGATGCGCGGACCCGTTCCGAGACGATGATCGCGGATGCTCGCCAGAAGTCGGAAGCACTGATCACCGACGCTCAGACCCGTTCCGAGACCCAGCTGCGCCAGGCCAAGGAGAAGGCCGACGCGCTGCAGGCGGACGCGGAGAAGAAGCACACCGAGATCATGGCGACGATCAACCAGCAGCGTTCCGTGCTGGAGGGTCGCATCGAGCAGCTCAAGACGTTCGAGCGCGAATACCGTGTGCGCCTGAAGTCGTACCTGGAGTCGCAGCTCGAGGAACTGGAGCAGCGGGGATCCGCGGTTCCGGTGGACGGCGGTCAGGATTCGTTCGCGCAGGGTGGATCGCAGTCCAATTACAGCCAGTCCTACGCCAAGGGCAATAGCTGACTGAGCGCGCGGTAGTTGCCCAGCCAGCGGCCCGGATAGAGGTTGAGCCGTGCTGGTCGTGACACTCGCTCTTGCAGCGGTGGGGTTCGCTCTCCTGGTGGTGGCTCTCATGACCGGTTCGGTCGTGTGGGCCTGGGGATGCATCGTAGTGTGCGTCGCCGGAGCGGTCCTGCTGCTCGTCAGCGCCCTCGCGGGCAAGAAGGCGGCGGTCGTGCCGGGGCAACCCGCGAGCGGTGTCCCCGGTGAACGCGGTCCCGCACGGGACGCGGACACGGGGCCCGGACCCGACGAGGGCGACTGAGCTGCCGCACGCCGGTGGCGGCTAGACTGCATTCAGCGAATAAATCAGTAACCGAGTTTCGCGGCGACGATCCGGCCATCACCGGGGAGCCTTCGGAAGAACGGCCGGTACGCCGGCTCAGTAGAACCGAACGGGTGGGCCCGTCACAGCCCGGCACCGAGAGGCGCCCTCCGGGGTGCAAGCGGGGTGGTACCGCGGTGGTGACGCAGGAGGCGTCTCCGTCGTCCCCGTGCCGAGTACGTCAGGCACGAGGAGATCGCGGTGACCGACACCAGCAACGTGACCAGCAGCAACGAGTCCTACCCCAAGGTCGACTACGGCGTCTCCCAGGATGCGGGTGTCCGGTTCCCCCAGATCGAGCAGCGTGTGCTGGCCGGCTGGGACGAGGACGACACCTTCCGGGCATCGGTCGCCCAGCGTGACGACGCCCCCGAATTCGTGTTCTACGACGGTCCGCCGTTCGCGAACGGTCTCCCGCACTACGGCCATCTCCTGACGGGGTACGTCAAGGACCTGATCCCGCGGTTCCAGACCATGCGCGGCAACAAGGTCGAGCGCCGATTCGGCTGGGACTGCCACGGACTGCCCGCCGAACTCGAGGCGGAGAAGCAGCTCGGCATCAAGGACAAGTCCGAGATCGACGTCATGGGTCTCGAGAAGTTCAACGAGTACTGCAAGTCCTCCGTGCTGCGGTACACGGACGAGTGGCGCGACTACGTCACCCGTCAGGCCCGTTGGGTCGACTTCGACCACGATTACAAGACCCTGGACCTCGACTTCATGGAGTCGGTCATGTGGGCGTTCAAGGAACTGTTCGACAAGGGCCTGATCTACCAGGGCTTCCGTGTGCTGCCGTACAGCTGGTACGAGCAGACGCCGTTGTCGAACCAGGAGACCCGGCTCGACGACGCGTACAAGATGCGCCAGGATCCCGCCGTCACGGTCGACATGCCGCTGCACGGTGAGGGCCCGCTCGACGGCGCCAACGCGATCATCTGGACCACCACGCCGTGGACGCTGCCGTCCAACCTCGCTGTCGCGGTGCACCCGGACATCGACTACGTCCAGGTGACGGGCGCCGACGGCAAGCGCTACGTGCTCGCCAAGGATCGGCTGGGGCACTATGCCCGCGAACTCGGCGAGGCTCCCGAGGTGCTGTCCGAGCACAAGGGTTCGGACCTCGTCGGGCTCCGTTACGACCCGCCGTTCGACTTCTTCGTCGGTCACGAGAACGCGCACCGCGTCATCTCCGCCGACTATGTCACCACCGAGTCCGGTACCGGAATCGTCCACCTCGCACCGGCTTTCGGTGAAGAGGACATGGAGTACTGCACGGCGAACGGAATCGAGATCGTGCAGCCGCTCGACCCGGGCGGCAAGTTCACGGCGATGGTGCCGCCCTACGAGGGTCTCCAGGTGTTCGACGCGAACCCCGTGATCATCAAGGACCTCAAGGCTGCTGGAAAGTTGCTGCGGCACGAGACGATCGAGCACTCGTACCCGCACAGCTGGCGCAGCGGGCAGCCGCTGATCTACATGGCGGTCCCGTCGTGGTTCGTCGCGGTCACCAAGTTCCGCGACCGCATGGTCGAGTTGAACCAGGACATCACGTGGGTGCCCGAGCACATCCGCGACGGACAGTTCGGCAAGTGGCTCGAGGGCGCCCGCGACTGGAACATCAGCCGCAACCGGTACTGGGGCAGCCCGATTCCGGTGTGGGTGTCCGACGACCCGGCGTACCCGCGCACGGACGTGTACGGCTCGCTCGACGAACTCGAGCGCGACTTCGGGGTGCGGCCGACGGATCTGCACCGGCCGATGATCGACGACCTGGTGCGCCCGAACCCCGACGACCCCACCGGGAAGTCGATGATGCGGCGCGTGCCCGAGGTCCTCGACTGCTGGTTCGAGTCCGGGTCGATGCCGTACGCGCAGGTGCACTACCCGTTCGAGAACCGTGAATGGTTCGACGGTCACTTCCCGGGCGATTTCATCGTCGAGTACAACGGCCAGACCCGCGGCTGGTTCTACACGCTGCACGTGCTGGCGACGGCGCTGTTCGATCGTCCCGCTTTCAAGACCGTTGCGGCCCACGGCATCGTCCTGGGCGAAGACGGACTGAAGATGAGCAAGTCCAAGGGCAACTACCCGGACGTGAAGGAGGTGTTCGAGCGGGACGGTTCGGACGCCATGCGCTGGTTCCTCATGTCCTCGCCGATCCTCCGCGGCGGGAACCTCGTCGTCACCGAACAGGGCATCCGCGAGGGTGTCCGGCAGGCGCTGCTGCCGCTGTGGAACGCGTGGAGCTTCCTGCAGCTGTACGCGCCGACGTCCGGTGAGTGGCGCACGGATTCGACGAACGTCCTGGACCGGTACATCCTCGCGAAGCTGGCCGGAACCCGGGACGCCATCACCGGCGCGCTCGAGACGAACGACATCGCCGGGGCGTGCGACGAACTGCGCACGTTCTGCGACGCGCTGACGAACTGGTATGTGCGGCGGTCGCGTTCGCGCTTCTGGGACGAGGACAAGGACGCCGTCGACACCCTCCACACGGTGCTCGAGGTCGTCACCCGGCTCGCCGCTCCGTTGCTGCCGCTGGTCAGTGAGGTGATCTGGCGGGGGCTCACCGGCGGACGGTCCGTGCATCTCGCGGACTGGCCCGCCCAGGGTGAGCTGCCGGCGGATGCGGAGTTGGTGTCGGCGATGGACGAGGTCCGGTCGGTGTGCTCGACGGTGCTGGGACTGCGCAAGGCCCAGAACCTCCGGGTGCGGCTGCCGCTGCCCGAGGTGACGGTCGCGTCCGACGACGCGGAGCGCCTTCGCCCGTACCTGGGTCTCATCGCCGACGAGGTGAACGTCAAGAAGGTCGACCTCACCACCGACGTGGACGTGCACGGCCGGTTCGAGCTGGTCGTCAACGCCCGCGCCGCGGGGCCGCGCCTGGGCAAGGACGTGCAGACCGTCATCAAGGCCGTGAAGGCCGGTGACTGGTCGGAGAATTCGGACGGCGTCGTCGTCGCGGCGGGGATCGAGTTGCTGCCGGAGGAGTACACGCAGCGGCTGGTCGCCGCCGAGCCGGAGTCGACGGCAGCCCTGCCCGACGGGGCCGGTCTGGTCGTCCTGGACTCGGCGGTCACCGAGGAACTGGAAGCCGAGGGGTGGGCGAAGGACCGTATCCGCGAGTTGCAGGACGCGCGGCGCGCCGCCGGGCTCGAGGTGTCCGATCGGATCACCGTCGTCCTCGACGTGCCCGCGGAACGGCGGGACTGGGCACTCGCGCACCGGGAGCTGATCGCGGGCGAGATCCTCGCCGTCGAGCTGGAACTGGCCGAGGCGCCGGGCGACGCCGTCGAACTCGGTGAGGGTGTGCGGGCGGCGATCGCCAAGGCATGACCTGTCGGACCGGGCGGGTATTTTGCACCAGGTGAGTCGTCGTTGGGTGTTGCACCTCGACATGGACGCGTTCTTCGCGTCGGTCGAGCAGCTCACCCGGCCGACGCTCCGCGGCCGCCCGGTTCTCGTCGGTGGTCTCGGCGGACGCGGTGTCGTCGCCGGGGCCAGCTACGAGGCGAGGGTTTTCGGCGCGCGTTCGGCCATGCCGATGCATCAGGCGCGCAGGCTGGTGGGTCCGGGCGCAGTGGTGCTGCCGCCGCGGGGCCGCCTCTACGGCATGTTGAGCAAGTCCGTGTTCGACGCTCTCCGCGGCCCGATGCCGGTGCTCGAGCAACTGTCGATGGACGAGGCGTTCGGCGAACCCACCGAGCTGGCCGGGGCGGATGCGGCCACGGTGCAACGCTATTGCGAGGGACTGCGCGCCCTGGTGCTCGGGGAGACGGGACTGGTCGCGTCCATCGGCGCCGGGTCGGGCAAGCAGGTGGCCAAGATCGCCTCCGGTCTGGCCAAACCCGACGGGATCACGGTGATCCCGCCGGACGAGCAGCATGCCGTGCTGGACGAGCTTCCGGTGCGGAAGCTGTGGGGCATCGGCCCGGTCGCCGAGGAGAAGCTGAAGCGGCTCGGCATCGAGACCATCGGTGGGTTCGCGCGGACTCCGGAATCGGAGGTGGCATCCATTCTGGGCACCACGGTCGGACCGGGCCTGCACCGGCTGGCGCAGGGCATCGACAATCGGCCGGTCGCCGAACGCGCCGAGTCCAAACAGGTCAGTGCGGAGACGACTTTCGCCACCGACATCGTCACGATGGCGGAGTTGCGGGGTGCCGTCGAGTCGAGCGCGGCGTCCGCGTTCGTGCGCCTGCAAAAGGACGGCCGGGCCGCGCGGACGGTGGTGCTGAAGCTGAAGAAGGCGGACATGAGCATCGTGACGCGGTCGGTCACGCTGCCCTACGCGACCCTCGACCGTCAGATCCTCGTCGCGGCGGCACAGCGGCAGGTGATCGATCCGCTCGAACTCGGGCCGGTACGTCTGGTCGGGGTGGGATTCGCCGGACTGTCGACGGTCCGCCAGGGCTCGCTGTTCCCCGAACTGGACCTGGACGTCCCGGGTTATCAGGAGTCGAAGATCACGGAGGAGGGCCCCGACGACGGCCTCTCCGCGCCCGCTCCCACACCCGCCCGGGCGATCGACACCCGGTGGCATCCCGGTCTCGACGTGACGCACCCGGACTTCGGCCACGGCTGGGTGCAGGGGGCCGGCCACGGTGTCGTGACCGTCCGATTCGAAACGCGCACAACGGGTCCGGGGAAGGCGCGGACCTTCAAGGAGGACGACGTGCAACTCGAACGGGCCGATGTGGAAGGCTCGCTCGAGTGACCGGACCCACCGCCCGGACGAAGGAGTGGAGACCGGCTCCACGAGAAGGTAGCCTCGGGCGCTGATGCTTACCCTTGGGTAATGTTGGCCCGGGTAGCGATAGATGCTCAGATCGTCCGAGAACGAACACCGAGAATGAAGAGGTTATTGAGTTGAAGCTTCGTAAGATCACGGTTGCCGGAGTAGCAATCGCCGCAGCCCTCACGATGTCCGCGTGTGGCTCCGACGAGAGCGACACGGCGACCAAGACCACGACGACGACTTCCGCAGCTGCCGAGACCTCGGAAGCCATCGAGGTGCCCACCGCGGCCGATCTCAACGCGCTTCTGGTGCAGGGCCTCGATCCGGCCACGCCGCTCGAGGTCAAGTCCGCCATGGTCGAGGGTTCGGAGCAGGATCCGGAGCTCATCAACCAGGTCGCCGCCGCCGCCAAGGCCAACAACGCGGAGGTCACCGTTCTCGACCCGGTCATCGACAACGGTGACGGCACCGCCAGCGGCCAGCTGCAGCTGACCGTCAACGGCCAGGTCCAGCAGGGTGGCGTTCCGGCCATCTTCGTTCCCGGCGAGAACGGAACGTGGAAGCTGTCGAAGATCACCGCATGCCAGATCGTGTCGCTCGCGCAGCTGACGTCGCCTGCATGCCCCGCCTGATTCCAGGCCGAACCGCGCGGTCCTGACGGATCGCCGCGTTCTCGCACCGATGCCGGTGTCCCCTCGGGGACACCGGCATCGGTCGTTCGTGGCCGGTCGGTTCAGCCGGCAGGGGCGGGCGCGAGCTTCGATACGGCGGTGCTCGTCAGGTCGTCGAAGACGCCGGCGTCGATCGGGTCCTGGCCCGTCGCGACCAGTTGGGTGACGGTGCTCCCGACGACGACCACCACCACGTCCGAGACCAGACTGACGCCCTCGCTGGTGGTGACGAGCCGAAACGCCACCGACGCGTCACCGGCGGGCTGCTGCTCGCGGCCGCCGACCCGGTACTGCACCTGCACGCCGTCGGCGTCCGTGCCGGTGTACTCGGTGCATCCCGCCAGCCGGTCCTGCACCGCCGCGAAGGCCTGGGATGCGTCGGCACCGGTGCCGTAGCTCGCCGCGTCCTGGTCGATGGTGGCGAAGTCCGGGCCGGTGAACCAGCCGGACGCCGACGCCACCGCGCCCGCACGCTGATCCGCGACGGGCGACAGCACCGCGCCGCATTCCGTGGGATCCGTGCTCGACTTGTCGGAGTCCGCCGACTCCGACGCCGGAGGCAGCCCCAGATCGTCCTCGGGGTCGGGCACGGGGGTGAATCCGACGGGAAGGTCGCCGACGTCGAGGAGCGCCGCCTTCAGTGCGGCCGGATCGGCGAACGGTGTGCCCGCCGCGTCCGGTGCTGCGGTCACCGCCGGTCCGAGCGGCGCAAGTGAGGCGGTGCCGCCGGCGTCGCCGGACGCGTTCGACGAGCACGCCGACAGCGCGAGCACGGCGAACAGGGAGCAGGAGGCGGCGACGGGTCCGCGGCGCATCAGGAACCCCACCGGACCGAGTTCGACGTGGTCTGGTGCAAGCGGGTGGCGCCGTCGGGGTCGCTGTACTCCTGGTCGCCGCCCACGGTCACCGTCCCGGCGACGGGCAGCGGCAGGCCGAGGTCGACGGTCATGGTGCCCGAACCGTGCATCACGTACTGGTCGACGTTCAGCGTGCCTGCCTCCCCGGGCAGCTCCCACACGGGGGACTTCGGCTTCTGGTCGATCGTGTAGTCGACGGTGAGGCGGTTGCCGTCCCGGGCGGTCAGGGTGGCCACGGTGGTCTGGTCGAGGGCGATGCCGCTCATCACCTGCTGTCGGATCGTCCACTGCGCGCCCACACCGACGGGCTCCGCCGGAAACGGGACCGTGCGATACACGGCCTGGTAGAACGCCTGCTCGATCGCGGAGCGCGCGATGTCCTGGGCTTCGGCGTCCGGACGCAGTCGCAGCGCGGTGATCGCACCGGTGGGGTCGACCGTGAAGCCGGCGCCCGAACCGGCGCTGGCTTCGAGCGCGCTGCCGAGGCGGTCGTCGGGGCTGGTGACGTCACCGAGCGTGAGGTCGACGGTGGTGCCGCCGTCCGTGTCGTCGGTGGCCTGCCCGACGGCGGCGGTGAGGGGGAGTGTGATCTCGGGTGAGGAGAAGTCCTGGGCGGGCTGGTCGTCGATCTGCTGGAACACCTGCGCGCCGGTGGTCAACTGCACCTGCTGCGTGACCCCCACCGGCGGTCTGCGCTGGATCACCTCGCGCGGCTCCTCGCCGGGCTGGATCAGTTCGACGGTGGTCGCGGAGATCGGGACGGTCACTTCGGCGGGAGTGGACGTGGACCCTGCGGGGTTCGACTCCGAGGGGTCGCCGTCACCTCCGCACCCGGCGGTCAGAGCGACCAGGGAGAGGGTTGCGGCGAGTAGGCAGAATCCGGGTCGCAGAGCTTTCGAGAACAGTGGCACGCCCCCAGGTTAGTGCGCGCGGGAGCGCGTGAACGGAGGCTTGCCTCCGTAGTGGATGATGAACGGGTGAGTCAAGACCCCACGGCAGAGAACGAGACCGACGCAGAAGACCGAAACGACGGTGACACGTCCGGCACCGCAGCGCCCCGGCCGGTGAAGCATCAGCGCAGGCTGCTCCTGTTCGTGATCGCCGGTGCCGTCCTGGCGACGGACCTGCTGACGAAGATCCTCGCCGTCGCCAACATCGAGCCCGGCCGGCCGGTCTGGCTGATCGGGGACATCGTCTCGCTGCGGCTCGTGCGCAACCCGGGTGCGGCGTTCTCCATGGCCACCGGCATGACGTGGCTGCTCACGCTCGTCGCCGTGGGTGTGGTGATCGGCGTCGTCCGCATCGGCCGCACGCTGCGGTCGCCGTGGTGGGCGCTCGGTCTGGGGCTGGTACTCGGGGGCGCCCTCGGCAACCTCGTCGACCGGTTCTTCCGGGCGCCGGGAGTGATGCAGGGTCACGTCGTCGATTTCGTGTCCGTCGGCTGGTGGCCGGTGTTCAACGTGGCAGATTCCGGCATCGTGTGCGGTGCGATCCTGCTCGTCGTGCTCACACTCATAGGGCTGGAACCGGACGGAACACGTAAGGGGGTAGAGAAGTGAGGGAAACACGGTCGATGCCGGTCCCGGACGGGCTCGAATCGATGAGGGTCGACGCCGGCCTCGCTCGACTGCTCGGTCTGTCGCGCACCGCGGTGGCTCAGCTCACCGAGGAAGGTTCGGTGCTCGTCGACGGCGCACCCGTCGGCAAGTCCGATCGTCTGTCCGCAGGCACCTGGCTCGAAGTGGAACTGCCCGAACCGCCGCGTCCGCTGACCATCGAGGCGGAACCCGTCGAAGGCATGGAAATCCTGTACGCCGACGACGACGTGGTCGCCGTCGACAAACCGGTGGGTGTGGCCGCCCACGCCAGCGTGGGCTGGACCGGTCCGACCGTGATCGGCGGTCTCGCCGCCGCGGGCTTCCGGATCTCGACGTCCGGTGCGCACGAGCGCCAGGGCATCGTGCACCGGCTGGACGTCGGCACGTCCGGAGTGATGGTGGTGGCCACGTCGGAACGCGCCTACACACTCCTCAAGCGCGCATTCAAGCAGCGGACCATCGACAAGCGGTACCACGCGCTGGTGCAGGGTCACCCGGATCCGAGCAGCGGAACCATCGACGCGCCGATCGGCAGGCACCGCAGCAACGACTGGAAGTTCGCTGTCACCGCGGACGGCAAGCCCAGCATCACGCACTACGACACGGTCGAGGCGTTCCAGGCGGCGAGCCTGCTGGACATCCACCTCGAAACGGGCCGGACCCATCAGATCCGCGTCCACTTCGCCGCACTGCGGCACCCGTGCTGCGGCGACCTCACATACGGGGCCGATCCGCGGCTGGCGGAACGTCTCGGGCTGGAGCGGCAGTGGCTGCACGCTCGGTCGCTCGGTTTCGCGCATCCCGCGGACGGGCGGTGGGTCGAGATCACGTCCAAGTACCCGAAGGATCTCGAGGACGCTCTCGGGGTTCTGCGGGCGAGCTGAGGTGAGGCGCCCGTACCCGAGCGGTACCGCGGTGCCGGCAGTGCTCACCGCCGCCGCCCTGATCGCGCTGACGGTCGTGCTCGGAGTACTGCATCCTGTCCGGCGGGCGCCCGTGTCGACGGACACGCTGGGCCCGGACAACGGGGAAGTGGTGGCCGACTACCTGGCCCTGGCGGACCGGTCGCTCGACGCGCCGGACGCGCGCCGAGAGCACTGGGCGCTGGTCTCGTTCACGCGTCCGGTGACGACGGAGGTCGTCCGGGACGCCGCGTCCGGCACCCGGGTGTCGCAGGTGCTCTTCCGTGTGCCCCTGGACCGGGTGCAGACACCCCTCGTTCCCGTATCCGTCGCGGCAGGCGATGCGGCGCTCGCACGGGCGAGCGTCCTGGCCGCCGGACGCGCCCAGGCGATGAGGGGCGAAACGGAGCGGCAGGCGCAGATCGCGGCGGTGTCGTCGGAGGAACTCGCCCGGAACTGCGCGTGCGTGATCGGTGTCGTCGTCCGCGGTGATCACGAAGCCCTCACCGCGCTGCGGTCCGCCCCGGACGTCCGGGCGGTCGAGGCACTCGGAGCCGACGCCGTCGCCGGGCGGTTCGCCGTGCGCCCGCTGCTGCCGGAGCAGGTCGAGATCGTCGCGCCCGGCCCCGACGACGGCATCGTCCCGGGGAGCGGTTCGTGAAGGCGAGGAAGGCGGAAACCGTGGGCGCCGCCTGCGGAGTCGGCGCCTACGTGCTGTGGGGCGCGTTCCCGGCGTTCTTCGGATTGCTCGGCCCGGCCGGGTCGGTGGAGATCCTCGCGCACCGGGTGGTGTGGACGCTCGCGCTCATGTTCGTCGTCCTCGCGGTCTCAGGCCGGCTCCGGTCGCTGCGCGGGCTGAGTGTGCGCACCTGGCTGCTGGTCACGGCCGCGTCGACGGCCATCGCGGTGAACTGGGGCACCTATATCTACGGGGTCACCTCGGACCGGGTGGTCGAGACGGCGCTCGGCTACTTCATCAACCCGTTGGTGAGCGTGCTGCTCGGGGTCCTGATCTTCCGGGAACGGCTCGTCCCCGCCCAGATCGTCGCCCTCGCGCTCGCCGCCGCCGCGGTGATCGTGATCACCGTCGACTACGGGCATCCGCCGTACATCGCGCTGACCCTGGCCGCGTCGTTCGCGCTGTACGGGCTGTGCAAGAAGGTGATGCCGCTCGACCCGCGGACGAGCCTGACCGCCGAGGGAATCGTGGCCGCGCCCGTCGCGATCGGCTACCTCGTGTTCCTCGCCCTCACCGGGGCAGGCACGTTCCTCGGGTTCGGGATGGGTCACACCCTGTTGCTGTTGGCCGCGGGACCGGTGACCGCGCTGCCGCTGTTGCTGTTCGGCGCGGCCGCGCAACGGGTGCCGTTGCGCACACTCGGCATGCTGCAGTACCTGACGCCGGCGCTGCAGATGGCGTGGGGTGTCGCCGTTCTCCACGAGGACATGCCCGCGTCGCGGTGGATCGGTTTCGCGCTGATCTGGGTGGCACTCGCGATCTTCAGTACCGATGCGCTGGTACGGGTCCGGCGCGAGCGGCGAAATACCGAACCGTCCCAGGCGCCCGTCCAGTAACTCGCGTCACGACTTCTCCGACACCCGCCGTCGGCGACCGGTGCTGTCGGTCCGAGGGCCTACACTCGTGAGGCTCCCAGACCTTCAGAGAGGCGCACGTGGCTGACTCGTTCGTACATCTGCACAATCACACCGAGTACTCGATGCTCGACGGTGCGGCCAAGGTCGGCCCCCTGTTCGAAGAGGCCGAGCGACTGGGGATGTCGGCGGTCGGCATGACCGACCACGGCAACATGTACGGCGCCAGCGAGTTCTACAACGTCGCGAAGAAGCAGGGCATCAAGCCGATCATCGGCATCGAGGCGTACATCGCGCCCGAGTCCCGCTTCAACACCAAGCGCGTGCTGTGGGGCGACCGCAGCCAGAAGTCCGACGACGTCTCCGGTAGCGGTGCGTACACCCACATGACGATGGTCGCGGAGAACGCGACCGGTCTGCGGAACCTGTTCAAGCTGTCCTCGCTCGCGTCGATCGAGGGCCAGCTCGGCAAGTGGGCGCGGATGGACGAAGAGCTCATCGCCACCCACCACGAGGGCATCATCGCGACCACGGGCTGCCCGTCCGGTGAGATCCAGACCCGGCTGCGACTCGGCCACGACCGCGAGGCGCTCGAGGCCGCCGCCAAGTGGCAGGAGATCTGGGGCAAGGACAACTTCTTCCTCGAGCTGATGGACCACGGACTCTCGATCGAGCGACGGGTGCGAGAGGGCCTGCTCGAGATCAGCAAGAAGCTCGAGATTCCGCCGCTCGCCACCAACGACTGCCACTACGTCACCAAGGAAGCCGCGGAGAACCACGAGGCGCTTCTCTGCATCCAGACCGGTAAGACGCTGTCCGACCCCACCCGGTTCAAGTTCGACGGCGACGGCTACTACCTGAAGCCGGCCGCGGAGATGCGGGCGCTGTGGGACGACCAGGTGCCCGGCGCGTGCGACAACACACTGCTGATCGCCGAGCGGGTCCAGTCGTACGACGACGTCTGGGCGCACCACGACCGGATGCCGATCTTCCCGGTCCCCGAGGGTGAGACGCAGGGCACCTGGTTGCGCAAGGAGGTCATGCGCGGACTGGATCGCCGGTTCCCCGACGGACCCCCCGAGGAGTACCTCGCCCGCGCCGACTACGAGATCGGCGTCATCCTCGAAATGGGTTTCCCCGCCTACTTCCTCGTCGTCGGTGACCTCATCAACCACGCCCGGGAGGTCGGCATCCGCGTCGGCCCCGGCCGAGGCTCGGCGGCCGGTTCGCTCGTCGCCTACGCGATGGGCATCACCAACATCGACCCCATCCCGCACGGTCTGCTGTTCGAGCGGTTCCTGAACCCCGAACGCGTCTCCATGCCCGATATCGATATCGACTTCGACGATCGCCGTCGCGGCGAGATGGTGCGCTACGCGACGGACAAGTGGGGCAGCGACCGCGTCGCCCAGGTCATCACGTTCGGCACCATCAAGACGAAGGCGGCCATCAAGGACTCCGCCCGAGTCCAGTTCGGCCAGCCCGGTTTCGCGATCGCCGACCAGATCACGAAGGCGCTGCCGCCGCCGATCATGGCCAAGGACATCTCGGTGTCCGGCATCACGGACCCGAACCACGAGCGCTACAAGGAAGCGGTGGAGGTTCGCGCCCTCATCGACTCCAACCCGGACGTCGCGAAGATCTACCAGACGGCCAAGGGGCTCGAGGGCCTGATCCGTAACGCCGGCGTTCACGCCTGCGCGGTGATCATGTCGTCCGAACCGCTGATGGACGCGATTCCAGTGTGGAGGCGCGCCCAGGACGGTGCCATCATCACCGGCTGGGACTACCCGTCGTGCGAGGCCATCGGCCTGCTGAAGATGGACTTCCTCGGACTGCGGAACCTCACCGTCATCGGTGACGCCATCGACAACATCAAGGCGAACCGGGGGATCGACCTCGATCTCGACACCCTCGCGCTCGACGACCCGGCCACGTACGAACTGCTCTCCCGCGGAGACACTCTCGGCGTGTTCCAGCTCGACGGCAGCGCGATGCGCGACCTGCTGCGCCGCATGCAGCCCACCGGCTTCGAAGACATCGTCGCGGTGCTCGCGCTGTACCGGCCCGGTCCGATGGGCATGAACGCGCACAACGACTACGCCGACCGCAAGAACGGGCGGCAAGAGGTCAAACCCATCCACCCGGAGCTCGAGGAGCCCCTGAAGGAGATCCTGGCCGACACGTACGGCCTGATCGTCTACCAGGAGCAGATCATGCAGATCGCTCAGAAGGTGGCCGGGTATTCGCTCGGACAGGCCGACATTCTCCGCCGAGCCATGGGTAAGAAGAAGCTCTCGGTGCTGGAGGAGGCGTATGCCGGCTTCCGCGAGGGCATGCTCGCCAACGAATTCTCCGAGCCCGCCATCAAGGCGCTGTGGGACACCATCCTCCCGTTCGCCGGGTACGCGTTCAACAAGTCGCACGCGGCCGGGTACGGCCTGGTGTCGTTCTGGACCGGGTACCTCAAGGCCAACTATCCGGCCGAGTACATGGCCGGTCTGCTCACCTCGGTCGGTGACGACAAGGACAAGGCCGCCATCTACCTCGCGGACTGCCGCAAGATGGGTATCACCGTGCTGCCGCCGGACGTCAACGAATCGGAGGTCAACTTCGCCTCCGTCGGTGAGGACATCCGGTTCGGCATGGGCGCCGTCCGCAACGTCGGCGCCAACGTCGTGGGCTCGATCATCAAGGCGCGCAAGGAGAAGTCCAAGTTCGTCGACTTCTCCGACTACCTCAACAAGATCGACGCCGCCGCCTGCTCCAAGAAGGTCACCGAATCGCTGATCAAGGCAGGCGGGTTCGACTCGCTGGGCCATCCGCGCAAGGGACTCATGCTCGTCCACGCCGACGCCATCGACGCGGTGATGGGCACCAAGAAGGCGGAGGCGATCGGACAGTTCGACCTCTTCGGCGGCGACGACGCCGACGAGTCGATCTCCTCGGTGTTCAACGTGAAGATCCCCGAGGAAGAGTGGGACTCGAAGCACCGGTTGGCGCTGGAACGGGAAATGCTGGGACTGTACGTGTCCGGGCACCCGCTCAACGGCGTCGAACACGTGCTGTCGGCGCAGTCCGACACCGCGATACCGACCATCCTCGAAGGCGACATCAAGGACGGCACCCAGGTCACCGTCGGCGGGATCCTCGCGTCGGTGAACCGGAGGATCAACAAGAACGGTCTCACCTGGGCGTCCGCGCAGCTCGAGGATCTGACCGGTGGTATCGAGGTGCTGTTCTTCCCGCAGGCCTACTCGGTCTACGGGATGGATGTCACGGAGGACTCCGTCGTGCTCGTCAAGGCGCGAGTGTCGATTCGTGACGATCGGATCTCACTCATCGCCAACGACCTTGCGGTGCCGGATCTCTCGGCAGTGGGGGTCGCGAAGCCGCTGGCGGTCAGTCTGCCGCTGCGTCAGTGCACCAAGGACAAGATCGGCGCGTTGCGTCAGGTGCTCACGCGCCATCCGGGCACGTCGGACGTCCACGTGCGGTTGATCGGCGGCACCGAGGTCACCTTGTGGAAGGTCGACGACGTGCTCCGGGTGGAACCGTCGTCGGCGTTGATGGGCGATCTCAAGGCGCTGCTCGGACCGAGCTGCCTGTCCGTGTGACGGCTAGGGGCGCGGCGGGAAGAGGCGCCGCGCCCACCACACCACGACGGCCACCGCGGCGGCGGTGAGGACGGCCGCCTGCAGCGTCTGGGTGACGACGAGGATCGTGACGAAGACCAGCAGCGCGACGGCCAGCGCTTCGAGCTTGTAGAGGGGCCACTCGGCGCCGGCGATGTCGACGGTCCGGGCGGGGTCGCTGCGGCGAACCCCGCGGCGCACCCATGCGTCATGTGTCGTCATCGCAGGTCACCTCACTGGCGCGGGTCAGGGGAGCGGACGTCCCCCGCGTGGGATCAGGGTACTCGGAACCCGGAGTTCGGCGCAACGAACAATCGGATGCGGGTCTTCGCATGTGCGCTCGTTCGGTGGAATCGGTGGCGCGTTCTCGCGGATCAGGTGTTGACTGGACGCATGCCACTCACAGGTGAATACGAGCCCAGTCCGTCCAAGTGGGCAGCAGATCAGGCCGAGTTGATGGAATCCACCGATGGAGCCAAGGGCACGACGCTGGGCGGCAGGCCCGTCGTCCTGCTGACCACCCGCGGCGCGAAATCCGGCAAACTCCGCAAGACGCCGTTGATGCGTGTCGAACACGACGGGACGTACGCGATCGTCGCCTCGCTCGGCGGCGCACCCCAGAACCCGGTCTGGTACTACAACGTGAAGGCCGAGCCGCACGTCGAACTCCGCGACGGCTCGACCACACAGGACATGGTGGCCCGTGAGGTGACGGGCGAGGAGAAGACCGCCTGGTGGGACCGCGCCGTCGCCGCGTTCCCGGACTACGCCGAGTACCAGAAGAAGACCGATCGGGAGATCCCGGTGTTCGTGCTCGAACCCGCCTGACGCCCGCACCGCCGCTGTCCTTCGCCGTTCGACCGTCCCCCGACCGGAGGCCCGATGAGAGCGAAAACCGTTGCCGATCAACTGGTACGTCAACTCCAGGACGCCGGCGTCCAGCGGATCTACGGAATCGTGGGCGACAGCCTCAATCCCGTCGTCGACGCGGTCCGGCGGTCGGGCGGCGCGGCGAAGGGCGGAATCGACTGGATCCACGTGCGTCACGAGGAGGCCGCCGCGTTCGCCGCGGCAGCCGAGGCGCAGGTCACCGGCAAGCTGGCGGTGTGCGCCGGCTCGTGCGGCCCGGGAAACCTGCACCTGATCAACGGTCTCTACGACGCGGACCGCTCGGGGGCGCCGGTACTTGCGATCGCGGCGCAGATCCCGAGCGAGCAGATCGGGCTCGGCTTCTTCCAGGAGACCCACCCGGACCGCCTGTTCGTCGAGTGCTCCCGGTACGCGGAGCTGATCGGAAGTCCCGCTCAGGCGCCACGCGTGACGGCGTCCGCCATCGCGCACGCGACCGCGCTGTCCGGCGTTGCGGTGATCACCCTTCCGGGCGACATCGCGGACCGCCCCGCCGAGGGGAAGGCGCCGTCGGTGCCGCGGACCGGCGTACCGGCGATCGTGCCCGACCAGGCCGACGTGCAGGCGCTCGCCGACGCCGTGAACGAGGCGGGAAAGGTCGCGATCTTCGCCGGCGAGGGTGTGCGGGAGGCTCGTGAGGATCTGCTGAACCTGGCCGACACGATCGGTGCGCCGATCGGCCACACGCTCCGCGGCAAGGAATGGATCCAGTACGACAACCCCTTCGACGTCGGAATGACGGGACTGCTGGGATACGGGGCGGCGCACGACGGCATGCACGGCGCCGACCTCCTGCTGCTCGTCGGAACCGACTTCCCGTACAACCAGTTCCTGCCCGACGGAGTCCGCACCGCGCAGATCGACTGGGCCGCACAGCGAATCGGCCGGAGAACGAACGTCGACCTGGCCGTGCACGGCGACGTGGCGAGCACGTTGCGTGCCCTCGCCCCGTTGATCCGGCGAAAGGACGATCGCCGATTCCTCGACGACATGCTCGAGAAGCACCGGACGCTGATGAACAAGGTGGTGGGTGCGTACACGAAACCCGCGAAGCAGCGCATCCCGATCCACCCGGAGTATGCGGCGTCGATCCTCGACGACCTCGCCGCCGAGGACGCGATCTTCACCACCGACACGGGAATGTCGAACGTCTGGACGGCGCGCTACCTGACGCCGAACGGGTCGCGGCGGTTCCTGTCCTCGGCCCTGCACGGATCGATGGCGAACGCCCTGCCGCACGCGATCGGCGCCCAGGTGTGCGCGCCGGGCAGGCAGGTGGTGTCCGTGTCGGGCGACGGCGGGCTGTCGATGCTGCTGGGAGAACTGGTGACGGTCGCGATGTACCGTCTCCCGGTCAAGATCGTGGTGTTCAACAATTCCACTCTGGGTATGGTCAAGCTGGAGATGCTGGTGGACGGGCTGCCGGATTTCGGGGTGGACGTCGCGCCCGTCGACTACTCGGCGGTGGCGTCGGCACTGGGCATCTTCGCCCGCCGGATCGAGGATCCGGCCGACATCGAATCGGGTCTGCGGCAGGCGTTCGATCACGACGGACCGGCGCTCGTCGATCTGGTCACCGACCCGCTGGCATTGTCACTGCCGCCGACCATCACGGGCGGGCAGGTCACCGGTTTCGCGTTGGCGCTGTCGAAGATGGTGATGAACGGGGGTGTCGGCGAGGCCGTGAAGATGGCGAAGTCGAACGTCCGCAACGTGCCGCGACCGTCCCAGTTCGATCCGCGCGGCTGAACCCGACTGGTATCCCATGGCTGGAGAGTGGGAACATATCCGGGTGTCCACATCGCCCGATACCGCAGCCCAGAACATCACCTCGCCCCTGACGGTGGGCGACATCGACGCTGCCATCGAGCGAATTTCCCACGTGATCGACGCGACCCCGCTGCAGCGCAGCGATCGCCTGTCGTCGCTGACCGGCGCGAACGTCTACCTCAAGCGCGAAGACCTGCAGGTCGTCCGCTCCTACAAGCTGCGCGGCGCCTACAACCTCATGGCCCAGCTCGACGCCGGCGAGCGTGCGGCCGGAGTGGTGACGGCCAGCGCGGGCAACCATGCGCAGGGTGTCGCGTTCGCCTGCCGGACGATGGAAATCACCGGCCGCATCTACGTTCCGTCGAACACCCCCAAGCAGAAGCGTGATCGCATCCGTGCGCACGGCGGTGAGTTCGTCGAACTGATCCTGACGGGGGAGACGTACGACGCCGCTGCCGCTGCGGCCGCCGCCGACGTGCGGCGGACGGGCGCGACGATGGTTGCGCCGTTCGACGACGCCCGCACCGCGGCCGGACAGGGCACCATCGCCGCCGAGATCCTCGCCCAGCTCGGTGCGGCCCCCGATTCCGTGCTGGTCCCGGTCGGTGGCGGCGGATGCATCGCCGGCATCGCCACGTATCTGCGTGCGCACGCACCCCGCACGGCCATCGTCGGGGTGGAGCCGACGGGGGCGGCGTCGATGACGGCTGCGCTGGTGGCCGGTGGTCCCGTGACGTTGACGGAGATTGATCCGTTCGTCGACGGCGCGTCGGTGAAGCGGGTCGGCGACCTTCCCTACGCCGTGGTGTCCGCCCTGGGCGCCGAGGTGGTGACGCACACGTCGCTGGGCCAGTCCGACCGGTCCACCACGATCCGGCTCGATCCCGAGAGCTTCGTGATGGCCAACCTCGACGAGGGTGCGCTGTGCACCACGATGCTCGAGCTGTATCAGAACGAGGGCATCATCGCCGAGCCCGCGGGCGCGCTGTCGGTGGCGGCCCTCGGCAACATCACGTTCGAGCCGGGTTCCACGGTGGTGTGCCTGATCTCCGGAGGCAACAACGACGTCTCGCGGTACGGCGAGATCCTGGAACGCTCGCTGGTGAATCTCGGCCTGAAGCACTATTTTCTCGTCGACTTCCCGCAGGAGCCGGGCGCGCTGCGCCGCTTCCTGGACGAGGTGCTCGGCCCGGAGGACGACATCACCCTGTTCGAGTACGTGAAGCGCAACAACCGGGAGACCGGCGCCGCCCTCGTGGGTATCGAACTCGGCAAGGCCGAGGGGCTCGGCGAGCTGCTCGAGCGGATGGAGCAGTCCCGGATGCAGGTGGAACGCCTGGAGCCGGGGAGCCCCGCGTACCGCTACCTCACCTGAGCCGCTACTTCTGCAGCAGCTGCGCGACCACCTTGTTGTACAGCTCGGGCTCGGGCATGGGGAGACCGAGCAGCGCGGACAGGTAGATCCCGTCGCCGACGAGTCGCACGATCTCAGCCTGTACGGGATCGTCGATCTCGCTTTGGAGACCTTCGTCCCAGCCTCGCATCACTTCGGTAACGGCCTTCTGGATCTCGTCGTGCTGACCGTCGACGCTCCGTAGCGCGGCGATGGTCGAACGGTAGAGGGCGAGTTCCTCGGTGGTGCTCGCATCGGGAACCTGCAGATACCACTCGGACAGCGAGGTGCCGCCGGAGACGGCGTCGGCGCGCTGGGCGTCCGCCCGTTCGCCGAGCCGGCGCACCATGGCGGCGAGCAGCGCTTCCTTGCTGGGGAAGTGGTAGAGCAGTCCGCCTTTGGACACCCCGGCCTCCGCGGCGACGGATTCGAGGGTCACCTGGGCTATCCCCACGTCGAGCAGCAGCTTCTCGAGGGCGTCGAGTATTCGATCGCGCGTTCCGGCAGCCATGGAGAGGGACTGTACCCGGGAAATAACTTTACCGTCCGGACGGTTCACGGTAATGTAACGGAACTGTACCGGCTGGACGGTTCATCCCCGTGCCAGCTCACGAATCGGAAAGTCGCAGGAAGATAAATGTCTGTCTCCACGGATCGCGGGATCAACGACGCCTACGGCGCGCCAGGTCAGTCCTCCGCATCACGCCGAGACTGGCTCGGATTGGTCGTCCTGGCCTTTGCCGTCCTCCTGATCGCCGTCGACGGCACCGTGCTCGACCTCGCACTGCCGTTCATCAGCGCCGACCTCGAGCCCAGCAGCACGCAGCTGCTGTGGATCATCGACGTCTACTCGTTCGTCCTCGCCGGCCTGCTCATCACGATGGGTACGCTCGGCGACCGGATCGGGCGGCGTCGTCTGCTGCTCCTCGGCGCCGCCGGATTCGGCATCGCCTCGCTGATCGCGGCGTGGTCGCCGACACCCGAGATGCTGATCGCGGCCCGCGTTCTGCAGGGAATCTCGGGTGCGACACTGATGCCCGCGACGCTCGGTCTGATCCGCACGATCTTCGTCGACCCCCGCCAGCGGACCCTCGCCATCGGCGTGTGGGGTGCGATGGCCGGTGGCGGCACCGCGGCGGGCCCGCTGATCGGCGGCTGGCTGCTCGAGCACTTCTGGTGGGGCTCGGTGTTCCTGATCAACATCCCGGTGATGCTGGTACTGATCGCGGTGGGACCGCTGGTGATCCCCGAGTCGAAGGACCCCGCCCCGGGACGCTTCGACCTGATCAGCGCGGCGCTGTCGATGACGACGATGCTCCCGCTGGTGTACGCGGTCAAGGAGACCGTGGTGCACGGTGTCGACCCGGTGCTCCTCGCCGTCGGACTCGTCGGCGTCGTGTCCGGTGTGGTGTTCGTGCGCAGGCAGAAGGCGATGAAGGACCCGATGATCGACATCGGCCTGTTCGCCAAGCCGGCGTTCTCGACCGCTGTCCTCACCAACCTGCTGTCCATCTTCGCGCTGGCCGGTGTGCTGTTCTTCGGCTCGCAGTACCTGCAGTTGGTGCTGGGCAACAGCGCGTTCGAATCGGGTGTGCTGATGCTGCCCGGCATGCTGATGAGCGCGATCACCGCACTCGCGGCGGCCTGGATGGTGCGCCGGTGGGCCACCTCGCACGTGCTCGGCGGCGGTCTCGCGATCGCGGCCGTGGGTGCGGCATTGATGCTGACGCTCGGTGTGGACGGTGCCCCGACGATGTTCGTGATCGGCTTCGGCCTCGCAGGCGCCGGTGTCGGTATCGCACTGACCCTGACGTCCGACCTCGTGGTCAGCGCCGTCGAGCCCGAACGGGCCGGCGCGGCCTCCGCGGTGTCCGAGACCGCATACGAACTCGGCATCGCACTCGGTGTCGCGGTGCTCGGCAGCGTCGTCATGGCGATCTTCCGGAGCGGCCTCGACACGTCGATGCTGCCGCCGGAACAGGTCGAGCCAGCGCAGGGCACGCTCGGTGCCGCCGTCGCGGAGGCCCAGCACCTCCCGGAGACGGCCCGGACGGTGTTCCTGGAGTCCGCGCAATCGGCGTTCGTCGACGGCATGCATGTCGCCGCCGGCGCGACGGCCGTGATCCTGTTCGCGACCGCCATCCTCGTCCTGCGGATGCTGCGCGACCGTCAGGGTGAGCTGTCGAGCACCACGAACGAGTGACCCGGTAGCACCGTCGCCGACGCGGTCTCGTCCTGCGTCGGCGGCTCCCACCACAGCACGGGGGAGCCGCCGACCGGGACGCTCACCGGTTCGGCGCCCAGGTTGCACGCGAGACGAAGTGCACCGCGGTGCACCACGATCCACTGCTCCGCCTCGTCGTAGTCGACGGACAGGTTCTCGAGCCACGGATCCGTCAGCTCGGCGCGCTCCCGACGGAGGTGCAGCAACGAGCGATAGCAGTCGAGCAGCCGGGCATGCGGTTCGCGGACCAGTTCGTCCCAGTCGAGCTTCGACCGCTCGAACGTCTCCGGGTCCTGAGGGTCGGGAACATCGTCCGTGCTCCAGCCGTGCTCCGCGAACTCGGCCTTGCGCCCCTCCGCCGTCGCCCGCGCGAGTTCCGGTTCGGGGTGGGAGGTGAAGAACTGGAACGGGGTGCTCGCCCCCCACTCCTCACCCATGAACAGCATCGGCGTGAACGGCGAGCACAGCACGAGCGCGGCCTTGACGGCGAGCTGCCCGGAATCGAGATACGTGCCGGGGCGGTCGCCGATCGCCCGGTTGCCGATCTGATCGTGCGTGCACGTGTACGTGACCAGCGAACTGGCCGGGGTCCGGCGGGTGTCCAGCGGCCTGCCGTGGGTGCGACCGCGGAACGTCGAGAACGTGCCCGCGTGGAACCACCCCTGGCGCAGGGTGTCGGCGAGGCAGGCCATCGAACCGAAATCTCCGTAATAGCCCTGCCTCTCGCCCGAGACCGCGGCGTGGATGGCGTGATGCACGTCGTCGTCCCACTGGGCGTCGAGGCCGCAGCCGCCTGCCGACCGCGACGTGATCAGGCGCGGATCGTTGAGGTCGCTCTCGGCGATGAGCGTCAGCGGCCGTCTCAGGTGCGCAGACAGCCGGCGGGTCTCGATGGCCAGGTCCTCGAGAAGGTGGGTGGCGGTGTGGTCGACGAGCGCGTGGACCGCGTCGAGGCGCAGCGCGTCGATGTGGAACTCGCGGAACCACCGCAGCGCGTTGTCGATGATGTAGCGGCGGACTTCGCCGCTGTCCGGTCCGTCCAGATTGATGCTCCGGCCCCACGTGTTGGCGCCCTGTGCCAGGTACGGCCCGTACCGTTCGAGGTAGTTCCCGGACGGTCCGAGGTGGTTGTACACGGCGTCGAGGACCACGCCGAGACCGCGGGCGTGACATGCGTCGACGAGGGTCTGCAGCCCGTCCGGTCCGCCGTAGCCCTCGTGCACGGTGTACCAGAGAACGCCGTCGTATCCCCAGTTGTGGGTCCCGTTGAACCCGTTGACGGGCATCAGTTCCACGAAATCGACGCCGAGGGCGACGAGATGGTCGAGCTTGTCGACGGCGGCTGCGAACGTGCCCTCCGGGGTGAACGTGCCGACGTGCAATTCGTAGACGACGGAGCCGGCGAGCTGCCGCCCGGTCCACCGCGAGTCGGTCCAGAGACTCTCGTCGAGGGTGTGGAGCTGCGACGGACTGTGGACTCCGTCGGGCTGGCGCGGTGACCGGGGATCGGGAAGTGGGGTGTCGCTGTCGTCGAGGAGGAACGCGTACCGGGAATCCGGCGACGCGTCGACGTCGGCTCGCCACCATCCGTCCGGTGACGGGGTCATGTCGTGGCGTCGGCCGTCGACCTCCACAGAAACGGATTCCGGAATCGGGGCCCATACCTCGAATGTGTGCACCCGATCAGCATGCCTCGACGCGGCGGGCCGTGCAGGACAGTCAGCTCTCGGGCGTGCCGGAGTCCTCGACCTCCTCGATGATCTCGGCGCCGAGAACGGACAACCGGTGTTCCTCGGCGTCCTGCACGGTGCCGAAGTCCTGCTCCTCGAGCACGTTACGGTCCTTGTCGAGGTATCGATACGTAGCCATGTCCCCACGATGGCACACGCCGGCAGAGATGGCGGCGAGTCGGCCCTTTCGCCCCGGTTCCGGAAGTAGCAAGCTGAGAGTACGGACTCGAACGTCGCGAGGAGCAGTCATGCACGTAGCAGTGGGAGACCGGTTGCACGTTCAGGGCAGGGTGGTCGGAGTGCACGAGACGACCGCCGAGGTCGTGGAGGTACACGGAGAGAACGGCGAACCGCCCTATCTCGTCCGGTACGACGACGGCCACGAGGCGCTCGTGTTTCCCGGATCCGATGCCTGGGTGGAACATCCTAAGTCGTAGGTATCGGGCGTTTCGCCTGGTCGATGTGTGGCGAATCGCTGTGCCATATCGGTTGCACGATTGATGTATCGAATGCGTCTATCGTGAGTCCATGCCCGAATCCGCCAAGAGGCCCTACAGTTCTCCGCTGCGTGCGGAATCGGCGCGCCGGACCCGTCTCCTCGTCCGGGACGCCGCGGCCCGGCTGTTCATCGACCGGGGATACGTCAGCACGACGGTGCGGAACGTGGCCGAGGCCGCCGGGGTGTCGACCCGCACGGTGTTCACCGCGTTCCCCGGTGGCAAGGCGGAACTGTTCCACGAGGTACTTCACGCGGCCATCGAGGGTGATGCCGCCGCGGCCCACACGCCCGTGCCCCGGGACGGCGACCCGGTCGAACGGATCCTCGACCAGATGGTGGGATTCAGCACCGACGTCCTGGAGCGGGCCGGGACCCTGATGACGACGTCGATCGAATCCTCGGGAGCGGACGACGACATGCGGCGGTTCGCCGACGAGGGCGCGCGGGCCTCGGCCGAGAATGCGATGACGCTCGCCGAGGGACTCGCCGCGCACGAACTGCTGCGTCCCGAGATCTCCGTCCAGCGGGCCGCCGACGTGCTGTTCACGGTCGTGTCGCCGCAGGTGTACTCCATGCTGCGCCGGCAGTGCGGGTGGGACGTCGACGAGTACCGGAACTGGGTGAAAGCCACAATCCGGGCGAGTCTGCTCCACTGATGGGGCGCGCCTACGGCAGCAGGATGAATTTGCCCGCCGCGTGCGGCTTCCGAAGATCGGCGTGAGCGCGCGCCGCCTCGGACAGTGCGTACGTGCGCGCGACGCGCACCCGAACGTCGCCGTTGCCGGCGAGGTCGACGAGGAAGACGCGGGCCCGCTTACGCGGTTCCATCCCTTCCGGCCCCAGCGCGCCCACGACTCGGAAACCGGCTTCGGCCGGCCTCGGACCCGGGACGGTCGTCACCAACCGCGACCGGTCCCGCACCAGTTCCACGGAGACGTCGATCGCCTCGTCGCTGCCCGCGGTGTCGATGACGGCGTCCACCCCGTCCGGTGCCAGGACGCGGACCCGATCGCTCAGGCCGGCGCCGTAGGACACGGGGGCGGCGCCGAGCGAGCGGACGTAGTCGTGGTGCTCGGGGCGCGCCGTGCCGATGATCGTGGCACCGCGGGCCCGCCCCAACTGCACGACGAACGACCCCACGCCGCCGGCCGCTCCGTGCACGAGCAGGAGGTCGCGGGTGCCGACGTTCGCCGTGTCGAGGGTGTCGACCGCGGTGGCACCCACCGCGAGAAGTCCGGCAGCCTCGTTCCACGGCAACGACGCCGGCTTCGGGATCACTGAATCACCGGACACGACAAGTCGATCCGCGTACGACTCGGACACCGGATACACGATCACCTCGTCACCCACCGAGATCGGGCCCACCGGTCCCGCCGCGGCGTCACCCACCTCGGCGACGACGCCCGCGGCCTCGCTACCCAGCCGCATGGGCAGGGCGTCCGGGTCGGCGCCGAACGCGCCGCTGTAGAGCTTGTAGTCGAAAGGGTTGACCCCGATGGCGCGAACCTGGATCACCACCTCGCCGGGGGCGGGATTCACAGCCTCCGCGTCGACGACCGCGAGGACCTCCGGCCCTCCGTACGCCCGGGCAACCACGCGTCGCGACATACCAGAGCCAGTACCCCTGTGAGTACTTGTTAACCGCGGGCGGTTAGGAAGTACTCACAGGGCCAGAAGCGCAACGGGATACCGGGAGAACAGTCTCGCGGTGTCGACTCGGCCGCCGGCGTACGTCGCGGACGTGAGCAGGTCGGTCCAGGTGCCGTCCGGGAGGGAAACGGTGGTGTCGCCCCAGCTGCGTTGCTCCAGGCCGACGGTGTGGCGGGTGGCCAGCGCCACGACGTCCGCGGACGACCCCCGGGGGCCGCGGGCGGAACCGATCAGATGCTCCGCCGCGGTTCCCGACGCGAAGACCGGCGCATAGGTCCCGCCGACGAAACTGTCCGGACGTTCCCGGCGCAGGCGCAGAGCCGTGCGGACGACGTGCATCTTCGCCGCGCCCGTCGCATCGAGCGGAGGAGCGCCGAGTCCCGCGAGCACGCTCCGTCGCACGTCGTAATCGACGGGACGGCGATTGTCCGGGTCGACGAGCGAGTCCTCCCACAGCTCGGTTCCCTGGTACACGTCCGGGATCCCCGGTCCGCACAGCTGCAGGAGCTTCTGGCCGAGCGAGTCCGACCAGGCGTGCGGGGCCAGCTGGGTGCACAGCGAACCGAGCGCCTTCCCGACCGTGCCGTCGATCACCGTGTCCAGCCAGCGGTGGAGGTCGCTCTCGAAGTCTTCGTTCACGTCGTGCCACGACGTCCGGGTCCCGGCCTCACGGACCGCTTTCTCCGCGTAGGCGTGGACGCGGTCGCGGAAGTCGGGCACGTCGCCCGCGGCGCGGCCGTCGACCGGCCACACCCCGAACAGGTTCTGCCACAGAAACAGTCCGGTGACGGGATCGGGGCTGGGTGCGATGCGTTCCCACTGATCGACGCATTCGGCCCACAGGTCCGGCACCTGCGACAGGATGCCGATCCGGGCCCGGACGTCCTCCCCGCGCTTGGTGTCGTGCGTCGAGAGAGTCGTCATCGCCCGCGGCCACCGGGTGGCTCGCTCGGCTGCGGCCAGGTGGAATTCGGCGGGGGAGACGCCGACGTTCGCCGGATTGCCACCCACCTCCTGCAGCGACACCAGCCGGGCGGTGCGGTAGAACAGGCAGTCCTCCACGGACTTCGCCATCACCGCACCGCACACCTGCTGGAATCGGGTGGCCGCCTCACCGCCGGCGATCAGGGCGGCGGCGAGGGCGGACAGCGCGTCGGACCGTTGCGGTTCACGCCGCAGGACGTCACCGATCACGCGCTTCGCCAGCCCGGCGAGCGGACTGTAGTCGGACCGGTACACGGGCATGGCCGCGACGACGGCCATGACGGCGTCGCGCAGGTCCGCATCGCTGCAGTCGGTGCCGGTCTCCGCGCGGATCGCACGGACGAGGCGCCGGACCTCCGGGGCGAGGATGGTTCCGGCGACGTCACGTTTGATCGCGGTTTCGTGCTCGTGAATCCACGTCGCGTCACCCCGGGCACCCGTGCGGGACGCCGACAGGGCAGTGAGCGCGGGAGCTCCCGACGCGTCGACGAAGACGCCGCCGAGTTCGGCCAGTGCGTCGTAGCCGGTGGTGCCCGCGATCGGCAGGTGGTCGTCCAGTGGTTCGGTGTGACCGAGGATCTTCTCGATCACGAGCCACCGGTCCGCGCCGATCAGCCCGCGCAGCCGGTCGAGATACTCGGCCGGATCGGACAACCCGTCGGGATGGTCGATGCGCACTCCGTCGATCAACTCGTCCGCCACCCAGCTCCGCAGTTCGCGGTGCGACGCCTCGAACACCTGCGGGTCTTCCTGTCGGATACCGGCCAGCTCGCTGACCGCGAAGAATCGGCGGTATCCGATGAGCGCGGAGTTCCACGGGACCAGGCGGTAGGACTGCGCGTCGTGCACCGCCTGCGGGTCGGTTGCGTCGGTGCCGGTGGCGATCGGGAACCGGTGCTCGTAGAACGCGAGCAGCGGCTCGGGTCCCGAGCGGTCGACGGTGAGGGAGTCGAGATCGGCGTCCGATCCGAGGACGGGCAGCGCGAGTCGCCCGCCCGCGCCGTTGTCGTCGCTCCAGTCGATGTCGAAGAAGGCGGCGAACTCGGAGCGGCGACCGTGCGTGAGGACGTCCCACCACCACGCGTTCTCCCGCGGATTCGCGACACCCACATGGTTGGGGACGAGGTCGACGACGATGCCCATGCCGCGGCCACGCAACTCCTGGGACAGCGCGGCCAGCGCCTCCCGCCCACCGAGCGCCGGGGACACGCGGGTCACGTCGGTGACGTCGTAACCGTGGGTCGATCCGGTCGTGGCCGTCAGGATCGGCGACAGATAGACGTGGGAGATCCCGAGGTCGTCCAGGTAGTCGGCGACGGCGGCGGCGTCCGCCAGGGTGAAGCAGTCACCGCGTAGTTGCAGTCGGTAGGTGGCCGTGATCGACATCGTCGTCCCCGGCTCAGGCGGTCCGGCGCAGCACGACCAGCGACCGGGCCTCGACCTGCAGCGGATTCCCGGCCTTGATCACCGCTTCCTTCGCCCCCGTCGGGACGGCGGTGTCGAGCACGACCGCCCATTCGTCGGCGTAATCGGAATTCGGCGTGGAGAACTCGATCTCCTCGTCGTGCGCGTTGAAACACAGCAGGAACGAGTCGCCGACCACCCGCTCACCGCGGTGGTTGGGTTCGGGGATGCCCTCGCCGTTGAGGAAGACCGCCAGCGACTTCCCGAAACCGCTGTCCCAGTCCTCGGGGGTCATCTCCTCACCGGCCGGGGTGAGCCACGCGATGTCGCGGGTCTGGTCACCGCTGCGGATGGGGGTGCCCTCGAAGAACCGGCGACGACGGAACACCGGATTCTTCATGCGCAGTGCGATCACCCGTTTGGTGAACTCGACCAGGTCGGCGTTGGAGTCCGCCAGCGACCAGTCCATCCACGACAGTTCCGAGTCCTGGCAGTACACGTTGTTGTTCCCCTGCTGAGTGCGGCCCATCTCGTCGCCGTGTGCCAGCATCGGCGTCCCCTGGCTCAGCAGCAGGGTGGCCAGGATGTTGCGGCTCTGCCGCCCGCGCAGATCGAGGATCTCCGGATCGTCCGTCGGTCCCTCGACACCGCAGTTCCAGGACCGGTTGTGGCTCTCGCCGTCGTTGTTGCCCTCGCCGTTGGCCTCGTTGTGCTTCTCGTTGTACGACACCAGGTCGTGCAGGGTGAACCCGTCGTGGGCGATGACGAAGTTGATGCTCGCGCCGGGGCGGCGCCCGGTCGCCTCGTAGAGGTCGGACGAGCCGGTGAGCCGGGACGCGAATTCGCCGAGCGTCGCGGGTTCGCCGCGCCAGTAGTCGCGGACCGTGTCCCGGTACTTGCCGTTCCACTCCGTCCACAGGCCCGGGAAGTTGCCCACCTGGTACCCGCCCTCGCCGATGTCCCACGGTTCGGCGATGAGCTTGACCTGGCTGACGATCGGATCCTGCTGGACGAGGTCGAAGAACGCGGAGAGCCGGTCGACGTCGTGCAGTTCACGGGCGAGCGTGGACGCGAGGTCGAACCGGAATCCGTCGACGTGCATCTCGGTGACCCAGTACCGCAGCGAGTCCATGATCAATTGCAGCGTGTGCGGGTGCCGGGCGTTGAGACTGTTCCCGGTGCCCGTGTAGTCCATGTAGTGCTCGGCGTCGCCGTCGACGAGCCGGTAGTAGGCGGCGTTGTCGATGCCGCGGAACGAGATGGTCGGACCGAGGTGGTTGCCCTCGGCGGTGTGGTTGTAGACGACGTCGAGGATGACCTCGATGCCCGCCTCGTGGAACGAGCGGACCATCGCCTTGAACTCCGACACCGCGGCGCCCGGCTTCTCCGCCGACGAATACCCGGTGTGCGGGGCGAGGAAGCCGAACGTGTTGTAGCCCCAGTAGTTCCGCAGTCCCTTGTCGAGCAGCGTCTGATCGTGCATGAACTGGTGTACCGGCATCAGTTCGATCGCGGTGACACCGAGGTCGACGAGGTGGTCGATGATCACCGGATGCGCGAGGCCCGCATACGTGCCGCGAAGCTCTTCCGGCACACCGGGATGCGTCGCCGTCATGCCCTTGACGTGGGCCTCGTAGATCACGGTGTCGTGGTACGGGTGTTTCGGTGCGCGGTCGGCAGCCCAGTCGAAGAACGGGTTGATCACCACCGTCGTCATCGTGTGGCCGAGCGAGTCGTGTCCGGGCAGTCCCGGCGTCGAGATGTCCTCGGGCTCCGCGGTGAGCTCGGCGTCGTCCTGGGCCTCGATGTCGTCGTCCGAGTCGACGATCTCGACGGCATCCTCCGATTCCTCCGGGGCGGGCTCGGCGGGCGCGTCGATGTCGTAGGAGAACAGGGACCGGTCTCCGTCGAACTCGCCGTCGAACGCCTTGCCGTAGGGGTCGAGGAGGAGCTTGCTGGGGTCGCAGCGGTGCCCGGCCGCGGGATCCCAGGGACCGTGGATCCGGTACCCGTACCGCTGACCGGGAACGACGGTCGGCAGGTACGCGTGCCACACGTAGCCGTCGACCTCGTCGAGGCGCACGCGCGTCTCCGTGCCGTCCTTCGCGATCAGGCACAGGTCGACCGCCTCGGCGACCTCGGAGAACAAGGAGAAGTTCGTCCCGGCCCCGTCGTAGGTGGCGCCCAGGGGGTAGGCGCTGCCGGGCCACACGGGAATGGGCGTGGTGCCGGTCGACTCGCTTGCTTCCATATCGAGAACACTAGCCCGCGTTCGCGTCGCTCTCAGCTCGACGAGAGCGGGCTAGCGGCCCGGGGTGGAGCTTCGTGCGGCAGCAAGCATTCCGGTTGTGATCTTCCGCACGTCCTCGCTGGTGCACACGTACGGCGGCATCGCGTAGATCAGGTTCCGGAACGGCCGCAACCACACCCCGGCGGCCACCGCCGCCTCGGTGGCGGCCCGCATGTCGACGGGTTCGGCGAGTTCGATCACGCCGATCGCGCCGAGCACCCGGACGTCCCGGACACCGGGGAGTTCCCGGGCCGGTGCGAGTCCCGATTCGAGTTCGCGGCGCACGGTCTCGACCTCGCCTCGCCAGTCGCGCGACAGCAGGAGTTCGATCGACGCCACCGCGACGGCACAGGCGAGCGGGTTGGCCATGAACGTGGGACCGTGCATCAGCCCGCCGGCGTCCCCGGCGCTGATGGTCTCGGCGACGTCGGTGGAACAGAGCGTCGCCGCGAGGGTCATGTACCCGCCGGTGAGGGCCTTGCCGACGCACATGATGTCGGGTCGGGCGCCGGCGTGGTCCGCGGCGAACAGCTCGCCGGTGCGGCCGAATCCGGTCGCGATCTCGTCGAACACCAGCAGCAGCCCGTGCTCGTCGCAGATCCGCCGCAGCTCCGACAGGTACCGGGGGTCGTGGAAGCGCATACCACCGGCGCCCTGCACCACCGGTTCCACGATGACGGCCGCCAGCTCGTCGGTGTGCGAGGCAACCAGACGCTCGAACTCCGCGACGTACCGCGGGTCGAACTCGCGGGGCGGAGGTCCCGCGAAGACCTGCCGTGCCAGGACGTCCGTCCACAGGGAGTGCATGCCGCCGTCCGGGTCGCAGACGCTCATCGGGGCGAACGTGTCGCCGTGATACCCGCCGCGCCAGGTGAGCAACCGGTGTCGCTCCGGCCTGCCGCGACTGCGCCAGTACTGCAGGCACATCTTGACGGCGACCTCGACGGACACCGAACCGGAATCGGCGAGGAACACCTTGTCGAGTCCGTCCGGGGTGATCTCCACGAGCAGCTGGGCCAGCCGCGCGGCCGGTTCGTGGGTGAGCCCGCCGAACATCACGTGACTCATCCGCCCGAGCTGCGCCGTCGCTGCCGCGTCGAGGACGGGATGCCGGTAGCCGTGGACCGCGGCCCACCACGAACTCATGCCGTCGACGAGTTCACGTCCGTCGGCGAGAGTGAGGCGCGTCCCGCTCGCCTCGGCCACCACGAGCGGGGTGGTCGAGGCGGGGAAGGCGCCGTACGGATGCCAGAGCAGCGAGGCATCGAGGGACGTGATGTCGTCGACGGACAGGCTCGGGGAGGTCACGGTCTCGACCCTAGCCACCCGAAGAAAACCGGGCCCACCCGGGTTGAACACCGTTCAAGTCGCGTATCGTGCCGGGGGTGAGTACCGACCGCACCTTCACCACCTGGCTCGACGACGTCGAGGACCAGCGGCGCGCCGCTGGACTGCGCCGCGAGTTGCGTCCACGCACGCCCGGCGACGCGCTCATCGATCTGGCGTCCAACGACTACCTCGGACTCGTACGGCACCCGGAGGTGCTGCACGGCGCGATGACCGCGCTGCGCCGGTGGGGTGCGGGGGCTACCGGCTCGCGTCTGGTCACGGGATCGACCACCGAACACGAACTGCTCGAGACGGAACTCGCCGAGTTCGTCGGTGCCGAGGCCGGGCTGGTGTTCTCCTCCGGGTACACCGCGAACCTCGGTGCCGTCACCGCGCTGTCCGGCGCCGGATCGCTGATCGTCTCCGACGCGGGTAGCCACGCGTCGCTGGTCGACGCGTGCCGGCTGTCCCGGGCCCGCGTGGCCGTCGCACCGCACTCAGATCTCGACTTCGTCCGCAGCGCACTGGCCACCCGGCCGGAGGAGCGGGCGCTGGTCGTCACCGATTCGGTGTTCAGCGCAGACGGTGATCTCGCACCCCTCGTCGACCTCCACCGGGTGTGCCGCGACCACGGGGCGTTCCTCGTCGTGGACGAGGCGCACGGCGTCGGAGTCCGCGGCACAGGGGGCCGCGGACTCGTGCACGAGGTGGGGCTCGCCGGCGAACCCGACATCGTCGTCACGGCCACGCTGTCGAAGTCGCTGGCCAGTCAGGGCGGTGCGGTGCTGGCGTCGGAGAAGGTGCGCGCGCATCTCGTCGACGCCGCGCGCACGTTCATCTTCGACACCGGACTGGCGCCCGCGGCCGTCGGCGCGGCGCGGGCGGCGCTCGCCGTTCTGCGGCGGGAACCGCACCGTGCCGAGTCGGTCCTGGACCGTGCGCGGGATCTCGCGCGGTTCACCGGCGCAGGGACACCCCAGTCCGCCGTCGTCTCCGTGATCCTCGGCGACCCGCAACGCGCCGTCGACGCCGCCGCCTCCTGCCGCGAACAGGGACTGCACGTCGGCTGCTTCCGGCCCCCGTCGGTGCCGGAGGGCACGTCGCGTCTGCGGCTCACCGCGCGCGCGACGCTCGACGCGGACGAACTGGCGCGGATCGAAGCCGTGCTGACCGACGTCCTGGCGGGAGCCTCGGCGTGAGCATCCTGGTGGTCACCGGCACGTCGACGGACGTCGGTAAGACGGTGGTCACGGCGGCGCTCGCGGCGGCTGCGCGCAAGGCCGGCCTGTCCGTGGCGGTGTGCAAGCCCGCGCAGACCGGCGTCGCCCCGGGAGAACCGGGCGATCTGGCCGAGGTCACCAGACTGTCCGGCGTCACGGCGGTGGTGGAACTCGCTCGCTACCCCGAACCACTCGCTCCCGACACCGCGGCCCGGCGCAGTGGACAGCCGATGCTGCGGTTCGCCGACGTCGTCGAGACGGTCCGCGCACTCGACGACCGGCACGATCTGGTGCTCGTCGAGGGTGCGGGCGGCCTGCTGGTGCGATTGGGCGCCGAGGGCTTCACGCTCGTCGATCTCGCGCGCGCCCTCGACGCACCGGCTGTCGTGGTCGCCGCGGCGGGCCTCGGCACGCTCAATCACACCGAGCTCACGATCCGGGCACTGTCGTCGGCCGGTCTCGCCTGCGCCGGAACCGTGATCGGGTCGTGGCCGGACGAGCCCGGGCTCGCCGAGCGGTGCAATCTCGACGACCTGCCGGCCGTGACCGGGGTCGACGTCGTCGGCTCGGTGCCCGCGGGCAGCGGGCGCCTCGGCTCCGCGTCGTTCGGCGCGGCCGCGTCCACGTGGTTCGACGACACTTGGCTGAAGGCGACGCTCACGGGGCTCTGAGCTCGTGCCGTCAGGATTCGGCGAGCACCGACAACACGTTGCCTGCGGGGTCGGTGAACCAGGCGATGTCGGGACCGTTGCCGCGCATGATTCCCTTGTCGTCCTGATCGAAACCGTCGTACCGCAGGAACCGGATCCCGCGCTCGGTGAGCGCGTCGACAGCCTTCTCGACGTCGTCGACGGCGAAGTTCAGGATGGTGAACGTCGCCGGCGTGTGGTCGGGCTTGGGGTAGATCAGCACCACGGGGCCCTTCGGGAGATGCAGGCCCAGCAGGCCCATCTCCTCCTCGGTGACCTCGAGGCCCAGGGTGTCGGTGTAGAAGGACTTGGCCGCGGCGATGTCGTCGACGGCGAATCCGCTGAATGCTCGCGCATTGCTCAACATGTCTGTTCTCTTTCCGTGCAGTCGGTCAGGACATCTCGGCCCGCGCCTGCGCGCTGAGTTGGATGATCTGGACGTAGTTGCCGTCGGGGTCCACCGTGGTGCCGAACCAGCTGCCGTCACGATCCTCGAGCGGGGACAGCCACGTCGCGCCGAGTTCGTCGATCCGGTCTGCTGCGGCGCGCGCGTCGGTGACCTCGACGTTGAGGAGTACGCGTCCGGGCTCGGGATTCGTGTCGCCGACGTCGTCACGCCGGTCGAGCATGATGTAGAAGCCGTCGAAGTCGAGGACGTCGTAGCCCGGCTCGCCGGGGGTGCGTTCGACCTTCGGCGAGAATGCCGCGGTATACCAGTCCCGTAGTCGGTCGGGGTGAGTGCTGGCGAGCAGGATGCTTCCGATCGTGGCGTCGGCCATGATGTCCTCCCGGTGGGTGTGCGTTGTCGGTGGTCCTGCAGATATGGACTCGGCCGCCCCGCGAAATTCATCGCCACGGAGTTTCCGAGGTTCCGAAAGCTGCACCGTCCCCTCCGAATGTCGGTAGTGTGATTCGTGTCACGGCTACATCCGGCTGGGTTGGGAGGGGTCACATGTCGACCTCCGAAATGCTCGAATTGAATCGCACCATCGACCGCCTTCGGCGCGCTGTCGGTTCGTTGCGATCGATGTACGGCGACGCCGCATCCGTGCGGCGACTGAGCAACGATCTGGAGCGGCTCGAGATCGACGCGCGGGACCTCGACTCCTCGCCACCGAACGTCGTCCACCGCGAACCGGTGGAGCGGATCAAGGTGTCGGACACCCCGTACGACGCGTCGATGTGGCTCGGTGTCGATGACGAGGGGCTGGGCGGGCTCCACTACGAGCGCGGATGAGCGCGCCGCCGAAGAATCCCGAAAGTGCCGGTGTGGGGGCGCCGACGCGTGCCCGGATCGCGGAACGCACGCTCCGCACCGACCGGTGGTGGCTGGCCCCGCTGTTGACGGTGCTCGGCCTGTCCGTCTTCGTGGTGTACGCATCGGTCCGGTCGTGGGTCCGCACCGCGTACTTCGTCGAGGACTATCACTACCTGACGCCGTTCTACTCGCCGTGCCTGAGCGATTCGTGCGTGCCCGGTTCGAGCGACTTCGGGACACCCATCGGCGAGTTGCCGATGATCATCCCGCTCGGGTTCCTGGTGCTGCCGTTCCTGCTCGGCTTCCGGCTCACCTGCTACTACTACCGCAAGGCCTACTACCGGTCGGTGTGGTTCTCGCCGCCCGCGTGCGCGGTCGCGGAGCCCCATCGAACCTACACGGGGGAGACGCGCCTGCCGCTGATCGTCCAGAACGCACACCGCTACTTCTTCTACGTCGCACTCGTCGTCTCGCTGATCAACACGTACGACGCGATCCGCGCGTTCCACGGCGCCGACGGCGGATTCGGAATCGGGCTCGGCACACTCGTCATGGTCTGCAACGTGATCCTGCTCTGGGCGTACACCGTCTCGTGCCATTCCTGTAGGCATGTCACGGGCGGCAGGCTCACCCACTTCTCCAAGCACCCGATCCGATACCGGCTCTGGACCTGGGTCAGCACACTGAACACCCGGCACATGCAGCTCGCCTGGACCACCCTCGCCACACTGATCGTCACCGACTTCTACGTGATGCTCGTGGCGAGCGGGACCATCTCCGACCTGCGCCTGATCAACTGACTTCACCGAAGAGGGAGTGGAATGACGGAAGTCGAACGGCACCAGTACGACGTCGTGGTCATCGGTGCCGGCGGCGCCGGACTGCGAGCGGTCATCGAGGCCCGGGAACAGGGCCTGTCCGTCGCCGTCGTCTGCAAGTCGCTGTTCGGCAAGGCACACACGGTCATGGCGGAGGGTGGCTGCGCCGCCGCGATGGGAAACGCCAACGAGAAGGACACGTGGCAGACCCACTTCCAGGACACGATGCGCGGCGGCAAGTTCCTCAACAACTGGCGAATGGCCGAACTGCACGCCCGCGAGGCTCCCGACCGGGTGTGGGAACTCGAAACGTACGGCGCCCTGTTCGACCGGACCCCCGACGGCCGGATCAGCCAGCGCAACTTCGGCGGTCACACGTATCCGCGGCTCGCCCACGTCGGTGACCGCACCGGACTCGAACTGATCCGCACCATGCAGCAGAAGATCGTGTCGCTGCAGCAGGAAGATTTCGCCGCCACCGGCGACTACGAGGCACGGATCAAGATCTTCGCCGAGTGCACCATCTCCGAGCTGACCAAGGACGGCGACCGGATCTCGGGTGCGTTCGGATACTGGCGCGAGAGTGGACGTTTCGTCCTGTTCGAGGCGCCGGCCGTCGTGATGGCCACCGGCGGGATCGGCAAGTCGTTCAAGGTCACGTCGAACTCGTGGGAGTACACCGGCGACGGTCACGCCCTCGCCCTGCGCGCAGGCGCCAACCTCATCAACATGGAGTTCGTGCAGTTCCACCCCACCGGCATGGTGTGGCCACCCAGCGTCAAGGGCATCCTCGTGACGGAAGGCGTCCGCGGCGACGGCGGGGTCCTGAAGAACTCCGAGGGCGAGCGGTTCATGTTCTCGTACATCCCACCGGTCTTCAAAGGGCAGTACGCGGAGACCGAGGAAGAGGCCGACGGCTGGTACAAGGATTCCGACAACAACCGCCGCACACCGGATCTGCTGCCCCGCGACGAGGTGGCCCGCGCCATCAACTCCGAGGTCAAGGCCGGACGGCAGACCCCGCACGGCGGCGTGTACCTCGACATCGCCTCGCGGATGCCCGCCGACGAGATCGTCCGGCGGCTGCCCTCGATGTACCACCAGTTCAAGGAACTCGCGGACGTCGACATCACGAAGGAGCAGATGGAGGTCGGGCCCACCTGCCATTACGTGATGGGGGGCATCGAAGTCGACCCCGACAGCGGGTCCTCCAGCGTCGCGGGTCTGTTCGCTGCGGGGGAGTGCTCGGGCGGGATGCACGGCTCCAACCGGCTCGGCGGCAACTCACTGTCCGACCTCCTCGTGTTCGGGCGTCGCGCCGGACTGGGGGCGGCGGAGTACGTCAAGTCGCTGCAGGAACGGCCGGTCGTCTCCGCGGACGCCGTCGATGCGGCGGCGCGGATGTTGTTGTCGCCGTTCGATCCCGCGGTCGGGGAGGGCGGTACCACCGAGAACCCGTACACGCTCCACACCGAACTGCAGCAGACCATGAACGACCTCGTCGGCATCATCCGGAAGGAAGACGAGATCGTTCGCGCCCTGGACAAACTCACGGAGATCAAGGGCCGCATCGGGGGCGTGGAGGTCGAGGGGCACCGGCAGTTCAACCCGGGATGGCACCTCGCCGTCGACCTGCGGAACATGGTGCTGGTCAGCGAATGCGTCGCGCAGGCGGCACTGCTGCGCACGGAAAGTCGCGGCGGGCACACCCGCGACGACCACCCGAGCATGGAGGCCGAGTGGCGCAACACCCTGCTGGTGTGCAGCGTGGTCGGCGACATGTCCGCGCATCCCGATTCGGTGGTGCCGGACGTCACCGTTACCCGCGAGCCCCAGCTCCCGATGCGCGCAGAGCTGTTGGAGCTCTTCGACATCGACGAACTGGCCAAGTACTACACCGACGCCGAACTCGCGGAACACCCGGGAAGGAAGGCCTGAGATGGGTTACGACGCGCAGTTCCGGGTCTGGCGCGGCGACGCCGACGGCGGCGCCCTCCAGGGCTACTCCATTCCCGTCAACGAAGGTGAGGTGGTGCTCGACATCATCCACCGGTTGCAGGCGACGCAGACCCCGGACCTGGCGGTGCGATGGAACTGCAAGGCGGGCAAATGTGGTTCGTGTTCCGCGGAGATCAACGGCCAGCCACGGCTGCTGTGCATGACGCGGATGTCGACGTTCACGGAAGACGAGGTGGTGACGGTCACGCCGCTGCGGGCGTTCCCGGTCATCCGGGATCTCGTCACCGACGTGTCGTTCAACTACGCGAAGGCGCGGGAGATCCCGTCGTTCACCCCGCCGCCGGGGCTCGGGCCGGGCGAGTACCGGATGCAGCAGATCGACGTCGAACGGTCGCAGGAATTCCGCAAGTGCATCGAGTGCTTCCTCTGCCAGAACACCTGTCACGTCATCCGTGATCACGACGACAACAAGCCGGCGTTCTCCGGGCCCCGCTTCTTCATCCGCGTCGCCGAACTGGAGATGCATCCACTCGACACGGCCGACCGTCGGGAGGCGGCTCAGGAAGAGTTCGGCCTCGGGCTCTGCAACATCACCAAGTGCTGCACCGAGGTGTGCCCCGAAGGGATAAAGATCACCGACAACGCCATCATTCCAATGAAGGAGCGGGTGGTCGACCGACGGTACGACCCCATCGTCTGGTTGGGCAACAAGCTCTTTCGCCGCGGATAGCGCCTCCGGCGCCCGTGAGTACTTATTAACCGCCCGACGTTGACAAGTACTCACAGGCGCGTCAGCGCACGGCGTGGAGGTTGCGGGCAGTGGGCGACTTCTCGACCGATTCGGGGTCGGGGTCGGTGCCCAGGATCCGGTCGGCGGTGCCCGAGGTGGTGACGGTGAACCAGTAGTGCTCGTTCTTGTAGTGGTGATGGCGGTGGTTGCGCCAGATCGCGCGGTACAGGCGGGAGTTCGGCTTGTAGTCGCTGTGGATGAGGTAGTGCGTCCACTCGTACAGGACACCCAGGACGCTCAGCACGACGAGGAACGTCAGTCCGAGGCCGGTGCGCGGAAACGCGAACAGCGCGAGGGCCACGAGAACCGGGATCAACCACGTCAGTGTCTGCCACGGGATGAAGACGAGTGGCACGTCGCGGGGATCGACGTGGTGCTCGCGATGCTTCCGGGCGAGCAGTGAATCGACGGTCAGGCCCAGGACCTTTCGGGGCTTCCAGTGCAGGATGCAGACGTGGATGACCCATTCGGCGAACGGGAACACGGCCAGCATCACCAGCGGAAGCACGGCATCGGTCGGCTGCCAGTCGCCGACGATCAGGCGGGCGGCCACCGCGGCGACCAGCATGCCGCCGATCATCCACGGGGAGGGGTGGCGACGGAACTGGTCTGCGGCGTCGCGGAGGGTGATCGACCTGCGCTGGCGGCGATCGGCGGGAGGTTTCGTGGTCATGTGTCCTTCTCCGAATCGTGTTGGTGCAGTGCATCGATCACGGCGGTCACGGCCGCCGAGCCGAGGTCGAGGAGGGTGGTGGCGGTCTGGGCCGCGGCGACCTCGTCGTGGGCGGAGATCGCCTCGGCCAGCTGGTAATACAGGTCGGTGCGGCCGACTTCCGCGACCATGACGGCGGCCATCGCCGTCATGGTCGGTTCGTACGCGTTGCGGAGGCTGTTGAAGATGAGCCGGAATGCGATGGAATCGGCCGTGTCGACCACGCGCTCCCAGAAGGCCAGGGCGCCGACCTGCTGCGCGACCGGGTCGCTGTCGGAGGCGAGACGATCCACGGCGTCGCGGAGAGCGGCACCCGACTCGTCGGTCGCCCGGCCGGCGGCGAGCCGGGCGACCTGCACGCCGATCATCCGCCGGGCCTCGAGGACGCTGCGGACCACCGCCCAATCGGGTACACCGTCGCGGACCAGCAGCTGGGACAGCAATTCGGGCCCGCCGTGCTGCCGGAAGTCGCGCACAGAGGTGGCGTCGCCCTGCCGGACCTCGACGAGTCCGGCCTGGGCCAGCTTCTGGATCGCTTCCCGGACCGCGGGCCGGGACACCCCGAAGGCTTCGGCCAGGCGTCGTTCGCTCGGCAGGGCGTCGCCGGCGGCGAGGTCGCCGCCCAGCACACGCGCGGTGATCTGGTCGAAGACTTCGGTGGAGGCGGATTTCCGTGCGATCGGCTCGAACATCATGACCACGACACTAGGGCGGCGACAGGTAAGAGGTCAAGTGATCTTACCAGTGGATGTCACCAGCCGAAAAGACTCCGGACGAACGCGCTGGTGTCGGGCAGGGACGCCGGCATCGTGTAGAGATGGCCGGTCGGATACGTCCGGAACACGAACTGCTGCCCGTTCGCGGCGAGGTCGGCCGTGAGTTTCCAGGTGAGGGGGATGGGGACGACGTCGTCGAACAGTCCCTGTCCGATGAACAGCGGCCGGTCGTAGCCCCGCACGGGAACTCCCAGCGTGATACGAAGCGCCGCCAGGACCGCCGGGTCGTCGAGGGGGCGGGACATCAACTGTCCGATCGAGATGCCGTCGAGTTGCGGGGCCGCCTCCTCGTAGCAGAGCGATTCGACGCGATTCAGGACGTCGACGCCGAGCGGTGTGAGGTAGCTGTCGATGTCGAGGTCGGGTCGCGACGCACGCAATCCGGCAAGCGCGTACGCCACGAACACCGTGCTCCCGGTGAGGGGGAGCTGCGGGAATCCGGGGCCGACGAGCGGTGCGAGGTTCTCCAGATTGGACGGGGCGCCGGTGGCGACGGTGCCGCGGAAGTCGAGGTCGGGTGCGTAGGTGGTGGCCATCGAGGCGGCGACGAGAGCGGCGTGACCGCCCTGCGATTGGCCGATCGCGACCCACCGGTTCGACAGGGACGGCGTGACGGTCCGCGCCGCGCGCACCATGTCGATCACGCTGTGCGCCTCCGTCGGGCCGTCCAGGTAGGGGTGCACGCCGGGTGTGCCGAGGCCGACGTAATCCGTTGCGACGACGGCGTAGCCCTGGTCGAGCCAGTGCTGGACGTACGGCCCGACGAGTTTTCCCGTCACCGTCGGCGCACACTTGTCGGCGATGCCGACCGTTCCGTGGGCCCAGGACACGACGGGCCACCCGCCGGGCGGCGCCTCACCGGGGGGCAGCAGGACCGCGCCGGTGCTGAGCGCGGGTTCGTTCATCGGCCCCGTCGTCCAGTAGGTGACGTACGTGGCGTCGGCGACGCCCGGCGGCCGCGCGTCCGGCGCCACCGGCGTCGCGACGACGACGGCACCCGGATCGCCGCCCGCAGTCTGTGCCGCAGCCGGGGCGGGCGCGCCGAGGAGCGACAGTGCGAGTGCCGCCGCGAGAACCGTTCCGGTGCGGCGGCCGAGCGAAGACGTCATCGCGTCCGTCCCTGGGCCGTCGGAGGCGCCGCGCGGTCCCCTGGTGGCCGACGCGGCGTCGACTCAATTGTGCGCGCTCAGGGGCGGTGGGCGGAGTCTTTCAGTCGTGCGCGAATTCCGTCGACGAACAGCGACAGGCCGAAGTCGAACCGGACCGCCGGATCGCCGTCGAGGAGATCCTCGTCGTATGCCGCGATCGGAGACTGCGGGGCGTCGGGGGACAGGGCGGCACGGGTGAGGGCCCCGGCCGACTCCATCTGCGCCCGCGACTGCTCGTCGACCGTGTGGCCGAGGACGTAGTACAGCAGCGAGTAGGACGACAGTTCCGCGTGTTCGCGGGACAGTCCGGATCGCAGACCGACTGCGGCGAAGCTTTCCCGGACCCGGGAGTTGGTCATGCGGGACGCGTACGTGGCGGAGACCAGTTCGGCGCCGTCGCGGTGGGCGAGCAGCGCGGTGCGGAGCCGGTGGGCCAGTTCGGTGAACTCCGCGTCCCAGCCGGGGGCAGTGACCGGGGCGTCGACGTCTTCGAGGATCTTGTCGGCGAGGGCCCCGAGCAGGGTCTGCTTGTTGGGAAAATGCCAGTACAGGGCGCCCGGCTGCACGCCGAGGGCCGTCGCGAGTCTGCGCATCGTCAGGTCGGCGAGGCCGAACTCGTCGAGGATGGCCATTGCGCCGTCGAGTACGTCGCCGCGTCGCAATTGCACTGTGTGATCTCCCAATCTCGTCGACAAGTCCCGTTCCGGCTTTGACAGTATTCCACCACGGATCTAACGTGAACACCGTTCAACTTGTACGGTGTTCAATTTTTCGGTCCAGTCGATTCACGGCACGTGATCGGCCCGTTTTCCAGGAGATACGTGTGACATCGGCCCCGGTACAGACAGACATCCTCGCCCTCGCGCGTGAGCAGGTTCTCGAGCGCGGTGACGCGCTCGACGAGAGTCAGGTGCTCGAGGTCCTGCAACTTCCCGACGACCGGCTCGAGGAACTGCTCGCCCTCGCGCACGACGTGCGCATGAAGTGGTGCGGTCCCGAGGTCGAGGTGGAGGGCATCATCAGCCTCAAGACCGGTGGCTGCCCCGAGGACTGCCACTTCTGCTCGCAGTCCGGCCTGTTCCAGTCGCCGGTTCGCGCGGCGTGGCTCGACATCCCGTCGCTCGTGGAGGCCGCCAAGCAGACCGCCAAGTCCGGCGCCAGCGAATTCTGCATCGTCGCCGCCGTCCGCGGCCCCGACGAGCGGCTGCTCGCCCAGGTCGCTGCCGGCATCGAGGCGATCCGCAACGAGGTCGACATCCAGATCGCCTGCTCGCTGGGCATGCTCACCCAGGAGCAGGTCGACCAGCTCGCCGCGATGGGTGTGCACCGCTACAACCACAACCTGGAGACGTCGAAGTCCCACTTCCCGAACGTCGTCACCACCCACACCTGGGACGAGCGCTGGAACACCCTCCGGATGGTCCGCGAAGCCGGGATGGAGGTGTGCTGCGGCGGCATCCTCGGCATGGGTGAGAGCCTCGAGCAGCGCGCCGAGTTCGCGGCCAACCTGGCCGAACTCGAACCCGACGAGGTGCCGCTGAACTTCCTCAACCCGCGTCCCGGAACCCCGTTCGGCGACCTCGAGGTCCTGCCCGCGAGCGAGGCCCTCAAGTCGGTCGCCGCGTTCCGCCTCGCGCTGCCCCGCACCATCCTCCGCTTCGCGGGCGGTCGGGAGATCACGCTCGGCGACCTCGGGGCCAAGCAGGGCATCCTCGGCGGCATCAACGCCGTCATCGTCGGCAACTACCTGACGACCCTCGGCCGGCCCGCCGAACAGGACCTCGACCTGCTCGTCGATCTGCAGATGCCGATCAAGGCACTGAACGACACCCTGTGACGATCATGGCAGAGGCGACAATAAGCGAGCGCCCCGAGGATCGGGTCGACGGCCCCGAGGAGCGTTACAACCCGTACACCGGCCGCCGCGTGGTGGCCGGTGTGGACGACGCGGTCCCCACCGCCGCGCAGCTGGGGCTGGAGCCGCCCCGCTTCTGCGAGGCGTGCGGCCGCCGGATGGTGGTGCAGATCAGCCCGGACGGCTGGTGGGCGAAATGTTCCCGCCACGGTGTGTTCGACTCGATCTACGGCGGACGGCGGTAGCGTCGGACGGGTGACCACGCTCCCGCGCTTCAGGCTTCGATCTGCCGCCGGAATCTTCTGCGGGACGGTGGTGGCGAGCGCGCTCGCCGGGGTGCTGTGGGGAGTCCTCGCACCGCCCGAGCACCTGCTGGTGGTCGCCCCCGACCGCGGGGTGTCGCTGACGGGGGAGAGTGTGCACCGGTTCGACGCGATCGGGATGTTCGCGTGCGCGGGCCTGGTGGTCGGCATCCTCACCGCGGTCGCGGCGTGGACGGCGCGGACGAGTCGCGGCCCGGTGGCGCTGGGCGCGGTCCTGGCAGGCAGTGTGGTCGGCGCCGGGGTGATGGCGCTCGGTGGAATCGGCGTGGCTGCGCTGCGGTTCCCCGACCCCGACACCTCGACCGCAGGCACCGTCGTGGCGGTCGCGCCGGGAATCGGAACCCTGCTGGTGCTGATCTTCCAGCCCCTCGTCGCCTGCGCCGTGACGTTGGTGCTCGCCGCGCTCAATCCGTACGACGATCTCGGCGTCAGCGATCCCCCGGTCGAACTCGACGAGCCGGAAGAGCGCGACGCGACCCTTACCTCGTGACCGAGGTCCGCATCCGCACGTCCCCGAGGAGGCGCCCGCTGGCGAGAGCGCCGATGCGGCGGGTCGCGAACCGGGTGCTGACCGACGACACCCAGTTCATCAGACCGGAGACGACGCTCGGCGGGGTGCTGCGCCGGTCGAGGGCGCGCAGCGCTGTCGTGACCACCTGATCCGCGGTCTGCATGCGGCCGACGGCGGCGTCCTCGGAGCCGACGACGTCGAAGAACTCGGTGCGGGTGGGGCCCGGGCAGATGGCGAGCACGGTGAGGCCAGTGCCTCGCGCCTCGGCCCACAACGCCTCCGTGAAATTGAGGACGAACGCCTTCGTCGCCCCGTAGACGGCCATGCCGGGAGTCGGCTGGAACGCTGCGGTGCTCGCGACGTTCACGAGTGCGCCGCGTCCCCGGAGCAGGTCGGGCAGGAACGTGTGCGACAGCTCGACGAGGGTGGTGACGTTGAGCTGGATCTCGGAGGTGAGGCGCTCCAGGTCGGCGGAAGCGAAATCTCCGTGCGTCCCGAATCCCGCGTTGTTGATCAGTGAGTCGACGCGGATGTCGCGGGTGATGAGTTCGCTGCGCAACCGCTCGCCGGCGCCTGGTGTCGCGAGGTCGAACGGGAGCACGGTGACCGATACGTGGTGAGCGGCGCGGAGTTCGGTGGCGAGTTGTTCGAGGCGGTCGGCGCGGCGGGCGACGAGAACGAGATCTGCACCCCGCCCGGCGAACCGGCGGGCGAATTCGACACCGAGGCCCGCGCTCGCGCCGGTGATGAGGACGGTGGTTCCGGATACGTCGAAGGACATGTCTGCTCCTAGCGGTGGGGTGTCTCGAATGTAGTCAGTGCCATCTATGTAGTCAATGACAACATTTTGCTAGGCTGGCGGCATGTCCGTCGCCGAACAGCCCTACCACCACGGGAGTCTTCGCCAGGTGCTGCTCGCGCGCGCCGAGAGCACGCTCGAGAAGGACGGTGTCGACGGACTCTCCCTCCGGCAGCTCGCTCGTGAGGCCGGGGTCAGCCACGCCGCACCCAGCAAGCACTTCCGGGACCGCCAGGCGCTGCTCGACGCACTCGCGGAGTCCGGTTTCCTGCGCCTCACCGCCGCTCTCGAACGCGCGGTCGAGGAGGCGGAACCCCACGCCCGGGCCCGCTTCGCCGCGCTCGCCGGCGCCTACGTGAGCTTCGCGCTCGAGCATCGCGAGTTGCTGGCCCTGATGTACGGCAACAAGCACGCGCCCGGAGCCGCCTCCCAGGTCGTGGAGGCCGGCCACGCCTCGATGGACCTGACGGTCCGGATCGTCACCGAAGCCCAGGCCGCGGGTGACATCGGGCCCGGGGACGCGTCGCGCATCGCCCTCGTCGCGTTCGCGACGTTCCACGGGATCGCGACCCTTGCCGCCGGCGGAATGCTCGACGGCGCGCCGGTGGACGAAGTCGTCACCGCCGCATCGGACACGTTCTGGCGGGGTCTCGCCCAGGCGTGAGGCCGCCTGACGTGCGGGTCAGCTCGGCGGTCGGAGTGCAGCGAACTCGTCCGTCACCCGCAGCGTGGAGTCGGTGAACCGGTAGAGGGCTGCCGGGCGCCCGCCGGTGCGGCCCGACGGTGCGGTGTTCCCGGTGGGAGTCAGCACCCCGCGTCGCCCGAGGACGCGCTGGAGGTTGGTCGCATCCACCTGGTACCCGAGTGCGGCGCAGTAGATCTCACGCAGCGTCGACATGGAGAACTCGTCGGGGGCCAAACCGAACGCGATGTTGGTGTAGGAGAGCTTGGCCGCGAGGCGGGTCCGGGCGTGCCGGACGACGGTGCCGTGGTCGAACGCCGTCTCGGGGAGCGCGGACACCGGGTGCCACGCGGTGTCCGGCGGCAGATGTGGGTCGGCGGGGAGGGGGACGAGCCCGAGGAACGTCGACGCGATGGTGCGCGGGCCGGGCACTCGATGCGGATCGCTGAACACCGACAGCTGCTCGAGGTGGGAGACCTCCTGCACGTCCACCTTCTCGGCCAGCTGGCGTCGCGCGGACGTGGTGAGGTCCTCGTTCTCGTGGAGCAGTCCACCGGGTAGGGACCAGGCCCCCGCCTGGGGATCGAGGGCTCGTTGCCACAGCAGCACGGCGAGCTCACCGGTGCCCGCCGCGTGACGCACATCACCGCCTCGACCTGCGGTGATGTGGTCGGGGAAGTGGCGAACCTGGAACACCGCGGTAAGCACTTCATGCGTGGTGTTACTATTGGGCATGTTTTCGATCCTAAGTCGAAAACCCCGATTGCGGAAATTCGGGCCAGCCCGCCCGAGTTCACGGTGAAGGAGCAAGCCATGACGACCACGACGTTGTGGGCGGGTACCAACCCGCAGATTCAGGACGGTCCCGGCGGATACGCGGGCGTCGAGGCGAGCGAAGAGTGGGCTGCCGAGATCAAACGGCTGGCACGTGAGCGGGGAGCGACCCTCCTTGCGCACAACTACCAATTGCCCGCCATCCAGGACGTGGCCGACCACGTGGGCGACTCCCTGGCACTCTCGCGCATCGCGGCCGAAGCCCCCGAGGACACCATCGTGTTCTGCGGCGTGCACTTCATGGCCGAGACCGCGAAGATCCTCAGCCCCGCCAAGACCGTGCTGATCCCGGACGAGCGCGCGGGCTGCTCGCTCGCCGACTCGATCAACGCCGATCAGCTGCGCGAATGGAAGGCGGAGTTCCCCGACGCCGTCGTCGTGTCGTACGTCAACACCACCGCCGAGGTGAAGGGTCTGACGGACATCTGCTGCACGTCGTCCAACGCCGTCGACGTGGTCGCGTCGATCGACCCCGACCGTGAGGTCCTGTTCCTTCCCGACCAGTTCCTCGGCGCACACGTCAAGCGCGTCACCGGCCGCAAGAACATGCAGATCTGGGCGGGTGAGTGCCACGTCCACGCCGGCATCAACGGCGACGAGCTCACCGCGCAGGCCAAGGCGCACCCCGGTGCCGAACTGTTCGTGCACCCCGAATGCGGTTGCGCCACCTCGGCTCTCTACCTGGCCGGCGAAGGGCTCGTGCCCGAGGACAAGGTGAAGATCCTCTCGACGGGCGGCATGCTCGACGCCGCCCGCGCGACCGGGGCCAAGCAGGTTCTCGTGGCCACCGAGGTCGGCATGCTGCACCAGCTGCGCAAGGCTGCGCCGGAGGTCGACTTCCAGGCCGTCAACGACCGCGCATCCTGCCCGTACATGAAGATGATCACCCCCGCGGCCCTGCTCCGCTGCCTCCTCGAGGGCAAGGACGAGGTTCACGTCGATCTCGCGACCGCAGAGCGTGCCCGCAAGTCGGTGCAGCGCATGATCGAGATCGGAAACCCGGGCGGCGGCGAGTGAGCAGCCCGGCCCGGGGGATTTCCTGGGAAGAGCACGCCGACCTCGTGGTCGTGGGCGGTGGTGTGGCCGGACTGACGGCCGCACGCACCGCCTCGCTGCGCGGACTGACCGTGCTCACCGTCAGCAAGGGTGGGGCGACGGACACCGCGACGCAGTACGCGCAGGGTGGTATCGCGGTGGTGGGTGACGCTGTCACCGATTCGGTGGACTCGCACGTCGCCGACACGTGCGAGGCCGGGGTGGGCCTGTGCGACGAGGACGCCGTGCGGTCGATCGTGGCGGGTGGCCGTGATGCCGTGGCCGCGTTGACCGATCTGGGCGCGGTGTTCGACCGCGGCCGTGACGGCGCCGTCTCGCGCACCCGCGAGGGCGGGCACAGCACCCGGCGGATCATTCACGCCGGCGGGGACGCCACGGGCGCGGAGGTCCAGCGCGCCCTGGGTGCCGCCGGCCTTCCCGTCCTGTTCGACAGTTGCGCCGTACGGGTACTCACCGATGCCCGCGGCGTCACCGGCGTGCTCGTGGATTCGCCGCGCGGACTCGGTGTCGTCCACACACCGGCCGTCCTCCTGGCGACCGGCGGACTCGGACAGCTGTACGCCTGCAGTACCAACCCGCCCGGAGCGACCGCGGACGGTATCGCTCTCGCGCTCGACGCGGGCGCAGCCGTCGCCGATCTCGAGTTCGTGCAGTTCCACCCGACCGTCCTGTTCACCCCCGGCGGACTCGGACGACGTCCGCTGATCAGCGAGGCCGTCCGCGGCGAGGGCGCGATCCTCGTCGACGCCAACGGCGATTCGGTCACCGCGGGTGTGCATCCGCGCGGCGACCTCGCCCCCCGCGACGTCGTGTCGCGGGCGATCGCGTCGAGGCTCCGGGACCTGGGTCACGACCACGTCTACCTCGACGCGCGTCACCTGTCCGGGTTCGCGCAGCGGTTCCCGACCGTGACGGCGTCGTGCCTGGAAGCCGGGATCGATCCGTGCGAACAGCTGATCCCGGTCGCACCCGCCGCGCACTACTCGTGCGGCGGAGTGGTCACCGACGTCGACGGACGCACCGCCGTCCCCGGTCTCTACGCCGCGGGAGAGGTGGCCCGCACCGGGCTGCACGGAGCGAACCGGCTGGCCTCCAACAGTCTCCTCGAAGGCCTGGTGGTCGGCGAGCGGGTCGGCGCCGCGGCCGTCGAACGCGCCGGCCTCCGCGTCGAGGCAACCGCCCCCGAACAGCGGGCCCTGCCGTCCGCACCGCGGGAACTGGTGCAGCAGCTGATGACCGGCAACGCCTCCGTCGTCCGGGACGGTGCCGGACTCGAGGCGGTGGCCGCCGCCCTCGCCGGCGCGCCGCGCGCGGTGCCCGAGGGGGAGGCCGCGCTCGAAGACGCCGCGTTGACCCTGGCGGCGTCCGCGCTGGTACTCGCGGCCGCCGCGCGGACCGAAAGTCGTGGTTGCCACACGCGCAGCGACTACCCGCAGACGTCCGACGAATGGCGCCGCAGCACGCACGTTCGCTTGCGAGACGGCGAACTCGAGCTTCTCGAACCCCAACTGACAGGAGTGCTGTGATGTCCGACCATGTCCTTCCCGACGGTCTGGACGCGGACGAGGTGCGCGCGCTCGTGCGCCTCGCCCTGGACGAGGACCTGCGGTACGGACCGGACGTGACGTCGTCGTCCACGGTCCCGGCCGACGCGGTGACGAAGGCGTCCGTGGTCTCCCGTGCGCACGGCACCGTCGCCGGCCTCGACGTGGGACTGCTGGTGCTCGACGAGGTGATCGGGACGGGCCGCTACCACGTGCTCGACCGGCTCGCCGACGGCGCCCGGGTCGTGCCCGGCCAGGCCGTGCTGACGGTCACCGCGCCCACGCAGGGGCTGCTCACCGCGGAGCGGACGATGCTCAACCTGGTGTGCCACCTGTCCGGCATCGCCACCGCGACGTCCGCCTGGGTGGACGCGGTCGAGGGCACCGGGGCGAAGATCCGCGACAGTCGCAAGACGCTGCCGGGACTGCGCGGCTTGCAGAAGTACGCCGTCCGGGTGGGTGGCGGCGTCAATCACCGCATGGGCCTCGGCGACGCGGCATTGATCAAGGACAACCACGTCGCGGCCGCCGGTTCGGTGGTGGCGGCGCTGCGGGCGGTGCGCGCCGCGGCACCGGACATCGAGTGCGAGGTGGAGGTCGACAGCCTCGAGCAACTCGACGAGGTGCTGGCCGAGAACGTAGAACTGGTGCTGCTCGACAACTTTCCGCTGTGGCAGACGCAGATCGCGGTGCAACGCCGCGACGCGAACGCCCCCGGCACCAAGCTGGAGTCGTCGGGCGGTCTCACGCTGGACGTCGCGGCCGAGTACGCCGGGACCGGAGTCGACTACCTCGCGGTCGGCGCGCTCACCCATTCCGTCACCGTGCTGGATCTCGGCCTCGACATGTGACCCACCCGTGAGTACTTGTCAACCGCCCGCGGTTGAGAAGTACTCACGGGTCAGACGGCGCGGCGCACTGTCGCCAGGAACGTGGCCGCCACGAAGAACAGCCCGGAGAACGTCCGGTTGGTGGCGCGCTGCTGCCGTGGTGACCGCATCAGCCGCAGGACCTTCGCCGCGAGGCCGGTGTAGCCGGTCATGACGACTACGTCGACCGCGATCATGCTGGCGGCGATGATCGCGTACTGGGGGAGCAGGGGCGCCGACGGGGTGATGAACTGTGGAAGCACCGCGAGCATGAAGACGACGGCCTTCGGGTTGCTGGCATTGACCAGGAACCCGCGCAGTGTCATCGCGGGCCCGCTGGTCTCGGCGACGTCGCCGTCGACCCCGGACACATCGGTCGCACTCGCCCGCCACTGGCGGATGCCGAGATACACCAGGTACGCGACGCCGAACCACTTGATCACCGTGAACGCGAGTGTCGAGTTCGCGAGCAGCGCCCCGAGTCCGGCGGCGACCACCGCGATCTGCAGCAGCAACCCGAGCTGGAGACCCGCGATGTTCCAGTAGCCGCGTCGGAGCCCGAACCGCATCCCCGTGGCCATCGACGCGATCGCGCCGGCCCCCGGGGACAGACTGATCACGCACGAGGCCCCGAGCACTGCACACCACATCTGCCACGACACCAGGTGATGGTACGTCGCGCTTCGGCGTCAACCGTTCTACGGGGGATCGGTGCAGCTGACGGGCGGATCCACGAGGGAACAGAGTGCGGCGGGGCGTTCGGGTTCGTAGCCGGGCGGGAGCCCGTTCGCGACGAGATCGCGGTAGGTGGTCACCGCTTCGGTCGGTCGCCGGGTGAGGGTGGGGTCGGTCAGCGCGTCGACGGTGAACAGACCGAACCGGGGACGGTACGTGCCCCACTCGTAGTTGTCGGTGATCGACCAGTAGTTGTAACCGATCACGGGGGCACCGTCCGACCGTGCCCGCTCCAGCCAGTAGACGTGATCGCGGAGATGATCGGACCGGGTGTAGCGGTCCGGGCGCGGTTTCCCGTCGTCGGTGGGCATGCCGTTCTCCACGACGTACAGCGGTAGTCCCGGAAACGTGCGGCTGTACCGCATCAGGGCGTGGTAGATGCCGTCCGGTTGGGGGCTGATGTCGTAGAAGGCGTCGGTGACCGCATGTGCCGCGGTGAGGTTGTCGAGGGAGAGGCCGTAGTAGTAGTCGACGCCGAGGAAGTCGAGCTTGTCGCGGACCCGGTCGACGAAGGTGGCGTCGAGTGCGTCCATGGCGGCCGGGACGTACGCGAGGTTGCTGCTCACCCGGGCGCCCGGGTCGTTCTCGTGGATCAGGTCGTAGGCGCGGCGGTGGACCTCGACGAGCCGGTCGAGCATCTGCGGGACCCGGTCGGCGCCGATGCCGCCGAACGTCAGCTCCTTCTGCACGTACACGGTCGGTTCGTTGATCGTGATCCAGAGCACGCCGAGACCGGAATAGCGCTCGATCACCTTCTGCGCGTTCGCGAGCCAGTCGTCGACGGTGTCCGGGTTCGCCCACCCACCCTGATCGGCGACCCACCCCGGATACACCCAGTGGTCGAGCGTGATCATCGGGGTCATCCCGCGGCTGGTGATCTCGCGGACGACGTCGTCGTAGTACCGCAGTTCGGTTTCGTCCCACACGCCCGGGGCGGGCTGCACGCGGGCCCACTCGACGCCGAACCGGAAGACGTCGACACCCAGGTTCGCGGCGCGGGTGATGTCCTCGGTGTACCGGTGACGGAAGTCGACGGAGTTGCCGATCGCGTCGTGGGTGCGCCCCGAGTCGGAATACCGCCGCCAGTTGCTGTCCGGTGAGGAACCCTCGGATTGGAACCCGGACGTTGCCACGCCCCACAGGAAGTCGTCGGGCAGAGGGGCGGCGTGCGCCGCGGTGGCGGGCGCCAGCAAGCACAGCAGGACCGCGCCGGCGCCCAGGAGTCGCGAGGGAGTCCGCATCGGCCGAAGAGTAGCGGAAACGGTGTCCCGACTGCGCCGATTGGGGGATACTGGTGAGTAGGACTACCCGCCAGTAGGAGGCGCGTCATGGTCGACACCTCAGCTCCGAAGGTCACCGAAGAAGAAGCACGAGCGGTCGCGGAGGAGGCGAGGGAATCCGGCTGGGACAAACCCTCCTTCGCGAAAGAACTGTTTCTGGGACGGTTCCGGCTGGATCTGGTTCATCCCTTCCCCCGCCCGGCTACCGAGGACGCCGCGAAGGCCGAGGAATTCCTCATCCGCCTCCGCGCCTACTGCGAGGAGATGGACGGCAGCGTCATCGAATCCCAGTCGCGCATTCCCGACGAATACGTCCGCGGCCTCGCCGACCTCGGCTGCTTCGGCCTGAAGATCTCGGAGGAGTACGGCGGCCTCGGACTCTCGCAGGTCGCGTACAACCGGGCATTGATGCTCGTCGCGTCGGTGCATCCGAGCCTGGGCGCGCTGCTGTCGGCTCACCAGTCGATCGGCGTCCCCGAACCACTCAAGCTGGCCGGCACCCCCGAGCAGAAGCGCGAGTTCCTGCCGCGCTGCGCCCGCGGCGCCATCTCCGCGTTCCTCCTCACCGAACCGGACGTCGGTTCCGACCCTGCGCGCCTGGCGTCCTCCGCGACCCCGATCGAGGGCGGCGCCGCCTACGAACTGGACGGCGTGAAGCTGTGGACGACCAACGGCGTCGTCGCCGAACTGCTCGTCGTCATGGCGCGGGTGCCCAAGAGCGAAGGTCACCGTGGCGGCATCTCCGCGTTCGTCGTCGAGGCCGATACCCCGGGCATCACCGTCGAACGACGCAACGCGTTCATGGGACTGCGGGGGATCGAGAACGGCGTCACCCGGATGTACAAGGTCCGCGTTCCCCGCGAGAATCTGATCGGCCGGGAAGGTGACGGGCTCAAGATCGCGCTCACCACCCTCAACGCCGGCAGGCTGGCGATTCCGGCGATGTGCGCCGGGGCCGGGAAGTGGTCGCTGAAGATCGCCCGCGAATGGTCCGGGGTACGCGTCCAGTGGGGCAAGCCCATCGCCGAGCACGCGGCCGTCGCCAACAAACTGTCGTTCATGGCCGCGACCACCTATGCCCTCGAGGCCGTGGTGGACCTGTCGGCGCAGATGAACGACGAGGGTCGCAACGACATCCGGATCGAGGCGGCGCTCGCCAAGCTGTGGTCGTCCGAGATGGCCTGCGTCATCTCCGACGAGCTGATCCAGGTCCGCGGCGGTCGCGGATACGAGACGGCGGCGTCGCTGGCCGCCCGCGGTGAACGCGCGGTGCCGGTGGAACAGCTGGACCGCGACCTGCGCATCAACCGGATCTTCGAGGGCTCGAGCGAGATCATGCGGCTGCTGGTCGCGCGCGAGGCCGTGGACGCGCACCTCACGGCGGCGGGCGATCTCGCGGACCCGCACGCCGACACGGGTGCGAAGGCCCGCGCGGCCGCCAAGGCGAGCGGGTTCTACGCGAAGTGGCTGCCGCAGCTCGTGGCAGGCAAGGGGCAGGTGCCGACGTCCTACAGCGAATTCGGTGTCCTGGCCAAGCACCTGCGGTTCGTCGAACGGCACTCCCGCAAGCTGGCCCGCTCCACGTTCTACGGGATGGCCCGGTGGCAGGCGGCGCTGGAGAAGCAGCAGGGCTTCCTCGGCCGGGTCGTGGACATCGGCGCCGAACTGTTCGCGATGTCCGCCACCTGCGTCAAGGCGGAGATGCAGCGCGAGGAGAACGAGGCCGAGGGTGCGGCCGCCTACGAACTCGCCGACGTGTTCTGCCGGCAGGCGGCGCTACGGGTCGAGAAACTGTTCGACGGTCTGTGGCACAACACCGACGACGTGGACAAGCAGGTTGCGCATTCGATCCTCGAGGGACGGTATGCGTGGCTGGAGCGGGGAGTGGTCGACCCCAGTGAAGGCACCGGTCCGTGGATCACCGAGTGGACCCCCGGCGCGTCCACCGAGGAGAACCTGGCGAGGAGGTTCCTGCACTCCACCCGCCTCTAGGCCGTCCGGTTCCCCACCACGGCTCGGCGGTACCCTCCGAGGAGACGCGCACGCCAGCGTGGCACCCGCCTGCGTTCCCGGACGCGGGCGGGACGAGCCGAGGGAACACCAGTGCGCAGCTTCATGTGTCGCAAATGCGGCCAACGACTGTCGTTCGAGAACAGTCTCTGCCTGAAATGTGACAGCGCTCTGGGATTCCACCTGCCGAGCCGGTCCATCGTCGTGCTCGACGGCGCGGATCGGGTGGAGGTGGACGGCGCGGCCTGGATGCGGTGCGCGAATGCCGGCCCGGCGAAGTGCAACTGGCTCGTCCGGCGCGACGACATCCAGAACCTGTGCACGTCCTGCCGGCTGACGCGGACCCGGCCCGCGGACGGCGACGACGAGGGCATGGCGGCGTTCGCGACCGCCGAGACCAACAAGAGGCGGGTCGTCCTCGAACTCGACGAGCTCGGTCTCCCGATCGTCCCCAAGTTCGAGGACCCGGGCACCGGCCTGGCCTTCGACCTGCTGTCGAGCGCACGGACCCGGGTGGTGACCGGGCACGCCGGCGGGGTGATCACCCTCGATCTGGCCGAGGGCGACGACGTGCACCGGGAACAGCTGCGCGTCGAGATGGACGAGCCCTACCGCACGCTCGTCGGCCATTTCCGGCACGAGATCGGGCACTACTACCAGTTGATGCTGATCCGGGGCGACGCCGAGCGCGCCCGATTCGAGGACCTGTTCGGGGATCCGGACCTCGACTACCAGGCCGCTCTGAAACGTCACTACAGCGAGGGCGCGCCGAAGGGCTGGGGCCGGCTGTACGTGTCGTCCTACGCCACGATGCACCCCGCCGAGGACTGGGCGGAGACCTTCGCGCACTACCTGCACATCCGTGACGCCCTGGACACGGCGGCAGCCTTCGCGATGGCGCCCGCCGGAGCGACGACGAGCAGTGAACTCAGTGGTGACGTGGGGTTCGACCAGATCATCGACTGGTGGCTGCCGCTGTCGTGGGCGCTGAACCAGATGAACAGGTCGATGGGCCACCACGACCTGTATCCGTTCGTGCTTCCGGCCGCGGTGCTGGAGAAGATGCGGTTCATCCACTCGCTGATCCAGCCCGCCCCGGTGTGGGACGAGCCGGCACCTGTGTCGACGGAAACCCGGTCGGCCGCCGACCGGTGAAAATGGGGTGCGCCTATCCTGGATAATCGGTGTCGAGCCCTGTTCTCCGCAGAACAGTCCCGCTCGTCCGAGACACCGTGTCCCGACAGTCGCAGAGAGGACCTCTCATGCTCGCCCGCACCGACCTTCGTGGTCGTACCCCTTCCACGGCCGAACTTCGCGCCGCACTTCCTCGAGGTGGAGTGGATGTGGACGCGGTCCTGCATCAGGTTCGCCCCGTCGTCGAGGCGGTCCGTGAGCGCGGCGCCGACGCGGCGCTCGAGTTCAGCGAGAAGTTCGACGGCGTCCGTCCCGCGCAGGTGCGGGTGCCGCAGTCCGAGTTGGACCGCGCGCTCGGCGAACTCGATCCGGCCGTCCGCGCAGCCCTCGAGGTCGCGATCGAACGTACCCGCAAGGTCCACGCCGACCAGCGCCGCACCGACACCACCACCGAGGTCGTCCCGGGCGGCACCGTCACCGAACGGTGGGTGCCCGTCGACCGCGTCGGGCTGTACGTCCCCGGCGGCAACGCCGTCTACCCGTCCAGCGTCGTGATGAACGTGGTCCCGGCGCAGGCCGCCGGTGTCCGGTCCCTCGTGGTGGCGTCGCCGCCGCAGTCCGAGTTCGGTGGTCTGCCGCACCCGACCATCCTCGCCGCGGCCGCCCTGCTGGGCGTCGACGAGGTGTGGGCCGTCGGTGGCGGTCAGGCCGTCGCCCTCCTCACCTACGGCGGCAGCGACACGAACGGCGCCGAACTCGCCCCCGTCGACCTCATCACCGGCCCCGGCAACATCTACGTCACTGCCGCCAAGCGCCTCTGCCGCGGCCTCGTCGGCATCGACGCCGAGGCAGGCCCCACCGAGATCGCGATCCTCGCCGACCACACGGCCGACCCGGTGCACGTCGCGGCGGACATGATCAGCCAGGCCGAGCACGACGTGATGGCCGCGAGCGTGCTCGTCACATCCAGCGTCGAACTCGCCGACGCCGTCGACACGGCGCTGGCCGCGCAGCTCGAGATCACCAAGCACAAGGAGCGCGTCACCGCCGCGCTGTCCGGCACGCAGTCGGGCACCGTCCTGGTCTCCGACGTCGAGGCCGGACTGCGGGTGGTCAACGCGTATGCCGCCGAGCACCTCGAGATCCAGACCGAGAACGCCACCGCCGTCGCCGCGAAGGTGACCAGTGCGGGCGCGGTGTTCGTCGGCCCGTGGGCGCCGGTCAGCCTCGGCGACTACTGCGCCGGGTCCAACCACGTCCTGCCCACCGCGGGCTGCGCCCGGCACTCCTCGGGGCTGAGCGTGCAGACGTTCCTGCGCGGCATCCACGTGGTCGACTACTCCGAATCCGCGCTGAAGGAGGTCTCCGGCCACGTCATCACCCTCGCGAACGCCGAGGACCTGCCCGCACACGGTGAGGCCGTGCGGCTGCGGTTCGAGGCGCTGCGGTGACCGCGGCGAACGTGCCGGGTTCGTCGATCGGGGTGGACGCCCTGCCGATCCGGGAGAATCTGCGTGGCAAGTCGGCGTACGGGGCGCCGCAGCTGACCGTCCCGGTTCAGCTGAACACCAACGAGAACCCGCACCCGCCCACGAAGGCGCTCGTCGACGACGTCGCCGAGTCCGTGCGGGAGGCCGCGCGGGAACTGCACCGCTACCCGGACCGTGACGCGGTGGCACTGCGCACCGACCTCGCCGCCTACCTCGTCCGCCAGACGGGGGTGCCGGTCACGGTCGACAACGTGTGGGCCGCCAACGGGTCCAACGAGATCCTGCAGCAGCTGCTGCAGGCGTTCGGCGGTCCCGGCCGCAGCGCGATGGGCTTCGTGCCGTCGTACTCGATGCACCCGATCATCGCGGACGGCACCGAAACCGAGTGGCTGCCGATCTTCCGCCGCGCCGACTTCGCGCTCGACGTGGGCGCCGCGACCGCGGCGATCGCCGAGCGCAGGCCCGACGTCGTGTTCGTCACCAGCCCCAACAACCCGACGGGACACAGCGTCGGCATCGCGGAACTGCGCCGGGTCCTCGACGCCGCCCCGGGCATCGTGATCGTCGACGAGGCGTACGCCGAATTCTCCGACGCGCCCAGCGCCCTGACGTTGATCGACGAGTACCCGTCGAAGCTCGTCGTGTCGCGGACGATGAGCAAGGCGTTCGCGTTCGCCGGTGGCCGGCTCGGATACCTCGCGGCCGCACCGGCATTCATCGAGGCGCTGCTCCTGGTCCGGCTGCCGTACCACCTGTCGGTGGTCACGCAGGCCGCTGCCCGCGCGGCGCTGCGGCACGCGAACGAGACGCTCGCCAGCGTGCACGCTCTCGCAACGGAGCGGGTGCGGGTGTCGAAGGCATTGGAGGACACGGGGTTCCGCGTCATCCCCAGTGACGCGAACTTCATCCTGTTCGGTGAGTTCACCGACAGAGCCCGCGCCTGGCAGGCCTACCTCGACCGCGGAGTGCTCATCCGGGACGTCGGCATCCCCGGATACTTGCGCGCCACCGTCGGGCTGGCCTCCGAGAACGACGCCTTCATCGTGGCGAGCGACGAGATCGCCGCCACCGAACTCACCAGCTCAGGAGACCGAGGATGACCGACCGCATCGCCCGCGTGGAGCGCACCACCAAGGAATCCAGCATCACCGTCGAACTGAACCTCGACGGCACCGGCATCGTCGACGTCTCCACCGGGGTCCCGTTCTTCGATCACATGCTGACCGCGCTCGGCTCCCACGCGAGTTTCGACCTCACCGTCCACGCGAAGGGCGACATCGAGATCGAGGCGCACCACACGGTGGAGGACACGTCGATCGTGCTCGGTCAGGCGCTCGGTCAGGCGCTCGGCGACAAGAAGGGCATCCGCCGGTTCGGTGACGCGTTCATCCCCATGGACGAGACGCTCGCCCACGCATCGGTCGACGTGTCCGGTCGTCCGTACTGCGTCCACACCGGCGAACCGGAACACCTGCTGCACGCCGTCATCGGCGGCTACCCGGGCGTGCCGTATGCGACGGTGATCAACCGGCACGTGTTCGAGTCGATCGCGCTCAACGCGCGCATCGCCCTCCACGTGCGGGTGCTCTACGGACGCGATCAGCACCACATCACCGAGGCCGAGTTCAAGGCCGTCGCCCGCGCACTGCGCGAGGCGGTCGAACCGGATCCCCGCGTCACGGGTGTGCCGTCCACCAAGGGCAGCCTGTGATCCGGGCGCATTCGTGAGTGTCGTCCTCGTCTACGTCCTGTTCATCGCCGCGGGGATCGCGGCGGGCGGCGCGTACTCCATGTGGAAGTTCAACAAACTGGCCTCGGGCGTGCTGCTGGCACTGGCGGTGCTGGCAGCCGTGGCGGGCGTTCTCAGGTTGATGTAGTGCCCGTCGCAGTGGAGCCGCGCCGCGGCCTGCTCCGCACCCGCGGCATGCCCGCCGCGATGGTGATGGGCGCCGCGGCGTTCGGCGGCTGGGCGGTGCTGCTGCCCGTCGTTCCGCTGATCGTCTCGCTGTCCGGTGGCTCGGACACGCTCGCCGGCAGCGTCACGGCCGTGTTCATGGCCGCGACCGTCGTCACGCAGCTCGGTGTGCCCCGACTCCTGCGCAGGTGGGGGCATCGCTGGGTGCTCGCCGCCGGCTGCATGCTGCTCGGGCCGCCGTCGCTGCTCCTCTTGGTGTCCACCGAGGCGATCCCGGTGCTGGCCGTGTCGGCCGTCCGGGGATCGGGCTTCGGCATGCTCACCGTCGCCAGTAGTGCGCTGGTCGCCGAACTCGTTCCCCGCGAGATGCTCGGCCGCGCGACCGGTGCGCAGGGAATCGCGGTGGCCGCCGCGCAGATGGTCGGGCTGCCCGCGGGGCTCGCGATCATGCAGCACTGGTCCGCGACCCCCGTCTTCGTGATCGGCGCGCTCATTCCCGCTCTCGCGGTGGTCGCGATCACGCGCCTCCCCGCCATCCACGCCCCAGCGGATCGCACGTCGCAGGGCCGCATCCCGCTCGCCGTCCTGCTCACGCCGTGGCTTGCGATCGCGATCTCTGCGGCCGCATTCGGCGGCCTGTCCAGCCTGCTGCCCATCGCGATCTCGGAGCGAGCCTCGCTCGCCGGGGTGATCCTCGCCGTCTCGAGCGGTGCGACGCTGATCGGGCGATACGCCGCGGGATCCTTCTCCGACCGGCTGGGGGTGGGCCGCGCCCTGGTTCCCGCCCTGACGTTCGTGTGCCTCGGCCTGGTGCTGTTCGCCGTCGCGGCGGCGACGAGTGCGCCGGTGCCGCTGCTGGTGTGCGCGGCCCTGGCCTTCGGATTCGGATTCGGCGCGGTGCAGAACGAATCCCTCGTCATGATCTTCACCGCCGCGGGACCGGCTCGTTTCGGCTCGGCGAGCGCCGGATGGAACATCGGGTTCGACGCCGGAACCGGTTTCGGTTCCCTCGCACTCGGAGCCGTCGCGTCGGCGGCCGGGTACTCCTGGGTTTTCGCGGTCGCGGCGACGGCCGTCGCGGTGGTTCCGGCCGCCGGGATGGTCGTCGGCCGCGCCCTCGGGCGTCGTGCGGCCGCCGGATAAGGTTGTGTCATGACCGTCTCCACGATTGCCGTCCTCGACTACGGCTCCGGCAACCTGCATTCGGCCACCCGCGCTCTGGCCCGGACCGGCGCGCGCGTCGAGGTCACATCCGATCACAAGGTCGCACTCGCGGCCGACGGTCTGGTCGTTCCCGGCGTCGGCGCCTTCGCCGCGTGCATGGAGGGACTGCGCGCGGTCCGCGGCGAGCGGATCATCGGTCAGCGTCTGGCCGGCGGACGGCCGGTCCTCGGGATCTGCGTCGGCATGCAGATCCTCTTCGAACGCGGAGTCGAGTTCGGCGTCGAGGCGGAAGGCTGCGGCGAATGGCCCGGCACCGTCGAACGGCTTCAGGCCGACGTGCTGCCGCACATGGGATGGAACACGGTCGAGGCGCCGGAGAACAGCACGCTGTTCGCCGGCATCGATCCCGACACCCGGTTCTACTTCGTCCACTCGTACGCGGCCCAGTCCTGGGACATGCCGACGCCGGAGCGGCTGGCGCCCCCCGCCCTGACGTGGGCCGACCACGGCGGCAAGTTCCTCGCCGCCGTCGAGAACGGCGCGCTGTCCGCCACCCAGTTCCACCCCGAGAAGTCCGGCGACGCGGGTGCCGAGCTGCTCCGGAACTGGGTTCGCAGTCTGTGACCGAACCCGGGGACGGGCGCGGCGACCTGTCGATCGGCAGGCTCGCGGTGTACGCGATGGGCGCCGCCACCGCGGTGCTGGTACTCGCCACCGCGATCATTCTGGTCGTGAAACCGGGCCCCGTCCTCGGCCTGATCGTCGGACTGCTCGGCGTCGCAGGTGCGATCGCGGCCATGGGCTACGTGTCGAAACGCATGACCCGCAACGCCTACGGTCCCGATCCCGAGGACCCGGAGCCGGGTTCCGACCGCTGAGCGACTAGGGTTGTCGCACGTGAGCCTGGTCCTTTTGCCTGCTGTAGATGTCGTCAACGGTGAAGCTGTTCGCCTCGTCCAGGGGGAGGCAGGAAGCGAGACCGGATACGGCTCGCCTCGTGATGCCGCCCTCGCGTGGCAGAACGACGGTGCCGAGTGGGTCCATATCGTCGACTTGGACGCCGCGTTCGGCCGCGGCTCCAACCGTGAACTCCTCGCCGACGTGGTGGGCGAGCTCGACGTCCAGGTGGAACTGTCCGGTGGGATCCGCGACGACGCGTCGCTCGAGGCCGCACTGGCCACGGGCTGCGGACGCGTCAACCTCGGTACCGCCGCCATCGAAAACCCCGAGTGGTGTGCCCGCGCCATCGCCAAGTACGGCGAGAAGATCGCCGTCGGTCTCGACGTGCGCCTCGTCGACGGTGAATACCAGCTCCGCGGCCGCGGCTGGGTCACCGAGGGCGGAAACCTGTGGGAGACGCTCGCCCGGCTCGACAAGGACGGCTGCTCCCGGTACGTCGTCACCGACGTCAGCAAGGACGGCACCCTCACCGGCCCCAATCTCGAACTCCTCGCGCAGGTCTGCGCTGCCACCGACGCTCCCGTCGTGGCCTCGGGCGGCGTGTCCACCATCGACGACCTCCGGGCGATCGCCGGACTCGTCGATCAGGGGGTCGAGGGATCCATCGTCGGCAAGGCGCTGTACGCGGGGCGGTTCACCCTCCCCGAGGCGCTCGCCGCGGTCTCGGGCTGAGTTCCCACCATGGCCCTGTCCCGTGATCCCCGGGAGCTCCTCGCCGTCGCCAGTGAGCTGCTCGACGGCGTGCACGACCGGTTCGTCTCGGGCGTGGGTGCGCCCAGCGCCGTCCACAAGGGTCCCGACGACTTCGCGACCGCCGTCGACCTCGAACTCGAGAAGCGGCTGACCGGCGAACTGCGCGACCGGACCGGCATCGACGTGCACGGCGAGGAGTTCGGCGGCCCCGACCTGGGCAGCGGACCCGTGTGGGTGCTCGACCCCATCGACGGCACGTTCAACTATTCGGCCGGTCTGCCCACGGCGGGCACGCTGCTCGCGCTGCTCGACGACGGGGTTCCCGTTCTCGGTCTCACGTGGCTGCCGCTCGTCGGGCGCCGGTATGCGGCCGTCGCGGACGGTCCGCTAATCGAAGGTGGCACGCCCCTGCCTGCGCTCGGGCGCACGTCGCTCGCGTCGTCGATCGTGGGCTTGGGCGCACTGAACATCGACAGTCGCGGGCGCATCCCCGGCGCGTACCGGCTGCAGGTCCTCGCGCAGCTCAGCCGGGTGTCGTCGCGGATCCGGATCCACGGATCCACCGGCGTCGACCTCGCGTTCACCGCGGCCGGAATACTCGGCGGCGCGGTGGTGTTCGGCCACAATGCTTGGGACAACGCCGCCGGTGTCGCGTTGGTGCGCGCCGCGGGTGGTGTGGTGACGGATCTGGGCGGCAAGCCCTGGACGGTCACGTCCGACTCGGTGCTCGCCGGAGCGCCCGGAGTGCACGGCGAAATTCTCGATATCCTCGGATCACTGGGTGATCCTCGTTCCGAGCCTTCAGGAGGGCGTACGCAATGACTCTGGCGGTTCGAGTGATCCCGTGTCTGGACGTCGATGCCGGACGCGTCGTCAAGGGCGTCAACTTCGAGAACCTGCGGGACGCGGGTGACCCCGTCGAGTTGGCCGCCGCGTACGACGCCCAGGGCGCCGACGAGCTCACGTTCCTCGACGTCACCGCGTCCACCGCGGATCGGGGCACCATGCTCGACGTGGTGAGCCGGACGGCGGAGCAGGTCTTCATCCCGCTCACCGTCGGCGGTGGTGTCCGCACCGTCGAGGACGTCGACCGGTTGCTGCGCGCCGGCGCCGACAAGGTCAGCGTCAACACCGCGGCGATCGCCCGCCCCGAATTGCTTCGCGAACTCAGCGAACGCTTCGGATCGCAGTGCATCGTGCTGTCGGTCGATGCGCGGACCGTGCCGCAGGGTCAGCCCGACACCCCGTCGGGGTGGGAGGTCACGACGCACGGCGGCAAGCGCGGCACCGGTATCGACGCGGTGGAGTGGGCGGTCCGCGGCGCCGAACTGGGGGTCGGGGAGATCTTGCTCAATTCGATGGACGCCGACGGCACGAAGGCGGGTTTCGATCTGCCGATGATCCGGGCGGTGCGCGCCGCCGTGCACGTGCCGGTGATCGCCAGCGGGGGAGCGGGCGCCGTCGAGCATTTCGCACCCGCGGTCGGCGCCGGCGCGGATGCCGTCCTGGCGGCCAGCGTCTTCCACTTCGGCGACATGACGATCGGCGACGTGAAGAAGTCCATGCGTGAAGAAGGGATCACCGTCCGATGAGTCTCGACCCCGCCATCGCGTCCCGGCTCAAGCGCAACGAGGCAGGACTGTTCAGTGCTGTCGCGCAGGAACGGTCGACGGGCGACGTCCTGATGGTGGCGTGGATGGACGACGAGGCCCTCGCTCGCACGCTCGACAGCCGCAAGGGAACCTACTACTCCCGGTCCCGTCAGCAGTACTGGGTGAAGGGCGAGACGTCCGGTCACACGCAGTACGTCCACGAGGTGCGGCTCGACTGCGACGGCGACACGGTGCTGCTCGTCGTCGATCAGGAGGGGGCGGCGTGCCACACGGGCACGCACACCTGCTTCGACACCGACGTGCTCCTCGCCGCCGAGTAGGGCGCCTCGGCGCTCGGGCAGAGTGCCTGCATGTCCTCGGGCAGAATGCCCACATGCCATTGATTCAGATCAGTCAGACACCGGGACTTACCGCGGAGCAGAAGCGCGCCACGATCGAGGCGGTCACCAAGGCCTACGCCGACGCGACGGGCAAGGATCCCGCGAAGGTGTGGGTGACGATCACCGAGGTCCCGCGAGACAGCTGGGGTGTCGGCGGGACGCCGCTGGGGTGAGCTGCCGGGACGCCGCTGGGGTGAGCTGCCGGGACGCCGCTGGGGTGAGGTGCCGGGACGCCGCTGGGGTGAGCTGCGGGGCTGTCAGGCTCGACCGGTTCCCGATGCGATGCTCTTGTCGAGTTGGGTGAGCATGGCGCCGGACAGTTCGGACAGCTGACGGACCTGTTCGGCGGACAGTCCGTCGAAGATCAGGGACCGGACGGATTCGACGTGCGGCGGCGCGGCTTCGACGACCTTGGCCATGCCTTCGTCTGTGAGGACGGCGTCGGAGCCGCGGCTGCCGCGGATGCTCTCGCGGCGTACCCAGCCGGCTTTTTCCATCTTGGTGATGACGTGGGAGAGCCGGGACAGGGACGCGTTGGCGCGCTGGGCGAGCAGGGACAGCTGCAGGCGCCGGTTCGCTTCGCCGGACAGCGAGGCGAGGACGAAGTACTCGAAGTGGGTGAGTGCCGAGTCGCGTTGGAGCTGGGTGTCCAGTGCGGCGGGGAGCCGGGTGACCAGGGCGATGAGGGTGAGCCAGGCCTCCTGCTGCTCGGCGTCGAGCCATCGGCTGCCGGGCTCTGCCGGAGTGCCCTCGTCGTTACCACTCATCAGTGGTGTCCTCCATCCGTACGTCGATCCACGCGTGCAACGTGTTCAACATAGTTAGCACGTCGTGGGCCGGACCGTGCGTGGGGAATAGTTGCCGGGCCCACACGTTGACTCCTATAGTAACTTGAAGTTTCAACATTGAGTATCCGGTGTTGGATCTCGATCCGAAGGAGTCGCGATGACCGCCACCATGCCCGCACTGTTCCTCAGTCATGGTGCGCCTCCGCTGGTGGACAGTGAACTGTGGGTGTCGCAGCTGGCGAAGTGGGCCGGCGACCTGCCGCGGCCGAAGGCCATCCTCATGGTGTCGGCGCACTGGGAGTCGGCGCCGCTCACGATCGGATCCACCACCACCGGCACGCCCCTCGTCTACGACTTCGGTGGCTTCCCCGAACGCTTCTACCGGACCACATACGAGTCGCCCGGCGCCCCCGAACTCGCGGCGCAGGTCGTGGCCCTGATGCCCGACGACGAGACCGTGTCGCACCAGCCGCACCGCGGCCTCGACCACGGCGCCTACGTGCCGTTGACGGTCATGTACCCCGACGCCGACATCCCGGTCCTGCAGATCTCGCTGCCCACGCTCGACCCGCAGCGACTGCTGCACCTCGGTGAGCGGCTGCGTCCCCTGCGCGAGCAGGGTGTCCTGATCGTCGGTTCCGGATTCACCACCCACGGGCTGCCGTTTCTGCGCGACCCGTCACCCGACGCGAAGGCGCCCGGCTGGTCGTCGGAGTTCGACGCCTGGGCGGACGAGCGTCTCGCCGCGGGCGACGTCGATTCGCTCATCGACTTCCGCTCGCTCGCGCCGGGCATGCCGTACGCCCACCCGACGATCGAGCACTTCGCGCCGCTGTTCGTCACGCTGGGCGCCTCGAGCGATCCCGAGCAGATCCCCCGGCAGGTCATCGACGGCTTCTGGATGGGGCTGGCCAAACGGTCGATTCAGGTGGACTGACGCGTCCGGAGGAAGGCGAGCGCCTGATCGCCGTGCGTGTTGGCGCGGAACTCGCTCGAGATGACCTCGAGCACGGTGCGGTCGGCGTCGATGACGAACGTCGACCGCTTGACCGGGGCGAGCTTGCCGAGCAGTCCGCGGCGGACACCGAACTTCTCCGCGACGGCTCCGTCGGCGTCCGACAGCAGCGGGTAGTCGAACGACTGCGCCTGCGCGAACGATGCCTGCTTCTCCACCGCGTCGGTGGAGATCCCGGCGCGGGACGCGCCCACCGCGGAGAACTCGACTCCGAGGTCACGGAAGTGGCAGGCCTCGGCGGTGCACACCGGCGTCGACGCCGCGGGATAGAAGAACAGCACCAGAGGGCCGTCCTCGAGGAGGCTCGACAGCGATCGCGCGATGCCGTCCTGATCGGGCAGGGTGAATTCCGGTGCGAGCTGACCTGGCTTCATGAGAGCCGAGGCTACCCGCGCACGCAGACACGACGAGTGCGCCTGGGATGATGGTCGGCATGCACGGCGAGCCCACCACGATTCCCGCACCCGAGTCCGCCGCCACCCCGGCCGACGGCGGGTCCGACTCGACCACCACGCGCGAGCAGTTCCACGCTCTCGCCGCCGAACACCGGGTGGTCCCGGTGACGCGCAAGGTGTTGGCTGACGCGGAAACCCCGCTGTCGGCGTACACCAAGCTGGCGGCGAACCGGCCGGGGACCTTCCTGCTCGAGTCGGCGGAGAACGGCCGATCGTGGTCGCGATGGTCGTTCATCGGCGCGGGCAGTCCCGCCGCGCTGACGGTCGTCGACGGCGAGGCCGCGTGGTACGGCAACGTTCCCGCGGGCGCACCGTCCGGCGGCGACCCGATCGCGGCCCTCGGCCAGACGCTGGAACTGCTCCGCAGCGAGCGGCTGCCCGACCTGCCGCCGCTGACCGGCGGCATGGTGGGTTTCCTCGGCTACGACGCGGTGCGCCGGATCGAGCGGATCGGCGAGCACGCCACCGACGATCTGCAGATCCCCGAGATGGTCATGTTGCTGGCGACGGACCTCGCGGCCGTCGACCACCACGAGGGCGCCATCACCCTGATCGCCAACGCGGTCAACTGGGACGGCACCGACCAACGCGTCGACGAGGCCTACGACTCCGCGGTCGAGCGGCTGGACCGGATGACGCACGCCCTGTCGGCGCCGGCGTCGTCCACCGTGTCCACGTTCGCGAAGCCCGCCCCCGACTACCGGCGTCAGCGCACCACCGAAGGTTTCGGCGCCGACGTGCAGAAGCTCGTGGGAGACATCGAGGCGGGTGAGGCCTTCCAGGTCGTGCTGTCGCAGCGCTTCGAGATCGACTGCACCGCGGACCCGATCGACGTCTACCGGATGCTGCGCGCCTCCAACCCCAGCCCGTACATGTACCTGCTCAACGTGCCGAACGGCGACGGCGAGACCGCGTTCTCGATCGTCGGTTCGAGCCCGGAGGCCCTGGTGACCGTGTCGGAAGGCGTCGCCACCACGCACCCGATCGCGGGCACCCGGTGGCGAGGGCACACCGAGGAGGAGGACATCCTGCTCGAGAAGGACCTGCTCGCCGACGAGAAGGAGAACGCGGAGCACCTGATGCTCGTGGACCTGGGCCGCAACGACCTCGGGCGCGTGTGCGAACCGGGCACGGTGAAGGTCCACGACTACCGCCACATCGAGCGGTACAGCCACGTGATGCATCTCGTCTCCACCGTCACGGGTCACCTCGCGGACGGCAAGCAGGCCCTGGACGCCGTCACCGCGTGCTTCCCGGCGGGCACCCTGTCGGGCGCGCCGAAGGTCCGGGCGATGCAGCTGATCGAGGAACTCGAACCGACGCGCCGCGGCATCTACGGCGGCATCATCGGGTACCTCGACTTCGCCGGCGACGCCGACACGGCCATCGCGATCCGTACCGCGCTGATCAAGGACGGCATCGGGTACGTCCAGGCGGGTGCGGGTGTCGTCGCCGACTCGAACCCCGAGTACGAGGACACCGAGGCGCGGAACAAGGCGATGGCGGTGCTCAGCGCGATCGCGGCGGCGCACACGCTCCGGACCCTGGGAGGCGACACGCAGTGAGTGACGCGTCGGAGACGGCCCGGGAACCCGGGCAGGCGGGACGTCGCCGGTCGATGATCTCGGTGCTGCTGCTCGCGGTCGCGGCGGTGTGCCTGTGGGGTGCCTCCCGGATGACGTGGGTCGAGGTCACCTCCTCCGACGGACTCGGTGAGGAGCGCACGTCCGCGCTCGTCGGCGGCACGTGGGCCGCGGCGCTCACGCCGCTGGCGTTGACCCTGGTCGCCGCGATCGCCGCGTCGTTCGCAGTGAAGGGCTGGGCGCTGCGGGTGCTCGGCGTCCTCGTCGCGGTCGTGGCCGTCGCGGCCGCGGTCCCCGCGGTGGGGTTGATCGTCTCGGGCGCCTCCGACGACGACGCGGGCCGGCTGGCCGAGCTCCCGGGCCGCGCCGAGGTCCAGTCGGTGTCCGTGCACGTCGGTCCCGCCGTTCTCGCGCTGGTGGGCGCCCTGGCGGCGCTCGCCGCCGCGGTGGAACTCGTCCGCCGTCCGCGGGTGCGGGCCGGGCTCTCCTCCAAGTACGACAGCCCCGGTGCGCGACGGGACGCGGCGAAGAAGGCCGCCACCGATTCGGCGGAGGGGCCCGTCACCCAGCGCATGCTCTGGGACGCCCTGGACGCGGGGGAGGACCCCACGGTGGAAGACAAGAAAGCCGAACCTGTCGACCAAGTTGACGGACCGGACAAAGACCCGGGGACCCGAACGTAAACAGAATCAGAGTGCCATCTAGGCTGACTTCACCCCTGATGATGTTCCTCACATCGGGTTTCTGCCCAGAAAGGACTCGGGCCACGATGACCGTTCTCGACTCGATTCTCGACGGGGTGCGCGCCGACGTCGCCGCCCGCGAAGCCGTCCTTGACTTCGCCGCAGTCAAGGCTGCCGCCGCTGCCGCACCGCCGGCCCTCGATGCCGCGGCCGCCCTGCTCGAGCCGGGCATCGGAGTCATCGCCGAGGTCAAGCGGGCCAGCCCCTCGAAGGGTGCGCTCGCCGACATCACCGATCCCGCCGAGCTGGCCGCCGCCTACCAGGCCGGTGGCGCCCGGGTGATCAGCGTGCTCACCGAGGAGCGCCGGTTCCAGGGGTCCCTCGCGGACCTCGACGCCGTCCGCCGCGCGGTGAGCATCCCGATCCTCCGCAAGGACTTCATCGTCGGGCCGTATCAGATCCACGAGGCCCGCGCGCACGGCGCCGACGTCGTGCTGCTCATCGTCGCCGCCCTCGAGCAGGACGCGCTCGCGTCGCTGATCGACCGCACGGAGTCGCTGGGCATGACGGCCCTCGTCGAGGTCCACACCGAGGAAGAGGCCAACCGGGCGCTCGAGGCGGGCGCCAAGGTCATCGGTGTCAACGCCCGCAATCTCAAGACGCTCGAGGTCGACAAGAACACGTTCGGCGAGATCGCTCCCGGGCTGCCCACCGAGATCATCAAGATCGCCGAGTCCGGTGTGCGCGGCACGGCCGACCTGCTGGCCTACGCCGGTGCGGGAGCCGACGCGGTGCTGGTCGGCGAAGGCCTCGTCACCAGCGGGGATCCGCGCAAGGCGGTGGCCGATCTGGTCAACGCCGGCGCTCACCCGTCCTGCCCCAAGCCGTCACGCTGACGTTGCGTCGGCGGAACTGACCCGGACGGCGGCGGAACCCGGCGTTGGGGCAGACTGGACCTGTGACTTCACGTAATCAGGAAACCGTCTTCAAGGGTGGCAATCTGCCGACTGCCAGCGCCGGAATCGCCGAGCGCACGACGCACGACCCCGACGCCGGAGGACACTTCGGCGTGTACGGCGGACGGCACGTGCCCGAGGCCCTGATGGCAGTGATCGAGGAGGTCACCGCCGAGTACGAGAAGGCCCGCGCCGACGACGCGTTCCTGAACGAACTCGACCGTCTCCAGCGCGACTACACCGGTCGTCCGTCCCCGATCTTCGAGGCGAAACGGATGAGCGAGTTCGCCGGTGGGGCGCGGCTCATCCTCAAGCGCGAAGACCTCAACCACACGGGCTCGCACAAGATCAACAACGTGCTCGGTCAGGTGCTGCTCGCCAAGCGCATGGGCAAGACCCGCATCATCGCGGAGACCGGCGCCGGCCAGCACGGTGTGGCCACCGCCACCGCCTGCGCGCTCCTCGGCCTCGAATGCGTCATCTACATGGGTGCCGTCGACACCGAGCGGCAGGCGCTGAACGTCGCCCGCATGCGGTTGCTGGGCTCCTCGGTGGTGTCGGTCGAGTCGGGGTCGAGGACCCTGAAGGACGCCATCAACGAGGCGCTGCGCGACTGGGTCACCAACGCCCACAACACGTACTACTGCTTCGGCACCGCTGCCGGGCCGCACCCGTTCCCGACCATCGTCCGCGACTTCCAGCGCGTCGTCGGTCTGGAGGCGCGTGCCCAGGTGCAGGCGCTGACGGGCAGGCTGCCCGACGCGGTGACGGCGTGCGTCGGCGGCGGTTCCAACGCCATCGGCATCTTCCACGCGTTCCTCGACGACCCGGCCGTGCGGCTCGTCGGCTACGAGGCCGCCGGTGACGGCGTCGAGACCGGGCGGCACGCCGCCACGTTCGCGGCGGGCACCCCGGGCGCGTTCCAGGGCGCGTACTCGTACCTGTTGCAGGACGAGGACGGCCAGACCATCGAGTCGCACTCGATCTCCGCGGGCCTCGACTACCCCGGTGTCGGACCGGAGCACGCGCTCCTCAAGGACATCGGTCGCGCCACCTACGAGCCGGTCACCGACACGGAGGCCATGGACGCGCTGCGTCTGCTGTCCGAGCGTGAGGGCATCATCCCGGCCATCGAGTCCGCCCACGCCGTCGCCGGGTCGCTGCGACTGGGCCGCGAACTGGGGGAGGGCGCGATCATCGTCATCAGCCTGTCCGGGCGCGGCGACAAGGACATGGACACGGCCGCCAAGTGGTTCGGACTGTTCGATCCCGACGACTCGACCGAGACCACCACGACTGACAAGGAAGGTTCGGCCAAGTGAGCGAACGACTCTCGCGCCTCGCCCCGACGTTCGCGCAGTGCCGCGAGGAGAAACGCGCCGCGCTCGTCGGGTACCTCCCGGCCGGTTTCCCCACCGTGCAGGAGTCCATCGACGTGTTCAAGGCGATGGTCGAATCCGGTTGCGACATCGTCGAGGTCGGCATCGCCTACTCCGACCCGGTGATGGACGGGCCCACCATCCAGGCGGCGGCCGAGACGGCGCTGCGGAACGGTGTCCGGGTGCGTGACGTGTTCACCGTCGTCGAGGCGATCGCCTCCGTCGGCGGCAAGGCCGTCGTGATGACGTACTGGAATCCGGTCCTGCAGTACGGGGTCGACAAGTTCTCCCGCGACCTGGCGAGCGCGGGTGGCCTCGGCCTGATCACGCCCAACCTGATCCCCGAGGAGGCCGGCGAGTGGATCGCCGCGTCGAAGGAACACGACCTCGACCGGATCTTCCTGGTGGCGCCGTCGTCGACCGAGGAACGCCTCGCGATGACCCTCGACGCCAGCAGCGGCTTCGTGTATGCCGCGTCCACGATGGGTGTCACCGGCGCCCGTGACGCGGTGTCGTCGATGGCACCCGAGCTGACGGCCCGCATCCGCGCCCACTCGGACATCCCGGTGGGTGTCGGACTGGGTGTCCGCTCCGGCGCGCAGGCCGCCGAGATCGCCGCGTACGCCGACGCGGTCATCGTCGGATCCGCGCTGGTCACGGCCGCGGAGAGCGGTCTGGACGCGGTGCGCTCGCTCACGAAGGAACTCGCCGAGGGCGTTCGCTCCGCTACCGTGGCGTCGTGACTTCCACTGTGGACGTACTGGCCTACATTCCGAGTCCGCCTCAAGGTGTCTGGTATGTCGGACCGGTGGCCCTGCGCGCGTACGCGCTGTTCATCATCGTCGGGATCGTCGTCGCGATCGTGTGGGGTGACCGTCGCTGGGTCGCCCGCGGCGGCGAGAAGGGCACCGTCCTCGACATCGCCATCTGGGCGGTGCCGTTCGGCCTGATCGGCGGCCGTCTCTACCACGTGATGACCGACTGGCCGACGTACTTCGGGGAGGGCGGCGACCCCGTCGACGCCCTGAAGGTGTGGCAGGGCGGCCTCGGCATCTGGGGCGCCGTGGCGCTCGGCGGCGTCGGCGCCTGGATCGGTTGTCGTCGCCGCGGCATCCCGCTGCCTGCGCTCGGCGACGCGGTCGCGCCCGCAATCCTGCTGGCGCAGGCGATCGGCCGGCTCGGAAACTACTTCAACCAGGAACTCTACGGTCGCGAGACCGACGTGCCGTGGGGGCTCGAGATCTTCGAGCGGCGCAACGACGTGGGCCAGGTGTCACCGCAGCTGATCGACGGGGTGTCGACCGGCGAGGTCGCGTTCGTGGTGCATCCGACGTTCCTGTACGAGGCGCTGTGGAACGTGCTGATCGTTCTCCTGCTCGTGTGGGTCGATCGCCGCTTCCGCATCGGTCACGGCCGCCTCTTCGCCCTGTACGTGGCCGGATATTGCGCCGGCCGCTTCTGGATCGAACTGATGCGCAGCGATCACGCGAGCCTCATCGCCGGTGTCCGCGTGAACTCGTTCACCTCAGCCCTGGTGTTCGTCGCGGCCCTGGTGTACTTCTTCGCCGCGACGAAGGGCCGTGAGGACCCGGCCGAATTGCGGCCTGCCGACGGCGAACCGGTCGACAGCGAGACCACGGAGAAGGAGCCCGAGAAGAACGTCGAGGACGAGGGCACGGACGAGGACGCGCCCGCATCGGAGCCGGTATCGGACGACAAGGCCGCGAGTACCGCGAGTACCGGCGGCGAGGCGCGCACGAAGACCATCGACAGCAAGAAGGATGACGCGAATGACTGAACCGGGGAAAGCATCCGACGATTCCGGCAAGGGTGCATCCGAGGACGCACACAAAGTCGACCTGGGGAAGAGCAGCGACGGCACCGAGAACAGCACCGAGTCGAGCCTGCCGCCCGAGTTCGGCTCACCCTTCGATTACGACGCCACCGCCGAGGCCTCGCTGTCCCAGCCGCCGGCCACGTCGGACGCGACACCGTCACCGGGTTCGACCGGCACCGGACCGGGCTGGGACACCTACTCTGGTGTCGGTAACGGCCCGGGCTGGGGGTCCACGCCCACCTACCCGTCGCCGAGCGGCACCGAGCCGACGGCCCCGTTCCCGAACGTGGGCGAGCCGACTTCGCCGACCGCGCCCTACACCGGGTACGAGAAGCCCCAGCAGCAACCGGACGGTCCCACCTACGGCGCACCCGACCCCAACTACGGCGCGCAGTACGGGGCTGCTCCGCAGTCGTCGCAGGAGTACCAGCAGCCCGGGTACCAGCAGCCGGGGTACGGACAGCAGCCGGGTTACCCCCAGCAGGGGTTCCCGCCGCCCGGATACGCTCCCGCCGGCTACAACGCGTACGCCGATCCGTCGGCGCCGTTCGGCAGGCACCCGCTGACGGGTGAGCCGTACTCCGACAAGTCCAAGCTGACCGCCGGCCTGCTGCAGATCTTCCTCGGCGGTTTCGGAGTCGGACGGTTCTACCTGAACCAGCCCGGCATCGCCGTGGCGCAGATCGCCGTCACGTGGCTCACCTGTGGAATCGGCGGAATCTGGCCGCTGGTCGACGGCATCATGATGCTGACCGGAAGCGTGAAGGACAAGTACGGACGACCCCTGCGGGAGCAGTGACGATCCCTGAAGGAACTGTGGCCCGTGTTGCTGATGCGACACGGGCCACAGCCCGTTCCGGGGCCGGATTCGGCATATCTTGCGAGGTATCGGTCCTGGTAAGCTGAGCGCGCCGGGTGTATGTCCGGTTACAACCTTCACGGGCCGATGCTGTCCCGGTAGACCCCCGAAAAGCAGTTAGCGCCCGTCGTGGCGACCCCGCTAGCGGAGGCCGCCGACAGCACGTGCGGAGCGCACACACTGGTGGTCTTCCTGGCCGATGTGGAGGTATATCGGTGCTGTTCTCTCAGTTGCCCGGTCCCCAGGGCTTGTACGACCCGGACCAGGAAGCCGATTCCTGCGGCGTCGCCATGGTCACGGACGTGCACGGCCGCCGCTCACACTCCATCGTCTCCGACGGACTCCTCGCCCTCGAGAATCTCGAGCACCGCGGTGCGGCAGGATCGGAACCGAACAGCGGAGACGGCGCCGGCATCCTCCTCCAGCTGCCCACCGAATTCTTCGGGGACGTCGTCGACTTCGATCTCCCGGCGCCGCTCGAGGACGGCGGCAGCACCTACGCGGCGGGAATCTGCTTCCTCCCGCAAGACCCGCAGGCGCGGGCGGCCGCGCAACGACGCGTGTCCGGCCTCGCGGCCGAGGAGGGGCTCGAAATCCTCGGCTGGCGCCCGGTGCCCGTCGATCCGGACGGCGCGGACGTCGGCTCCACGGCCCGGGCCTGCGCGCCGCACATGAGCCAGTTGTTCGTCACCGCACCCGCCGTCGGTGGGATCCGGCCCGGCGGGCTGGCGCTCGACCGCCTGGTCTACGCGCTGCGCAAGCGGGCCGAGCAGGTCACTCCCGAGGTCGAGTCCGAGGGCAGCGGCGTGTACTTCCCGTCCCTGTCGAGCCGGACCGTCGTCTACAAGGGAATGCTGACCACGTCCCAGCTGTCCCGGTACTTCCCGGACCTGCGCGACCCGCGGATGGCGAGTGCGATCGCGATCGTGCACAGCCGGTTCTCGACCAACACGTTCCCGTCCTGGCCGCTCGCGCATCCGTTCCGGTTCGTCGCGCACAACGGTGAGATCAACACGGTCCGCGGCAACCGGAACCGCATGCGCGCCCGCGAGGCGTTGCTGTCGAGTTCGGTGATCCCGGGCGACCTGCGCAGGCTGTATCCGATCTGCACCCCGGACGCGTCGGATTCGGCGTCGTTCGACGAGGTCCTCGAATTGCTGCACCTCGCGGGCCGCAGCGTGGCGCACGCGGTGATGATGATGGTGCCGGAGGCGTGGGAGAACGACACGTCGATGTGCCCCGACCGCCGGGCGTTCTATCAGTTCCACGCGTCGCTGATGGAGGCGTGGGACGGACCGGCGTGTGTGACGTTCACCGACGGGACCGTGGTCGGCGCCGTGCTGGACCGCAACGGCCTGCGTCCGGGACGCTGGTGGCAGACCGTCGACGGGCGGGTGGTCCTCGCGAGCGAGAGCGGTGTCCTCGACGTCCCGCAGGCGGAGGTCGTGGCGAAGGGCCGCCTCGAACCGGGGCAGATGTTCCTGGTCGACACGTCCGAGGGCCGGATCGTGCCCGACGAGGAGATCAAGATGCGGCTCGCGGCGGAGCGGCCGTACGCCGAGTGGCTGTACGCCGGTCTGCTCGAACTGAAGACGCTGCCGGATCGCCCGCATGCGCAGCACAACCACGAGTCGGTGGTGCGACGGCAGGTGGCGTTCGGGTACACGGAGGAGGATCTGCGGATCCTGCTCGCGCCGATGGCCGCGTCCGGCGGCGAGCCCCTCGGCTCGATGGGGACGGACACCCCGATCGCCGTCATGTCGCAGCGTTCGCGGCTGCTCTACGACTACTTCGTCGAACTGTTCGCGCAGGTCACGAACCCGCCGCTCGACGCGATCCGTGAAGAGATCGTGACGTCGCTGTCGCGGGTCATGGGACCGGAGCAGAACCTGCTCGAGCCGACCGCGGCGTCGTGCAGGCAGATCGTGCTGCCGTGGCCGGTGCTCGACAACGAAGAGCTGAACAAGATCATCAACGTCAACGCGGACGGCAACCATCCGGGGCTGGCCGCGGCGGTGCTGCGCGCGCTGTACGACGTGGAACGCGGCGGTGCGGGGATGGCCGAGGCGATCGAGGAATTGCGGGCTCAGGCGAGCGCCGCGATCGCGGACGGCTACCGGACGCTGGTGATCTCGGACCGCGACTCCGACCACACCCGCGCGCCGATCCCGTCGCTGCTCGCGGTCGCCGCGGTGCACCATCACCTGGTGCGGACCAAGGAACGCACCAAGGTGGCGCTGGTCGTCGAATCCGGTGACGCCCGCGAGGTCCACCACCTGGCGCTGCTCATCGGGTACGGGGCCGCGGCGGTCAACCCGTACCTCGCGATGGAGTCGATCGAGGACCTCGTGTCCGAGGGCGAACTCACCGGCGTCGAGCACACGATCGCCGTGCGGAACTATCTCACCGCTCTCGGCAAGGGTGTGCTCAAGGTGATGTCGAAGATGGGCATCTCCACAGTCGGCTCGTATACCGCGGCGCAGGTGTTCGAGGCGATCGGCCTGGACCGCGATCTCGTCCACGAGTACTTCAAGGGCACCGTCAGCAAGCTGGGCGGCGCCGGTCTCGACGAGATCGCCCGCGAGGTCACCCTCCGTCACCGGCAGGCGTACCCGGACAACCCGGCCGAGTTCGCCCACCGGCGGCTCGAGGACGGCGGCGAGTACCAGTTCCGCCGCGACGGCGAACTGCACCTGTTCACCCCGGAGACGGTGTTCCTGCTGCAGCACGCAACCCGCACCGGTCAGCACGAGGTGTTCGCGAAGTACAGCGAGGAGGTGAACCGCCTCGCCGAGGCCGGTGGCGCACTGCGCGGCCTGTTCACGTTCCGGGAGGGTGTGCGCCCGCCGGTGCCGCTGGACGAGGTGGAACCGGTCGAGCGGATCGTCACCCGGTTCAACACCGGCGCGATGAGTTACGGCTCGATCTCCGCCGAGGCCCACGAGACGATGGCCGTCGCGATGAACAATCTCGGCGGGCGCTCCAATACGGGCGAGGGCGGCGAGAACGTCGACCGCCTCTACGATCCGTCCCGCCGCAGCGCCGTCAAGCAGGTGGCGAGCGGGCGGTTCGGTGTCACCAGCGACTACCTGATCAACGCCAGCGACATCCAGATCAAGATGGCGCAGGGCGCGAAGCCCGGTGAGGGCGGCCAGCTGCCGGCGTACAAGGTGTACCCGTGGGTCGCGGAGACCCGGCACTCGACGCCGGGGGTCGGGCTGATCTCGCCGCCGCCGCACCACGACATCTACTCGATCGAAGATCTCGCCCAGCTGATCCACGACCTGAAGAACGCCAACGACCGGGCCCGGGTCCACGTGAAGCTGGTCAGCTCGGTGGGTGTGGGAACGGTCGCCGCCGGCGTCAGCAAGGCGCACGCCGACGTGGTCCTGATCTCCGGGAACGACGGCGGAACCGGCGCCACCCCGCTGACGTCGATGAAGCATGCCGGGGCGCCGTGGGAGATCGGGCTGGCCGACGCCCAGCAGACACTCGTGCTCAACGGTCTCCGCGACCGCATCACCGTCCAGTGCGACGGCGGGATGCGCACCGCGCGGGACGTCGTGGTCGCGGCGCTCCTGGGTGCGGAGGAGTTCGGGTTCTCGACGGCCCCGCTGATCGTGGCGGGCTGCATCATGATGCGGGTCTGCCACCTCGACACCTGCCCGGTCGGTGTCGCCACCCAGAACCCGGAGCTGCGCAAGCGGTATACCGGCAAACCGGAGTTCGTGGAGGAGTTCTTCCGCTTCGTCGCCGAGGACGTGCGCCAGTACCTGGCGGACCTGGGATTCCGCAGCATCGACGAGGCCGTCGGTCACGCGGATGTCCTCGAGACCGCGCAGGGGATCGCGCACTGGAAGAATCGCGGACTCGACCTCACCCCGATCTTCGCCGTGCCCACCGGACCGGACGGGGCGCCGCTGCCGCAGCGGCGCCGGGACCGCGATCAGGATCACGGACTGGACCGGGCGCTGGACCGGACGCTCATCCAACTGGCCGAGGGTGCCCTCGAGGACGCGCACGCCGTGGAGATCGAGATGCCGGTGCGCAACGTCAACCGGACCGTCGGCACGCTGCTCGGTGCGGAGGTCACCCGCCGGTACGGCGCCGCCGGGCTGCCGGACGACACGATCCGGCTCACGTTCACGGGTTCGGCGGGGCAATCGCTCGGCGCGTTCCTGCCGCCGGGCATCACCATCGACCTGACCGGTGACGCCAACGACTACGTCGGCAAGGGGTTGTCGGGCGGGCGGATCGTGGTCCGTCCCGCCGACGACGTCCTGTTCGTCCCGGAAACCCAGGTGATCGCGGGCAACACCCTCCTCTACGGCGCCACCTCGGGCGAGCTCTATCTCCGGGGCCGCGTCGGCGAACGCTTCTCGGTGCGCAACTCGGGTGCGTCGGCCGTCGTGGAGGGCGTCGGCGACCACGCTTGCGAGTACATGACGGGCGGACGGGTCGTGATCCTCGGGCCGACCGGCCGGAACATGGCGGCCGGCATGTCCGGCGGCATCGCGTACGTCCTCGACCTGGACCACGAGGACGTGAACCCGGCGATGGTGAAGCTCCTGCAACCCGACCCGGACGACCTCGACTGGTTGTGCGGCGCGGTCACCCGCCACCACCGCTGGACCGGTTCCGCGGTGGCGGCGTCGGTGCTCGCCGACTGGCCCCGGCGGTCCGCGTTGTTCACCAAGGTGATGCCGGTGGACTACCAGCGGGTCCTGGACGCGACCCGGATTGCCAAGGCCGAGGGACTCGACGTCGACACTGCGATCATGGAGGCGGCACGTGGCTGATCCACAGGGCTTTCTGCACATCGTCAAGAAGGAGGCGCGCAAGCGTCCGGTCGCGGAGCGGGTGCACGACTGGCACGAGGTGTACGCGCCGCAGAGTCCGGCGGAGCGGGCGGCCGAGGTGTCCGAGCAGGCCGCGCGGTGCATGGACTGCGGAATCCCGTTCTGCCACTCGGGAAGTGCGGGCTGCCCGCTGGGCAACCTGATCCCGGAGTGGAACGACCTGGTGCGGCGCGGCCGCTGGTCGGCGGCCAGTGAGCGCCTGCATGCCACCAACAACTTCCCGGAGTTCACGGGGCGGGTGTGTCCGGCGCCGTGCGAGTCGGCGTGTGTGCTCGCGCTCGCCGACACGCACACGACCGGCAGCGTCACCATCAAGCGGATCGAGCAGGCCATCGCCGACGTCGCGTGGGAGTCCGGCACGGTGGTGCCCAAGCCGCCGATGATCGCCACGGGCCGCAAGGTGGCGGTGGTCGGTTCCGGTCCGGCCGGTCTCGCGGCGGCTCAGCAGCTGACCCGGGCGGGGCACGACGTCACCGTCTACGAGCGCGACGACCGGCTCGGGGGACTGCTGCGGTACGGCATCCCGGAATTCAAGATGGAGAAGGCGATCCTCGATCAGCGCCTGATGCAGATGCGCGCCGAGGGAACGCACTTCGTCACCGATTGCGAGGTCGGCGTCGACCTCACCGTGGAGCAGATGCGCGAGAACTTCGACGCCGTCGTGCTCGCGATCGGCGCGCTCCGGGGCCGTGACAACACGACCGTCGAAGGCCGGGAGCTGAACGGGATCCACCTCGCGATGGAACACCTCGTCACCTCGAACAAGGAATGCGAGGGTGACGGTCCCGCGACGATCACCGCCAAGGGCAAGCACGTCGTCATCATCGGCGGCGGCGACACCGGGGCCGACTGCCTCGGAACGGCGCACCGCCAGGGCGCGCTGTCGGTGACCCTGCTGGATTACAACCCGGAGTTGCCGACGGAACGGGACGAGGCCGCGACGCCGTGGCCGGCGTGGCCGATGGTGCTGCGCACGTCGCCCGCGCACGCCGAGGGCGGTGTCCGCCGGTATCAGGTCGCGGTGCAACGCTTCCTCGGTGACGAGAACGGGAACGTCCGATCCATGGTGCTCGCCGAGGTCCGGGTCACCCGCGAGGACGGCAAACGCATCATCACGCCGGTCGGCGAGGAGATCGAATTGCCGTGCGAATTGGCGCTTTTCGCGATCGGATTCGAGGGTGTCGATCTCGGACCGCTGCTCGACGACTACGGGCTGTCGCCCACCCGGCGCGGATCGCTCTCCTGCGGACCGGATTGGCAGACCACCGCACCCGGGGTCTTCGTCTGCGGGGACGCGCATCGCGGGGCGTCGCTCGTGGTGTGGGCGATCGCGGAGGGCAGGTCCGCGGCGCACGCGGTCGACGTGTATCTGACCGGGGCGTCGGACCTCCCGTCGCCGGTGCACCCGACGGCGCTCCCGCTGGCAGTCGTCTAAATGGAGAAGGGCGCGCGGGACGACTAGGCTCGAGGCCGTGAACCGACGCACGAAGATCGTATGCACACTTGGACCTGCTACCGCCACCGGTGACCGTATTCGCGAGCTCGTCGAAAGCGGTATGGACGTGGCGCGGCTGAATTTCAGCCACGGCGAACACGCCGACCACGAGGAGAACTACAAACGCGTCCGGGCCGCCTCGGACGCGACGGGGAAGGCGGTCGGTGTCCTCGCCGACCTCCAGGGCCCGAAGATCCGGCTCGGCCGGTTCGCCGAGGGGCGCACCACGTGGGCCAACGGTGAGGAAGTGCGGATCACCGTCGACGAGGTCGACGGCACCCACGATCGGGTGTCGACCACGTACAAGCAGCTCGCCGAGGACGCCAAGCCCGGCGACCGTCTGCTCGTCGACGACGGCAAGGTCGGTCTCGTCGTCTCCGGTGTGGAGGGCAACGACGTGATCTGCCGGGTCACCGAGGGTGGCCCGGTCAGCAACAACAAGGGTGTGTCCCTGCCGGGGATGAACGTGTCGGTCCCGGCGCTGTCGGAGAAGGACATCGCCGACCTCGAGTTCGCGCTCGGCCTCGGCGTCGACTTCATCGCGCTGTCGTTCGTGCGGTCGCCGGCCGATGTGGAATTGGTTCACGCCGTGATGGATCGGGTCGGTCGCCGGATCCCGGTGATCGCGAAGCTCGAGAAGCCGGAGGCGATCGACAACCTCGAGGCGATCGTGCTGGCATTCGACGCGGTGATGGTCGCCCGCGGTGACCTGGGTGTGGAGTTGCCGCTCGAGCAGGTGCCGCTGGTGCAGAAGCGGGCGATCCAGATCGCCCGGGAGAACGCGAAGCCGGTCATCGTGGCCACCCAGATGCTGGAGTCGATGATCGAGAACTCGCGGCCCACCCGCGCCGAGGCGTCCGACGTGGCGAACGCGGTGCTCGACGGTGCGGACGCGGTGATGCTGTCCGGTGAGACGTCGGTCGGTAAGTACGTGATGGAGACGGTGCGCACGATGGCGCGGATCGTCGAGGCGGTGGAGAACGAGTCCACCCAGGTGCCGCCGCTGACGCATGTGCCGCGCACCAAGCGGGGTGTCATCTCGTACGCCGCCCGCGACATCGGGGAGCGGCTGGACGCGAAGGCGCTGGTCGCGTTCACCCAGTCCGGGGACACGGTGCGCCGCCTGGCGCGGCTGCACACCCCGCTGCCGCTGCTGGCGTTCACCCCGCTGCCGGAGGTGCGCAGCCAGTTGTCGCTGACGTGGGGCACCGAGACGTTCATCGTCGACCCGGTCGAGAGCACCGACGCGATGGTGCGGCAGGTCGACCACGCGCTGCTCGGGTTGGGCCGGTACCAGAAGGGTGAACTGGTGGTCATCGTGGCCGGGTCGCCGCCCGGCACCGTAGGCTCGACCAACCTGATCCACGTCCACAGAATCGGCGAAGAGGACCACTAGGTGAGCGAAGTCGCGGCGAAGACCGATCTCCAGACCCTGCTCGAACTTCTCGATCTCGAGAGGACCGGCGAGGACACGTACCGAGGTCGGCATCCCGCGCAGGTGGGGAGCCGGACGTTCGGCGGCCAGTTGATTTCCCAGGCACTGGTCGCCGCCGGCCGCACCGTGAGCGGCGAGCGCGCCGTGCACGCGATCAACGCCCACTTCATCCGCGGCGGCGACGTCAAGGAACCCATCGAATACCGCGTCGAGCGGCACCGCGACGGCCGGGCATTCGCGAACCGGCAGGTCACGGCGCTGCAGAACGGTGAGGAACTGTTCGTCATGCTGGCGGCGTTCCAGGACTGGGGCAAGGGTCTGGAGCACGCGGTCGAGGTGCCCGACGTCCCGTTCCCGGACACGTTGCCGCCGCTGGGCGACCACTTCCTGGGTTACGAGGATCGGCTGAAGATGTTCGTCGACGCCCTCAAGCCGATCGACATGCGTTACGCGAACGACCCGTCCTGGATCATGAAGGGCACCGGGGAGAAGCTCACCCACAACCGGGTCTGGATGAAATCTGACGGCGACCTTCCGGACGACCCGCTGATTCACGTGGCCGTCATGGGCTACTCGTCGGACACCACGGTCCTGGATTCGATCATCACCACCCACGGATTGTCGTGGGGGCTGGACCGGATCGTCGCGGCCACCGTCAACCATTCCATCTGGTTCCACCGGCCGTTCCGGTTCGACGACTGGACACTCTACGCCACCGAGTCGCCGGTCGCCGCCGGGTCCCGCGGCCTCGCGACGGGGCGGTTCTTCTCCCTCGAGGGCGAGTTGCTGGCCACCGTCGTCCAGGAGGGTCTCATCCGCCACTTCCCGCCGCGGAAGTAGCGGCCCCGCCATTCCATTGATACCGAACGGTTTTGAACGGTAGTTCAACTGGTGGCTGCGGCGTATGGTCGGTCTGGAATCTCCGAAAACGGAACGGACGTGCACAATGAGCGCAGACGCACCCGAGCAGAAGAACTCCGGCCGGCAGGCCGAGAGCGAAGTTCCCCTCCCCGACGACGAGGCCCTCGCCGAAGCCAAGAAGAAGGTGGAGGAGATCGACGCCCGTTACGAGCCGGGTGCCCGCGAGACGGTCGTCCTGCCCGGCTCCGACGGCACGGTGTCGGGTACCGCCTTCGACGACTACGTCGACGACGACGGCAATCTGAAAAAGCCTGAGCCCGAGAAGGACTCGTAGACTCCCGGTCGACGGGGTCCGTTCGCCCTGCCCGATGTCCCACCCGAGCGGCGAAACCGCCCAAATGGGACATCGGGCGATGTGTGGGTGCGGATCGACGCGTGTCCTGTGCGTATCTCTCGCCGATGACCGACGTCCGGGGTTAGACTTCGCCATCTTTTCTGGTGAGTTTCACCTCGTGATCGGGGATATGGGTCGTGGACTGGAACAACGTCGTCTGGGACAGCGCAATGTGGCTGCTCAAGGCCTACGTCATGACTGTCGTCGCGTTCGTCGTCGTAGTGATACTGCTCGCTCGGTTCACCAAATGGGGTAGGCAGTTCTGGCGCTTCGCCGCGCCGTACTTCAATCCGCGGCGCAGCCTCAAGCCGTTGACCATCCTGGCAGTGCTGCTGCTGTCGACGGTCTTCGCGGTGCGGATGACGGTGCTGTTCTCCTACTGGTACAACGACTTCTACGATTCGATCCAGAACCTGGACGAATCGGCGTTCTGGCACTTCCTCCGCGTGTTCGCCCTTCTGGCGACGGTCCACGTGGTGCGGGCCCTGATCGAGTACCTGATCGGGCAGACCCTCGACATCGACTGGCGGACGTGGCTCAACCACCATCTCGTCGACGACTGGCTCGACAGCCGCGCCTACTACCGCGACCGGTTCCTGGACGACGCGATCGACAACCCGGACCAGCGCGTCCAGGCCGACATCACCAACTTCGTGACCACGTCCCGCTCGCTGTCGATGGGCGCGGTGACCGCCGTGCTGTCGATCGTGTCGTTCACGGGAATCCTGTGGGATCTGTCCGGCCCGATGACGGTGTTCGGCGTCGAGATCTCGCGGGCGATGATCTTCCTCGTCTACATCTACGTGCTGGTGACCACGGTGGTGGCGTTCTGGATCGGCAAGCCGCTCATCAAGCTGAACTTCCTCAACGAGAAACTGGGCGCCAACTTCCGCTACGCGCTCATCCGGGTGCGGGAGTACGGCGAGAGCATCGCGTTCTACCGCGGCGAGAACGTCGAGCGCCGCACGCTCGCCGGACGGTTCGCGGACGTCATCCGGAACATGTGGCAGATCGTGTTCCGGACGTTGAAGTTCAGCGGATGGAACCTCACCGTCAACCAGACGGCCGTCATCTTCCCGTTCCTCGTGCAGGGTCCGCGACTGTTCACCGGTCAGGTGTCGCTCGGTGACGTGATGCAGACGTCGCAGGCGTTCGGCCAGGTCCACGACTCACTGTCCTTCTTCCGTGAGTCGTACGCCGACTTCGCGAGTTTCCGCGCCACCCTCATCCGACTCAACGGTCTGGCCAACGACAACCAGCATGCTGCCGAACTTCCGATCCTGAAGACCGGCAAGTCGGGCGACGACCTCCAGGTCGAGAAGCTGGACGTCCGCATCCCGACGGGGCAGACCCTCATCGAGGGCCTCGAGCTCACCGTGACCCCCGGGCAGTCGTTGCTGGTCAAGGGCCCCTCGGGCTCGGGCAAGACCACCCTGCTCCGCACGCTCGCCGATCTGTGGCCGTACGCCGACGGCACGGTGTCACGACCCGCGGGAGAGGCGATCTTCCTGTCCCAGCGGCCGTACCTTCCGCTCGGTTCGCTGCGGACCGCGCTGGCGTACCCGAAGGAGCCGACGGCGGCCGACGACGTCGTACGCGCTGCGCTGTCGAAGGTGTCGCTCGGCAATCTGGGGGATCGGCTCGACGAGACCGCCGACTGGACGCGGATCCTGTCGCCGGGTGAGCAGCAGCGTCTCGCGTTCGCGCGGGTGCTGATCGCCCGACCCGCGGTGATCTTCCTCGACGAGGCCACGTCGGCCATCGACGAAGGCCTCGAATACACGCTCTACACCCTGCTCAGGACCGAACTCCCGGACAGCATCGTGGTGAGCGTGGGCCACCGCAGCACCCTCAATCAATTCCATTCCCGCGGTGTGGAACTGGAAGGGGAGGGACGGTGGACGGAGTCGGAACTCGTGGGGTGACGAGCTACCCGGCGGCCTGCCGAGTCGTGAATTGCAGGACGCGGTAGGGGTCGCCGGTCGTCGTGTTCCATTGCGACACAAGCAGATGCAGCTCGTCCCACGTGGACGCCGGGTGGATGAATCCGCCGTAGATCTGCGCCCACGTGCCGTCCGCCGCTCCCCAGTCGCCCCCGGCGACCTGCACGGTCGGTTCCGACCACAGTCCGTCGATCCGGTCCGCGGTGCGGGTGACGATCGCGTACGCGGTGGGATCGAAGTACGCGAGGACCCAGGTGCCGTCGATCCGTCGCAGGCACATCTCCCCGACGGGGCCCGGCAGGATCGGGGTCGCGGGCTGTCCCCACGCCCACCCCGTGGCGCGGTCCCAGCCCCAGTCCTCGTAGGCTCCGGGCTCGAGGATGCGCGATTCGGGGACCCGCCGGAGGATCATCCCACCCGGATTGGTGCGGTCGAACGCGCTCGAGACGACGTAGACGTAGCCGTCGTGCCGTTCCATGGTCCAGAGCTGGTCGAGCGACCCACCGCTGTTGTCCCAGCGGGCGGGTGAGCGGTGCCAGTTCTCGCCCCCGTTGTCGGACCAGGCGAGATACGTGAAGTTCGTCGGCCACGCACGCGACCTCCACGAGTGCACACTGACGACGGACAGATAGGTCCGGTCACCGATCGTGACGGCGTCAGCGGGAACGACGGTGAACTCGCTGCCCGCCGATTCCCGGTCGGGGAGTTCGCGGACGTCGTGCGCGTTGGGCAGGATCTCCGTCGCATACCGGCCGCCGGCCGCGGATTCGAACTCGATGCCGCCCCGGAGATCGGTTGTGGTGGAGCGCAACATCACGGGGCTGCGCCACCGCTCACCCTTTCGGCCGCGTGAGCTGAACGTGTCGCCGAAGAAGAACGCGACCCTGCCGTCGGCCAGGCGCGCGGAACAGCCGAGGTCGGTGCCGTGCACACCCCACCGCCGCGTCGCCTCTCCGGTGACCTCCTTCACGAAGGACGCTGCCGGTGTGGTCGTGCTGCCCGGGATTCGCACTCCTCCCAGTCGGTGAGCGATCAGGACGTCTTGCGGTCAGGACGTCTTGCGGTACGACGCGGCGAGTTCGTCGGCCCGATCCCACGGGGACCAGTCGACCTCGCGGCCGTCCAGCTGCGCTTCGACCACCTCGAGCCCCGCGTGCCAGCCGGCGGCGTGCGCGTAGGCGGATTCCTCTTCTTCCACGGTGTGGGTGAGCGTCAGCCAGCAGCCTCCGCTGCCGTCGGGGACGAGTTCCCAGTGCAGGGTCTCGGCGTCCCACAGGTATTCGAGGATGTGCGCGGGATGCACCGAGATGACCGTCCCGGTAGTGGTCTGATCTGCGGGCAACCCGAATCGGCGCACCTGCTCCGGCGTCACCCGGAAGACGAGTTCGGCACCCGGAGTGAGGTCGAACTCGACGTCGGCGGGGAACCAGGCCTTCAGGTACTGCGGGTCGGTGAGAACACGCCACACCTTCTCCGGCGAGTGCGAGAGCGCTTGCTGGAATCGAAGGGCTACCCGCCCGTCGTAGGTGAAAGTGACGGTGCCGAGCTCCATGGGTGACCTCCGTGCTCGAGGGCGTACCTGTCCCACCATGGTACTGGCAGGACGGCTCAGATCCCCAGGATCGGCCACAAAAAACCGCCGCTACCTGCGGGTCGTCAGTCGTCTACGGCGGAGAGCCCCAGACGCTGCAGGCGCTGCGGGTCGGCGAGGATGTCGATCCGGGCGATCTTCCCACCTGCGACGGTGAAGGCCATGACCGACATGGCCTTTCCCTCGGGTGCGGTCACGACCCCGGCGGCGCCGTTCACCAGGGCGAGCCGGGCGAAAGGAGCGAAGCGCGAGAAGGTGAGGGCCTGCTCGCTGACGGCGCGGGCTCCGCGCACGAGAGAGGATCCGTCCGCGCCGCCGTCGGCCCGCAGGACGATGTCCGGGTCGAGCAGGGCGAGGAGGTCATCGAACCGGCCGCCCCGCGAGGCGGCCATGAATGCCTCGACCACCTCGCGCTGTCGGGTCAGGTCGGTATCCGCAACGGGCCCCGACCCCTGGACGCGGCGGCGCGCGCGGCTCGCGAGCTGGCGGGACGCTGCGGGGGTGCGTCCGGCGATCGGGGCGATCTCGTCGAAGGACAGGGCGAACATGTCGTGCAACACGAATGCGATCCGCTCGGCGGGCGTCAGCGTGTCGAGCACGACCATCAGTGCGAGTCCGACCGAGTCGCCGAGCACCGCCTCGTGCTCGGGATCGGCTCCGTCCAGCTCACTCACGATCGGGTCCGGCACATGGACGTCGAGGGGCTCCTCGCGGCGAGTCTTCCGTGACCGGAGCATGTCGAGGCACACCCGGGCGACGACCGTCGTCAGCCAGCCCCGCAGATTCTCCACATCCGAGGTCTCGGCACGGCTGAGCCGGAGCCAGCCCTCCTGCACGGCGTCCTCCGCTTCGCTGATCGAGCCGAGCATCCGGTAGGCGACCGCAGACAGATGCGTCCGGCTCTCCTCGAAGCGGTGTGCCAGAACTTCGTCGTCGTTCATCTGTCACATTCTGCCGTCGCGGTTCGTCATGTCAGTGAGAACGAAAATCACCCGGTGTGACATCAGATCACCCGAATACCTTTGGAGGCAGGCAATCATGAAAGCCCGGATGACCAACCCCGCGATGATCGTTCCCGACGCCATGAAGTCTCTGCTGGCTCTGGGAAAGGCTGCGTCGAACGCGGACGTGCCGCCGGTGACCCACGCACTCGTCCATCTGCGGTCGAGCCAGATCAACGGCTGCAGCGTGTGCGTGGACATGCATTCGCGTGAGTTGGAGAAGGAAGGGGAGACCAACGAGCGGATCTTCGCGGTGGCGGCGTGGCGGGAGACTCCGTACTTCAGCGACGCCGAACGCGCGGCCCTGGCGCTGGCCGAGTCGATGACCCGGTTGAGTGATCGTCCGGATCCGGTGCCCGACGACGTGTGGAACGAGGCCGCCCGGCACTACGACGAGCAGGCGCTCGCGTCGCTGGTCCTGTCGATCGCCACCGTGAACCTGTGGAACCGTCTCAACGCCGCCACCCGGCAGGTCGCGGGCGGCCAGTGGTGACGGGGACACCGTAACGGGGGAGGAGATGCGAATCGCAGGTCGGAGAAGGTATCCGACCTGCGATTCGCGGAGAAATCCTGGCAGTGCCCTCGGTGAGACTCGAACTCACACTGGACGGGTTTTGAATCCGTTTCCTCTGCCAATTGGGATACGAGGGCGTGTTGCGCTGTACCACTGTAGAAGATCGCCGTCGGGAGTCAACCACCGGTACCCTTCTAACGTTCGCTCCCCGCGCCGGGGTCGTCCGAACAGAGGAGAATGGTGGCCATGAACGCTCCCCAGCAGCAAGGTGTGCCGTCGCAGCCGCGGCGGGTCGTGGTGGCCGAGGACGAGGCGCTGATCAGGCTCGATCTGGTCGAGATGCTGCGGGAAGAGGGCTACGACGTGGTCGGTGAGGCGGGGGACGGGCAGGCCGCCGTCGACCTGGCGGTGGAGCTCAAACCCGACCTCGTGATCATGGACGTGAAGATGCCCCGTCGCGACGGCATCGATGCGGCCTCGGAGATCGCGGCGAAACGTATTGCGCCCGTGGTCATTCTCACAGCGTTCAGTCAGCGCGAGCTGGTGGAGCGGGCCCGCGACGCCGGGGCGATGGCCTATCTCGTCAAGCCGTTCTCCACCGCCGACCTGGTGCCCGCGGTCGAGTTGGCGGCCAGCCGGTTCAAGGAAGTGACCGCGCTCGAGCGGGAGATCTCCGATCTGTCCGAGCGTCTGGAGACCCGCAAGATCGTCGAGCGGGCCAAGGGCGTGTTGATGGAGAAGCAGTCCCTGACCGAGCCCGAAGCGTTCAAGTGGATCCAGCGGGCCGCGATGGACCGCCGGTCGACCATGAAGGCGGTCGCGCAGGTGGTGCTCGAGACCCTCGGTGGGGAAGCCCCCACCAGCTGACCCGCGAGATCGGCTACAGCCGATGCGCTTTCGAAGCGTCAGGTGCGGGCGGGGAAGTCCGCGGATCGGCTGACGTCGGCCCACCGGCGGGCTTCGGCGGCGCGTTCGCGGGACGACTTCTCGGTCATCTCGACGGCGCCGGCCCCGAGCAGCAGGCGCAGCGGGGCGTCCTCGGCGGCAACCACATCCACGATGATCCGAGCGGCCCGGGCCGGGTCTCCGGGCTGGGTGCCGTCGGTGGCCTCCCGGTGGCGGTTCATCGCGCCGACCGTGGCCTTGTAGCCGGGGCCGACCGAGCTGCGTTTCATCGACGAACCCTGCCAGTCGGTGCGAAACGCGCCCGGTTCCACGATGAGCACCGTCACGCCGAACGGTTTCACCTCGGCCGCCAGGACTTCGGAGAATCCCTCGACGGCGAACTTCGCTGCCTGATAGGCGCTCAGCCCCGGCGTGCCACCGACGCGGCCTCCGACTGAGGAGAACTGCACGACGCAGCCGCTGCGCTGTTCGCGCAGGATCGGCAGTGCGGCCCGGGTGACGTTGACGACGCCGAAGAAGTTGGCCTCGATCTGCTGCCGGAAGTCCTGCTCGTCCATTTCCTCGATCGGGACGCTGTTGGCGTAGCCGGCGTTGTTCACCACCACGTCGAGGCTCCCGAACTCGGCGACGGCGGTGGCGACCGCCGCACGGGCGGCCTCGGCGTCGGTGACGTCCAGGGCGACCGCCCGAACCCGGTCGCCGTACGTGTCGACCAGGCGGGTCAGCTGTTCGGGCTGCCGGGCGGTGGCGACCAGGTTGTCGCCGCTGCCCAGGATTGCCGTCGCGAGTTCTCTGCCGAAGCCGCGTGAGCTTCCGGTGACGAGCCAGGTCTTCACCATGGTGTACTCCATCCCGCGCTTGCAACTGACTGGTTGGATGCTTACGAAATCCATGGAACACCCGCCGCGAGAAGCTGTCAACCAACTATTTGGTTGATAGCGTGGACGCATGGTGCGCGATGCAGAGGCAACGAAGAAGCGACTACTCGACGCGGCGGCGGCCGAGTTCGCCGAGTTCGGCATCGCCGGGGCGCGGGTCGACCGCATCGCCCTGGCCGCCAAGGCGAACAAGTCGATGATCTACGCGTACTTCGGCGACAAGGGGCAGCTGTTCGACGCTGTCTTCTCCGCCCACGTGGTGGCGTTCACCGAGCAGGTGCGGTTCGACGCCGCCGACCTCCCGGGTTATGCGGGGCGCTCGTTCGACCTGTACGAGGACAACCCGGCGACGCTCCGGCTCGCCACCTGGTACCAGCTGGAGCGGCCAGGCGGTGAGCCGCTCCAGGTGGTGGTCGCGTCCAACCGGTCGAAGCTCGCCGACATCGAGCGCGCGCAGAGAAGTGGTGTGCTGCCAACCCGATTCGAGCCCGTGGAACTGCTCACCGTCGTCCGGTCCGTCGCGATGTCCTGGCACACGCAGACCCCGGAACTCGGCGCGTCGGCCCCCGCCGACCGGGCCCGCCGGCGCCAGGTGGTCGTCGACTCCGTGCGCCTTCTCGTCGGCGCCTGAGGCTCGCCACGCTACGGCCGCGTAAACACTCGTCGTATTCAGATCACAGTAAGGTCACGAGCCTTTCCGGACGGATCGCGAAAGCCGCCGGACCGCTAGCGTCTGATCCCACAGCGGACGCCAACTCGGGTGGCGCCCGCACTCAGGTGATCTAAGGAGAGTTTGGATGGCTAAACGGACCCTCGTGCGGGCGGCCGCGGTTCTCGGCGCGGCATCACTCGCACTGGCAGGTTGTAGTTCGGACAGTGGCGACGACTCCGCGAGCGGGAGTGACAGCTCTGCCTCGGCCACCACTGTTTCCACCGACTGCACGCCCGAAGAGGCGGCGGCAGCGGGTGCCCCGTCCACGGCGCCGCTGAAGATCGGCACTCTGCTTCCCGATACGGGAAGCCTCTCCTTCCTCGGACCGCCGATGGTGGCGGGCACCCAACTCGGTGTCAACGACGTCAATGCGGCCGGTGGAGTTCTCGGCCAGCCCGTTCAACTGATCCCCGGCGACTCGGGCGACACCACCACCGACACGGCGAACACCACCGTGGACCGGGAACTCGCCGCGGGCACCCAGGTGATCGTCGGCGCGGCGTCGTCCTCGGTGTCGCTGAAGGTCATCGACAAGGTGTCCAGCGCCGGCGTCGTGATGTTCTCCCCGGCCAACACGTCCGACCAGTTCGTCTGTTACCCGGACAAGGGCCAGTACTTCCGCACCGCCCCCACCGACGTGTTGCAGGCTCAGGCTGTGTCGCAACTCATCTCGGACGACGGCGGCCAGCGCGTGTCCATCCTGGCCCTCAACGACCCGTACGGAACCGGGCTCGCCGACAACATCCAGAAGAACCTCGTCGACGCGGGCATCCCCGAGGACCAGATCCAGAAGATCATCTACGACCCCAACGCGCAGTCGTTCAACTCCGAGATCGACCAGGTCAAGGACTTCGCCCCCGACGCCGTCGCGGTGGTCGGATTCGAGGAGTCCGCGAAGATCATCACCCGCATGCACGAGGTCGGCATCGGCCCGTCCGACGGCATGAAGGTCTACGGCGTGGACGGCAACATGGGTAACGCGCTCGGCGAGTCGGTGGCCGCACCGCTGCTCGACGGCATGCAGGGCACCACGCCGCTCACGGACGTCGGCCCGGCCTTCCAGGATCGTCTCAAGGGCATCAACCCGGGGCTGATCGACTTCAACTACGCCGGTGAGTCCTACGACGCCGTAGTCGTTTCCGCGCTCGCCGCGGAAGCCGCGAAGTCGACGGCCGGTCGCGACATCGCCGCGAACATCAACGCCGTCACCGAAGGCGGAACCCCGTGCACGTCGTACCAGGAGTGCCTGCCGCTCGTGCAGGCCGGCACGGACGTCGACTACAACGGCATCACCGGCAAGCTCGACTTCGCCGCCGCAGGCGAGCCGTCCATCGGTTCGTACGGCAAGCTGAAGTTCGGTGCCGACAACAAGCTGACGACGGACGGATACATCGTCGTCGGCGGGTGATCGCACTCACCTGAAACGGACTGTGGGCCAGGGAAACCTGGCCCACAGTCGTGTCCGGAACCACCGGACCTACTTCTTCTCCTGACTTCCCGCGAGGGTCCCCAGGTACAGCTCGATCACCTTCGGGTCGTGCATCAGGTTGGGTCCCGAGTCGGTGTAGGCGTTGCGGCCCTGGTCGAGGACGTAGCCGCGGTCGCAGATCTGCAGGCACCGGCGGGCGTTCTGCTCGACCATGATCACCGAGACGCCCGCGGCGTTGATCCGCTTGCAGCGGATGAACACCTCGTCCTGGAACATCGGGGACAGTCCGGCGGACGGCTCGTCGAGCAGCAGCACGGACGGTTCCATCATCAGCGCCCGTCCCATCGCGACCATCTGCCGTTCACCGCCGGACAGGGCGCCTGCCTTCACCTTCTTCCGCTCGACGAGCAGCGGAAAGAGGTCGCCGACGAACGCGAATCTCTCCGCGAAGAGCTTGGGCCGCAGATACATCCCCATCTCGAGGTTCTCCTCGATGGTGAGCGACGGAAAGACGTTCTGCGTCTGCGGGACGTAGCCGACGCCCTTCTGCACGAGAACGTGGGCGGGTTTGGACGTGATGTCCTCACCGCGCAGGGTCACCGATCCCTCACGCACCGGTATCAGCCCGAACAGCGACTTCAGGAGCGTGGACTTCCCGGCGCCGTTGGGACCGATGATGCCGACGATCTCGCCCTCGCGCAGGAAGAAGTTGCATTCGCGGAGGATGTTGACGCCGGGGATATATCCGGCCACCACACCGTCCGCGCGGACGAGGGCACCCTCGGCGAGCCGGGCATGCTCCTCGGGTGTGGCCGCGAATTCCGCTGGGGTCAGTTCGGTCATGGGTTCTCACGCCTCAGCTCGGTGATGTCGGGTTCGGAGAGGTCGCCGCCGGTCTCGAGGGTTTCGGCCTCGGCGTTCTCGAGTGCCTCGGCCAGAACGGCCGTCGCGCCCACCGGATTTCCCTCGTCGTCGAACTCGAGTGCCTGATCGTGGTGGCTGCCCAGGTAGGCGTCGACCACCGCGTTGTTGGACGAGAGGTGTCCCGGTGTGGACTCGGCGATCACGCTGCCCTGCGCCATCACCACCACCCAGTCACTGATGTCGCGGATGACGTCCATGTCGTGTTCGACGAACACGACGGTCATGCCCTCGTCCCGAAGCGATTTGATGTGACCGAGCAGGCTCTGGGTGAGCGCAGGGTTCACGCCTGCCATCGGCTCGTCGAGCATCACCACGGTCGGCTCGGTCATCAGCGCCCGCGCCATCTCGAGCAGCTTGCGCTGACCGCCGGACAGCGAGCCGGCGAGATCGTCGGACTTGGTGTCGAGTGTGAACCGCGCGAGCAGCTCGTTGGCGCGTTCGGTGACGGCCCGTTCCTGCGCCTTCCACGTCCACGGCAGAAGCGTGTTGAAGATCCGCTCGCCGCGTTGCCCGGTGGCGCCGAGCCGCACGTTGTCGAGCACCGTCAGCTTCGACAGCGCCTTGGTGAGCTGGAACGTGCGGACGACGCCGCGGCGGGCCACCTGGTGCGGATACATCCGGCCCAGCGACTGGCCATCCATCGACCACGTGCCGCTGTCCGGCCGGTCGAAACCGGTGAGCAGGTTGAACAGGGTGGTCTTACCTGCGCCGTTCGGACCGATCAGTCCGGTGATGCAGCCGCGCTGAATCTCCAGATGCGCCACGTCGACGGCCTTGAGCCCGCCGAACGTCCGGGACACATTGTCGACCACGAGGATCGGGTCGGGTTTCGGTGCGCCGGGGGAGTGCGGGACGTCGGTGAAGATCGAGGCCCGTTCCTCGGCGGTGAGCACGGTGTCGGTCTGCAGATGATCCGGCAGTCTGTGGTCAGGCATTGAGCTGCACCTCCCGCTTGTTGCCCAGTATGCCCTGCGGCCGGAAGACCATCAGCACCGCGATCATGATGCCGAGCAGAACGAACCGCATGGCCCCGACCTGCTGTTCCGTCAGCGGCAGCAGCGGATCCGGCCCGGAGATGGCCTGCCGCAGCAGGGCGTCCGGGATGGCCAGCAGGAACCAGAACAGCATCGCGCCGACCACCGGTCCGAAGACCGTCGCCGCGCCGCCGAGGATGAGGGCGCCGAACGCGAAGAACGTCTGCGCGGTGGAGTAGAAGTCGGGGTTGATCGACTTGGTCTGCAGTGCGTTGAACACGCCGCCGAGCCCGCCGATCATGCCGCCGAGGACCAGCGCCTGCATCTTGTAGACGAAGACGTTCTTGCCGAGTGCGCGTGCGGCGTCCTCGTCCTCGCGGACGGCCTTGAGGACACGGCCCCACGGACTGTGCGTCAGGAGGAACACGAACCCGCACAGCACCAGGACGAGAGTCCATCCGACGACCATCGACCAGAGGTCGTCACCGTAGAACTTCACGCCGAGGAAGTTGTACTGCTTACCCGAGTCGAACGGGCTGAGCGTGGTGAACGGGTCGGCGAAACCGAACAGGCCGTTGGTGGATCCGGTGATCGAATCCGAGGCGGTGGACCGGAAGATCAGCCGCAGGATCTCGGACGCGGCGATCGTGACGATGGCGAGGTAGTCGGCCCGCAACCGCAGCGTCGGGATACCGAGGACGACGGCCAGCAACCCGGCCGCGGCGAGACCGACGAGGATGCCGACCCACAGCGGCTGCTGGTAGGTGACGGTCATGATCCCGACGCCGTAGCCGCCGAGGAGGGCGAACCCGATCTGACCGAAGTTCAGCAGTCCGGCGTAGCCGAAGTGCAGGTTGAGGCCGATCGCCAGCAGCGCGTAGAAGATCGCGGACGGGCCGATCAGCTGGGCGAGCGAGACCTGGAGTGCTCCTGCGATGTCCATGCCCTCACCCGATCCTTTGCCGGCTGCCGAGAATGCCCTGAGGCCGGACGACCAGGATGACGATCAAGATGAGCAGTCCTCCGATGTACTTGAGGTCGGGGTTGATCACCAGCGTCGACAGCTGGACGAGCAGACCGACGATCACACAGCCGAGCAGCGCGCCGTATGCGGTGCCGAGTCCGCCGAGCGTGATACCGGCGAACATCAGCAGCAGGAGCTTGAAGCCCATCTCCCACTGCACGCGGCCGCCGAGTTCGGAGATGCCGAACAGGACGCCGCCGAGCGCGGCGAGTCCGCCGCCGAGACCCCACACGAAGCGGATCACCCGTTCGACGTCGATGCCGGACGACGCGGCCAGGTCGCGGTTGTCGGACACCGCGCGCATGGCCTTGCCGATGCGCGTCTTCTGCAGCAGCAGGGCCACTCCGAGGAGAACGACGAGACTGATGCCGATGCTCACGAGGTTGGCGTCGGTGATCGCGATCGGACCCCAGTGCCTTTCCACCTGTGCCTGGTAGTCGACGAACGGTTCCGCGCGATCGGAGAAGAAGATCAGGATCAGGTAGCGCAGGGAAATCGCGAGTCCGATCGACACCACCAGCTGCGCTATCAGGCCGGTCTTGCGTCGTCGCAGCGGTTTCCAGATCCCGGCATTGTTCAGCAGTCCGATCAGGATTCCCACGAAGACCGCGAGGATCGTGGCCGGGATCAGCTGCACGCCGAACGTCACGTTGATGACCCATGCCGCGACCGCGCCGAGGGTGACGAGTTCACCGTGCGCGAAGTTCGTCAGGCCGGTGGTGCCGTAGATCAGGCTCAGCCCGACACCGGCGATGGCGATGACGAGACCGAACCGGAGTCCGTCGATGGTCTGGCGAATCAGCTTCTCGTAGAACGGGACCGCGGAACCGGTGCGAGCCTCGCCGAACGAGAAGATCACCGTGTTGGTGCGACCGGCCACCACTTCCCGCTGCACCGTGGCCTGCACGCTGACGTCGTCGGGAAGCGAGTCCGCCACGATCTCGAACGTGTACGTGCCGGGCGCGACCTGGAGTTCCCAGCGGCCGTTCGCCTCCGACGTCGCCTTCGCCACCTCGTTGCCCGACGAATCGAGAGCGCGTACCTCGACGTCCGCGAGCCGTTCGCCCGCGTTGTTCAGATTGCCGCTGACCCGCACCGCGTTCTCCGGGGGCGCCGGTTGCCCGCTCGTCGCGGGTGGTGGGGGCGGCGGGGTGGGTTCCTGCGCCGCCGCGGGACCGCCGAAGGCGATCGCCGCGACGAGGCCGAGCAGGACGAGGACGAACGCACGGCCGAGTTGCCGGGTGACCGACCCTCGCCTCGTGCGTTTCCTCGCGGATTTCGGTCGCGTCCTCACTGCTGGGAGTCGCTTCCTCACGGTTGGGGCCACGCAGGTCCTCCGGGGACGTGTAGATCGGTCAGGAACGTGCTGCGACGGACTCGACTACCGCCCGTGCCGCAATTTCCGGACTCTAACGGCTCCGGTCGCGCGAAATGGGGTTCTCGGATTTCCGGCACGTTTCGGTTGGGTATCGAACCATCCGGCTGATCGGTGTCGGATCCGCTCCCTAGACTGGGCAACCGTGAGCCCTGCAACCACCCCCCGGTCCACCACGTCCCCCGCGTCCGGCGCCGCCGCGTCGTCCGACGATCGCCCCACCCTGATGCTGCTCGACGGCCACTCGCTGGCCTTCCGCGCGTTCTACGCCCTGCCCGCCGAGAACTTCAAGACGCACAGCGGTCAGGTCACCAACGCCGTCTACGGGTTCACGTCGATGTTGATCAACCTGCTGCGCGACGAACAGCCGAGCCACGTGGCGGCGGCGTTCGACGTGTCCAGGCAGACGTTCCGGGCGGAGAAGTTCCCCGAGTACAAGGCGAATCGCAGCAAGGCTCCGGACGAGTTCAAGGGGCAGGTCGAGATCACCAAGGACGTACTCGGGGCCCTCGGCATCCCGGTGATGGCCGAGGAAGGCTTCGAGGCCGACGACATCATCGCCACGCTCACCACCCAGGCCGAGGCGCTCGGGTACCGCGTCCTCGTGGTGACCGGCGACCGGGACTCGCTCCAGCTGGTCACCGACGGGGTCACGGTGCTCTACCCGAAGAAGGGCGTCTCGGACCTCACCCGGTTCACGCCCGCGGCCGTCGAGGAGAAGTACGGGCTCACACCTGCGCAGTACCCCGACTTCGCGGCACTGCGCGGCGACCCGAGCGACAACCTGCCGGGCATCCCGGGTGTCGGGGAGAAGACCGCCACCAAGTGGATCAAGGAGTACGGCGATCTCGTCGGCCTGGTCGACAACGTCGACAAGGTTCGCGGCAAGGTCGGTGACGCACTGCGGGAGAACCTGCCGAACGTCCTGCTCAACCGCGAACTGACCGAAATGGTGCGCGACGTCCCGCTGCCGTACACCCCGGACCAGCTGATGCTAGCGCAGTGGGATCGGGAGAAGATTCACGCGCTGTTCGACGACCTCGAGTTCAAGGTGCTGCGCGACCGGCTGTTCGCCACGTTGGCCCCGGTCGAAGCGGAGGCCGAGGAGGGGTTCGAGGTGCGCGGGAGCGCGCTCGATCCCGGGGCCGTCGCGGACTGGCTGTCGGCGCACGCGTCGACGGGCGAGCGATCCGGCGTGTCGGTGGTCGGCACCCGCACCCCGTACGGCGGTGACGTGACGGCGATCGCCATCGCCGCCGCCGACGGCGAGGGCGCCTACGTCGCCACCGCTTCCGCTACCCCGGAGGACGAGAAGGCGCTCGGCAACTGGCTCGCCGACGCGGATCAGCCGAAGGCCCTGCACGAGGCAAAGTGGGCGATGCACGCGCTGCGCGGACGCGGCTGGGTGCTCGGTGGTCTCACCAGCGACACCGCGCTGGCGGCCTACCTGGTGCGGCCCGGGCAGCGGACGTTCAACCTCGACGACCTGTCGCTGCGGTACCTGCGCAGGGAGCTGCGGGTGGAGGAGACCGGCCAGGAGCAGCTGTCGCTGCTCGACGACGCCGACCAGGTCGACGCGGAAGCCGCCGAGACCGAAATTCTCAGCGCCCGCGCCGTCCTCGACCTCGCGGCCGCGCTCGACACCGAACTCGCGAACATCGAATCGACGGCGCTGCTGTCCGAGATGGAGTTGCCGCTGCTCGAGGTGCTGGCCGACATCGAGGCGTCCGGTATCGCCGTCGACGGTGACCACCTGCACGACCTGCAGAGCCGGTTCGCGGGCGAGGTCTCCGCGGCGGCGGAGGCGGCCTACGGGGTCATCGGCAAGCAGATCAACCTCGGGTCGCCCAAACAGCTGCAGGTCGTGCTGTTCGACGAGCTGGAGATGCCCAAGACGAAGAAGACGAAGACCGGTTACACCACGGACGCCGAGGCGTTGCAGAACCTGTTCGAGAAGACGTCGCACCCGTTCCTCGAGCACCTGCTCGCGCACCGCGACGCGACGCGGCTGAAGGTGACCGTCGACGGGCTGCTGAAGACGGTCGCCGAGGACGGCCGTATCCACACGACGTTCAACCAGACCGTCGCGGCCACCGGCCGGCTGTCGTCGACCGAGCCCAACCTCCAGAACATCCCGGTCCGCACCGACGCGGGCCGGCAGATCCGGGACGGTTTCGTCGTCGGCGAGGGCTACGACTCGCTGCTCACGGCCGACTACAGCCAGATCGAGATGCGGATCATGGCCCACGTGTCCGGTGACGAGGGGCTGATCGAGGCGTTCAACACCGGCGAAGACCTGCACAGCTTCGTCGGCGCGCGTGCGTTCGGCGTGCCGATCGAGGAGGTCACCCCGGAGCTGCGCCGCCGCGTGAAGGCGATGTCCTACGGGCTGGCGTACGGGCTGAGCGCGTTCGGTCTGGCCGCCCAGCTCAAGATCTCGACCGAAGAGGCCAAATCGCAGATGGAGGCGTACTTCGCGCGGTTCGGCGGGGTACGCGACTACCTGCACGAGGTCGTGGAACAGGCCCGCAAGGACGGCTACACGTCGACACTGTACGGGCGTCGCCGCTACCTGCCCGACCTCACCAGCGACAACCGCCAGCGTCGGGAGGTCGCCGAGCGGGCCGCGCTCAACGCCCCCATCCAGGGCACGGCCGCCGACATCATCAAGGTCGCGATGATCAACGTGCAGCGGTCGCTGCGCGAGGCGGGCCTGAAGTCGCGGATGCTGCTGCAGGTCCACGACGAACTCGTGCTCGAGGTCGTCGATTCGGAACGGGAACAGGTCGAACAGCTGGTCCGCGACAAGATGTCCTCGGCCATCGAGCTGTCGGTGCCGCTCGACGTGTCCGTCGGCACCGGTCGCAGTTGGGACGCCGCCGCACACTAGGCGGCGGCGGTCCTCCGCCCTATTCGGCCGGCGCCTGCTCGGCGATCTGCTTGCGCACCTCGTCCATGTCGAGGGCCTTGACCTGCGTGACCAGATCCTCGAGCGCCGCGGGCGGCAGCGCGCCGGGCTGGCTGAACACCAGCACACCCTCGCGGAACGCCATGATGGTCGGGATCGACCGGATGTTCGCGGCGGCGGCGATGCCCTGTTCCGCTTCGGTGTCGACCTTGGCGTGTACGACGTCGGGGTGCTGCTCCGACGAGGCCTCGAAGGTGGGGGCGAAGGAGCGGCACGGTCCGCACCACGATGCCCAGAAGTCGACCAGAACGACATCGTTGCCGGTCACGGTCTCGTCGAAGTTCTGCTGAGTCAGAGTCTTGGTGGCCACGAGGGTCCTTTCGTTCGGTGACTGCTTTGCGTGTGCAACGCCGCGTCGCCGTCGATTCTTCCCTGCGGCGTCGTCAGCCGGTGCGCTCCGTGTCCCGGAACGTGCGGCGGTAGGCCTGCGGGGTGGTGTGGCGCAGCCGGAGGAAATGCTGCCGCAGGACGGCGCCGCCGCCGAAGCCGACCCGTTCGGCGATCACGTCGACCGAGAGGTCGGAGTTCTCCAGCAGGTGCTGCGCGGCCAGCACCCGCTGATCGCTGAGCCATCGGGCCGGGGTGGTCCCGGTCTCGGCCTGGAACCTTCGCGCGAACGTGCGGGGAGACATGTTGGCCTTGGCCGCCACCGCGGTCACCGACAGGTCGAGGGCGAGGTGCTCGGTCATCCAGTCGAGCAGCGGCCCGAGAGTGTCGATCGTCGTCGACGGCAGCGGCATCGCCACGTACTGCGCCTGACCGCCGTCCCGGTGCGGTGGGACCACCATGCGCCGCGCGATCCCGTTGGCCACCCGGCTGCCCTGTTCCTTGCGCACGATGTGCAGGCACAGGTCGATGCCCGCGGCGGTGCCCGCGCTGGTCAGGACGGGATCGTCGTCGACGTACAGGACGTTCGGGTCCACCGTCGCCGCCGGGTGGAGGTCGGCGAGCCGCTGGGCGTGCCGCCAATGGGTGGTGCACTTGCGTCCGTCCAGCAGTCCGGCCGCGCCGAGCACGAAGGCGCCGCTGCAGAGGCTGGCGACCTTGGCGCCCCGGTCCACCGCGGCCCGCAGTTTGTCGAGGAGGGGGTCCATGCACGGGTCGGGGTCCTTCGCGCAGACGAATGTGCCGTCCGCCTCGGCGTAGGTTCCGCCCGCGGGAACGACGACGAGGTCGGCGTCGTCGAGCCGGTCGAGGTCGTACGGGACGTCGATGCCGTATCCGAAGCGGGTGCGGATGGGTTCCGGTGAGCCGGCGACGAGGGAGAAGTCGTAGGTGGGAAGTCCGTCGTCGGATCGGTCGAACCCGAACACCTCGCAGGCGACTCCGAGCTCGAACGCTTCGGTGAGCGGCATGAGCGGTACGACGACTTTCTTCAGCACCGTCCCAGTATGGCAGAAATACGGTCAACAATGTCGTTTCTGCCACTTTTTCTCGGAGGTCGATGCTACGAGGCTGAAGACATGACAATCCTGGTCGTGGTACTCCTCGTGTTCCTGGCGCTCGACGCGCTGGCGCTCGCCGGCCGCACGCCCGACACGCACAACGAAGTCACCCAGCACGGGGACTTCCGGTTTTGAGAGGGAATCTGGCGGTCCAGTACGCGGGCACGGCGCTCGCCTGGGGCGCGAGTTTCCTCTTCATCAAGGTCGGCCTCGACGACCTGTCCTTCACGCAGGTCGTGCTGTGGCGACTCGTGTTCGGGGCGGTGACGCTCGGTGCCGTCCTCGGACTCACCCGGACACGGTTGCCGCGCGAAGCGGCGACGTGGGCGCACCTGTCGGTACTGGCGGTCGCCCAGTGTGTGGTGCCGTGGTTGCTGTTCAGCTGGGCCGAGCAGAGCATCAGTTCGGGCTTGGCCAGCATCTACAACGCGACCACGCCGCTCATGACGATGTCGGTGGCCCTGGCGTTCCTGCCGGGGGAGAAACTCACGGACGCAAAGCTGTTCGGCCTCCTGCTCGGATTCACGGGGGTGGTCGTGGTGCTGGCGCCGTGGCAGGCGGGGATCATCGGCAGCGTCTCCGCCCAGCTCGCGTGCCTCGGCGCCACCGCGTCGTACGGTGTGGCACTGGTCTACCTGAGGCGGTTCATCCTTCCGCGGGGCGTCGGCACGCCCACCATCGCGTTCATGCAGGTGTCGATCGCCGCTGCCGCCATGGTCCTCGCCGCCCCGTGGGTCGCGAGCACGCCGATGCACCTGACTCCCGCGATCGTCGCGTCGATGATCGGGCTCGGGGCGTTCGGCACCGGGCTGGCGTTCGTGTGGAACACGAACGTGGTGCGCGGCTGGGGGCCCACCGCGGCCTCCACCGTCACCTACCTGACACCGGTGGTCGGCGTCGTGCTCGGTGCGGTCGCACTCGACGAGAACATCTCCTGGAACCAGCCTGTCGGGGCGCTCGCGGTGATCGCGGGAATCGTCGTCACCCAACGGTCTTCGCGCAAGGCAGCCGACGCGGTCGCCGTGGACGCACCGTGATCACGGTGGTGCCGTGACGACCCACTCGCGTTTGGCGTCCCCGTCCCACCGGCGCACCACCGACGCCCGGCCGATGATGTCGCCGCCGTCGAGGAGCCGCGCGGCCTCCGCGATCTGATCGGCCGGCAGTCGCCGCGCGAGAGTCACGTGCGGCGTCCACTCGCCCGGGCGGATGTGCGGCGTGATCTCCGTAGCGTGCGCCGCGAGATCGAACACGCTGCGGTGCAGGGACAGCAGCGCCTTCGACGGCACCACCAACCGGGACAGCGTGACGTGCCTGCCGCCGAACATCACGAGCCCGCCCAGCCGGATGTGGAACGAGGGCGTCGCGATCCGGCGGCCCAGCAGTTCGTCGATCTCGGGTGGGATGTGGCGTGCCACGAACAGGGTGATGTGGGGCCGATTCGATTCGGCGCGAACGCGAGTGCGGCTGGGCATCCCGGCATCCCACAGGCGTTGCCACTCCGCGCGCACGGCAACGTCGGTCGCTTCGTCGAACAGCAGTTCCACCGACTGGACCATGGTAGGCAATGATGGCCTCATGAGCGGTGCTACGGCAAACATTTCCGATACCCGGATCGGGGTGCTCCTCGGCGACGGCATCGGTCACGAGATCGTCCCGGCCACCCAGCGGGTGGTCTCGGCCGCGGTGACCGCGGCAGGAGGCGGCGACGTCGACTGGGTGGAACTGCCCCTCGGCCTCGGCGCCATCGAGTCGCACGGCACGCCGATCCCCGAGTTCACGCTCTCCGCGCTGGACGAACTCGACGCCTGGATCCTGGGCCCGCACGACAGCGCCGCCTACCCGGAACCGTTCCGCGGCCGGCTGACCCCCGGCGGGGTGGTGCGCAAGAGATTCGACCTCTTCGCGAACATTCGCCCCGCGCGCTCGCTCGAGGGCGTCGCCTCGACGGTCCCGGACATGGACCTGGTGATCGTCCGGGAGAACACCGAAGGGTTGTACGCGGATCGGAACATGTTCGCCGGCAGCGGCGAGTTCATGCCCACTCCGGACGTGGCGCTGGCGGTCGGCGTCGTGACGAGGAAGGCGTGTGAGCGCATCGCGCACACCGCATTCGCGCTGGCGCGCACACGCGGCCGGCACGTCACGATCGTGCACAAGGCCAACGTGCTGTCGATGACGACCGGGCTGTTCCGCGACGTCTGCCGGGAGGTGGGGGAGCGCGACTACCCGGACGTGCGGATCGACGACGAGCACGTGGACGCGATGACCGCGCATCTCGTGCGCCGGGGAGCCGATTTCGATGTCGTGGTCACGGAGAACATGTTCGGCGACATCCTGTCGGATCTGACCGGGGAGCTGTCCGGCTCGCTCGGTACGGCGCCGTCGATCAACAGTTCCGAGACCCAGGTGATGGCGCAGGCGGCGCACGGCGCGGCACCTGACATCGCCGGGCGCAACCGCGCCAACCCGACGGCGCTGATGCTGTCGGCCGCGATGATGCTGGAGTGGCTCGGGGACCGCCGCGCGGACCGGCATCTGGCCGGCGCGGCCCACCGGATCCGCGACGCCGTCCGCGCGACGATCGCATCCGGCGTCGCCACGGCTGACCTGGGTGGACTCGCGTCGACCAGTGAATTCACGGAGACGGTCCTCGCCCGCACACTCCGTCGCTGAAACCGCCGCCACAGGCCGCGGCAGGCCGTTAATGTTCGGTAACGACGTCCGCAGATGTGGGTGCCGTAACCTACCGTTCGACTATTCGGAGTTCGAGAGTTCTCCGTCGCCGTAGCTCGCTCGGTGTACCACGATTTCCTTGGAGGACATGCCAGTGTCTGGTCGATCCGTCTTCGCGCGAGGCCGAGTGGCCCGCACCATCTGTGCACTGGCGGGTGGCAGCGCTCTGCTGCTCGCCGGCTGCGCCAGCAACACCGAGGGCGGTGGTACGCCGTCCGGCGAAGAGACCGTCGCCGTGGAAGTCGACAAGGTGGATGCCATCGCGGCGACGCTGCCGGAAGAGATCGCCTCGTCCGGCAAGATCATCGTCGGTGTCAATATTCCGTACTCGCCCAACGAGTTCAAGGATCCGAGCGGCAAGATCGTCGGCTTCGACGTCGACCTCGTCGATGCGGTGGGCAAGGTGCTCGGCGTGACACCGGAGTACACCGAGGCGGACTTCGACAAGATCATCCCGTCGATCCAGGCCGGCAGCTACGACATGGGTATGTCGTCGTTCACCGACACCAAGGAGCGCGAGCAGTCGGTCGACTTCACCACCTACTTCAGCGCCGGAGTGCAGTGGGCGCAGCCCGCCGGTAAGTCCGTCGACCCCACCAACGCGTGCGGCCTGCGGGTCGGCGTGCAGACCACCACCATCGAGGATCTCGAGGAGGTGCCCGCCAAGAGCGCGGCGTGCGTCGCGGCCGGGAAGCCGCCCATCGAGATCGTGAAGTTCGACAGCCAGGACGACGCCGCCAGCGCCGTCGCACTCGGCAAGGTCGACGCGATGTCCGCCGATTCGCCCGTCACCGCGTACGCGATCAAGCAGAGCGAAGGCAAGATCGAGGCTGCGGGCGAGGTCTTCGACGCCGCGCCGTACGGCTGGCCCGTCGCGAAGGGGTCGCCGCTCGCGCAGACCCTCCAGCAGGCACTGCAGCACCTCATCGACGACGGCACCTACCGGACGATCGCGGAGAACTGGGGCGTCGAGGCGGGCGTCATCACGACTTCGCAGATCAACGGCGCCACGAGCTGAGCGGTTGACGAGTGTCTGACGTGGAGAAGGCCCCGGACCGGTCCGGCACCGAGCCGGGGCAGGAACCGGAGCCGATCAAGGCGATTCCGCTGCGGCGGCCCGGCCGCTGGATCGCCGCGATCGTGGTCGGCCTGCTGCTGGCGCTGTTCGTCAACGGTGCACGCACCAACGAGGCGTACCGCTGGGACATCTACGCCCGCTATCTGTTCGATGCACGGATCTCGGCCGCGGCGTGGAACACCATCCAGCTGACGATCCTGTCGATGGCGATCGCCATCATTCTGGGTGTGGTCCTCGCCGTCATGCGGCTGTCTCCGAACCCGGTGCTGAAGGCGGCGTCGTGGGGTTACCTGTGGATCTTCCGCGGGACTCCGGTCTACGTGCAGTTGGTGTTCTGGGGACTGTTCCCGTCCATCTACAAGCAGCTGGATCTGGGAATCCCGTTCGTCCACCAGTTCGTGCACATCGATCTGCAGGGAATCAACGCGGCGTTCCTGTTCGCGGTGATCGGGCTGGGACTCAACGAGGCCGCGTACATGGCCGAGATCGTCCGTGCCGGCGTGAACTCGGTCGCCGAAGGGCAGACCGAGGCGTCGGTGGCGCTCGGTATGACGTGGTCGCAGACCATGCGCCGCACGGTCCTGCCGCAGGCCATGCGAGTGATCATCCCGCCGACCGGCAACGAGCTGATCAGCATGCTGAAGACGACGTCGCTGGTCACCGCGGTGCCGTACAGCCTGGAGTTGTACGGACGTGCCAGAGACATCTCGGGCGCGAACTTCCAGCCCATCCCGCTGCTGATGGTGGCCGCCACCTGGTACCTCGCCATCACCAGCCTGCTCATGATCGGCCAGTTCTACCTGGAGCGGTACTACTCGAAGGGTGCGTCCCGCAAGCTCACCCCGCGGCAACTGCAGGCGCTCGCCGACGCGCAGGGCAAGCCGCTCGTGATCGAACCCGGGCCGGAGACCTTGCCCGACACACCCGGAGGGGAACGACGATGACGCCGATGGTCAAGGCGGACCGGGTCTGCAAGAACTTCGGGGCGCTGAAGGTACTCAAGGGTGTGTCGCTGGAGATCGACGCCGGCCAGGTCCTGTGCCTGGTCGGGCCGTCGGGCTCGGGGAAGTCGACGTTCCTGCGGTGCATCAACCACCTCGAGCAGGTCAACGCCGGGCGGCTGTACGTCGACGGTGAGATCGTCGGGTATTCCGAGCGGGGCGGCAAGCTCTACGAACTCCATCCCAGGGCGGCCGCGAAGCAGCGCCGCGACATCGGGATGGTCTTCCAGCACTTCAACCTCTTCCCGCACCGGACGGCACTCGAGAACATCATCGAGGCGCCCATCCAGGTGAAGAGGCTGAGCAAGAAGAAGGCGCTCGAGCGAGGACGTGATCTCCTCGAGCAGGTGGGCCTGAGTGAGAAGGCGGACGCGTACCCGGCGCAGCTGTCGGGTGGTCAGCAGCAGCGCGTCGCGATCGCCCGCGCGCTGGCGATGGATCCCAAGCTGATGCTGTTCGACGAGCCGACGTCCGCCCTCGACCCGGAGCTGGTCGGGGAGGTGCTCACCGTGATGAAGGATCTCGCGGCCGGCGGCATGACGATGGTCGTCGTCACGCACGAGATGGGCTTCGCGCGCGAGGTGGCCGACCAGCTCGTGTTCATGGACGCCGGCGTCGTCGTGGAATCGGGCAACCCCCGCGAGCTGCTCGCCAATCCGCAGCACGACCGCACCAAGCTGTTCTTGTCGAAGCTGCTGTAGTGGCCTCCGGCCCCGTGAGTACTTCTCAACCGCGGGCGGTTAAGAAGTACTCACGGGTTTGCGGCAGCTGAAGATGGCGGTGCCGGGGAAGATCTGTCCCCGCAGCGGGCTCCACTGCCCCCATTCCCGGTCGAGCCACTCGGGCCACTCCGGCTCGATGATGTCGCGCACCTCCAATCCTGCCGCCACGATCTCGCGCACCCGGTCGCCGATGGTCCGGTGGTGCTCGACGTAGGTGGGGACGCCGTCGCCGTCGACCTCCACGTACGGCGTGCGGTCGAAGTAGGGGAGCGACGCAGTGAGCCCGCGTGGGCCCGGATCGTCCGGGAAGATCCAGCGGATCGGATGGTTGACGGCGAAGACCCACAGCCCACCCGGGCGAAGAATGCGCGCCACCTCGCTCATCACCTGCTGGGAGTCCGCCACGAACGGAACTGCTCCAAAAGCCGAACATGCGATGTCGAAGCTCGCGTCGGCGAAGGGGAGGTGCTCGGCTCCCGCATGAACGAGCGGCACGGTCGCGCCGCCCGCCCGCATGGCCTCGACCCCGCGGGTCAGCATCGACATGGACAGGTCGAGCCCGACTGCCCGGGCGCCCCGGCCGGCGAGCCACCGCGCGCAGGGAGCGGAACCGCAGCCCACCTCGAGGACGTCCTTGCCCGCCACGTCACCGAGAAGGTGGTAGTCGCCCTCGTGGAGTCCCTCCGGACACCAGACGAACTCACCCTCGGACGAGTCCACGCCGAGGAACTCGCCGTGGGTGCGGTGGTAGTCGTCCGCATCGGCGTCCCACCAGGCACGGCTCGCGCGTTCGCTGGACTCGGAATCGACGCGGACGCGGCTCACCCCCGATGTTCCGAGGACGCTGTTGGCGGTGCCGTGACGGTCGTCTTCGGGCGAGAGGGGAGAATCGGACGGGCGAGGATCGGGCATGGGCAACAGAGTAGAGCGTGGGAACGTGCCCGGGTTTGCCCAGCTTGCCCACGGGCGCGTAGCCTATTGCACGCGAGTGTCTATGTGTGCGGCATCGGATTCGGTTCAGTTCGAGTTTGTTCGGTTCCAGTCGGGTGTCGTTCACTGCGCTTGCGGTGATCTGATTCGGCGGAATGTTTCGTCGGTTCAGGTTGCTTGTCCGACAGAACACCATCAACCGACCACAACCCGTCCGGAGCAACTCAACACATGCCCTCCACCACCGTGACCTCGCCGCAGGTAGCCGTCAACGACATCGGCTCCGCCGAGGACTTCCTCGCCGCCATCGACGCAACGATCAAGTACTTCAACGATGGCGACATCGTCGAAGGCACCATCGTCAAGGTCGATCGCGACGAGGTCCTGCTCGACATCGGTTACAAGACCGAAGGCGTCATCCCTTCCCGTGAGCTCTCCATCAAGCACGACGTCGACCCCAACGAGGTCGTCTCCGTGGGCGATGAGGTCGAAGCTCTCGTCCTCACCAAGGAGGACAAGGAAGGCCGACTGATCCTGTCGAAGAAGCGCGCTCAGTACGAGCGTGCCTGGGGCACCATCGAGGAGCTCAAGGAGAAGGACGAGGCCGTCAAGGGCACCGTCATCGAGGTCGTCAAGGGCGGCCTGATCCTCGACATCGGCCTGCGTGGCTTCCTCCCCGCTTCGCTCGTCGAGATGCGCCGTGTCCGCGATCTGCAGCCGTACGTCGGCAAGGAGATCGAGGCCAAGATCATCGAGCTCGACAAGAACCGGAACAACGTCGTCCTCTCGCGCCGTGCATGGCTCGAGCAGACGCAGTCCGAGGTTCGCAGCGAGTTCCTGCACCAGCTGCAGAAGGGCCAGGTCCGCAAGGGCGTCGTGTCCTCCATCGTCAACTTCGGTGCCTTCGTGGACCTGGGCGGCGTCGACGGCCTGGTGCACGTGTCCGAGCTGTCCTGGAAGCACATCGACCACCCGTCCGAGGTTGTCGAGGTCGGCACCGAGGTCACCGTCGAGGTTCTCGACGTCGACCTGGACCGCGAGCGCGTCTCCCTGTCGCTCAAGGCGACGCAGGAAGACCCGTGGCGTCAGTTCGCCCGCACGCACGCCATCGGCCAGATCGTGCCCGGCAAGGTCACGAAGCTGGTTCCGTTCGGTGCCTTCGTGCGCGTCGAAGAGGGAATCGAAGGCCTCGTCCACATCTCCGAGCTGGCCGAGCGCCACGTGGAGGTCCCGGACCAGGTTGTCGGAGTCAACGACGATGCACTCGTCAAGGTCATCGACATCGACCTCGAGCGTCGTCGCATCTCGCTGTCGCTGAAGCAGGCCAACGAGGACTACAACGCCGAGTTCGATCCGTCCAAGTACGGCATGGCGGACAGCTACGACGAGCAGGGCAACTACATCTTCCCCGAGGGCTTCGATCCCGAGACCAACGAATGGCTCGAGGGCTTCGACAAGCAGCGTGAAGAGTGGGAGAACCGCTACGCCGAGGCTGAGCGTCGCCACAAGATGCACACCGCTCAGATGGAGAAGACCGCTGCAGACGAGGCCGCCGAGGCTGCCACCGCTGCTGCCGGCTACTCCTCCGAGTCGGGTGCCGGCGACGCCGACGCCGCTTCGTCCGCCAGCACCTCGTCGTCCGAGTCTGCCGGCGGATCGCTGGCCAGCGACGCACAGCTCGCCGCTCTGCGCGAGAAGCTGTCGGGCAACGCCTAGCACGTCCGCCTGACTCGTCAGGCAAAGCCGAAGACCCCGCTCCAGCACTGCAGGGGCGGGGTCTCGTCGTTGCCGGACATCCCAACATGACTGTGGCCCAACCTCTCCGGAGGTTGGGCCACAGTGAGTGTCGGGTGAGGCGGGTACTCAGTTCGCGGTGGCGGGAATCCAGTAGCCGGACGACGACTGCACCTCGGCACGCTTGCGCATCGTTGCGAAACTGTGCCTGCCCTGGCTGATGAGTGCCGTGAGCCAGGTCCGGCGATGCTCCGCGAGTGCGGACGCCACCTCGGGGATCTCGATGCAATGCACCCCGCCCGCAATGCCGAGGCGGTGCCGACCGAACTGGTTGCGGTGATCGCGCATGGCGTTCCTCTTCTTCGAGAAGGTGCAGGTCGGGTGCGTTCGCTAGAACATAACCGACCATGTCGGACATCTGTGGTATTTGGGACAGGTGAGTCTGCAGAGAGGGAAGAGGGTGGAGATCGGCGAGGGACGTGCGTACTCGTTCCGCGGCGGGTGCAACACTGGGAGGCGTGTTGAGAATCGGCCTCACTGGAGGCATAGGAGCCGGTAAGTCCACCGTGTCGAAGGTCCTCGCCGAACTCGGGGCCGTCATCGTCGACGCCGATCTGATTGCGCGGGAGGTCGTCGAACCCGGAACACCCGGCCTCGCCGCCCTCGTCGACCGGTTCGGTGAGGAGATCCTGACGGAGGACGGCGCACTCGACCGGCCCGCCCTGGCAGCGCGTGCCTTTGCGGAGGACGAATCACGGCTGGCGCTGAATTCGATCGTCCACCCGCTCGTCGGGGCGCGCACCACCGAGACGATCGAATCGGCGCCACAGGACGCGATCCTCGTTCAGGACATTCCGTTGCTGGTCGAGGGCGGAATGGGCGCGGCGTTCCACCTGGTCGTCGTCGTGTTCGTCGATGCCGAGGAGCGGGTGCAGCGGCTCGTCGGATCGCGGGGGATGCCCGAGACCGATGCGCGGGCGCGGATCGCAGCCCAGGCGGACGACGATCAACGGCGGGCGGCGGCCGACGTCTGGCTCGACAACAGCGGCGCCCCGGGCGCGCTCGAACCGGAGATCCGGGCACTGTGGTCGGAGCGTCTCATGCCCTTCGAGTCCAACATCCGCACACGGTCCGTCGTCCGTGTCCTGCCCGAACTCGCCCCGCCGAATCCGCAGTGGCCGGCGCAGGCGGACCGGTTGATCGCTCGATTGAGACTGGTGTGCGGCGATCGCGCCGTCCGGATCGACCACATCGGGTCGACGGCCGTCGAAGGATTGCCCGCCAAGGACGTCATCGACGTCCAGGTGACCGTCGCGAACCTCGAGACGGCCGACGACCTGGCAGAATCTCTCGCCGACGCCGGGTTCCCTCGCATCGAGCACATCACCGCCGACGACCCGAAGCCCGCGTACCAGGGCGGAGAGACCGACCCGGCGCTGTGGGGCAAGCGAATCCACGGCGGCGCGGATCCGGGCCGGCCCGTCAACATCCACGTTCGGGTCGACGGGTGGCCCGGACAGCAGTTCGCGCTCGTGTTCCGCGACTGGCTCCGCGCCGACACCGACGCCCGCACGGAGTACCTCGCGGTCAAGGAAGGTGCGGCGGAGAAGGCGGCCGGGCACACGGACTACCGGGACGCGATCACCGCCTATGCGGACGCGAAGTCCCCGTGGTTCGATCGCGCCTATCACCGGGCGTGGGAATGGGCCGAGCGGACCGGCTGGACCGCGTAGGTCACCGCCAGTCGATCGGCATGCCGATCGAGGCCAGCCAGCGGCCGAGGTCGTGGCCGTGCGCGGCGATGCCGTCGATCGCCGTGGTGGCGGTGAGGATCGCCTGCTCGACCGTCGCGGTGTCGAGCAGGCCGGTGCTGTGCGCCTCGACCAGCTCGTCGACGTCGAGGAGTTCGGTGTCGCGGCCGGTGCGCACCACCAGATCCAGGTAGTGGTCCTCCGACTTCCACACGTCGTCACCCCGGGTGAAGGTGCCGATGTCGACATAGTGGTCCTGATCGCGCTGGTGGTAGGGGTGGTAGTGGAAGATCGACGCGCGCAGACCCAGGTCGGGGAGCAGCCACGACTCCAGGTAGTGGAACTGGCGGTGGTCGGAGGTGCGCGCCATGTACAGCCCCCACGGTTCGACCCGGTAGTGATCGACGTGGCGGACGAAACCCTTGGGGTCGGTGTTGGTGTGATCGCGAAGGTCGAAGTATTCGACCTTCGGTGGGTGGATGTCGTGACTCGCGCCTGCCATGGTGGGGAACCTACCGGGTTTTTCAGCTGACCGAGATCGTCGGGGAGTTTGTCGGTACCTGCGCCTACCCTGGTTGCATGGCGTTTGCATCCGAGCACCCCGTGGTGGCACATTCCGAGTTCCGTCCCATCGGGGATATCGAGCGGTCGGAAGCGCGGTTCGAGGTGGTCAGCGACCACAAGCCGGCCGGCGACCAGCCCACCGCGATCGCCGATCTGGAACGCCGTATCAACGCCGGTGAGAAGGACGTGGTCCTGCTCGGCGCCACCGGTACGGGCAAGTCCGCGACCACGGCGTGGCTGATCGAGAAGGTGCAGCGGCCCACCCTGGTGATGGCGCCGAACAAGACGCTCGCCGCGCAGTTGGCCAACGAGCTGCGCGACATGCTGCCCAACAACTCGGTGGAGTACTTCGTCTCGTATTACGACTACTACCAGCCCGAGGCGTACATCGCGCAGACCGACACCTACATCGAGAAGGACTCGTCGATCAACGACGACGTCGAGCGACTGCGCCACTCGGCGACGTCGAGCCTGCTCTCGCGGCGGGACGTGGTCGTGGTGGCGTCCGTGTCGTGCATCTACGGCCTCGGCACCCCGCAGTCGTACCTCGACCGGTCGGTGCAGCTCGAGGTCGGTGTGGAGGTTCCGCGCGACGCTCTGCTGCGGCTGCTGGTCGACGTGCAGTACACCCGCAACGATCTGGCGTTCACCCGCGGATCCTTCCGGGTGCGCGGCGACACCGTCGAGATCATTCCCTCGTACGAGGAGCTGGCGGTCCGGATCGAGTTCTTCGGCGACGAGATCGAGGCGCTGTACTACCTGCATCCCCTCACCGGGGACGTGGTGCGGAAGGTCGACTCGGTGCGCATTTTCCCGGCCACGCACTACGTCGCGGGTCCCGAGCGGATGGAACGCGCCGTCAAGGACATCGAAGCCGAACTCGAGGAACGGCTCGCCGACCTCGAGAACAAGGGCAAGCTGCTCGAGGCGCAGCGTCTCCGGATGCGCACCCAGTACGACCTCGAGATGATCAAGCAGGTCGGGTTCTGCTCCGGCATCGAGAACTACTCGCGTCACATCGACGGTCGTGGACCGGGCACTGCGCCCGCCACGCTCATCGACTACTTCCCGGAAGACTTCCTCCTCGTCATCGACGAGTCCCACGTGACGGTCCCGCAGATCGGCGCGATGTACGAGGGCGACATGTCGCGCAAGCGGAACCTCGTCGAGTTCGGGTTCCGGTTGCCGTCCGCCACCGACAACCGTCCGCTGACGTGGGAGGAGTTCACCCAGCGCATCGGGCAGACGGTGTATCTGTCGGCCACACCCGGCAAGTACGAGCTGGGGCAGGCCGGCGGGGAGTTCGTCGAGCAGGTCATCCGCCCCACCGGTCTCGTCGACCCCCAGGTGGTCGTCAAACCGACCAAGGGGCAGATCGACGACCTCGTGCACGAGATCCGCGAACGCGCGGACCGGGACGAGCGCGTCCTCGTCACCACGTTGACGAAGAAGATGGCGGAAGATCTCACCGACTACCTCCTCGAGCTCGGTATCCGGGTGCGGTACCTGCACTCGGACATCGACACGCTGCGACGGGTCGAGCTGCTCCGGCAGCTCCGGCTGGGGGAGTACGACGTTCTGGTGGGTATCAACCTGCTGCGTGAGGGCCTCGACCTTCCCGAGGTGTCGTTGGTCGCCATCCTCGACGCCGACAAGGAGGGGTTCCTCCGGAGCTCGACCAGCCTCATCCAGACGATCGGCCGTGCGGCTCGTAACGTCTCCGGCCAGGTCCACATGTACGCCGACAAGATCACCGACTCGATGCAGCACGCGATCGAGGAGACCGAGCGGCGGCGTGAGAAGCAGATCGCCTACAACGAGAAGATGGGCGTCGATCCGCAGCCGCTGCGGAAGAAGATCGCGGACATCCTCGACCAGGTCTACGAGGAAGCCGAGGACACGGCCAGCGGAGTCGACGTCGGCGGTTCCGGACGCAACGCCACCCGCGGGCGCCGTGCGCAGGGCGAGGCCGGGCGCTCGGTCAGCGCCGGGGTGTACGAGGGTCGTGACACGAAGTCGATGCCCAGGGCGGAGTTGGCGGACCTGGTCAAGGAATTGACTGATCAGATGATGAACGCCGCCCGTGATCTGCAGTTCGAACTCGCCGGACGACTGCGCGACGAGATCGCCGACCTGAAGAAGGAACTGCGCGGAATGGACGCCGCGGGCCTGAAATAGCGACGGCGCCGAGGCAGTACGGTCTGAAGTATGGATGCACACAACGCAGGTCGTACCGCCCGGTCCTTGGAGCTGCTTCATTCCCTCAGCTATTTCGTTCCCGAGGTCGAGGATCGTCTGGTCGAGGCGGGCCTCGAGCCGGGTCGGATGGGCTACTTCGCGGGCCGCTCCGCGCCGATGGGCGCGGTCGGTGCGGGCGTCGTCACTGCGACCTTCTTCAACTTCAGTCCGGCAGTGATCGAGTCGGTCATTCCGCGTGCCTGGGGTCTGGCCACGCCCGCGGCAGTCGTCGAGGCGCGGTACCGGGCGGTCGGGGAGGCGTATGTGCGACTTCTCGGCGAATCGGTGACGAGTTCACCGGAGATGGCCGAGGCCGCCGAACTCGCGTCGATCGCGGCCCGGGGGATCCCGGGTGTCGAGGGCAGGCCGCTGTATGCGGGGTACGCGGAGGTGGCGTGGCCGGACGCACCGCACCTCGCTTTCTGGCATGCCCTCACATTGCTGCGGGAGTACCGCGGCGACGGTCACGTCGCCGCCCTGCAGACAGCGGGACTGAGCGGACTCGAATCGCTGATCACACACACCGCGACCGGGTTCGGCTTCCAGAAGAAGTTCGCGATCACGCGCCGTGCCTGGACCCAGGACCAGTGGGACTCGGCATGCGAGAGTCTCCGTGACCGGGAGATCCTGGACGCCCGGGGCGAACTCACCGCCGACGGTAAGGAACTGCGGGAATTGGTGGAGGACCTCACCGACGATCTCGCGCTCGCCCCGTGGGCCGCGCTGGGGGAGGACGGGGCGGCCCGGCTCGTCGCACTCGCGACCCCGTGGCGTGACGCGATCGTCGCGGCGGGGGTGTTCCCCGCCGGCGTTTTCGGTCCCAAGGTCGGCACGTCGCGCTGACGCCGATCACAGCCCGCACGCATCCGGAATGTGATCCGTCATGCACTGGGGATATCCCTTGTGGCATGTGTTGCAAATGCACCTATGCGGGCAGCGATACGGCTAGGGTCAGCGCAGTGGCTGCTGGGTCCAGGCATGACGTATGTCCGGACCCCGGCCAATTGACCACCGCAGACATGGAGGAATGAATGAGCGCCTACCGGACCGTTGTCGTCGGAACCGATGGCTCCGAGTCGTCGTTTCTGGCCGTCGAGAAGGCTGCTGCCATCGCGGGAGACGCCGGTGCCAAGCTGATCATCGCCTGCGCGTACTACCCGGCCGATCCGAAGGACGTCGGGCAGGCCGCCGACGCGCTCGGCGACGAGGCCTACCAGATCACCGGTTCCGCCCCGACGTACGAGATCCTCCGCACCGCGAAGGAGCGCGCCCACGCCGCCGGCGCCAAGGAGGTCGTGGAGCGCGCTGTCGTCGGTGCCCCCGTCGAGTCGCTGCTGAACCTGGTCGACGAGGTCGAGGCCGGTCTTCTGGTGATCGGCAACCGCGGACTCAACACGCTCACCGGGCGTCTCCTCGGCTCCGTTCCGTCGGATGCCGCACGCAAGTCGACGTCCGACGTCCTCATCGTCCACACGGTGCGCTGAGACCAGGGACTGATCAGCAGTAGTTCGCCTCGGCGGCATCGAGATAGACCTGCGCCACCTGTTCGGCGGTCAGGCCGATATCCGATGTCGCCGAGGCGAACTGCGCCATCGGGGTCAGATGCGCGAGGATCGTGGCCTCGTCGGTGCCGCCGGACCGTTGACCGCAGATCCCGTTGGCCAGCGCCATCACCGTGTCGTCGGGCAGCGCCGGTATGCCGGCCTCGATCAGTGACTCCTTGTAGCGCAGGCCACGGGCGTCCAGGTGTGATGCGGACGTAGTGGGCGCAGGCGGGGCCGTCGACGGCGGGTCGGAAGCGGTGGCCTCCGAACACGCGGTCAGCACGATCGTGGTGAGGGCGAGCCCACACCCGATCAGCCGACCGCGACCGCCCGGTGTCACGACAGGATCCCGACCTCGGCCGGACCGAGTTCGGACAGCACCGCGGGCAACGTCTTCGTGTGCACCACACCGAGTCGTTGCGTCGCGCGGGTCAGGGCGACGTAGAGGTCGTTCATTCCCCGCGGCGACTCGTCGAGAATGTCCTGTGGCTCGGCGATGAGCACTGAGTCGAACTCCAACCCCTTGACGTCCCGCACCGTCAGGACGCTGACGGTGTCCGACTTCAGATCGGCCAGTGCGGCGACGAGGTCGTGGCCCCCGATCACGACAGTCGTGCCCGGTCCCGATTCCCGGGACACGCAGGTGCGCACGGTGTCTACGAGCTCGGATTCGGACACCTGCAGTGCCCATGGTGCGAAACCGGATTCGCGCACCGACCGCGGCACGGTCTGCTCGGCGTCGATCTCGGCGAGAACTCGCCGTGCCGACGTCATGATCTCCGCCGGAGTGCGGTAGTTGACGGTCAGTTCCGTGAGCTTCCACCGGGTGGCCACGTACGGTTCGAGGATCCGTTGCCACGACGACGTTCCCGCCGGGTCGCCGGTTTGCGCCGTGTCGCCGACGAGCGTCATCCAGCGATTCGGTATGCGCCGCATCAGCATTCGCCAGGCCATCTCCGAGAGCTCCTGCGCCTCGTCGACGATCACGTGGCCGTAGGTCCAGGTTCGGTCGCCCGCAGCGCGCTCCGCGGTGGTCTGGTGCTGTCCCACGTCGTGGCGTTCGGCCAGCTGACTGGCGTCGATCAGGTCGTACGCCATCAGAATTTCCGGGTCCAGCTCGTCCTCGAGATCCTGCGGCGCCGAACCGGTCAGGATGTCCAGAGCGCCCTGGGCATCCGCGATCTGCGCTCGCCACTGGCGGCGGGCGCGCTCCCGTTCGGCGGCGTCGTCGACGCCGAGCAGTTCCGCCAATTCGTCGAGGAGTGGCGCGTCGGCGGCGCTGAAGCCGCGCATGACGGGGCGTCGCAACGACTCACGTTGCGTTTCGGTCAGATTCGGGGCGGCGTCGGCCAGTCGCTTCGGCGACGCATACAGCTCGGCGAGGACCTGCTGCGGCGACAATTCCGGCCACAGCGCGCTGATCGCCGTCATGATGTCCGGGTCTTCACGCATCTCGTCGCGCATGTCGGCGATGTCGTCCCGGCTCAGCAGGTTCCCGCCGTCGACGACGTTGGCGCCCAGTGTGTCCGCGAGTTGCTGGGCGAGCGCTTCGATGACCGACGAGACGAAGATGGGCCGGGCCAGGTTGTGCGGGCGCCGCGACGACCTCGCCCGGCCACGAGCGCGGGTGACGACCTTGCGGTCGAGGGTGATCCGGTAGGTGTCGAAGGTCAGCTCGACGGGACGCGACGGCACTTCCTGCCGATCCCGGACCGCCTTCTTGAGCACGTCCAGCATGTCGAGCGAGCCCTTGATCTCGCCGGCGTCGAGGCTGTCCTCGACGGTGGCGCGGACACCGGGGTAGAGGTCGCCGATGGTCGAGAGCAGCACACCGGTCTCGCCGAGCGACGGCAGCACCTGGCCGATGTAGTCGAGGAACGTGGCGTTGGGGCCGATGATGAGGACGCCGGCCTTCGCGAGCTGCTGCCGGTAGGTGTAGAGCAGGTAGGCGGCGCGGTGCAGAGCGACCGCGGTCTTGCCGGTGCCCGGTCCTCCCTGGACCACCAGCACACTCTTGTGCTCCGACCGGATGATGGTGTCCTGCTCACCCTGGATGGTCTCGACGATGTCGTTCATCTGACCGGTGCGGGCCGCGTTGAGCGCGGCGAGCAGTGCACTTTCACCCGCGACGCCGTCCGAGCCGGTGATCGTGCCCGCGGCCTCCGCCGCCGCCAGATCCAGATACTCGTCGTTGACGGCCGTCACCCGGCGGCTCCGCGTCCGGATGTGCCGTCGACGGGAGACGCCGTCGGGGGCTGCGGGGGTGGCGAGGTAGAACGGGCGGGCAAGGGGCGCACGCCAATCGAGGAGCATCGTCTCGTAGTCGTTCTCCTCGTCGAGGATGCCGAGTCGGCCGATGTAGCGATGCTCGCCGTCGAGATCGATGCGCCCGAAGCACAGTCCGTTCTCCGCGGCGTCGTACTTGGCGAGGTCTTCGGTGTAGAGCTGGTTGAACGACTCCCGCTCGCTGCGGGCCTGCGGGGTCCCACCGGTTTCGAGCAGTACACGGCTCAGCCGGTTCGCCGCGTACTGGCGAAGGCCGTCCAGTCGGGTGTAGAGCATCGTCACGTACTGCTGCTCGAGCTCGCGCTCGTCGCGTGACGTGTCCTCGTCGGGCAAGAGGTCTCCTTGACTGGTTCGGCTGCAGCCGGATCGGCTGCAAAAGTGCCTGGACAGTCTAGTCGGCCCCGGAGGCCGCCCGCTGACATTGCAGGTCAGGGGCGATCTCCGGGGCCGATCAGATCGATTATCCGGCGCAGGTCGGCGCCGCGGCTCGGGGTCAGTGAGACAGTTCGTCCCGCTTCGCTCGGGCCTTCTCGAGCGCGGCTTCCGCTTGCTTGCGGGCCCGCTTGCCCAGGACCTCGCCGCGTTCCGCGGCGGTGCCGGCCCATTCGCCGCCCTTCTCGCGGGCGACCTCGGCCAATTCCGGGCCCCGCTCCTTCGCGACGTCGACGAGTTCCGCTCCGCGTTCCTTCGCCAGTTCGACGAGTTCCGCGCCGCGCTCCTTGGCGACCTCGGCCCACTCGGAGCCGTGTTCCTTGGCGACCTCGGCCCACTCGGAGCCGTGTTCCTTCGCGACGTCCGCCCACTCGGGGCCGCGATCCGCCGCGACCTTCGCGAGTTCGGCGCCACGGTCTTTCGCGACCTCGAGGAGTTCGGATCCGCGCTCTGCGGCCTCTTCGGTCAAGATGCGGGCACGCTCCGACGCCACAGCCAACGCCTCCGCGATCTCGGGACCGTGATGGTCGTGACCCGATCCGAGCGGCAGGGCCGCGACCACGGTCTCCTGTGCGTGCCGGGCGGCGCGGCGGCCACGCCAGCCGAGGGACGGTTTGCCCTCGGTGTCGACGGCGGCGATCAACAGTCCGCCGAGCAGGCTGACGTTCTTGAGGAACTGAGTGCGCTGTGCCGCCTTCTTCGCCGGGTCGGTTTCGTTCCAGAAGTCGTGCCCCACAACGGTCGTGGGCACGAGGCTGCCGGCCAGCGCGAGCGATGCGAGTCGCGGTGCCTTCCCGGTGGCGAGAAGAATTCCGCCGCCGATCTGCACGGCGGCGTTGATCTTGACCAACGTCTCCGGGTCGGACGGGATCTTCTGCGTGACGGACTCGGGAAGCGTCTCTGTGGACTTGTCGATCAGTGGTGCAGCGGCCTGTGCTCTCTGCGCCGGATTTCGAAGTGCATCGATCCCTCCGCTGATGAAGACTGCGGACAGCAGTGGGCGAGCGATACGACGGACAAGCATTCCTGGCCTCCCAATCTCGAGTTCTCCCGTCTCACACTAACGAGAGTTCAGGGCAGTCGTCGGCGTACGAGCATGTTGCCGAACCGACAGGCTGCCCATTCACCAGTACCCAGGGAGGCCGATCGCCAATCGCGGACCGTCCGGTGCGCAATCGGCGATCGGTTGCGGTCACCAGCCGCGCTCGCGCCACTCCCCGAGGTGGGGGCGCTCGGTGCCGAGGGTGGTGTCGTCACCGTGGCCGGGGTAGACGACCGTGTCGTCGCCGTAGCGGTCGAAGAGCTTGGTTTCGACGTCGGAGAGCAGTGATGCGAACTTGCCGGCGTCGGCGGTCTTGCCCACGCCGCCGGGGAAGAGGGAGTCACCGGTGAAGAGGTGGGTGCGTCCGCCGCCGGCCTCGGTGAGCGCGAGCGCGACGGAGCCGGGGGTGTGGCCGGCGAGATGGATCACGTCGAGGGTGACGTCGCCGACGGTGACCGTGTCACCGTCTTCCAGGAGGCGGTCGGGCCGGACGGGCAGTGCGTCGGCGTCGAGTGGATGCGCGGCGGTGTCCACGCGGGTGGCGGCCGCGACGTCCTCGAGCGCCAGCCAGTGGTCGCCGTGCTGGTGCGTGGTGACGATCAGCTCGAGGGACGGCGCGTGTTCGCCGATCAACTGGTTGACGCGGTCCGCCTCGTTGGCGGCGTCGATGAGGACGGATTTTCCGGTTGTGGAACAGACGACCAGGTACACGTTGTTGTTCATGGGGCCGACGGACATCTTCGTGATCGTGGCTCCCGGAACCGTGCGGCGCTGCGGCGCCGCACCGGGGGAGACGTGGCCGGTGTACGAGTCTTCTATCACCATGGGCTGCTCGGTCATGATGGGGAGGCTACCGTCGAATACAGGCAGGTGAGTGGCAGGGCGGCCATCCGTCCCACAGAACGTGTCGGTGCCCCGGCTTACCATGGCACGGCCAGAGGGCTCAGCGTTCGTGCGCGTCCTCGGTTGTCGAACAATGAAGGGACTTGGAGTGGCGGATCGCCTTATCGTGCGGGGTGCCCGTGAGCACAATCTGCGAGGGGTCGATCTCGATCTGCCCCGCGACAGCCTGATCGTGTTCACCGGGCTGTCGGGCTCGGGCAAGTCGAGTCTGGCGTTCGACACGATCTTCGCCGAGGGCCAGCGACGCTATGTCGAGTCGCTGTCGGCGTACGCGCGCCAGTTCCTCGGTCAGATGGACAAGCCCGACGTCGACTTCATCGAAGGTCTGTCGCCGGCGGTGTCCATCGACCAGAAGTCGACCAACCGCAACCCGCGGTCGACGGTCGGCACCATCACGGAGGTCTACGACTACCTCCGTCTGCTGTACGCCCGGGCGGGCACCGCCCACTGCCCGGTGTGTGGCGAGCAGATCGCGCGGCAGACGCCGCAGCAGATCGTCGACCAGGTCCTCGACATGGAGGAAGGCACCCGCTTCCAGGTGCTCGCTCCCGTCGTGCGTACCCGCAAGGGCGAATTCGTCGACCTGTTCGACCAGCTCAACATGCAGGGCTACTCGCGTGTGCGGGTCGACGGCGTGGTGCATCCGCTCTCCGATCCGCCGAAGCTCAAGAAGCAGGAGAAGCACGACATCGAGGTCGTCGTCGACCGCCTCACCGTCAAGGCCGGCTCCAAGCAGCGGCTCACCGACTCCGTCGAGACCGCGCTGCGGTTGGCGGAGGGCATCGTCGTCCTCGACTTCGTCGACCGCGAAGAGAACGCCGCAGACCGGGAACGCCGATTCTCGGAGAAGCTGGCATGCCCGAACGGCCACGCTCTCTCCATCGACGACCTCGAACCCCGGTCGTTCTCGTTCAACTCCCCCTACGGCGCCTGCCCCGAGTGCACGGGTCTCGGAATCCGCAAGGAGGTCGACCCCGACCTCGTGGTCCCCGACCCCGAGCTGTCCCTCGAGGACGGCGCCATCGCGCCGTGGTCGATGGGGCAGAGTTCCGAATACTTCGGCCGCCTGCTGTCCGGGCTCGGCGACATTCTCGGCTTCGATATGAAGACGCCGTGGAACAAGCTGCCCGCGAAGGCACGTCGGGCGATCCTCGAGGGCAGCGAGGAGCAGGTCCACGTCCGGTACAAGAACCGGTACGGGCGTACCCGTTCCTACTACGCCGAGTTCGAGGGCGTCATGCCCTTCCTGCACCGCCGCCTCGAGCAGACCGAGTCGGACCAGATGAAGGAACGCTACGACGGCTACATGCGAGACACCCCCTGTCCCGCATGTGGCGGTGCGCGTCTGCGCCCCGAGATCCTGTCGGTCACGATCGCGAACGAGAAGTTCGGCATGAAGTCGATCGCCGAGGTCTGTGAACTGTCGATCTCCGATTGCGCCGACTTCCTGAACAGCCTCACGCTGGGCAGTCGCGAGGAGGCCATCGCCGGTCAGGTGCTCAAGGAAGTTCAGGCGCGTCTCGGCTTCCTTCTCGACGTCGGCCTCGAATACCTGTCGCTCGCTCGCGCCGCCGGGACGCTGTCCGGCGGTGAGGCGCAGCGTATCCGCCTCGCCACCCAGATCGGCTCGGGCCTGGTCGGCGTCCTGTACGTCCTCGACGAGCCGTCGATCGGTCTGCATCAGCGCGACAACCGGCGTCTCATCGAGACCCTGACGCGCCTGCGCGACCTCGGGAACACGCTCATCGTGGTCGAACACGACGAAGACACCATCCGCACGTCCGACTGGGTCGTCGACATCGGGCCGCTCGCCGGCGAACACGGAGGCAAGGTCGTCCACAGCGGGCCGTACGAGGAACTGCTGGACTGCGAGGAATCCCTCACCGGGGCCTACCTGTCGGGCCGCAGTCACATCGAGATTCCGGCCATCCGCCGACCGGTCGATCGCAAGCGGCAGGTCACGGTCATCGGTGCGCGCGAACACAACCTCGGGGGCATCGATGTCAGCTTCCCGCTGGGCGTGCTCACGTCGGTCACCGGTGTGTCCGGGTCCGGTAAGTCGACGCTCGTCAACGACATCCTCGCGACGGTGATGGCGAACAAGCTCAACGGCGCCCGCCAGGTACCGGGCAGGCACACCCGCATCAACGGGCTCGACCAGCTGGACAAGCTCGTGCAGGTCGACCAGTCGCCGATCGGCCGCACCCCGCGGTCCAACGCGGCCACCTATACCGGGGTGTTCGACAAGATCCGCACCCTGTTCGCCGCCACCACCGAGTCGAAGGTGCGCGGCTACCAGCCGGGCCGGTTCTCGTTCAACGTCAAGGGCGGCCGGTGCGAGGCCTGCTCCGGCGACGGCACGTTGAAGATCGAGATGAACTTCCTTCCCGACGTGTACGTGCCGTGCGAGGTCTGCCACGGCGCCCGGTACAACCGCGAGACTCTCGAGGTCCACTACAAGGGCAAGACCATCGCCGAGGTGCTGGACATGCCGATCGAGGAGGCCGCGGAGTTCTTCGAGCCCATCACCTCGATCCACCGCTACCTCAAGACCCTGGTCGAGGTCGGTCTCGGGTACGTGCGGCTCGGTCAGCCCGCACCGACGCTGTCCGGTGGTGAGGCGCAGCGCGTGAAGCTCGCCGCCGAGCTGCAGAAACGGTCGACGGGCCGCACGGTGTACATCCTCGACGAGCCCACGACGGGTCTGCACTTCGAGGACATCCGCAAGTTGCTCGGGGTCGTCAACGGGTTGGTCGACAAGGGCAACACGGTGATCGTGATCGAGCACAACCTCGACGTGATCAAGACCTCCGACTGGGTGGTCGACATGGGGCCCGAGGGCGGGTCCGGCGGCGGCACCGTCGTCGCGCAGGGCACCCCGGAGGAGGTGGCGCAGGTTCCGGAGAGTTACACGGGTCGGTTCCTGGAAAACGTCCTCGAGGTGCCGGCGCCTCCCGCTGCGGCGAAGTCGAAGGCGGCCAAGTCGACGTCGACGCGGAAGCCCGCTTCGACGAAGAAGACTGCCGCGGCCGCCACGGCGACACCGCGCAAGCGGGCGCCGAAGAAGGCCGCAGCAGTCAGCTGAGCTCGGTCAGTCGCTCGCGGCCGCGTCGATCGCGGTCGCGAGGTCTGCGGGCCGCGACCACATCGGCCAGTGGCCGGTCGGCAGATCGACGTAGTCGACCTTCGCGATCTGCGCGAGTTCGGCGGCCATCGGATGACCCGCGCCGGCCATCTGCTGGATGACCTCCGACGGGAAGCTGGTGCAGATCACCGTGGTCGGCACGTCCAGACGGCTGCTGTCGACGAGTTCGAGCCTGTCCCTCGCCGGGCCGGCGGGTTCGGGCACTGCGCGGCTGCGAAATATCTCGAGCGTTGCGTCGTCCAGCCCGTCGAGGCTGCTGCCTTCGGCCTCGAGTTCGGACCACGACGGAAGCGGGATCTCGGTGACCGAAGCATCGAGATCCTCCCGGAGTGCGGTGCCGTTCTGCAGCGGCCCCGAGTCGACGTAGACGATGCGGGCCAGTCGGTCGGGCGCCCGATCGCTCGCCGCGTAGGCCACCGGACCCGCACCGCTGTGCGCCACGAGCACCACCCGCTCCGACGACGGTGTGGCCGCGACGGCGTCCGCGATTGCGGAGATGTGATCGTCCAGTCCGATGCCTGCACGGTCGCTGTCCGCTGAGTCGAGTCCGGGCAAGGTCACCGCGGTGACGTGGTGACCTCGCCGGACCAGGTCGGAAGCCACTGCCTCCCAAGCCCATGCGCCGAGCCAGAATCCGGGAGCCAGGATGATGTGAATGCCTGTGCTGTCGTGTGCTTCGCTTGTCTGGGTCATGAGACAAGAGTGAACCCGTATCGGTGACATCTGCGTGTCACCGTATGTGTCACAGTCGCGTAACGGAATCGGTCGGCGAGAATCGGGACTTTGCCGCGGTCGTTCGGCAGACTGCCCTCATGGACCGTCCAGCCCGCCTCCACGCCCTGACGGAAGAACTGCGCCGCGCGGGGAACCGGGGCCGGACCGCGGAGCAGTTGGCGGCGCAGTTCGAGGTGACCACCCGGACGATCAAGCGGGACATCGCCGTGCTGCAGTCCTCGGGCGCCCCGATCCGGGCCACCGCCGGGCCGGGTGGGGGATACGGGATCATCGGCAACGGCACGTTGCCGCCGGTGAATTTCACTCCCGCTCAAGCGGTTTCGGTGGCGTTGGCCCTCACTGCGTTTCGCGATGCGCCGTTCGCGACCGACGGCCGGGCCGCGCTGGCCAAACTGCTGGACGTGATGGACGCCGAGTCGAGGGAGCGGGTGGAGCGGCTCGGCGCGAAGGTGTGGATCCGGCGAGACGCCGACACGGCGGGCGCGGAACCACGCATCCGCCGCGTCGTCGAAGACGGAGTGCAGCGCGAACTGATGGTGTCGCTCCGGTATGTGGACCGGGACGGTGAGCGCACCGAACGCGTCGTCGAACCGCACCTTCTCGCTCACACGAGGGGATCGTGGTTCCTCGTCGCGTGGTGCCGGAGCCGGGCGGGTGTGCGCTGGTTCCGGCTGGATCGGGTGTCCGACGCCACCCTCACCGGCCGGTCGTTCGTCCCGCGCGATCCGAGCCTCTTCGGCGAACCGCCGGCCGACGCGCGCAGCGTGTTCGAACGGTGAGATCCGATCAGAGCGCGCGGGCGGCGGCCACGGATCGGTTCAGCAACGAGACGAGAACCGACTCGTCGACGTCGGCGAGCCTCTTGACGTAGAGGCACCCTTTGCCGAGTGTGTGCTTGCCGAGGGCGGCGAGTTCGGCCTCGTGTTCGGTGAAGTCGAGCGAGAGGTACAGGGTGAGTGCCGCGGCCCGGGGCGAGAAGCCGATCAGTGCGGTATCGCCCTCGTGCCCGCTGGCGTACCTGTAGTGGCGGGAGCCGAACCCGACGATGCTCGTGCCCCACATCGCGGCGGGCTCCCCGCTCGCGGCGGTGAGCAGTTCCACCAGTCGTGCGCTGTCGGCGCGCTTGACCGGATCGGCGATCGTGGCGAGGAACTCGTCGACGCCGGCGGGCGTCTGCGTGGTCTTGTTGCGGCTCGCCATGTCAGTACACGGGGCCGGTGTACTTCTCGCCCGGACCCTTGCCCGGCTCGTCCGGATGCGAGGACGCTTCGCGGAACGCGCGCTGCAGCGCCTGGAGGCCTTCCCGGATCGGTCCCGCGTGCGGTCCGAGGTACTCGATGGACGCGGTCACCAGGCCGGCGAGGGCGGTGATGACCCGGCGGGCTTCGTCGAGGTCGCGGTGGGGGCTGGAGTCGGGGTCGGCGTCGGACAGGCCGAGCTTCTCGGCTGCCGAACTCATGAGCATGACCGCGGCGCGGCTGATGACCTCGACCGAGGGAACGTCGGCCAGTTCCCGGACGTCGGTATTCTGGTCACCGCCGGTCAGGGTGCCGTCGTTCGGGGTGTCATCGATGTTGTCCGTCATGCCTTAGAGGATTCCACCAGCGTCCGCCGGCGCAACGTCCCGGTATCGATTAGCTCACGACGTGCGCAAATGTTACTCTTGACGCAACGACCGCCTTCGGATTTGTCGGGGGCAGCAAGTGGAGTCCGACTCCCACCTCTGCGCGGCAGGTAAAACTGCAGTTCAGTGGTCCGGTCGCTCGGTCCGAGGCTACTCGGTTCGAGTTCCTCGAGTGTGAGGAGATGAGGGATCGGCGTGAGCCGTGAGTTCGTCTGATCGGTCGACATCGGGCCCCGCATGGTGAGAGTCATTCACCGCAGCGGGGCTTTTTTGTTGGGAATCCGGGCGTACGGGCTGCTGGCGGTCTCGAGACAAGACCGTTCAACCTAGGAGGCCCCATCAGCACTGAGACCCGCATCAACGATCGCATCCGAGTTCCCGAGGTCCGCCTCGTCGGACCCGGAGGTGAACAGGTTGGCATCGTGCGTGTTGAAGATGCACTCCGCTTGGCCCTCGAGGCCGATCTCGACCTGGTCGAGGTGGCCCCCGACGCTCGCCCGCCGGTCTGCAAGATCATGGACTACGGCAAGTTCAAGTACGAGGCCGCGCAGAAGGCGCGTGAGTCGCGCAAGAACCAGCAGCTCACGGTCATCAAGGAGCAGAAGCTCCGCCCCAAGATCGACGATCACGACTACGAGACGAAGAAGCGCAACGTCGTGCGCTTCCTCGAAGCCGGATCCAAGGTCAAGGTCACGATCATGTTCCGCGGACGTGAGCAGTCGCGTCCGGAGCTCGGATTCCGGCTGCTGCAGCGTCTCGGTGCAGACGTGGCGGATCTCGGGTTCGTGGAGACGTCCGCCAAGCAGGACGGTCGAAACATGACGATGGTGCTCGCTCCGCACAAGGGCGCGAAGACCCGTGTGAAGGCGCAGGAAAGCGCCGCTGCGCCGCCGGCGCAGCGGGCAACTCCCGCGCCGGCCGCGCCGGCGCAGGCTCCGGCGGCACCTGCGGAGCAGGCGGGCGACAGTGCGCCCGGCGAAGCGCCGACCAGCTAGTCCGACTACACCAGCACGACCCGGATCACGGTCCGGATACAGAGAACTGAGGACTCCATGCCCAAGTCGAAGACCCACAGCGGCACCGCGAAGCGATTCAAGGTGTCCGGCAGCGGAAAGATCCTGCGCCAGAAGGCCGGTCGCCGCCACCTGCTCGAGCACAAGGCCACGAAGGTGACCCGTCGCCTCGATGGCGTGGCTGTCGTCAGCAAGGCTGACACTCCTCGCATCAAGCGCCTGCTCGACATCTGAGTCGACACCCTTTTACTGACCACCCGGGGCAGCTCACCGCCCCAAGATTGACAGGATTTTTCAGTGGCACGCGTAAAGAGGGCGGTAAACGCCCAGAAGAAGCGTCGTTCGATTCTCGAAGCCTCCAGCGGCTACCGCGGACAGCGCTCGCGCCTGTACCGCAAGGCGAAGGAACAGCAGCTCCACTCGCTGACCTACGCCTACCGTGACCGCCGCGCGCGCAAGGGCGACTTCCGCAAGCTGTGGATCACGCGTATCAACGCTGCTGCACGGGCGAACGACATCACGTACAACCGCCTGATCCAGGGTCTGCGTCTGGCCGAGATCGAGGTCGACCGCAAGAACCTCGCCGAGCTGGCCGTTTCCGACGCGGCGGCATTCGCCGGCCTCGTGGCCCTCGCCAAGGCGGCGCTCCCGGCCGACGTGAACGCTCCGGCCGGAGAAGCAGCCTGAGTCTCGCAGCACCCCGGCCTTCAGAGCCTCGGAAACGACCCGTGGACCCGCTCACCGAGCGCACCCCACGGGTCGTTTCTGCTGTCAAGCTGCTGCGCACCGTGGAACGCCGCAAGGTCGGGCGGTTCCTGGTGGAGGGCGAGAACTCCGTCGGCGAGGCACTCGACACCCGCCCCGTGCACGACCTCTTCTACACCGAGGACGCGGAGCAGCGGTACTCGAGGCTGATCGAACGGGCACACACTGCGGGCGTCCGTACGTCACTGGTGACGGACCGGGCGGTCCGAGCTCTCAGCGACACGGTGACCCCGCCGGGTCTCGTCGCGGTGTGCGATCTCCTCGACGTTCCGCTGGCGGAGGCGATAGGCCCCGGAACTCGTCTGCTCGCGGTTCCGGTGGCTGTCGCGGAGCCCGGTAATGCGGGCACGGTCATCCGGGTCGCGGACGCGGTGGGCGCGGACGCAGCGATTCTGGCGGGCGACAGCGTCGACCCGCACAACGGCAAATGTGTCCGGGCGTCCGCCGGAAGCCTCTTCCACCTTCCCGTCGTGCGTGAACGGGACACCGCTGCGGTCCTCGACAGCATCAGCGCGGCGGGAATTCAATTGCTCGCCACGGCGGCTGACGGCGAAGTCGATCTGGACGACGCCGACGAACTGCTGGCCCGCCCCACGGCGTGGCTGTTCGGCAACGAGGCCCACGGCCTCGACGCAGCCACCTCGGCGCGAGCTGATCATCGGGTGCGGATTCCGATCCACGGTCGGGCCGAGAGCCTCAACCTGGCGACGGCGGCGTCGATCTGCCTGTATTCGAGCGCGCGGGTCCAGAACCGCAAGCGAACCGACAGCTGAAACGGCGAAAATCGGATCGCATAGGATTTGACGGCGAGCTGTTTCGGTTTCGTCGAGAGTGTTGACTGAAGAACTTAAGGAGTGGCACCGGTCGTGGCTAAAAAAGAGGGCGCTGCCTCCACGGGGGTCGAAGGCGGCGCGGTCGATGCGAGTGCGCTCACCGAAGACGCTCTGACTGCGGCAGCGGAGAGCGCCGAGAAGGCGTTCGCGTCGGCGACGGATCTCGACGACCTGGCGAAGGCCAAGGTCGAGCACATGGGTGACAAGTCGCCGATCGCCCTCGCCCGCCGCGGACTCGGAACCCTCCCGGGCAAGGAGAAGGCCGACGCAGGCAAGCGCGTGAACGTCGCCCGCACCCGGATCAGTGCGGCGTTCGACGAGCGCCGCGCCGTCCTGCTCGCCGAGCGCGACGCGGCCGTCCTCGTGGCCGAGGCCATCGACGTGACGCTGCCGTCGCAGCGTCAGCCGGTGGGCGCCCGCCACCCGATCAGCATCATCTCCGAGCAGGTCGAGGACGTGTTCGTCGCGATGGGCTGGGAGGTCGCCGAGGGCCCGGAGGTGGAGACCGAGCACTTCAACTTCGATGCCCTCAACTTCCTGCCCGATCACCCCGCGCGGACGATGCAGGACACGTTCCACATCGCACCGGAGGGCTCGCGCCAGGTGCTCCGCACGCACACGTCGCCGGTGCAGGTGCGCACCATGCTCTCGCGCGAGGTGCCGATCTACGTGGTGTGCCCGGGGCGGACGTTCCGCACCGACGAACTCGACGCGACCCACACCCCGGTCTTCTCCCAGGTGGAGGGACTCGCCGTCGACAAGGGCCTCACCATGGCCCACCTGCGCGGGACGCTCGACGCGTTCGCCCGCGCACTGTTCGGTCCCGAGACCCGCACCCGGATGCGCCCGAACTACTTCCCGTTCACGGAACCGTCCGCCGAGGTGGACGTCTGGTTCCCGAACAAGAAGGGCGGCGCAGGCTGGGTCGAGTGGGGCGGCTGCGGAATGGTCAACCCGAATGTGCTGCGCGCCTGCGGAATCGACCCCGATGTGTACACCGGGTTCGCGTTCGGCATGGGGCTCGAGCGCACACTCCAGTTCCGGAACGGGATCCCGGACATGCGCGACATCGTCGAGGGCGACGTGCGATTCACGCTGCCCTTCGGTGTCCAGGGCTGACCCCGCGTCACCCGGATCCCGCCCACCACAGTCACGACATTTTCACGAACGAGAGAGCTGAGCAGACGTGCGAGTAGCGCAATCCTGGCTGACCGAGATCCTGCAGCGTGCCACCCCGGACTGGGACGTCACCGCCGAGGAACTCGACGCAGGTTTCGTCCGGGTCGGGCTCGAGGTCGAGGAAGTCGACCGGCTCGAGCCCGTCGACGGCCCCCTCGTGGTCGGCAAGGTTCTCGAGATCACCGAGCTCACCGAGTTCAAGAAGCCGATCCGCTTCTGCAAGGTGGATGTGGGGGCGGCCGAACCGCAGGGCATCGTGTGCGGCGCCCGGAACTTCGCCGTAGGCGACCTCGTGGTGGTCGCACTCCCCGGCGCAGTCCTTCCCGGTGGTTTCGCCATCGCGTCCCGCAAGACGTACGGGCAGGTTTCCGACGGGATGATCTGCTCGGTGGCCGAACTCGGCATCGGCAAGGACCACTCGGGCATCCTCGTGCTCGAGCCGGGCACCGCACTCCCCGGCGCGGACGCCAACGAGTTGATGGGCCTGCACGACACGGTCATCGAACTCAACATCACCCCGGACCGCGGCTACTGCTTCTCCGTCCGTGGGCTCACCCGTGAACTGGCGTGCGGGTTCGACCTCGACTTCGCCGACCCGGCGTCGGTGGCGCGGTACCCGGCGGAGGGGGAGGCGTGGCCGATCCGCGTCGAGCCGGAGTCGAAGGCGACGCGTTTCGCGGCCCGCCGGGTGACGGGGATCGATCCGAAGGCGGTCAGCCCGTGGTGGCTGCAGCGTCGGTTGCTGCTGTCGGGGGTCCGCCCGATCTCGCCGGCCGTCGACGTCACCAACTACGTTCTGCTCGAACTGGGCCAGCCGCTGCACGCGTTCGATGCCGCGAAGATCAGCGGCGAACTCGTCGTGCGCCGCGCGGTGGCGGGGGAGAAGCTGACCACTCTCGACGAGATCGAGCGCGCCCTCGACCCCGAGGACGTCGTGATCGCCGACGATTCGGGCGTCGTGTCGCTGGCCGGGATCATGGGTGGCGCGTCCACCGAGGTCGGCTCGGAAACCACCGACATCCTGCTCGAGGCGGCCACGTGGGATCCGCTCGCGGTGTTCAAGACCGCGCGCAGGCACAAGCTGTCGAGCGAGGCCGGCAAGCGTTTCGAGCGTGTGGTCGACCCCGAGATCCCCGTCGCGGCACTGGACCGGGCGGCCGCGCTGCTCGTCGACATCGCCGGCGGGCGGGTCGAGCCGGCGCTCACCGACATCGGTGAGGTCACCCCGCACGAGCCCATCCACATGGACATCGACCTCCCCGACCGCGTGGCGGGTGTCGACTACCCCAACGGCACCGCTGCGCGCCGGCTCACGCAGATCGGCTGCAACGTCGAGGTCGGGGTCAGCGACAGCGGACACGGTCAGCTCGTCGCCGGCCCGCCGTCCTGGCGGCCCGATCTGGTGCAGCCCGCCGACCTGGTGGAGGAGGTGCTGCGCCTCGAGGGGCTCGAGAAGATTCCGTCGGTGCTGCCCGCAGCCCCCGCGGGTCGTGGGTTGACTCCGGCGCAGCGTCGCAAGCGCGCGGTCGGCAGGGCCCTGGCGTTCTCGGGATACGTCGAGATCCTGCCTCCGGTCTTCCTGCCCACGGCGATCTTCGACACATGGGGGCTGGATCCCGAGGATCCGCGCAGGAACACCAGCACGGTGCTCAACCCGCTCGAATCCGATCGGCCGGAACTGGCCACCACGTTGCTGCCCGGACTTCTCGAGGTCCTCGCCCGCAACGTCTCCCGCGGTCAGCGCGACCTGTCGCTGTTCGGCATCGCGCAGGTCGTGCTGCCCGGCGCCGACACCAAGCCGGTCGAGGCGCTGCCGGTGGACCGGCGCCCGACCGACGAACAGATCACGGCACTGCTGCAGTCGTTGCCGGACCAGCCGGTGCACGTGGCGGCGGTGCTCACGGGGCAGCGTGAGCCGAGTGGTCCGTGGGGCGAGGGCCGAGCGGCCGACGCCACCGACGCGTTCGCCGCCGCCCGGACGGTCGCCGCCGCCGCCGGTGTCGAACTGGAGTTCCGCGCGACGCAGTACCTGCCGTGGCACCCGGGCCGCGGCGCCGAGCTGCTCGTGAACGGTGTCGTCGTCGGACACGCGGGCGAGTTGCATCCCGCCGTGCTCGAGCGCGCCGGACTTCCCCCGCGGACGAGTGCCGTGGAGATCGATCTGGACGCCCTGCCGCTGGTGGAGAACCTGCCTGCGCCGAAGGTCTCGCCCTTCCCCGCGGTCCTTCAGGACGTGGCGGTGGTGGTCGACACCGCGGTCCCCGCCGCCGAGGTCCAGGCGGCCCTGCGGTCGGGCGGAGGAGAGCTCCTCGAGGACATCCGGCTGTTCGACGTGTTCGAAGGTGAGCAGGTCGGGGAGGGCCGGAAGTCGCTGGCGTTCGCGCTGCGATTCCGCGGCGTCGACCGCACTCTGACCGAGGACGAGGCGAGCGCCGCCCGCGACGCCGCGGTGGCTGCGGCGTCCGCTGCCGTGGGTGCCGAACTGCGCAGCTGACCCGTAGCCTGGGTGGAGGGCCCGGGACGGTGAGGAGCGGTGCGATGACCGAAGTGCGCGACGTCGTGGCGGCGGCGAGTCAGTTGACCGACGCCGAGTTCCTCGAGGTGGTGCGTGCGGTGGCCGCGGGTCGTCCGGGCCTCGGCGCGCTCCTCGCGGCGGTGGACGTGGGTGCGGCGATTCCGGGCGAGGATCCGGTGACCGCGGAGGTCGTGCCCCACATCGCACCGGGTGTGCCCGAGCCGGACTACACGCCGGGTGGGGTCCCGACGTTCGACCGCGTGCGTGAGCGGATCGAGGGACGGTTCGGGACGGCGATGGGCTCCTCCGAACTCGCGCACGACAGCCCGTCGGGGCAGTCGCTGGACGAGGCGTGGGAGAAGCGGGAGAAGGCGGGCAAGGCCAAGCTCGACGAGATTCGGCGGTCGCTCGGCAAGCAGTGACCACGGATTGCGGCCCGTGGAGAGACCGCGGTGTGTATTAGCTTGCATGATGATGCATAATCAATCGTATGACTGAGCACGCGGGAAAACCGATCAGGATTGCCGTCGCCGGCGCGAGCGGATACGCCGGTGGCGAAGTGCTGCGTCTGCTGCTGGGGCACCCGTCGTATGCGGACGGTTCGCTCGTCATCGGCGCGCTCACAGCCGGCGGCAACGCCGGATCGACTCTGGGCTCGCACCATCCGCACCTGCTTCCCCTCGCCGACCGAGTGCTCGAGGACACCACCGTCGAGACGCTCGCCGGGCACGACGTGGTGTTTCTCGGTCTGCCGCACGGCAATTCGGCGCAGTACGCGAAGGCGCTGCCCGAGTCCACGGTCATCATCGACTGCGGCGCCGACTTCCGGCTGACGAACGCCGAGGACTGGGAGCGGTACTACAAGAGCCCGCACGCAGGCAGCTGGCCGTACGGACTTCCGGAACTCCCAGGTGCCCGCGAGAAACTCGTCGGCGCCACCCGCATCGCCGTCCCCGGGTGTTTCCCGACGGTGTCGAGCCTGGCGATGGCTCCGGCGGTCGCGGCGGGTGTCGTCGAACCCCGGGTCACGATCGTCGCCGTCACCGGTGCCTCCGGCGCGGGACGCGCACCCAAGGCCGATCTGCTCGGCTCCGAGGTGATGGGTTCGGTCCGTGCCTACGGTGTGGGAGGCGTGCACCGCCACACCCCGGAGATCATCCAGAACCTCTCCGAACTCGCCGGTGAGCGCGTCACCGTGTCGTTCACCCCCGTGCTGGCGCCGATGCCGCGCGGCATCCTCGCCACGTGCACCGCGGCCACCACCGCGTCCGAGGACGAGGTGCGCGCGATCTACGAAAAGGCTTACGCGGACGAGCCGTTCGTGCACGTGCTGCCCCGGGGCGTGCTGCCACAGACCGGTGCCGTCGTCGGATCGAACGCGGTCCAGATCGCGGTGACGGTCGACGCCGACGCCGGTCAGATCGTCGTGGTCGCGGTGATCGACAACCTTGCGAAGGGCACCGCCGGGGGAGCGGTGCAATCGATGAATCTTGCGCTTGGACTACCCGAGACCGCCGGTCTCTCGACAGTGGGAGTTGCCCCGTGAGCAGTGACAGCACGATCGATCCGCACCCGACCCGGGAGGTCGCCGGCGGCACCCTGGTCCGAACCCAGGGAGTGTCGGGGCCCGCGGGCTTCCGCGCGGCCGGGATCAAGGCGGGTATCAAGGCGAGCGGCAACGCCGACCTGGCTCTCGTCGTCAACGAGGGACCCGAGCTTGCAGCGGCGGGCGTCTTCACCGCGAACAAGGTGAAGGCCGCCCCCGTGCTGTGGTCGCAGCAGGTGCTCACCACGGGCAGGCTGCGCGCCGTCGTGCTCAATTCCGGTGGGGCCAACGCGTGCACGGGTGCAGGCGGGTTCCAGGATGCGCACAAGACGGCCGAGGAAGTGGCGTCCGCGCTGAGCAACTGGGGAACCGAGACCGGCGCCGTCGAGGTCGCGGTGTGTTCCACCGGTCTGATCGGCGACCGCCTGCCCATGGACAAGGTCCTTGCCGGTGTCACGGAGGCCGTGCACGAACTCGCCGGGGGAATCTCGGGTGGCACCGACGCCGCGTACGCGATCATGACCACCGACACGGTGCCGAAGCAGGCCGCCCTGCACCATGCGGACAAGTGGAACGTGGGCGGAATGGCGAAGGGCGCAGGCATGCTGGCCCCCGCGCTGGCGACGATGCTGTGCGTGGTGACGACCGACGCCGTCGCGACTGCCGCGCAACTCGACGCCGCGCTGCGGGCGGCGACCCGGGTGACGTTCGACCGGCTGGACGTCGACGGCGCCACGTCGACCAACGACACGGTGCTGCTGCTCGCGTCCGGTGCGAGCAACGTGACACCGACCCAGGAAGAACTGAACGCGGCCGTGACGGCCGTCTGCGATGATCTGGCCGATCAGATGATGGCCGACGCGGAGGGCGTCACCAAGCGGGTGCGGGTCACGGTGAGCGGCGCGGTCAGCGAGGACGACGCCCTGATCGGCGCCCGGACGGTGGCGCGGGACAGCCTCGTCAAGACGGCACTGTTCGGATCCGACCCCAACTGGGGCCGGGTGCTCGCCGCAATCGGCATCGCGCCGATCGAACTGGACCCCGACAAGATCTCGGTGTCGTTCAACGGCGCCCCCGTCTGCGTCGACGGCGTCGGCGCACCGGGTGCGCGGGACGTGGACCTGAGCGACATCGACATCTCCCTCGACATCGACCTCGGTCTCGGCGAACACGCGGTGACCATCCGGACCACCGACCTCTCGCACGCGTATGTCGAAGAGAACTCGGCGTATTCGTCATGACAGCGACCAGCGAGGCACTCAGCGGCATCACCGATCACCAGAAGGCGCACGTCCTGGCGGAGGCGCTGCCGTGGCTGCAGCAGTTCCGCGACAAGGTCGTCGTCGTGAAATACGGCGGCAACGCCATGGTCGACGACGCATTGAAGACGGCATTCGCGGCCGACATGGCGTTCCTGCGGACGGTCGGAATTCAGCCGGTCGTCGTGCACGGCGGCGGCCCCCAGATCAATGCCATGCTCGGAAAGCTCGGCATGACAGGTGAATTCAAGGGCGGTTTCCGCGTCACCACCCCCGAGGTCATGGACGTCGTCCGGATGGTGCTGTTCGGCCAGGTCGGCCGCGAACTCGTCGGACTGATCAACGCGCACGGACCGTACGCCGTCGGCATCTCCGGCGAGGACGCGCACCTGTTCACCGCCACCAAGCGCACCGTGATGGTCGAGGGCAGGCCGACCGACATCGGTCTCGTCGGCGACGTCACGACCGTGAACCCGGAGGCGGTCCTCGATCTGATCCGCGCGGGCCGAATTCCGGTGGTGTCCACGATCGCCCCCGACTCGGACGGTGTGGTGCACAACATCAACGCGGACACCGCCGCCGCCGCGCTCGCCGAGGCCATCGGCGCCGAGAAACTTGTGGTCCTCACGGATGTCGAAGGGCTGTACACGAACTGGCCGGACCGCGATTCGCTGGCCACCGAGATCGACGTCGACGCACTCGCGCAGTTGCTGCCCAGCCTCGACGCCGGCATGGTGCCCAAGATGGAGGCCTGCCTGCGCGCGGTCCGCGGCGGTGTGCCCACCGCGCACGTCATCGACGGCCGTGTCGCGCATTCCGTTCTGCTCGAACTGTTCACCGGCGAGGGCATCGGCACGATGGTCACGCCCGGCCCGACGTCACCTACCGAGGGAGTTGCCTCATGACCGGAACCCCGGAACTCCAGCAGCGCTGGTCCGGCGCTCTGATGAACACGTACGGCGTCCCCAGAGTGGCGCTCACGCGCGGTCAGGGAGCGGTGCTGACCGACGCCGACGGCAAGGAGTACGTCGACTTCCTCGCCGGCATCGCCGTCAACATCCTCGGACACGCACACCCGGCGATCATCGAGGCCGTCACGACGCAGTTGTCGACCCTCGGGCACGTGTCGAACCTGTATGCCAGCGAGCCGGCGATCGAACTGGCCGAGAAGCTGCTCTCCCACCTGGGCGCTCCCGGACGTGTCTTCCTGTGTAATTCCGGCACGGAGGCCAACGAGGCGGCGTTCAAGCTCGCGCGGGCCACGGGACGATCGAAGATCATCGCCGCGGAGAACTCTTTCCACGGCCGCACGATGGGTGCTCTCGCGCTCACCGGCCAGGCCGCCAAGCGCGCGCCGTTCGAGCCGATGCCCCCGGGTGTCGAGCACGTGCCGTACGGCGATCTCGACGCTCTCGATCGCGCCGTCGACGCCGACACCGCGGCCGTGTTCCTGGAGCCGATGATGGGCGAGGGCGGCGTCGTCGTTCCGCCGGAGGGGTACCTCGTGGGCGCACGGCAGATCACCGCCGATCGCGGCGCCCTGCTCGTGCTCGACGAAGTGCAGACCGGGATCGGGCGCACGGGCTGGTTCTACGCACATCAGGCGGTCGGGATAGTGCCCGACGTCATGACCCTTGCGAAGGGTCTCGGTGGCGGGATGCCGATCGGCGCGTGCATCGCGACCGGTGCGGCCGCGGACCTGTTCGGGCCGGGCAAGCACGGCACGACGTTCGGCGGGAACCCCGTCTGCGCGTCGGCGGCCCTCGCCGTGCTGCGGACGATCGCCGAGGACGACCTCATCTCCCGCGCCGACACGCTCGGCAAGTCGCTGTCGGCCGGCATCGAAGGTCTCGGACATCCGTTGATAGACCACGTCCGCGGCGCCGGGCTGCTGCTCGGCATCGTCCTGACCCAGGACGTGGCCCCCGCGGTGGAGAACTCCGCGCGCGAGGCCGGATACCTGATCAACGCCGCGCAACCGGGCGTCGTCCGGCTGGCTCCGCCCCTGGTCCTCACGGACGACCAGGCCGAAGGTTTCGTCGCGGCGCTGCCCGCGATTCTCGACAACGCGCAATCGGCCGCTCAGCCGGGAAAGCAGTGACGACCGTGGTGAAACACTTTCTCCGGGACGACGACCTCACCCCTGCACAGCAGGCCGAGGTCCTCGAGCTCGCCGCCAGGCTGAAGAAGGCCCCGTTCGCCGAGCGCCCGCTCGAAGGTCCCCGTGGGGTCGGCGTGATCTTCGAGAAGAATTCGACGCGTACCCGGTTCTCGTTCGAGATGGGCATCGCCCAGCTCGGCGGTCACGCGATCGTCGTCGACGGGCGCAGCACCCAGCTCGGCCGCGAGGAGACGCTGCAGGACACGGGCCGCGTCCTGTCGCGGTACGTCGACGCCGTGGTGTGGCGCACGTTCGGGCAGAAGCGGCTCGAGGCGATGGCGTCGGGTGCCGACGTCCCGATCGTCAACGCGCTCTCCGACGAGTTCCACCCGTGCCAGGTCCTCGCCGACCTGCAGACCCTCGTGGAGCGCAAGGGTTCGCTGAAGGGGTTGAAGCTCACCTACCTCGGCGACGGCGCCAACAACATGGCGCACTCGCTGATGCTGGGCGGTGTGACCGCGGGCGTCGACGTGACCATCGCCAGCCCCGAGGGATTCGCACCCCTCCCGTGGGTGGTCGAAGCGGCCCGCGCGCGGGCCGCCGAGACCGGCGCGACCATCACCCTCAGCGGTGACCCGCAGGCGGCGGTCGTCGGCGCGGACGCACTCGTCACCGATACGTGGACGTCGATGGGCCAGGAGAACGACGGGCTCGACCGGGTCGGTCCGTTCCGCCCCTTCCAGATCAACGAGGCGCTGCTCGCGAAGGCCGACGCCGACGCGGTGGTCCTGCACTGCCTGCCCGCCCACCGCGGGGAGGAGATCACCGACGCGGTTCTCGACGGACCGCAGAGCGTCGTGTGGGACGAGGCGGAGAACCGGCTGCACGCGCAGAAGGCACTGCTGGTGTGGCTGCTCGCACAGCGAACCGGAGACCGTCCGTGAGTGCGGCACCTCCGCAGAGTGCAGGTGCGGCTCAGCCGCAGCGCGCCGCCAACGCGGCGACGGCACCGACACGGGCGGGACGGCAGGCGCGCATCGTCGCGATCCTGTCGAACAACCCCGTCCGCAGCCAGACCGAACTTGCGGCGCTGCTCGCGGCCGAGGGCATCGACGCCACCCAGGCCACGCTGTCGCGAGACCTCGAAGAACTGGGTGCCGTGAAGCTTCGCGCCGCAGACGGCGGCGCCGGGGTCTACGTGGTGCCCGAGGACGGAAATCCCGTCCGCGGCGTCTCCGGCGGAACCGACCGGCTGTCGCGGTTGCTGGGGGAGTTACTGGTGTCGACCGATGCCAGTGGCAACATGGCGGTGCTGCGAACTCCCCCGGGGGCAGCGCACTATCTGGCGAGTGCACTCGATCGGGCATCATTACCTGACGTCGTGGGAACCATCGCGGGGGATGACACCATTCTCGTAGTGGCACGCGAGCCGCTGAGCGGGGCGGAACTCGCGGCCAAGATCGAATCCCTCGCCTGACAACTGAATCATCTCTACAGATCTTCAACCTAAGGAGCACAAGGACCATGGCCGATCGCGTCGTACTCGCCTACTCGGGCGGGCTGGACACCTCAGTCGCCATCAGCTGGATCGGCAAGGAGACGGGCAAGGAAGTTGTTGCTGTCGCCATCGATCTCGGCCAGGGCGGCGAGGACATGGAGGTCGTGCGTCAGCGTGCACTCGACTGCGGTGCGGTCGAGTCGGTCGTGGTGGATGCGCGCGACGAGTTCGCCGACGAATACTGCCTGCCGACCATCCAGGCCAACGCCCTCTACATGGACCGCTACCCGCTCGTGTCGGCCATCAGCCGCCCGCTGATCGTCAAGCACCTCGTCGAGGCGGCGCGTGCCCACGGCGGCACCACGGTCGCGCACGGCTGCACCGGCAAGGGCAACGACCAGGTCCGGTTCGAGGTCGGCTTCGGATCGCTCGCTCCCGACCTCGACGTGATCGCACCGGTCCGCGACTACGCGTGGACCCGTGAGAAGGCGATCGCGTTCGCCGAGGAGAACGAGATCCCGATCAACGTCTCCAAGAAGTCGCCGTTCTCGATCGACCAGAACGTGTGGGGCCGCGCCGTCGAGACCGGGTTCCTCGAGGACCTGTGGAACGCGCCGACCAAGGACGTCTACGACTACACGCAGGATCCGACCGTCAACTGGCAGGCCCCGGACGAGCTGATCATCAGCTTCGAGGCCGGCCGCCCCGTCGCGATCGACGGCAAGCCGGTCAGCGTCCTCGAAGCGATCCAGGAGCTCAACCGCCGCGCCGGCGCTCAGGGCGTCGGGCGCCTCGACGTCGTCGAGGACCGTCTCGTCGGCATCAAGAGCCGTGAGATCTACGAGGCTCCCGGAGCCATGGTCCTCATCAACGCTCACCAGGAACTCGAGCACGTCACGCAGGAACGCGAGCTCGGCCGTTACAAGCGTCAGACGGAGCAGCGCTGGAGCGAGCTGGTCTACGACGGCCTCTGGTTCTCCCCGCTCAAGGTCGCGCTCGACACGTTCATCGAGAAGACGCAGGAACGCGTCTCCGGCGACATCCGGCTGGTGCTGCACGGCGGTGCGATCATCGTCAACGGCCGCCGCAGCAACCAGTCCCTGTACGACTTCAACCTGGCCACTTACGACGAGGGCGACACGTTCGACCAGTCCTACGCCAAGGGCTTCGTGCAGATCCACGGACTGTCCTCGAAGGTCGCGGCGAAGCGCGATCTGGGCCTCTAGGTATGAGTGCTCACGGCACCAACGAAGGAGCCCTCTGGGGCGGCCGGTTCGAGTCCGGACCGGCCGCCGCCATGGCGGCGCTGAGCAAGTCCACCCACTTCGACTGGGTGCTGGCTCCGTACGACGTGCGCGCGTCCCAGGCCCATGCCCGGGTGCTGCACAAGGCCGGCCTGCTGGGTGACGACGACCTGGCGGCGATGCTCGACGGTCTCGGCAGGCTCGCGGCCGACGTCGCGAGCGGCGAGTTCGTCCCGAGCGAATCCGACGAGGACGTGCACGGGGCGCTCGAGCGCGGCCTGATCGATCGGGTCGGTCCCGAGGTCGGGGGACGGCTGCGCGCCGGGCGTTCGCGCAACGATCAGGTGGCGACGCTGTTCCGGATGTGGCTGCGGGACGCCGTCCGCCGCGTGGCCGCGGGTGTCCTCGACGTCGTCGATGCACTCGCGACGCAGGCCGCGGCGCACCCCTCCGCGGTGATGCCGGGCAAGACCCACCTGCAGGCCGCGCAGCCGGTGCTGCTCGCGCACCACCTGCTGGCACACACGCACCCGTTGCTCCGCGACGTTCAGCGGCTGCGGGACTTCGACGTGCGGGCGGCCGTGTCGCCGTACGGTTCCGGAGCGCTGGCCGGCTCGTCACTCGGACTCGATCCCGAGGCGATCGCCGCGGAGCTCGCCTTCGATTCGTCGGCCGAGAACTCGATCGACGCCACGTCGTCGCGGGACTTCGCGGCCGAGGCGGCGTTCGTGCTCGCGATGATCGGCGTCGACCTGTCGCGGATGGCCGAGGAGGTCATCCTCTGGAGCACTCCGGAATTCGGCTACATCACGCTCGCGGACGCCTGGTCGACCGGCTCGTCGATCATGCCGCAGAAGAAGAACCCGGACGTGTCCGAGCTCACCCGCGGCAAGTCCGGGCGGCTGATCGGCAACCTGACCGGTCTGCTGGCCACTCTGAAGGCGCAGCCTCTCGCGTACAACCGGGATCTGCAGGAGGACAAGGAGCCGGTCTTCGATTCGGTGGCGCAGCTCGAGTTGCTTCTCCCGGCGATCACCGGACTGGTCTCCACTCTCGAATTCCACACGGACCGAATGGCGGAACTGGCACCGGCGGGATTCACCCTGGCCACCGACATCGCCGAGTGGCTCGTTCGTCAGGGCGTCCCGTTCCGGGTCGCGCACGAGGCGGCGGGGGCGTGCGTCCGCGTTGCCGAGGCGCGGGGCGTCGGACTCGAGGATCTCACCGACGACGAACTCGCCGGGGTCGACCCGGCGCTCACTCCGGACGTGCGGGAGGTGCTCACCGTCGAGGGCTCGATCGCCTCGCGTAACGCTCGCGGCGGTACGGCCGGTATCCGTGTGGCCGAACAGTTGGGCGGGGTCCGTCAGCTGTCCGAGTCACTGCGTGAGTGGTGTCGATGACGCCCGTGTCGGACGCCCCGGATTAGGGGCTGTGTGACGCGTCGAGCGCAGTAGGGTGAGGGCGGGCGGCAGTGAGACGTGCGTCACGGTTCGAGAGTCTGGGAGAGTGTTCGTGGGACTGAATACCGAAACGGTGATGGGCCCGATCCGTCGCGTGGTGGCGACGGCGCAGAACGGGTTGGAGGTAGTTCGCCTCGGTGGACTCGAGACGGACCTCACCACGTCGCCGTTCGAGGTGGTCGAACGCGCACCGATGTATCGGCTCCGCAGGTATTTCCCCGACACCGACCCTGCCGACGCCGGGCCCCCGATCGTCCTGGTCCCGCCGATGATGATGTCGGCCGACGTCTACGACGTGACCCGCGATCAGGGCGCAGTCGGCATCCTGCACTCGATGGGGATCGACCCGTGGGTGGTCGACTTCGGATCGCCGGATTCCGAAGAGGGCGGGTGGGATCGGAATCTTGCCGACCACATCGTCGCGATCAGTGAGATCATCGACCAGGTGCGGGCGCACACGGGGCGTGACGTCTACCTGTCCGGTTACTCGCAGGGCGGCATGTTCGCCTACCAGGCCGCCGCCTACCGCCGCAGTCGCAACATCGCCGGCCTGGTGACGTTCGGCAGTCCGGTCGACACGCTCGCCGGGTTGCCGTTCGGTATTCCGGCGGGGTTCGCCACCGACGCTGCCGGCTTCCTCGCCGACCACGTCTTCAACCGGCTCGCGGTGTCGGGGTGGATGGCGCGCACCGGTTTTCAGCTTCTCGATCCCGTCAAGACGCTGAAGTCGAGGCTCGAGTTCCTGCGTCAGTTGCACGACCGGGAAGCGTTGTTGCCGCGGGAGCAGCAGCGGCGCTTCCTCGCGACCGAGGGCTGGGTGGCGTGGTCCGGTCCGGCTGTTGCGGAGTTGCTCAAGCAGTTCATCGTGCACAACCGCATGATGACCGGCGGGTTCGTGATCAAGGACCAGGTGGTGTCGCTCGCGGAGTTGACCTGCCCCATCCTCGCGTTCGTCGGGGAGGTCGACGACATCGGTCAGCCGTTGGCCGTCCGCGGTATCCGCCGGGCCGCCCCACGCGCGAATGTGTACGAATCAACTTTGCGGGCAGGACATTTCGGTCTCGTCGTCGGTTCGGCTGCGGCGACCCACACGTGGCCCACGACCGGGAAGTGGGTGCTGTGGAACGAGGGTCTCGGGCCGCGGCCCACCACTATCGAGCTCATGCGCTACGACGAACATTTCGGCAGCGAATCCGGAGTCTCCATCAGCGACCGCATCATTCACACCGTGGCATCGGTCGCCGAGGTCGGCGTTGGTGTCGGCAAAGGGATCAGTGATTTCGCTTCGGGGGCGCTGCGAGGAACGGTGGAGCTGTCCGGCGAGGCCACGCGGGCGCTGCCGCGGCTGGCCCGGCTCGGTCAGATCCAGCCCCACACCCAGATCTCGCTCAGCCGGTTGCTGGCCGAGCAGGGTCGGAAGGCGCCGGGCGGCGAGTGCTTCCTCTTCGACAATCGCGTCCACACCTACGCGGCGGTCAATCAGCGGATCGACAACGTGGTGCGCGGCCTGATCCAGGCCGGTGTCCGTCCCGCCGCCCACGTCGGCGTCGTGATGCAGACGCGCCCGAGTGCGCTCGCCGCCATCGCGGCGCTGTCCCGTCTCGGTGCGGTGGCTGTCTTGCTGCCCCCGGGTCGGGAGGTCCACACCGCGATCCGCATCGACGGTGTCGAACGCATCGTCACCGACCCGGAGAATCTCGACGCGGCGATCGCGACCGGGATGCAGGTCCTGGTTCTGGGCGGTGGCGACCAGCGCGAACTCGACGTGGATCCGTCGGCGAACGTCGTGGACCTCGAGAAGATCGACCCCGCCGCCGTGACACTGCCTGGCTGGTACCGGCCTGATCCCGGTCTCGCTCGTGAACTGGCATTCATCATCTGCAGTGAGTCCAACGGCCACTGGGAGACGAAGCAGATCACCAACTACCGGTGGGCGCTGTCGGCGTTCGGAACGGCCTCGGCCGCCGATCTGGACCGCGGCGATACCGTGTATTGCCTTGCACCCCTGCATCATTCGTCGAGTCTGCTGGCCGCGATCGGTGGTGCCGTGGCGGGTGGCTCCCGGATCGCGCTCTCACGCGGAGTCGATCCCGAGCGGTTCGCCGAGGAAGTCCACCGCTACGGGGTGACCGTGGTGAGCTACACGTGGACGATGATGCGTGAGATCCTCGACGCCGAGAACCTCGCGCTCGACGGCAGTCACCCCGTCCGGCTCTTCATCGGATCCGGAATGCCGCAGGGGTTGTGGCGTCGCACCACGGAGCGGTTCGCACCGGCGAAGGTCCTCGAGTTCTACGCCTCCACCGAGGGCGACGTGGTTCTCGCGAATGTCGCAGGCGCGAAGGTCGGGGCAAAGGGGCGCCCCCTCCCGGGGAGCGCGGAGGTCCGGCTCGCGGCCTACGACCCGATCGCCGGCCGGCTGCTCGAGGACGAGCAGGGGTTCATCCGGGAATGCCAGGACGACGAGGTCGGTCTGCTTCTCGGCAGGGCGGGCGTGCACGCCGAGATGTCCGGCGGCGCGATGCGGGGAATCTTTGCCGCGGGCGACGCCTGGATTCCGACGGAGAACCTCTTCCGTCGCGACGCCGACGGGGACTACTGGCTGGTCGACCACAGGAAGACCGTCATCGCGACTCCGCGGGGAGCCGTGTTCACCCAGCCGATCGTCGATGCGCTCGTGTCCGTCGATCGCGTCGACCTCGCCGTTGCCTACGGGGTGGAGGTCGGCGGCCGGACACTGGCCGTGGCCGCGTTCACCCTCCGCGAAGGGCGGGCGCCGAGGCTGGCGGAAATCTCCGACGCCTTCGAGGTGCTTCCTCCCGCGCTGCGACCAGACATCATCCAGGTGGTGGAGGACATCCCGCTGGGGTCCTCGTACCGTCCGAATGCCGAGGCGCTGAGCGCGGCCGGACTGCCCAAGCCGGGAACCCGTGTGTGGTATACCGATCCGGAATCGCAGCAGTACAAGCGACTGACCAAGGCAGTGGCCGCGGAGTTTCAGAACGGCTCCGCCGGGGTGTCTGCCGGTGCGCGGTAACCTGACACTGCTCACCCGAACGGTTGGAGAGGACTTCCGTGGTTATTGATCCGACGTTGCTCGGCATTCTCGCGTGCCCACAGGACAAGGGTCCTCTGCTGTTGGTCGGCGACGAGCTGCTCTACAACCCTCGCCTGCGGCGGGCCTACCCCATCGAGAACGGGATTCCCGTCCTCCTCATCGACGAGGCCCGGGACGTCGGCGCGGACGAGCACGAGACGCTGCTCGCCCGGGCTGCCGGCGAGGCCTGATCACACCGGACTCAGGCGAGCCCGATCACACCGGCAGAGCACCGGTGAGGTAGCGCTGCAACGTCGGTCCGACGATCGCGACGAGATCGTCGACGGGCAGCGACGCGAGTGGCTCGAATTCGAGGATGTACCGCGTCACCAGAACCCCGGCCATCTGGGATGCCACCAGCTGCATGCGCAGCATCCCGGTTCCCGGCGGCTCGTCGACGCGCGGTCCGAGGTCTCGGAGCACGACCTCCAGCAGGAACGTGCGAATGAGATTGGGTTCGTTTCCCGCCATCGCGGACCGGAACGCCGCGACCACGGCGGGCTTGTGCGGCGACTCCCAGACGGAGAAGACGGCCCGGGCGAGGTGACTACCGACCTCGCCCGTCGGAATGTCGAGCACCGGAGCGATCACCTGCGTCGGATCCACGGGAATGTCCACCGAGGCGAGGAACAGTTCTCGTTTGGTTCCGAAGTAGTGGTGGATCAGGGCGGAGTCGACGCCGGCTCCGGTGGCCACGGAGCGCACGCTGGTCTTGTCGAAGCCGTTCTGTGCAAACAGTTTCCGTGCACTCGCCAGGATTCGTGACCGTGTGTCCGGGTTGCCCGGGCGTCGACCCGTGCGCAGACCCGGGGTGGCGTCCGCGCGTGTCGCGGGGCCGGTCATGGTGTGCGACGCCTCAGGGTCGCGGCGCCCAGCGACAGTGCGAGGAGCGCGAAGGCGGCGACCACCGCCAGGTCGCGCCACATGAGCCCCGTCGCCCCGGGATGGGTGGCGACCTGCTGCAGCGCCTCGACCGCGTAGCTCAGCGGGAGGACGTTGCTGATCCACTCGAGCCACGTGGGGAGCTGATCTCGCGGAACGAGCAGACCGCACAGGAACAGCTGGGGCACCACGACCACCGGCATGAACTGCACCGCCTGGAACTCGGTGCGCGCAAAGGCGCTGCACAGTAGGCCGAGGGCGACGCCGAGTATCGCGTTCAGCACGGCGATCAGCAGCACCCACGTCACGCTGCCCTCGGTGGTGAGGCCGAGGAATCCGAACGAGACGACGCAGGCCAGCGCCGCCTGCGCCGCTGCGGCCGTGGAGAACGCCGCCGCGTAGCCGCCGAGCAGGTCGAGTTTGCCCATCGGGGTCGTGAGCAGGCGTTCGAGTGTTCCCGACGTCCGTTCGCGCTGCATCGCGATTGACGTGACGAGGAACATCACGACAAACGGCAGGATGCCGAGCATCGTGATCGCGACGCGCTCGAACAGCGACAGCTGACCGGGTGGCGCCGGAACGTTCTGATACAGGAAGTACAGCAACACCATCAGCAGACTGGGTACCACCAGAATCATGGCGACGGTGCGGTGATCCGTCCGCAGTTGCGCGAGGATCCGGCCCGCAGTGGCCGCGAAGATCGTGACGTTCATCAGTTCTCGCTCCCGACATGTGATGCGCGAATGAGGTTCAGGAAGGCGTCTTCGAGGCTCGCCTCACCGGTCTGCTCCCGGAGTTCGCCGGGGGAGACCTGCGCGAGAACGTAGCCGTCGCGCATGAGGAGGAGCGAAGCGCAGTGCTCGGCCTCGTCCATGACGTGGCTCGACACGAGCAGGGTGGTACCGGCGTCGGCGAGAGCGTCGAACCGTTCCCACAGTTCGACGCGCAGGAGTGGGTCCAGGCCGACCGTCGGCTCGTCGAGGACGAGGATTTCGGGGCGTGCCACCAGTGCGCAGGCGAGGCTGACCCGTCCCAGCTGTCCTCCCGACAGATCTGCCGCCTTCTGGGTTGCGAAGCGGGTCAGGCCCACCGCGTCGACGGCTTCGGTGACCGCGTTCGACGGCTGACCGTAGAGCGCGGCGAAGTAGGCCACGTTTTTCTTGACCGTGAGGTCGGAATACACGCTGGGTGACTGGGTGACATATCCGACGCGGCTTCGCAGCGAGACCGAGCCTGCGGGGGAACCCAGCACCGTGACCGTCCCCGATTCCACGATCTGCGTGCCGACCACGCACCGCATCAGCGTGGTCTTTCCGCAGCCGGAGGGTCCGAGGAGGCCGGTGATGGATCCGCTCGGCACCTGGACGTCGATGCCGTGCAGCACTTCGTTCTTGCCTCTTCGCACGTGCAGATCTCGGATGTCGATCGCCGGGCTGCCGGTCATGGCGGGCCTCAATTCATCACTGGGTGAATTCATTGCTTGATGAATTATGCGACCGTCGGGGTGGCGTCGTCAACGGTTGTGGAGAATCGGGACGTGACCATCGATCGACTTGACCGGGCGGAACCCGTCGATGCCGCGCGAATCGTTCTCGGATCCATGCTGATCGTCGGAGACGTCCGCATCCGCATCGTCGAAGTGGAGGCGTACGGCGGGGAGAAGGACGGCCCGTGGCCCGATCCGGCATCGCACTCCTACCGAGGGAGGACGCCGCGCAACGAGGTGATGTTCGGCCCGGCCGGGCACCTGTACGTCTACCGCAGTTACGGGATGCACTTCTGCATGAACGTGTCGTACGGGCCGGTCGGAAGCGCGGGCGGGGTGCTTCTCCGGGCAGGCGAAGTGCTCGACGGTTGCGCGACGGTTCAGGCGCGCCGGCCCCGCGTCACGCGACCTGCGGATTGGGCGCGCGGTCCCGGCAACCTGGGGTCCGCGACCGGCGTAACCCTCGCCGAGAACGGTGCGGCGTTGTTCGAGCAGGATTCGCCGGTTCGACTGGAGGTCGCGGAGTCGGACGGCTGGGTGAGTGGCCCCCGTGTCGGTGTCAGCACGGCCGCCGACCGGCCGTGGCGCTTCTGGATTCCGGAGTCGCCGGCGGTATCCGCGTACCGGAGAAGCCCGCGTGCGATGCCCGCCGACGAGCAGATGGGATGATCGAACCCGTGACTGAGAACATCATCGATGAACTGACCTGGCGCGGGCTCATTGCCCAATCAACCGATCTGGACGCGCTGCGTCGTGATCTCGACGCCGGACCGGTCACGCTCTATGCCGGTTTCGATCCAACCGGACCGAGTTTGCACGCCGGCCATCTCGTGCCCCTGCTCGCGCTGAAGCGATTCCAGCGTGCGGGTAACCGCCCCATCGTGCTGGCCGGTGGAGCGACCGGTCTGATCGGCGATCCCCGCGACGTCGGTGAGCGGACGATGAACTCCGCCGACACCGTGGCCGAATGGGCCGATCGGATCCGGGGTCAGCTCGAACGCTTCGTCGACTTCGACGACTCGCCGAGCGGCGCGATCATCGAGAACAACATGAACTGGACCGGCAAGCTGTCGGCCATCGACTTCCTGCGCGACGTGGGCAAGCACTTCTCCGTCAACGTGATGCTCGCGAGAGACACCGTCAAGCGGCGCCTCGAATCCGACGGCATGTCCTACACCGAGTTCAGCTACATGCTCCTCCAGGCCAACGACTACCTGCACCTGCGGCGCAGTCACGGCTGCTCGCTGCAGGTCGGCGGATCCGACCAGTGGGGCAACATCATCGCCGGCGTCGAACTGAACCGTCGCATCGACGCCGAGTCGGTGCACGGTCTGACCGTCCCGCTCGTCACGTCGGCGGACGGCAAGAAGTTCGGGAAGTCGACCGGAGGCGGAAGCCTGTGGCTCGACCCGGAGATGACGAGCCCCTACGCGTGGTACCAGTACTTCGTGAACACCGGCGACGCCGACGTGATCAAGTACCTGCGGTGGTTCACCTTCCTCACGGCCGAGGAGTTGGCGGAACTGGAGACGGCGACGGCCGAGCGGCCGCATGCACGCGAGGCGCAGCGCCGGCTCGCCGCCGAGATGACGACTCTCGTGCACGGCGAAGCCGACACTCGCGCCGTGGAGCTCGCGAGCCAGGCACTGTTCGGCCGCGCAGAACTGCAGGACCTGGACGAGCCGACGCTCGGTGCCGCCCTCCGGGAGGCGTCCGTCGCGGAACTTGCGCCGGGGGAGCCCGCCGGCATCGTCGACCTCCTGGTTCTCAGCGGATTGTGCGAGAGCAAGGGTGCGGCACGCCGCACCGTGAAGGAAGGCGGCGCGTCGGTGAACAACCAGAAGATCTCGAGTGAGGACTGGGCCCCCGCACCGACCGATCTGCTGCACGGAACGTGGCTCGTAATTCGCCGTGGAAAGCGCAACTTCGCCGGCATCAAGGTGCTGTCGAACTAGCGTGCGGCGGGTCACACCGGCGTAATTCGGCGAAATCCGGTCCGGTGGCCCGCGCGCAGCGCGGGACACCAGCGGATTTTACATGCCGGATGCCTGTGACCTGGGGATTTGACGCTCCGTTTCCCGTCGCGTAACTTATTCCAGGTCAGAGCGACACGGACACCAACCCCGACCGAGAGGCCGGGGACACGAGGTTGGACGCAGGCGCCTGAACTTCCCGAGAATACCGAACTTGGTTCGATGCTTTCGAGATGTCCTGATCGCCCCGGTTTGCGCCGGGAAGCGGCAGGAGATAAGTTGGAACGGTTGCCCCGGAGCGGCTGGCGAGTGTGCCAGTGGTGATGGTGTGTGCGTGTTCTTTGAGAACTCAACAGTGTGTCGATGAATGTCAGTGCCAAATGTTTTTGGTACTCCG
>NZ_NSDX01000010.1:0-125139 GCF_002300195.1 Rhodococcus sp. ACPA1 | reverse complement strand
CCGGGAGACGGGCGAGTCGCTGCGCTCCCCGCCAGGGAGCCGCTGCGCGGCTCGCAGTGGGTCCATTCCCGTTGCCGACGATCGAGTCGCTTCGCTCCTCTGAGTTTCCGAGATTCGGTTCTCACCTGCGTCTTTAATCGTCCTGTTCGATCCGGTCCCCCATACCCCAACGAAGCTGGGGAGGCGGGAGGGTGTGCCCGACCCGGCGCCCACTCGCCCTCCCGCGCCGCCCCATGTCATACCCACAGCATACCACCCACCCCCACACATCCCAAACAGTCGAAAATCCCGAAATGCCCAAATATTTTGATCCACAACCGATTACGAACCTTACAATCTGACATTTGTGCACAACGCACGTAAATACTTATTCACCAACCAATTAGCGAAACATGTTGTCAATCAACATCTTTCAAAAACGACTCAAAACCGGACGAAACAGACACCCACGCGCCGCCGACACCCCGGCGCCGGCACCCCCCAAACATGTCGCCGGCACCCCCCACATCACAAACCGGGGACATGTCATCACACCAGGTCACAGCACCATTACGGCCCCCGCACGGCACACCGCCCGCACCCCGGAAGTCGGGTACGGGCCGTGCACGGAGAGAGGCGAACTAGGCTGCGGGATCCAGCCAGGGCCGATCGTCACGGCCCTCCACATAGACCCCGCCGGGCGGACCGTCGAGCAGAGTGAGCAGCGACTCACGCGCCGCCGGAGAGGCACCGGCGAGCATCTCGTCCCGGTGCTCGCACCAGTCGTCCCAGTCCCAGCCCGCACCGACATCGATGCAGCTCTCGGCAACCTCCACAGGCTCACTGCCCAAGAACACCCACACGCTGGTCGGCCCATCAGGATCCCGGACGATCACGGTCGTCATCTTCCCGGCGGGGGTGCGAAGGAGTTGATCGCCGCGACGAACTCCCCGGTGAAGCTGCCGCCGCCGTGCCCGGCATCCTCGACGACGACGAGCCGACTTCCCTCCCACCGACGAGACAGCTCCCACGCAGTGACGAGAGGACCGGACACGTCGTACCGGCCGTGCACGAGCACCGCCGGAATGCCGGCCAGCACACCCATTCCGTCGCGAAGCTGATTCTGTGCGAGGAAGTGGTCGTTGCCCCAATAGTGAGTGACCAGACGTGCGAACACCATCCGGAACACCGGATCCCGAAAGCGGGGCGACGGTGCCCACCCCGGGACCAGGAAACATGGGTGTCCTCCCACTCACACCACCGCAACGCAGCCCTCTCGCGCACGGCGGAGTCCGGGTGCGCGAGCAGCCGGGCGTACGCGGCCGCCAGATTCCCCCCACGCTCCGCGGCAGGGACCGGTTCGACGAACCGCTCCCACTCCCGCGGAAACACCCGCCCCATATCGCGGGTGATCCACTCGACCTCCCTACCGCTGCCCGAGGTGATCGCACCCAACGCCATCCCGATCACCCGGTCCGGATGAGCCTGCGCGTACACCAACCCGAGCGTGACACCCCACGACACCCCCGCCACCACCCACCGCTCGATCCCCAGATGCTCACGGAGCCGCTCGATATCGGCGACCAGATGCGCCGTCGTGTTCACCGCCAGATCGCTACCCGGATCGTCGGCCAACGGCCGACTCCGGCCACACCCCCGCTGATCGAACAACACCGCCCGAAACACCTTCGGGTCGAAAAACCTCCGCACACCCGGCGTGCCACCCGACCCAGGACCACCATGCAGATAGACCACCGCAGTCCCCGCAGGATTGCCCACCGACTCCCAATACAGCACCTGCCCATCGGGAACCTCCAGAAGGCCGGACTCGTACGGCTCTACCATGGGAAACCGCTCCACCATGAACCAAGTCTGACGCCCCTCACCGCGCGAACCCACCCCAGGTCCCGGATGCCGACCACCATGACACCGCACAACCCGAACAGCAGGTTCAGTCGGGGGTGAAGAACAGATCCATCCCGATCACGAACCACGCCGCCAGCGCCGCGATCGGCAGAAACGCCAGCACAAACGGAACGGCGAACTGCCGGGCAGCGCGCCACGGAACCGTCACCAACCCGAACACCACCACCAGCAGGGCCGGTGCCGCCCAGCTCACCCAATACCCGGCCGGCGGCGGATCCGCCCCAACGAGGTGAACGCGCCGTGCGGATACACCCGAGGTCGCGGAACATCGAAGTAGTACTGCCACAAGATCACCGCCGGCACATAACAAAAGAACCCCGCCAGCAGACCGCCGATGATGCCCAGCGACATCCGCAGCCCTTTTCCCGCCCCTACGGGGGTCGCCTCGTCCACACCGCCCATCATCGACTTCGCCTATGACGGTTCACCCCGGGACGTGTCATCTTCCCAGGTCAGAGCGCTCACCCAGGTCGCGGCTCTTGCCGTCCATCCACGCAATGACATCAAACACGCGGAGCGCGGAGATCTCCTCGGGGAGGCCGGCCTCCCCGAGGATCGACAGCAACCGGCGATGCAACGCCCCGTCGTCGGCGCGAAAGGACTCCCGGACCGGGTTCAAGTGCGATCGCTCGGTGCCCAGGACCTGACTGACCACCGAATCCCAGATCAGGTACAGCCGGGGACGTGTGCGGGCGATCAGCTTCGTCGCCTTCGTCCGGCCGATCCCCGGCAGCGCCCACAGGGCCGTTTCCAGGTCCCAGGCGGGCCACCCCGGGGGTCAGCGGGTCCGGTTCGTCGACCAGGTCCCGATCCGGGCCTATCGCCGCCAGAAGGGCGTTCAGCGCCTCCGCCTCGGTGTGCAGGATCGCCCGCGCCGCCCTCGGGGGGACCTGCACCGACAGGAACACCCGCCGCAACCAGGTCGTCCGCGGTGAACCGGCCCACCTCCCCCGGCCCGGTCGCCGGTGCTCGACCACAAATCGAAGTGCGCTCCGCACCTAAGCGTCGACCCCCAGATACGGGCGGCCTTAATCCCGGATCCACCGATGCAGGGTGGGGTTGGGTGAGTTGAAACGGCGAGATGCCCTTGCGTGCTGAAAGAATTGGACTTCTCACAGAACCAGTTCGATCGACACGAAGGGCATCTCTAGGGTGCAACTATCCCACACCCACCCGGTGACGGCCTCGGCGTTCGACGACCGCAATCTCCTCGCCGCGGCCGGACTGATCCCGGTCCTGGGGTTGGCCCAGGACTGCGGCCTCGCTGACCTGGCAGACGAGCATCTGACGCTGCCCACCGACAAGGGCGCACACGCGGGCCGGAAGGTGTCTTCGCTGGTGGCGGGCATGGTCGCCGGCGCCGACAGCATCGACGACATGGCGCTGCTGCGGCACGGCGCCATGCCCACGGTGTTCGACCACCCGTACGCCCCGTCGACGCTGGGCTCCTTCCTGCGGACGTTCTCCTTCGGGCACGTCCGCCAACTCGACGCCGTCGCCGCCCGATTCCTGCAAGGCCTGGCCGAACGAACACCGCTGGTCGGTGGGCCCGAAGTCGGTGGGCGGATCCTCGTCGACCTCGACGACACCATCGTCCCGGTGCACGGGCACGCCAAGCAGGGCGCCGGCTACGGATACACCGGGATCCGCGGGTTGAACGCGCTGATCGCCACCGCCACCACCGACGGGCGGGCACCGGTGATCGTCGGCCAACGCCTGCGCCGCGGCGGCTGCGGATCCCCGCGCGGGGCATCCCGGATGGTCAGCGACGCCCTCGCCACACTCGGCCGCCTGCGCCCGCAGATGTCACCGGGGTCTGTGCTGGTGCGGGCCGACTCAGCCTTCTACGGGCACCCGACCGTGTCCGCGGCACTGCGCTCCGGCGCCGACGTCTCGGTCACGGTGCGGATGACCGCGACGGTGAAAGCGGCGATCGCCGCCATCGACGACGATGCGTGGACCCCGATCGAATACACCGACGCCGTCTACGACGAACAGACCGGCCGGTGGATCTCCCGCGCCGAGGTCGCCGAGATCGACTTCACCGCGTTCACCCGCCTCGCCTCCGAGCGGACACCGGGCCGGTTGGTGGTGCGCCGCATCCCCGACCTGCGGGAACACACCGACGGTCAGGGCTCATTGTTCGACACCTGGCGGTTCCACGCGTTCTTCACCACCACCGACCCCGCCGTCCTGGACACCGTGGCCGCGGACAAGATCCACCGCGGGCACGCGATCATCGAGCAGGTCCACGCCGACCTGAAGAACTCCGCGCTCGCGCACCTGCCCTCGGGACGGTTCGCCGCCAACAGTGCCTGGCTGGTACTCGCGGTGATGGCGTTCAATCTCACCCGCGCCGCCGCCACCCTCACCGGGGCCCGCCTGGTGCGGGCGACGACCGCCACCATCCGCCGCACCCTGATCTCGGTCCCGGCCCGGATCGCGTCCTCGGCACGCCGCCTCACCTGCACCTACCGCGGCGCTGGCCCTGGGAAACCGAATGGAACCAACTCTTCACCCACACCCGGCATCGAAGACCCCAGGTCACCTAAAGATGTTTCGGTAATAGGGTGTGTCGTTGCGCGTGATTCGCACCGTGCTGCTTGATCATTGATGAATGGCAGGGAAGGAAACCGGTTCGGGCGAGAGCTCGGATGCCCGGAAAGTCAAGCAGCGCGGCGGTCGCCGTGATCTCGATGCGTTGCGTGACCGGCGGATGCGGGCGGCGGAGATGTTTGCCGCAGGACAACGACAGATCGATGTCGCGGTCGAGTTGGAGGTCTCCCAGCAGACCGCCTCACGCTGGCATCGACAGTGGATCGAAGGGGGCAACGAGGCGTTGGAAGGTGCCGGTCGCGCGGGACGCCGGCCCCGGCTCGATGACGCCCAGATCGCCGCGATCCGAGAGGAATTACTCAAAGGACCCCAGGCTCACGGCTTCGCGACCGGAGTGTGGACCCTGGGCCGGGTCGCGATCGTGATCGAGCGGCTCACCGGCGTGACCTACGGACCCACCCAGACCTGGACGATCCTGCGGACCCGGCTGGGCTGGAGCCGGCAGCGTCCCGCACGTCGGGCAGTCGAACGCGACGAGGACGCCATCGTCGCCTGGCGCGAGAACGAGTGGCCGCGGATAAAAAAATAGCGCGGCGCCGAGGTGCGTGGATCTGCTTCCAGGACGAAAGCGGTGTGTCGCTGCTCCCGGTGGTCCGCGCAACCTGGGCGCCGAAAGGCGTGACACCGGTTCTGCATCACCGATTCTCCTGGAAGCGCATGTCCATGGCTGGAGTCCTGGCCTATCGACCCGACCGCAGTCGCAGCGCGTTCGTGTTCTCCATGACCGACGGCGCATACAACACCGACAAGCTCATTGACTTCCTCACCGAACTACGCACCCACTTCGCCGGCGAGAAGGTCATCGTGATCTGGGACGGGCTCATGGCCCACCGGTCCCGAGCGATGACCGCGTGGCTGGCCACTCAACGCGACTGGCTCCACGTCGAACGCCTGCCGGCTTATGCGCCGGAGCTCAATCCGATCGAACAGGTCTGGGGCAATGTGAAATCCACCGAACTGGCCAACCTGTGCCCCGATATCCTCGACGAGGTCCGCATCGCGACCGAGTCCGGGCTGACCCGGATCGGCACGAGCTACGACCTGTGCCACAGCTTCCTCGACCACACCGGACTTTCCCTATGATCGGCACTCACTCAATTACCGAAACATCTTTAATCCGCCCGGCCAGCCGGCCCCGACCCGAAACCCAGTGGAACAACCCGACACCCAGGTCGGACGATCACCCACACCCATAAGCCCACCAACGCCCGCAACCGGACTCATCACTCAACCCATCACCGATCGGTGGATCGAGGTTAATACCTCCTCAGGGCCGCGACCGAGGCGCCGCTTCAACGCGTGACGATCAAGCAGGTGCGTCGGTGGGAGTGGTTTCGAGGCGCTCGACATCCGAGATCAGTTCGAGTGCTGTCTTGTAGCGCTGTGAGATGTCATGCGCCGCACACTTTTGGATAATCCTCCCGACTTCGTCAGTGCCTGATTTCAGCGACTCCCTGCCAGTGAAGATGTAGGACAGGACCCAGGCAACCGCGTACATCTCGTTCAGGGCGTTATAGTCCCTGAAGTTGTCGAGCAGTGGGTCACGAATGGTTCCCCGCATCTCCGTCTTCGTTCGAGTGAACTCGGAGGTCTTGTCCTTGACCAGACCGAAGTCGGAGAGCTTGACCAGCACCGCTCCGCTTTCGAAGACCTTCAAGAGCACGTTCTGGAGACTGATATCTCGGTGGAGTAGCCCGGCGCTGTGGATGTAGTTGATGCCGTATAGGAACTGAAGCGCGATCCGCTTCCGTGACGAAAACTGCAACGCGTTGTTTCGTTTCAGGATGTACTTTCGGAGAGTCTCGTCGCAGAACTCCATCGTGTACTCATTGCGGGTTTCGTCGTACTGATACACCTCGACGACGTAGGGGAAACTGAGCCGCTTCATCACGTCGAACTCCTGCTTGAAGCGTTGCAGGTCCCGGTCACTGATGCCACGCTTCGCTCTCTTCACCGCGAAGTTGATTCCGTAATTGGGATCGACGTACGAGAAGACGTTGGCGTACGAACCTTCACCGACCATCTTCAATTTGACCGGCGAGGGGCGATTCTCCAGCGTAACCGTGGTAGCGGACCTGCGGAAGATCGGCTCGTACTTAATGAGTTCGATCTGCCCAAAGTCGTCCGGCACCGTGCTTCCGCCGCTGCGCGAGAGCCAAGGCTCGCACCGTTCGAGCGCCTTCTGGTATCCGTCAGCCAGTTCCACTTCAACACCGGCTCGCTGCAATGCATGTAGATCCTGGTTCAGATCCTTAATCAGAGCGATCAGATCACGGCTCGGGTCGGCCCAGTAGTGGTTTGTCGTCTGCGCCCTGTCGTTGATCTGATCAAAGTGGTGGTTAAGCCGGCCGTGGAGCACAGCGAACATGCGCCCGAACGCTTCACCGTCATACAGACGCACGAAGGCAGGTGAAGCTGCCTCAGTGGCATACTTCTCCTGAAGATCTGCCAGCATGAAATCAACAGAACTTGCCATCCCCCAACTCTCCATCCTCAACGCTCCAGCGCGGCGCTGCTACAGGGTCCTCCCGCGACGCGAGATTCTTGATCCGCGCGTCCTGAGAGACTCATAGTGCCGCGTCACTCCTGTGTGCCAGGCGGTAGGTGCCCAGATCGAGGCAGGGCGACCCCCATACTTTCGCCACATCAGTTTGCGGCCCACCAACCTCGCGAAGGTCGGCAAGGGTCTAAACCGCGACGCCGTTCATCTGAGAGGTCTTTGGCCGATCTCCTCGACGAGCATCGTCTTCACGGCCAAATACGCGATCCGCTCGTTGCACACCGGAACGTGCCGTGCACCGACAGACACGACACCCCACCAAAACATCCACCGTGGATTCATCAACCGCCGACCTGGCCGTGCACTGTGGCTTGAACAGCCCGACACTGTCATTCGCTTGAATGAATTTTGGCTTACGAAGCGTGCAGATCGAGGACGAATGTCTGTAACCCGGATTTCTGGTGGTATCACTTTCTGGAAACGGTATCGAACCGAGTGGTACGTATGACCAAAGGGGCACCCCAGTGACAACAGTGGATGCACAGATCCGCAATATAGATCAGGCCATCTGTGCCAACATCGCCACGCTGGGGGACAACCGCGCCCTTATGTCGCAGAACCTCTTGTCACAGGTGCGCAACCTGATCGAGGCGATCGCGGTCCGTCTCCACACTGGTGACGGCGCGGCCGAGTTCACCTACGATGCGACGAAGCCCGCTCTGACGTACATCGGCTCAGCAAGCAAGCAGGTCAACTTTCTGCTCCGCTTCCACAAACTCGCCCAGATCAGCGCCTCGCACTACACCTTGGACGGTGATGCATCCGAGCGCCTGATGCTGAAGTATTACGAGTACTTCCTTCGCGTACGCACTCTGCTTCGTGACGTGTGTGGCATCGAAGCGCTTACCAACCTGGAGTCGTTCCCAATCGACCTTGACCCGTCGCTCCGGGAGTATCACGAGAAGATCGCCTCGAGAATTGAAGCGCTTCGTCTAACTCCTCCGCTGGACGGTGGCCGGCGACGCTACTACATTCACAAGACGCGGCCATTCTTTGTGGACGGCCAAATCTATTACGAAGTCACCTTCTATTGGGCAAGCAACAAGGTCAGCAAGTTTGATCGCATCATTGGCTTCACGGATATCGATATGACGGACAAGTATGCCGCCATGCTCACGCTCCACGGCGGCTCAATCGATGTACTTGGACAGACGATGCCGATCACGATCATCCGCGACTGGGAAGTGTCCATCCGTCCGTGCGAGTTCGACAACTTCGCACGCCTTTTCGGGCTTTCGACCAGCGTGCGCACTGGCACCTCGGAGTACCGCCGCGTCATGCAGGGGCTGACCGCCAGCTCGGGAAGTCTCCTCGATCTCGTGGAGATGCCAGATGCCCGGTATTCGGAGGTGCGGGCGGCTGGAACGGCGAGGGTAACCAAACCGCAGATCTTCCCAGCGCTCGATCAGGCCCGACAGATCGTGCGCAACAATGCACCGGGGCACAACGTTATCCGCTACCTCATGCTGGCAATGCACAACCAGTTCCTCAAGCTGCAATACAACTGGGATGGCTGCGCCCGTCTCTCCAATCTGAAGCTGGACTACGGGTGCATCCCTTTCGACACGATGCCGTTCTGCACGTCGCTTCGCGGGCACAATCCGCGGTACTGGGACCTGGTCGAGAGCCTCGATGCGAGGGACCGAACACACGAGCTGCTCGCTCGCCGCGTGAAGAACAACGTCGAGAACCACGGGCTGTTATATACCCCGGTGAAGGACCTCGAAGACCTCGGCGATGTCGATAATCTGCTCGCGACCTACAACGCGGGACTGTACTACAAGCACCGAGCCTCGAGGGGCCTCGAAAAGGACATGGGCCACGTCTTCATGCATGGGTATGAGGACGACACCGTCACGATCATCGAAATGCTCCAGGAGTTCGCATCATCTGGTATCGACGGATATCCGGCTGCCGTGCAACGGTGGCTCGATGAAACTTCTCAAGGGATCGACGACGACGCTAAGCGAGACGCACTGAAAGACCTATTCAGCCAGTCTCGCGTCGCCTTAATCTATGGAGCAGCGGGCACAGGTAAGTCGACAATGGTCAACCACATCGCCAACTACTTCAACGACAAACGCAAGCTGTTCCTCGCTCACACGAACCCGGCCATCGACAACCTCAAGCGTCGCGTCACCGCCCAAAATTCGACGTTCCGAACGATCGCAAGTCAAACCTACCGAACCGCGGCCGACCCAGAGTACGACCTGTTGGTCATCGACGAGTGCAGCACGGTCAGCAACGCCGACCTGATCAAGGTTATGGACAAGACGTCATTCAAGTTGCTCGTGCTCGTCGGAGACGTCTACCAGATCGAGTCGATCCAGTTCGGCAACTGGTTCAACGTCATCCGCTCATTCATCCCCCGGACATCGGTATTCGAACTCACGACCCCGTTTCGCACCAAGAACGAGTCACTCCTCGGCCTATGGGACAGGGTGCGACACCTCGGTGACGACATCACGGAGTTCATCGCCCACAGCGGGTACTCGACGAAACTCGACGAGTCGCTGTTCGAGGCGCATCGCGATGACGAGATCATCCTCTGCCTGAACTATGACGGCCTCTACGGAATCAACAACATCAACCGCTTCCTCCAGAGCAGCAACCCCGGCAAAAGCATCGCATGGGGCGCCTCGACGTTCAAAGAGGGTGACCCCGTTCTCTTCAACGAGACAGAACGTTTCGGGCGCGCAATCTACAACAACCTCAAGGGGAAGATCGTCGGCGTCCAGCGCTTCCCCGACCGGGCGCAGTTCGACGTCGAACTCGATCGAACGATCAGCGAATTCGACGTCGATGGTGAAGACCTCAAGTGGCTTGGGGACGCGACGGTGCGCTTCGATGTCTTTGAACGCGATACCAGCGACGAGGACGACGACTCCCTCAACACGAACGTGCCATTTCAGGTGGCCTACGCCGTGTCAATCCACAAAGCGCAGGGCCTCGAATACGACTCAGTCAAAATCGTCATAACCGACGCCAACGAAGAGGACATCTCGCACAGCATCTTCTACACCGCCGTCACGAGGGCACGGGAACGCCTCCAGATCTTCTGGACCCCGGAGACGCAGCAAGCCGTCCTCGCCCACCTCCAACACCGCGTAGTTTCGAAAGACGTTGCACTGCTATCCAAACGCCGCGCGCTTACCCCACTCAGCTAGGTTCTGCAGCCAACAGCTTGAAGGCGGCAGGTGCAGTGAACACTTCAATGTGTTCGTGCGAACGGGAACGCAGATGCATCGAGGGAAGACTCAACGGACGGACGCTCGCGTCGCCCGTCAGACTCCGCAGTGAACCCGACCGAACCCCCCAGTGTGGGTTTACTTGTTCCCGTATATTGGAGCAGTGGAGGGAGCACCCAGCCACTGCTCCGGTTTCAGTGGCTCATTATGGGACGGCGATAGGGCGCCACTGGGCACTCACCACAATCACGGCATCTGATGCACACTGACGCGGTGCAAACTCCTGACGACGACGACGACGACGACCACGACCACGACCACGACCACGACAGCAACAAAGTGTGGCCTGGTCCCCATTCCAACCTGCTCAACAGTGACTCGAACTGGTGGCTCGTTGCATGCATGGACTGGCCACGAGACCGATGGATCGGCTACGTCTCGGGGTACCGCAAGGCGGCCACACTCATAGTCGATAACGTTGCCATTGCCGGCCGCGACCAGGACTACCTCGTCTACCCCTTCCTGATGTGCTGGCGCCATCACATCGAGCTTCAGCTCAAGAACCTGTACTTGCTTCTGCATCGTTGGCATCGCTCGTCCGCCGAACCACAGCGAACGCACAAAATTAGTCTGCTCTGGCACAAGGTGCGGCCGCTGCTGGAACGGGCATGTCCTGACGACGATGCCGAGATCGTTCATGTGACCAGAATTCTGACGCAACTCGACGAATTTGATCCGTCATCCGAGCATTTTCGCTACCCGATGCTGAACGATGGTTCGGACACGCTAGGAACACTTGGCCGTATCCACCTCCGGGGCTTTCACGAGACGATGGAGGGTGTCGCTAACTATCTCGATGCCGTGGACACCGGCTTGCGCGTGATGATCGATAACCGCGACGACTACGAGAGGGAAACGGCGCTGTGGAGCGAGGGGTGACCTCAGGACCTCGGCTGGGTGCGTCAGGCGCCCAGGGATGGCTGACGACCTCGATGAGGATCGTCGATTGTATCCGCCGTTGAGTGGCTTCTTTGGCGAATCGTGAGGGCTGGTATGTTCCTGCGCACGATTTTCTCCGGTCGGGTGGGTGAGGCCGGGTTCACAGGGACGCCCGAGGCAACGACAGCCGGTACGTACTGGTCGAGCGGGTAAATCCGGTGCTAGCTGCCGGAGTTGAGGCGGTCGAGACTGCCGGTCGATGGCGGAGTTACCGGCGCCGGCGCGACCACGAAGACCTTCGGGTCATTCCGCCGTTGCATCGGGGCCGTGCAGAGGAGATGAGGGCGAAATCGATCGAGAAGCCCAGCTCGAGGTGAGAAGTACCCGCAGCAGCGACCGTTGCCCGGTGGCGCCAGCAGCCGTCGTGCCGCAGATGGTTGACCGCACCCGGCGAGGTCGCAAACGACGCGAACCCGGCTACCGCCGCCGGAATGTGGTCCATCGAAATCTCCACGACCACAACCGAGGTCCTCTCACGTACAGAGGGGCCACCCCGCGCTCGGTGAGGTCTACGCCGGCGATGTCGCCAACACAGATATGCACGAGCGGGTTGAGGAGAACGGGTAACGCTGAGGCCCAAAGCTAGTCGGGCACGATGCCCGGCTCGGCGACTCGTCCGTCGTGGGGACGAGTGGCGGGATCCCCGATTGGCGTCGGTGGCGCGATTTCCATTGAGTTTGCTGAGTGCTGGCCCCTTTGAACCGACACAGCATCGGAACGGTTCACCGCAGTTAGCAGAGTGTGCTATCTCATTCCCATGACAACTCCGGGGTGGTACCCGAATCCTGACGGCTCGAACTCCTTCAGGTATTGGGACGGGCGGGCGTGGCAACAGGTTGCGTACCCGACCCAGGCAGCGTCCACCCCGCCCTCCCAGCCGTCACCACCCCCGCCGACAACTACGAAGGGGTGGACACCGGAGCAGAAGCGCACGAACCTCCGCTGGTGGATTGGCCTGACGATCGTGGCGGTCCTCCTCGCGATCGGCGCAGTGGGCAACGCGATCAAAGACTCAAGCTCCGAAACCCAGCGCACTGCATCCTCGGCGGCACCAGAACCCAGACCGACCGAGGCGACCACTCCGTCCCAGGCGACCACGCCGGCCGAGGTGACCACGCCTACTGCGGAGCCTGCGCCGCTCACCTTCTCCGAGTCGATGGTGCGCGCACACGGGATGACGAAGGACGACGAGGGAGGACAGTCGAACGTGCGCTTCGTCGCGGGCATCGAGGATCCGCACCAGGTCGAAGAACTCCAGCGACAGTGCGTGCAGCACTACCTTCACACCACGAAGGCCGCCTACTGCTACGGCTACGCCACCGAGGCGGACTACGCACTGACCACGGTGGAGTGGACTCCGGAGTTCGACGAGAGCATCTACGGCGGCGGCCGGCCCTGCTGGATCGCACACGGCGGTCAACCGCTCGCGGGGCCACCCGGTACCGAGACGACGAAGTCAGCCCACGAATACACAACCCTCGGATGCCCGGGCGGTGTCCGCTACCCCGACGAGGTACCGTCGGCGCCCGCCCCGCCGGCGGCTACGGTTCCCGCTCACGATCCCTGCGCCCTTCTCGACTCCGATGCCCTGACAGCTGGCGGATTCAGCGACCGGACTGGGCAGGCCCCCGGCTCCCCTGCGACGTCCGCACATGGCGACATCCTCGCCACCTACTCGTGCGGCAACTCCGACGGCAGCGTCGTCGTCGAGGTCGATCTGCACAACAGCCCGCAGGCAGCTCGGGAGGACGCCGACTTCGCCACCAGCGCCGATCAGACGTTCCTGATCGACGGTGGCACGCGGGTTCCGTTCGACGCCAACCGCGGTGGGGCGAAGATCATCAACACCGAACTCGGTGTCTCGAGAACGAGCTGGTCCAACGGCCCCTATGCCCTCATGCTCGAGGTCATGTCGGACCCGGTAGTTCCCGGACTGACGCCCAATCACCCTCACGAGCGCCTCGACACCATGATCACCGCGACCGTCGACCACGCAGACGGCCGCCTCACCAGCAGCAGTTGGTGAAAGCCAACCAGCGGCTCGGGTGATCATAGGAAGGCGCTGCGATTTGTGGTGACGACACGTCCTCGGACAGCAATCGCGTCGGCGCGGCGGTCTACTCCGCCGGGGTCGGTGACTGTGATCCACTGCTTCCGTTGTGCGCTGCACGTGAGCCCTGTCCCTCAGGTCATCAGATCATCGCGTGACTCCGTCTGCCCCGACTTCCTCGTGGTCGTGGAAAGGAGATCCATCCGATCGAGGCGCAGTCGTACCCGCCGTGAGGACCTCTGCCGCGATAAGTTCGATAGTCGACCAGAGTTCGTGCAGGCTGACGGCTTCGGCGGACACGGTCTCAGCCCAACCGTCCTCCTCGGCCAAATATGGTGGTAGAGCGAGGTCTACCCGTAGCAATCGCAGGATTCGTTGTTCTACTTCGTAGGCGTCCGCCCCGACCGTGAAGCGTTTCGTGCGATACACACTCCAGCCCTTCTTGGTCCACAGCTTGACCCTGTTGGAATGAAGGCCGCCGATTCCGATCTTGTGCACGGCACGAAGCGTGTCCGTGATCAGGTACACCTCGGCGGGTAGCGCCGGCTTGAAACCGCTGACCGCACAGTGCGGACAAATAGCGCCCATCGACATCACTTGGTGGAAAGTCGGATTGACATCCAGTCCGCAGACCCGATGCCTGGCGTGCCACTTAACATTGCTGCCGGGATACGGAATCAGAGGTTCGAGTCCGAGCTCTCGCATCAGTTCGGCACATTCATCGGAATCCCGACGCCGGCCCAGTCCGCGTTTGCGTGCCGCGCAGACCCGACATCCACCATCGTCATTCTTGACCGTGTTGTAACGGGGACTGACGAGCGAGTCACAGGTCAGACACCGACACCGCCACGGCTTGTTGCTTCCCGGATACGGATCCAAAGGCTCGAGGCCGACCGCGTGCATCGCCGCGACGACATCCACCTCGGTGACCGCCCGTCTCGCACAAAACTTGCAGCCTGATACCCCGTTCTTGACGTCATTCCACCGCTTGGTGGTCTCGCGTCCACATCGCAGACAGAGACAGCGCCACGGAACCTGGACACCGGGATAGCGCTCGAGTGGTTCGAGACCGTGCTGGCGCAGCAGCGACTCGGCCGCCAGTTCGTCGACGATGTGCCCCGAACAGTACTTACATCCAGTTTGGCTTTGCTGGACGTTGTTGTAGCGAGGCGCGATGTCGTTACCGCAGCGCCTGCAACGGCATAGCCACGTGTTCTTACTCCCTGGGTACGGGACCAACGGCTCCAGGCCCGCCGCTCGCATCACTTCGACGGCGGTGACGGGGTCCACGGCTTTCCCCGCGTAGTAGGCACACGGCCCGTTGCCTTTCGTCAGGCTATGGAGACTGGGGGTGATGGTGCGTCCGCAACGCGCACACGTACAGCGCCACGGGCGCCCCGCGCCGGGATACGGATCCAGCGGCTCAGCACCTGCAGCACGCATCCGCTCGGTCGCTTCCACATCCGTCAGTCGCCGGGGCACGAACAGACAACCTAGCCGTCCACGGCCGTGCAGGTAGACATCGGGCGTTCGGGATACAGAAACATGACATATCAACACGACGCACGACTAGCGATTGACGATGGCACGTCTTCCTCGGTGCCGGCTCACTTCCCGACGCTGTCCACACCGCTGTCAACCGCACCACGACACGACAGGACGTCCTGCCGGTCACCGGACCGCGATTGCCTCAGACTCATGCGTAGCGAAAGCTCCGCTGTGGCGTCACCCGAACAACAGTTCCCGCCTCCCAGCGGTCGTGTGCGACCGGGCACTTACGTGGGTTCACACAGTTAACATTCGACGAGACCGACCTCGGTCACGAAGAGACTGAGGAGGGGTGCGCGGCCCGTGGAGAATATTTCTACACGCGATTCTGCGGCCTCACGCACCACAGCCGCGATTCGAACCCGATGCGCTTCCACGGGATCGTCGCCAGCGCGCCGCGACCTCGCGGTCGATGCCGTGCCCCGTCCAGTTAGGGTCCAGCCATGGGCGGCGAGTGGATCCAGATCGACAGAGATTGCGTGACGTGTGGCAACGCCGCGTTCCGGCACTACATCTACGCCAGCCTCGGCGGCGTGCTCATCGAGACCGACCTGTACGAATGCGCCACCCCGGGTTGTCCCGGGCCTGTCGCGATCTGCGAACCAATCGACGGCTGACCGTACGGTGATCCCACCGGCCGAACCGTGACGCCTGCTGATGGGGTCTCACTGCCGGCAGGCACCCACAGCCGCGGCAGGCGAAGCCCCGCGCAACTTTTCGGGAGTAGACCGGGATCCTGCATCGTCGACGACACGAGCGCTGCCGCCAAGCCACCGACTCCGGCAACTCCCGCACGCCAAATTCGATCAACATGGTTCCTTGACACGACCACCCTCTCTCCTCTCACACAGAAGGTCGGTATCACCGATCGATCCGACCATTCCTGCGAGACGGCTTAGACCGGGCTGAGGATGTAGTTGTCCTGAATCTGAGTGTCATTCACGCGAATGACAGCGGCTCGCCAGAATATCCACCGCTGCAGGCCACGGCCAACATACTGCTCGCCGTGTCACACCCAACCAATAATCTGCCTCGCTGTTCCCGGCGGCCTCTCACCATTTCGGGCTCGGGGTGTCACCCCGGTTGAAAGTCCCTCGGATGCGCGGGCAGTCGGTCTACGCCGAGTGTCGGGGTTGCGGGCTACAGTCTGACGAGGTTGCACAAGTTGACGCTCAACACCGCACTTGACAAGGACTTTCGGATATGTCGGTCATTGCTCGCTACCACGATGTTTCCGGCGCGTTTGATCGCGACACGCTGCGGCTGCTACATCAGAAGTACGCGCCGGTGATCGTGGCGGTGCTGGGCGAGGTGTTCTCCGAAGACGACCAGCGCGTGGTGGCCGAAGACGACCTGCACGATCAGGTGGACTTCCTGCTGGAGCAGATCGGCGACGCCGTTCCCGGGACTGAACTACCGCAACAGCGGGGTCGAGCCCTGGCCTATTCGTGGGTAGAGGGCGCAGCGCGCGGGTGGCTGCGCTACAAGGACGGGTCGACGCCGAGTGGGCCCACCACGTATGAGATCACCAATGAGGCGCTCGACGCGTTGCGGTACGTCCGCGAGACCGGTCGCCACGCGATGGTGTCCGAGTCTCGAGTCAAGGACCTCATCACAAAGGTGCAGGACACCGCGCTGATGATCAGCGAAGATCGGGAGCGGCGGATCGGCATTTTGAGCACCCAGATCGAGAAGCTGACGGAGGAACGTGACCGTCTGCTCGCCGGTGGTGATTTGGAGTTCGCCGGGACGGGTGAGGTCATCGAGGTCTTGGACCAGATACTCTCCGAAGTCAACAATTTGCCGTCTGACATTCGTAAGGTCGGCGAGCTGTTCGCGGATATGCGTGAACAGTTGCGCCAGGAGTTCCGTGACGACGACCGTTCTACCGGTGAAGTGTTGGATTTGTACCGGCAGCGCATGGATGCGTTGCTCAATAATGACGACCGTGGGCGGGCGTTCGTAGGCGCGGTCGAGTTGCTGCAGAAGACCGGCATGATGCGGGCGTTCGCGACGGACATGGACATCGTGCTGGCGCACGAAGCTGCGCAGGGGTTGAAGCCGGAAGAGCGACGACGGCTCAAGCGGACCTCGAGGGAGTTGAGCCGGGAGGTGCAGCAGGTGATGGTCTCGCATCGGCACATCGTGCAGACCATCTACTCGTATCTGAGTGCCCCGGATCGTATCCAAGCAACAGAGCTGCGGACTCTGTTGCGGGAGTTGGATCGTCGGCTTTCAGAGCGAAAGGCCGTGGCGAAGGTGCGCAGCCGGGTTCCGATCGCCTTCGTACCCGCCACGATCGAGCTCGATCGATTGCGCACAAACCTTGCTGATCCTGCCGATTTCGCCGCACCCCCGGCGGCCCGTCCACATCTGGCCATCCCCATGTCGGCCGAAGAACAGCGCGAGCTGCTGCGCATGGGTGGGCCGGACGTGGACAAGATGCGAGGCATCCTGATCACCCGATTGAAGGCGTCCCCACGCGCCACCGTCGCCGAGGTCTTCAATGCCTTGCCCCGAGAGGACCGGAGGCTGGTGGACCTGTTCGCCTTGTTCGAGGCGTCGGCCGACACGATGGCCCTCCGTCGCTCCCACACAGTCGGAATGACCGACAGGTATCTCACCGTACATCCGTTGGGGATCGAGGAGCGTGTCTTCGAAGCACCCCGGCTGACCTACACCGATGAAGACCGCAGCGTATTGATCGCCAACATGGAACGAGCACAGCAATGAATACCGACCCTTTGGACGAGTGGGATGACCTGCTGTCGCAGGCCGTCGACGACAGTGAGCCCGCCGAGTCCGACGACGAACCGGACGAGTTTCGGTTCCGGCCGTCGGACACCATCTTGTTCACCGGCGACCAGGGCACGTTGACCTATGAGGCCCGGTCGGTGCTGACAGCAATTCTCAAACGTAACTACCTGTCGGCGGACCAGCATCCGAAGCTGTGGACGTTGCTGCTCAAACACCGTTATGACGTCGAATCGCGGCTCAACGACCTGTTCCTGACGTTGGTGTGCGACACCGACGCCGGGATCGCTTACAAGGTCCAGGTCCCCGGCACCCGGTTCCCCACGCTGATGTCGACACAGAACCGTGCCTACACCTGGACCGAAACGATCCTGCTTCGGCATCTGCGGGAAACCTATGCCAACGAACTGGGCCGGGACGGTAACGCGAACGTGGTCATCTCCAAGACGGAGATGGTAGAGCGGTTGCAGGCAGACAAGTCGATCCAGCGCAACGACGAGAAGAAGCAACGCGAGAATGCGGAGAAGGCATTCGAACGCATCGAGAGCGCGGGCATTCTCGTCTCGACGCGCGACACCGGCGCGGACCGCTACCGCATCTCCCCGGTGATCGTGCCACTGATATCGCTGGACAAACTAAAGGCGCTCAGCGCTTACCTCGACACCCTGGACGCCGACGACACGGTAGAGCCCACGGACACCGACGGAGAGATCGCCGCGGTCGACCTGAGCCCCGGCGAAGGATCAGACGATGACCTCGACTGAGACGGGCACCTTGTTCCCCGACACCGGCAGCCCGCAGTGGCGGATCGAATCCATGCATCTGCTCAATTGGGGCGGTTACGACGGCTACCACCGCATCGACTTCTCACCTGGATCGACCATGATCTCCGGGCCGTCCGGGGTCGGGAAATCGACCCTGATGGACGCTTACACCGCGCTGATGATGCCCAGCAACGTTCCGTTCAACGGGGCCTCCAACGCCGGCCAGGGACGTGCTCGGGGCGGCAACCAGCGCAATGTGGTCTCCTACGTGCGCGGTAAGACCGACAGTGTGCAAAACACCAGCGGCGAACTCACCGACCGCCGGCTTCGGGGAATCGATGCCCGAGGCCTGCCCTGCAACGCCGCGGCAGTTGTGGCAGTCACCTTCCGCCACGACACCGGCGCACGCTTCACCGCCGCCAGGCTCTTCTTCGTTCGAGCATCGATCAGTTCCGACGGCGAGCTGGGAAACCCGCTGCGCCTCACCATCGACGGGACCGTCGACGTCGGGCGACTCTACGACCTGTTCGTCGAGGGTCTCGGGCAACAGGGCTACCAGCGGAAGCTGGAAACCACTTTCGTTGGGTCGAAGGTGCACGACACCTACACCAAGTTCCTCACCGTCGCCCAGAGCACCCTCAGCATCGGCAGGAAGGGCGAGAGCGATAAGGCGCTGGCCCTCTTAGCCCGCATCCAGGCCGGGCAGCAAGAAGCCACGATTGATGACCTATACAAGAAGCTGGTCTTCGAGCAGCCCTCCACGTTTGATACGGCCAAGCAGGCACTCGATCACTTCTCGGAGCTGTCCAACAGTTACGAGACGATGCAGCGCGCGTACGACCAGGTAGAGGTGCTCTCCGACATTCAGGAGCGCCACGACCGGTACCAGCGCGCGATTGCCAACGCCTCCGACATCGTTACTCTGCGGCACAAGGATTCGGGGGACACTCCGTGGGTGCTGTGGCAGAGCAGCGTCGGTGACGCCGAGTACGGAGCCGCCCTGAACGCGGCCGAACAGGACCTCGAGGAGGCCGAAGACGCCTGCCGACGGACCGCAACAGCATTTGACGCGGCAGACCGCAAGGTCGACGAGTTGAAGAACGCAATCCGCACCGAGGGCGGGGAACGTCTCGACCACATCACAGCGGAACTCAAGAACTGGAGCGAGACACTCGAGCACCGGGCACGCAAGGAAGCCCAGTTCCAAGCCCGCATCGCCCATCTCGACGACGTCGTAGCTCCGGCCAACGCGAGAGACATGTCATCGCTACAGCTCCGAGCACGCGCTTTCATGGACAGCCACACAGAACAACTGGAGGCTGTCACCGCGGCAGCTCGCAAGGCCGACGCCCGTCACGCCGACGCACAGCGCGCACACAAATCCGTATCCGACGAATTGGACGATCTCCGTACCCGTCCGGACTCGAAAATTCCAGCCTACCTCCACCAACGGCGCACCGAGTTGGCCGAGTTGTGCGGTATCACCGATCCGCGCCGCGATCTTCCGTTCATCGGAGAACTGATCGATCTGCACGCCGACGACGAACGCTGGCGCACCGCTGCCGAAGCCGAGATGGGCGGCATCGGCCGCCACATCCTCTACAACGAGAACATCCGGGCACAGTTCGTCCGGAACGCCGACCGCCTATCCAAGGGCGTGCGGTTACGGTCAGAAGCGGTCCCCTTCAACGCGTCCACCCCGACAACGATCCCCGATCCCTCCACCCTCGCGGGGAAGGTCCAGTACAAGCCCGGCAGCCCCTTCATCGGTTGGCTCGAAGGATTCATCAACACCACGTTCACCCATGAATGCGTCGACACTGCCGACGCGCTGCTCATCGACGACGGGCGCAAACGCATCACCGCCCACGGGCAGACCCGGCAAGGACGGTCCGGTGCCCACGGTGCGCCGCTACCCAAGGACTACGTCCTCGGATTCAGCAACGCCGAACGCATCGCCGAACTGGAAACGGAGGTCGAACGCCTCACCGACGAGGTACACGCAGCCCACCAACGGGCGGAACAGCTGCACAGTCAGCGCTCGACGATGGTCGATCACCGCGTCACATGGGAAGCGGTGCTCGATTTGAACTGGGCCGAGATCGACACCGGATCCGCCCGCGACGCCATCGACGCGTTGGAGCAGGAACGCGACGCAATCCTGGCTGCCAGCGACAGAATCGCCGAGTTGAAACGACAGCAGAAACAGGCAGAGGAGGACCGCGACACCGCCAGCGAGGCCAAAGCCGTGGCACGCAACCAGCGCAAGGACCTCAATGCCTCCATCGCCGCCCTCGAGCCGCTGGCCGAACGCTACGCCAGCACCCACGCCGCACTGGTGATCACTGGTTCGGTCACCGTGACCGACGCGCAGCAAAGTCTGCTCGACAAAATGCTGGGACTGTCCTACACCGGTGACGCCCACACCCTGCAGGAAGCGTTCGGGAAGGTCTTTGAAAGCATCACCGACCGGTTAGCCGACGCCACTGACGAAACCTTTAATGCACGCCGAGCACTGGAGGACATGTTCAAACGGTTCAAAGCGGAATGGGACAACTACGAGTGGGGCACCGACATCGCGTCCTACCCGAACTACTACAACCACTACCGCCGGCTCGTCGACTCCGACGTCATCCGTCATCGAGACGACTTCCTCGGGGAGGTCAACAAGTGGACCGGAATGGAGTTGGGGTTGCTCAGTAGCGAGTTCGAGACCGAGAGGCGGCGCATCATCGACCGGCTGCACGACGTGAACGCGATCTTGGAAAGAATCCCGTTCGGGCGCGACGGCGACCGCCTCCGCATCGACCCCGCCGAACGCGAAACCCCGACGTCGCGCCACTTCTGGTCCAGCCTGCAGCAATTCATCGAAACATCCAGCAGTGCAACACCCATGACGCTCGACGTGGCCAAGGCGCGTTATAACACCATTACTCAGTTCATCCGGCAGATCATGCCTGCCGACCAACTACCTCGCGGCGAGTCCTCCCAGCGAGAGGAAATCCTCGATGTGCGCCGCCACATCAGCATCAAAGCCCAGAAAGTCGACCCCGCCGACCCCGACAACATCAAGGGCACCTACGCCGAATTCGACGCCAAGTCCGGTGGCGAGATGCAGGAGATGGTGGCGTTCATCGTCGGTGCGGCGCTGCGATACCAGCTCGGAGACGAACAGAACTCCCGCCCGACCTTCGCCCCGATCATCCTCGACGAGGCGTTCATCAAGGCTGACTCCCAGTTCGCCTCTCGGGCCGTGCAGGCCTGGATCACCCTGGGGTTCCAGCTCATTGCCGGATCGGTTGTCGACAAGGTCTCCGCGATCTCCCGCAAGGTCGATCGGGTCATCCTCATCAACAAGGACACGGAGGGCTACTCCACGGCATCAGCATTCATCGCAGACGCACCGGTGCCGACATCATGAAAGACCCTGCCGCCGTCGTCACCGACCTCACCAAGGCGCTCGCTAAGCACTGGGCGGCCTGGGTTGTCGACGAGCCAGCAGGATGGCCACGGTCCTACCCGATCGGCACATCCGCCCGCGGCGACCTCGAGACCAACTACGCCACCACCCACCGGCCGGTCATGCAGGCCTGGGACCAGTGGGGTGCTCAGCACGTCCACCTCTCGTGCAGTCTCCGCTATGCGCGCCGCCGTGTAGGCCGGCTTCTCCTGAACATCCCCACACATCTCGACATCTCCGACCTCGACACGGCCGCCGCTCTCGCCGCCGAAAACTGGTCCATCACGATCGCCCGCGCCCGCCGTCGCCGCCAAATCCTTTCCGACACCCTCGACCTCGAGCTACAGCCACGCCTTCTTCAACAGACAGTTGCCCTCGCCGACACCGACTTCACGCTGCTCTGTCGCACCGTCGACTGGTTCCACCACCACGACGCCACCGGCCTCACTACCCGGCAGGTCCCGATCCCCGGTCTAGACGCAAAGTGGCTCGACAAGCACACCGCGCTGGTCCTGGCCCTCCTCGACCGGGACAGCCTCGACCTGATCGACCGGCCCCAGCGCATCGACCTGACCTATTTGGACCAGAACTGGCGTGCTCGCGGAAACCGGATGCGCGACAGCCTCGCCACCGACGACACCAACGCCACCGTCGCCTACCCACCCGACATCATCGTTATCACCGAAAACAAGGACAGCGCACTGTTCTTCCCTACCCTCCCGAGAGGGATCGCCGTCGAGGGCGGCGGATGGGCGATCACCCACCGAATCACCCGCCACACCTGGTTCCAGCATTGCCCACGTATCGTCTACTGGGGAGACATCGACGCCCACGGCTACGAAATCCTCAACAAACTCCGCAGCGAACACAGCTCGGTCGATTCGATACTCATGGGCCCACAAACATACGACGAATACCACCAATTCGGTGTACGCACTGATCGGCGCGGAAACCCGATCTCCGCTCAGCGTAAGCCACTTCCGAATCTCACCGATTCGGAACGAGTTGTATACAACCGCATCACCGACTCAGAACATTCCGGTCCGCTACGAATCGAGCAAGAACGCATTCCACTCGAAGTTGCAGAGCAAGTCGTCCGATCCCGCACGCCTCGCCAACCAGCTGACTAGCTTCGCGCGCGATCTGGGCCCCGGGCCTGCGTTAGATGTGTGGCTCGACCCAGTCGGCGTCGGTGATCAGCCGGGAAAGTCCGGCGCATCAGTAGCGTTTCGAAGCCGGCTACCTAACAAAGACTGTCCGGCTTGGTTGTCAAGGACGCGGCAGAAAGCCACACCAGCGAAAACACGAGTGCGTAAGCACCGTCACCCCACACCTGCCCATAGTCCATATTTCTGGAGCGTAGTCGCCCCTTCGAACCCGGAAGCAACGGTCGCGGGGCGCGATATCTGCCCATTTCAGCTTGATTCGAGTGCCGCCGTAATTGCAATGGGGTCGTTCAGGATGCTCGAAGCCCCAACCCGCTTCGTGCCGCGGACCGTGTGTCGATGCCAAAAGGCTAGTCTCGATCGACAATCTAGCGATACGGAATCGGTGTAATCACCCGAGTCCGAGGACGCGTCGCGTCGTGCATGCGCAGCCCGCGCGGACCATCTTCGGCGGCACCGGGCATATCTATCAGCCAAGTGAACACATCGTCGGAGAGCTGACTCGGATCCTCCAGGTCCGCGAGCAGCGCCTCCTGGCCGCGCTCGTCGTACGGTGACGGCAGATCGATCCCTGCCTTGATGGCATCGCGCACAATCTCAGTACAGATCGCCCGCCAACGGCCCTGCCCCCACCAGTGCCGGGTGTACTCGGTCGAGCCTCCGATCGTCAGAAACCGCATCGTGGCTCCGCCGCCCAGGATCTGCGCGTCAATCTCCCGCCACGCATCCAGTCGCGAGCCGACGGTCTCTTGGACCTGGGCCCATCCGTCGCCGAACAAATCGGCGATCACTCGACCGTCCGGCAGCGTCCAGGTGGAGTCGGTCAGCACGACCCGTATGCCGTCCCAGTCGATCCCGTCGATTGGGTCGATGTGGGGACGGATTGCCGCGGTGACCGCGATGTTGACCCGGGCCATCAGAACGTCGTCGGCCAGGTGCCACGCTTCGACGGCGGTGTCGTTGCGCCAACACCACGCGGCGATCCCCAACACAACAGCGTCCGGTACACAGTCAGGGAGAACGTCGCTGGCCAGCATCCCTACGACCGCGGTCATAAAGGTCACCAACTCGTCCGACGTCGTCACATCGGCGATTACCTGTTCGGCCGTGACGTCGCGTTCCACGGCCGCTACCGCGAAGATCCACTCGGCGTACTTGCCCATCATGAAGTCCGGAAGCGACACCACAGCGCTGTCCGAAAGCGCTATTCGGGTGGCATCGAGCAATCCCCACTCACCGGCACGCTGGGTCACCGCACGCTGTTGCTGGTCGATGTCTCCCGCGAGGTCGATGACCTCGTCGTCATCGAGCATGCTGAACAGTTCCGACGATTCTTCGTCTCCGAAACCGTCGAACGATTGCAACAGCAATGCGCCCTGTTGGGGCTGGTACTCCACATCGATTGCCATACATGTTCGACGCATCCGCGTTGCCAGGATCGGCCCGATATCCGGGACGAACTCACCCCACGGCTCGTCCTCGTCCGTCGACCACCCCGCCCACCGCAGGGCATCCAACAGTTCGTGCAGACGCTCCCAATGCTCCGACCATTGCAACTGCGTGGGTTCCTCCGTTGACCGGCTCGCCGCGCTGAGCCGGTTCAGCAACCATTCCGCCGCCTCGGGGTCGTCGACGGTAATGATCAATGGATCCGGACGCACCTGCGCCGGTTCGTAGCCCACCATCCGTGTCAGGCTCGTCACGCCGATGTCCCGTCCGGCAAACACTCCCTCGAGTCGTTCCCCCACCTTCCTCAGCGCCGTATTACGGTCAGCGGTTCTCCGGGCGGAGGCAACCCGGTCAGCTTCAGCTTGCCGGCCCGCCTCGTCCAGACGCCGCACCTGCTCCGCGGTGCCCCACATCCGGCGCCGACCCTCAGAGTGACTTGCCACTTCCCCGCCGGCTTCGAGCCTTTCCAGTACAGACATCACCCGCGGAACCTGGCAGCCCAACTCCGCGGCGATCTGCGCCGGAGCGACCAGATCCGCCGCCTTCGCGTGCCGCTGCAGACACCACAGCACCTGGCCCTCGTCAGACCACAAAGGATCCGCGTCGATCTCCGCGGCTTCCGCCGCCGTCACATGCGCCCGGCACGCCGGCGCGAAACGCTCCAACGGCCTCGAATACCGCACCGGGGCCTGACAGGAGCCACCCGCATTTGTCGCACGTCCACACAAGGGCCGATTCTTCACACCCGCCGATGCTACTTTCTGCGACCCCCTATCCTGCCCCGACGTCGGTGAACGGCAACGTTGCCTGCGCTCGTCTGGGCTCGTCTGGGCTCGTCTGGGCTCAACCGGACGCCCCTCGGTTCGGCGCCAGCAACCGTGATCCTGGTTCCCCCGCCCTATCGACCACAACGTAGAGAGATGAGTTTCTGGACCCAACAATGTGGTGAGCGGATGGGTCATCTGGATACCCTCGGGATTCAGCCGGTCCGCCTTTTGGCCGATCGGGTTCTCGCACCGGCGCCCGATGCCGTAGCTGGGGGGACGGACATGTCGTCCCTACACTCCCTGCGTTGCCGTTCGCGTGAATGACACTCGCCGAGGATGACTCTCGGGTACTCGCGATCATCCGAGCTCTGGTCTCATTCAAGGTCCGCGACTCTGACACCCTGCTGCGCTGCTGTCTCCCAGGCGCTGCGCTCATGGCTCCACACCGCCGACTGCCGGGCAGTGGGGAGCGAGCCGAGTATGCGGTCGTAGCATCGGCCCGCCGCAGCCAGCGCGCTCTCGAGGTCGTGGAGGTCCGTGGTCAGTGGAGAGTTGCGGGCGGCCTTGGCCCACTGCGTCGCCCAGGCCGGGCCCGGGCTCACCAGCGTGGCCGGCAGTGCGGGCAGGCCGCGGACGCGCCGTTCCCGTTCGACCGCGTCGACGGTGGAGGTCAGATCGATGGGCAGGAACATGCTGATCAGCAGCAGATCCACCAGATCACGGAACCGTCCCGACGCCGCCCCCGCCGCACCGTGCACCTCGTAGAGTGCGCAGATCTTGTCCGCGATCTGATCGGCCAGCGGATACAGCGGGACGCTGGTCTCGGGTGGGAAGTCGTCGGTGTCGACCAGCCGCGGGATCGGGCGGCGTTCGATTTCTCCGACGAGGGTGCGGCGGCTGCCGACGACATCGAGGGAGAAGCTGTCGTACGTCTTGCCGCCGAGGGAGGCGGTGACGGTGACCGTGACCCCCTTGTCGTGGCTGAGCTCGGTGGACGGGCCGACCTCGAAGCGGAAGTGGTCGAGGTGGTGGTCGCGGACCGTGCGGCGCAGCTCGTCGACCGAGTCCGGAAGGTCGGTGGCGGCGAGGAGGTCGATGTCCTTGCTGTAGCGGGCCTGCGGCAGGCGCACCATCATTCCGATGCCGCCCTTGAGGATCCACCCGTCCGGGTCGGTATCGAAGACGCGGGTGAGGAAGCGGGCGATGACGAAGCGGCGGCGCACCAGGGCGATGTTCTGGCCGTGGTCGTGGGCGTACCGGTTGAGGCGGTCGGTGATACTGGCCCGCACCGCCTGCGGGGACCGCGGCGCCGGGCTCACCGGTCGGCCGTCTTCGCCGACCGAGCCGTCCGGGCCGTCCGGGCCGTCCGGCCGGATCCGGTCGTGCTGGTGCCGTCCGCCGGCTGGGCGGCGGGTCCGGCCGCCCCGGGGTCGGCGTCGGTGGTTTCACTGCCGCTCGCAGTTGCGGTGGACTGCCCGAGAGCGGCGGCGAGCGACCGCAGCAGCGCGTCCCGCGCCTGCGGTGACTCGGTCACCGCCTTCATCAGGGCGGCGACGCTCAGCTGCCCGGCATCCGGTGCGGCCCCAGTAGCGGCAGTGTCGGTGGTGGTGGTGTTCTTGCGGGCGAGGTCCGCGAGGGCCAGGGTGGTGGCCGGCACCCCCGCCTGCGCGATCAGCACCTCGAGGAAGCCCTGCCCGTCCAGCGCCCGGTGCCCGTAATCGAAGGCATATGGGGTCAGCACCGCCACCACCTCCTCCACCGTGACCAGCCCTCGGGTGAGGGCGTCGCGGACCACCGACGCCAGATGCCCGGCATCGGTCCCGGCGGCGGCCAGATCAGCGATGGTGCGGACCGGGGTGGTCACCGGCAGCCCGTCGACGAGCTGCCAATCCTCCCGCGACAGCACACCCCGATGCACTCTCACGGCGGGCAGCGACAGCCGGATCCGCCGGGTCGCGGTCAGCTCCACCACATCGGCATCCAGATCCCCCAGCCCAAGCAGGCCGGCGGCGGTGCGATGCGAGAGCACCCCGGTCGGGAGCGGCTGATCCAGCCGCTCCCACACCACCACATCCGGGTCCAGCGCCAGCCACGCCACCCGCTCATCAAGATGAACATCCTCCGGCATCCGCGCCAGACGGTACAGCCCATGATGCAGCCGCTCGAGCACCCCCGAATCGACCATCCGCTTGAGCTGCTGCACCGACACCGACGTCACCGCCCGCGCCTGCCGGCTGGTCACCACACCCCCCTGCTCAGCAGCCAGCGCCACCACCTGAGCAGCACGACTATCCGATCTCATGCCACAATAATACACAGTTCCCCCCATAACCATGGCATGGTATGTAACTATCATGCCAAGGTAGTTGCGTCGGCGACGATGTCGACCCACGCCGGATGGCGCGGCAGAGCGGGCGCAGTACCGACTGCAGGGCGCCTGTCCGACGGGCCGACAGACAGGCATTCACACACCCGCCGTCAGCGCTGGTGGGAACCGAGGGGTCCACCAGACACGGCGAATGTTAATCCTCAACCCCCACCCGCCCACACCGACAGAGCCAATTCCCCTGACAACAAACGACAATGAGACAACCCGGCGGCCACCGAACCGAACCGACGGAGCACGATCCCCGCCCGCCTGGGATCGAGCGGAAGCCGCCCGGTTGCATCGCGCCACCGAACCCCTCCTGCCCTGGCGAGTCCGAACAACCTGAGTATGAGGACGCAACAGCCATGGCCACCGACTACGACGCCCCCAGAGTCACCGAATCCGACGAGCCGGACACCTCCCTTGAACAGCTGACCGTCAGCCGGAAAGACACCCAGTCCCCCGTCGTCGACGTTGAAGACTCCGACACCGCAGAGTCCTTCGAACTGCCCGGCGCCGACCTGTCCGGTGAAGAATTCACCGTCCGCGTCATCCCCAAGCAGGCCGACGAGTTCACCTGCACCAGTTGCTTCCTGGTCCATCACCGCAGCCGCCTCGCCGACGCTACACAGTTGATCTGCCGGGACTGCGCCTGAGAACGTCGGAGCATCCGACGACCCGGACACCTCCAGACTGAGCGGCATCCGCCACTGCAACTGCATCGCACACACTTGCCCCGCCGGAGCGGCAGCCGGCCATCGCCCTTCCACGGGCCTTTCGGCGACGCGGTGGGGCGGGCGGGGCTCGAACCCGCGACCAATGGATTATGAGTCCACGGCTCTAACCGACTGAGCTACCGCCCCATCACCGCACCATCCCCACCATCGTGGGGCGTGGTGATGCTACCGGCCACTTGCTGGCCGTGGCCGGCCCGTACCGAGGACAATCTTCATGCGCGGCCGAAGAGCTGCCGCACGCCACCGTCCTCGTCGACCGCATACAGCGCCATCCCCAACAGATCCAGAATCCGCTGAGGTGCCCGCACCGCAGCTTCCACCGAACCAGGCTCGTCCCGCACGACCAACGCAAACGACACCGACTGATCCGCCTCGCTCGGCATCCGCCTCACCAGCTGCCCGATCGCGGTATCGACATCCAACCCCGGCGCGGTCGTCGCACCCTTGACCTCGGCGTAGAGCCGCCGTCCATCTTTCTCGGCAACGATGTCGACGAACTCCGTATCCGTTCGCACCGTCCAGCCCTGAGATGACAACCACCCCGCGAAGTCCCGGGCCACGCGCGCCTCATCACCTCTCATACGGGACACGGTAAGCCTGCAACATCAGTTCCGAACAGCACCACAGCGCAAGACACGTCCGGTGCGGCTATGCCACGACTGAGGCATACCCCGACAGATCGTGCGGTGAAATCGACGTACCACCTTCAGGACCTCATCCGCGTCAGTCATGTAATCAACTGACTGCTAGCGCAATTCGTGGGCACGATGCATGACGCCGCCCAGAAGCGGCCACGACGCGGCTACCGCCGATCACTCTCCCCGGTGTCGGCCGGGTGTCCGCACAGCCGAATCCCGGTCCGGGGCGGAGTGGTAGGAGCCCGGATCGATGGTCAGGTCTTCGGTGTCGGCGAAGACCAGCCGCCCGTCGTCGAGCGCGACCGCCCACCGATGCACCGGCGCCCACTCGTGCCCACCACCACCAAGGTCGGTCACCGCCGCATAATCCTCGACCACCTCACCGGTGAGATCGGCCCCGGCACTCCTGCGGACCAGCACCCGGACACCGACCGTCAACTCCGGGCCACCGACCGGCCGATTGCTGCTGTTTCGGGCCATGCTGATGCACCTCTCCGCTCGGCGAAACTCCCGAGATCGAGCATAAGCACCACCCGGCCCGGTCCGCGACCCGACCTGCACGAACACCACCCACGATCGGGAACGCCGCCGAAGCAGTCGGCTGCCATCGTGCAGTCGGTGGCCACCCAGATGCACTCAGCACACAACCGACGTGCTGCGTTCGCGCGACAGCAACCGACGCAACCCCGGCAGCCGGTTACGCGAACGCGGTGACATCGGCGGATACCAGCTCGGTGGCCGCTACATGTACCCCCTCTTTTCATTCGAGCGGCGACTGCCGGCAGCGGCGGACGGTCGGTCACCCACACCACTGCACGGCGCGCACCAATTCCGATCCGAACGCGATCGTTCGAGACTGTTGAGCTCATCTAGAACCTGATCGACAACTGTGGTCGGGATCCGGAAATCTGTGCTCTCCCAAGCCCGGAGGTGGTCCCGCACGTAGGCAAGCATGGCGAGTTAAGCGCTCGAAGTCTGCTGCAGTTCGGTCGCTCACTGCCTCACCCCGCCCCGAGCGGCTGGCAATCCGAACTGTGCCCGCTCGGCGACGTCGAGACGACGGCTTCCGGCGTGGCATGCGCGACTGTTACTGACGAAGAGGGGTACCACCCGATTGGGCGCGTCGCCCACTCGTCGCCCAGTGGTCGACCTCGGACATCTCGGCCATCCCGGGTGCGTAGGCGGCGATGTCGTCGGGGCGCGCTAGGCCGGCTCCGCCGGATGCGTAAGAACCACCATCGATGGCCAGGTTGAGCCCCGTAACCCAGGAGGCCTCGTCTGAGGCCAGATAGACAGCCGCGCTTGCAATATCTTCGGGCTCCCCCAGGCGCGGAATCAGGTTCGGTGTCAGCGTAACGCGGCGTTGTTCGGTGCCTTCCGTGCCGTAGAACAGGAGGCCGTTCGGGGTTGCCACACAGCCTGGTGAGATCGTGTTCACCCGGATGTTTGCTCTGGCCACTTCGTTCGTCAGGCAGCTTGCCAATCGGATGACACCAGCTTTGGCCACTGAGTAGGCCTGGATGATGGGGAGGTTGCCCGGGTATCCCGTTCCTATATCGGAACCGGCCACCGAGCCCATGAAGATGATGCTGCCGCCGCCGCGTGCGCGTAGGTGAGGAATGGCGTGTTTGGAGACCAGGAAGGGAACGGTCAGTGTGTGGTCGAGGGTGAATTTCCAGTCCGCGAGGCTGGAGTCTTCGACTGTTCCCAATCGTAACTGCATCGCGCTGTTGTGTAGGACGTCGATGCCGCCAAATTTCCCGGCGGCGAACTCGAGTAGCTGGTGCGCTTCCTCCTCGTTCGAGAGGTCGATCGGGTGCAGCGATTCCATCCGTCCGCCGGCCGCACGCACGATTGCGAGTGTTTCCTCGGCGGCTTCGGCGTTGATGTCGCATCCGACGATCGACGCTCCTTCGGCTGCGAACCGCAACGCGACCTGCCGCGCCATTCCGCGGCCGGTACCGGTGATTACTGCGACTTTGCCCTCCAGACGACCGGTCATAGTGATCTCCTTGTCGAGTCAGTTTGTTCGGACACTCGTGGATGAATAGAACCCGTCCGCGTGCCGCCTCTCGCCCGTGAACTAGAGGGCGCTGTGTTCGCTCGGACGCGGACGGCGACGAACGTACATCTCCATTTGAAGCGTCATGACAGGCTGCGAGTCTCGTGACGATAGGGTTCCGATGGTTGTCACCCGATCCCAGTGCGGGTGGGTATTACCGATTGCGGTGATGCTGAAAGTACCCCGCAAGTAGGTGTCGGCACGGACCGGTGCGCGGAACTGCACCTCACGCAGTGCTCGGCCTGCGACTATGTGCCAGTTTCCGAATACTCGGTTGACAGCGAGGCGTTGGAATACCGCGAGCGTGTGGACGCCGCTCGCGATTATCGTGCCGAAGTGGCTTGCTTCGGCGAGTGCGACGTCGGTGTGTATGTGCAGAGGATCCCAGTGGTCGGCGAACGACATGATCTCCTCCGCTGTGACGAGGTACTCCCCGAGGTCGAACTCGTCTCCTACGGCGAGGTCCTCGGCATATCGCAGTTCGCCGTCATCAGGTGCGGCATGGTTCATTCCGACTTCCTTCCCTGCTACGGCTGGGCGCTCTGCGCAGTGATTGCGGGTGACTTCGACGCCCCTGCCAGTCTTCCCGTGCGGTTACACGAAGTCGGTGTGCCGCGCGGGATGTTGGCCGGTCGCGGTCTTTGGTCGCGTTGCTCTGAGTAGCCCGTACGAGCACATCCCAGCGATTGCCAAGGGCACCAGTACTGCGATGTACAGATCTTTCGGTGACATGAAGCCGATTGCGTAGCCGCCGAGGATGGGCGACAGGATCGATCCAACTCTGGCGACGCCTAGCATCGTGCCGAATCCTTTGGCTCGTATTCGTATTGGGTACACGGTGGTTGCGATCGCGGTGAAGGCCGTCAGTGAGACGAAGACGAACAGACCCAGCAGCAGGGCCATGGTCAGCGCGAAGGGGCCCTGCAGGGTCAGTGCGAAGGCAACCAGGGCAGCCATGCCCAGGGCCATCGACATCCAGGATATTTGGGCAGACGGCCGCTTGAGGCCAAGAAATCCGTACAGGATGGCCCCGATCATCGTGCCGACCGACAACATGATGCCCACTAGCGCCCCGCTGCCGGTGTCTCCGGTCTCATTCTTGATCAGCTGAGGGGTCCAGGAACCGATGAAATAGAACGCGGCAGTGCAAAATCCATAACCGAGCCAGAGGAGCAGGGTGGTTACCCGCAGTCCTGGTCCGAGGAGTTTCGTATCCGATTGATCGACTATCGCCTCGTCGGCTAGAACACCGCCATTGAGGAGTCCTTCCTCCAGGTTGACCCGCGTAGACAACTTCTCGGCCGTCTCCTGCGCCGTGTCGTCCGATGACCGTCGAAGGTAGGCCACTGTTTCTGGGATGAAAGCGGCGACAACGACGGTGACAGTTGCGCTGAGGGCAAACCCTACCCAGAACAACCCTTTCCATCCGCCTGCGGCTTCGATTACCGAGGCACCTGCCAGGCCTGCGACGAAAGTTCCCAGGGGGTAACCGAAGAGCACCACGCCCACCGAGAGGCTGCGGCGTGATGGTGGAGACATTTCCTGGGCGATGACCATAGAGATTGCGCCGAGCACACCGATTGCCATTCCCGTAACGAATCGGGATGCGATCAACACCGAGTAGTTGGGGGCCAGTGAGGAAACAAGGAGGCCGGCGGTGTTGAGTACCAGCGCGCCGAGCAACGTCGGACGACGCCCATGGACGTCGGCCATTCGAGCCAGGAAGAAGGCCCCGACGCCGATGCCCACCAAGGCTGCGCTGATCAAGTAGCCCTTGTCGGACGCTGTTGCGTACCCCTCGGGGAGGTTGGGAAGGGCGTACCCCATGATGAACAAATCGTAGCCGTCGAGCAGGTTGACGAGCGAGCATACTAGAACGATCGCTATTTGATACGGCGTCATGGACGCCATCGAGCGAGCCCCATTGAGGGTCATGCCGACTCCTTCTCGAGTCACGGGTTGATCCGACTTGGTTGAATCCCCGAGATGCCGTCGACGGGGAGTCTCGGGGAACGGGGCGGATGTGTTGATCGCCCGGAATCGGACGGTCTGGTCTCGGCGGTCGCTGAAGCACTGTCACCGGTTCATTGCCTGGATCCCCACGCGTGGAGCGCTAGCCCGACATTGGTTGAAGTAGTTTGACAGTGGTTGTTGAGCGTGTAAGCCCGCTGGACCCCGAAGTTGTCTCCGCGAATTCGACGGAGGGTCGGGCGGAGGCTGCGGCCCGGAATGCTTGGGCTAGGAGGTTGCGCGGTTCGCCTCGGCCGGGGCATCGGTGAATGACTGACGGCTAGACGGCTCGTGTTGTGTGCCGCTCGCTGCCACGGCTAAATATCTTGCATTGGCTCGTGCAAGAGCGATATTTGTAAAGATTCTTTGGATCGATTCGGTGGCGCGGCGGGGTGTGATCAGACTGACACATGCAATGACAGCATGAATGATGAGCAACGGCATTTGGGAGGCCTTCTAGGTTTGCGGCGCGATGCCGAGTGGGGGAACGGGATACCCCTCGCACGGAGGGTCCGATTCTACCTTCTGCACCAGCACGGCCGTCAGAAGACTCATAGGACAGGGACGTAGGGTCAACCGGGGCAGTCAGTCGAGATTGCTGCCACGGAGCGGATGGGCTGGAGAGGGATGATTTCGAGGTTCGACTGCAGCAATGTCGTACTATCGGCGAAAAATGCTTTCATGTAGGGTTTTTCGAGGTGCTCACGGATTGCGGCACCGTTAGCGTAGAGCTCGTAGAATGCGATGCTGTCGGGCCTGGATGCATCATGATGGATCTCGTACACAAGGATGCCGGGCTCGGCGCGACTCGGGTCTCCCAGGGAGAGCATCCGCTCCATCAGGATGTGGCGTGTTCCTTCCTTGGCTCGCGCGTAACCGTAAAACGCAACCGGTGTCTCGCTGGACAACAACTCGGCGGGGACGATCTCTGACACGGCATACCTTCCTATCAGCCCGCATCGAGCGAACAACGCCCTCGAGCGCGGGTTCGAATCGAACCTGGGGTGGCGAACCATCGCAGCTTCCTGACCACCGAAGACGGTGCACAACAGGTGCGCAAAACTACAGAAGCGGATATCCAGCGGTAACCTCCAGCTGGGTTCCGGTGACGAATCGGCCACTCTCCCCTACCAAGTACAGGACGGCGCGGGAGATGTCGGCCGGGTCCACCCACGGTGTATCGAGTGCAGCGAGTGTCTGGAACACGGGTTCGACGCTGTGGCGCGTGGGTTGATCCACGTCCGGCGCGAAGAGATCGTAGATCATCGAGTTCTGGATCATCGGGGTATCGCAATTGGTCGGGTGGATGACGTTCACCCGAATCTGATGGCGTGCCAGTTCTTTGGCCAAAGACTTTGCTACACCGACAACACCGTGCTTCGAGGCGATGTAGTGCACCATCGACTCAACGGGAGTAAGGGTACTGGCCGAACCTATGAATACCATCGATCCACCGCGTCCACCATCGACAATATGCTTCGAGGCGGCCTGCGCCGAGAAGAACGCGCCGGACAAGTTTGTGCCCACCACGGTGTTCCACTGCTCGGGCGTGATCGATTCTGCCGCGGTGATTTCGCATACGCCGGCATTGAGCACCGCGATGTCCAGTCGCCCCAGATCGCGTACCGCCCTCTCGACACCCTCCGCAACCGCGGACGGATCGCGCACATCGCATTCGAGGCGGTAAGCACGCTGTCCGTACTTCTCCACAAGACCGACCGTTTCGTCGAGGTCCTCTGCCGTCGACGTCGGATATGGCACGGTTGCAACCTGTCTGCAGATGTCGAGCACGATGACGTCCGCGCCCGACTCAGCGAGGAAGGTGGCGTGCGAACGGCCCTGCCCTCGGGCCGCCCCGGTGACCAGAGCGACTTTGCCTGTCAGGTCATGCATTCTCTATCTCCCCGTCCGATCGACTCGCAGGTCGGTCTTCTCGTGATCTGTTGTCGTAGAATAGATATTGTTGCCGCGGAGCCGTTCGGTGTTACCCGTTCGGTTTCTTGCGGTTTGTACTCCCCAGGGTTCACGCAATGTTGTTGGCGAGAGCCCGGCAGAAACGTGCAACACTTCGCCGGTGACCATGCGAGCGTCGTCTGACAGGAGGTGCCGGTAGGCGTTGGAGACGTCCTGGCAGTCCACACCTGCGACGTCGAGCGGATGCATGGTTTTCATTCGTTCGATCATCTGCTCGCGCTTCGGGTTCTCGATGTCCGGGCAGAAGAGTTTGTAGGCTTCCTCGTTGTTGTTCATCGAGGGAAGGTCACCGGAGTGACATTCGTCGGGGCCACACAATTGGCGCGTATACCGTATTCGCCGTATTCCATTGCTAGGGTCTTCATCAGTCCGATCCTGCCCACTTCGAGGCGCCGCAGTCCGAGATGTGGGGGTAGGCGGCGCGGCCTGCGGTGGACGAGGTGATCACGATGTTGCCTTTGCGCTTCGCGACCATGTGCGGCAGGGCGGCGCGACACACGTTGAAGACGCCGGTCAGGTTGGTATCAATGACCGTACGCCACTGTTCGGGCGAGATGTCTGCCAGCTTGCCGAATTTCAGGATGATACCTGCACTGTTCAGCAGGTGAACGATTTGTCCGAGTTCATCGATCGTCTGTCGCGCAGCGTCCACCATAGCTTCGTCATCGCGAACATCCGCGACGATGCTGATGCACTTACGTCCCACGTCGGAAACCATGGCGCGGGCCTGTTCCAACTCCTCCTCGGAGCCGCCTGGGTAGTTCTGCCCCGCGACATCGGCAACGCAGTTGTCCACAAGTGCGATGTCCGCCCCCTCGCGTGCCAGTGTCAGAGCGTGGGATCGACCTGAGCCCTTTACTCCGCCGGTGATGAGTGCAACCGTTCCATCCAGCTTCCCCATGCTCTATCACTCACCTGTTCTCGAAGTTTGACTGGAGGTATCTATGCGTGCCGTACGCGTGATGTGTATCGAAGAACCGCTCGGTGCCCGTGTTCTATCGAAACCAATTGCAGTACAGGCACTGTCGAATACGCGAGCTGACCGGTGGCACCGGATATCTTTTTGTGTGCGACTCACCGGACATTGAATCCGACTCTTGAGTCGTAATATCGACCCACTGGTTAGTAACCTAGTTCCAGCGCATGGATGTGTCAATGGTCACAGACGCCCAGATCTGGCGAGGTGCCCTGCCCGTGTCCGGATCTACACGCCGGTTTGGGCAGGGCAGCTGCAGTATTGAAACGCCGGACGAGTCCCACACGCGAGTTATATTCTCGCATGCGTGGATTCGTCCGGCGTTGACTGTCACGTACCGCGGCTGGGGATCAGTTTCTGGCGACGAGGATACTGTCATGGTTCGAACTACAACGACGTTGGCCATCAGCCTTCGCAGCAGCTGTTGCAGCTCGACGTCTCCGCGGGGAGCTGTTGCAGCTCAGCGGTTTCCCCGCGGAGTTGTTTCGGTGGGTCCTGACAACGGCGGAGCAGGCTGAACTCTCACGTCGTCGACATCCCGCCGTCGACCAAAATGGTCTGGCCGGTGACGTACCCCGCTGCGGGCGATGCGAGCCAGACCGCGGTTGCGGCGAGTTCCTCGGGCTTGCCCGCTCTTCCCAACAAGAACCGGGGCTCGAGCGAATCGGTCACATACTCTGGGGAGTACGACTCCGTCATTTCGGTCTCGAAGAAGCCCGGCGCAATCGCGTTTACTCTGATTCCCGGCTTTCTGCCCCACTGCGACGCGAGGTCACGAGTGAGTCCAACGAGGCCGGCCTTGCTTGCGGTATAGGCCGCCTGGGGCAGTGCGGCAGTAGTGAAGCCGAGAACACTCGAGATGTTGATGATCGAGCTCCCCTGCGTCATCACTTCGGCGCAGGCTTGGGCCATCCAATAGCTACCTCCGAGATTGACATCTACAACCGCCCGGAAGGCATCGGGGCTTTCCCGCGTAGCCGGGACTGCGCTCGCCATACCGGCATTGTTGACGAGGATGTCCACACGACCGAACCGTGCCATCGCCGCCTCGACCAGATCTACGCACTGTCGAGGATCGGCCACGTCGGCGTTCTGTACCAGGGCCTCGCGCCCGTACCCGCGTACCGCCTGCGCGGTTGCCTCCAAGCGGTCGACCCTGCGCGATGCCACGATTACGTGGGCTCCGGCGCGGGCCATGGCCGTGGACAGCGATACGCCTAAACCTGCTGACGCCCCAGTGACGATCGCAACTCGATCGTCGAGGCGAAACATTTCCGCGAAGGCGCCTAGGTTGTCGGCCGCCTCTTGTTCGTGCATTTCACTTCCCTCTTCGAAGTCAGCCTCGACCCGAATTTCGACGGCTTACGCCGTACCGACCGACTCTGCTGAAAGTTTCGTCGACTCTCGAGGTTTGGCTACCGCTGTCGACACCTGGAGCCGGGACCGGTCTATTGACCAACTATTGGGAGCGCTCAGACGGGTGAGGGAGCCTCACCACGGCGGTCGAGAAGACGCTTGACCTTCCCCTCTCCTCCCAGCCCAGTCTGAGGAGCGAGGGATCCAGCAGGGACGATCGTCACCTCGACCGAGACACCGAAGGTCGACTTGAGACGATGCTTCATGTCTTCCTGGAGAGGTGCTGTGTCTTCGTCGTTCGCCTGCTCGATCAACACGGTCATTCGTTCACGGGAACCGAGACCCTCGCCGACGTTCTCCACCACGCACAGGAACTCGCCCGTCGATCGCGCGTCGCCCTGGACGACGTCCTGTGCTGACCGCGGATACACGCTTGTCGCTCTCAGTTTCACCATTTCGTCGAGCCGGCCCAAAAACCCGGACAGTTTGGTCGTCCGGGCACCGCACGCGCACGCTGCGCGCTCGGAACTACGCATACGGTCTTTGAGGTCGTATCTGATGATGGGTGGAACCGAGCGATGCAGGCTTGTGACCACGATGTCGCCATCGTGCCCTGGGCCGAGGATGCGTCCGGTCTCGCTGTCGGCGATCTCGACGATGGCGGTGTCGTCGTTGACGTGCAACCCATCTTTTGCAGCACATTCGTATCCGATGAGGCCGACTTCATGGGTTCCGTAGTTGTCGTAGACCGGAACACCCCATGCATCTTCGAGCAAGTCGCGCAGGTGTCCTTCTGTATCCACCCCGAGATAGGTATGAATGAATCGCGTGGACAGATCCTTCTTGAGGTCGATGCCAGATCGATCAGCCTCTTGCGCCAGAATTTTGAGGTACTCGCCGAAGGCGACCCAACCACTTGTTCCCCAGGAGCGCGCCAGCTCCAGTTGCCTTGCCGAACTGGTGACGGCACCCGAACCGGTGGTCAAGGGGACCATGCCACACCAGTGCATGGCGGCGGTCGACGAACACCACGCGGTGTTGGCCAAACTGTTGGTGAGGGTGATCTGTAGAATGTCCCCGACCTCGGCCCCCTGCGCAACGAAAGCTCGGGCGAATTGAATTGCCTGCACTTCCCACGCTACGGGATCGAACAGTGTCGGCCGCGGCAGCCCTGAGGTGCCACCACTGGATTGAATCTTCAGCGGTGTTCGCATCGCGTCCAGTGCGAAGTTCTGATGGTTTCCGAACGGCGGGTGCTCCTCGATCGAGTGCTTGATGTCCTCACTGGTAAACGTAGGGATCTTCTCGAGGTCGTCCAGGCCTCGTATGTCTCCCGGCTTCAAACCGGAGTCCGACCACCGCTCGCGATAAAACGGGACCGCCCAAGCGTCGGCCACCCGTGCGAGAAAGCGTGATTCCTGAATCTGTCGCATCTCGTCGTCGGACCGTGCCGACATGACGGAGTTGAACAGGGGCGGCGGCGGGTAGTCCTCGGTGAGCTGACGCCAGTCGATGCTCGACCAGTAGTAGGGAATTTCGTTCTTCGACATCAATGCTCCTGAAGCTGTCGTTATGCCGGCAGTGTGTTCGCCGGTGGTGTTGTAGAAGTGCTCGGCTCAAGCAGTAACGAATTGGTAGGCGTTGCCGTCGCTCACGATACGACCGACGCTGTTCCCGGCGAAGTGCGTGCCGAACACAAGAACATCACTGTCTGCAACCGACGCGAGGAACTCCTGACGCCGAGCGGAGGACAGCTCACGGTCCCAGTCACCTCGCGAACTCCACGTGGGATGGGCGGCCTGAATCGGGTGATGCACGAAATCACCAGTGATGAACCCGGTCTCACCCTTCGATTCGATGGTGAGACTGTGATGGGATTTGGTATGGCCAGGCGTGGATGTATACCGCACGCCCTCGCAGATGGTGTGGTTGACCGGAACGAGATCGACGAGGCCCGCCTCGACACACGGTTGAATCGACTGCGCGAACACGAGACGCGTCTGCCGGTGGATGTCCGGATCCGCTCCGTTGTACGTGACGGCATGCCCGAGGTCGTCGGAGACGTCGCCGCCCTCGGTGAGTCCCTTGTGGTACTCGAACTCGTCCTGAACGAAGGTGTACCGGGCGTTCGGGAATGTCGGCACCCATCGGTCACCGTCGAGCACGGTGTTCCATCCCACGTGATCGAGGTGCAGATGTGTGATGGCGACGTAGTCGATCTGTTCGGGCTTGTAGCCGGCATCCGCCAGTCGATCCAGATAGGGGGTGTCCAGGCCACCCCAGGCCGGGATCAGCGGTAGATCCTTGTGATTGCCGCACGCGGTGTCGACGAGCACGACAGACGACCCGGTGTCGACGACGAACGAGTGTACGCTCCAGAGTGTCTGCCCGTGTTCGTTGGCGTAGTCGGGGTACAGCCACGGAACGGCCTTGACCGCATCCGGCGTTGCCTCTGCGATCAGTCCGTCGAGCTCACCGACCTCGACCGCGATTTCGTTTATCTGGGTGATTTTCACATCACCGATCTGCCAGCTATGAGTCATGGTGTTTGCTTCTTTCGTTCAGTGTGTGTGGTGCTTGTTCAGACAGCGCGGCCGGCCATTTCGCCTTCGTAGATCGCCTCGTCCACCCGGCGGGGTGCCAAGCAGTCTCCGACGGCCGTCACGTCGAACTGCGCTTCCAGTTGGGGTAGAAGGGCCGTATCGGCATCGCGAAGCATGACGGTCACGAGAGACTGCGCCGGTGCCACTCTGGCGGCACCATCCCAGATGCGATTCAGTACGACGCCGTCCGAATTCACTTCGGCGACAATGTGTTGCGGTGTCAGTGTCACCCCCTGCGCATACAGCCTCGGATAGAGATGCCCGACATCGAGGTTGAAGAGTGTGTTGTCGCCCAAGAACAGCTTCGAGGACACCACTTCGACCTTCTTGCCCGCGTTCGCGAGAAGCTCCGCCAGTCCCAGCGCGAGGTACTCGCCCGTGTCGTCGATGATGACGACGTTCTCCCCACATGCCGAGGGATCCTCGATGGCCTGGATCGGATTGAGCACGCGGATACGCTCCAACCCCGGGATTGCCGGGCGGGCGGCCAGGACGGCGGAGAACCCGTCGGTGCGCCAGGTCGATCCGGATGCAAGTATGACGTGGTCCGCACCGACTTCATGCACGCTCTCGATGTCGGCGGTCGTATTGAGACGGACATCGACCTTGTATTTTTCGAGCATTCGCTCCATGTCTTTGACCATGACGGACCATCGGCCACGCGTGGGCAACTTGGCGGCATAGCGAATTTGCCCGCCGAGCGTGTCGCCGCGCTCCATCAGTACAACGTCATGCCCTCGCGATGCGGCAACTTCCGCTGCCCGCATACCGGCGGGGCCGCCGCCGATGACGAGCACCTTCCGGGGGGTGGAGGCCAACTCCAATGTTCCGCTGCCGAGGTCTTTCTCGCGCCCAGCGGCGGGATTCTGCGTGCAGGTCAGCTCCCAGCCCTTGGACATCCGGCCGATACAGCCTTGATTGGCCCTGACGCAATGCCGAATTTCGTCCTCGCGTCCGGTCTGCGCCTTCTGCACCAGGAAGGGATCTGCGATGTGTGCTCTGGTCATAGCGACGAGATCGGCGTCACCCGAGGTCACAATCTGTTCGGCGACCGACAGCTCGGTAATTCCGTTTGCGGTCACGACCGGATAGTTTCCGACGACCTTCTTCGCGCGTGCAGCCAGGTCGACCAACTGGGGGCCGGGCAGGCTCATGGGAGAGACGACGCGATCGAACGTGGAAGCGTTCCCGGCGCTGATGCTGAAGTAGTCGAACAATCCCGAGTCCGCCAGGTTCTCGGCGATCTTCTCGCCCTCGGCCTCGTCGATACCGCCCGGAACGTATTCGGTGAGCGATAGTCTCACGCCGACCGCGAAGTCGGGGCCTCCCTCTCGGCGCACCGCTTCGGCGCACTCGCGAACGACGCGGCATCGATTTTCGGTGCTGCCGCCGTACTCGTCCGTTCGACGATTCGTCAGTGGGGAGAGGAAACTGCACAGGAGATACCCGTGAGCGGCATGTACCTCGGCTCCGTCGATACCGGCAACCCGTGCGTTGCGTGCACTTCGGCCGAATCCCGCGACGAGCTGCTCGATGTCGGCTTGCGACATCGCTCGGCCGATCTCACCGTATGTAGTCGAGGGCAGACCCGAGGGACTCCAGAGCGCCCTCCAGTTCTCGAGAAACATTCCGTTGTAGTCTTCCACGCCGAAGTGTGAAAGGTCGACGAAAATTTTGGCTCCATGGCGGTGCACGGCTTTCGCCAGTCGCTCGTACACCGGTATCACCTCGGTGGGCCATCCCTGGTGGGTGCGGTACCCCAGTCCGCGACTCGTTGCATGCACGGCTTGAGCCTCGGTGAGAATGAGCCCCGCGCCTCCCCTCGCCCGCTCCTCGTAGTAGTCGATGCTCTGTTGAGTCATCAGGTTGTCTTTGTCGCCGTACATCAGCGCGTGTGCGGTGACCACGATGCGGTTCTTGACACTGACCGGGCCCAGTTCGATGGGCTGCCAGAGCGCCGGATGCTTGGTCATGATGTTTCCTCGTCTCGTCGCGGCTCGACTGGCCATCCGGGGGCTGACCGGAGAGTCGAAAACCCAACCGATTGTTCAAAGCCGATAATGGCGTAGGTCACACAGGCTTGTCAATAAGGTGTGGCTCACCTGATCGGAATCCGCCGCGAAACGGTGTTCCGGTAGCCCATTCGCCGTGTGGGTCGCTCCACTGAAGCGTCCTGTTGTTGCTGGTGTGTTCGGTGGACCGATAGGCCCGCGGCCTCCGGGGTCGGTCGTGACCCCGGAGGCAGCGGGCGATCGATCACCGCGGTCGCTCGGAGGCTGGCAGGGGGCAGTTCAGAAGATGATGCGGCCGACGGTTTCTGCAACCAGGGCCGGTTTTTCTTCGCCTGCGATCTCGAGGGTGTTTGTCGTGACGATCTGAAGGGCCCCTCCGGGTGCGTCCCCGACGGAGTTCAACGTCGTCCGCAAACGAACGTGGGCCTCGACCTTCACCGGGTTGACGAATCGAACTCTGTTCAATCCGTAGTTGATCGCTAGCGTTGTGTTCTCGATCGTGTATATCTGCCAGTTGAGCAACGACACGAGAGACAGGCTCAGGAACCCATGCGCGATGGGGGCTCCGAACGGGCTCTCGCGTGTCGCACGTTCGACGTCCACATGGATCCATTGATGGTCCCCCGTGGCGTCGGCGAAGGTGTCGATGCGTTCTTGCGTGATGTGCAGCCAGTCGCTGGTGCCCAAGTCCTCTCCGATTGCGGCTTTCAGTTGATCCGGTGATGTGAAGATGCGCATGGGTGCTGAAGCTCCTTCAGAGATGACTCGGCCCGGTCGCGACACGCACCCGTCATGGGGTGGCCAGTTTCAGAGCTGTGCCCACTGCGGACAGCCGGTCGGCGGCGTGCAGGCCATCCCACATGGCATTGTCGAGACGTCGGGGTGCCAAGCAGTCGCCGATGCGAACCACACGATGGTCATCGCCCAGCTGCTGGTACAGGGTGTCGTCGACGGCGCTACCGGTTGCCAGAACCACGGTGTCGAAGCTGCCCAGTTCGACGGGCACGCCGGAGAATACATCGTAAGCGTCGACTGTCTTATCTCGAATGGTGTCGATCCAGGTGTGGGGCCGTAGCTCGACCCGTGCATTGCGCAACCGCTTGTACAGGAATTCCTGGCCGGCCCCGCTCCAGAGTCCCACCGAGGTCGACCTCGTCACGATGGTCACCTCGTGGCCGTTCTCTGCGAGGTATTCGGCAGCCGTGGTCGCGTGCCCTTGAAAGTCGTCCTCGACGACGAGAACTCTGTTCCCCACTGTCGCGGTCGTGTCGAACACTTCCCATGATGTGACGACATGCGGCAAGTCGTGTCCTGGTACGGCCCTGGCATCTGGTCGGTGAGTGGTGAAGCCGGTCGTCCACGGCCTCGAGCCTGTTGCGAGAAAGACGTGATCGAAGGCAGAGAGGTCGTCGACGGTCGCTGTGGTACCCAGGTGCATCTCGACACCCAAGGTGTTGAGTCGGCGACGTAGATGTTCGATCAGCAGTCGAAACTCCGATCGACTTGCCGTGCGTGACGCCAGTTCGATTTGGCCACCCAACGTCTCGCGGGTTTCGAACAACACGACGTCGGCGCCGCGTTCGGCGCAGGTTGCCGCTGCCTGCATGCCTGCCGGGCCACCACCGACGACCACGACCGATTGTCGGGTGACCTGCCCCCGGGTACTCGACCACTCGAACCCGACCCGAGGGTTGACGGTGCATTCCATCTGTCCGCCTTGAGCGGTCTTGCCGACGCAACCCTGGTTGCAGCTGATGCATGGTCGAACCTGGCTGAGACGGCCTGATGCGACTTTGGCCGGCATGGATGGGTCTGCGATCAACGCCCGATTCATCCCCACCATGTCGGTAGAGCCCTGCGCCAGAATCGACTCGGCGACAAGAGGGTCCTTAATTCTCGTGGCGACAATGACCGGGATGGACACCGCATCTTTGATCGCTCGGGCGGCGTCGACGAAAAGTCCGGTGTCGTGCCCCATATCGGCAATCCACAGTGGATAGTTTTCGTTGCTTGCGCCGCTGACATTCAGATAGCTGACCCCACCGGTCTGCTCCAACAGTGTCGCCGTGATGATGGCGTCGCTGGGGGTGTTACCGCCGGCAATCATGTCGTCGCCGTTGATGCGCACACCCACCAGGAAGTCCGCGGAGACCACTGACCGGATACGTCGGACTATCTCACTCACGACGCGTGCGCGGTTTTCGTGTGAGCCACCCCATTCGTCGTGGCGATGGTTCATCTGGGGAGAAACGAATTGGGCGAGTCCGTAACCCTGCGCTGCGAGGAGTTCGACTCCATCCCAACCGGCTTGCTCCATGAGCGCCGCGGACCGAGCGAAGCTCGAGATCATGTCTTCGATCTCCGATGCTTCAATCTTCTTGGGTATCTCCCGAACAACAGGGTCGGGTAGAGGCGACGCTGACAGAAGCGGCAGATGGCTCAGCCGTGAGGAACCTTGGCGGCCGCCGTCCCAGAGCTGCGCCAATAGCAGCGAACCATGCGATTGGACAGCCTGTGCGAGCTTGCGATGGCCCTCGACCGCCTCCGGGGAGAAGGCGTAGTTTTGTCCTCCGCCGGTCTTCGACCGATCCCATGCGGCCATGTTTCCGACGACGATCATGCCCACGCCGCCCGCCGCTCTTTCGGCGTAGTAAGCGATTTGCTGTTCTGTGACCATTCCGTTGGACGCGTAGTACGTGCCGTGCGGGGGTGAGACGATGCGGTTCTTCACTACTCGAGAGCCGATACGCACCGAACTTGTCAGGTGCGGGAATGCCATCCCGTCTTTCCACTCTTCGATCATGACCGTGTCCTTTCTGGATCGGCAGCCTCGAGTAGCCCCCGGGCAGCGCTGACGGTGGAGGTGATGTCATTCATGGACGCGCGATCGAACGGCGACGACGGCAACTCACCGCCGAGTAACCGCGTGTCTTTGAGCAGGAGGTCGACTTGATTGTCCGAAAGGGTGGCCAGGGCGTCGCCGGCCGCACTCGATCCTGAGCACGACCGGATGACTTCGCTTGCGATCGACGGGTCGACTCCCTGCTCGTGTGCGGTAGCAAGCCCCACTGCCGCACTCAGCACATTGCGGGCGGCCAGGGTGTTGTTGATCAACTTGAGCAACGAGGGTTGACCGACGGTGTCGAGCGGGAACAGTCTCGCAAAGACGTCGTGTAACAGGGCTTCTTCGAAGGCATCGGGTTGCGGGCCTGCGATCAGACCGGTGAGTTCGCCTTCTCGCGCCCTCACCTCGCCGCCTGAAACGGGCAGCTCGAACAGACGCCACGCTCGATGCGCGTCGACGACGCGGCGGGCGTCCGACGGAGTCATCGTGGTGATGATGAAGGCGCTGGCGCCGTCGTCCATCGCCGAGCGCACGCTGTCGTCGGACAACACCGCTTCGATTTGCTGCACCGTTCGCACCGCGATGAACATGCACCGGACATCGCCCCAGTCGATACCATCGAACGAGGACACCGCCCGACTTCCCGTTTGCTCCTGCCACTCACTCGCACGGACCCCGTCGACGTCCATGCCGATGACGTATCGGCCTTGTTCGGCCATGCGACGGGCAATTCCACCGCCAATGCCGCCGAGTCCGACCACCACTACCTGTGCGCGTCGATGCGCATAACTATCGGCCTGTGCCATCGTTCCTCCACCTCACCTCGACATGGGACGGTTCGCTGGTCTGTTCCCGGCTTGACGGCCGTGGAAATGGCGACGGAGAACGCCGCATCGACGCTCGTCACCGACCGCGTGGGCGCCGTTGTCCACTCCGCGGGAAGCCGCGCCGGTGTCCACTGCTGCGTGCACGACCAAATCTACCCGAAGGTTGAAAACCCGACTGTGTAGTCGACACAAGTTGTACCACCCCTCTGCCGCACATTCCAGGCATCCCGACGATTTGTGCATCGAAGGCGTTCGGTTCGACCCCGGGCGACAGTCGCGTCGCCTCGGCCAGATGGCGTGATGTCGCGTCCTGCGCGCGTGCCGCTACGGTTCCGCTGCCGCGGGCTCGCCGAACGAATCCGACCGACTCCTTGAATTATCGACCCTCGGGTCGGTACTGTCTCGGTGCAGACCCTTGAAGGTCAGCGTTCCGTACGCGCCCACCTACCAGGGCACGCCCACTGCGGCGAGGCACCCGTGCAGATGTCCGGCGCGACAGCGAATTACACGAAACCGCAACAACAGGAGACGAAGATGAGCCTCGCAGTCAATGGAATCAACATCGCCGTTCGCGACCTACCGTCCGCGACCGAGCGTTACGAACGCCTGTTCGATGTCAGGGGCGAGCACGTCGGCCCCGACGGATTTGCGTTCCCCGGCCTCGAGGGTACGAAGCTCGACGTGGGGGGCTTCATCATCAGTTTGATCGCCTCGACCCAGGAGAGCACGTCGGTGGCGCGCTTTCTCGAGCGCCACGGTGAAGGCGTCTTTCTCTTCTCTGCGAAAGTAGACGACCTCGATATCGCTACGGACGAGCTGAAGCAGCAGGGATTGTCACCTCTGCTCGACGAGGCCGTCCGCGGAGACTTCGGGGCGGTCAACTTTTACCACCCCCGAGCACTCAACGGCGTGCAGCTCGAACTGATCGAGCATGCATGAACAACGCGGCGCGTAGCTGCACTAACGCCGTCGTCGCGCTGATTGCAGTGCCCACCGGTACCGGCTTGGCTGCGGCGGTGTCTATCCTCGGAAGCTATGACAACGGCTTCTGATCGTGCGGACGCGGCGGCTGCGAAGAGCGCCGGTGGTTCGGTACGCAATTCCGTGATGCGTGACCGCATCACAGAGGGTGCGGCCCGACTCTTCCAGGCCCGGGGGATCAACGGAGTCACCATGCAGGAAGTCGCTGCGGAGGTGGGGTTGTCGAAGGCGTCCATCTACCACTACTACGAAAACCGAGACGACCTGCTCCGGCACGTCTTCGGTGACTGGGCAAGGGGTGAGGTCGAGAAAGCCCGGGTGATCGCTGCATCGGATGCCGACGCAGCTACCAAGCTCACAGCTTTCATTCGTTTCCACCTGAACTCCCTGGTCGATCACCTGGATCTCTACTCACTGACTTTTCGCGAAGAAAGCGAGCTTCCCGACGACGTCCGCGACGAGTTCCGGGCAGCCAAGCGCGAGCATGATGTGCTGATCCGGCAGATCATTCGAGAGGGCGTAGAGGCTCGCATCTTCGAACCAATCGATGAAACCCTGGCAGCATTTGCGATCGACGGCATGTGCAACTGGATCTGGAAGTGGTATCGCCCGGGAGAAGACGGTAAACCCGCTGACGACATCGCCGAGACCTTCGCCCACTTGATTCTGCGCGGAGTCATGACGACCACGTCGACGGCATCCGCCGGCTGGCCCGAAGACGTCCAGGGCGTGGATGGGGCGCTTGCCTACCACGCCCGCGAGATACGGCATCACACAAGCCAGCTCGAACTCTTGTTGAGGAATCGGTAAATTTTCAGCGCGTCGCCTTGATTGGTTTCTTCGAGGTACGCCCTCTGACCCTCTCTGAGCGTCGGTACTGCACGCCCTTTAGACGGATCCCCGAGATGACCGGGGTGCTCGTCGGCGAATGAGGCGACGTCCGGCACGCGAATGGTCCACTGTCGGGACTGGGGCAGCACAGGGGTGCGCCCACACTGCACAGCCCCGACCAGGACCATCACTCCAGACTTGCCTGGCGCCGCGGTGGGAGCGGTTACGGCAGCAGACTATGAGCCGCTGCGGCCGACTCGCACGGCTCTGCCGCGCGCTGCACTCCTCCGGCGGGCACCTGTTCGAGAGACGCATCTGTTTCGTCGTCCGCAGGGCAGGACGCAGACCTGCCCCAAGCCGGCCAGCCGAACCGGCGCAGACTGCAAATTCGGCGCTCGCGGTCGAGTCATACGCGTCGAAACCCGCCGAACAAGCCGCCCCACCACACGCCCAAGACCGCGTATTCGCCTGCGGCCGTTACGTAAGCACGCCGCAACCGGCTTACGACAGGCCTACTTGACCACCACTCCCGGCGCAGCCATACTGCGATAAGTAGACCGCAAGATCGAATATTCGACCCACTGGTCGACAACATGAACGGACGAGATTTATGCCTGAAGCAGTTATCGTCGCGACCGCCCGGTCCCCGATCGGTCGCGCAGTCAAGGGTTCACTCCGAGAGATGCGCCCCGATGACCTGGCAGCACAGATGGTGCTCGCCGCATTGGGAAAGGTGCCCGAGGTCGATCCCCGAACGGTGAACGACCTCATGCTCGGCACGGCTCAGCCCGCCGGCGAAAGCGGATACAACCTCGGACGGGCAGTGAGCGTTCTCGCCGGAATGGACCATCTACCAGGCGTCACCGTGAACCGCTACTGTTCCTCGAGCCTTCAGACCACCCGGATGGCACTGCACGCGATCAAGGCAGGCGAAGGAAATATCTTCATTTCCGCCGGAGTCGAAACTGTCAGCCGTTTCAACACAGGCATGGCCGACGAGAACCCCGAGACGCACAACGCCGTGTTCTCCGACGCGGAGTCCCTCACCGAACGGCGCGCTGGTGGCAACCAGGACCCGTGGGTGGATCCGCGAACAACCGGGGCACTTCCCGATCTGTACATCACCATGGGACACACTGCCGAGAACGTCGCGGAATACAGTGGGGTCTCACGCCGAGAACAAGACGAATTCGGCGTCCGCAGCCACAATCGCGCCGAGGCCGCAATCGAGCAGGGCTTCTTCGCCCGCGAAATCACACCCGTCACCCTCCCCGACGGCACCGTGGTCAGCACTGACGACTGCCCCAGGCCCGGAACGACGTACGACGCCGTCAGCAAGCTGAAGCCGGCATTCCGTCCGAACGGAACCGTCACCGCAGCCAACGCATGCCCGCTCAACGACGGCGCGGCAGCACTGGTCATCATGTCGGACGCGAAGGCGAAGGAGCTCGGACTCACCCCCCTGGCCCGCATCGTATCGACCGGCGTATCGGGACTCTCACCCGAGATCATGGGTCTGGGACCCGTCGAAGCGACCCGGCGCGCACTCGACATCGCCGGCATGAGCATCGGTGATATCGACTTGGCAGAAATCAACGAAGCATTTGCGGCTCAGGTCATTCCGTCGGCTCGTGAACTCGGCATCGACGACGACCGACTGAATATCAACGGAGGCGCGATCGCACTCGGTCACCCCTTCGGCATGACCGGCGCCCGTATTGCCACCACGCTGATGAACTCGCTGGAATTTCACGACAAACAGTTCGGCCTGGAGACGATGTGCGTCGGCGGCGGCCAAGGAATGGCCATGATTCTCGAACGCCTGTCGTGACAACCCCCTGACAACACTAAACCGAAAGCAAAAAACGCAATGGGCAACATCACGTACGACTTCACAGGCAAATCCGTCATCGTCACCGGCGCGGCCCGCGGCATCGGGCAGGCGATCGCGAGACATTTCGTAGAGGCACAAGCGACCGTGTTCATGGTCGACTTCGACAAGGACGAACTTGCCAGCTCGGCCGCAGACGTCGGTGCAATCGGAATCCCAGCGGACGTCAGCGTTACCGACAATGTCGAACACGTCATTTCGACCGTTGTCGCCGAGACCGGCCGCGTCGACATCGTCGTCAACAACGCAGGAATCCTGCGTGACAAAGTGCTGTGGAAGCTCACCGACGACGACTGGAATCAGGTCCTGCAGGTGCACGCGGGAGGTACTTTTCGGTTTACCCGCGCAGCGGTCCCCCACTTCCGCAAGCAAGAATTCGGGCGCATCATCAATATCACGTCGTACACCGGGCTCCGAGGCAACCGCGGACAGGCGAACTACGCAACAGCGAAGGCAGGGATCATCGGATTCACCAAGACTGCTGCAAAAGAGTTGGCTGCCTTCGGAGTTACGGTCAATGCGATCTCGCCCAATGCAGCCACACGCATGACCGCCACGATCCCGGAGGAGAAGCTCTCCGAGCTCACCGGTCCGATCGCCCGGCTCGCGGACCCATCCGAGATGGCCGACGCCATCTGCTTCCTCGCGTCGGAGGAAGCCGCGTACATCACGGGCGTCGTGCTTCCCGTCGACGGCGGGGTGTCGATGTGATGTTGCACAGGATTCGGAGATCTCGATGACCGACGTGCTGTCACGCCGCGACTTGGACTTCTTGCTGTACGAGTGGCTTGATGTGGTGTCGCTGACATCGCGCGAACGGTTCTCCGAGCACTCGAGGGACACGTTCGCCGCGGTGCTCGAACTCAGCGCGGACATCGCCCACAAACATTTCGCACCGCACAACAAGAAGTCCGATGCGAACGAGCCGACCATGTCGCCAGACGGTTCGATAGAGATGATCGCGGAGGTAAAGCAGGCTCTCGACATCTACTCCGCGGCTGGACTACTGGCCGGACAGTTCGACGAGCGCGTCGGGGGCATGCAGTTGCCGACGACGGTGTCCCGTGCCGCGATGGCGTGGTTTCAGGCCGCCAACGCCTCGACCTCGTCGTACCCGTTCCTCACCATCGCAAATGCGAATCTGATTTCGACCCACGGCACCGACCAGCAGGTAGACGACTACGTCCGCCCGATGATCGAGGGCAGATACTTCGGAACCATGTGTCTGTCGGAGCCGCAGGCCGGCTCGTCGTTGGCCGACATCACCACTCGTGCCGTGAAACAGGACGACGGCCGGTACAGACTCACCGGTACCAAGATGTGGATCTCCGCCGGCGACCACGAGCTGACCGAGAACATCATCCATCTCGTCTTGGCAAAGGTTCCCGGCGGCGGGTCTGGGGTGAAAGGAATTTCGCTGTTCATTGTCCCGAAATTCTTACCCGGCCCGGACGGAGAACCCGGCATCCGCAACGATGTGACGCTGACCGGCCTGAATCACAAGATGGGCTTTCGCGGAACCACCAACACGCTCCTTGCCTTCGGTGACGGCACGCATCAGCCGGAGGGCGACGCCGGGGCGATCGGTTTTCTCGTCGGCGAAGAAAATCGTGGGCTGAGCTATATGTTCCACATGATGAACGAGGCGCGGATCGGCGTCGGGTTCGTGGCCATCGCCCTAGGCTACGTCGGCTACCTGAAGTCGGTCGAGTACGCGAAGATGCGGACACAGGGCCGGGCACTGGGCGCGAAAGATCCGTCCTCGCCTCCAGTGGCCCTGGTAGAACACGCCGATGTGCGCCGCATGCTGCTGGCGCAGAAGTCCTACGTGGAAGGAGCGCTGGCACTCGGCTTGTACTGCTCCTTCTTGGTGGACGAACACGACAGCGCCGACAACAAGGAAGATGCTTCCAACGCGACGTTACTGCTCGACGTATTGACCCCGATCGCAAAAAGCTGGCCGTCACAATGGTGCCTGGAGGCGAACAACCTCGCCATACAAGTTCACGGAGGGTACGGCTACACACGGGACTACGACGTCGAACAGTACTACCGCGACAACAGGCTGAATCCGATTCATGAGGGTACTCACGGAATACAGGGCCTCGACCTGCTCGGCCGCAAGGTCACAATGCAGGACGGCGCTGGACTAAAGCTACTGGACTCGAAGATCGCGGCGACCGTGCAACGAGCACAGGCGATAGGCCGAGACGCCGAGCGTTATGCGGCCGAACTGGCCTCTACCTGGAGACGAATTGTGGACCTGACAGCCGCGCTCTGGGAATCAGGTGACCCCTCACTTGCACTCGCCAACTCGACCATCTACCTGGAAGCCTTCGGGCACACCGTCATCGCATGGATGTGGCTCGAGCAAGTCATCGCCGCGGATGGTCAGGCCGGCAATTTCTACGATGGAAAACGGCAAGCGGCCCGGTACTTCTACGCCTACGAACTGCCGAAGGTCGGACCGCAGGTGGAGTTGTTGGCGAGCTTGGACAGAACGACACTCGACATGAACCCCGCGTGGTTCTGATCCGCGGGAGCGCAGACGGATGACTATCCTCGACAGATTTCGCCTCGACGACCGCGTCGCGATCGTCACCGACGCTTCATCGGTGCTAGGCGCGGCCCTGGCCAAAGGACTGGCCGAAGCGGGTGCAGACTTAGTCCTCGCCGCTCCTCGCACGGACGGACTCCACGAAACGGCCGACATCGTCCGCCGATCAGGTCGACGTGTACTGACGGTTCCGACCGACATCACGGATCCAGGCCGCTGCACTGCTCTGGTCGAAGCGACACTGGACAAGTTCAGGAGGGTCGATGTCCTGGTCAACAACGCCGAACTCATGTCCGTAGGACCTGCGATCGGTGAGAGCGTTCACGAATTCCGATCCGTGATCGATGTGAACCTACACGGTTCTTACTGGGCGGCACAGGCATGCGGGCGAGTGATGCAACCGGGGAGCTCGATAGTGAACATCTCGAGCATTCTGGGAATCACGAACACGGGCCTGCCGCAAGCTGCTTACAGCGCGAGCAAGGCTGCCATCGCCGGCATCACCCGCGACCTCGCACAACAATGGGGCAGCCGAAAAGGCATTCGCGTCAATGCAATTGCTCCAGGCGTCTTCACGAGTGCCATCAGCAGGAAATACCCAAAGAGCCACATCGAACAACTGGACAGGCGCATGCTCCTCGGACGAACCGGCGAACCAGAAGAGTTGGCGAGTACGGTGGTGTGGCTTGCATCCGAGGCGGGCGGCTACGTCACCGGACAGACGATAGTCGTCGACGGCGGCATGACCATCACTTGAGCAGCGTGCACCCTTTCTACATCGGGAGGTTTCGACGTCGGCGACACCGATCGTGTACTGCTCCCGCCCGAGTCGCGTCACCAACTCGGGCACCCATGGCTTCCAGGCCCTCGTGCCGTCGATGATCACGTACTCCCTCAACGACTGCGTGACCACCGTTTCGAGCAGAAAGTTCGATTCGATGTGGACCAGTGCGGACAGGTCGTTCGGATAGAAGCGGCTCGGCTGCCCGGAAGCTGATCGAAGCTCCTCGGGCAGGAACTGCTGCAGCAAGCCGTCCGCGTCAGCCGCCGCGAGGAGGCGAAGTTCGAACTCGTCCGCATCCATATGCCGCCACCCCTGCAGGTGCTCCCCCACCATATGGGCTTGGGCGGTGGATTTGCTGGCACCGGGCGGACCGGCCATCAGAATGGCCACCCGGCCCTCGCGCAGTGGGGTTTCCCGCGCCAGACACCAGTCGATGACGGTGCGGCGAAACCGCAGCCAGGCCGGTGATGCCGCGAAGCGGATCATCGTGCTCGCGTCGGATTTGGTGTGCAGCGGACCACCGGGCATAGACATGGCGGTGAGCTGCGCGGCGACCTTGCCGCGCAGCGGATCCGGGGAGTTCACGCAGACCGTGCCGCCTGCTCGAGGGCGTCCTTGTTCCGTTCCACCGCTCGGATGTCCTCAAGGAGGGGCACTTTCCTGTCGAGTTACGCGGTCAGGTCCGTGACCCAGTCGCGGATGTCCTCCATGACGGGTCCTGGTCGCGCAACGCTGGAGTGCACCCGCACTTCCCGGTAGCGGGGATGGTCAATCTCCAGAGCGGGGAGGTCGTCTTCGCGCAGCCGCACCACCCAGAATCCGGCCGCGAGCAGGTCTCGGCTCTTGCGTTCGTCGACGAGGACCTTCGCCGGCGCGCGATGCCAGTACGCGCCGTCGTACTCGATCACCAGCGTGTGCTCGTTGACGCTGACGCTGATGTCGGTGGTCCACGACTTCCGGGTGGTGAAGGCCTTGTCCTTCATGGTCACCCCGGAGCGCGCGTTGCCGAACAGCTCCTCGGCGGCGGCGTGGTGAGCCAGCTCCACTCGCGATTTGCCGGCCTCGCGGCAGTCCGGGCATTCGGCGCCGTTCGAGCGGCTGCTCAGCGGTGCCTGCCACGTGTGTCCGGGGTTGGTGGCGCAGATCCACTCCGGCACGAATGGCGTGGAGGTGTGTGGGCGCACGTTCCATGCGGTGATCGGGTTCGCCGGGCTCCACTCCGCGGCCAACCCTGGGTCGTGCCAGGCCAGCGAGCCGAGGAAGGTGCGACAGGCCGGGCACCTCAGCCGCTGATACTTGTCGCGCGCCCGGACTGTGTCCGGCCATTCGTGGCCGCAGCAGTCCGCCCGCCACCAGACTGTGCGCTGCGAGTTCCACACCACGTTCTGTGGAGTGTGCGTGCCGTTGAATGTCGGATGCCACTGGCTGGCGATTTCAGGCGAGGTGTCGGCGAGCCACTTCTTCGCGGTCGCCGTCTTCGCGCCGCGACACTGCGGACACCCTGCCTTGAGGAACCGTATCGGGGTCAGCCGGGGATAGTGTTCCTTCGGGCAACGGAACCGCCGTTGTGTGCCATTGGCCACCATCACCTTTCGTGGGTCGGCGTCGTCCGCCCACGCTGCCGCCAGCTCGGGTACGTCAGCGATCGGGGTCGTCCTCCACTGCGCGTATTCGATCTCCCATTCCTCTTGCCGGCGGGTCGAACAGTCCGGGCAGGTCGGCCGGTCGGTCATCGTCGCCGGCTTCGCCTCAAATCGCAGCCCGCACTCCGGGCACCGCCACTGACACGCTCGGGTGGCCCGGACCGTTACGGTGCGAAACGTCGCCTCGTCGTTGCGTTCGTGGTCCCACCACTGCAGCGCCGGAGAGTCCGACTCGGACAGCAGCACCCGGCCAGCACGGGGGCTTGCCGGGTTCGAGGAGCGGGAATTGCGGGAACAGTTGCAGTGCCATCCGAAGTCCGCCATGCGGGCGGCCCAGATACGCCCACACTGGCGGCATTTGGCCACGAGGGGGCCATTGCCGTCGTCGCTGACCTCGTCGAGCGGATCGATCAGCTTGTACCCGAACTCGTCGAGTCGGCGGGCGATCTTCTCCCGATCGGGAGTGGCTCCCGGGCGAGGGCCTCGGTTGCCCGGCCAGGCTTTCCAGTGGCATGCCCGACAGGTCGCGATCCCGGCCGCGTTGTTGCCGACGATGTACTTGAGCAGGTAGTGGGCCTGCACCCCGCAGGTGCTGCAGGTGGTGAGCCGCCACGTGCTCGGTTTGGTGAACGGCTCCGCCGGTTCGAGGCCACCAGCGCGTACCAAGTTGTCGATGCAGTCGAGGCACCAGGCGGGTTCGCTGCGGGTGGCGAAGGCAGCTGGCCGCCCGCAGTCCGTGGTCGAGCACTCCTGAGTCGGCACCATCGCTCCTCACATTTCCATGGAACGGCCCCGTCTGCTCGCACCGATTTCCCACCCGCCACAGCCCTGCTCGCAGGTAGTCGTGACGATAGTCGCGCCAACTCATCAGCCGGCCTCCGCACTCATCCACGGGGAGGAACTCCGAGCCGAGGACTCACCTTCAGGGTTCCAGCCAGCTGCCAGAGTGGGCGAACAATATTAAGTGCAGATATAAGTATTACTCCGGAATTTCCATTTAGCTTTGACTATTGCGGGGCTATTAATACCCGAATACGCAATTCCCAATCCGCAGAAAAATACACGCCATGGGCACTAGACCTGCGGTGACGCATCCTGTAATGTGGGACCCTCTACACCGAAGAATGGCGGCGACGAGCACTCCAGAGAATTACTCCTTGGATCGTATTATGCCATTTTTCGGACAACAAAGAAAGGTGATGGATCACCGGAAGGAATAACTAAAATGGAAATTAAAAGAGAAATAGATAGAGAACAATCAAATAGTGAAGTAAAGAATAAGATGACACGGGCAGAGCGAATCCATTTGCTGTTCAATGGCATTCGGACCGTGGTATCGCTCCGGCACGTCCCTGAACTGTGGGAGTGTTTGAGCAAACTGCTGGAATGGTTCAGCAATCTGCTCGGCTAGCTCGGAGTGCTCGCACGCAGTCGGGGCGGACCCAGTCGTCCGTCCCGACTGCTCTGCAGTACCGCCGAAAAGCGCCGTATCCGCAGGTACGGCCAAGTTCGAGGCAGCCACCTGCTCCGTCGTCCAACTCACCGCAACCGCGCTATCCGCGAAGCCCACGAGCGACGACAACTCCGGCCATCAGCGGGTCAGGTTGACTACGCAGGTGTCGAGCGCCTGGACGATCTCGTCACCCGGTGAGATCTGCAGCGGTGCCGCACTGGCCTTCGGCCAGGTTGTGGTGTTGCGGGCGCCGCCGGTCGAGGCATAGACCGCGCCGTTCGAGATCACCCAGACATCGGAGCGGTTCTTCACCTTGCCGGTGGTGTCGACGGTGGTGCCGCCCAGGAACGTGTACGGTCCGGAGTCGATGACCGTGCCGTTGATCAGCGACAGCCCGGAAGCCGAGAAGCCGGATTCGACCATGGCGACCAGTGATTCGTTCGCCGGGGCGCACCTCGGGTCCGATGCCGGAATCGCGGGCCTCGGCGCAGCGGCCGGCGCCTGGGTGGTTGTCACCGGGGGCGTCGTAGCCGGTGCGGACGTCGACGCCGCTGCCTTCGAGGTCGTGGGTGCCGCGGTCGTGGTAGTGGTTGCGAGGGTCGCCGCAGCCGCTACCGCGGGCCTGTCGTCTTTCTTGTCGTTCCCACCGAGCACTGTCCCGAGGATCGCCATGACCACCAGCACAGCGGCAACGACCAGCAGCACCTTCCCGAACACCCCCCTTTTTCTTAGGCGGATTCGGGGTCTGACCGGCCTTCGGCCGGGTGTCTCCGGTCCACTGAGCGCCGTCCCAGTAACGCACGAGGTTCGGATCAACCGGATCCGGATGCCAGCCGGGCGGCGTTGTCGGGGAAGTCATTGCGGGGTTTCCAATCAGTCCGTGTCGAGGACCCCCCAATCCCAGGAGGTTCAGGCGGGGGCATCAGGATCCCGAAGGTTTTGGGAATGGCACCGCAGTCTGGTTCGCGAGGTCAGCTGTCTTCGTTACATCCTGGCCGGCCAGAGGTCCGCACCGACGGCACTTCGGGAGCCGCCCGTGAACCGCTGCGCATCCGTAAGTAGCTCGGACTGCGCGGACGAAATCAAGCCGGATCCCACGGCGATCGTTCGAGACTGTTGAGCTCATCGAGAACCTGGTCGACGGCGGTGGTCGGGATACGGAAGCCTTCGCCCTCCGAAGCCCGGAGACGGTCGCGTACGTAGGCGAGCATGGCGAGTTCACGCTCAAGGTCTGCTGTGGTTCGGTCGCTCACGGTCTCATCCTGCCCCGGGGTGGGCGGTGATCCGAACTGTGCCACCCGGCGACGTCGAGACGAAGGCCGGCGCTGTGCATGTTCGGCCAAAAATCCTTCAGGGGGACATGTCGTCTCCGCTAAATGGAACATTCAGCCGGTCCTGTCGTCGGCGATGCGAACTCCCGGTCGCCCTCTCAGCCGGGCGCCGAAGCCCCCGTACCCTTTGTCCCATGTCCGCAAGCACCGGAAACCCCAGCGCCGACCAGGCTCTGCCGTCTCTGGCCACCGGTGACATCTCAGCGGATCCGCACCTCATCACGGTGTCGGCGCGCACCGGACAGGACATCGAACTGCGGATCCACACCTCCATCGCACCGTTCGACGTCGCGGCAGAGCAGTGGTTCCCGGCCGTGGCCGGGTTCGCGGTCACGGTCCTCGTGCACACCCTCGACGCCGAGACAGGTCGGCCACGGTATCTGCCGCCCGCCGAGCCCGCCGAGTGGGCGCGCGCGATCTTCTCCACCGCCGGCGCCTCGCACGGATACTTCCTCGGTGCTGTCGACCCGGACACCGGCGGCCACCGGGACGGACAGCTCGCATACCGCCTCTACCTCGACACCGACCGGCAGGCGATTGCCGTGCCTCGACAGGTGGTCACCTCCCCGCACTATCTGCTCTCTGCCATCGACGGGAGAGAGCAGATCGCCATTCCCACGACCGCGTGAGCTGCCCTGCGCTATCGTGGCCCCCATGGCAGGATTTGCCCGGCTGACCGGTGGTGGTCGCCCCCGTCGTGCAGGTGGAGTGCTTGTATTGCAGGCGATTCCGTTGATTGTGTTCAGTGCGGCGGCGTGGTAAGCGGTGCCGTCCTCGGCGACATCTGCCGCCGGCGTCTAAGGTCCTGGGTCCCTCAACCCTCTGAGATTCATTCGCGCAGCGGATACCTTCAACTCAGTGGGGTTGGTAAGAACCTGTAGTGAAGATGAGTCTTGCTGTGCATCGTTTCCGACCGCGCCGCACTTGGCGGCATGCGATCTCCTGGCTCGGTGTCGCGGTTGCGGGGGTGGCTGGAGTTGGGATCACAGCCCCTGTTGCTCTGGCGGACACGGTGGTTGGGACGTGCACGATTAGGGTGCCGAATCCGTGGCCGCTCGAGCCGCTGACTTCCTGCCCCGGTGCGGATCTGAGGGGTGCGGACCTTCACGGAGTGAACTTCGTCGGAGCCAACCTGAAGGGCGCGGATCTCTCGGGCGGAAACCTCGAAGGCGCGAACATCCATCTAGCGGACCTGTCCGGTGCGAAGCTCAACAACGTCAACCTCAAGGATTCATACGGTCTCACCGTCGTTCTCCATTCCGCCGATCTATCAGGCACGGACATCACTCGTGGCTACTGGCTCGCAGCTGACCTGTCCAACACCAAACTCGTCGGAGCGAACCTCACCGACACCGACCTTGCCGGCGCGAACCTCGCAGCCGCAGACCTCACGGGCGCGAACCTGTCAGGTGCCAATCTCACCAGCACCCTGCTGGTGCCCTCAGTCATCTACACCGACGCGGACCAATCGGGCACCGCCGCGGTTACATGGCCCGCACCCGCCAATCTGCCCGGAACCGTCTTCGAGGGCTGCGACCGCACCTCTGGCGACCGATTCCCGGTCGGGCAGACCTTGGTTAATTGCACGGTCAATAGTGCCGGTGGTCGCGGAACCGGAACGTTCTCGGTGCACGTCAATCCTCCACCGACTGAAACGCCCAACCCGCCGATTGTTGAGCCCGGTGAGGGATCGAGCTTGTTCGGGAGTTGAATGAACGGCCGAGGTTGCGGGTATCCGCCCTCCCGCCCCACCCGGCCCGAAATCCGGACCCCTCAGGCAGCGCCCCGGCGTTGTGGAGGCGAACGGCCCCGGACTGGACCGCGAGCTCGGGTACTGACCGCCTCGGTGACGGTATATTCCATGGTGATGCCACCCATCGAGGTGGGGCTGGAAGTGAGCCACAGGATTACTCGCCGGACGACGAGGCCTGTGGCTCGCGTCGTTTCCGGATCAAATCTGGCGCAGGTCGACCGCACCTGCCAGTTTCGCCAGGTAGCTGGGATTTCCGACCCGGGATTGGACCACCGCTCCGCACACGATGTCCGCGACCCAGAGCGCCGGCTCGACCATGCCGACTGCGTGATTCACCCGCAGCGATGAGGTGATCACCTTCGGGGCTCGAAATTTTCTGCAGGATGTCGACATCGCTGGCGTCCAGGTGGCTGCGGGATTCGAGTGTGATGTGGCTGCACGGCATCTCGGCCAGGTTGGGGAGCAGATACTCCAGGCATTTTCTGCGGTGGCACCGGTCGGAGACGGCGGCTTCGGTGTGAATGACGACGAGTCCTGCCAGCGGGAGCGCTGCGACGGCCTCGATGAGGTCGTGCCGGCGGTCGGCGCTGCTGCCGTGCCAATGGACCTTTTTCTCCGTGGACAGGCGGAGCGCTTCCATTGTTTTGCGGACGTCCGGGCATCGTCCTCGTCGCATAACGCTGCCGCGATCAGGTACGTGTCGGGGTCGCGGTCGGGCTGCGATCCGCTCTCATCGCCCCAGGCAGTCAGCATGAGTAAGAAGTCTCGGGAGTCGCTGCAACACCGATCACCGGAGTCTGGTCAAGTCCCGGCTGAGGGCGATCTCTGTGCCACCTGCCCCGGTCGGTGGTGCGGTGTGGTGCGGTGACGCCGTCGCCGGTTCGTCCCGTTGCCGGTCCGCGCGGCGGGACGCCCTGCGGCCAGCACTGTCTTGAGCTCGCGTATTCGCAGGCCCGACAACTCGTCGAACGAGTGCGCCCGCACCCCGCCGGAGCGCAGTGCGTCCACGGCTTCCGGGTCGTCGTCGACGAATGCCGACAACCACGACCCAACGGCTCGGCAGTGGCCGGCCTTGACCTCGACCGCCGGTCGGACGTCATTGCGGGAGCGGCACAACAGCGCCCGGCCGGGTGGAAAACCGTTATGCCCGAGCCATATCCGGGTCTGACCTGCGCAGGAGACGGGCCGGGTCGTGGAATACACCACCACCAACCCCAGACCGGCCACCGCCTCCACCAGATCTCGGCCCGGTTCGATGACCGCCGCCTGCCCGACATGGTCGAAGAACCGCTGCCACGCCTGTCGACGGCTCCCCTCCGGCTGGCCGGTCAGGAGGTGGGTGAATGCCGACAGGTCCGCCAGGCCGCCGTCGATGTCGAACATCACCACCCGCTCGCTGCCGCTCACCTGCCCGACCCTAGCCACATGGCCCGTAGAGATCCCGGCGCCACGCCCACCGCCGCGGATTCTGCCGGCCCCACCCGTGGTCGCTAGAGAGCCTTAGAAAGCGCAACTGAGGTTGCACCCTTGGAGTGGACACCCCTGACAATGGTTCTAGGAGAGCCAGGAGGGATGTCGAAGTGGGACGCCAGTCTCTGTACACGGAGGAATTCCGGAAAGACGCGATCGCGCTGTACCGCGCGGCCGACGGCCAGCGCACATATGCGGCGGTCGCCGCGGACCTGGGCATCAGTGGCGAAACGCTACGGACGTGGGTTCGCAAGGCCACCGCCCGCAATGGACGCCCGGAGGCCCGCAGCACCGCCGGTGGGGAAACCCAAGCGGACGAGCTCGCGCGGCTGCGGGCAGAGAACGCCCGGTTACGCGGTGCCGAGAAGGAATGGCAGCTCGAACGCGACATCCTGCGCCGGGCAGCCGCGTATTTCGCGTCAATGTCATCCTGGAGAGGTCCGGTGGGATTCGCTCGGTATTTTGCTGCCCCGGTCCACGGCCTGGTGGCTTGTCTTGATGTGCGGTCCCACCGGGCCCGGAGGGTCGTTCGTGTGGCTTGATAGAAGCCTGCCGCTGATGCCCGATTGAGGCCTGCCCGCGAACGCACCGATCCGACGCCTACAGCCCGTCAACCGGATTGGAGTCGCCAGTTGATCGTGATCGGAGTCGACGCCCACAAATCCACCCACACCCTCGTCGCGGTCGACGACATCGGCCGTCAGGTCGGGCAGCGGACCGTCAAGGCCACCACCGAGGGTCATCTGTCGGCGATCGAGTGGGCCGCCCAGTGGCCGCAGGTGCAGTTCGCGCTCGAGGACTGCCGCCATGTGACTCGGCGGCTCGAATCGGATCTGCTGTCCCGGGGCCACGCGGTGGTCCGGGTCAAGACCCAGTTGATGGCCCTGCACCGGCGCAGCGCCCGCCAGCCGGGAAAATCCGACCCCATCGACGCCCACGCCGTGGCGATGGCCGCGCTGCGTGAGGAGAATCTGCCGATCGCCCGACTGGACGAATCCACCAGGGAGGTCAAGCTCCTGTCCGATCACCGACGCAACTTGGTCTGCGAGAGAACGAAACTCATCAACAGGCTTCGCTGGCACCTGCACGAACTGGACCCCGAATTGGTGATTCCCGTGCGGGGGATCCGGCGGTATCGCGTCATGGACGAGCTCGCCGAACGGTTGACCGCGTTCACCGGTGTGGTCGCCCAGATCGCGGGCGAACTCCTCGACCGGTGCCGGCAGCTGACCGAGCAGGTCAACGATCTCGAGCGCCAGATCCGTGACCGCGTTCGGCGGATCGCGCCGTCGCTGCTCGCGATACCCGGGTGCGGAGTCCTCTCCGCCGCGGTCATCATCGGCGAGACAGCCGACGCTCGACGGTTCCACTCGAAAGATGCCTACGCGAAGTTCAACGGCACCGCCCCGATCCCGGTCTGGTCGGCCCACGAGCGGGTCCGCCTCAATCGCGGTGGCAACCGTGCCGTGAACGCCGCGCTGCACGCGATCGCCACTACGCAGGTCGCTCGCGGCGGGCCGGGCAAGGACTACGTGGCCAAGTTGCAGGCAGCCGGGAAGACGAAGCGGGAAGCAGTGCGCCTGCTCCGCCGACGTGTTTCCGACCGGGTGTTTCAGGTCCTGCGCGTCCACGAGTCCGCGACCGGAAACGCCTCGGAATCATCGCTTTCGGCGGCGGCTTGACATAGAAGCATCAAAGAGGTGAAGTGAAGACCCGCCGCTGGGACTTCATCTCCGACCATCGCGCCGAGTTCTTCCGTGCAGCGGCTGTGCCGGGTGCTGGGAACCTCCCGCTCCGGTTACTACCGGCACCTGGCCACCGAGGATGCTCGCGCCGAGCACGCGGCGGAGGAGGCTGCGACAGTCGCCGAGATCCGCGCCATCCATGCCGAGCACCGCAGCGCCTACGGCGCCCCGCGCGTTCACGCCGAACTCCGCTCCCGCGGACGCAAGATCAACCGCAAACGGGTGACCCGGCTGATGCGAATCCACCACGTGGTCGGCCGGCACCTGCGCCGCAGCAAGCGCACGACCATCGCGGACAAGTCGGCTCCGTCGGTGCCGGATCTGGTGATGCGAGACTTCACCGCTACGGCTGTCGATACCAAATGGTGTGGGGACATCACCTACATCCCCGTGGGATCCTCGTGGTTGTTCTTGGCCACGGTGATCGACATCTGCTCACGCCGGGTGGTGGGCTGGTCCATCGCCGACCACATGCGCACCGATCTCGTCACGGACGCGATCGAGATGGCAGTGCGCACCCGAGGTGGTGACGTCGGTGGCGTCATCTTCCACAGTGACCGCGGATCACAGGGCGGATTCAATCGGTCGTCGCAACACCTGGCTGTTGCAGTGAGCATAGCTGCTCGGCGAAGACCTCGGCCGGGGTTCGCCAGTCGTGGATCTTGCGGGGCCGGTTATTGATCGCCAGGGCGACGGCTTCGAGGTCCTCGGCGGACCACCTGGACAGATCGGTTCCCTTCGGGAAGTACTGGCGCAGCAGGCCGTTCGTGTTCTCGTTCGTCGGTCGTTGCCAGGGTGAGTGCGGGTCGGCGAAGAACACTTTCGTGCCGGTATCGAGGGCGAACTGGGCATGACCGGAGAGTTCCTTCCCGCGGTCCCAGGTGAGGGTCTTGCGGAGCTGCTCGGGGAGGGTGGTCATCGATGTCGTCAGCGCGGCGTTCATCGCGACGGCGCCATAGCCGCCGAGGGAAGGACCATTCTTCACGGGTGGCTTCTCGCCCCAACCCTCCAGCCGAGGCAGGTGCACGAGAATCGTCGATCGGCTGCTGCGCTCGACGAGCGTGCCGATTGCGGACCGGCCGGTTCCGATGATCAGATCCCCCTCCCAGTGCCCCGGGACGGCGCGATTGGCGGCTTCGGCGGGGCGTTCGCTGATCACGACGTCCTCGGTGACATGCCCTTGCGGTTTGTTCTGCGACCGCGCTCGGGGGACCCGCAGCGCCCGCCCGGTGTGCAGGCACGCGACCAGCTCCCGTTTGAGCGCGCCACGGCCCTCGATGAACAACGATTGGTAGATCGCCTCATGGCTGATGCGCATGGACTCATCATCGGGGAAGTCGATCCTGAGCCGGTGCGAGATCTGTTCTTCGGCTCCACACCGTCGCCCATGGCCTGTCCTGCCGATGCGGCTTGTTCAGTCCCTTCCACGCGGGCGTCTGCGGCCCGCGGACGATCGTGCCGTCGGGTCGGCGGACGCTGCCGGAGAGCCGCTCCTGCACGTATTTTCGCAACCTGTCGTTGTCCACGAGCTTCGCCGTCTTCGGGCGCTTCGCGGCCTGTTGCGCTTTCCACTGCGCCACCAGTGCCCGGTAGACCGGCTTGCCGCCCCGGGTCGCTGCGTTGCGGCGCAGTTCGCGTGAGATCGTTCCCGGGTCACGTCCGATCCGACGAGCGATGTCGCGCACGCCGACATCCTGGGCGCGCAGCAGTGCGATCTCCTCACGCTCGGCGAACGACAGGTAGCGGCCCGTGGGCTCGTCCAGGCTGATCGGCGGCATGCCGCCAGCGTGGCGGAACCAACGGCACCCGACCGGCCACGACACGCCGACGGCCTCCGCGGCCTCGACCGTCGTCACTCCCGATGCGATCCGCCGCCAGAAGTCCCGCTGCACCGCACGAGAGGGCTCCGGCCGGCCCGGTGAACGCATCGGAGGTCGCAATGCCCTGTCCGCCGCCCACTGCCGCCTGGCACCCACCGGCGCCCGAAACATCTGCTTGCTGCCCCATCCCATCGCACACCTCCGTGATCGAGGTGTTGCATCGACCGGTTGAGCCCGCCCAGTACACCGCAGCAGCTTTCGTCGATGTATGCCGCCGTCATGGGATCCAGCAGAGTCGGGGACGGGTCGGCTCGAGTTACGATAATGCTCTCGCCGAGTCGTTCTTCCAAGGACTCAAGAGGGAGTGGCTGCACGGACGGAGTTGGACGTCGAAGTCGCAGGCACGGCTGGAGCTGTTCGAGTGGCTCTCGTACTTCAATCGACGTCGCCGTCACTCCGCCCTCGGATACCTCACCCCAGTGGAGTTCGAACAACGACTGATCGCGTCGTCTACGCTGTCAGTCGCCGCATGAAATCCGGTGTCCACTCCCGAGGGGCAACCTCACAACAACCATGTTCCACGCACCACCAGCTCGCACACCCCCAAGAGCAATTCCACAGTGAGTACAGTCCCCGAGGAAGGTACGTCGATGCGCGGCGGATCACCACGCAGGCGGTGCCCGACCTGCGTGAGCACGGAATCCCCGACGAAGTGTCCGCGGTGATCGCCCGCGCGATGTCCCGGACCCCCGGTCAGCGCCCGGCCACTGCCGCCGACTTCGGGGAACAGCTGCGAGGGCTGCAACGCGACCACGGCTTCCCGGTCGACGAGATGGCACTTCGTGCGGAGGCCGATGCGCAGGGGAACGGGGAGCAACCGACCTGGCGCGGCGGGCGATTGTCGCAGCCTTCCTCCACGCCGGGCGCGACGGGAAGTCTTCCCCAGGAGCTGACGAGTTTCGTCGGCCGCCGGCACGAGTTGACCGAGGCGAAGAATCTGCTGGCCGGGTCTCGGCTGGTGACGTTGACCGGGATCGGCGGTGTCGGCAAGACGCGGCTGGCGATGCGGGTCGCGTCCGCTGTGCAGCGCGACTACGCCGACGGTGTGCCTCGTCGAGTTGGATGAGCTGCGCGACGGGTCATCACTGGTCGATGAGGTGGCATCGCCGACCGCCTGGTGATCTCACCCGCGGCGCTGAGTCGCCACTATCGGTCATTCGGTGGAATACTCACGTGGTCAGGCCGATTCCGCTGACGGTGGCTCGGAAGGGGCCAGGCTGGGCGTGGATGTTCCAGAGCTGATCGGCCAGGGCATCGGGGGCGTAGAGCGGGTCCCCGCCTCCGATTGCGCCGGGGATGATGAGCTGTTTGACGTGAATGTTCTGAGGTGTGAGCGCCTCGTGGAGCATTGCACCATAGGCCGATTCGCCGGCGAAGGCGATCGAGGTGCCCGCCACGTTGGGGTTCGGTGTCGCTGCGCTGGAACCGTTGACGAGAAGGATCGTCCCGCGCCCCAGTTGCCGCATTCCGGGAAGCACTTGTTGGACGGCGGTGACGGGGCCGAGGATGGAGAAGTCGGCGGCCGCGGCGAGGTCGGCGGCCGTCGTCTTCAGGACAGGGCGCAGGAAGTCCTTGCGCGGGACCGGGCTGTACTGCAGTACCTCGATCGGGCCGAGTTCGGAGGCTGCCCGATCGAGCGCGCCGGCCAGCTTCGGCCGGTCCTGCACGTCTGCGGCGTATCCGCCCGCCTGCACCCCGTGCTCGGCGAGTTCGGCCGCGATTCGGTCGACCTTGTCCTGGGTGCGCGAGATCAGTGCGACAGTGAATCCGTCACGCCCGAAACGTCTGGCCGTTGCCGCGCCGAGCCCTCGGCCGGCCCCGATGATTGCGATGGTCGTCATAATTGTCCTTTCGACAAGGTCGGAGTCGCCGAAGCGCTATTCGCCGGTGGTGAGGGCCGGGTGGTCGGCTGCGGTGGCGGTGAGGGTGGTGGCCGCCCAGTTGGCGAGCAGGGTCATGGCGTCGGCGGACGGGCTGCCGGGTTCGACGCTGTAGAGGGTCAGGACCAGGCCGGGGTCGGCGGGCAGCGGCATTGTTTCGTAGCCGATGGTGATCTCACCCACGACGGGGTGGTGGAAGGTTTTGGTGCCGGTGTAGTGCAGGCGCACATTGTGTTTGGCCCACCTGACCCGGAATTCGTCGCTGCGGGTGGACAGTTCACCGACGAGGTCGGAGATGCCGCGGTCGTAGGGGTCGCGGCCGGCGTCGGTGCGCAACAGGTTGACCGCGCCGTCGGCCATCTGGTCCCAGTCGGGATAGAACTCGTGGGCGCGGGGGTCGAGGAAGCAGAACCGGACGAAGTTGACCGCCTTGCTGGGATCGGGGTGCAGTTGGTCCGGGTACAGGGGCGAATAGAAGGCGTAGGCGAGGCGGTTCGCGGCGACGAGGTCGTGGCGTGCGTTGCGCACGAATGCGGGCCCGTTGTAGCCGTCGAGGAGTCGCTGCACCATCGGACGCACCGCCTTGGTGGTGCGGCGTGAGCGAACTCGTTGCGGGCTGGTGAGGGCACTGCGGTGCAGGTCGAACAGGTGGGAGCGTTCGGCGTCGTCAAGTTCCAGGGCACGCGCGATGGCATCGAGCACGGACTCGGAGACGCCGGTGACCTTGCCGCGTTCGATCTGGGTGTAGTAGTCGACCGAGAGCCCGGCCAGGGTGGCGACCTCTTGGCGGCGTAGGCCGGGGACGCGGCGTTTGGCGGCGTCGTAGACGGGCAGCCCGACGTGTTCAGGGGTGATCTTGGCCCGCCGTGACGCCAGGAATTGGCCGATCTCGGCGACTCGGTTGGTGGACTCCATACAAACGAGGCTACGACCCGCGCGTCGGCCGATGCCAGGTGCTGTGAGGGGGGTGCTGCCAGCACCCCCCTAATCCTCGCCTCCCACGCGGGCAGCTGACGGCGTTGCATGGGTGCTGCGAGCGCAGAGGTGCTCTGAGACCGAATCCTTCGATATCGACGAGGTGACATGACCACGCGAACGCCTGTCCGACCGAACACCGGCACTCCCCTGCCTGTGCTGGTGTATGTGCTGGCGGCCGGGATCTTCCTGATGGGCACGACCGAGTTCATGGTCGCCGGACTGTTGCCCGACGTCGCCGCGGATCTGGGTGTGGATATCGCCCGGGCCGGGTTGCTGGTCACGGCGTTCGCGGTCGGCATGATCATCGGCCCACCGGTAATGGCATTGGCCACGCTGCGGTTGCCCGCCCGAGCCACCTTGATCGGGGCGCTGATGGTGTTCTCCGCCGGGCACGTGGTGGCCGCGGTCAGCGACTCGTTCACCGTCGTCACCGCCTCCCGCGTCCTCACCGCGCTGGCGACGGGCACGTTTTGGGCGACCGGTGCGGTGGTGGCGGCCGCGGTCGTCGGCCCCGGGGCGAGCGCGCGGGCATTGGCGGTGATGTCGGGCGGGTTGAGCCTGTCCGTGGTCGCCGGTGTCCCGTTGGGCACCTTCGCCGGCCAGTTCACCGGGTGGCGGGGTCCGTTCTGGATGCTGGCCGTGCTGGCGGTTCCGGCGATCGTCGCTGTCGTTCGGTTCGCTCCGGGCACCGCGACCGGGGACACGGTGAGTGTGTCGGTGCGCTCGGAGGTCTCGGCAGTGCGGCCGTGGCGGGTGTGGGCGGTGCTGGGTGCGATCATGCTGGCGCAGGCCGGATTCCTCGGCGCCTACAGCTTCATCAGCCCCCTGCTGACCGACCGCGCCGGCATCTCCGCCGCGCTGGTGCCGCTGGTACTCGTCGGGTTCGGTGTGGGTGCCCTGGTGGGGACCGCGCTGGCCGGTCGGATCGGCGACAGGTGGCCGCTGGCGACCATCGCCGCGGCGGTGACGGTGACCTCGGTTCTGCTGCTCGTCCTGGCAGCGACCGCGAGCCACTCGGCGATCGTGGTGGGTCTGATCGTTGTCCTGGGTGCCTCCGGGCTCGGGGCGAACCCGGTGCTGATTGCCCAGACCATGCGATTCGCCGGACATGGCTCACGGCTGGCCTCGTCGCTGGCGACCGCTGCCTTCAACCTCGGCACCGCCGCCGGAACGGCGTTAGCCGCGACCACCCTGTCGACGTCACTGGGTGTGGTCGGGCCGGCGGTCCTCGGCGCCGCGATCACGGCCACCGCGCTGATACCGATCGCACTGCTGGCGACCAACCGGGCGCGTCCTGCCGCCGGTAACCCGCCGCCCCAACCTTCCGACGAGACGCTGCGGGTCCCCACGTCAGTGAGCTAGAGCGCGGCTGAACACCGGCATCGAGAGGAGAAAACCCATGCGCCCCAGGATCACCGGGCTGGTCGTCCTCGCGACAGCCGTAGCCGGGCTGACCGCCTGCGCAAGCACATCGGACCCCGCCGCGCACAGTGCGACGCCGGCGTCACCGACAGCGCAACCTGCGACGTCACAACCTGGTCAGGACGCACCGTTCATGCAGATTCGGTTGAGGATCGGCGCGACGGAGGCAACCGCACGACTCTACGACAACGCCGCCGCACGAGACTTCGCCTCCCTGCTACCAGTGACGATCACCCTGCACGACCTCGGCGGTCGCGAGAAGGCCGGACCGCTGCCTCGCGAGCTCGCCGACGGTGCGGGCCAGAGCAGCTACCGCGCAGGACAACTCGGCTACTGGGCACCCAGCAATGACCTGGCCATCTACTACCGCGAAGACGGGTTCACGATTCCCGATCCCGGGATCGTGATGATCGGCGAGATCGACACCGGACTCGACGCCATCATCCGCGCCGACGGCACCGACACCCTCACCATCAGCGCAGCCTGACCACCCCAATGAAAGGAACATCATCGTGAACCCGACGTACGACTTCACCGGCCAGGTCGCCTTCGTGACCGGCGCCGGTTCCGGCATGGGACGTGCCACAGCGCGGGCGTTCGCCGAATCCGGTGCCGCGGTGACTCTCGCCGATGTCGACGACGACGCGCTGAACACCGCGGCCACCGAGCTGCGTGACACCGGGCACCAGGTCCTGACCGTGCACTGCGACGTCTCCGACGAGACCAAGGTCGCCGCCGCGGTCACCTCGACGGTCGAAACGTTCGGTCGACTGGACTTCGCCTACAACAACGCCGGAATCCAAGCCCCCGCCACCGATGCCGCCGACGAGCCAGCCGAAACCTTCGACCGCGTCACCGGCATCAACCTGTGCGGGGTGTGGGCCTGCATGAAACACGAACTCGCCCACATGCGCACCCAAGGCTCCGGCGCGATCGTCAACTGTTCCTCCCTCGGCGGCCTCGTGGGGCTCCCCAGCCGGGCCGCCTACCACGCCGCCAAGCACGGTGTCATCGGTCTGACCCGCTCGGCCGCACTCGAATACGCGCCCCGCGGCATCCGGATCAATGCGATCTGTCCCGGCACCATCGAAACCCCACTGGTCACCGACATGATCGCCTCCGGCGACCTCGACCCCGACGAAGCCGCCGCCAACCAACCCATCGGCCGGTTGGGCACCGCCGACGAAATGGCCGCCGCCGTGCTGTGGCTGTGCAGCCCCGGCGCCAGCTTCGTCGTCGGCGTCGCCCTGCCCATCGACGGCGGCTACACCGCCCGCTGACCCCCAACGACAGAAGAGGACCACCATGCGTGGAGTAGTGATGTATGCCCCCGGCGATGTTCGCGTCGTCGAGCGGCAAGACCCGAAGATCATCGAGCCGACCGACGCGATCATCCGGATCACCGCGACCTGCATCTGCGGATCCGACCTGTGGCCATACCGGGGTGTGGAACCGGTCGACCACACCCTGATGGGACACGAGTACGTCGGCGTCGTGGAGGAAATCGGTGAGGCCGTGAGGACCCTGAAAGTCGGCGACTTCGTCGTCGGGTCGTTCGCCGTCTCCGACAACACCTGCGAGATCTGCCGAGCCGGTTACCAATCCCGTTGCGTACACGGCTCCTTCGTCGCCGGAGACATCGGCACCCAAGCAGAGAAAGCCCGCATCCCCTACGCCGACGGAACGCTCGTCGCCACGCCCGGTCAGCCGGACCAAGACCGGGTTCCCTCGCTGCTGGCCGCTTCCGACGTCCTCGGGACGGGCTGGTTCGCCGCCGTCGCCGCCGAGGCCGGACCCGGCAAGACCGTGGCCGTGGTCGGGGACGGTGCCGTCGGCCTGATGGGTGTGCTCGCCGCCAAACAGCTCGGCGCCGAACGGATCATCGCCATGTCCCGGCACGCCGACCGCCAAGGGTTGGCCCGCCAATTCGGTGCCACCGACATCGTGGAATCCCGCGGCGACGAGGGCGTCGCCGCGATCAAGGAACTCACCGACGGGCTCGGCGCACACAGCGTCATCGAAGCCGTCGGCACCGAGGAGTCGATGCTGCAGGCCATCCGCTCGACCAGGCCCGGCGGGCACGTCGGCTACGTCGGCGTCTCCCACGACGGTGTCACCCTGCCCGCCAACCAACTGTTCTTCGCCGAAATTCACCTGATGGGCGGCCCCGCACCCGTCCGCCGCTTTCTGCCGGAGCTGATCGACCTGATCTGGCGCCGCGAGATCGACCCCGGCAAGGTCTTCGACCTCACCCTCCCGCTGGACCAGGCGGCCGAGGGCTACCAGGCGATGGACGAGCGCCGCGCCATCAAAACGCTGCTCACCCTCTGACACGACACCACAAGGAGCACAACAACGATGAACACCCCCCGCACACGGCGAGGCACTCACCGCTCAATGAAGCTGGCCGGCGCCGGTATTGCCACGCTCGCCGTCCTGGCCGCCTCGGCCTGCTCGGCCGCCGACTCGCCCACCTCATCGGCAGATCCTGCCTCGCCGGTCGCGAACCTGGCCTCCGGTGATCTGTCCCAAGGTGCCGACAACTTCTACACCAGCGACCAGGTCACCATGGAGAAGGTGACATTCAAGAACCAGTACCGGATGGACGTCTCCGGCAACCTGTTCGTCCCCAAAAACCTCGACCGCAACACCAAGAACGCCGCCATGGTGGTCGGGCACCCGATGGGCGCGGTCAAGGAGCAGAGCGCCAACCTCTACGCCACCAAGATGGCCGAGCAGGGTTTCGTGACGCTCTCGCTGGACCTGTCGTTCTGGGGTGACAGCGCCGGCGAGCCCCGCAACGCCGTCGCCCCCGACATCTACACCGAGGACTTCAGCGCCGGCGTGGACTTCCTGCGCACCCAGTCCTTCGTCGACACCGAACGCATCGGCGCGCTCGGAATCTGCGGCAGCGGCAGCTTCGTCATCAGCGCCGCGAAGATCGACCCCCGCATCAAGGCCGTCGCCACGGTCAGCATGTACGACATGGGCGGTGCCGCCCGCAATGGGCTGGGCCACTCGGTCACCCTCGATCAGCGCAACGCCGCCCTGGCGCAAGCCGCAGCCCAGCGAGACATCGAATTCACCGGCGGACCCACCGAATACACCGGCGGCACACCCGAACAGCTGACCGATCAGTCCGGCCCGATCGAGCGCGAGTTCTACGACTTCTACCGCACCGCGCGCGGCAACAGCCCCGACACCACCACCCAGCCGACGCTGTCGAGCAACGTCAAGTTCATGAACTTCTACCCCTTCAACGACATCGAGACCATCTCGCCCCGCCCGATGCTGTTCATCGCCGGCGAAAACGCGCACTCACGCGAGTTCACCGAAGAGGCCTACCGCCTCGCCGGTGACCGCAAGGAACTGATGATCGTGCCCGGTGCCGGTCACGTCGACCTCTACGACCGGGTCGACATGATCCCCTTCGACAAGTTGACCGAGTTCTACACCCAGAACCTCACCTAACGGGTGGGCGGGCAGTGACCGGACCCGGTTGAGTGCTCGTACCCCCACAGAGGACCCACCGAGATGCCGGCGTGCACCGACTACGCACGCCGGCATGTCCCTATCACCATCAACCTCGACGCGTGACGGCAGGGACACCGAGACACATCCACAGGTGCACGGACAAAACCCTTCTCGCGACGACACGCCCGCACCGCACCGCGGTTGCCGAACCGGGGTGACGAAGTACGGACGGAAGGACACCGATGACTGGGAACGGTGCCGACAACAATGAACGAGCGGGAACGATCGCGATCGGACTGGCCATCGCGATCACCGCCCTCCTGACCTACCTGGAGGCACTGGCCTGTTGACTGCTCAGGTCGGCCCTCTCACGACCCGAGCCTTAGCAGGCTCTCGCCTACGCAAGGCACCGTAGGCCGCAAGTAGTCCGCTACACGGGGTGCAGCTAGCGGCTGGCTCCGAGTCAACTCGTTCGGCTGCGACGCCGACACCAGCATCGACGGAGACAGCGTCATCATCGGGGAGAACGTCATCGGTGAAAGAGGGAGATGTCGTCGGGGTCGCCCCCCGACATGCCCTAGCAGTGATTCTCAGAGGAGGACCACTCTACCGGGATGACTGCGCCGTGACTGCCTGACGTTGCTCTTGCAGTTGATGTCTCAAAACATCGATAAGGGAGCAGAGGAAGGTTAACCGCAGAAGGGTCATCCGCCGACCACTCGATGTCGAAGATGCCACCAGCGAGCGAAGCCCGCTGAGGATCATTCGGCCGGCACGGGAGTAGCACTCCCACACCGCCGTCGATGTCGCAATCCTGGGCGGAGGGTTGAGTGGTGAATCGGATGCGCAGAGCGTGCCCAGGCTCGACCGACCAAAGATTCGGGTGCAACGGAATACTGAACAGTTGCTGCTGTCCCGGCGTCAGGTACGTATCCTGAGACTGGGTGGCGTAGGGCCGAATGAGTGTCCCGTTGCTGTCGCGCCACGTGTGATCGGAATCTAGAGCACTCTGGCTGCCGAGAACGACACCGAAAGTGATCGGAATTTCAGTGCCGTCTGGCGCGACGTCCAAAAGAGTCGCTATCAGTGCGAGATTCGTGGTGTTGGTTCGGGCGAAGACCTCGACACTTGAGGGACCGGCTAAAGTCACGCCATTGGTGAATGGTGCTGTCGTAAAATTCAGAACTCCATCAGATTCGGTTGGTGGCGTCCAAGCAATCGTTTCGCGCCCCGGGGTGGTCGCGAGGCCGTTCGCCAAGGTGGCGGCTGGGCCAAGGTAGAACGGGTCATAATCGGAGTCCAATGGGTAGGACGCCGCGTTAATCCAGCGTTCGCTTCCCTGCTCGTACAGATGCATAGGCTGCTCCGTGCGGTCGATGCCAGTCGCCTCATCCTTGAGCCAAGTGTCGTACCATCTCAGCATGACGGCAGGGTCCAGACCTTCAGTGTGGTGCCAAGGGCCTACGATCAGCTGGTACTTTCCCGATGCCGAGTCAGAGAAAGCAGGACCGTTGGTTGACTCCACGCGGACAGCTGCATTCTGCATTGCCGCATACATTTCCAAGGCTCCACGTCGCCCGACATCACTCCAGCCCGTCCACAAAAGCGTCGGAATGTCGTTATCGACGATCTTTGTTGCATAGCCAATCGGCTGGCGTTCTTGCCAGAACTCGTTGTAGGCGGCCGGCCCACCCGTGCGCAAATCGTTTGCCACTACACCGAAAGCATCTCGGGCGGAAGGCTGGTTCCCTACGAACTCGCCCATTTGATCATAAAGGACCGAATCACCTGTCGGAATACCTCCTACGAGCGACATCTCGCGAATGTAGTCCCATCCAGTGCACGCCGGGATGATGGCCTTTAGAGGCGAGCCCTTACCAACCATGCCGGCTGTGGCAATCAGTGCCATGCCAGGGTAGGAACAGCCGTAGCCGCCCACCGCGCCATTAGAGCCGTCCAATTTTCGCGCCGCCCACTCGACGATCTCCACACCGTCGGCAGCATCGCGCCCGGAAAAGAGTCCAAAACTACCGCCCGAGTCTTGGGTACCTCGGATCGAAACACTGGCAAAGATGTATCCATGCTGTGTGAATAGTTTGCCGTGTTCGACCGCATACGGCTCGGTATCGGGAGCGTACGGCGTAATATTCACTATTACGGGAAAAGTTCCCGGAGCGCGTTCTCCGGTAGCCACATCTGCTGGATATTTGACGGTCGCGTCGAGGACGACACCGTCATCCATTCGCACCGGAATGTTGTCGGAAACGACCTGTCCGTACGTCGCAGGGCCCAGTTCCCAACCTTCTCCAGACGAAGGCGTCTTGAGGGGGCCCTCGGAGGATTCCGCAGTGCACCCTACGGCAACACTGGCGAGGACGACAACCACACTGAGACACAGTCTAATACGCCGCAGACTGGGGAATTTCACTCGGCGATCCTCTCGCGATTGATGTGTCGGTCGAGCCGATTCCGGCGACGGCGGTCGAGCGCATGTCGAGGAACGACTGAAGCGTGGAAAACCGGAAGGCCGAGGGGCATCAGCCGCATCTTGCCAATCGATTGGTGCCGACTTTACCGCCGCAAAGGCGCCCGCAGCAAGGCTCCGCGTTGACTCATCGGAAATCCCGCGTAGGTCCATTCGTTGCCTCACCTGATAATGCCCGCGTAGCGGCGTGTCGGTCGGGAGTTCGGGTGGTGGCGGTAGGGCCGGATGATGGGACTGTCGAGGGCCGAGCGCAAAGCTGTGCCGAAGACGATCGCGACCCGCTACACGCGGGCCGACAAGGTCGCCAGGGAATCATCCTCGACGAACTGTGTCGCACGACCGGCTGGAACCGTGACCACGCTCGCATAGGTACTACATACGGTGTTGATCCCTCGCGTCGTCACAGCACGCGCACCTCGGCCCGCAAAATACGGACCGAAGGTCATTGCGGCGCTGGTATTCTTCTGGGAATGCCCGCCGGCAAGCGCCTGGCACCGACACTGCCCGAGTTGGTACCACTGTTGCGTCGGTTCTCCGAACTCGCGATCGACGACGACACGGTAACGCTTGGGCGGTTGTCTGATAGTGGCTTCACCAGTCGCGGCGGCGCCGGAGAGGTTCCCGCAACAGCTCGCGCGACCCTCGGGCGAAGACATGGGTGGCCCGTTCACGAGAGCTACCGGAAGGGACTGACGCAGAGCCCGCGCCCTATGTCGAGCAGAAGGCTTGGCCGTGAACCATAAGCGCACACAGAGATTGTGGCCCGAGGAAGGCTTGAGACGTCCGGTCAAAGTTCGCTAGAAACGCCGAATCGGCGAGGGTCGCAATCAACGGTTGCGGGCCACGGATCCGGACCAGATGTTGGCGTTGGACTTCCAGGTCGATACCACGGTCGACGGCCGACAGGTGCGGTTCCTCCATATCGTCGACGAGTTCACCTCAGAGGCCCTTGCGACGCAGGCGTTTCGGTCCTGCAGCACGAATCAGTTGATCGAAGTGCTCAAGCGGGGTACGCCTCGGGTGATCGGAACTCGAGCGATCCCTGTGGTCGGTAACTGTTGTACTCGAGCCTCCAATCGTCAACAAGGGCCTGCTCCTCGGTCAGCGATGGAACACCTCGCAGGCGAGGAATTCGTTGGAATTGAGAATGGGGCCCAGTCATGTCTTCTATAACTTCATCGTGGTGGAGACTTTCCTCGCCGCCGACGTCGATGCACACGAGTTCTGGACAGTGCAGACTCAATCATCCGTGACATGAGTTCGCGCGCGGAATTGGGCAATTCTCGAAACTCGCCGGATGTACACGACGTGCGTCCCCGACGATGGACGCTCGGTCCGCATACACGGGAGTAGCCCCTCTGCACCGGGGTGCCCGACGACGATCATCGAACACCCCGGCACGCCACAGGACTCCAAGTCTTAGAGATCCAGCACCAACCGCGTATCGTGACAACGCGAGACACAGATCATCATGGTGTCGTTCGCTTCCTTCTCCTCGTTTGACAGGAGTGAGTCACGGTGGTCGACGCGCCCCGCCAGAACAACGGTTTCGCAGGTTCCGCACGTCCCCTCGCGGCACGTGAACGCTGGCGCCAATCCATCCGCCTCAAGAGCTTCCAGTACGGAACGCCCCGCAGGCACGATAACGGTGCGGTCACTGCGCTCAAGGCGAACCTCAAATTGGATGTCCAGGGCATTCTCGATGACTTTGGGACTGAACCGCTCCGAATGGGGCGCTGCCCTTCCCTGATGCGAGCATGCCGCCTCAAGGGCCGTCAACAGCGGCTCGGGACCGCATGCGTACACCTCCGCACCCCGTGGCGTGTTCGACAGAACTCCGTGGAGATCGAGCAGTCCGAACTCGTCTTGTGGCTGGAGGACGACCCGGTCGCCGTATGCCGCCAATTCGTCCCTGTAGGCCATCGAGGCCCGAGTCCGACCTCCGTACAGCAACTTCCAGTCTGATCCGGTTCGCTCAACGCTGGCGATCATCGCTAAAATCGGGGTGATGCCGATCCCGCCGGCGACGAAGAGATAGCTTTCCGCGGGAACCAATTCAAAGTGATTCCGCGGTGCGCGGACTATCAGCTCGCGCCCCGGAACCGCAATATCGTGAAGCAGTTGCGATCCGCCGCGGCCATCCGCCACCCGCAGAATCGCAATGCGATACCTATCGCGATCGCGGGGGTCACCGCACAACGAATACTGCCTAGTCACAGAATCGCTGATAACGACGTCGATATGAGCGCCGGGCCCCCACGCCGGCAACCCGTCGGTACCTGGCGCCGGCGTAAGGGTGAGGGCTATGACGTCGTCCGCGACATCTAGACGCTCGTTCACCAGCACCGCCATATCGGACGTGCGGTCAGCACGGGCAGGCTTCACCGTGACACCTCCGCTGTCGCTCACCAGTTCACCATCGCTCTCATAACGTGACACGGACGTGCGCCGAGGCGTGCGTGAGCACGCCTCGGCCACGACTATCGCCCAATCGCCTCGAGGTATAGCCGCTTGAAATTGCGGTTGATGGTCTCGTAGACATCGTTGTAAGGACCAGGCTCGTATGCGGGAGACTTGAGACCACGCTGGATCAACTCACACAGGTCGTCATCCTGTTGACGGGTGACAATGCCGACTTCGCGCAGATGCGCGAGGTCGTAGTCGACGCCCTCGATTGCGTCTGCGTTCACAAGGCCGATGACGCGGGACTCGGTCGTCGTTGGGGTAAGTGGCTTGTAGGTCGTAATTTTGACAAAGTCGGGCAGGACGACCATCTCCAGCGAACCCGTGTGCCAAGACACGTACGAGGCTTGGGTCGGCGGGCTGTCGGGATCGCCGAGCATCTTCTTGACACCGAACTTGCCGTCGATCGTCAACGACTCGTCCAGGAGCGGGTAGTTATCGGTCCAGTCGAAGTCCCCGTCGGGGATCGTGTCCCCGAGCGGCCCGTCGCGCTCGACGCGAACTACCTTACTGACCTCAGGATGGTTCACAGCACAGTGATAGCACTCTAAGCCATTCTCCCACAGCACTTTCCAGTTGCAATTCAGAATCTTCTTCACGTCCCATGCCACCCGAGTGTGCTCGAGCCTGTACTGGCTCAGATCTGCTGCGGCGAGATGCTCCGCGACGGTGGTTTCCGGGTTTTCACTGAAATTGACGAACACCAGACCAGCCCAGACGTCCACTGCTGCCCTCTTTAGCGGATAGGCGGACTTGTCGAAGTCAGCATGCATGCGAGGCGCGGACATGAGCTTTCCGTCATGATCGAAGGACCACGCATGGTACTGACACACGATGGCACGCTTGCAGTTCCCTTCCTCCGCATCCACGAGGCGTGATCCCCGGTGACGACAGACATTGTGAAGGGCGTTCAGGTCACCGGAACGATTTTTGGTCACGATCACCGAGTAGTCGACGAAGTCGAACTTGATGAAGTCACCCGGGTTTGCAAGCTGCGATATGTGCCCGACATAGTGCCACCGCTTGAGGAAGAATGTGTCCAGTTCCCGCTGGAACCAGTCCGGGCTGACATAGGCATCACGCGGTAAACCAACGTTCGGCAGATCCTTGATTGCAATTTCTGAAGACGCGGTAATAGTCATCGTTCAGTCCTTTCGTGCACCAGTGTGCAGTATGTTCATGGTCCACACCCCAATCAGGGGCAGAGCCCTCTCCCGATCACGGTCAGGTGAGGGCGGGCGTCGCCAGTTCCCGCTCCGCGCTGCTCTGCGCATCCGGCAGAAGCGTTGCAGCACCGAAGTCCCACGAGATGGTGACGTCGTCGCCGCGGCGAAGCTGATCGCCGGTCACCGCAGGCTCTCGCACCGTGATCCGGCCGTGCCCCGGAACATCGATTTCCAAGCGGCGGGTGGCGCCGAGGTAGACAAGATCCGCCACCACGCCCGGCAGCGAGCATCCGTCGGAGGCATTCGTGCAGTTCGAAGCGCCGACTCGGCAGACCTCCGGTCGCAGGAGGAAGGACGCCGACACTCCGATCGGAGCATCCGTTCTTTCGACGCGAACTCGTGAGTCGCCGATGGCGACGACAGCCTCATTGCCGATGTCCTCAGCGGGTCCGGTGAAGATGTTCGACTCACCGAGGAAGTTCGCCACGAAACGGCTGGCCGGCCGACGGTACAGGGTTTCACCCGTGTCGCACTGCTCGATCCTGCCCTCGTTGAACACCGCGATACGATCCGACAGCGTCAGCGCCTCTTCCTGATCATGCGTGACGAGCATGATGGTGACGCCAAGCTCTCGGTGAATGCGGCGGATCTCCCCTTGGAGGGAGTCACGCAGCTTCTTGTCCAGTGCGCCGAGCGGTTCGTCCATGAGGAGAATCGGAGGGTCGAATACCACGGCCCTGGCTAGGGCGACTCGCTGCTGTTGACCGCCAGAGAGCTGCTTCGGGTAGCGATCACCGAACTCTCGGAGATGCACGAGATCGAGTGCCAGACCGACCTTCTCCTTGATCTGTGCCCGAGTCATCTTCCGCCGCTTGAGTGGGAAGGCGATGTTCTCCGATGCCGTCATATGCGGGAATAGAGCATAGTTCTGAAAAACCACGCCGATGTTGCGACGATGCGGCGGACGAGAGCTGATCGACTCTCCTCCGAGCAGGATCTCTCCCGCTGTCGCTGGAGTGAAACCGGCGATCATGCTGAGCGTCGTCGTCTTTCCGGACCCACTGGGGCCCAGCAGGGTGACAAACTCGCCCGGCTTAATGGACAGATCGACCGACTTGACCACGCCATTCTTGCCGTAGTTTTTGCTGAGGCCTACGAGGTCAAGGGCAACGCCCGCCCCGCTGTGCGTTTCAGACCGCATTCTTCTTACTCCTTGTGATACGTACGGCGATGACAGCAAGGAACAGCGCCACAGTCACGCCGCTCGCCAACGCTGATGCTGCAGCGATTGTCGGATCCGAGTCCCTTGCGACGCTCGAATACATCTGGACCGGAAGGGTGGTTTGAAGCGGCGAGGCGAGAAAGATCGACACGAGGGTTTCGTTGAAGGACCCCAGGAAGGCCAGCAAAGCGCCCGTCGCCACACCGGGCAGGATGATTCTGAGCGTCACCAGCATGAAAGTCGTCACCGGCGGTGCGCCGCACGAGGCCGCAGCCTGTTCGAGGCTTCGATCCAGACTCTGTAGTGAAGAGGTCACGCTGATCACCACGAACGGCAGCACGAGCACTACGTGAGCCAGAACGAAACCGAGGACAGTGCCGGAGATCCGCCACTGGAGGAACATCGAGTACATTCCGATGCCGGCGACGACAGCGGGAACAACGGTGGGAAGGAGAATGATCGACTGGATACCTGCGACCAGACGCCGCGACTTGGACCGATGGAGCCCCAGCGCAGCTATAGTGCCTAGGACTGTCGCCAGGACCATGACGATGGTGGCTGTTTGCAGGGAGTTCAAAAAGGCGTTGTACCACTTGGCGTTCTGGAAAAAGTTCTCGTACCACTGCAGTGACCATCCAGGAGGCGGGAACACAAAGCTTCCCGCGCTCGTGAAGCTCACGATCGTCACGACGACGATCGGCGCCACAATCCATACGAACACGATGGCTGCCCAGACGGCCAGCAGAAACCTGCTTGGAGCTATGCGCGACACGAATTAACTCTCCCTCGAGTCGGTGCCCAGGGACGTGATTGCCGGCCCGACGAACCGTCTTCCTGCGAGCAACAGAACCGCGGTGGCCACGATCATGACTGCAGCTATGGCACCGCCACGACCCCAGGACAACAGCGTGCTGATTTGTGTATAGAGGAACTGTGACAGAAGTACCTGGTTGGGCGATCCCAGTAGGTCCGGGGTGACGTAGAAGCCGAGCGAGATGACGAAGACCAAGAGGCTTCCCGCCAGAACCCCCGGAATCGAGAGCGGAAAATACACCTTCAAGAATGCGACGGCAGGACGAGCGCCCAGGGTGTGTGCGGCACGCACAAGACTCATGTCGATTCTGCTCATCGTCGCATACAGCGGCAGCACCATGAACGGAAGCATCGCCTGAATCATCGCGATGGTCGCGCCGGGTACCGATCCCGAGAGTTGCAGCTGTTCCAGCCCCAGAGAACGACCGAGCTGGTCCACCGGTCCATTGTCCTGCAACAGGATCACCCAGGCGAACGTCAATGCCACGGGCGACGAACAGAACTGCACCAGAACCACACCGAGGAGAACCGTTCGCCACATCGGCTTCGCGACGGTGATGAGGTAGGCGTAGGGGTAGGCGATCAGGAGGCATCCGATCGTGATCGCCACACCTGTGACCAAAGTTCGGACAAGAATGGTGACGTTCACTGATTCGCCGAGAAACCACGTGAAGTTGTCGAATCCGCCGACCTGGGGAGCCTGGAAATCCGTGAAGCCCCGCCGCAGCGCCTCGAACGTCGGCCAGGCGAAGAGCACCGTGATCATCGCCAACGCCGGTAGCGCCAGCCAGAGCCAGTCCGATGGCAGCCTCCTGCGGTGCTTGGGTCGCGACGACGATTCCCCTTCGCCGTTGGGTCGAGCGTCGCTGGAGTGGCGACCGTCGACGTCAGCTGTAAGTGTCATGGCGTCAGCCCGCCTGCCAGGTAAGCCATGCCTGGTCAACTCGGTCGTTATTCTCGCTCCACCACTTCATGTCTACGATGTGCGTGTCATCCAGATGGCCGGACTCTGTCGCAGAGAACTTCCTGCCGAGCTCGTCCAGTTCGACACTGGAGCCTTCGACGGTCGGTGCGTACGGAACTGCTTCCGCCAACTGCTCCTGTGGCGCGGGCGTCGCGATGTAGGAGAGGAACTTCTGTGCCGCCTCCTTGTTGGGAGCCCCCTTTGGGATGGTGAGCTGATCCGTTGCTCGCATCGCGGTGTTCCACACGGGCGCGTACGGTGCGCCGTCCTTCGCGGCGGTATGCGCCCGGCCGCTATATACCAACGCCATCGCAACCCCGCCCGAGTTGAGCTGCTCGGTCGACTGGGCAGTCGTCCCGTACCACGAGACGTCGTTCCGCAATGTGGCCAACTTCGCCATCGCGCGCTCGTAGTCGAGTGGGTAGAGATTCTCGGGCGCGACACCGTCTGCCATGAGAGCAAGCTCTAGCTGTCCTGGCACTGCATAATCCCACATCCCCCGCTTACCCGGGTACTTCGCGGTGTCGAAGAAGTCCGCAATCGAGGTGGGTGGATTGTTGCCGAATAGGTCCTCGTTGTAGACCATCACGAACGATTGCTGCAGCACCGGCAGCCCGCAGTCGCTGAAGATCAGATCCGGATCGATCTGTGACATGTCGACAACGGTCCGGTCAATCGGTTCGAGCAGTTCACCACATTTGGCGACAGCGACGTCGGTAGCCACCTGTACGACGTCCCAGGAAACGTTGCCCGACTGCACCATTGCCTGAAGCTTGGCGTAATCGGTCGGCGAGTCCTGAACCACCGTGATGCCGTTCTGCTCCGCGAACGGATCGGTCCAGTACTGCTCCTGAAGCGCCTGACCGTCGCCCCCCCACGACACAAATGTCATCGCATCTTCCGCTCCAGGCGACGCGCCACACGCGGTGAGTAGAGCAACGCTCCCGGCGAACGCTGCTGCAGAGATAGGCTTCTTCATGTTTCTTCTCCTGTCGACGCTGCGGGACGGCCCGCCGGTGGGGTGACCGTCGCGTCCGCGGTTACTGGGGGATGCTCACATCGCAGTGCAATTTGGTCGGACTCTCGCCTGTCCTGGTGTGGCGGCTTTCATCCTCATCACTGATCGCTTTGCCAATCGATTGGTATCGACCATAGCTGTGATGTGTGTCGCACACAAGTCCGAGAGTGAGTGTTTACGTGGACGCAATTGAAGCTGAGCTAATGAAACAGTTCTGCAACAGATGCTCCCCCGCCCTCAGTCTCGCCGGCGCGTCACTTTCGTCCTTAGATATGTCCGCAACAACCGACACCTGGAGCCGAACGCCGCGCGAAATTTGCGCGCTGCCGCAGCTGCAGCCGCGTGTGACATCCCAAGATCCAAGGCTGTTGATTCGCTACGCAATCCGATGCTCAACCATCGACTGCAGCGTGGCCTTCAGGTATCGTTCCAAACGATTGGCAAGGGTTGGCCATCGTTTCCCGAATCCCCTCTGGAGCCCGCCCTGTCATCCTCGACTGCCATCTCGACGAAGGACAATCATGAACTCGATTACGGCCAACGCGCTCGTGTTCACTGCCCAAGGGAACCTCGAACTAGACGTCGTGGACATCCAGGCGCCGGGCCCGGGCGAGATCCGCGTGCGGCTGAAGGCCAGCGGCGTGTGTCACTCCGACCTGCACGTCGCCAACGGAGACTGGGGCTCAAAGGTTCCGACGGTTCTCGGCCATGAGGGGGCCGGAATTATTGAATCGGTCGGCCCCGGAGTATCCCCAGACCGAGTCGGGGAGCACGTCGCACTGTCCTGGTTCGCTCCCTGCCTCAAGTGCAAGTACTGCGTCAGCGGTCGGCAGTGGGCGTGCCGCGACACTACCGCCAACGACGCGGTTATGGCGGACGGGACCACCCGCATCCGCCGAGCAGGTGCCAGCATTCACGCCTTCCTCAACGTCGGCAGCTTTGCCGAGTACGCGGTGGTGCCGGAGTCCGGCGCCATTACGATCCCCGCCGAGCTTCCGTTCGAGATCGCCGCACTCATCGGGTGTGCTGCAACCACCGGAATCGGGGCGGTGCTCAATACAGGCAAAGTGCCGGCGGGGAGTTCCGCCGCGGTTGTCGGATGTGGAGGTGTCGGACTATCGGTGGTGATGGGCCTTGCACTTGCCGGCGCCAACCCGATCATTGCAGTCGACATGTCCGACGAGAAGTTGGCAGCAGCCAAGGCGGTCGGTGCAACGCACGTCATAAATGCCGCCGACGGAACGGTCGTGGAGCAGATTAGGGAGTTGACCGACGGCGGCGTCGAGTACGCCTTCGAGGCAGCGGGGCGGGTGGACACCGCCGAGCAGTGCGTGTCGATGACATGTGCCGCAGGAACCGCAGTTCTGGTGGGCATGCCATCGGGCGGTACGGCCCTGCCTTTGAACCTGCTCGACGTGACCCTCAACGGCAAGTCGGTCGTGGGATGCAGCTACGGCGGTTCCACCCCGTCGCTTACCTTCCCGATGCTGGCGGAACTGTACATGTCGGGTCGGCTTCCCCTGGACAAGCTGGTGGGACGTCGGATCGAGCTCGGCGACGTGCCGCATGCGTTCGAGGAGATGAAGGTCGGACGCGGCCTCCGCTCGGTCGTCTGCTACTGATCTGCAGAGCTCGAGTAACTACTTGACTCTGCCCGCCCACCGGCTCGGTGGGCGGGCAGAGTTTGTCTCTGACCTTAGTGAAGGTCAGCGGCCGGCGAGGAGCTCGGCAAGGTGGAGCACCTCGGTGGCGGGGTGGAGGTTGTCGATCTGGGTGCGGCAGGAGAATCCATCGGCAAGGACAACGGCCTGAGGGGGGAGGGTGCGCAGCGCCGGGAGGAGCTGCGTCTCGGCTACCGCTACGGACACCTCGTAGTGGTCACGTTCGGCACCGAAGTTTCCGGCCAGGCCACAGCAACCACCGACCGTCGTTACCTTGGCGCCGGCTCGCTCCAGAAGTGCACGGTCGGCGTCCCAGCCGATCACGGCATGGTGATGACAGTGGGGCTGCGCGGTGATCTCCAGGCCTGAGAGGTCTGGCGGGGTGTAATCGGCGTCCGCAGAGAGTAGTTCGGCCAAGGTACGCACTGCCGAGGACACCTGTGCCGCGTCCGAGGTGTCGACGAGCTCGACCAGATCAGATCTCAGCGCGGCGGTACAGGACGGTTCGATTCCCAGCACGGTGGCGCCACGCTGTACATAGGGATACAACACGTCAACCGTGCGCCGCAGCCGCCGCCGCGCTCCGTCGAGTTGGCCGGTCGAAGTCCACGTCAGTCCGCAGCACACCTCGCTTGCGGGCAGATGGACCGCGTATCCCGCGTCGTTCAGAAGGTCGATGGTGGCTGTTACCACCCGCGGATTGAAGCTCGAGCTGAAGGTGTCGACGAAGAGAACGACCTCTCGACCTGGCGTGTACTTTCCGACACCCGGTGGTCCAGTCTTCACCGCAGCCTTGAACGCGGCCCTGTCGGTGGACGCGGCCAACTGAGGGATGGAGCGTCGTGCGTCGATACCCGCGAACCACATCAGCGGCCGGTGCAGAGGCTCTACGCTGCTGAGGCCGTTGAACAGTGCTGGGAGGCGACGCGCGAGACGCAACCACAACGGCAGCCAGCCGAGCGAGTAGTGCGAACGCGGGCGCAGCCGCCCGGCATACCGAGCGTTGAGCACCTCGGCTTTGTACTTGGCCATGTCGACACCGGTCGGGCAGTCCGACTTGCACCCCTTACAGCCCAAACACAGGTCCAGCACATCGCCTACTTCCGGAGACTGCAAACCGTTCGGACCGAGCTTTCCCGACACCGCGTCTTGGAGCACCCGTGCCCGCCCGCGAGTGGAGTCCTTCTCGTTCCTCGTGGCCTGGAAGGATGGGCAGATGACGCTGTCAGGTGCCGGGTTCGCTGCGACACATCGTCCGACGCCCGTGCAGCGGTGCACGGCATCGAAGAGACCGGCCGAGTCGTCCGGATAGCTGAACGCCGCGGAGCGCGCCAGGGGCAGTGGCGTCGTGTAGCGGATATCGGCCTCCACCGGAACGGGATCGACAACGATTCCGGGATTGAGCAGGTTCTCGGGATCAAAGTGCGCCTTGACCTTCCGGAAGACGTCGATGGCTGCAGCCGAGTACATGTGCGCGAGCAGCTCGCCGCGCGCTCGACCGTCACCATGTTCACCCGACATTGATCCCCCGTATTTGGCCACGAGTGTCGCTGCATCGTCGAGGAAGTCCCGATAGCGCCGGCGACCCCCACTGTCGTCGAGGTCGAAGTCGATGCGTACGTGTACACACCCGTCCCCGAAGTGACCGTATGGGACACCCGTGAACCCGTGGCCGGTGAGCAACTCTTCGAAACGAGTCAGATAATCCGCGAGGTGCTGCGGAGGCACTGCCGCGTCTTCCCATCCTGCGTGGGCGGGGCGGCCTGTGGACGTACGTGCGACCAGACCAGACCCGTCTTCACGGATCTTCCACAGGGCAGCCATTTGCGCCGACGAGGTCACGACCCGATGGTCCAAGGCCCGGCTGGCGTCGGCCACAGCGTCGGCCACAGCGGCGAGGGCAGACTTCTCTTCGCCGACCACTTCGACGAACAGCCATCCGGCGCCCTCTGGAAGGTCGCGTACTGCAGCCGACCTGTCCGCGACTGCGTTCGTGATGCGACGGTCGAGGCCTTCGCAGGCAACCGGAGAAAATGGAAGGATCGCCGGGACCGCGGCGGCAGCGGCGATCATGTCGGGGAATCCAAGCACGACCATGACTTTGTGCGCAGCGTCGGCAACGAGACGGATATCGGCCTCCACTACCGTTGCCAGCGTTCCTTCGCTGCCCACCAACATTTTCGTGACGTCGAAGCCGTTCTCAGGAAGCAGGTTTTCAAGCGCGTAGCCCGAGACTTGCCGCCCGAACCGGCCGAACTCGGTGCGGATGGTGGCTAGCGAGTTCATCGTGGTGGTTTGCAATCCCCGCAGAACAGATGACCCGTCGCTGGATCCGTCTGCGAGGCTTCCGAGGCGGAGGTGCTCACCCGTACCGGTCACCACATGCAGGCCGTACACGTTGTCGCTGGTGCGTCCGTACCCCAGAGCCCGCGAACCGCATGCGTTGTTTCCGATCATTCCGCCGATCGTGCATCGAGAGTGGGAGGACGGATCTGGACCGAAACGCAGACCGTACGGGGCTGCGGCTCGCTGCAGCGTCGCGTGTGCGGCGCCCGCCTGTACTCGAGCCCGGTTGCTCTCGAAGTCCACGCCAAGCACGCCGTTGAGGTGTCTCCTGTGATCAACCACGAGTCCGGTGCCGATGGCGTTGCCTGCGATCGATGTGCCGGCGCCGCGGCTGGTAATCGGGATGCCGTGTGCGGTGGAGACCGACATGATGGCGTCGATTTCGTCGATGGCCCGCGGGAACACCACAGCGCTCGGTGGTACCCGGTAAACCGAGGCATCCGAGGAGTACAGCGATTTGGTCAGTGCACTGTCGTCGACCTCGACTCCCTGACGCCGTAGCGCCATCACTGCCTCGACAACCGCGGCGGGTGCGGGGTGCGTCACCGAGGAGATCATCTTGTCCGGTCCGCGTCCGCAGTCATCGGGAGAAGACACAGAGTCGCTCCACGGTGAGTGCGGAGGCGGTCGACTCGGGCCCCTCCTTGGTGTTTCCGGAGTTCCGGAGTCCTCCGTAGGGCATGTTGTCGGCGCGGAACGACGGTGCCTCGTTCACCAGAACCGCGCCGAAATCGAGTCTGTCGGTGGCCGCCAGGGCCTTGTCGAGGTTCTGGGTGAAGACGGCGGCCTGCAGGCCGTACTGTGAGTCGTTCGCCATGTCGATCGCTTGGTCGAAACTCTCTACTCCGACGACACTGACCACCGGGGCGAAGGCTTCCTTCTGAATGAGATCGCTGGACTGCGCAGCGTTGTTCACCACGGTCGGGGGTACAACCCCGTCGGATCGGCGTTCGCCGCCGGAAACGACTTCCGCTCCTTGCTCGGTTGCGGAACGTATTGCTGCAAGGGCGCGTTCGGCCACCCGGTTGTCGATCAGTGGGCCGCACACGACCTGCTCGTCCCGTGGGTCGCCGGAGACGATTTCACCGGTTCGTGCGACGAGCAGGTCGAGGAACTCGCCGTGTACGGCGCGATCGACGTAGATCCGCTGGACCGAGACGCAGGTCTGCCCGGCGAAGACGAACGCGTTCGGAGCGAGGAGATTCGCTGCTCGTTCGAGGTCGGCGTCGGGCTCGATGATGGCCGGACTCGCGTTTCCCAACTCGAGGAGGACCTTCTTGCGGGGGGCGCTTGCCGCGATGTGCCAGCCGACCTCGGTCGACCCGGTGAAGCTGATCGCCGCGACTCGCGGATCCTGGACGATCGAGGCGCTGATCTCTGCCGGCTCCCCTGGAACCACCGAGAGGTACCCAGCCGGGAGACCTGCGGCAGTACAGATGTCGGCGAGCACGAACGCGGTGAGCGGGGACTGCGGGGCAGGCTTCAATACGACCGGGCATCCTGCAGCCAACGCCGGAGCCAGCTTGTGAGCAACCAGATTGAGTGGGAAGTTGAACGGCGTGATTGCGGTGACGACCCCAATCGGGCGGTTTACGGTGTAGGCCAACTTGTTCGCCCCCGCAGCCGTGGCGTCCATTGCGACCATATTTCCAGTGCGTGTTCGCGCAACAGCGGCCGACACCCGGTACGTGCTTGCTGCCCGGACAACCTCGGATCGTGCCAGGGCGATCGGCTTACCCACTTCGGACGAGATCAGCAGTGCCAGCTCCTCACGCCGGCGCAGCAACTCCTCGGCCACCCGGTCGAGAACTGTGGCCCGCTCGTGTGCGGGGATTGGAGCGTCGAGCGCGGCATGGGCTAAGCCGACCGCCGCGGTGGCCTGCGCGGCGGTCGCTTGGCCGACACTCCCGACTGCTTCGCCGTCGTACGGGTTTGTGACATGCGCCCGACTCGAGGTGGAGATCTCCTCGCCACCGAGGAGGACGCCGCGCTCGAGCACTTGGCGGGAAAGGGCAGTGGTGAGAGACATTGATGCAGATCTCCTTGAGAGGGTTTGGTGGCCGGGACGCGTCTTACTCGGGCAGCGACCCGAACATCACGTGCCGCGCCTCTGTGTACTCGTGGACGATCGACGTCGACAGGTCTTTGCCGCCGCCGGAGGCCTTCCCTCCACCGTGCGGGAACTCGGGAGTCACGCTGAGGTGGTGATTGACCCAGACGCAGCCGAATTCCAGCTCGCGAGTGAAGCGGAGTGCTCGGTCGATGTCGCGGGTCCACACCGATGAGGCCAGGGCATATGGGGTGCCGTTCGCGAGCTGCAACGCCTCCTCCGCGGTCTTGAAGGACTGCGCCGTGACCACTGGTCCGAAGATCTCGTTCTGCACGACCTCGTCGTCCTGTTGGACTCCGACCAAGATGGTCGGATCCACGTAGTAACCGGGCAGCGCCCTCGCAGCGTCACCCCGCAGCACGTCGACGTGGTCCGGGCAACGGTCGAGAAAGCCAAGCACGCGTTCGTGTTGCCGAACATTGTTGACGGGGCCCAATCGGGTTGCGGCGTCACTGGTGAGACCCATTGTCATGCTTGACGCGGCGGCACGGAGTTCGTGGAGGAAGCTGTCGAAAATCGACTCGTGGACGATCATTCGCGCAGCCGCGGTGCAGTCTTGCCCCGCATTCCAGAAAGACGCGAGAGCGATGAATTGGGCGGCCGCCGCGGGATCGACGTCATCGAACACGACGACAGGTGCTTTCCCGCCAAGCTCCAGATGGGAGTGCTTGAGGCCCCGCGCGCTGAGCTCGGCAACACGACGACCTGCCGCCGTCGATCCCGTGATCGACACCATCTTCACCAGCGGGTGCCCGACGATCGCCTCACCGCAGTCGGCTGCGCCGGTGACGACGTTCAGAACTCCGGCTGGGAGGAACTCCGCGGCCACCTCGGCCAGAAGCAGGGTGGTCAGAGGGGTGGACTCCGCCGGCTTGAGCACGACAGTGTTACCCGCGGCCAGCGCGGGGCCGCACTTCCACACCGCCATCATCAGCGGGTAGTTCCACGGGGTGACCTGGCCGACGACGCCGAGCGGATCACGACGTAGGTAGGAGGTCGTGCCAGCGAGGTACTCCCCCGCGGTCGCGCCGCTGAGGGTTCGCGCCGCCCCCGCGAAGAAGCGGAGATGATCAACGACGGTCTCGATCTCTCCGCGTGCTGCGGTGATCGGCTTACCTGCATTACGGGACTCGAGCTGCGCGAACTCCTCGGCCCTGGTTTCCACCGCTTGGGCGATCCTCAGCAGCGCGGTGGAACGCTGACTCGGCGACACACGTCGCCATGTCCCGAACGCGCGATCGGCGCTTCGCACGGCATGATCCACATCCGAGGGCGAGCAGCGCGGGACGACTGCGAACTCCTCGGTTGTCGAGGGATCGACGATGCGGTCGACGTCCTCTGAGGTCGGGACGTAATTCTTGCCGTCAATGAACGGGTAGGCCGTGCCGGTATGCACCATGGGTTTGATCACCATTCTGTCGTCGGAAGGTTTGTTGCAGGTGACTGACGAGGGCGCTGACCAGTGCGAACGGAAGCAGATCGACTGCTAACGCCAATCGTTTGGCATGCTTGCCCAACGTATGCGATGGATACGGGGTGCGCAAGGCTCGCGCCAGACTCAGCTCCTGCCGCCGGCTGACGACGCCCGCACACCAAGCTGGGCGTAGCCTGCCTGCAGCGCTCCCGAGAATCTCCAGTCCAGTGGCCACGGCCACGATGCTGCTTCGCGGGCGAGGGCCATCGGCGCACCCTCGTCGACCAGCCGGCGGATCGAGTCAGCAGCGCTGGCGATCTCCAGTTGCTGACCTCGCGCCCAGGTCAGATCGGCGGGTTGCCCGTGTCCCGCAAGCACAACCGACCGCGCATCCAAGAGTGCGAGTGCAGAATCGAGGGCGCTCGCCCACTCCAGCGGATAGCAGTCATCGATGTAGACCGGTGGGCCTGTCGCTTCCAGCAAATCACCGAACTGCATGACGTTGGCATCAGGCACCCACACCACGAGGTCCCCGGCCGTGTGGCCGCGCCCTGGATGAACAAGCTCGACCCGGCGACCACCGATGTCGACGGTCATCCGATCGTCGAAAAGGTGGTCGGCGGGAAGGACGGGCGTTCCGAGGATCTCGGACGTCCGCGGATCCTTGGTCGGGTCCGCCGCATGCTCCCGCCGGTACCGGTCTTTGAACAACTCCGCGGACACAGGAGTGCGCTCGGCCGCACGACGAGTTGCGTAGATCGGGATGTTGTCGCCGCACACGGCTTTCGCGGTTGCGTTTCCAAAGACGTGGTCGAAGTGCTCGTGAGTGTTCACGATTGCGAGGACGTCGCCGCGGCCGAGTCGCCGAACGTCCGCCAGCACCGCGCGTGCCGCCTCGGCCGAGGAATGAGTGTCGACGAGGAGAACACCGCCGCCGCCCTCCACCAGTGTGACGTTGACGTCGTGCCACGCGTAGCGAGCCATCCAGACGCCGTCGGCCACCTCGTGGAAGCCCGTGTCATACTCGATCTTCATAGCGAATCCTATTGTCTTGCAGTGACTGTTAGTCAGCTGAGGCGTTCGCGCATCATCGCCATGCCCTGGCTGCCGCCGACGCACATGGTCTCGACGCCGAAGGCCTTGTCCTGCTCAAGTAGGTTGTTCAGCAGGGCGTTGGTGATGCGGGCACCGGTCATGCCGAACGGGTCACCGAGCGCGATCGCCCCGCCGGAGATGTTGATCTTGTCCTCGTCGAGGTCGAGGTCGTCGACCTTGGCCGGGTCGAGCTCCGGCACCTTGGCGAGGGCCGCGGCGACGGCAGCCAGGTCTGAGGTCGTCCCCCGGGAGTGGACACCCGATTTCATGCGGCGACTGACAGCGCAGACGACGCGATCAGTCGTTGATCGAACTCCTCTGGGGTGAGGTGTCCGAGGGCGGAGTGAGGCGACGTCGATTGAAGTACGAGAGCCACTCCCCCACCCGCACTTTCGTCGTCCAACCCGATCCGTGCAGTCGGACCTGGCAGGAACACTGCAGGTAACATATCTCAGTGGTGGAGACTGGACGACTCGCTGAGCTTCATCCCCTGGGTCTCGGGAGCCCACACGATGGATACGAGCAGACCGACCAACGTGATGGCGCAGGCGGCGTACATGGTGGCGGAGATGCCGTACTGCTCGAGTACAACCGGTACGAGAAAAGTTCCTGCGGCCGCACCAAATCGCGTGAACGCGGTGACCAGCCCCATGGCAGAACTGCGAAGGTCGGTGGGGAACAGCTCGTTGGGGTACACGAAGTTCATCACCTCCAGACCTCCGCTGAAGAGGGCGAACGCGATGAAGAATACGGCGATCCAGATGGCCGGCGCATCGGAGAACACGGCAAGCAGCAGCAACGGAACGGACTTGAGGGCAAAACTCCGGATGGTCAGGGTTCTACGGCCAACCTTGTTGACGATCCCGAGTGCGAGCAAGCAGCCAACAGCGAAGAACAGCTCGATGACGGCGGACCCGTAGGTAGCAGCATTACCTTCGAGATGCAGCGCGCCGATGAGTTGAGGGCCGAACGAGAAGATCGCGTACACGGGGATTATCGCGCTGGTCCAGCTGGCGATCACGAAGGCGAGGCGCCCGAGATAGCCGGAGCGGATGATTCCGCGGAGCCCGACGGTCCGCTCCCCTTCAGCGGGGACCTCGTCGACCGTAACCCCGGGACCGAACACGCGCTCCATAACGGTGTTCGCCTCTTCGATGCGCCCGTTTCGGGTGAGCCAGTACGGAGATTCGGGGGTTCCGACGCGCAGCACCCCGATGAGCAGCGCGGGGACGGCAGCGCTGACCAGCATCCATCGCCAGGCGTCGTCCCCGACCGTGGACAACAGCACCTGGCCGACGCCATAGGCAACGGCACCGCCCAGGAAGAACAGCGAGATGAGCACTCCCAAGAGCGGCCCACGGAATCGCTTCGGACTGAACTCGGTGAGTAGGGCCGAACCAATGGGATAGTCGACTCCGACGGCGAAACCGATGAGCAGCCGCATGATGAGCAGAGCGAGTGGCCCATCGATCCAGAACGACGCAATGGAGAGTACGGCGATGGCGAAGAGATCCCATTTGTAGATCCGCTGCCGGCCGAACTTGTCCGATAGGTAGCCACCGACGATGCCTCCGAAGAAGACACCGATGAGAATCGTCGCGGCGATGGCGCCCTTGGCGGCGGACGAGAGAGCGAACTCCGGCCCGATCTGGATCAGCGCAACACCGAAAATCGACAGGACGTAACCGTCGATGAACCCCGAACCGCCCGCGCACGCGGCAAGCCGGATCTGGAACAGACTCAGTCTTTCATTGTCGAGCGAAGCATCGCCGTTAGGCGGGGACGGTGATGTGGATGGGTACGCGGTGCCCGCGATCTCGGACATGTGACGCTCCTGTTCTGGGTGGACTCGCGCGCTTGCCGTATACCCATGTCGATATGTCTCTTCGGGTTTCGTGGCTGGATGTGGCCGGTGCGCGGGGCCTGGTGTGACGGTACGTCTGGTCTGGCCGGCCTGATTACCCGGACCCCCATGGCGCTGAGGCTGTCACGACGGCGTGTTGCTTCACCGTTCCGACTCTCCGGCTGCCCGGTCGCGATCGGCTGACGACGTCGAGGTCCGCGGCAGGTGGACACCCGTACCGCTCTCGTTCGTCTGCAGCCCTCATGTGACCTAGGCCTTGCCAAACGTTTGGTGTGACGATAATCGACCGCGTCGAGTGAACGCAAGGGGCGAGATCTCGGGAGAGCACGGTTTCAAAATCAAGCGAGAGTATGACGCAGATGACAATCGTTTGGCGTAGATTGCTGTGCGCACCACTGGACTGGTGGCTCTAACAGCCCGACGCCGGGTTCCTATCCTTTGCCTCACGACCGCAACTAACTCGAAAAGGGGGGGACGACTTGACCGCGATGAATATGAAGCAGTTGGCAGCGCTGGCCGGTGTCGACGTGTCCACTGTGTCACGCGCATTGCGAGGTGACAGCCGACGCGTGGCCGCGTCCACGATCGAACGCATCCAGACGCTGGCTTTCGACGCGGGCTATGTTCTCGATCCTGTTGCGTCCAGTCTGCGCGGAGGGCGCTCGCGCGTGCTCGGCGTGGTCGTCCCCGTCCTCAGCGACATCGTCATGGCCATACTCGCAACAGCCATCGAGGAAGCGTCCCGAGAATTGGGCTACCTTTCGGCCGTCATCGCGACACACGGCGACCCCGATGTGCGCTCCGCCGCGATCGATCATCTCCTCAGCCGGAAGGTGGACGGTTTCGTACTGTGCGACACGGAGGTGGGGCGTGCAATTCCCTCTCAACTCGAATCGGAATCTGTGCCGTTCGTTTTTGCCATGCGCCGGTCGGATTGCGCGGTTTCGGTGACTGCCGATGATCGCCGTGGCGGTTCGCTCGTGGCTGAGCATTTCGTCGCCATGGGACACGAACGGGTGGCAGTGGTCCCCGGGCCGGCCGCAGCGAGTACGTCGCTCGATCGAGTGGCCGGATTTGCCGAAGTGATAGCGCAACACCCGCAGATCACCGTCGTGTCCGTTTCCAGTCTCGGGGGATTCGGTGTCAACGACGGGCATCGCTACGTCACGGAGCTTCTCGCGGAGCACCAGGAACCCCCCACTGCCCTGTTTTGCGCGAACGACCACGCTGCGATTGGAGCAGGCCGGGCGCTCGCCGACCGCGGTCTGCGGGTCGGCGAGGACGTCGCGCTCGTCGGGTACAACGACATTCCGCAGGCCGCATACCTCGAAACACCCCTCAGCAGCGTCCGCACGGATCTGGGCGCGATGGGGCGGACGGCAGCGCGCAAGCTGGTGTCGTTGATCGAGGGACGTGATGCGGCAAGCGCCGCTTTGGAGCCCGCTCTGATCGTCCGTGCCTCCTCGTCCGAGGTGCGCGGCGCCTTGGTAGGACCGGCACCTCGGCCAGGGGCGTGATCATCACGCGACGAAATCGTCCCAATCATTCGCGAGATAGTCGATGAAGGTGCGGCCCAGTCCCTGCGACGCGAGATATTCACGACACCGGCTGATCGATGCTGCTGAAAGACGGATCGATCAACACTCGGCGAGCTAAGTCGTGCTGAAGAATCGCCGCCGTTCCGACTAGAACGAAGTCCGCTCCCCGATCAAGACACGACTGGGCCACGGCGCCGGACGGGATCTTGCCCGCCACGCCGAGCCGTGTGCTCCCTCGCGGAAGCGATGCGAAGACATCCAGCAGTGTGGCACCAGCGGCCAGGTCGCGTGAGAGCCGGTTCGGGCTGGTTTCACGGTGTGGGCGCTTCTCTACATCCCACATCGAGATAGTCGACAAGGTCCGATGTCATGGTGCATTCTGCCACGTGACAGCTCTCGGAAGAAGGACACCGGAGCGCTCGGGGCGCAGACGCAGACCGACCTGGAACGAGGGTCCGGTCGCCGCTCTCACCGCCTCGAGAACCTCGAGAACCATCCGGGAACGATTCTCCAGCGTGCCACCGTAGCCGTCGGTCCTGGTGTTGGGTCGCGAGTCCAGGAACTGGCACAGGCGGTAACCGTGCGCTCCAGAAATCTCGACGCCATCGAGTCCCGCGTGCTCGACCCGTTGTGCAGTAGAAGCGAAATCTCGTACTATGTAACAGATTTCGGTGATCAGTACGCGGATACTTCTGGATGCATCATCCTAGGGGGCGACCGGCTCAAGTCCTGCAAATTCGTGGCGTGCGCGCGCACCACCGTGATGGAGCTGGACTGCCGAGGGCGCATCCCGCTCGGCCAGTGCGGAGGCCAGTCGTGTCAGGCCGGGCAAGAAACGATCGTTCCATACGGCCAACTGTCCGGGGAATGCCTGGCCAGCCCGGGACACATGCGCTGCGCACGTCATTACCAAACCGAATCCGGCGTTTCGTGGAGCACGCCATTCGAGGGGCGGGGCGACGGATACTCGATCACTCCGCTATTGCCCCGCGGTCTGGTACTGCTTACGCAGTTCACGCTTCAGTATCTTGCCGTAGGCACTGGTTGGCAGTTCGTCCACGATCCAGACGTGGTGTGGCTTCTTGTACGAGGCCATCGACTTTCGTGCGAAATCGATGACGGACTCGGGAGTCAGATCTGTGCCCTCCTGCGCGACAACCACAGCTGCGACGACTTCACCCCACTTCTCATCGGGGATGCCGATTACCGCGGCCTGCGCGATGTCCGGATGCTGGCCGAGGACCTCTTCTACCTCGCGGGCATAGATGTTGGATCCACCGCTGATGATCATGTCCTTGATGCGGTCTGTGATGAAGAGGTATCCCCCTTCGTCGAGGTAGCCGGCATCGCCGGTGTGCAGCCAGCCGTCCTTGATCGTTTCGGCTGTCGCGTCCGGGCGTTCCCAGTAGCCGGACATCACCAGCTCACCGCGGACGGTGATTTCTCCGACGGTGCCGGCGGGGACTTCCCGTCCCTCGGGGTCGACGATTCGAATGCGAGTCGAGAAGGTCTCGCGGCCGGCCGAGGCGAGTCGTCGGACGCAGTCCTCGTCGTCCAGACGGTGCTCGGCCTTCGGCAAACAGGTGATGGTCGCGGCTGCCTCTGCCTGTCCGTAGAACTGCACGAACACGGGGCCGAAGACCTCGAGCGCGCGCTTCAGGTCGGCGACCGGCATGGGAGCAGCCCCGTACACGACCGATTTCAGGCTTGACAGATCGTGCTTCTCCACATCAGGAGCGTCGAGCAGCATCCGAATCATCGTGGGGGCGAGCATCGTTGCAGTGACGTTCAGGCGATCAATCGTTTCGAGCACTGCGGAGGGGTCGAAACTGAGCGAGCTCGGAAACGCGTTCGCCGCGCCCACCGCGAGGTGTGGCATCGCGACGCTGCACGATCCGTGCGAGATCGGAGCGAGGTGCAGCATCACGTCGTTGGACCCGAGATCGGATCCGAGTTCGAGCATGAAGTGGCGCGTCATCGCGAGCAGGTTCCGGTGGGTCTCCACAGCTCCCTTGGGCTTGCCTGTGGTTCCCGATGTGTAGAACAGCCACGCGGGATCATCGGGCTCGATCACAATGTCCGGACGTTCGCTCGGCGACTTCAGCCAGTCGTCCAGCCGTTCGAAACCGGGGACGTCCCCGCCGAAACTGACCCAGTGCTCGATTTGCGAAAGATCCTCGTGAAGGGGAGTCAGTCGGTCGGCGAGCGTTGCATCACACAGGACGATGGTGGCCCTGGAGTCCGAGAGAGCGTGGCGGTAGTCCTCTTGATGGCCTCGCGGGTTGAGGGTGACCGCGGCGCAGCCGGCCGTGATGGTGGCCAGGAAGCCTTCGAGCCCCTCGTAGCGGTTCGTCGACAGAATCGCGACCCGCGCCCGCTGAGGAGCGCGGGTCAGGATGGCGTTGGCTAGGGAGCTAACGCGGGCTGCGCCTTCCGCGTAGGTGACGGGCGCACGGTCGAGCGAGACCCACAGCGGGTTGTCGGGATAACGCAACGCGCTTCGGTACAGAAGGTGTGACAAATCCATGTTGTTCTCCAGAGTGCGAAGTCCGAACCAGTCGCGAAGACGGCGCGGTCAGGCGAAGTCGAGCTCGCGATCAAGGGTGATGATCGTGTTGAGAAGTACGTTCGCGCCCGAGTGGATGTCCTTGTCGGCGGTGAACTCGTCCGGGCAGTGGCTGCGGCCGTCCTTCGACGGCACGAAGATCATGGCTGTCGGGATCTTCTTCGCAATAATCGCCGCATCGTGTTCGGCGCCGCTGTAGAGGCGGGATTGTTTGAGTCCGAGTCGGTCTGCCTCCCGCGCGGTGACCTCGATGAACCGATCATCCATGCCGGCGGGCTGCTCCGACGGGAGCCAGTCCAGCTGGGCTTCCACCGAACGGCTGGCGCCCTCGCGCTGCACCGCGCTGTGAAACTCGGTTCCGGCGTCGTCCAGCCAGCGCAGATCGGGGCTGCGGAACTCGCCCCAGAGTTCGGCGGATTCGGTGACGATGTTCACTGCATCCGGTGTGAAGGTGACCAACCCGGTAGTTCCTCTACCGTCGACGTTCGCGGAGGCGATCTGTTCGATGGCCAGGACCGATCCTGCGGCGGCACATCCCGCGTCGTGCCGCCGGTTCATCGGCGTCGTTCCGGCGTGATCCGGACGGCCCCTGAACGCGACCCGGAATCGCTTGATCCCAGTGATGGAAGTGACGAGGCCGATATCGCTGCCCTGCTCCTCGAGATACGGCCCCTGCTCGATGTGCAGCTCGACGAACGCCTTGATGCGGCTGGTGTCCATCCGTGAGGACAGCAGCGCACTGGGGTCGATGTCGATGCGCACCAACTCGTCGGCGAACCGGACACCGTCCGAGTCCACCCGGTCGAGATCCTCAGCGGTGATGAACCCCGTCAGCGCCCGCGAGCCGATGCAGCTGATTCCGAACCGGTTGGGCTCCTCACTGAAGAAGTCGACGACGATGAGGTCGTGGCGGAGTCGAACTTCGTTGGCGCGGAGGGTCCGCACCACCTCGAGGGCGGATGCGACACCGACGTTGCCGTCGTATCGCCCACCTCCCTCGACGGTGTCGGTATGTGATCCGGTCATGATTGCGCTGTTGCCAGGCGCGGTCCCGCGGAGCACACCGATGACGTTGCCTGCGCCGTCGATGTGAGCGTCGAGGCCGGCCTCCGCCATTCGAGCTCTGACCCAGTGCCGGCCGACGACATCGGCCTCGGTCAACGCCTGCCTGGTCCAGCCAGGAACGGTGGAGTCGACGATGGTCGACAGGTGGACCAGGTCGGCAGTGAGTTGCCCCGGATCGGCAATGGTGAGGGGGTCGAGAACAGACATGCGGTCTCCGTTTCTCAGGCCGAGAGATATCCGGCGGCCTGCAGCCGCTTCGTCACCGTCGCGAGGGTCGTATCCAGCCGCTCGACGATCTCGGTGACTTCGGCCTCGGTGATGATCAATGCGGGCGTGAGCATGAGGAATTCACCGAAGGCTCCCCCGTTGAGTCGACGACCACCGATGAGCAATCCGTTCTCCATGGCAACACGACGGATCTCGCCCGTCGCGTTGGCAGCACCGGGAAGGGAGGCTTTCGTGGCGCGGTCCGCGACGATCTCGACGCCGACCATCAGCCCGCGGCCGCGGACATCACCGATCAGCGGCCATTTCTCCGCCAGACCCTGCAACTGCTTGGTCAGCTCTCGACCCATGACCGCGCCGTTCTCGATCAGGCCTCGCTCGGTCATCTCGTCGAGAACCGCACAGCCTGCCGCGCAGGAGATGGGGTTCGCGTTGTACGTGTGCGACAGATCGAAGCCACCGTTCGAGGTGAGGCGCTCGAGCAGTTCCGCCGAGACCGCAGTCGCAGCGAGCGGGACGTATCCGGCGCCCAGGCCCTTGGCGATCACGATCGCGTCGGGGCGTGCGTCGGGGGTGTGCTGGGCAGCCAGGAATTTTCCGGTCCGGGTCGCGGACATGACCTCGTCGAAGACGAGAAAGACATCGTGGCGGGTGCAGATCTCGCGAACGGCGCGCAGATAGGATTCCGGTGCAACGTTCGCGCCGGTTGCTGTTCCGCCAACAGGCTCCATGATGAAAGCGAGGACGTTGTCCGGACCAAGTTCGAGGATCGCGCGTTCGAGGTGCTCGGCGGCGAGCGATCCCGCCTCCTCGATGCTGATTCCGTCGGGGCGGCGGTACGTCAACGGCGCGGGAACCTTCGTCGAGGGCACCATCATGTCGCCGTAGTAGGCGGTGTACTCACTGTCCCCGGTCCACCCCATCGTTCCGAGCGTTCCGCCGTGGTAGGACGGCGTGAGTGAGATGACCTTCCGCTTCGCCGGCTTTCCTGCCTGGTAGGCCGCGACCCGGAGAAGTTTGATGGCCATCTCGTTGGCCTCGGACCCGTCGTTCGCAAGGTGGATGCGCTCAAATCCGGGTCCGGCGAGCTCGGCGATCCGCGCCGTCAGCTCGATGTTGGGGTCGTGTCGGGAGAAACGAACGTACGAGAACGTCATGCGTCGGCCCTGGTCGACCATCGCCTGAAGGACGCGTTCGTTACCGGGACCGATATTCGCTACTGCCGCACCAGCATTCGCATCGATATACGCCGTGCCATCAGCGCCGTAGAAGCGAATACCCTCGGAACGGGTGATATGCGGTCGAGGAATCGAGGACTTCGAATAGAACTGCTCTTGATGGTTCCCGAGGCCGTCACGTGTGGACACTGCGCCTGACCTTCCTGTTAGTGGCCGTTGTTTACTAGAGAAGCGAGGAGCGGCAGCCCACCGCAGGTCACTCCCGCTTTTCCGGAAGCTGCATGGGCGGTTGCCAAACGTTTGGTATCACTCTACGTTTGCCAGCCCGTGAGCACAAGACACCTGACCGGAGAGCAGCCTGGCCGGAGCCTGTGGTGGCCCGGCTGGGCACCCCCTTCCGTGAAATGGCGCGGCCTGCGCACGTCGCCCGACCGCGGAACTGGGCACGCATGACGGTTTCCACCTCCACCGGAGCAGCCTGCCTTCGTTGCCGCAGCCGGGGACGACGCTGATGCAAGTTCTGCCTAATAGAACGGCTATCCATAGATAAGAATAGCGTGATTTCCGTAGTGTTACCTTCGGCGAGACCTGGTATACAGGATTCGGTTATATATCCTGACTTTGACTTCATGCGGATGCCGGCAACGGACCTCAGGGTGGATTTCAATTCTGCATAGCAGAATTATCGACGTTCCAGTTCGCCTCAGATGCATGCGGGCTGCGCTCGAAGAGGATTTGCCATTGGCACCATCTCTATCTCTGGCCTGCGCGAACCGGGCTTCCACTCACGAGTACGAAAGGGCGTTCATGGTGGTGACTCGCAGACCTCGGATGGCCACGTTGGGTGGAGTGATCTTCATCGTTTCCAACGTATTCGGGTCCTGGGCGTTGATCTTCCCCGTGACTCCGCTCCTCGTCAGTGCCGTTGGAGGCTCAGGTTTCGCCGCGGGGGGAACAACCGGGGTGTTTATGACCGCCACTATCGCGGCCCAACTCGCCACCCCTACATTGCTGCGTCGCTACGACTTTCGTCCAGTTGTGGTGTCCGGATGTCTGCTTCTCGGGTTGCCGTGCATCGCTCTCGTACAGTGGTCACACGACATCACCGCTTTGATGGTGATCAGCGCGGTCCGAGGACTCGGATTCGGCCTGGTGACAGTGGCCTGCTCTGCGCTGCCTCCTCACCTGTCCACCAGCGATCGGCTCGGTCGGGCCGTCGCCGCACAGGGCATGGCCAATGCTGCCTCTCAGACCGTCTTTCTGTTGATCGGAATGCAACTCTTCCGAGCCGGGGGTGTGGTGGCAGTGTCCGTAGTCGCGACTGCAATGGCCGTAACAGCAGCGCTGGCGGCGCTTGGTCTCCCGCGGGCCATGTATGGCGCTATCGGTGCGCATTCGGATTCCGAGTCCACGCGTGGTGTCCTCAAACGGCCTATCGCCTTGGCCAGCCTGGCCGTTGTTGGCATCGCTGCTGCGTATGGTGGTCTTTCAGCGCTGGTTCCGCTCGTCGGCTATCCCCAGTCCACACATGCCGGAGTGATCCTGGCGACGGTAGGCGGCACCGTCGTCGCGGGCCGGTTCGTCGCGGGACACTATAGTCACCGGATTCTCGACCGTCGGTCGACGGCACAGATCGGAGTCGTCGCAGCGATCGCGGGAACCATGTGCTTCTCGGTCGCCGTCACATCGGCGAATGCCGCATTCCCGGTCGCTCTGGCCGGGGCGATGGCCTTCGGGTTTGGCCTTGGCTGGATCCAGAACGTGACGTTGATGAGGACATTAGTGTCAGTACCCCCGCACCGAGTCGGATTCGCCAGTGCCGCATGGAACATCAGCATGGACGCCGGAATCGGCCTGGGAGCGACGATGACGGGCGCGGTCGCCGATCACTCCGGGTTCGGTATCGCTCATCTCTCGTCTGCAGTGATCATTGCACTGACCGTGGCACTCCCTCTCGCCGCACGGCAGAACCGCAGTCAGCAGCATCGGCAGGTGATGCGCGAAGTGCCGGCCAGTCGCGAATAGAACCGCGCCGACAGTCTCTGCGGTTCGCCTCGCCTGAGGGCCGAGGTGGCTGCGAAGCCCTTACTCTGACCCTCGTCCACGGTCGAGCGCCAGAGACTCGCCGAGATTCGAGGCGAGGAAGCCGAACGCGGAGGCGGGGATCGACCGTGCGATCTGAGGGAACTCCTGTGCTGGCGGGTTAATAGTTCATAACTGTTGTGCAACAGCCTTTTACCGACCCGACTGCGGCCGAGTCGGATTCAAGGACGTTACTGTGGGCGGCGAGGACCGACGCGGTCCCAGTACGGCTGAGTCCGTCGCCGCTGGTTTGAAACGCACCACTGAAGCGTGTAGCGGACCTGAGGCCGAATTCGGCGACCACCCGTCGCCTGAACAATGGGTGGTCAGGGACCAGTGCGCTGCCAGGGTGAGCGGCTCAAGAGCAGATACGCAGAAGTGCCCCGGATGTTGCTCCGGGGCACTTCTGGCCCATGTCGAAGATCGCCGTCGAGGTGGAGCGGTTGCGTGCCCGGCATCACGAGTGCTTCGAAGTCACTTTCTGGCCGCCGAGGCCGTCAAATCACCGCTCACGTCGAACTCGACATTCTTACACTGACTAATCAGTGTGGTCTCCCGCATCTCGTGACTTACCGGCCGAGACGACATTTGCTGTCGGCAAACACTCGTTCACATGTGAGCGAGGACCCAGCACTCAATACCGTCGAGCGCCGTGCTGTATCCCGCTCGCGATAAGGCCGGCGATCTTCCGGTCATGTCAACGCGACCAACGATGGGAAGGTGTGAACCGGTTACAGGACTGTGCCGATGGTCTCTGCGGTGCGTCTGACTTGGGGGCCGAGGTGGCTGGCAAAGCCGTCGGCAGCTCGCGCCCACGGCAGTGCCAGCGTGACGGCGCCGTGGACTGTCCCGGTCTCGTCGACGATGGCGGCGGCCACGCCGACGAATTCCGGGCCTGCCTCCCCGAGATTGGTCGTATAGCCCAGTTCGCGGGCGGTGGCCAGGTGCTGGTCGAGTAGGGCACGGGTGCCGATGGATCGTTCAGTCACGGTGTGGAGCTTCTCCTCCGGGTCTGGGAAGAGTTCTCGAAGGTCAGCGGTGGTCATGTGGGAAAGCATTGCTTTTCCCGCTGCTGTGAGGTGGGCCGGCATCCGGTCGCCGAGATCATCGACTACTCGCAGCGGTAGCAATCCTTCGGCGACGTCGACGACGATGACGTCGGGCCCGTCGAGAATACACAGCTCGGTCGTCTCACCTGTGACGTCGCGCAGGTTCCGGATCAACTGGTGAGCGGCTTGGCGGACAGGCAGATGACTGACGGCGGCCAATCCGATATCGAGCAGCGCCGGACCTTGGGCGTATGCGCGGGTCGTCACGTCTTGCTCGACGAAGTCGAACTGCTGCAGCACAGCAAGTATCCGATGCGCGCTGGAAGGCGCAATGTTCAAGTCGTGCGATACCTCGGTCACACGAAGTGCTGGTGATTTCCGGAGCATAAGAAGCATCTGCAGTGCATTGCCGACCGATCCGATCGGGTAGGAGGGGGAACCCCCGCGCGGTGATTCGACCGTCGCCGTCGAGTCCAAGTTGCCCACGATGGATGACTATACATTTTCGGTGGGCGCCATGAACACGGGTGGAATCGGCCCCGCCGGCCGTGCGTCGTGGACCTCGCCGAAGTCGGGCGAGGCCACGACGTGTTGCATCTTTCTCACCGAGTCAGAAGGCGTTCTCGTCGAGCTCCATGATCGCGAGATCGAGGTCGAGGACGGATTGCTTCGTTGCCGTGATGCCGGGGAGTACGGTCTTTGCGAAGTAGGACGCCGTCGTGATCTTTCCCTTATAGAAGGGCGCATCCTTGACTTCCGGGTCACTGGCCAAGGCAGTCAGTGAGACAGTCGCCTGCACGAGGAGCCGCCATCCGATGAGCAGATCTCCCACCGCTTCGAGCAGCCGAACGGCCCCGAGGCCTGCCTTGTAAATCTCTCGCCCGTCGTTCGTGCCTGCCGCATAGCATCCGAAAGCTGCGACCATCTCACCGATGTCGCCGAGTGCCACGTGAAGCAGTGTGCACTCGGCTCTCAACTCAGCAGGTGCCGATCCGATGAACCGCTCGATCTGCTCCGTGACGTGCGAGAGGGCGACACCGTTGTCGCGCAGTACCTTGCGGAACAGAAAGTCTTGGGCCTGAATCGCTGTGGTGCCTTCGTAGAGCGTGTCGATGATGCTGTCGCGGAGGTACTGCTCTAGCGGGTAGTCCTGAAGGTATCCCGAGCCGCCGAAGATTTGGAGGCTACGGGTGAGCAGCTCGCATGCACGTTCCGAACCGACGCCCTTGACGATCGGCAGGAGGAGATCGTTGACTCGCTGCGCCAAGTCCGCGTTCGCACCGGACACCTCGAGTGCGACCTCGCGATCCTGATGCGCCGCGGTATAGAGGTAGACGGCGCGCAGACCCTCGGCGTACGCCTTCTGCAAGACGAGGCTGTGGCGGACGGCCGGGTGGTGGCCGATCGGAACCCGCGGCGCGGCCGGGTTTCTCATCTCGGTCATGTCGACACCCTGAATGCGTTCTTTCGCGTAGTCGCGGGCATTGAGGTAGCCGGTGGAGAGAGTGCCGATGGCTTTGGTGCCCACTGTCATCCGCGCGCTTTCGATGACCCGGAACATCTGGGCGATGCCGTCGTGCACGTCGCCGACGAGCCACCCCACTGCGGGAACGTCGGTACCCCCGAAGGTCAGCTCACACGTCGGCGAGGACTTGATGCCCATCTTCTTCTCGAGGCCGGTGACGAAAACGCCGTTACGCGCCCCGAGCTCCATGGTCACCGGATCGAAGTGCCATTTGGGTACATAGAACAGGCTCAGACCTTTGGTTCCCTGCTGCGCACCCTCAGGTCGGGCCAGGACGAGGTGGAAGATGTTCTCCGCCGTGTCGCCGACGTCGCCGTTCGTGATGAAACGCTTGACACCCTGTAGGTGCCAGGTTCCATCCGGCTGAGCGATCGCTTTGGTCCGCCCCGCGCCGACATCGGAACCGGCATCGGGCTCGGTCAACACCATGGTTCCCGCCCAGCCCCTCTCCAAGCCGGCTTTCGCCCACTGCTTTTGCTGTGCGGTCCCGAACTCGAACACGACCCGAGCGATGGTCGACGAGAAGTTGAAGAACGTCAGTGGCGCATTTGCCGAAGACAACATCTCGTTGACCGCCCAGACCAGGACGGACGGGACCGCCGAGCCGCCCATGTCGGCGGGGAGCCCCAGCTGTGCCCACCCTGACTCCGCGACGATGCGAACGGTCTTCGCCAGCGCATCCGGTACGACCACAGAATTGCTGTCCACGTCGAACGTCGTCGGTGCGCGATCCGCTACCTCGAACGACTCCGCAACCGGTCCTTCGGCCAAGCGGCTGACTTCCTGCAGAATGTCGGTGACGAGTTCACGATCGAGGTCCCCGTAGACGCCCGTGTCGAGCACCCTGCCGAGTTCCAGGACCTCGAACAGGTTGAACTCCAGGTCACGGACGTTGCTCTTGTAATGCGCCATCTTGGTCGGTAATCCCCTCTAGCTTTCGATGCACGGTCTGCCGAAATCAGCTGATCCGCTGCTGAGCCCGCAACCTCTCTAGTGGTGTCGGAGCACAACGTGGTCTGCCAAACGTTTGGCACACACCATACGGTGGGCCTTCCTGCCGCACAAGGGCGCCAGGCTCACTGCGCTCTTCATCGGGACTCGAGGTCGACCAGGAGATCCCGTTGAAGATCGGTCTCCATGGCTAGCCCGGTGGCAGGATCAGCGGTCCACGCCTCATTGAAGAGCCTTTTCGCGGCGCGCACGGCCTTCGGCGGGCGACTCGCGATGTCGTGCGCAAGCTGCTGCGCGTAAGCGTATGGGTCGTCGACAGCGTGGGTGATCAAGTGCAGATCCTTGGCCTCGCTGCCGGACAGGATGCGGCCCGTGAAGGTCAGCTCCTTGGCCACGTCGATGCCGACCACCTTTGATATCGACTGGGTAATTCCCATGTCAGGTACAAGACCCCATTGAACCTCCATGATCGACAGGCGGGCATCCGGTGCGGCGACTCGGATGTCAGCTCCGAGCGCTATCTGCAATCCCCCGCCGAAGCAATTGCCGGTGATCGCAGCGATGACCGGCACCGGAAGTCGGTGCCAGTCGTAGGACACACGCTGAGCCAGGTTCGCAACTTCCCCGGGCGCGCGAACCAGCAGATCGTCGATATTGTCCGGCGTCTGAAGGAAGTGCTTCACATCCAACCCAGCGCAGAAGCTTTCGCCGTCCCCACGGAGAACAACCGCGCGGACCCGTGAATCTCGATGAAGCTGCTCCGCGCTCGCCAGCAGTGCGGCGATCATGGGACCGTCGAGGGCGTTGTGCTGCGTTCCTCGTGTCATGGTCACAGTCGCGACTCCGGCGCTGTCGATGTCGACACTGACCCGCTTGTCATCCATGGTCTGTTGCCCCATTCGTTTTCGTCTCAGCATCATGTGCGGTGAATCGGCCGGTCGTCCCAACGGCAGCGGCAGCAGCGAGTACGACCCTGCCCGTCAGGATTCGTGGTCGACGGGTCGTCACGGATAAAGACCACGGGTCAGATGTGCGGTTGTCACCGTGTCCACAGCAAGCACGGTAGCTGCCAGGCGAAGCGAGACACGATGGGTCGCAGCATATTCGAGGACGCGATGCCATGCCCGCTCCATTCGTTCGCGAAGGCGATTTTCGACATCGGTTTGACTCCACCAATAGGCCTGGTTCGCCTGCACCCATTCGAAGTAGGACACGATGACGCCCCCCGCGTTGGCGAGGATGTCGGGAACCACCAGTTGCCCATTCGCACGGAAGATCTCGTCGGCGGCCGGTGTCGTCGGGCCGTTCGCGCCCTCCACGATGAGTGAAGCGTGGACGCGGTCGGCATTCTCGCCGTGTAGAACCCCTTCGATCGCCGCCGGGATGAGCAGGTCCACCTCGAGGTACAGCAGTGCGTCTCTGTCGTTGAGATCCTCGGAATCATCGAACCCGAGAACCGTGCCGGATGTCGCTACGTATGCTTCGAGATCCGGTACGGAGAGACCGCCGGCATTGAAGATGGCACCGTATTCGTCACTGACGGCGACCACCTTGACTCCGGCTTCCCAGAGGTACCGCGCGGCGCCCCGTCCGACCTTTCCGAAGCCCTGAACTGCGGCGGCTGTCGCGGTCGGTCGCCTCCGGAGATGGCTCAGGGCCGCCAAGGCCACGTGTGCCACTCCCAGCGAGGTCGCGGTGGGCCTACCGAGGGATCCGCCGAGCGCGAGCGGCTTTCCGGTGGTGACGCCCAGCACCGTGTACCCCTGGCTGGCGGAGTAGGTGTCCATCATCCATGCCATGACCTGCTCATCGGTGCCGATGTCCGGCGCCGGAATGTCCTGGGTGGGTCCGATGATGGGAATGATCTCGCTGGTGTACCGGCGTGTGACTCGTTGGACCTCCTCTCGGGAGTACCGCTTCGGGTCGAAGCGAACCCCACCCTTCGCCCCGCCGTAGGGCACGTCGACGAGCGCGCATTTCCACGTCATCCACATGGCAAGGGCGCGGACCTCGTCGAGAGTGACATCCTTGCTGTACCTCAGCCCGCCCTTGCCGGGGCCGCGAGAGACGTTGTGCTGCACCCTGTGACCGGTCAGCACCTCGACATCTCCGTTGTCTCGCCGCAGTGGAATACTGACGGTCATTTCGCGCCTCGGATTGGCGAGCATGGAGTAGACGCCCTGATCCAGGTCGAGTACCGCGATCGCGTCCGAAAGTTGCGCCCTGGCGTACGCCAGTGGGCCAGTGTCAACATCGGGAGCGTCCCCGCCGGGGGTAGCGGTGGCAGTGACAGGGATCGAATGTGGCGATTCGAGGTCGAGAGGGGATCTCCCGGCGTTCAGGTCGGTCGTCATGACAAGTCCTTCGGTGTGTCCGATTCCGTTGTGGAGGCACCATCCAATATGCCAAACGTTTGGCATCCAGGGTGGCGCTCGTGCCCCTCGTCGTCGACTGCGGCCCTACCGAGAGCCGGCGTCAGCCGTGGCATCGCCTCGGAGCTCGTTCACGAGACTGAACACCGGCAGCAGCAGCGCCAGCACGTCCTGCCGGTTGCCAATCGTTTGGTAACCGGTCGTACTCTACGTTTGTTCGATACTGCAGCACAAGAGATGCTGATCGAATTGCGTGAGAGGAATGGTGCGGTGTGGGTGCAATCGTTCCGGGGAACCTGATCGAGCGCACGCAACTCTCAGCGCGATCGTTCACGATCTCCCGCCTGCGCGTCGTCAACGCACTTCCTCCGGAAGCTCACTGGTCAAGCAGAATCCGACTTCCTGCGAGCTAGCGCACCGTACGCGACTACCTCACGAGAACAGCGGGATTGCGAGACAGGCGCACGCCCCCACCAGGAGACTGCCTGATGACTACGACGATCAATCGAGAATGCGGATGACGACGAGTCCGGATGGGACTCGTCGTCATCCTGAGGGTCGCTGGCAGCAGAACGCCGTTGTCCTAGAAGCCGGGGACCCTCTCGCCCTGCCCTAGGCAGTCGCGCTACCCGAGGCCGAAGGGAATTGCGGTTCCCGCTTCTCCTGGAAGGCGGTGAGTCCTTCCAGTGCGTCCTCCTGGTAGAAATCGATGGTTTCGAGCGCCACCGATAGTTCAAAGGCCGGCGCAGCGCTGCGCAACACATGGTTGAGTGAACGCTTGGTTGATCGCAGTGCCCGCTGCGGCCCTCGCCCGAGTCGGTCGGCAACGGCGAGCGCTTCATCCAGCACCGCTTCCGCCGGCGCCGCCTTGCTGACGAGACCAATGCGCTCCGCCTCTGCCCCAGTCAGGAAGTCAGCGGTGAGGAGGTAGTACTTGGCTTTGGCCATCCCGCACATCCACGGCCAGAGCATTACGGCATGGTCACCGGACGCCACGCCGATCCTGCTGTGACCGTCGGTGATCCGCACGTCCTCGGCGATGATGCTGATATCTGCGGTCAGTGCGACGGCAAGTCCGGCCCCGACCGCGACCCCATTGATCGCGGAGATAATGGGTTTGTCGAGGTCCAGCATGTTGTAGACGATGTCGAGGGCGACCTTGCCCGACCTCAGTACTCGGTCGGAGCGCAAGCTAGCCGCAGGGGTGCCGTGCTCCTTGAGATCCCCGCCGGCCGAGAACACCTTCCCCCGTCCGGTGATAACCGCGACTCGCGTGTCATCGTCGCGCCCGATCGTGCGCCACACCTCCGCGAACTCGTCATGAGTTCGCGCGTCGGCCGCGATACGATCGATGTGGACCAGGAGCACACCGTTGGGGCGGCGCTCGAAGCTCAGGTTCTCGAATTCCTCATACTTCATGTCGCGCTCCGTTGCCTGCGATTCCGCACTTGGAGACGCGAGCGAGCGCGATAGCGCAAATGATCTCGAACATGATGTTTGCGGCATTCAGCGCCGTGTGACCGCTCGGGTCGAGTGGCGGCGCCACCTCCATGACGTCTCCGCCGATAATGTCCAACCCCTTCAGTCCTCGCAGGATTGCCAATGCCTCGCGCATCGACAACCCATCGGGTTCGGGTGCCCCCGTACCGATGGCATAGGGCGGATCCAGCGCGTCGATGTCGAAGGTGATGTATGTCGGGCCGTCACCGACCACACGGCGAATCTCGGCGACGGTTTCTGTGATTCCGAGTTCGATCACGTCGTTGATCGTGAGCAGGCGCATTCCATGTTGTGCGTGGTAATCACGGTCGGTGGACATGAAGCGAGTTCCACGAATGCCCAGGCTGATGGTGCGTTTCGGGTCGACCAATCCTTCTTCGATCGCGGCCCGGATCGCGTTGCCGTGATGGATGTAGCCACCGTACGGATCGTCGTAGGTGTCCGGGTGGGCATCGAAGTGGATCAGGCCGACCGGGCCGTTCCGGACGAGGCCCTTGAGGATCGGATAGGTGGTCCCGTGGTCACCTCCAACAGCCACGAGGGCTCCACCGCGGTCCGCCACCCTGCCCACGAACTCTGCAGCGAGGTCTTGGCTTACGCGAGGGCTCATGGGATTGAGGACGGCGTCACCGATATCGGCGACTCGACATAGATCGAAAGGCGAGACGCCGTCGAAGCTCACCCGTCGGATGAGGCCGGACATCTGCCGTACCTGCGACGGCCCCTGCTTCGCGGAGCCTCGTCCGCCCTGGAAGTCGAACGGGATTCCCGCGAGTGCGATGTCCACACCCTCGAGATCGGGTTGGTAAGGGGCGCGCATGAACGTCTGCACGCCCGTGAAGCGACCCATCCCCTGTTTGCCGAGTTCACCAATCGTGGATTCGGGCTTTTCTGACATGTTGTCTCCTGAGCTGCCGGCCGCGGCCTCCTCTGTATAGGAGCCAATAGGCGCTGCCGCGAGCAATCTGTAAAGAGCGGCTTTCGACCGTTCCGTTGATAGGAATGACATTCAACCTAGCAGAACACGAATGCTGAGGGAAGGGATGGTTAGCAGGGTTTGCCCTTCCGTTCGCCTTAACGAAGGGCTGTAAGGTGCTACTAGATTCCGCGTGGCGGAATCAGGTTCGCTTTGCAGCAAGGGAGTGGTTCGGCGGATGCGCGATAGTAGTCTTGGCGACTCCCCGGCAGGAGAGAACACCAGCGGTTCAGGAGTGACCGGTTCGGTCGGCAATGCGTTGAAGATCTTGCTGATGTTCGGCACTGTTCCGGCTGTGCGAGTCGCCGATGTTGCTCGTGAGCTCGGGGTCGCTCGATCCACGGCACACCGACTGCTCGCGACGCTGGAGCATCACCGCTTCGTGACGCAACAGGTCAAGAGCAAGGCATACGAGGCGGGGCCCGTTCTCCTCGAAGTAGGACTGAGGGTCCTCGCGGATCTCGATCTGAAGTCGGTCGCTCGGCCGCAGCTCGAGCGCTTGAGCGACGTGACGTCGGAATCGAGCGGATTGCTTGTACTCGAGGGGCGTGACGTCGTCGTTGTCGACTTCGTTCCGGGAAGCCATCGGTTGCGGGTGGTCGAGCGACTCGGAGACCGAGCTCCTGCGCACCTCACAGCGGCGGGCAAGGCCATACTTGCTGCGTTGAACCCGTTCGATTTCCGCCGTTTGTATCCCAGTGAAACCTTGCCGGCCGTGACGCCGCGATCGGTTCAAACCCGCCTCGAACTCGAAGAAGAACTCGATCAGATCCGGCGCAACGGGTATGCGTTCAATCGAGAAGAATCAGGGGACGGCTCCGTCGGCATCGCCGCCGCCGTCGTGCACCGAAACGACGGCGTCGTAGGTGCCGTTACCTTGGCCCTACCGATCAGTCGACTGAACGACGATCTCGGCGCCGACTTCGGGGCGTCCGTCGGTGAGGCAGCCCGCAGGATAGGAACCGGCCTGCCCTAATGTCCCCGGGCTTGGATTCATTCATCGTCATGTGATGATCTTGGATCGACACCGTCAGAGCTGGAACTAATTACGGCCGAACGAGATACGTTGCAGAATGGGCTTGGTGCGACTAGACCGCTCGGGCACTGGAGGCCCCACAAACATCCCTGCCACGCAGCGAGACGGTTGCGTGTGAGGATCTCGCGCACGTTCTCCGCGGAGTGCCCGTCGGGCAGGTGCAGCCTGCGTTCGACGTGGGTGCCGATACCGACCGGTTGACTTCGCCCATGATCGCCGGAGTCGAGATCCCCGGCGCGCGGTGGGCGCGGTCACCTCGGCGGCGCACGACGCCTCCACGACCGTCGCGCCCTGCGTGCGACAACAACCGTGCCCGCTCCGAAGCCTCGCACCGAGGCTGGTAATGCGCACAAGTTACTCTTGAGGCACAGCATTGGCAGGTTGAGTAGGGTGCGGCATCGCATTGGTGCCGAAACCAGATGAATCGCGGGTGCCCGATGTCCGAAGATGATCCTCTGCGGACCCAGCGCAGCATGGGGTCGACAATCACGTTCGAGCTGGAAGCTGCCGGATTCGGGAACGCCCAAGAAATTGGGCGAGGCGGTTTCGGTGTCGTGTACCGATGCGTACAAAACGAGCTCGACCGCACGGTCGCTGTGAAAATTCTGACCGCCGACCTGGATGCAGAGAACCGGGCGAGATTCTTCCGCGAGCAGCGCGCAATGGCCAGGTTGACGGGGCACCCGAACATCGTCACAGTCCTTCAGGTCGGGTCCACCGACAACGGTCGCCCATACATTGTGATGCCATATCACCCGCAAGGCTCTCTCGAGGCGCGGATCCGCCGCCAAGGCCCACTGGCATTGAACGAAGCATTGCGCCTCGGAGTGAAGATCGCAGGTGCTGTGGAGTCCGCACACCGGCTGGGCATTCTTCATCGGGATATCAAACCCGGGAACATTCTGCTCACCGACTATCAGGAGCCGGCACTGTCAGATTTCGGGATCGCTCATATCTCGGGAGGGTTCGAGACCGCCACCGGCTCGGTCACCGGGTCACCCGCCTTTACAGCCCCCGAGGTTCTCCGGGGAGATCCGCCGACCCCGTCGTCGGATGTCTATTCCGTCGGCGCCACTTTGTTCTGCGTACTTACCGGCCATGCCGCGTTCGAACGCCGCAGCGGCGAGCAAATCGTCGCGCAGTTCCTACGCATCGCGACCAACCCCATCCCTGATTTGAGCGGCCACGGCATCTCCGACGACATATCGAAAACGATCGCGCGGGCCATGTCCCGTGATCCGCACGAACGCCCATCGGCGAAGCAACTCGGTAACGAGCTTCGTGGCACCCAGCTCCGCCACGGGCACCAGGTCGACGACATGGCACTTCGTGCCGAACCAGTTTCCGAGCCGCACGGCCCGGTGCCGATGTCGCACGCACATTCCGCGCAATCCGGCCGGGGCACCAAAGGGAACATCCCCCTCGAGCTGACCAGTTTCGTCGGGCGACGAAGAGAGCTAACCGAAGCAAAAACCCTTCTGCGATCCTCTCGCCTGGTCACATTGACGGGCATCGGCGGTGTCGGTAAGACGCGCCTCGCGCTGAAGGTTGCCAACAACGTGCACCGTGCGTTTGCCGATGGTGTCTGGTTCGTCGAGTTGGGAGAACTCCGCGAAGAATCCCTACTGGTCGATGTGGTATCAGGGGCGCTGGGTATTCGAGATCAGATGGCGATTCCACGCCAGGAAGCCTTGATTGAGTTCCTCTCCTCGCGCGAGTTGATGCTCGTGCTCGATAACTGCGAGCAGTTGGTGGGTGGGGTGGCCGAGTTAGCTGAGTCGCTGCTTCGAACCTGCCCCGGGGTCCGAATTCTCACCACGAGCCGTGAGCCGCTCGGCATCGGCGGCGAAGTTGCACTACGTGTTCCCCCGCTCAGCGTCCCCAATCCCGACCGTGATCCGTCTCTTCAAGGTCTGCCCAGCTACGACGCGGTGACATTGTTCGCTGACCGCGCCGCGACTGCGCTACCAGGTTTCGAGCTCACCGACGACAATCGAATGGCGGTCACCCGAATCTGTCAGCACCTGGACGGGTTACCTCTCCCTCTCGAACTGGCCGCGGCTCGACTGCAGGCCATGTCACCGGAACAGATTCTGCAGCGGCTCACCGACCGCTACGCATTGCTTACCCGTGGTAGCAGAACTGCACCGACACGGCAACAGACGCTGCGATTGTGTATCGATTGGAGCCACGAACTGTGCACACCACTGGAACAACTTGTGTGGGCACGTCTCTCGGTGTTTGCTGGCGGAGTCGAACTCGACGCCGCAGAATCCGTCTGCGGGATGAACCTGACAGCGGAAGCCCTCCTCGACGCGATCACCTCTCTCGTCGAGAAATCGATTCTGATCCGCGAGGAACGCGACGACGTCGTGCGCTTCCGACTGCTGGAGACCCTGCGCGAGTACGGCCGGACGAGGTCTGAGCAAACCGAGGAACTACCGGAACTGATTCGTCGGCACAGTGACTGGTATCTGCAGTTGGCGCTGAACGCCGAGGCCGAATGGATCGGCCCGCGGCAGCTCGAATGGATCGCACGCCTCGAGCGGGAGCAATCCAACCTGCGGGAGACACTGAACTACTACCTGTCCGAAGATCCGGACACCGGCCTCCGAATCTCCAACGCCATGCACCTCTTCTGGAGCTCCCGAGGACTGTGCAGCGAAGGGCGGTATTGGCTCGATCACTTTCTGGCCCGCCAGAGCGGGCAACCAACCATCGATCGGGTCAAAGCACTCTATTCTGTCAGTGCCCTCGCTGACTGGCAGGGCGACCTCAGCTCTGCAGCAGCGGCCGTAGCGGAGGCACGCGTGCTCGCCGAGCAGATGACCGATCCGCTGCCGCGTGCACTGGCCGTCCACGCCGACGGAGTCCTCAAAGTCTTCGCTGGTGACTACACCCGTGCCCCCACGCTTCTGGCGGAGGCCCTCGAAGTGTTTCGCGAACAGAACCGCATCTACTTTCAAGTCGAGGCCTTGATCATGTTGGGGCTCTCGAACGTATTATGCGGAGAGACCGCACAGTCGATGGCCTATTATCAGGAAGCCCTCGACATCACCGACACACAAGGTGAATCCGTCAACTCGGCTTTTGCGCGATGGGGCATGGCCGTTGCGGTGTGGCAGCAAGGTGAACGCGCACGGGCCACGGACCTTCTTCAGCAAGCACTAATACGGATCGCGAGACGTGTGCAGGACCCGGTGGGTTCAGCGGCGTGCCTCGACGCGCTCGCATGGATCGCCGGTGATGCCCGCGAGGCACACCGCGCCGCTGTCCTGATGGGAGCCGCCGAGTCCCTCGCTCATGTCGTCGGAACGTCGCCGGTCTTGCTTCCAGGCCTCCTCGTGCACCATGAAGAGTGCGTGCAAACCTGTCGGCGGACGCTAACCGACAAGACCTTCATGACTGCCGTTGAGGAAGGTAGGCAACTCGGGCTCGAGGCTGCCGTCGCCTACGCTGTCGGCGAGCGAGTCCCGGCGGCTCCGTCGCCGTCAACCGGCGACACAACAGTCACACTGACCAAAAGAGAGCGGCAGGTCGCTGAACTGATAGCCGAGGGCCTGACCAATAAAGCAATCGCTGACCAGTTGGTGATTTCCCCTCGCACCGCCCAGGGACACGTCGAGCACATTCTCACCAAACTCGGGTTCCATACGCGGGCGCAGATCGCCGCATGGATCGCAGAGCAGCAACAACATTCATAACTTCCAGGGGAGAGACCACGAGCGCCCCGACGGTGGGCCGGGAGATAACGGGACCGACCGTTCGACCAGGCAATCCTTTGCTACACGGTGGTGACGTCGGGCGGGTCGGGAAGGTCGACGTCGAGAATGAAGTCGAGCCTGATCAGGGCGTCGACGTCGAACCTTGCTGCCCGCACTCGGACCTCTTTGTAGGTAGAGACGCCCGTGCACGCAATCGAACAGAGTCACTGGAATAGTGTGTGCCACCGCCGATGGCTGGGGAGTGGCGATAACTGCGAAGTTCGAGCTGTTCAAGGACACCGGCGGCCAGTTCCTGTTAGTTGGGTGTCGGACATTATGTTGGGTTGGCTGGGTTCCTCGGCATCTCGCAGTCGATTCGATGGGCGAAGTTGCAGCTACACGGTTGGTGTCCGTGCTGGAAGGACGAGACGTCCCGGGTGTCGCGTTGGGCCCAGCGCTTGCGGTCCGGGCATCCTCTGAGTCGGGCGACTCGGTCGACAGCCCGCCATCGCACATCGGGTCTGTCACGCGACAAAATCATCCCAGTCGGTCGCGAGGTAATCAATGAAGGCGCCCCCCAAATGCTGTGTCTCCAGGTGCCGCCGCGAAACGGGTTGGCAAAGGCTAGTGAACGCGGGGTCGGCCAGCACTCTGGCCGCGAAGTCGTGGTGAAGGATGGCCGCAGTGCCGATGAGTACGAAATCGGCACCACGGTCAAGGCACGACTGCGCAACGGTTCCCGACAGTATCTTGCCAGCGACCCCGAGCTTTGCCTTTCCTCTCGACAGGGAAGCGAAGGCGTCGATGAGCGTGCTGCCGGAATCGTCCCCATGTGGCCGTTTTGACACGTCCCACAGTGACATATCGAGGTAGTCGACGAGCCCCGACGTCATCACCTCTTCAGCCAAAAGACGGCTCTCGGAAATCGTTATGCCGTAACGCTCGGGACTCAGGCGCACACCCACCTGAAACGACGGCCCCGTCGCTGCTCGTACGGCCTCCAGTACCTCAAAGATCACTCGTGACCGATTGTCGAACGTACCGCCGTAGCCATCGGTACGGTTGTTGCGGCGCGCGTCCAGGAATTGGCACAGCAGGTAACCGTGAGCACCGTGGACCTCCACGCCTGCGAAACCGGCTCGCTCGACCCGTCGAGCAGCACTGGCGAAATCGTCGATCAAGCAGTGGATCTCGTCCGTCGTCATCGCACGAACTCCCCTGGAGGGATCATCCCACGGGGCAATCGGAGGGACTCCCGAAAGCTCTGGCCGCGCACGCATGCCACCGTGGTGCAGCTGGACCGCCGATGGAGTTCCCTGCTCGCGCAATACTGTGGCGAGCCTGGCCAGACCAGGCAAGAATCGGTCACTCCATACTGCGAGCTGCCCGGGGAATCCCTGCCCTCCGCGCGACACGTGCGCAGCGCACGTCAACACCATCCCGAACCCGCCTGCGGCGCGTGTCCGCAGCCACTGCAGTTCGTCTTCGTGCAGACTGCCATCTACATGACTCTGTTGATTTGTCAGGGGTGCCAGGACCAACCGGTTGGACCAGTCGGGGCCGCGTTCCAACGACATTGGATTCTCCACACGTGTCACTACGCTCTCTCCTTCGAGATGCTGATGCATTGGTTCAATTTGGTGTGGGTGCATGTCGCAGCAAGTACGAGTGAATCCGCGGTCCAACCCACTCGAGCACCTTTGCCGGAAGGAACTGGTCGGCCCACGGTCGACGGACCTCATATGGTGAGACTCGTGGACCCATGAACTGCCTCATGGCCGTCTCGAGCATCTCCATTCCTTGAATGGAGATTTTTTCTGGAGGCAACTTGGCCGTTAGGGGTGCTGTCGCGTGTAGACGCGTGCAAGTTCGCGGACGATCGACGCGTCGAATTCAACACCCTCAACCGTCTGCCAAAGTTTGTCGTTGAACTGCTGGCGGGAGATGCCGAATGTTTGGAAGACCTCCTCTGTTGGTGCTCCGCCGTACGGAGCCCAGATCCGGGCGAAGTGGACTATTGCGTCTTTTTCGGTCCGAACTTGGCGGGCGTTGTTGCGGCGATTCAGTTCGTTGAGCTGGCGGCGACGCTGCGTGCGGTATGCGTCCACATCATGGTCGAGACGCACCGAGTCTGCGGTGGTCGGATGGGAGGTCACCCGACCACCTGCCGGCGGTACGTGGTTCACGTTCATGGCGATTCCTTGAGTCGTCAGCGGTGTCAGGCACGGAAGTCCTGTCGGATCGGATCAGTAGACGGGTCGGCGGCTTTGCCGCAGGGGTTGCCGGAAGTCGTCATCGCACCGGCCCTACCAAGGACGTGTGTCCGAGCCCAATAGAGCCGATGTGACTGCAAGCACGGTAGCAATAAATCGACTGCCTGCCAATCGTTTGGCAACCGCAGATCTGTTGCTCTTGCCGTCCAGCTCTCCCGCGGCCGCAACCAGATGTGCATATTTCCGTTCCCGCTCTTGTGTTGCAGGGAAGTCGCTCGTATCGTCTTACCAAACGTTTGGCATATGTGGCGAGCGCTCGTCCGGCAGGAGAGAGTAATGATCAAGATCGAAACGACGAAGTCTGACGGTATGCCGTCAGACCTAGCGGAGACCACAATGCCAAGCCTCCTCGATGACGTACCCATAAGTCTGTTCCATATCCGGCTTGCCGCCTGTGCAAGTGGGGGGGCCTTCATCGATGGATACGTTCTCGCGATCTTCGGTGTGGCGATGGTGCAGATTGGTCCCGAATTCGCTTTGTCTGCCGCAGCCAAGGGTGCCGTTGCAGCGATGGTGCTGCTCGGGGTCTTCTTCGGCGGGTTCATCGGCGGCTACCTGACAGATAGATTCGGACGGCAGCGCATCTACAAATGGGATCTCGCAGCTATCTCGGCGTTGTCGATCGCCTCGTTCTTCGTAGAGGGCGCATTCAGTTTGATCATCATGAGGTTGCTGGTTGGTTTGGCGGTCGGCATCGATTACCCGATCGCGCCGGCACTGCTAACCGAATTCAGTCCCAAGCGTTTGCGGGGCCCGTTGCTGGGTGTACTGATCTCTCTCTTCTTCGTCGGAGGCGCGGCCGCCTACGTCACAGGGGAAATCATGTTGTCCACGATCGGGGACGGAGCGTGGCGATGGATGCTAGCAAGTACTGCCGTCCCCGCTGCCATCATCGCCGTCATGCGGATCGGCACTCCGGAGTCCCCCCTGTGGCTGGCACGGAATGGGCGAGTCGAGGAGGCCAACTCGGTCATGGCCAAGGTGTTCGGACCCGGCGTCAGAGTCGATGAATCGCCGGCAGAAGCGCGCGCAGGCGGGGGCCTCTTCGCAGTCGTGAAAGCCGGGTACGTTGGTCGGCTGCTGTTCGTCACCGCGATATGGATCTGTCTCATCATTCCGGTGTATGCGATCTTCGCCTTCGGACCTCAGTTGGTGGGCGCAATGCACTTGGAGGGACGCGCGAGCACTCTGGGCTCGGCCGCCATTGAGCTCTTCTTCGCGGTTGGCTGCGTCATCGCGCTCCTCCTGGTCAACCGCGTGGGACGCCGTACCATGACGATTCAAAGCTTCGCTTGGGCGGCTATCCCAATGCTGCTCCTCGCTATCTTCTCGGATGCCCCCGCAATCTGGGCAGCTGTCTTCTTCGCCGCCTATGCACTGTTCAGCGGGGGGATGGAAGTCATGTCGTTTGTCTACCCCAACGAACTCTTTCCCACCGAGCTACGCGGATCTGCAATGGGTATTGTGACCGCGCTGAGCCGATTCGGGGCGGCCGTGGGCACGTTCCTGGTGCCTATCTTCCTCGAGAATTTCGGCATCTCAACGACGATGTACGGGGCCTTCGCGATTACTGTCGTCGGATTGGTGATCTCGGCAATGTGGGCGCCGGAGACCCGCAATATGAGCCTGGCGGAAACCTCCAGCCTGAGCCATTGATCATCGGCGACTCGAGCCGTTACCCGTCACGATGCCTAGTTTCTAGTTTCCCCATTGATGTCAGCACCCGGAATCCAGACAGCCAGGCGACGATTTTCGTGCCGATGACCGCTGACGCCATTTAAGACAGATCGGCTCACCGACTCTACGAGCCCCGATCTGCTGCCAGTCTGCTGCCCCGAGTTCATCGACGCACTCAGGGGCGCCGAGACCGACAGCGCCCACGCGGTTCGACCTCGATCTCGGCGGCGTGGGCGATGCGGCATAACAATCGATTGGCGTAGGATGGACCGTTCAGGCAGTGCTGCGGGCCCGGCTCGATGGGCCCAATCGGTGTTTCGCCTTCGCAACGATATGCCGCGACGATGGGTCTACGGGGAGGGAACAAGATTGTCCACCATGAACATGAAGCAACTGGCGGAACTTGCCGGCGTCGACGTCTCGACCGTGTCCCGTGCGTTGCGCGGTGACAACCGACGAGTGGCCGCGGCCACGATCAAACGGGTCCAAGAGTTGGCTCGCGAGGCGGGATACGTTCCCAACCCGGTTGCGTCCAGCTTGCGGAGCGGGCGCTCGCGCATGCTCGGTGTCGTCGTTCCGGTCCTCAGCGACATCGTGATGGCAATACTGGCGACCGCCATCGAGGAAGCGTCGCGAGAACTCGGATACCTGTCAGCGGTCATCGCCACCCACGGCGATCCGGAGGTGCGGTCCGAGGCTATCGATCATCTCCTCAGCAGGAAAGTCGACGGATTCGTACTGTGCGACACCGAGGTGGGGCGTGAGGTTCCACACCAGCTCGAATCGAGCTCGGTGCCGTACGTCTTCGCGATGCGCCGGTCCGACGATGCGGTATCGGTGACAGCCGACGACCGACGCGGCGGCTCTCTGGTGGCAGAGCACTTCGTCACAATGGGACACGAGCGGGTGGCCGTGGTGCCGGGTCCGGCCGCGGCAAGTACCTCGATCGATCGAGTAGCCGGATTCATGGAGGTCATGGCAGGGCACCCGCAGGTCACCGTGCTGTCGAGCCCCGAAGCCGGGGGGTTCGGCGTTGAGGACGGGCACCGGTACGTCACGTCCCTGCTCGCTCAGCGCGAACGCCCTTCGGCCCTGTTCTGCGCCAACGACCACACTGCGATAGGCGCGGGCCGCGCCCTCGGCGATCACGGCATGCGAGTCGGACACGACGTTGCGTTGGTGGGATACAACGACATTCCGCAGGCTGCATATCTCGAGCCACCCCTCAGCAGCGTCCGGACAGACCTCGGGTTGATGGGTCGGACCGCCGCACAGCGGCTGGTGTCGTTGATCGAAGGAGAGGACGTTTCGAGTGTCGCGCTCGAACCCGTCCTGGTGGTCCGGGCGTCCTCGGCCACGGTGGCCGGCCGCATCGACAGCCCGGCACCGCGGCTCGGGGTGTAATCAAGCGACGAAGTCGTCCCAGTCGTTTTCGAGGTAGTCGATGAAGGCCCGCCCCAGGCCCTGGGTCTCGAGGTGTTGCCGTGAGACCGGCTGAGGAACGCTGGTGAATGACGGATCGGACAGGACTCGGCACGCGAAGTATCCCGTGCCTCGACAGGTCGTCTCCTGCCCGCACTATTCACCATTCCGACGACGGCCTGATACTGCCCTCTCCTAGCGACGTGATGCCGATGGCGACATCGCAGTGACTACCACGTAGCCGACAGCAGACAGGAACAGAAGAACGAAGAGCCGCAGGGCCATCGGAATCAGCTGATCCGCTGTGAGACGTTGCTCATTCCACAGATTGTCGTGGTGCTCGACGAAGTACATCAGGTGTGGTGATCTTTCTGACAACCCACGAGAACCTGGTACATGATGCGATCAAGCAGCAGTTCGCCAAGGCTGCCGCGCTTGTGGAGGACGACGGGGCTGACGGAAGGATCGGGGGACTGGACTGTGGTCCTTGATCCGCAGCACGGGTTCCGTTGGCTTGAGTCGTGGATCAAGCCCTAACTTCGTCACCCGAGCACGTACAGCAGTCGCTCATGCCACCTAAGCAAGTCGGAATACAGCCCTTAACCCACCGTGAACCCACCGTGCACGATCCGCCGCGGGCCGCTGGGCCGTGCGCGTGCGGAGTCATCTCGCATCCCACGGTGATCGTTCGAGACTGTTGACGCACCGGCCCGGAACCGGTCGTGCCCCGCATCGGCATCGATGCGGGGCACTCACCCTCGAGAGGTGATGGCGGAGGCTGCTGTCGGTTACCCGCGGGAGAGTCCGGGCTGGATCTGGATCTGCCCGGGGTTGGCCTTGGTCTTGCCGACCGTCCATTCGCCGTCCGCACCGCACACCAGGGCGCCATTGCGGTCGCCGGGCTTGCCGTATGTCACCGTCTCGTTTCCGTTCGAGTCCGTGTTCACGATCGGGCACGGACCACCGGTGGGACCGTTCGGGCCGATCGGCTCGGCCTGAGCGACGGACGCTGCCCCGGCCGCACTCAGGACCGTAAAGGCAGTGAAGGCGATGGCGGTAAAGGTTCGGCGGGCGTTGATCATTCATTCGCTCCTGAGGATGTCGGGGAGGTGCGTCGGTGACAGAGACAACTCTGCCCACTCCAGCGCCCGAACTGAAGCAACCCCAGGGGACCCGTTCACCCACCCCAGGCGTGGACGCACCCCACCCCGACACAGGTCAACCTCGACGTATTCGGCCTCGGCATGCGTGGGTGGTACCGAGCAGCCGAACCGAATCGACCGATGGCCGCGCCCGTGACGGCAACCGCCTCACACCAGTAGCGGGCTGCGCGAATCGGTCCCCGCGCGGGAAAGGGGACGTGTCATCTTCACAGGTCAGCGGCCTGAATCCACTGTACGGTCTGTGAGCCCGCCGATCGCGGATCCACCCAACCGGGTGTTCGCACCCGCTACCGTTTCCGGGTATGGGGACCACGTTCCATGGGCCGAGTCCGTGGCCGCACATCACCCGCGCGATCCGCACGCGCGGTCCCCGCCGTGCCGCGGTCGCGCACCTCGGCCAGGACGCCCCTACCCTGCTGCCGCTGCGCGCCGGGGATGTCCTTGTCGTCAACGCCTCCCGCGCCGCGGTGCGCGCCCACGCGACCTCCCCGGTCGCGCTCGCGTACTACGTGGACGCCGGGGTGCGGGTGCTGTCGTCACCGAACCTGCACGCCGATGTCATCGCCACCGACCGGCGGGCGGTCATCGGCTCCGCCAACGCCTCTCACAGCTCCACCCTCGCCGAGGAGGCCGCGGTCATCACCGACGACCCGGAGGTCGTCGCCGCCGTGCGGGCGTTCATCGACGGCATTGAGGAGATCACCGAGGTCGATCAGGCGTTCCTCGACAACGCCACCGCGCAGTGGCAGATCGGTCGGGCGGTACCACTGCCCGGGGTCACGAGCCGCGGGCGCGCCGACCCCGGGTTCCTGCCCGCGAAGATCCCCCGGATGTTTCTGCGGCACACCGTCGACTTCACGCCCGGTCCTACCGAGCAGCACACGTGGGCCGCGCAGGCGCGCCGGCATCGCGGCCCTGCCGGGCCGGCAGCGAAGTACCAGCTCGAATGGTTCCACCACGACAAGTCCGAGAGCCGCCTCGAGCGTGGTGACGTCCTGATTTTCGTCACCGCCGACAACGAGTGGATTTACCCCCCAGCGGTCGTGGATTCCGAGGCGATCGCGATCCTCCACAGCCGCGGCGCCGTCGGTCACCTCCTGCGCAGCCGAGCGGACCTCTCCCCCATCCCAGTTTCGGAGGCCGAGCAGACCCTCGCCGACCTCGGGCACCCGGGCCCCCGGCTCCGGTCCGATCACCGGATCGCCTCCCCCAGCCTGCGGACCGCTCTGCTCCAACTCTGGAACCTCTGAACCACCGCGGCCAATACGCGGCATGACCAGAGGGAACGACACGTCCCCACTAGTCACCGAATCGCCAGCATCGCCAGGCAATGCACGCATTAATGGCAATGCTGGCAGGTCGCTTCCGGGGGTGGCGGTTCGCCGGTCCACCCCTGTGGCCCGCGCCCGGCACCGGCTCACCCGGGTGGGGTCGTCATGTCAGGGCCAGAACGCGGGAACGTGCCTCCAGGTAGCGGCCGAGGAGGTCGAGCATCTCGGCGTCCGGGTGCGCGAGTTCGGGGAGGTTCTTCGCGCTGATGATCGTCTGATCGACCGCGGCGACCTGCCGGCGGCACTCGCCGAGCGCCTCCGGTGTGACGGTGACGGCGTCGAGGCGGTCGGTGAGGTACCGAATCGACTGATCCAGGCCCAGACCCGGGTTGCGGGTGCCGTTTCCGGCCCTGCGGGTTTCGACCATCTGCCACCACTGGTCCAGCTCGGCCAGCACCGCGGGATCGGCGACCGCGACACGTAAGGCCCGGTCGAGCGACTGCGGATCGGTGAGATCAACATCATCCACACCTGCTGCGCGGGTGAGGATCTGGCCGAGCTGGTGGTTGGCGAGACCGTCGCCGCGGCTCCACCAGTACGACACCATCACATGTACCGTGCTCGCCGCGGCCAGCTCCCCCATCAGACCCTGTTCCCTTCAATGCAAGACGAAAAATGTTCGAGTTCATCCTCACAGCCCGGCAACCGCCCCGGAGTTCCGGGTCACGGCTGTGGACCGGCGACTTCAGGCTGTGCGGCGGGAGGTGTGGGCCGCCGCGCACATCGGGCACCACGTGCGCTCGCCGACGATCCACCCGTTCGTCTCGGCGAAGGCCACCGCCTCGGGCCGACCTGCCACGGCAGCGGCGAAGGTGTGCTCACACGCATCGCACCGCACCGTCCAGCCACGTCTGCCCGTGGATCGCACCAACGTATGAACAGTCATGTCACCCCCGCGACTTCGTCACTGTGCCCCCAGCATGGCACAACCCGTCCGACAGTGGTGGCCCACGCGGGCCAGGCCCCGGCCGTCAAAAGTGCCGTGCGTCATGATCGCCGGCCACAACGACCGAGTTATCCACGAGCAGAACCAGTTAGCCACACAGCGCCGTAAGGACATTCGCGGTGCGGTATTCGACGTGGCTCAGAACCTCGCTCGAGGCCGAAATCGGCCCCGAGTCCGTGGCCTCGACACCGAGCAGCGCACCCAGATTCGCGATCCGGTCACCGCCCTGCACCGCTGAGAATCATCCCGAAATCGGGGCGTGTCATCTGAGCAGCTCCGGGCGCATTTTTGGCTATTTCAGGACTCGACCGGGACGAGACTTTCAAGCTTGCAGTGGAATGGGTAGGTCCCCGGGGCGCTGAGAACCGACTCGATCAGCGCTTCGTCGCCATCAATGCTCACAATCGTGAACACCGAGGTGCCCTCGGCATAACCTTGACTTTGTCGCCGACCTTCAGACCCGCGCGGGTTCCCGGCAGCGCAATCAGGCTTCCTGAGGCGGACTCCGCCAGCGACTCGGGGAGCTGGCGGGGCCCGGTTCGCGGCAACGAGTCGAGGCATCAGTCGCACGTAGGCGACCATGCCGATCACCTCGCGTGCATCCTTCCGAACCGACCGGCGTCTATAGGTGCGCCGACATCCCGGCACCCGACATCGAGTACGAGGACACTTTCATGACCACCATTCCCCCGATACAGACACCGACCGCACGCTCAAGGCCAAGCACCGGGCGTCGTGGGCCTCCGGCGACTACCCGACCGTCGCCGCCGAGCTGATCCCGACCCTCGGCGAGGTGCTCGTGGAGGCAGCCGATATCCGCTCCGGCCAGCGGGTGCTCGACGTGGCCGCCGGCAGCGGCAACGCCGCGATCCCGGCTGCCCCACGCGGCGCCACCGTCGTCGCGTCGGACCTGACGCCGGAACTGTTCGTCGCCGGGCGAGCGATCGCCGCCCAGCGCGGCGTCGAGCTGGACTGGGTCGAGGCCGACGCAGAGGCGTTGGCGTTCGACGACGACAGCTTCGACGCCGTCATCTCGGTCGTCGGAGCCATGTTCGCGCCGCACCATCGGCAGACCGCCGACGAGATGCTGCGAGTCTGCCGGCCCGGCGGCACCATCGCGATGATCAACTGGACACCGCAGGGCCTGATCGGCAACCTGTTCAAGACCATGGGACCCTACGCACCGCCCCCGCCGCGCGGTGCGACCCCGCCGCCGTTGTGGGGCGACGAGCAACACGTCCGCGACCTGTTCGGCGACCGGGTGACCGCGCTCGACGCGCACCGTCAGTCGCTCGTGATCGACCGCTTCGCAGACCCGACCGAGTTCCGGGAGTTCTGGAAACGCAACTATGGCCCGACGATCGCCGTGTACCGCCACAATGCCGCGGACCCGGATCGGATCGCGAACCTCGAGGAGGATTTCCTGCAGTTCCTCACCGCATGGAATCGGGCCGATGCGCCCGGTCGGACACTCTACGAGGCCGAGTACCTGCTCGTCACCGCACGCAATCGGTAGCCCGCATTGGCCCTCGGTCACCGACCGGCATGCGTACCACTGGGAGGGCGCCGCCCGCGCCGGAGTGAATGCGGAAGACGCTGCGGGACTACGAGCATCGAGGCCTGTTGGAGGCGCCGCCCCGGTCTTCGGCCGGGTATCGGTTCGCCTGTTGGGTCTGCCTCCTGATTCAATCTCTGTCTATATTGATATATGTCGAAACAAGAGGTGTCGGAGAGCGGTGCGATTGCTCACCCTGCTGCTCCTGAAATAGCCCGATCGTCCGGATGTTCGGCCGAATCTGCCGCGGACGTAGGCGGCGGTGCGGGAATCGACGGGCCCCGAACGCCGAACCCGAAAACGTAACTGAACCCGACCACCGGCACCGTCACGATGCAAGCGAGGGACGGTGCACCCGCGGCCTGGACGCATCGCCCATCGACTGATCGGATCTGTCGGTGTTCACTCGACTCATCACAAGCAATGCGAAGGCTCGACCTGCAAGGGTGTACAGCACATCGAGGCTGGGAGGACGGCCAGGATGAAACCGGAAACAGCGGAAGCCCGCATGTTGCTGTCGGCGATCGAGCATGCCCAGAACATGGTCGCACTCGCCGACTACGACACCGGACGCCTGCGCTACCTCAACCCCGCCGGGATGCAGCTGATGGGACTGACCGACGAGGCCGCCGTCGCCGCCCGCTGGGCACCGGAATTCTTCACCGACGTCGGATTCA